>JAJFFS010000016.1 GCA_021776515.1 Robiginitomaculum sp. | reverse complement strand
TGTCTGCGGCGCGCGTCAGGGGTACAATCCCGGCGACCGTATCGTCTCCTGAGGGAGCGTCCTCTGATTGAGACCGTGGTCTCTTTTATGCTGCGCCCACCTGAACTTTTGGGTCATCAGGGCATTTACGCCCCAACGGTGCTTGTGGAGCCGCCAACTATGTCTTTTTTTAATTCCAACGAAAAATCTGATCTTCGAGCACGGATGAAGCGCAAGCGGGTTACATTGCAATCGCTCTACCCGCGTTCCGGCACACAATTGTCGGCGCGCTTTCCAGCTGAATTGCTGACCCGTCCGGGATTAGCCATTTCCGGTTATTCCGCCATTCAAAGCGAGATTGACCCTGCGGCCTTAATGGAAAAACTGAAATCACGCGGTACGCAATTGTGCCTGCCCGTGATGGTCGGCAACGACACACCTCTGGAATTTCGTGCCTGGAGCCCGGGTGATGAATTGAACTTTGGCAGGTTTGATGTTGAAGAACCCTTACCCACTGCCGCACCTATGGTGCCGGAAATAGTCCTGGTGCCGTTGCTGGCATTTGACAAAAAGGGGCGACGCCTGGGTTATGGCGGTGGCTATTATGACCGCACCTTAAAGGCCATGAGAGCAGCCAATCCGCATTTGTGTGCGGTTGGTATTGGTTATGCTGCCCAGCAAATATCCAAAGTGCCGACCGATAGTAACGATCAGGGACTTGATTGGGTGCTCACTGAAACCGGGGCCATCAGCATTACCGGCAAAACACCCTAGGTGTGAAGTCTATAACTGACTGCCAGACCTGAAGCTGCGCCAAAAGCATTAGCCAAGAGATCAAGCCATGATGCCGTGCGACCGATCCAGTGCGTCGCCTGTAGGATTTCAATGCCCCCGCCCAGAACGATCAAGGCAAAAAGCCCGGCCAAAAACGGACGCATGCCCCTGATAGACCAGCCCACGCCCATCAAACCACCTAGCGCAAGGTAGGCCAGAAAATGCCCGACCTTGTCTGAAATATGAAAATTGAATGTGTCACCCGAATAAGGTTTCAAGGATAAGCCCAGCACGATAAGCAGGGTTAGCCAGAAAAGCGCCTGTACCAAACGACGGTGGCGGTTGAGCAATTGGATAAGCATGGCCTAGGAAATAATACCTGCCTTGCGCGCCCAGCCAGTATAAGAACTTTCCCGTCTGGTTTTTAATGACGCCGCATCCGGTTTATCAAAAACTGGCTTTGGCTTTATACCAGAACCATCAAGAACCCGGTTCATGAAATTATAAAGCGCACATACCAGTACCGCATCATGCAAGGCTTCTTCTGGCCATCCAGCAGCAAACACAGCGTCCGCATCGCTTTGCACCATTTTTGAAGGTGTCAGGGTCAGCTTGTGAACATAGTGTAATAATGGTTTGAGTTTTTCATCTATTGGCGCGGTGTCAATATCGTCAACCAATGCAATAATGGTTTCTTCTGGAAGGCCAAACGCCATAGCCATGGCTTTATGCGCCCCATAGCAAAAAGAACAAGCGTTAACGCCCGAAACCAGTGCCGCAATGATCTCTCTTTCAGCAATAGAGAGCGGACTGTCATCATTACGCAAAAGCGCATCATGAAACGCCATTAATGGCCCGGTTCCACGAGGGAATCTTAAAAATAGTTCTTCCAGATATGCCGGGTCTTTCAATGACGGGTAAACGCTCAACTCAATCTCCTTATAAAAATAGTGGCCTTATATGATGCACGGTACCCCAATACCTTTCAACCCACAATAACCATCTTTATTTTTGGCCAGATATTGTTGGTGATCATCCTCGGCATAATAAAAGGGGGCGGGCGCCACAATTCGTGTGGTAATTTCCCCCATTCCTTTAGCGTCAAGCTGTTCCTGAAAGCTTTCTTTTGTGGATTGCGCAAGTGTCATTTGTTCGTCGCTATTGGCAAAAATTATAGACCGGTATTGCGCGCCAATGTCATTTCCCTGTCGCATGCCCTGCGTTGGGTTGTGATTGTTCCAAAACATTTGCAATAACTGTTTATAGGTAATGACTGTCGGGTCATAAATCACCCGGACCACCTCTGCATGGCCGGTTTCACCGGTACACACGGATTTATAAGTTGGCGCAAGATCATCACCGCCTGCATATCCCGCCATAGTAACCCAGACGCCTGGCGCTTGCCAGAACAGGCGCTCTACCCCCCAAAAACATCCCATAGCAAAAACGGCCTCTTCAAAATCTTGTGGCCATGGAGGTAACAGAGACCTGTCACTGACGGCGTGCGCTGTCAGGTCTGTTTGGGGTGAAACAGGCGCCGGGTTGTTGGTATCGTGGGTATCCGTCATCTTTGTCATTGCTTTAGCTTTTTTGGGGTTTCTATACTTGGCGTAGTTCAAATCTTCCTCACATTTGGTATGAAGCATCAGAGTTTACAACCCTAGTTCATACACTCACCAAACCGAATATTTTCCCGTTCCAGTGACTGCGCTAACGGAGGCAAGCCTATTTGCACCCGGCGTGCATCAAGGTTTTCGGGATATTCAGTAATATCGGCTACCCAACGCCCCTCTTCACACAATAACTTTGTGCCATAGCGCTGTGGTTGTCCCCGAGTGCGTGCCAGCGCGTCATAAAGAAGCGCATAACGCCGTCCATCAAATTCACCTGCCAGAGCGCGGGGCTCTATAGCTTTTAACACTTTTCCCTGAAAATCTGGATCATGGTTAGCGTGCATTACAATCAACCAGGCATTCTGTTCAGCAAACTTGCCTATTTTTTGCGGGTCAAACCAGGGCGCATCACCCAACAGCGATTTAAGTGCAATCAAATGCTTTTCATCCATCTCATCCACCCGGGCATTGGCATATAATAATGCCAGCATGGCCTCGGCAGAAGGAATATTATCCTGGTTCTGTGTAGCTTGTTCAAATAATTCACGGACAGCCCGGTCTTCGCCAGCCAGTTCACCAAGCCGTCCCACTTCCCAATGTAATGAATTGATATTGAGATTAAATTCCTCAGCGGATTTCTGAGCAGCTTCATGTGCTAACTGCCAACCCGCCAGCGATTTTGCCAATTGCGCCGCAACAATGCCCTGACCAATACGAGCACGCAATATACGCACAGGACCACTATCATCTGGCACAGTTTCTTCAGCCCATTGCCCAAGGGCATCCAGGGCTTTTCCCCCTGCATCACCATGTCCGTACGCCAATGCGCCATAGTTAAACTGGGTAGCGTTTTCCATGGTCATACCTGTTGATGCCAAAAGGGCGTTTACCTCTATAACGGCCTGCGTTTCAGGGCTAATTTCGTTGACATCCTGGTCACCTGTTTGGTTTTTATAATTCCAATAGTTTTCAGCCGCTTTGGCGCGGGCAATACCAGCCTGAAAGGCTGGATCGTCCAGTTCAGAAATCTGTTCAAAAGCTTGCGCACCGGGACGGCCCAGCTTGAACCGCAAAAACCCGTAATCAAATGTCTCTGGATCAGCTTTACCACTAATCAGACGCCCGGCCTGATTACGCGCCGAAACACCAATGGGGTCCAGCAATGGCGTCTGCATCAACACCAGTGTGAGTATCCACACAAACGCCATACCCGTGTTCAGTTTTGCCACAGGCGGCATCCAGCCAGTAAAACGGCGCGCCATAAACTCGCTGATCAGTCCCGCCAACAACAACACCGTATAGGCCGCCGTCAAGGTAAGCGCGACAAGGGCAATCATGCGCGATGGCGTCAGGCCATAAGCATCCACCCGCATCCATAGCGCCGTTGCGGCAGCAACCGTATAAACAGGCAAAATAACCAGCGTCACCCAGGTGGAAATACGCAACCAACGGGACGGAACTTTATTGCCATCCTGATACACGCCATTAAAAATCAATTCGGACATCAAGGCCAGAGCAAGCAAAAGACCAGCAGGCGTTAGGGGTACTTTTTCAAGGCTGGCGGTCCCACCCCCAACAAGGCCAATGGCAAATACCAGAGAAAACAAGGCGGCCAGCGGCAGACCAATCCGGCATCCGATCAGCAACACACTACGCACGGCCTCACCCAACCGGGCATTACTGCGCGCCAGCCCTGCCGCCAATCCGGCAGCGGCACCACCCAATGGCAATAAAAAGATAGCACTGTGGGTTATTTTTGCGGCCCAGGTCATGCCAAATGATTCAAATGCCACCCCCCACAGCGCAACAAAACCAATGGCAGCTATACCTACGGCCCCGGCAACCAGCATATCAGCAAGGATGGAAGAACCGGATTGCCAAAGCGCTTTATAGGGCCAGAAAAGGCTGCGCTGGCGAAAACTGGCACGAGCAAAAGCGGTCAGTAAAAATCCCATCAAGGGGCCGCCAACTAGCATCCAGAACATCACAGCGGCGGTATCATCATAACCACTGTTCCAAAAGCTTAACCAGGTCAGGGCCGCCAGAAAAATAGCTTGTACAAAAATGAAGGCCAGTCGCGCAACAATTTGCTCACGCCGCCATAAAAGATAAAATCCGGCGGCAAACGAAACCACCAAAGCGGCAAATTGAGCACTCATGTCATCAGGAATGACCTCGCCTTTGCCAATAAACCATAACAGCACGCCGCAAATTGCCCCGACACACCCCAGTACCAGATAATCAAGCGCGGTAAATTTATGCGAATATAGAGGCGCACTCTGCACCTTTGCCTCTGCCTTGGTCATAACTCTCTCTTGTTCATGAGGGCCGCAGTATATCCAAAGGCCCAGCCTGCGTCATGCACTCATATTCAGCCAGCGCTGATATAAGCTTTCATGGCTTCGGCCTCGGCCTCGGTTTCAGCGATTTTGCGCTTCACCACATCCCCGATTGAAATGACGCCTACCAGATGCTCATCGTCCATAACCGGTAAATGGCGGATCCGCCGGTTGGTCATACAAGACAATAGTTCATCAACAGTATCACCCGGTTTTGCGGTGATAACATCACAGGTCATACATTTGCTCACTGGCATTTGCAGGGCGTCTGCACCCTGACGGGCCACTTGGCGGGCGACATCTCGTTCGGATAATACGCCGCATACCTTGCCATCTTTATTGGTGACCACAGCGGCCCCTATACGGCGCTGATCCAGTATTTGCGCAGCTTCGCGGACCGTATCTTCTGGCGTAACTGTGACGACTTCGTGCCCTTTGCCTTTTAGAATTGCTTCGGCGTTCATCTGTCCCTCCCATATTGGGCACATATTGGGCCCATATTGTGAATGAGAGAGATTATCGCATATTTTCAACAATCTCCCAAATGGAGAACTTTTACAGTCAAACTCAACGTCTGGGCGCAATGAGGTCAGCCATTAGCGCCCCGGCAAATAACCCACCCAAATGCGCCGGCCAGGCAACCGCCGCAGAAACGCCGGGTGCACCAAAAAAAGCAATCAGGATATTCAGCGCAATCCAGGGAATCATGGCCATGATAACGGTGCGTGAAAACAATGGTAACGGGTGCGATACCTGCCCATAACTCAGGCGCACCAGAACCCCGATCAACCCCATTAACCCACCTGAAGCCCCGACCAGAATGGCATCAGATGTACCGCTAAATGCCAGAGCAACCCCCTCAGCCAGCGCCCCGGCAATGGCGCTTAGAAAAAACACCAGCAAAAAAGAAAAAGCGCCGCGCCAGTGCTCAGATGTTGCACCAAGCCAGCGCGCCACCGGGGAGCCAAAAGCCAGCAACCCCAGTATATTCATACCCAGATGCAACCAGCCACCATGGACAAAAACGTGCAACATATAGGGAGGCAAAGGCCCAAAGGGTTGTGGGATCTGCACCTTGCCAATTTGTACCGCGCTGGCTCCTAATACCCCGTTGGAAAGAGAGGCCGGGCCAAGCATAGCAAAAACGCTAATGGCCAGAATCACCCCGCACAGCACCAGCACTAAGGCAGGAACATCTCCGAAAACCGGTTCGCGTGTCATTTTGGTCATGCCGTTTCGTCCTTTTTTGATGCCTGAACATGGTTTCATGCACCGTATCGATATGGGTATTTTTCGTGGCTAACACAATATAAACATTTATAGTTCAGGAAGGGTGTATGAAAAAAGCGGATACATATTTGCGCACCCATAATCGTGTTTTATTGCTGCTTGGTGCCAGTGCCGTTCTGGTGCTGTTATCAGCGCCAGGTTTGGTGCGAGGACAGGCCGCACAAAACGCCGGACAATTCAACACACCCTGGGGCAAATCATACAATGATTTCAATCAGCCTTTTAATCCAAGAACCCGTGATAGCAACAACAACAGAGCCATCATAAACGGCCGCATGTTGCTGGGTGACCAGTCCTCTCTTTCATTTGGTCTTGGGGGAGACTTTTTTGGGAACAGTGGCACAAGTGGTGTCGGGGGTTTTGGCAGCGCCGGTGCCATTGGCAACCAGTTAAACGTGGTGACAGTGGGTAGCTGGAACACGGTTATCATCGATTCAACACAAATCAACAACGGCAACCAGACCGTAAATCTTGACGCTCAGAATCACAATCAAAACCCGCAAACACCACCTATTGCCGCTGATGGTCCCTTTACCATTGGCCCGAACCAGTTGGTTTCAAATTGGCAAAAAGTTGGTGCATTACCCCTGGCGAGTGATGAGCTAAATGGGGACATTCAGTTCAATGACTAGTGTATTTTCCTTTTCCGCATTGCGTCACACCCGTGCGCCAGCCCTTCTTGTGGCCGGGGCAATGGTGCTTAGCGCCTGCATTTCACCGCATGCCGGTTCAAATGGGCTATACGCCAAACCCATTGGTAATGCCCCGGTAACGGCAAATCCAACACCTTATTCTGCGGCACTTAGCTGTATGGGGCAATATGCCAACGCCGGTAGTGTTACCGCACCGCGTATCGCCGTCGGGCGCATCCTTGATTATACTGGCAAACAGGAACCTGAGGGCGGCGCTAAAATCACCCAGGGTGCATCACTGATGGCCATATCCGCCTTTGCCAAGGCCGGGGCACGTCTGGTGGAACGCTATGACACTTCGGTTTCAGAGCTGGAACTTAAATACGCCAACAACAAGCTGATCGGTGATAGCGACACAGACGGGTATCGCAAGATCAAGGCTGGCTCGGTGCCTGGTTCTGATTTCTACCTTGTTGGCGGCATAACTGAACTAAATTACAATATTGCTTCAAACGGCATTGATGCGTTTGGCGGTGATGTGGACATTGATGACCCCAAAGGGTTTTTGAACGCCAAATCCTATGTACTCAATATCGGTCTTGATCTTCGCCTTGTGGAAACCCGTACACTCGAAGTCGTGGACGTAATCTCCTATCAAAAACAGATTATTGGCCGGGAAATCGGCGCTGGCATTTTTGCCTTCTTCAACAACCAGAACATTATCGACGTTAGTGCCGGCACCCGCGCACTGGAGCCGGTGCAACTGGCTATTCGTTCCGTTATCGAACGCGCCGTATTGGAAATGTCTGCCAATCTTTACGGCGTCAGCGGCCCGGACGTTTGCAATTTCAATGACCCGCTTGGCACCATAGGGCTAACGGGTAGTTTCGTGACCGCCTATGACAATCAGGGAACCAATAATGCGTTTACTCGCCAAGATCCTTCTCGCTGGCACGACAGCCGCGACCGGACTGTGCGGCGCCGTCTACGCGGGCGATACGACTGAGGTTATCAACGTCCAACTGGACAATGACCCTTTCACCGCCGGCCTTAATGTCGTTGCTATTGATGTATTGTCTGTAACAGGTGCCGCAACGGCACTTGGCAATACGCTGTCTGTGCTGGTTGATACGGGCGATCTGGCGCTTGGCAATACCCAGACGCTAAACGGCGCAGGACGTTCCGAATCTATTATTACCGTCAATTCAGCCAGTGAATCACTTGATTCTCTGGCCACCACATTTGGCAATAGCGCCACGATCACCACCTGTTGCGGCACTATTGATGCGGTATCCGAACAAACCGTAGGCGCTAACGCTTCCATGACCGCCATTTCCAATGTTACCGCCGATAACTGGGCCTTTAACCCTACCTCTACTGCAACAGCAGTGGCCAATGCCATTAGTTACGAGACCTGGGACGGGGCGCGCATTACTGGCTGGGCCGGACAAACCAATAATGGGTCTGTATTTTCCGAGGCAACGCTGGATGCCGGTTTTCTGGCTGATTCAGCAACCGCAACCGCAACCTCTATCGGTAATTCCGCCAATGCAGGCGGGGAGAACACCACGCTGGATGTTGATGCCAACCAGTACAATTACGGGCCAAACATTTCTGCCTGGACTTCTATAAGTTCCGCCAATGGCGAAGATGTCATCTCGACGGCCACGGCAACGGGTAATGCTTATAATATCGAAAACGCCTTTGGGTTTGCCAAAGTTGTCTCCGGACAAGACAATACCGCACAGATTGAGGCGCACTCGGATGTAACCCTGGATTTGTGGGAGGGCTGGAATGCCTCCACCGCCTATGCTGTAGCCAATTCCACTCTGGCTTCCAATATTGGTTCTGATCTGGAAATAACCACGATACAGTACAATGACGGCGGCGTGGATGCCTATGCAACATTCACCGGCGGCACTGCCAATGGTGGCGTAGGCGACGACAATATTACCGATTTTGTCGCCAGCGCCACCGCCTTTGGCAATGCGGTTTCCGGGTTTGTCTGTGCCACTTGTGGCGGCGGTATTGCCGCCAATAACCGGCAAACAAATTCCGGCAATATCAATGCCAGCACCACCATTACCACCGGTTCAGGCGGGGCAATAATTGGTACGGCAACAGCGGTTGGCAATTCAGCGACCTACCACACCGTGGAACCCGGCGGGCACTGAAACTACAAACACGCCCAAAATCTGCCATGATTTCAGGCTTTCCTGCCTAAAGGGGGATAAGCAGGAGAATAACCATGCGCCTCTTTCATTTTATTTTCATTTTGGTTTTTGGGTTTGCCCTTCCTGCAACCGCAGACAGTTTTGGTGAGCAATTAGCCGAAGCGGCGCTGGGGCGTACGCAACACGAAGTTCTCTATGACGGAAGTTATCAGCGCATGGCCTATCCAGGCGGTGATGTCCCGGCCACCCAGGGTGTTTGCACCGATGTGGTTATCCGCGCTTATCGGCAAATGGGCGTAGATCTGCAAGTGAAGGTACATGAAGACATGGCAGCGCACTTTAGTGCCTATCCAGCATTTTGGGGATTGAAGCGGACTGATACCAATATTGATCACCGCCGCGTGCCTAACCTGCAAACCTTTTTTACCCGGCAAGGCACCAAAATTAATCACAAAGATGCAAGCTCTGTGTTTCAAACAGGCGACGTTCTGACCTGGATGTTACCCGGAAATTTACCCCATACTGGCATTGTTGTTGCGTCCGCCAGTGATAGACAACCTGCTCAGGTCGTCCACAATTTTGGCGCTGGTCCAATAAAAACAGATATGCCTTCAAACTGGGTGCTTACAGGACAATATCGTTATAACGGAAAATAAGGGAAAGTTTAATTCCCGACACCACCACTTAACACCAGCCTTGTGCTGGCGCTGGCGGATGCGGATGATGAAGCACGGGTTTCCATACGGGTGCGGGTGATTTGTTCGCTATACTGTTCCATGCGCCTTAGGCGCACAACCTTGATACCGGGGCCAAATTTGCGCAAAAGCGAGCGTTCATTGCAATTACGACGTGGCTCCTGCGGGGCGCATATTAATTGCCCGCCGGGATTATGACGCAGGGCTTCGCCCTTGGCACAAACCACGGTTGAAGCATTGTCATAGCGGCTTTGGCCGTCGGCATACTTGCCCAGGGTCACTTGCATACTGGTTCCGGCCATACAGCGAAACAACTCGCCATTATAATTTGGATCAACCCGGTCATCAGGATCAGGCCGGGAAGCAGGATGCGGTACACCCTTGTCATCAATACATACAGCACGAAGAACAAAGACATCTTCCACCCAGCGGTTTTTGGTAATGGTTTCCGTATAGGGAACAGCCACCTGCTCGGTTGATGCCTCAGCCTCAACATTCAGCCCGGTTATGACTGATGCTGCCCCGCCACCGCCGATGAAGCCTCCACCGCCGCCATTAGAAATAAAGGTTTGCCCGACGGCCCCCCCGCCGCCAATAAAAAAGCCACCGCCACCTGAAAAGGAGTTATGTACCGATACTCCACCCTTGTTGACAAAAACGCCGGGCGTAGAAACATGCACGCTGGGGCCTGTTACAGAGACACCGGGAACACGCACAGTATGATTTTTTTTATGCTGGCAACAGGTACTGCAACACTCTCCGCCAGCCTGCGCCGTAGTAGCAAGGCCTGCCCAGGAGGCAAAAACAAGAAAAGCAGCAAATATGCGGCTCATTGTGCTGTACCGGGCTGATACGCCCATTGGATGTCTCCTCTAATGACTTCCCTTTTTGAGGAAAGTACTCATTAGCAGCTTCGCCTGAGAAAAGAGAAACGCCTCATTGCGGATCAATTTTACCTGAATATTTGCGGTACTGAACTTGCGAATATCCGACAGAAGCTATGCTGACCTGTTGTTAAACATAGCCTTAAAATAGTTACCCATGGCCTAAGATATTGGTGATACCGTGACATCTGTTATTTCCACAAACCAGCCTGATTTACAGCACAAATCTGCGACCTTTGTCGGAGCATTTGCTTTGCGCCATACTGATAATTGCCATTATCTTTTTGGCTGGAGTGGGCAGGCATTGACCCGGTTAAGCGGGAGAGCCTTGCGTGATCATGACTTTTTAGGCCTGTGGGGACGTGCCGAACGAAACTTTGTACGCCAAATTCTGGATGATGTGCGGCTTACCCGGCAACCAAAGAGCATACCCGCATTGGCATATAACCTGGATGGGCAAACCTGGCCTTGTCATTTTGATTTTACGCCCCTTGCACATCCTTATTGGCACGGGACCTGTATTGGGTGCCGCTGGCACGCGAACTCTGAGGCTGGTTTGCCTGATACACCGCTTGTGGGGCTTAGCCTCCGCAATACATAGTTTTTACCCTGATACATCGTCATAAAGGTTTCTTTACGTCCAGCTGCTAGCTCTGGCTTTGAAGTATTGCTTAGCAAGTGGAAATTTTATGACCAATAAACCCGCACCTTTGGATAAACGCCGCAAACGAATTGTCGCGCAACTTGCTACAGAAGCGCGCCAAAGCGTCAGGATCAACCTACCTCTTCATGGGCATTTTCTTATGAAAACGGGTGAAGAATTTCCTTGTAAAATTGAGGATATTTCTCCAGGCGGCTTGATGGTTAAATCTTCATGCGCACCTCAAGAGGGGGAACGTGTTATTCTCAGAGTTGATGAACTTGGCCGTTTGGAAGGCGATGTTGTTCGTCGATGTAAAGATAGTTTCGCAATTACCCTCCACACGACCAAGCGCAAAAAAGATAAATTGGCTGATGATCTGACATGGCAAATCAACAAAGAACGCCTGGGGCTAAGTGACGAACGTTCGGCAAAACGGACAAAACGCAAAAACCAGGTTTATGTACAGTCCCGTGACGGAATAAGGTTCCTGGCCAAATCAATTGATCTGTCCATAACAGGCATGGCCATTGAAACAACAGAAAAAATAAAGTCCGGCGAACACGTCCGTGTCGGGCGTCTGGATGGTGTTGTCACCCGCCAGCTAAAGGATGGTTTCGCTATTCGGTTTGACCCACCATCAGCAAAGTTGGCTAAAGAGATACGCTAACCTAACCAGCGGCAGGTTCGTAAACATAGTCAGTATTTTCATTGGCGGTTGGCCGTATGCAAGATATGCTGTGAAGCATAGGCATCAACACGGGCATTTCCATGAAGACGATTAATATTTATACAGACGGGGCGTGCTCGGGAAATCCCGGTCCCGGTGGCTGGGGGGCGTTAATGCAATGGAATGGCAATGAGCGCGAGATCAGTGGCGGTGAGGATCACACCACCAATAACCGTATGGAAATGCAAGCCGCCATTGAGGCGCTTAATGCCCTGAAACAACCCTGTGCTGTCGATCTTTATACAGATTCAACCTATGTTCGAGACGGCATCAGTAAATGGCTGGAAGGCTGGAAAGCCCGCAACTGGAAAACTGCCGCCAAAAAGCCGGTAAAAAATACTGATCTCTGGATTGCCCTTGAAACAGCCGCTGCGCGCCATAAGGTGGCCTGGCACTGGGTCAAAGGTCATAATGGCCATGATGGTAATGAACGTGCTGATGAATTGGCCCGCCAGGGTTTAGTCAACTGGCAATGCAAATAACCAAACGGGAGTAAAACCCATGCACCGACGTACTTTTCTACTTGCCCTGAGCACCCTTGCCGCTAGCGGCGTACCCGCCTATGCTGAAGACAATCTGTTCAAACGGTTGTTTGGCAGTTTAAAAAAACAGGGCAAAACCGCAAACTCCGGTAATACAAGTGGTGCGCTGAGCGGGCTAAGTATAGGGGATGCGGATCAAGGTCTGCGCCAGGCGCTTAACATCGGTATTGATGCAGTGGTCACCCAGTTAGGCGCACCGGGTGGTTTTTTTGATGACGGGAAAATTCAAATACCGCTACCCAAAACCCTGCGCAAGGCACGCAAGTTAGCCAAGCCCATCGGTATGGCCGGGCCATTTGATGGCTTGAAGGAAAGCATGAACCGTGGTGCCGAAGCGGCCATGCCACAAGGCAAGGCACTTCTGAAAAATGCCGTCACCAGCATGAGCGTGGAAGATGCCATCGGCATAGTGCGCGGGCCGAATGATAGTGCCACGCAATATTTGCGCACCAGTATGGAGCCATCACTGGCCAAGGCCTTTACCCCGGTTATTCGCTCCACTTTGGATAATTCCGGCGCTTTGAGCGCCAGCAAAACCCTTGCTGACAAATATTCGCTTGGCAGTTATGCCGACAAGGCTGGCGACAAGCTAACAAAACATGTGGTTAAAGGCGCACTAAATGGTTCGTTCTTCTATCTGGCTGAGCAGGAACGCGCCATCCGCGCCAATCCGGGTGATTTTGCCAATGATCTCATCCGCCGGGTATTTGGATAGACGGAGTTATTATCCCTGCCCGCCAGACTTCCCGCCGGTGCCCAGATTGCCGATTTTGGCAATCAGTTCCGAGGTAGAAAGAGCAAAGCCGGACTGGATCCATTCATCCTCAAGATCCCACAATAAATCACCCAGTTCGCGGCCTTCCTGGTGGCCATCAGAAATTAGATCCCTGGCACGGATCGGAAATACCGGGCGTTCCCATTCTTCAGCAAACTCCATCAAATCGCCTACATTGCGCCGATCACGGCCCGTCAGTGTACCCATGGCAATTTTTGCAGCATCCACATACCCGGCCACCACTTTGCGATAAAACCGCCGCGAAACATCCATATAGTCTTCATCCGGGTTCACTTCGCCAGCATCATACCAAGCTTTGAGGCGATCTTTTTCCTTGTTGGAAAACTTTAACCGGGTTGCAATTTTGGACCAGCGTCGCGCATCCACCATAGCCATCAGGCGTAAATGCGGATCGGGTTCCCAGCCCAGTTCTTTCTCCAGTGCAATCAACGCACAGGCACGGTCCACATTAATACTTTCGGGTAAAACAACTTGCAGCACCTCGGCAGTACGCATCCAGCGCAGCGCCTTGGACGGGTCAGGGGCCTGAAGCAATTTTTTCAGCTCTTTCCACACACGCTCCGCCGACAGATCTTCCATGCCAGATTTCAGACGTGCGCAGGCCTTGACGCTTTCACGATCCGGGCGCGCTTCGCCATACCAGGCAAAAAACCGGAAAAAACGCAAAATGCGCAAATAATCTTCCCTGATCCGGGTTTCTGGGTCACCAACAAACGCCACATGTCCTTCCAGCGCATCCTTGATCCCGTCTTGCGGGTCATAAAGACTGCCATCATCAGGGTCAGCATAAATGGCGTTAAAGCGAAAATCACGGCGCCCAGAATCTTCTTCCCAATCGGTGGTAAAGGCAACTTCAGCATGGCGGCCATCTGTGGCGACATCCTTGCGCAAGCTGGTGATTTCAAACGGCTTTCCGGCAACTATTGCCGTTACCGTTCCGTGCGCCAAACCTGTTGGTATCACATGAATATCTGCCGCTTTAAGGGCGTCCATAACCGCTTGCGGTTCCAGTTGCGTGGCCATGTCCACATCATCCGCCGGACGATCCATAATGGTGTTGCGCACGCAACCGCCGACAAAGCGTACGGAACCGGCTTTGGCCGCCTCCAGCGCCTCAACCACTTTTCTTGTGGCGGCGGCTTTCATCCATGTTGTTGTTTTATTCAGGTGAGTCGCTTGATTCATTGTCTTTATTTTCCACAGGTGATTCATTTGCTTCTGATGTTGAAATGAATTTCCCACGAACTACCTTGCCGTTTTCTAAATGCGCCGGAATATATTCACCTTCGCGGAAATTTTTATGGTTTAGAGCCAAGTATAAAAATGCCGCTAGCGCTAAAACACCGCCCAGAATGAAAAGCTGGTGATAAGGGGCAGGATCAAACGCTTCGCCTTCTGCCTTTCGGTTACGCAAAATGAATGTACGATAGAGAAAGAATAGCGAAAAAGGCAGGCTAAAGAGAAAAAGCTCCAACAAGGTCATACGCAGCATGGATTATTCTCCTTCGGATCATTCATTGCCAATTCGCAAGGCCAATGCCCGCAGCATACCCGCTGTTGCGCCCCAGATAAAATACTCATTCCATAACATGGCATAAAAATAGCGGCGCTTGCCCTGCCACTCCCGCCATTGACGCTGGTGGTTACTTACATCCATGAGAAAATCAAAAGGCACTTCAAATACTTCGTCCACTTCACGAGGATCAGGCCGGGGGGTAATGGGTGTTTGCAACACGGCCACAAAAGGGGTGATGTCAAAACCACTCACCGTTTCATAGCGCTCAAACCGACCCAGCATTTGCGCCCGCGTGCCAGAAATTCCGGTTTCTTCTTCGAACTCGCGCAAGGCCGTAGCCATCAGACCTTCGCCCTTGCCAGCACGACCACCGGGAAAGGCAATCTGCCCCGCATGGCTGGGCATATCCTGCGTACGCCGGGTCAACAGCACCTGCCACCCTGTGCTGCGCTTTACCAATGGCACCAGCACAGCCGCCTGCTTAACCGGGGCAGTGCGCGGGGCGTCTGCATTCAAGTCATAATCCGAGCGCGCCGGGTGTTGGCTAATCTCACCATCATGGGGGTCAAGGCAAGCAGCAAGACGTATCGGCCAGCCAGCGTCAGAATTCATTATGAACCCCGGGAGGTCCTAACGGGAAAAATACCCCGTCACTCCAGACACCCAATTGCTTTCCCTTACCCAGATCGTGCTCTACTGCCAGTGTCACCAGTGAATAAAAGACAGAGCGATTTATCAGCGCCTCCAAACCATTACGAACCATGACAAATGGCGTAGGCTCCAGCGTTTCCAGGTTAGTTTCAACACGGACCGGGCGGTCTTTTCCAGCCTTGACCACGTCGTCAACATTGGTGGTAAAAAACAGCACCTGTTTATCACCCTCGCCCTGCACATCTAATAACGTAGCGACAAACGGGGCGCAGACCACGCGAACCCGCACCTTTTCCACCGGCGTTACAAGGTAGGTGCTGCCATCGGCATCTTTGCGTAATATTGTGGAAAACAGCTTTACCAGAGACTGGCGGGTAATCAGTTGGCCATCATGACGCCAGCGGCCATCGCGGAGGATCTCTATATCCATTTCTGCGCATTGTTCAGGATGCCATAAATGCACCGGCGGCAAGCCATCATCACCAGCATTTTTACTGGCAGCCGCAATAAGGGCGTTAATATTGATGGCCGAAGGCGAGCTCATACCAGGAAAACCTTTGATTTTGTCCAGACCCAAAAGTTTGCTTCAGAATCAAGACGCATTAACATTATTCTTTAATACCCGATATTTTGTTGCACTTCTTTACACTCTGTTCGGGTTTCTCACCGTAGTATGACGTTAATTGAGTAAGTTGGATCAATATAACGATCGCATACAAGGTGGATTATGCCAAAAGCTAAAAAACAGGATCATTATAGTAGTAAAAATCCTGCCGAGAAAATTTTGACTCTCCTTACTGATTTCAAGCTTGAGGCTATACCGGAGAACTATCAGCTATTCCACAGCTATGTAACGGGTGACAATCCAAAGCTGGCAGATGAGATGCGCCCGCTAATAAACGAGCGTGTACTGGACCAAACAAGCTGCTCAATTTTGCATAACCGACATTTTCAAAGCATAAATCTGGTCGACCAAACATTGGAAGCTGGTGACAAGTTTGGCAAGGAAGTGGGCTCTGTCTTGCGCTTGTTGGCTGCTGCTGAACGCAACACTGTCGAATATGAAAAAACCCTGTCCGGTGCCACAGATATACTGGAAAACGGCAGTGACCCAAAATCTCTCAAGAGCATGGTCGACACGCTTCTTGTTGCCACTACTAAAATGCAACAACGCACACATAGCCTGGAAGCCAAACTCAACAAAACCACCGCAGAGGTGAGTACGTTACGCACCAATCTGGAGCAAGTCCGTACAGAATCCATGACCGATTCCCTCACCGGCATCGCCAACCGAAAACGCTTTGATGAATTTATGCAGAATAGCTGCCAGGCTGCACAGAAGGGTGAGGATGAGCAACAGCTCAGCCTAGTTTTTTGTGATATTGATCACTTCAAGCGTTTCAACGACACCTGGGGCCATCAAACCGGCGATCAGATTATTCGTTTTGTGGCAGGATGCCTGCAACGTCATTCCTCCAAAACCCACCTTGTGGCGCGTTATGGTGGTGAAGAATTTGCTGTTGTCATGCCTTATACGGATGCGCAAACAGCCTTTGATCTGGCAGACAATGTCAGGGCCACAGTAGAATCCAAGAAATTGCTTAGAAAGTCCACCAATGAAGACCTTGGTACAGTCACGATATCGCTTGGTGTCGCCAACTTCTTAAAAGGTGAAAGTGTCGAGGAGTTTATCGGTCGCGCCGACGAGGCACTCTATCATTCAAAAAATGATGGGCGCAATAAAGTCTCGATTAGCAGTAATCCTAAAAATGACCGTAACGCTGCCTGAGCTTTCTGGTGGTTTACTGAGTTTTCTGATGGTTTAGCTATTACCCGTTTAGCATATCGACGCTGGATAGTTCGATATGATCAAGTTGGTTGTCTGCAATCCATGGCTGAATAGCCGCCTTTACCAGTTCTATTGTCCGCTCTTCATCCAATAATGATCGTTCCCCGGCTTTGCCAAAAGCATGCTCGTGAGATACCCGAATTATAGCATCTCGCATAAAATGAGATTTGGCACGCAGTTTCCAGGCATCCACATTCTTGACCAACACCACACGAATAGACACAAACCCATAATTGATTAAGCGTCCGTCTATGGAAATCGGCACCACAACAACGGGAATATCGACTAAACGCCCGGGCGCTATTTGATCCTGAGCTTTGGGTTCAGGAATAACATCATTCTTCAGCGTCCATTCCGCCTTGATGCGATTGCTGGCTCCTTTTTTAGATTTCTTTCCCCCACTGCTGGCCAAAACGGGGCTGGCCAAGGCGAAAATTAATAATATAAACCATAGATAGCGCATGTTATTTGTCCTCTTTGGCCACAGACTAAACCAAAGTGTTCAAAAATGCGTAAACCCGCTGTTGCCCGCCAGATGCAAAGTGCCGTCTGCTTTGCCAAGCATGACCCCTTGCCCTTTTTGCACACAGCCAATGCGGGTCAGTTCAAGCCCAGTTTCTTTTGAAAGCATAGCAATTTGCACACGCTGATCCGCCGCTGCCGTGAATAATAGCTCATAATCATCACCGCCAGCCATTAATGCTTCTCGTGCCTGTGCCTGATTTTTTTGTTCGCGCAACCAATGGTGTGCGGCAGCAGACATGGGGATACGCTCAACATCCAAACAAAGACAACAATCCCCCCCCCCGGCCAAATGGGTTGCATCTGCGATCAGTCCATCAGAAATATCCAGCGCGCAATGAGCCACAGATGCCAGACGGGCGCCCAGTGCTAATCTTGGTTCCGGATATTCATATCGTTCTTTTAAATATTCTGTATCACCAGAATTAAGTGACGATATTTCTCCCTTAGCTACACCAAGACCAAGCCAGCCATCGCCTATGGTACCGCTAACCCAGACATCATCACCGATTTGAGCACCAATACGGCGCAATAATGGACCAGATACCCAGCCAAGGGCGGTTATGGATATCGCCATTGGCCCCTGACCGCATATTGTGTCACCGCCGATGAGAGAGATTCCAAACTTTTCTTGATCTTTTACCAATGCTTCACTCAAAATTTGCATTTCAAGCTCAGCAGGCGCACCCGACCAGCAAATTGTGCTGAGATAGAATGCCGGTTCGGCCCCCATGGCGGCAAGATCGGATAGATTGGCCCGCAGTGCCTTACTGGCAATTTGTCCGGCGGACGCATCCTTCATAGTGTGAACACCGGCCTGAAGCATATCAGCGACCAACACCAGCTTGCGGCCATCACCTATCCACAAAACAGCGCCATCCTCACCAAGACCAAGAGCCTCAGGTGTAGTCGCTGCCTTGTTTGCCAAGGCCGCTATAAACGCAAACTCACCGCTCTGCTTGGAATTAGAACTCATCCTTACGCTCTATGCGGGCAAGTGCCTCAAGGGCACCATTGACGAAACCTGGCTCAGGACCGGAAAAGAAATCGCCCGAAAGATCTACATAGGCATCTAGTACGGATTTCACAGGGATTTGCGGGCAATGCAATATTTCAAATGTCGCAGCCCGTAATAACGCTCGCACCGTAGTGTCCAGACGTTCAAGCCGCCAATCTTTGGCGAGGTGACGACTTATGGCCACGTCAATACTGTTTTGGAACTCCACAACGCCCCGCACCAGTTTCTCAAAAAAAGCCACATCAGCTTCACCCTCCGCCCCGGTATCATCAGCACCATCAAGACGGTTATCACGAAACTCTTCTATGACACGGCGGGCACCCATGCTGCCGATTTCCATCTGAAACAGCGCCTGTATAGCCCGCAAACGCGCAGCCCGCCTTTGCCCGGCGTGCAACTCAGCATGTTTCCTGGCAGCCTTGTTCATAGAACAATCCTTTTTTGACCTGCGTTTTTAATGTGTAACTTGCACAGATCACAACTACCAGACCGGTACACAGGTCTCGCTGCAATGCATAGCCTGAAAACTTTACTCATCAAGTTTTTCATCGGCAATAAAGCGCGCAAAATCACTGGTTTCTGTAAAATCCTTATAAACCGAAGCATAGCGCACATAGGCCACCGGGTCGAGATTTGAAAGTGATTCCATAACCATCTTCCCGATGCGTTTCGAAGTAATATCCAACTCACCCTCACCCTCCAGACGACGTACAATCGAGGATACAAGTTGTTCAACCTGTTCGCGCTCCATAGGCCGTTTTTGCATCGCCACCATAACTGAACGCAATAGCTTTTCACGATCAAAATGCACCCGCCGACCAGTGCGTTTAACCACCGTCAGATCGCGCAATTGCACCCGCTCAAATGTTGTGAACCTCTGCCCGCAGGAAAGACACTGGCGGCGACGCCGTATGGCTGCGCCCTCCTCCGCCGAACGTGAATCCTTGACCTGCGTGTCTTCACTTGAACAGAACGGGCACCGCATTAGTGAAGCTCCCCATAAAGAGGGTAGCGCGCCGTCATCGCTTCAACCTCAGTGCGCACAGCAGCCTCTATCGTTGCGCTCCCCTGTGGATTATCGGCCAGCGCATCCAGAACACGGGCAATCATACTACCAACAACACGAAAATCATCTTCGTTCAGCCCCCGCGTGGTTGCCGCCGGTGCACCAATACGAATACCGGAAGTAATGGTCGGTTTTTCCGGATCAGACGGCACCCCGTTTTTATTGCATGTGATAAAACTGCGCTCCAGTGCGGCCTCAGCAGCATTGCCCTTAACCCCCTTGGGTCGCAAATCAACCAGTGCCAGATGTGTGTCTGTACCACCAGAAACTATATCATACCCCGCATCGTCAAGCACCTGGGCCATGGCCTTGCAATTGGCTATCACATTGCGGGCATAGGTTTTAAAGCCGGGGCGCAAGGCTTCACCAAAGGCCACCGCCTTGGCAGCAATAACGTGCATAAGCGGACCACCCTGAAGCCCGGGAAATATCGCTGAATTGATTTTCTTGGCGATAACGTCGTCATTAGTCAAGATCATGCCGCCGCGCGGACCACGCAAGGTTTTGTGTGTAGTTGTGGTTACAACATGAGCATGCGGCACAGGGTTGGGGTGCACACCTCCGGCAACAAGCCCGGCAATATGGGCCATATCCACCATCAGATACGCACCTACCTCATCGGCAATCTCACGAAATGCCGCAAAGTCAATCTCACGTGGATAGGCCGACCCGCCAGTAATAATCAATGCCGGGCGGTTCTTGTGAGCAAGGTCGCGCACCTCATCCATATCAATCTGCGCATTATCTTTACGCACACCATAATGCACGGCATTAAACCATTTGCCGGACATGTTGGGACGGGCCCCGTGGGTCAGGTGCCCGCCGGCATCCAGACTTAATCCAAGGATCGTATCGCCGGGTTTGATAAGTGCCAAAAACGCACCCTGATTGGCCTGGCTACCGGAACTGGGCTGCACATTGGCAAAACCAGCACCAAACAAAGCCTTGGCCCGCTCAATCGCCAGAGTTTCAACGACATCAGCGTGTATACATCCACCATAATAACGCCGCCCCGGATAACCTTCGGCATATTTATTGGTAAATACAGAACCTTGTGCCTCCAACACAGCACGCGAAACAATATTTTCAGAGGCAATCAATTCAATTTGTCGCCCCTGCCGTTGCTCTTCATGCCGTATCTCTGCGAATATCTGCGGGTCATCCTCCGCCAGTCGGTCATTAAAAAAACCTGACCTGGATGTAGGAGACATGTTTTCATCTTTCATAGCTTTGGAATTCCTGTTCGCACTGAGGCACTATAACCAAAAGAAGTGATAAAACCTGTCTCCCCCGGATACAACCGGATTTTCTCATTGTTGACAATTATTGGAACAGCAACCCTCTGGCATTGGAACAGCAACCCTCTGGCAAGGCCAGGCGTCTGTTTTTTTATATCGCAAACACCCGGTAGATCAGACAATAATTCATCAAAACTTTAACCGGTATTATTATAAATACAATTTATATATATTGCTTACTTTTACAGCCTACCTCAATCTAAAACGGAATATTTTAGCTTTCTATTGCAAAAATAGAATGTTAAGTTACAATATAAGTGTAGCGTTTTTTAATTTGACATAAAATCGACCCTGGAACACTGCCCATGACCATTACAGATGAAACGTTTTCACAACCTCTGGAAAAAATACAGATGACAACAGATATTGTTGCATCCTATGTCAGTAACAATCCCATTTCTCTTGAAGACATTTCCGCACTCATCAGCTCTACCCACTGCGCCATACTTGCTCTTACCAACAACACAGAACCGGCAATGAACCAAAAACCGGCAGTATCAATTTCGCGCTCTGTCACTGATGATTACATAGTTTGCCTTGAGGATGGTGCCAAACTTAAAATGCTCAAGCGTTATATTCGTACGCGCTATAATCTTAGCCCTGAAGAATACAGAAAAAAATGGAAGCTACCCATAGATTATCCCATGGTAGCGCCCGGCTACGGTCGCCGCCGTTCTGAACTGGCCAAGGAATTTGGGTTGGGTAAAGGGGCAAAAAAAGCAAAGAGTTAAACGCACTAATCCAGCGGTAAATTCAAAACCTGTCCGTCATGGGCGGGTTCCACGCCCTTGGGTAACTGGTTCTCAAGCGCCGCATAATCCAGACTGATATGCATGTTGGTCAAAATGGCCCGTTCCGGTTTTAGCCGCTCTATCCACTCCAGTGTTCGTGCCAGATGCGCATGGGTAGGATGAGGTTCGATCCGCAGGGCATCAACAATCCATACCTTCAATCCGCGCAAAAACGCAAAGCTTTCTTCAGGTAAAAGAGAGACATCAGGCGAATAGGCAATATCACCAAAGCGAAAGCCCAATGACCGAACCGCCGGGCCGTGTTCCTGATCAATAGCAATCACGGGTAGCGCCCCACCTGGACCATCAATGACAAATTCTGTGCCGGGGGTCGGCATTTTCCGCGCATCCAGTATTGCAGGATAACCGGAATTTGCCGCCTGTTCAAAACAGTAATCAAAACGCCGCGTTAGTGTGTCTGTAGTTGGCGGATCCATATAAACCGGCACACGCTGTTTCATAGCATAACAAATCTGGCGTAAATCATCCACGCCATGAACCTGGTCTGCATGGTCATGCGTATAAAGCACCGCATCCAGACGGCTTACCTCAGCGGCCAATAATTGTTCTCGCATATCAGGTGATGTGTCCACCAGAACGCTGGTGGCTTTGCCACTACCCGCGATACGTTCCACCAGAAGGGAGCAGCGCGAACGCCGGTTGCGCGGGTTACCGGGATCACACTCACCCCAGTTTGGCCCGATGCGCGGCACCCCGCCAGAGGAGCCACAGCCCAGAATCCTGACCTTTATTTCGCCATCACTCATGAGCTTTCAACCTGCTTTGACGACACGGCACGCGGAAATAACTCAAAAAAATTGTGCGCTGTCTGCTTTGCTGTTTCGGTAGGCGGTATACCTTTGATCGCACCGAGGCAGTCATTGATATAAGACAAGTATGATGGCTCATTTCGCCGCCCGCGCTTTGGCACAGGGGCAAGATAAGGACAGTCGGTTTCCAGAATAATCCGGTCCATAGGCATAATGTTGGCAATCACCCCGCGTACCTCCCCGGCATTACGAAAACTGGCTATGCCATTGACGCTGAAATACCCGCCACGTTCCGCTGCCAGACGCGCCAGTGCCTCGCCCGAAGTATAGGAATGCAGTATAAAGCTAAAATCCTCGCCTGCATTTTCCGCTTGCAAAAATGCCATCATGTCCTCATCGGCCTCGCGGGTGTGCAAGACCAGAGGCAAGCCAGTGCGCCGCGCTACCTCGGCATGAGTGCGCAAATTAGTGAGCTGGTCTTCACGAGGGCTATAATCATAATGATAATCCAGACCAGTTTCACCAATGCCAATAACTTTAGGGTGGTCAGCAAGCGCGGTGAGTATTTCTGGTGTAATCTCTGGATCATCGGCGGCATGATGTGGATGTATGCCCAGTGTACACCAGACATCATCATACATTTCTGTTATGGCAAGGGCGCGGGCAAATTCGTTCATCCGGCAACATATAGTGACCATCACCTGCACACCTTTCTCGCGGGCGCGGTGCATGACGTCATCCAGATCACGGTAATAGGCCGGTGCATGTAAATTGACATGGCTATCGATCAGCATCAGGCCAGCACCTCTTGTGCTGAAACCACTCGCCAGGTGCTCTGAATGGCTGAATACACAACTTGTGCCGGATCAAGATATAAATATTCTGCATCTGTTGCCAGTGCCTGTATATCGTCGCGCAACACAAACCAGGGTTCCAGCTTGCTGTTGTTGCCCGCTTCACTACGGCGGCGTATTTCCTGCTCCAGCCTCATCACCAAAAGCTCAAAAAACAAATGCCGCTCCGGTGCAGCTTTGACCAGTGATAACCGCCGGGCCATTGCATGGGCCTGCCCCTGCCCGGCCCGGGCGCCTTGAGCAACTAACTGATCCACCTCTTGCCACAGCGCGCCACCACCAGCCGAGGCGATAGCCAGAGCGCGCCCCGGGCTACCCGATGCCAGTTTGCTGGCCAGTTCCGCATCAACCTCGCTGGCCCCGTGAGACATCGCAATTTTGCGCGTCACCTCATCAGACAATGCCCGCAAGTCCAGGCGGCGACACCGCGAGCGTATAGTCGCTGGCAACCGCCCCGGTGCATGGGCCACCAATATGACCAACGCCCGATCCGGGGGTTCTTCCAGCGTTTTTAATATGGCATTGGCGGCGTTCAGGTTCAGATCGTCCGCTGCATCAACAATACATACCCGCCAGCCGCCTTCTGCAGCACGGGTCTGGAAAAGCCCGGCCATGCGGCGCGCCTCGTTCACGGTAATTTCTGTACGCCAGCGCTTGCGCTTATCGTCATACGGGCGGCGTAGTACCAGAAGGTCGCCATGGCTCATGGCGGCAATACGCATCGATACCGGGTCATGCGGGTCCGTACCCAAAACACCATGGGCCGGACCAGCCTTGGCCCCCAGTACCCGGCGCGCCATGCGATAAGCCAGAGTCGCCTTGCCAATGCCCCTTGGCCCGGCCAATAGCCAGGCATGATGAAGATGATCGCTCTTCAGGGCAGTCTCAAAGGCGCGTTCAGCATTTTCGTGACCAAAAAGGTCATGAGATTCGCGCGGTGCCGGGCATCCCGGTGCCCGGTCCGGTTCATCGGGATAATCAGAATTTTCTGACATACTCACAATGTGATTCCGGTGCGCTCTTGAATAACCTGCATAATATCACGCGCCACAAGTTGAGACTTTTGCGCGGCGTTGATCACAGCACATCGTGTTGGTTCGGCTTTGGCAATATCCAGATAGGCGTTGCGTGTATCTTCGTAAAATTGCGCCTCACGCTTTTCAAACTGGTTCAGCACCTCGGCCCGCGAATGCACCCGTTCCATACCGCTATCAGGGGCTATATCCATAACAAAGGTAATGTCAGGATTAAAATTACCAAGCACCAGTTTATGCAAGGCGCGTACTTCGGCCATAGGCACGCCCCCGGCAAAGCCCTGATAAACCATGGTTGAATCGGCAAATCGGTCACTTAGTACCCAGGCGCCACGTTCCAGTGCAGGTTTGATGACGGTGCGCACCAATTGCGAGCGCGCTGTGTACATCAGCAACATTTCCTCAATTGCTGACCAGCGCCCCGGCTCACCGCCCAGCACTATATCGCGCACGATCTCCGCGTCCGGGGTGCCGCCCGGCTCACGGGTGACCACAACCTCATGACCGGCATGGCGTAACGCTTCGCCCAGGCACTTGATCTGGGTAGTCTTGCCAGCGCCCTCACCACCTTCAAAGCTGATAAATTTTGCCCCGCTTTGGCTCATTCTTTGCCCGCACCTCTGATCAACCTCAGCAAACCTTCAATGGCCAAACCAAAAAGGCCTTTTTTCTCAACTGACGCGCCCGCTAGCAAAGGGTATGACGCCTTGACCACACCTTTCTCCTCAACCACCAGCATTGCCAGCTGATCACCCTTTTGCACAGGCGCCGCTATTGGTCCTTCATAGACAATAGCAGTGGTTATGGACCGCCGGTTGGGCCGGTACAGCGCCACATTAATATCTTCAGGCGTGACCAGCGGTACGCTAACCGCTTTGCCCAACACAACTTTGGCTTCACCAATTACGTCATCTTTGGTGTAAAGGGATTTGATTTCAAACTCGCCAAAGGCAGCGCGGATCATGCGCTCGCCCTCGCTGGCACGACCCCGGTTGGAGCTCATGCCAGAAAACACCACTATGCGCCGCTGCCCATCACGCAACACCGCTGCCGCCAGTCCATAACCGGCTATCTCTGTATGCCCGGTTTTCAGTCCATCCGCACCCGGCACCACACCCAATACAGGATTGCGGTTATAGCGGTTGGACGGTGCTGCCTTGCACCAGTCGTATTCACGCTCGGCAAAATAGGCATACTCTTGGGGAAAATCTCGAATAATAATGCGCGACAGTTCGGCCAGGTCGTGCACGCTAATGACGTGCGCTTCGTCTGGCCATCCGGTCGCATTACGAAACTGCACACTTGTCAAACCCAGTTCATGGGCGCGCTCGGTCATTTGCCGGGCAAATGCCTCTTCACTGCCCGCAATATTTTCCGCCAGTGCAATAGCTGCATCATTACCCGACAGAACAATCACGCCGCGAATAAGGTCTTCAACACGCACACGTTCCTTGGGCCGCAAACACATGGTCGAGGAACCGGAACTGAACCCGCCGCGCCGCCACGCATCAGCGGAAATAATGAACTCTGTATCCAGTGTTAATGCGCCAGATCTAAGCCGTTCAAAAACCATATAAAGGGTCATGATCTTGGTCATGGAGGCCGGTTGAATTGGCGCATCGGCACCCTTGCCGAAAAGCACCAGACCAGTTTCATAATCCAGGATGACCGCATGAGTGGCGGATGTTTCAAACTCAGCAGCTCTGACTAAAGGAGCCGTACCGATCAATATCAAAAGGGCAAGAAGGACACGCATGGATAATCTTTCATTTCAAAATAGTTTGTAGGCACTCCATTGCACGATTCAAAAGCGGCGGCAAAGTGGCAAAACTGAAAAACTAGGCTGCGGAGATATTAGAATGCTACCGCTTCGCTATATGAGCATAATATTAGAATGCTACCGCTTCGCTATATGAGCATATTACCCCACTTTAAAATCCGGGTGTTTTTTGCTATAATAAGCCTGATTTGATGACGCGGGGAGAAGATATGGCCCAGCAAATGATGATGCCGGCAACAGCCCGGAACATCCAGACCCTTAAGGGCGTTCCCTGGGCCTTTAAACGGTTGGCGATGCGCCTGCTGAATTTTTCTGTCGGCAGCCTTAGCCTTACCTTGCCCAGTGGAGAAACACTGGTGTTTTCTGGCACCGACAGAGGCCCGAATGCGGCCATGACCATTCATGATTTTGCCCTGGTGGGGCGGGTGGCCCGCACCGGCGATGTGGGCCTTGCCGAAAGTTATCTGGCCGGTGAATGGACAACCCCGGACCTTGCCAAAGTATTGACAACCATCTCGTTAAACCTTGATCGCATGAATGAACTGGCGACCGGCGTTAACCCCATCATGCGCACCTTGTTATCACTCATGCACCGCTTGAATGCCAACACTCGCAGCGGTTCAAAACGCAACATTCAATCTCATTATGATCTTGGCAATGCGTTTTACGAAGAATGGCTGGACCCCTCCATGACCTATTCTTCGGCCTTGTTTGATGGCAAAAACATATCACTGGAAGAGGCGCAGCAAAACAAATACCGGGCTTTGGCTCGCAATCTTGATCTGCAAGAGAGCGATAGCGTTTTGGAAATTGGCTGTGGCTGGGGCGGCTTTGCTGAATATGCGGCCCGTGAAATTGGTGCCCATGTCACTGGCATTACCATCTCGCAAGAACAATTTGACTATGCCAGCGCCCGCATCCAGCAGGCCCAATTAACCGATAAGGTTGAACTGCGCTTTGTTGATTACCGTGATGTTCAGGGGCAGTTTGACAAGATTGCCTCTATTGAGATGTTCGAGGCTGTAGGGCAGGAATATTGGCCGACATACTTTAACAAAATTCGTGAGGCATTAAAACCTGCCGGGCGGGCCGCCTTGCAAATCATCACCATAAGGGACGACATTTTTGCCACCTATAGCAAACGCATGGATTTCATTCAGCGTTATATATTTCCAGGCGGGGTGCTGCCCTCGAACACACGTTTGCGCACAGAAATTTCCAATGCAGGCTTAAACCTGACTAACACCCAGATGTTCGGTCAGGATTATGCCGATACGCTGGCCCAGTGGACCAGGAACTTTATCGGTGCATGGCAGACCATAAAGCCACTTGGTTTTGATGAACGTTTTAACCGGTTATGGCAGTTTTATCTGGCCTATTGCGAAGCCGGGTTTCGCACCGGACGCACAGATGTCGGGCAATTTGTTTTGAGCAAATAGAGGGCAATCATGCCATTAGCGCGATGGATTTGCGCTTGGCGCTTGCCAGCGCACCTTGGCAAGACTACCTGTGAGTTTACAAATTTTCTTGAGAGCCTGCCATGACCCACGCCCAATCTGTAATTGATCTTATCGGCAATACGCCGCTTTTGCGTCTTCGTCGCGCCTCCGAGGAGACCGGGTGTGAGATATTGGGCAAGTGTGAGTTTTTGAACCCCGGCCAATCTATCAAAGACCGGGCTGCACTGGGTACCATCCGCGATGCAGAGCAATCTGGTGCGCTAAAGCCCGGCGGTACGATTGTAGAAGGTACAGCAGGCAATACCGGCATCGGCCTGGCCATGGTGGGCCGGGCGCTGGGTTATCGCGTGGTTATCGTAATGCCGCGCACTCAGGCGCAGGAAAAAAAGGACGCAGTACGCCTTTATGGTGGTGAGTTGCATGAGGTGGACGCGGTGCCTTATGCCAACCCGAATAACTATGTGCATTTCTCGCGCACGCTGGCCGAAGATATGGCCAAAACCGAGCCATGTGGGGTTCTGTGGGCCAATCAGTTTGACAATACCGCCAACCGCGATGCTCATTACCAAACCACTGGACCAGAAATTTGGGACCAGACCGGCGGCAAGCTGGATGGGTTTATCTGTGCCGTTGGTTCCGGTGGCACTTTGGGCGGTGTTTCACTGGCATTAAAAGAACGCAATAAGGACATTACCATCGCACTGGCAGACCCCGGCGGGTCAAAACTGTTTTCCTGGGTTAAACATGGCACACTGGAAACCGAGGGTGGGTCCATTACCGAAGGCATCGGGCAAGGGCGCGTAACCGGCAATCTTGAAGGGGTACAGATTGATAATGCCTGGCGCATAGATGATGCCGAGGCACTAAACATCCTCTTTGATCTGGTTGAGCACGAAGGGTTGTGCCTTGGTGGCTCGTCGGGGGTGAACATTGCCGGTGCCATGGCGCTTGGCAAGGAGCTTGGCCCCGGCCATACCATCGTAACGCTGCTGTGTGATTATGGTAATCGCTACCAATCCAAATTGTTTAACCCGGCGTTCTTACGAGAAAAAGAACTCCCCGTTCCCGGTTGGCTATCATGAGCGATAAAAACAAGCCCAAAGGGCCGCACACACGGCTGGTCCATAGCGCCCGCAGCGCCAAAGGCATGTCCAAAGACCTGGTCAATCCACCGATTGAACGCGCCTCAACCATATTGTTTGAGCGCGCCGAAGACCTTTATGCGCATAAGCCGGACCAGCGGTATTACGGGCGTAAGGGGACGGCATCGCAAGACGCATTGCGCGCCGCTATTGCCGATCTTGAAGGTGCCGCCGATGTGGTGCTGACCCCGTCCGGCCTGTCGGCCTGCACCATGGCACTGCAAGCTGTCTGCGAACCTGGCCAGCATGTTCTTGTCAGCGATAGCGTCTATGGCCCCACCCGCGCCTTTTGCGATGAGGTTTTGGCCAAAAACGGCATTGCCATTGAATATTTTGACCCCCGCGCCGGGGCCGCATTGCAAAGCCAGTTACGCGATAATACCTGCGCTATATTTCTGGAATCCCCCGGCTCGCTCACCCTTGAAATCAACGACCTTCCCGCCATTGCCAAACTGGCGCGGGCGCGGG
The DNA here is from genome assembly GCA_021776515.1 of Robiginitomaculum sp. Classification (GTDB taxonomy): domain Bacteria; phylum Pseudomonadota; class Alphaproteobacteria; order Caulobacterales; family Maricaulaceae; genus Robiginitomaculum_B. Next base: position 404,398 of record JAJFFS010000016.1, on the reverse strand, counting down.
GCATCACCACGCTGATCGACAACACCTGGGGGGCGGGCTGGTTTTTAAAACCGCTGGAGATGGGCATTGATTACTCCATTCAGGCCGCCACCAAATATTATACCGGCCATTCCGATGTGATGATGGGAGCCATAGCCGCACGCAATGAGAAATGCGCAAAGCCAATGGCCGATTATGCGCGCCTTAGCGGCATAACCGTATCCCCTGATGATGCTTATCTGGTGTTGCGCGGCATGCGCACCATGGGCGTGCGCATGGAGCATCAGCAACAAAGCGCACTTCGCATTGCCCAATGGCTAAGCGGGCGCGAGGAGATAGCGCAGGTTCTGCACCCTGCCCTGCCCGAGCACCCGGATCACGCGCTGTGGAAACGTGACTTTTCCGGTGCCTGCGGGCTTTTCTCGATCATACTAAAACCTGTGTCGCCAGAAAAAGTCTATGGGTTTCTGGATAACCTCAACCTCTTTGGAATCGGGTATTCCTGGGGTGGGTTTGAAAGTCTGGTTATCCATTGCGATCCGCAAATCAAGCGCACTGCATCCCCGTGGCACGCCGCCGGACCGCTGGTGCGTTTCTCCATCGGGCTGGAGGATACCGATGATCTGATTGCGGATATTGAGGGGGCTTTGGGAGCGTTATCTTAATCACGCACCCCGGCAATCGTTTGCTGCCCTGTCCTCAAATAGCGAAGCGGTAGGACAAGAAATAATGGCGATCCCGGTAGGACTCGAACCTACAACCTGCCGCTTAGAAGGCGGCTGCTCTATCCAGTTGAGCTACGGGACCTAAAATCTAAACTTATAAACAAGGGGAAAATGACGCACCCTCTCCATGCCATAAACTCACTTGATATTTCTGGATTTGATCTCTGATTCTGGCATTGAGGACAACCTCCTATTGTCATTACCGGGCTCGTCCCGGTAATCCAGTCTCACCTGGCAACGCTGTTCTGGATTACCCGAATAAATCGGGTAATGACATGGGTGAGGAAAACAAAATAACTCACAAAACGTCATCCTAGAAAAGCAAAGCTTTATCCGGGATCCATAGAGCAGGCCAGTGTTCGTACTGCCCCCGGATAATCCCTAACGAAATTTCCGGGGTGACACACCTGAGGTGCCGTTTTTCGTATTCTCCCTCTGGATTATAAAAGAAAACCGGTCAATTGACCTGCTAGTGCGTCCAGCTTTGTCTTCGATCCGCGCTAAAGTTATCGGCATAGCTTTTGGATTTACGGCTACGAGGTTCGCGGGTGATAACCTCGTATTGCAGCTCATGGCGCTTGGCAAAACGTTCGGCCTCTTCGCACGTTTTAAAACTAAGCGTGACCTGGCCGCTCATATCACTGGTGCCGGTCCAGCCCATTAACGGGTCCGTACTGCGCCGTGCGGAGGGCTCAAATTTCAACACCCAGTCTTGCATTCGTGCGCGGCCTGATTGCATGGCATTTTTTGCAGGTTGAAAAATCAGGGCTGTCATTTTGAAATTTCCGTAAACTAAAATAGTCAAGGGGTAATTATAGGATCATTTCCTCACGGGGCAAATCAAAAATACGGGCCTGAATTATTGAGGAAAAGTGGTCGGGGAGACAAGATTCGAACTTGCGACCCTCTGCTCCCAAAGCAGATGCGCTACCAGGCTGCGCTACTCCCCGACTGAGGCGAAATAATTATTCCGTTCCTGAGGGCGCACTCTTAGGTGCCTCTGCGCCGTCCGGCAAGTCCTTCTCTGCATCTTTGACAGCATTGCCAAACAGGGCGTGGCGCACCAGATCGCCGCGTTCAATACCCAGCGCACGGGCTCTGCCCCCGGTAATTTCCAGCACTGATGCCGCCGGACCACCAGAAGGAATGCGGCGCAAGGATTTAGGCCGGGCATTGCGGGCAATAGAAATAACCTGCCCGCTCGTATTAATAAAAATCATATCCAGTGAAATGAGGGTGTTCTTCATCCACATATTGATCTGTCGAGAACCCTCAAAATCAAAAAGCATACCCGCATCGTCGGCAAGGCTAGTGCGAAACATCAGACCTTGGGCACGTTCTTCATCAGTATTTGCAAACTCAACCATCAGGGCGACAACGCCTGTTTGTGTTTCAATATGCAAAGGCTCCGACGGGCCAAAATCCACCAGATCCGGTGCGGCCTCATCTGCGAAGACAAAAACGGGGATCAGAACAAGGGTGAGAAGCGCAGCGATAAGAGTTTTCATATTGGCGGTTTACCCCAAGGGGCCTGAACGATCAATGAACCACACACAAAACATGATAGATTTGTCGGTGTAAGTTGCACAAGGGCGGCAAACTGGATAGAGAACAGATAAGCATTTTATGGGATGGGTGTTGCAGGTGAGCTATCTGGAATTTGGGGATGAGATCCAGACTTGTTGGCAATGGCAACGACAAAAATCTGAATAATCGGGAACCAAGCAATGGGAAAACCCTGGAAAACTATCATACTGGCTGGTGGCACAGGTAGCCGACTTTATCCGTTGACCCATTCGGTCAACAAGCATTTGCTGCCAATTTATGACAAGCCTATGATCTATTACCCCCTTAGCATTATGATGTTGGGTGGAATGCGTGATTTTATTATTATTTCCTCACCCCACGACCTGCCACAATTGGAAAAATTGCTTGGTAATGGGCATAAATGGGGCATCAACTTCACCTATAGGGCGCAAGAGAAGCCGGGTGGTATTGCCGAGTGTTTTGAAATAGCCGAAAAGGATATTAAGGGCTCTAATGTAGCGCTGATCCTTGGCGATAACATTTTTCATGGCACCAACCTTCCCGAGCGCATATCCGAGGCAACAAAAAATGATGGGGCGACAATTTTTGGTTACGAAGTAGCAGACCCCAGCGCCTTTGGCGTGGTCACTATGGATGCTGATAACCGCCCGATTGCACTGGAAGAAAAACCCAAAAATTCAAAATCCAACCTGGCCGTACCGGGGCTTTATTTTTATGATGACAACGTGTTGGACATAGCCAAAGCGCTAACGCCGTCCACTCGCGGTGAATTGGAAATTACTGATGTAAACATGGCTTACCTGAAACAGGACAAGCTTCACGTTGAACAACTCAGCCGGGGAACCGCGTGGCTGGATGGCGGCTCCCATGCCAGTCTTTTTGAAGCTGGCCAGTTTATCAAGGTTGTTGAAGAACGTACCGGCTTGAAAATTGCCTGCCCCGAAGAGATTGCCTTGCGTATGGGTTATATTTCCAGAGCAGAATTTATGATGCTGATTGACGAAGGACTAGACACTGAATACCAGCATTATTTGCGCCGTATCGCCAAAGAGGTTAGCTAGGGTCAGGACCCAGGGTTGAACCAAGCACGAAAGAAGGCCATGCCAACAGACCACCCGTTTGATGTTGATGCCCTTGCTGCCGATTTGCGTGAATTTTTAGGCGAACGGCTAAGCACCTCGGCAGCCATTTGTGAACAGCATGGGCAGGACGAATCCTTTCACCCCTGCGCTCCGCCCGACCTTGTAGCCTTTGCACAAAGCACAGAAGATGTAGCTCAAATTGTCAAACTCTGCGCCAGATACAAAGCGCCCGTCATAGCTTTTGGAGCAGGGACGGCACTGGAAGGGCACGTCAATGCCATTCATGGCGGTGTGTGCATTGACCTTTCCCCGATGGATGCGGTGCTGGAGGTACGCGCCGAAGACATGGACGTTACCGTCCAGGCCGGGGTTCGACGCCGCCAGCTGGAAGAGCATTTACGCGATACCGGGCTGCATTTCCCGGTCGATCCGGGGGCCGATGCCACACTGGGTGGTATGGCCGCAACCGGCGCGTCCGGCACCACTACGTTGCGCTATGGCGCCATGCAGGAAAACGTACTCACCGCCAAAGTTGTGTTAGCCGATGGGTCCATCGTGCAGGTTGGCAGCCGGGCGCGCAAATCCTCCGCCGGATATAATTTGCTGCATTTACTCATCGGTTCCGAAGGCACATTGGGGATCATTACCGAGCTGACTTTGCGCCTTTATGGGCGGCCAGAGGTTGAAGCCTCGGGTGTTTGTGCCTTTGATACGGTTCAGAACATGGTGGATGCGGTTACGTTTGCCATTCAGTCTGAAATTCCGCTGGCACGCATGGAACTGATGGACGAACTGGCCATTTATGCGGTCAATATGTACGCCGGGCTGGAAAACGAAGTTGCGCCTACATTATTTTTGGAATTTCATGGCACCCCGGCCAGTGTCGCCGACGATCAAAAACGCTTTGCCGAAATATCGCAAGAGTTTGGCGGCAAGGGCTTTCGTGCCGCCAGCAGCCCGGAGGAACGCAAAAAACTCTGGCGGGCACGCCATGAGGCGCTTTATGCAGCCAAATCATTCAATCCCGGCAAAAAAGGACTGATAACCGATGTCTGCGTACCCATATCCAAGCTGGCCCAAAGCATAGCTGACACCCGCAAGGATTTTGATGAACACGGCATATTGGCCGCCGTCATAGGCCATGTTGGTGATGGCAATTACCACACTACATTGTGGGTGGAGCCGGGCGATGAAGCGGCACTGAAAACCGCAGAAGGCGCGGTAACACGCATGGTGGAACGCGCCATTGCTGTAGGCGGCACGTGCACAGGTGAACACGGCATCGGTCTTGGCAAGCGTTTGTTTTTACAAAAAGAACATCATAGTGCCATGCCCATGATGCGGGCCATTAAAAAAGCGCTGGACCCGGATAACATTATGAACCCGGGCAAGGTAATCTCGCTCTAAATTTCCGCCACGATAAGCTGTGGCCCCTCACCGTTTTGCGTAGCCTTAAGCGCGGCAATCAAGGCTGCATCAAACTCACCAGCGGTTGTGGCACGCGCGGCCGGCACTCCAAAACCTTCTGACAGCTTCACCCAGTCCATTTTCGGGTTGGAAAGATCAAGCATGGCCTTGGCCGCTGGTCCAGGCTCACCCGCACCAACCCTGTCCAGCTCAAAATTCAGTACCAGATAGGAATGGTTGGCAAACACCACATTGATGACGTTTTGTTTTTCTCGGGCCTGCGTCCATAAAGCCTGCAATGTATAAGCCGCCGCGCCATCGCCGCACAGCGCAAAAATCTGGCTTTCCGGCGCACCAAATGCCGCCCCTACAGCCAGTGGCATCCCCATGCCAATGGCCCCGCCGGTGAGGCATAACCATTCATGGGTCGGGCCATTTTCCAGCCACGGATACACCCCCATGCCTGATGTGGTGGCATCATCGCAAATCACAGAATTATCAGGCATATGCCGCCAGAGCGAGAGCCCCACATAACCGGGATTAAGAGGCTCATCCTCATTGGTCAAAGCCGGTGCCGGGGCGCGGGGTGGCAATTCTGGCTCGGCAGGCGTATCCAGCATGCTCGCCAAGGCCTCAAGCGCCTGGATAATATCATCCGCCGGGCCACCCAGATGCACAACATCCGCGCCCTCGGGGGTTAATTCGCTCGTTACGCCGGGATAGGCAAAGAAACTCACTGGCGCTTTTGACCCGGCAATCACCAGGCAATCACAGCCCTTCATGTCTTCGGCGGCCTGTTCTGCAAAATAATTTAACCGCGTGGGGGATATGCGCCCGGCCCCTCGTGAAACACGTGGGGCAAATGTCTCCATAATCAGACGGCAACCCAGTTTTTGGGCAATACGTCCCGCCGCGTGCAAGCCAGCCTCAAGACAGGCCGCGCCGCCAATATACAGTACCGGGTTTTCAGCCCCGGCAATGGCACTCGCCACATTTTGCACCACTTCTCTGGCGATATGGCGCAGGCCCGGCATATCAGCCTTGGGCAAAACATCCGGCTCTTCATTAGACCAGGCACAATCGGCGGGAAGCACCAGACTGGCTACACCCCGTTCCGGGCCAAAAGATTGCTGAACCGCTTCAACTGCCATGGTAGATACCTCGGATGAGGAACCGACAGTGCCGACCCAACGTGACATGGGGGCACAAACGCCCTCCACATCCGAGGTTAGCGGCGCATCCAACGGGCGGTGAGCAATAGAATGATCGCCAACAATGTTCAGCACAGGTGCAAAGGCACGCCGGGCATTGTGCAGATTGGCCAGGCCATTAGCGAGCCCCGGTCCCAGATGCAACAATGTACAGGCCGGCTTGCCGGTCATGCGGCCATAACCATCCGCCGCACCCGTGGCCACGCCTTCAAACAGGCACAGCACAGATTTCATGCCATCAACGCGATCCAGCGCCGCGACCATGTGCATTTCCGATGTTCCGGGATTGGTGAAACATACCTCCACGCCCTGATTTATCAGAGTGCGTACCATGCTTTCTGCTGCAAACATTTTTTCGTCCCTTTTAAGTGATCTGTCTTTGTACGTGAGAGGTACTGATTTGCGAAATAGAATTACAGCCCATAAGCGCCATATTACGCATTATCTCTTGTTCAAATAGCGATAATACCCGCGATACACCGGCCTCGCCGCCCGCCGCAAGCCCGTAAAGATAAGGGCGCCCCATGGAGCAGGCATCAGCCCCAAGTGCCAACGCCTTCAGCACATGAGTACCCCGGCGCACGCCACCATCAACGATCAGCTCCAGCGTATCACCCACCGCCTCTCGAATGGGCGCAACCATATCCACCGGCGCCGGTGCACCATCCAGTTGCCGCCCCCCATGGTTGGAAATCATCACCGCGCTGGCCCCCACATCGCGGGCGAGAATGGCATCATCTGGCGTCATTATTCCCTTGATAACAAATGGCTTATCGCCTTCACTCGCCCATTCCTTGGCCAACCAGGCGGCATCATCCCAGGTGATGCTTTGATCAAACTGGGCATCAATAAAAGCTGCCGCACCGCCGCCTGCGGTATCCGCACTTGCCGCTATCCAGTCTGCAACATTCTCCATACGTATTTTACCGGCACGAATAGCATTTATCACCCAGCGCGGATGCAGGACGAAGCTGAGGAGGCTAGCCAGGGTGAACTGCGGCGGGACAGACATGCCGGTGACCAGATCGCGCTCGCGATTACCGCCAACCGGTGTATCCACGGTAAGGCAAAGCGCATCCATGTTTGCCGCTTTGCACCGCGAGACAAGCTCCCGCGTCAAGCCGCGATCTTTAAACACATAAAGCTGAAACAGTTTTGGCCCGCCTGTATGAGCAGCAAATTCCTCCAGCCGGGTGGTGCCAACGGTGGAAAGCGACGTTAGCAGCCCCGCAGCTTCCGCCGCACGGGCAACCGCCAGTTCCTTAGCATGATGGAACATCTGCACGCCCCCAATGGGCGATAAAAACAGGGGCATAGCCATGTTTTGGCCAAGCACCTTGGTTCTCAAATTGATATTACTGACATCCACCAGCGCACGGGGCAGCAGCTCATAACGCTCAAACGCGCTGGTATTATTGGACAAGGACCATTCGTCATCCGCCCCCCCATCCAGATAATGAAACATCGGCGACGGCAAGGCCCTTTTCGCCAGGTTGCGAAAATCACGTGCATTATGGCAATGTTTGATGGTCATTGGGTTTCCGGATTATTACATTGGCTACACTGTGCAGGGGAAAGCCACTTTTGGCAAATGACAGCATAAACCAGCCTCAAGCCTCATGTCAGTGGGGTCTGTTTTTCGCTGCAGTCCAGACAAATACTCTTGCGAGGGCGTACAAAAAACTGGATCACTTGGATGAATCGGATGATGACATGGGTGGGCTGCAACAAAAGGAAACCTCATGAAAATAGCCAGCTGGAATGTAAATTCAGTACGTACGCGCCTGCCGACCATCCTGAAATGGCTGGAGGACGCTCACCCGGACGTGATCGCAATGCAGGAAATCAAATGCCAGGATGAGCAATTTCCACGCACAGAGTTTGAAGATATGGGCTATAATATCGCCGTGCATGGGCAAAAAAGCTATAATGGTGTAGCGATCCTGTCTCGCTACCCGATCGAGGAAAGTACGAACACGCTGCCAGGAGACGACCTGGATGATCAGGCGCGTTATATAGAGACTGTGCTAGGCACAGACACCGGGCCGGTACGTGTGGCAAGCATTTACCTGCCCAATGGTAATCCCAAAGATGGCGGCAAATTTACCTATAAACTTGAGTGGATGCGGCGCCTGCGTGCCCACGCCAAAGCTCTGCGGGCCCATGAAGAAAAGCTGGTACTGGCCGGAGATTACAATGTAATTTTCCGTGATGAAGATTGCTGGGACGTTGCGGCATGGGCCGATGATGCGCTTTATGCGGCCGAGGTCCGCGATGAGTTTGCGGCCCTGATGTGGGAAGGTTTTACCGATGCCTATATGGCCAAGGACGGCCAACCGCATCAATACACATTCTGGGATTATCAGCGCGGATGCTGGCAACGCGGCCATGGCATCCATATCGACCATATCCTGCTATCACCACAAGCTGCTGACATCTTGCAAGGTGTTGAAATTGCCAAAGACACACGCGCCATGGACAAACCGTCGGACCACGTACCGATTATTGTGGAACTGGACGCATGAGACAAACATACAAAAGCGCCATACTGGCTCATCCTTTAGACGTTATCTTATTAAGCTTTGCCGGAATGGCAGCACTTGCATATCTATTTATTCCAACGCAACTGAATGAGAACTTCGCACCCTTTATCAAGGCCATGCCGATCTGGATATTGGCGGGTCTGGCGCTAATAAACCGCGATGTACCGTCTCATAAACGCCTGGCACTGGCACTTGTGTTTTCAGGCTTTGGCGACCTTTTTCTATCGCTGGACTTTAGCGGTAATTTCGCCGCTGGCATGGGCGCATTTCTGCTGGCGCAACTGGCCTATATTTCATGCTTCTGGCCAGGCCGCCATAGCTTTGCAATGTTATCAACAAGCAAGAAAATGGCGGCGGGCATGGTGCTGCTGTGGGCTTTAGCACTAGGCCTTTGGCTGCTGCCGCTGGCTGGCAAGCTGGCACCAGCATTAGCGGTCTATTTTGGAGCATTGACGCTGATGGTACTGCTGGCGCTTGGGAACACCGTATCAAACATTGCCAAAATTGGTGCCTTGTTGTTCCTGCTCTCGGATACTCTGATCGGCATTGATCGTTTTGCCACGGTCCTGCCATCCCGTCACCTAGCCGTCATGGGCAGTTATTATCTGGCACAAGCCATGCTGTTTTGGGGGCTAATGCAAACAGTAACAGACAAGAAAATTTAGGCTTATACCTTTTTTGACTTGCCAAGCACGCCGTCAATGAGGTCAAAAATACTCAAAAATACATTGGCTGTTTCCAGCGCCACGTCTTTAGCATTTTGCCCATCCGACATTGTCGGATAAAATCCGTCACCGCCGGTAACGGCAATCATAACCGATTGCTCAAAAAATGCGGCCTGAAGCTCTCTGTCTTTCTGGTACGCCTCCAGCTTCAACAATCGCTCCATAAACAAAGGGTCAACGAGATAACGGCCCTCGACCTGATCGGTTGAATAAACCTCGAACATATCTTCAAATTCCGGATCAACCAGCCCAACACGTTTCAATCCCATGCCCGGGCCAGAGAATTTGTTGAGAAAGCCTGCATCCCTGGCAACCAGCGTATGGCTGGAAAAACTACGGTGATAAGGTATGTGTAAAAACTGGCCAAAAAATACAGGTACCCAGGTTACGGTTTTATTTTTACCAGACCCGCTCTCGATGCGCTGTTTCAAGCTAGCTTCATAGAGCGCAAAGGGTACGCCGTGACGCTCACCTTGCACCAGTTCAGTGAACTTTGAGCGATCATGCTCTGGCACCAGTCTGGCGCGCGTGAGAAGATCAAAATGAGGCGGATCAAAATCTTTTTCCTGATACTCCAGACCCAAAAATTTCGACACCAGTGCTACGTTTTCGTCCATGAACGTGCCTTCTGCTGAGGATGCCAACAGAAAACCCGGTGCCATGCCGATCAGCGGTGCCAGTACCAATGCAGCCAATGCCCATGGCCAGGACTGAAAGAAAACAAAAATTGACAGCCCTACTCCCAAGCCCACAAGAAGGCCAATCCAGCCCCCCTTTTTCAACTGGGCCTTGCCAGCATCACGCGTGGTTTGCATGTGAGAAAACAGCGGTACAATTTGCTCGTCTACGAAGGCGTCAAAACCTTCCATATCAGGGTGCTCTGTCATGATGCCAATTATCAGGGTGCCGTATTCAGTGTTTTGTCAAGAAAAGAAAGGTAAGCTTCGGAAGCAGCAATCCTGTTCTTGCGATTACGAAAACCGTGCCCCTCATCTTCAAACACCAGATATTCCACCGGCACACCATTGGCACGAACTTTCTCAACGAGCTCATCACTCTCAACTTTTAGCACACGTGGATCATTAACGCCCTGAACCACCAATAAAGGTTTAGTGATATTTTCTGCATGAAACAGAGGGGAAATACGCCGGTGACGCTCCTCATCCACTGCCGGATCGCCCATCTCATCATAAAGAGCCTTTTTGAAACTGTCCCACCAGGGCGGAATAGATTTTAGCGTGCGCACCCAATTAGTTACGCCAAAAATATCTACCCCGGCATTAAATGCGTCCGGCTCAAACGCCAGCGCCGCAGCAACCATGTAGCCCCCGTATGACCCCCCCATAATGGCGACGTTTTCGCCGTCCACCCAGTCAAGACTTTCAAGATAGGTGCGCGCATAAACTATGTCCTGTAAATCCACTTCACCATGACGCTTATCATCCATGTGAAAGAATGTCTTACCATAGCCCGAGGAACCACGGTTATTGGCCGCCAATACGGCATAGCCATGATTGACCAGATGCTGGACCATCGGATTATAACCAGTACGGCTTTGCCCACCAGGACCACCATGAACCAACACAATCGCCGGTGATTTATGATCAGCATTTGCAGTCTTTGGGCGATATAAAATGCCTGGAATTTTCAGACCGTCAAAACTCTCATAGCGAACAACCTGACTGTCCACCAACACGTCAGAGTTAATCGCCGGGTTTAGCGCATTGGTCAGTGCCGTATCAGTACCCGCATTCAAATCAACCACGTGAACGTTTGAGGGGCTGGTATCAGCATTAAGTAAAAATGCGATTTTACTTTCATCACCGGAAAAACGAATGCTGCGAATGTCGCCAGGTGGCAGATCTGGCAAGGCCAGTTCCGCCCCGGTTTGTGCATTACTCAGCGATACCTTTGTTCGCGCATCGGCATTAATTCCGGTTACCCGGTAATGCCCGCTATTTGACACGCCCGTAAAGGAAACATCCCAGTTGGCTGTCACCAGTGAGGTTTTCTCGCCCGTATCAAGATTATGACTCCAGGCCTGATTAAATTCACCATGCGCATCGGTGGAATATTCCAGTACCGTATTATTGGCAGAAAACCCATAAATACCATGACTGACATTTCCCTCATGGGCGCTGATAAGCGTCGGTATTTTGTCTACACTTCGCAGGTCAGTCAGGAAAATATCCGAATCCGCGCTGGTATTGTTTTTAGTGAGCGCCAGCCAGCTCCCATCTGATGAAATGGCATCAATCTGATACCCTTCATTCTCAAAAACCATAGTGCGTTCATAATCATCACTGTCATAGCGGTACACATCAAAAAACTTAGGATTGCGCTCATTGCTGGTTAGATAAAACCCGGTTTCATCGCCAGACCAACCAAGAAACTGTGCCTTGAGTTTTTCGCCCGGCGTCAAGTCATGGGCAGTACCACCTGCCTCACGCACATAAACATGGTTTAATTCATTACCGCCACCATCAAACGTGTAAAGCACCCGCTTATCATTGGGGAATACACTGACCGCAAAAATTGCGTTAGTCGTTGAACTGGTCAGTTGCTGCGCTGAACCATCTGCAACATTAATGGCATAGACGTTAAATATGCCGGTTTTGTCAGAACTGACCAGAACAGATTGTCCGTCAGGAAAAAAAGCAAATCCTGCACCCGATGGCATGCCGTATGAGGTGGTATCAAAAAAGGCTTTAGCATCATATTCAGGCAGCGTGAGCACTTGTGCAGTATCAACAGTTGCCGATCCCTCATCAATTGAAATCGGTGGTTCCTGCGCCGCCTGTTGGCAGGCACCTAGCAGACCAAGAGCTACCACAAAACCAATGGCACTTTTCCGTATCATGATACTTTTCCCCATTTCGCTATTACGCAGCATAGGCATCAGGGCGCAGAAGCGCAAACACCGACACGCCTCAGGAGATCAATTTATTCAGGCAGGCGTTTTAATGCCTCTTCCAGCTTTTCCTTCTGCGCCTGATAGCCGTTTAGCTTCTCACGCTCGCCATCGACCACGGCTTTGGGTGCGCGGGCAGTAAACTTCTCATTGCCCAGTTTTTTCTCAATACGAGAAATTTCACCTTGGGTTTTGGCAATTTCACCGTCCAAACGCTTACGCTCTGCCCCCATATCCATACTGCCCTGGATAGTCAGCGCGTAGGTTACTTCATCAACCACGGTTTGCAGTGTACCTTCGGGGGCTTCACTGGCAAAGGTAATGTCATCAAGACGGGCAAGGCGGCCGATGAGGTCCGCATGACGGTTAAAGTTCCCGCGTAAAGCTGCATTTTCGCTACACACCACCATAGGCAATTTCGCCCCGGCTGGCACATTGGTTTCCGCCCGCACTGAACGAATGGCACTGATCAGACGCGTCACCCAGTCCATCTCTTCCTGCGCCGCTTCGTCAATAAGCGCCGGATCAGGTTCGGGCCAACGGGCAGTGATCAACATGGTGTTGCGCGGTGCCATCTCACCCCATAATTCTTCGGTAAGGTAGGGCATGATCGGGTGCAGCACAATCAGCGCCTGATCAAAAGCATAGGCGGCACAGCTACGCGCCTCGGCCTTGGCGGTCTCGTCCTCGCCCATCAGCAATGGCTTGATCAGCTCCAGATACCAATCGCAATAAGTGTTCCAGATAAACCGATATAGCGCCCCGGCAGCATCATTAAAGCGATAGCTTTCCAGTGCCGTGGTGACCTTTTGTGCGGTGCTGGCGGCCTCGGAAATGATCCAGCGGTTCAGCGGTTCCTGAACCGTTGCCGGGTCGAAATCCGGGGCAGAAATACATTCGTTCATCTGGCAGAACCGCGCCGCATTCCAGATTTTGGTACCAAAGTTCCGTGAATTGGCGGCCTTGTCTGCCGACATGCGGATATTGGTGCCCTGCGCCGCCAAAGAGGTCAGCGTATAGCGCAACGCGTCGGCACCAAACTCGTCAATAATTTCCAGAGGATCGATGGTGTTGCCCTTGGACTTGGACATTTTTTGTCCCTTTTCGTCCAGCACCAGCGCATGAATATAGACATCCGGAAACGGAATTTCCTTCATAAAATGAAGGCCTTGCATCATCATCCGCGCCACCCAGAAGAAAATAATATCAAAGGCGGTGATCAGCACATTGGTCGGGTAATAGCGTTCCAGCTCTGCCGTTTCATCGGGCCAGCCCAGGGTGGAAAATGGCCACAGGGCCGAGGAAAACCAGGTGTCGAGCACGTCTTCATCCTGCCTTAACGTGACCGTTTTACCAAAATGATTATTGGCGGCTTCTTGTGCTTCTTTTTCGCTTTCCTCAATAAAAACCTGACCATCAGGCCCATACCATGCCGGGATGCGGTGTCCCCACCATAATTGCCTCGAAATGCACCAGGGCTGGATGTTGCGCATCCAGTTAAAATAGGTCTTTTCCCAATTTTTCGGGGTAAATTTTGTTCGGCCACCCTCAACCGCGGCGATCGGTTCTTCGGCCAGCTTTGGCGCATCAACAAACCATTGGTCAGTCAACATAGGTTCGATCACTACGTTCGAGCGATCGCCAAAGGGCTGCTGGATCACCTTGTCTTCAACCCGTTCCATAAGGCCCAGAGCGTCTATGTCGTCAATGACGTGTTTGCGGGCCTCAAAACGATCCATACCCACATATTTTTCGGGCATAATTTCGCTGGCCAGCATGCGCGCCCGCTCATCCATAATAATGTGCATGGGCAGATCATGGCGCCGCGCCACTTCATAGTCATTGGCATCATGGGCACCGGTGATTTTTACCGCGCCAGAGCCAAAATCAGGATCCGGGTGCTCATCGGTAATGATCGGGATATAACGATCCGCCAGCGGCAACATAACACGCTTGCCAACGATGGGCGCATAGCGCGCATCATCGGGATGCACCGCCACCGCGCCATCACCCAGCATGGTTTCAGGCCGGGTTGTGGCAATGGCTATATAATTGCGGGTTTCCCACTTTGTCGGCTTGCCGTCTTCGTCGTGCTGAACAGGAAACTCATAGGTCTCACCATTTTCCAGCGGGTATTTGAAATGCCAGAAATGCCCCTGTACCTCGCGGGTTTCCACCTCAAGGTCCGAAATGGCGGTCTGAAAATGGGGGTCCCAATTGACCATGCGTTTGGCGCGATAAATTAAACCTTCTTTATAAAGCTGCACAAAAACTTTGCGCACAGCCGCACTTAACCCCTCATCCAGGGTGAAACGCTCACGCGACCAATCGCATGATGCCCCAAGCCGGCGAAGCTGCCCCGTAATGGTGCCACCGGATTTGGCTTTCCATTCCCAGATTTTGTCCACAAAAGCTTCGCGGCCCATTTCGCGGCGCGATGTATTGCCTTCTTCGGCCAATTGGCGCTCAACCACCATTTGTGTGGCAATGCCCGCATGATCCATGCCCACTTGCCACAGCACGGATTTACCACGCATACGCTCGAAGCGGATCAGCACATCCTGCAAAGTGTTATTCAGCGCATGGCCCATATGCAGCGAGCCAGTGACATTGGGCGGCGGAATAACAATGCAATAGGGCTCGGCGTTCGGGTCATCCTTGGGTGTGAACGCACCGGAGGCTTCCCATTTTTCATAAAGGCGCTGTTCGCAGCGCGTCGGATCAAACGATTTTTCCAGCATGGCGATGGACTCAAATAATGGTCCCAGAAACGCACCAGGCGCACCTGCGGCACGGTAAAACTAAACAAGCAGAATGTATGAAGGCAAAGCTGGTATGAGGCAAAGCCTCATACACGGGTGCGGCGCACCACCTTGTCTATGGCTTCTTCAACCTTGGCATCCACAATGGCTGGCAAGTTTTCATCCAGCCAGGATTTAAGCATAGGCCGCAGAAGTTCACGCAACACGCCTTCAATGGTTTGCCCGTCATCCTGGGCAACACGCATGTTTTGCGCCAATGCCCCTAATGAGCCGGCTGCGGCGCTAGCGCTGGCTTCGCTTAATATCTCATCTTCCAGTTCTGGTTCTGGTTTCACCGCGGCTACGGGCTCTGGTTCGATTTCAGCAACCGGCTCTGGCTCAAGCTCTGGCTCGTCTTCCTTGTCCACAACAATAATGTCATTTTCCGAATCATCTGCCAGTTCCGTCAGTTCCAGAATACTGTCTTCTTCCATTGCTGGCGGGGCTTCAGGTTCATCCTCAACAACTGGCTCGGGCTCAACTTCAGCCACCGGCTCAGGCTCAGGTTCTGGCTCGGGCTCAACTTCAGCGACCGGCTCAGGCTCAGGCTCAGGCTCAGGTTCAGGTTCAACTTCAGCCACCGGTTCAGGCTCCACTTCGGGCTCAGGTGCTACCGCTTCAGCTTCATCCTTTGCCTCATCCTCATCATCTTCTGAAATGATACGGCGAATAGAGGCTAGGATTTCCTCCATTGTCGGTTCAGCTTCACTCTCTGCGTTTTCTTCTGCCATGACATTTGCGCCCGAATCGTTAGTGAAAAAAATCAGGCTAGGACCGGGATACCTCCCCTGTCCAGCCAATCCTTCTATCTTTACTCGTCTATGCTAGCATTAAACAACCCTCTAGCGGTCGTTTTCCCATAAGATGCGGGATCATAAAACACCACATCAAGATCAAGCTTGCGCGCCGTCAACTGACCCGTTGAGGCAAGTAATCCAAAAGCAGCCAGTGCAGCATCATGCTCAGCGCTCACCAATGCCAGCCTTGCATTCAGTAATTCCTGTTCAGCATCCAGCACATCCAAAGTGGTGCGTAGCCCAACCTGAGCCTCTTCTTCCACACCTTCAAAAGCCAGTTCATTGGCCGTAACCTGTTCCTCACTGGAAATGATAACAGCCTCAGCAGCAATCAACGTATTCCACGCCTGCGTTACCTGCTCGTTCACTTGTCGGCGGGTTAAGGCCAATTGCAACCGGGCTTGCGACGCGCGCTGGCGGGCTTCACGGGTTTGAGACTGGCTAAGGCCTCCGGTAAAAAGCGGCAGGGAAACCCGTGCAGATGTACTACCGCTGGTTAATCTCTGGCCGGGCAAGCCGGTGCTTTCAGCTCTGTTACCGCTAACACCTAGTGTAACCGATGGCCGCAAACCGGCTTTGGCAACATTGATTTGTTGGCGGGCGGCTTCTTCGGCATGAATAGCCGTTTGAATAGCTGGTGCCTCATGTTCTGCAATTTGCCGGGCGCTCAAAATATCGCTTGGCACATTGTCCGGCGCTTCCGCCTTTTCCAGCGTGCCGGGCATACGGCCAATGACGCGCTCATAAGCGGCACGGCTATTGGCTAAGGTAGACAGAGAGGCTTGCAGTTGCGCACGCGCGCCGGCAACACGGGCCATGGCCTGGCTGACATCGGTGCGGGTGATCTCACCCACATCAAAACGATCTTGCGCAGCCTGACGCTGGCGCTCAAGAACGGAGACATTATTCTGACGTATGCGCGCAATTTCTGCATCCTGGAAAACATCCAGATACGCTGATGCTGAGTCCAGTAATATTGATTGCTCTACACCAACCAGATTGGCACGACCTGCCTCTATATTGGCTTTTGCGGCATTAATACCGCCCTTGATCGCACCACCACCATAAAGAACCTGATTGGCCGCAACCCCTACCGAGCGCGGTTTAAAGCTGGAAGTATCGGAGAAAAAAGGACTGCCCTGTTTAACCCGGGAATATCCGTAGTTGGCATCCAGCTGCGCAGAGGGTAAACGCCTGGAGCGGGCCTGTGCCAATTGTTCATCGGTGGCACGCAATCCTGCCCTCTCTGCTTGTAATAACGGGTTTGTGGCATAGGCAAACGCCATGGCCTCGGCCAGTGATTCAGCCTGCACAGTACCCGCCATTAAAATGGCCACACAAAAAGCCGAAGACATCAGTTTTATTTTTAACACCTGATTTTCCTTACACCTTCATAAGTACTGAATATAGGGCAGCATTATGTAAATGCCACCTGCCTTATCTCAACTCTTCAGAAGGCGCAGACTCACCCAGCAAAGGAAAAGGCGCGGGCTGGTTCAAATCCGGGCAGAAAAGGAACACTGGCATCAAAGGCAACACGGCGGCCGACACTCCCACGTGCACGAACATAAACAACGCCTTTGCCAGCACTGCCATCACGTTCAAAAACGGCCAGCCGCCCCCCCTCAGCTAACTGATCCAGCCAGCTTTGCGGCACCGACGAAACGCCCGCATCTATAAAAATAACATTAAACGGCCCTTGTTCAGGCACCGCAGCACGCAAGTCCCCGTCAATCGTGACAACGTTATCCGCATGAACCAGCGCCAGTATTTTTTCAGCACATTCACGTAACCCTGTATCTGGCTCCAGTGCCACAACCGTTTCAGCAAGTTTACTCAGTACGGCAGCGCTGTATCCACGGCCTGCCCCGATATTCAGAACCAGATCCCCCGCTTGCACATCCGCTGCCTGGATTAATTTTGCCAGTTCGCGGGGTTTGATAAGAAAACGCCCTGAACCCAGGGGGACGTTGCGTTCTCCATAAGCTGTGGCCGCCTCGGCCTTGGGAACAAAAAGTTCACGCGGCAGCGTCGAGAATGCAGAAAGAAGGCGGTGGTCCGTCACATCGTTGACACGGATTTGACTATCTACCATAGCGCGGCGCGCGACCTCGACATCAAACATAAGAAGTGATTCCCTTTTTCGACCATATTTTGACGTTTCTTTTACGCTCAACAGACAAAACGTGCAATCAGGTGAATGGGCGCATGGACCTGACGCATAACACCAGTTATAGGAGCGGTCCGCAACACGCATTTGATAGCGTAAAACAACATGGCCCTGTGGCGGAGTGGTTACGCAGAGGATTGCAAATCCTTGCACCCCGGTTCGATTCCGGGCGGGGCCTCCATTTTTAGTGTGTTATTTTAGTGTGCTATCGCCTATCGGCTATTTGAGCACAGGTTAGTGTGCTATCGCCTATCGGCTATTTGAGCACAGGAATTTGAGCACAGGAATTTTGTGTTTGATATCTGCATTATCTATTTGTCTTTGCTTTTTAACCAGTTTGCGCCATCCTTTTGGTGATTCCTGTAACCGGAGAAAACCCATGCCCTACAATCATAAATTGGCCCTCTTGCTTTTTGCGTCTTTTGCTTTGCTCGGAACGCCAGCGCTGACCAACGCGGATAACAATACCCACCAAAACAAGGCTAGCAATGATTCCAAATCACATGCGCCCGATCATCACAAGCACTGGAGCTATGGCGGGGAAGATGGGCCAGAGCATTGGGGTTCACTTGAAGCCAGCTATGCGCAATGCGCCACAGGTGCACAGCAGTCGCCGGTAGACCTGATCAGTGCCCGCAGCGCACCCCTGGCCCCCATACAAATAAACTGGGCACCCTTTGTCCCCAGTGTTGTTAATAATGGCCACACCATTCAGGTTAACGTCGAGCACCAAAGCCAGATGGTGCTTGATGGCAAGACGTTCACGCTCTTGCAGTTTCATTTTCACCATAATAGCGAACACACCGTTGACGGAAAACATTATCCACTAGAGGTCCATTTTGTGCATAAGGCAGATGATGGAACCCTGGGCGTTCTTGGTGTGTTTTTTAAAGAAGGTGAAGCAAACCCGGCCTTGCAGAGCATTTGGGACATTGCCCCATTGGAAAAAGATACAATTGTCGCCAGCCACGACTTTGACGCTACTGATCTTCTGCCAGCGGAGCGGGGGTACTATCGTTATCAGGGCTCACTGACCACGCCACCTTGCTCCGAGATTGTTGACTGGGCCGTATTTAGCCACCCTATTGAAGCGTCAAAGGCACAAATTAATGCGTTTGCGCAACTTTATGCTAATAATTATCGCCCTGCTCAGCCCATCAACCGGCGTTATATTTTGCGCTCAGAATAGCAGCCACACATACATTGTTAACCATGTTTATTGAGACGTTGGAAATCTCCGTGAATCTAATGCTTCAAATGCAATTAAACATTAACCTGTTTTTAAGACTTTTTTGAGAGAGTGCAGTTGTCTTCCCTGAAGACACCCACCATTCACCCAATGCCTTATGGGAGCCAGCTTTCTGGCTCCCTTTTTTTTATAGCAATATGAGAAAGAATATCGGCTACGCTCTACTGTCCGATAGCACTGCGATTTAACCAAGAAGATACACATTCAGACTTTCGCAGCCGCAAAGGCTTTGCTATTACGCGCTGCTCGTTCCTTTACGGAACGGCTCTGATCCTCGGTAGCTCAGTTGGTAGAGCAGCTGACTGTTAATCAGCGGGTCACTGGTTCGAGTCCAGTCCGAGGAGCCAATTCAAACCCGTCAGATCAATGATCTGGCGGGTTTTTATTTATGGGCATGGGTGAACTGTTTCCCGGGCTGTTTGCAACGTATATGCCCTGTCTGTCAAAAGCTGGTAAGCGATAAATATCATATACACCTTACCGCTCTGCATGTGAGCAGAGCTGGTAAGCGATAAATATCATATACACCTTACCGCTCTGCATGTGAGCAGAGCTGATAAACCCTTCGTGATTTTTAGCACCTGCCGCTTGCGCACAAGGCCGAACACATGCCTAATCGCGTTTAATCGAAAAGAGCTAACCATGAAACGTGCCCGCACAAAAACTGTTGCCACTCTTGGCCCCGCCAGCCAGTCACCAGAAGTAATTGCCGCCCTGTTTGATGCCGGTGTTGATGTTTTTCGGATGAACTTTTCTCATGGGACACACGAAGACCACAGACGGGTCTACGACGTTATTCGCACTGTCGAGCGCGGCAAAAAACGGCCCATAGCCGTGTTGGCTGATTTGCAGGGACCTAAACTGCGACTTGGCAAATTTACAGCTGACAACATTGCTCTAACCCAGGGCGATAACTATCGATTTGATTTGGACAAGACAAAGGGTGACAACACCCGCGCACCCCTGCCCCACCCCGAAATATTCAAGGTTCTGAAAAAAGGTGAGTTGTTACTCATTGATGATGGGCGTATGCGCTTTGAAATCACCAGTGTTGGCGATGGTTTTGCCGAAGTAAAAGTACTGACCACGGGTAAGCTTTCGGCCAATAAAGGCGTTAATCTACCAGGCGCGCGTCTGCCTATTTCGGCAATTACCGACAAGGATATGCGCGATCTTTCCTTTGCTCTTTCTTTGGGAGTGGACTGGGTGGCTCTGTCGTTTGTACAAGGCCCGGAGGATGTTGCCGAACTGCGCAAGCTGGTTCGCGGCAAAGCAGGCATTGTATCCAAGTTGGAAAAACCATTGGCCATTTCACGGCTGACCGAAATTCTGGAACTCTCAGATGCGGTTATGGTAGCGCGCGGCGATCTGGGCGTTGAAATGCCCCCTGAAGATGTACCCATTTTACAAAAACAAATCATCCGCGCCGGGCGTGCCATGGGCAAGCCAGTTATCGTCGCCACGCAAATGCTGGAGTCCATGATTTCCAATCCCGCGCCAACCCGGGCCGAAGCTTCTGACGTGGCCACCGCCGTTTATGATGGTGCCGATGCGGTGATGCTGTCTGGCGAAAGCGCCATGGGGGCGTACCCGGTTGAAGCCGCTAAAATGATGGACAGGATTATTCGCAGAGTAGAGCGCGCCGATAGCTATCGCCGCCTGCTGGCCGCTGAACGTCTGGAACGCGAAAATACGACGCCTGATGCCATTATGGCAGCAGCACACCTGGCCGCCGACACCATCAGGGCAGCCGCTATAGTTACCTATACATCGTCTGGGTCTACGGCATATCGCGCGGCGCGAGAACGACCCATTCAGCGTATTATCGGCCTGACCCCAAACCGCTCGACAGCACGACGCCTGACCCTGGTCTGGGGTGTCACTGCTATCGAGATTGAAGATGCGCAAAATATTGACGACATGATAGACAAGGCCAAGGCACAGGCCCAAAAAGAAGGTATCGCCAAAACGCGCGACCGCATTGTGGTTACTGCCGGCATTCCTTTTGGCACACCCGGCAAAACAAATTTGATGCGTATCGCCCGGGTTGATTAACAAGCGTCTCTTTAAAACATATTTCTGGTAATTATTTACACTGACATGGCCCCACCCATCCTGCATGTACGCGATATCGAGCAAAGTTTTGGCAATACCCAGGTGCTGGACGGGGCTGAATGTGCGCTGCACGCAGGGGAACGCCTTTGCGTGGTCGGGCGCAATGGCTCGGGCAAATCCACGCTATTAAAGGTCATGGCGGGCTTGCTGGAACCTGACGACGGCAGTGTGTTCGTGCAACCGGGCACCACCATACGCTATCTGCCGCAGGAGCCGGATTTTACAGGTTTTGAGCGCGTAGGCGATTATGTAGAGGCCGGTCTGGCCCCTGGCGATGATGCCCACCGGGCGCAAACGCTGCTTTATGCTCTGGGCCTTACCGGCGAGGAGGACCCGAAATTGATCTCCGGCGGTGAAGCACGCCGCGCCGCTTTGGCCCGCACCCTGGCCCCCAAGCCCGATGTTTTGCTGCTGGATGAGCCAACCAACCATCTTGACCTGCCGACAATAGAATGGCTGGAGCAGGAGCTATCCTCGCTGTCTTCGGCGCTGGTTCTCATTAGTCACGACAGGCGTTTTTCCGAACGTCTCAGCCGCAAGACCTTGTGGGTGGACCGGGGGCAATGCCGTATGTTGGGCAAGGGCTTTGCCGCGTTCGAGGACTGGCGCGATGAGGTGCTGGAAAAGGAAGAGCTGGAACAGCACAAGCTTGCCCGCAAAATTGTCCGCGAGGAACACTGGCTGAGATATGGCGTTACGGCGCGGCGCAAGCGCAATATGCGGAGGGTTAAAAACCTGCAGGAATTACGCAGCCAAAAACGGGATTTCGAGGGGCCAAAGGGCAATATCACCCTGAACGTCGCCGAGGGCAGAGGCGCAGGCAAAATCATCATCGAGGCCAAACATATTGGCAAAGCCTATGGTGATAAAACGCTGGTGAAAGACTTTTCCTGTCGCCTCACCCGGGGCAGCCGCATTGGCATTGTCGGCCCCAATGGCGCGGGCAAGACAACGCTGCTGAATATGCTCATCGGCGAGATGGCCCCGGACACGGGCACTGTCAAAGTGGGCAGCAATATTGATCTGGTGAGCATGGACCAGAACCGATCCCAGCTTAACCCCGACTGGTCGCTAAAAGAGGCGCTGACCAATGGCGGCGATATGGTTGATCTGGCCACGGGAAGTAAACACGTCATGGCCTATATGAAAGATTTTCTGTTTACCCCGGATCAGGCCGGAACGCCGGTTTCGGTGCTTTCAGGCGGCGAGAAAGCGCGGCTGATGCTGGCGCGCTCGTTGGCGCTGCCGGGCAATTTTCTGGTGCTTGACGAGCCGACCAATGATCTGGACCTTGAAACCCTGGACCTGTTGCAATCATTTTTGTCCGATTATGCCGGCACAGTGATGCTGGTCAGTCATGATCGGGATTTTCTTGACCGGGTGACCACCTCCATCATTGTCCATGAGGAACAAGGACGATGGCGCGAATATCCAGGCGGCTATTCCGATATGCTACGCCAGCGCAAGGTCGCACCCGGCAATAACAAAAAGCAAAGCCAGAAAGCGGGCAAATCCAAGCCAAAACCTTCTGACAAAAAACCTGCCAAAACAAAGCTTACGTTCAAGGACCAGCACGCCCTGAAAACCCTTCCCGGTGAAATTGCGGCGATGGAAAAACGCATCCAAAAAATGGATATCATCCTGGCCGACCCGGATTTGTTTACCACAGACCGTAAACGCTTTGATCAGGCCAGCGCCGCCCTTATCGACGCGGCGGGAAAACTTGAAGACATGGAACTGCGCTGGCTGGAACTGGATGAACTGGCCGGTGGGGCATGACACACCCTTCGAGACACGCGCTGCGCTCGCCCTCAGGGTGAGGTGTTTTTTTTAAGAAAGCCAGATGAACACAAACGGCCTCACCCTGAGCCTGTCGAAGGGTGGATGCCCGCTAAGATCGCCTTCGTCGCCTGCCCTTAAAGAATACCCTTTAGACAAACTGGACAAAGCCTGCCCTTTTCCGCCATGATCATGTCATGACGGTATATTTCAAAGCATTGGCCAGTATTTTCGCTTCCCCCAAAGCGTGGGGGAAAGAATTACACACTCGATTACCTGAGAATGGCGTGGATCAATTCTGGTTGAAACATTATACCCCCACGCTGGAACCAGAGGCAGGCACTCGCCTGCGCCGCTACATCCGCAATGCCGTTCTGGTTTGGATTATCTTTGTTGTTCTGGGCTATTTCTGGCTAGCCACTTCAAATGAAAAAATTCTGGACCTTGGCCCAATTTTTGAAGGCATTGAAGGTATTAATATTATAATTGGTCTTCGTAATGTGGGGCTGGCCATCGGCACATTGGCGGCGGGCCTGTTGGCGGTGATCACGCTGGCTAATTCCCTGAACCGCACAGTACAGAGTGATGAAAACATCGCCAATGAGCGCCGCAAATCTGATGCCGAAATATTTGCCCGCTCGGCTGATCAATTGGCCAGTGAAAAAATGCCCGCCCGGCTTGGTGCGCTTTATGCGCTGGAAGCGCTGGCCAAGGACGCTCTGGACCGCGAAGGGCCAGGCTCTCACCTCGCCCGCCAGATATTGGAAACCCTGGCTGCCTTTATCCGTGAACAAAGCCATAAAATTCATCAAAAGAAAGAACAAGAAGAAACTGCGGATGATCAGGCCGCCGAACACGATGATGATTCCCCTTATCTGGACGAAGACGGTAATCTGGATTGGGAAAAATTCTATTCTTATATTTCTGCCATCCCACCCGCCCCTGAAGATATTCAGGCCGCCTTTAAAATCATCGTCCGGTCTTTCCCGGTTGAGACACGGCCAGATGGTGGCGAAGGCCAGCTTGACCTCAGCCATGCCTGGCTTACTAAAATCAATATGCCCAATGGCTCTGATCTCACAAAGCTCATCCTGAGGGGCGCGCATATGCAAAGGGCGGACTTATCAGGCGCGCATATGGAAAAGGCGGACTTAATAGGCGCACATATGCAAGGGGCGAACTTAAGAAACGCGCATATGGAAAGGGCGGACTTACTGAGCGCGCATATGCGAGGAGCGAACTTAATAGACGCGCATATGCAAGAGGCGTGCTTATCAGACACGCATATGCAAGGGGCGCACTTAAGTAATACTGATTTCGAAGACGTACGGGCACTGAAGGGAAACCAACTTGCCAGTGCGCAATGGTCTCCAGAGCACTCACCAATCAACGTCCCCGAACGCCTTCTGCCTTTGCCCCATGATGGTAAAGGCAATCCGGTAAAACCTGATGCGGGTGAAGAAGAAGAGGGCTGAGACAAGCATCGTCACCCCGATGAAAATCGGGGTCCAGTTCTTTATATCCAAACGCTCGAATGAAAAACTGGATACCGGTTTTCACCGGTATGACGGTGAGGGGTGCATATTTCAAACGCTCTGAATAGCCGCCGGATCAATGCGGAACTGCACCAGATCATCCCGGCGGAACAAACGCCCGGCAACCCGCACCGGTTCGCCCACCAGCGGCAAAACCTCTTGGCGTATTGGCTGGCCTTCTGGGCCGGTCAGCACAAAAACCGCGCGTTTTGCCTTTTTATCTTTGGCGACAAACCACGGCGTGCCGCCCATGCGGATGCACAGTGTTGCGCACGCCTTGTGAACCTTGCCCTCGCCGGGGCGCATGGCGCCGCTCCAGCATTTGGCATCCAGTATTTCACCGCTTAATGCCGCCCGGCCCAGATATTCCTCGGTAACGGGGGGCAGGTGTTGCGTAGTTTCCGCCGTGCCAATCCATTCGGCATTTTCCACCACGGCCAGCAGTTTGTGCCGCCCACGGGATATAACCGAACCACGCACCCAGACCGATTTACCCTCCAGAGGGGCCAGTTGCGCATCAACACCGCATTTATTGGCACACACCAGCGAGACACTGCGCATTTTGCCGTCAAGCGCCGCCGTGCGCAAAACCGGATAAGGCGATTGTTCAACCACACCTTCAACCGTGATGGTTTTTTGCTGATCCCAATTGCCATCACCCAGGGCCCGTTGGTGCACCGCCAGTTTGGCACCGGCCAGTGCCGCCCCCACCAGCCCGGCGCTGCCAGCCAACACCATGGCGCGACGGTCTGGCCGGGGTAATTTAGCGTTATAGCCAACAAAGAAATTATTTTTCCCGGGCATTGGCTTTCTCCTTTATCAAGGCGGGCGCGGAGGGCGTACCCGGCGGCAATGCGTCCGGGTGGACATAAACCATGCCACCATCAATCTGCACCCGATAAGTGGAAATTTTTTCATCAAAGGGTGGCGGTGAACGCCCGTCCTCGGGCCGGTATTGCCAGCCATGCCAGGGGCAGGTGATGCAGCCATCGATCACACGCCCTTCGCCCAAGGGGCCGTTCTGATGGGCGCAAACATTGGTGACGGCGCTAACCTTGCCATCATAACGAAACACCGCAATGCGTTCGCCTTTGGCCGTGCGGATGGTTTTGGCGCGGTTTTCGGGAATACGTTCCGGCGCACCAATATTAATCCAGCCATCCAGCGAGGCATTGACCTTTCTGTCTGTCACCCGGCCGGTAAAGGCAGAAAAAATGTGCAGGCCGGCAATCAGGCAAAATGCCCCAATAACACTGGCCGGATACAGCCCGTCCTTTTCGCCTTGCACCACGCCTAACATGATGTGCAGAACCAATAACCCATAGGCGGCGTAGATACTCATGTGAATGCGTTTCCACACGCTTGGCCCCAGGGTTGCCTGCCAGAAATCATGGCTGCTAACAGCCAGTACGGCCAGCATGACAAGCGCGACAAGCCCAATGCTTTCAAAAGGAAAACCGGATATTGACGTATAGCGCGCATTGGAAACAAACAGCGCCACAACCGGGTTAAGCGCGGAAAATCCCTGATACCAAAGCAGCGACAACCCGGCATGAGTGAGCGCCAGCAAAAAGCACAAAACCCCCATATGTCGCCTGTTGTACAAGAGCGGCTTGAAACGGGCGTTCAGGCGCGCCAATGGCCCAATGGCTAATATGACATTCAGCAGTAAAAACGCCGCCGCCCCAAAGGCACGGATAAGCACCTGCACCACAGTAAACGACTGCCCCGGCGAACGGGAAACCATGGAGATGAAAACAAACATGGCAATAAAGAGCGCAATACCCGCCAGCACAATCACATCATAACGCCATTTGAAGCGGTTCCATTGTATGGCGGTGTAATCATGGCTCATGAGGTTTGTTCCTCAAGTATCACGCCTTTGGGCAGTTTATCATTCAGCGGCTCAACCGGGCGCAGCATCAGGGTCATCATAACGCCCAGCGCCACCAATGGTATCAAAACCACCCAGATGCGTGCATGAACGCGCCGATAGGTTCGCGCCGGAGCCATTTGATGCGTTTTTCCTTTGATCAAACGCACCAGCAGGATAGGCCAAAGTAGCATTGCACCTGGCAATATCATCAAACGGAACCCAAACCCGGCACCCTTTGCCGCGGGCAGCATCCTTGCGGCCCCGGAGGTTACAAAATAAAGCCCATAGAGCATTCCCAATACCAGATAAAAGCCAAGCGCACTGGCCAATGCGGTTGCCAGAGCGATACTCATCGCCGCACCTCGGTATAAACCTGAACATTCAGGGACATAATTTTTCCCGCACCGCTTTTCCTGAAAAGGAATATAGCGCCGCTTTGCCGCCAAAGCGATTACTTAAATGTCACTTTGCCAACACAACACCGACAAAAGCCTGTGAACGACCTTTGAAACACCTTGTCCAGGGCGTCACAACACCGTATCCCCGGGGTTCAGGATAAAAAGAACATATTATGAAAAACTCTTACATTGCAGCCATTGCCATTGCTGTCATCGCTATTTTGTATTTCGGGCTGCATGCACTTTTTGGTGGTGAGCCAGCGGAACAGCAAACTGAAACCCCTGCGCAGCAGGACGATCAGGCATTCAAGGTTGTAGTGCGTAACTTGCAGGCCAGCCCGCGCCCGGGCGTTCTCATCTTGCGTGGCCGCACCGAAGCAGCCCGCACCGTTAGCGTCCGCGCAGAAACCGCCGGTGCCGTCGCCACCGCCCCTGCGGTTGAAGGGGCGCAGGTACGCAAGGGTGATGTGTTATGCCGTCTTTCTGTGAAGGCCCGAGGCGCCAATCTGGATCAGGCTATCGCTAATCGTGAAGCGCGCAAGCTGGAATGGGATGCGGCCAGCACGCTGGAGCAAAAGGGCCACCGCTCGGCCAATCAGACCGCTGCCGCCAAAGCCAGCTATGATGCAGCCCATGCCGCCGTGCGCCAGGCAGAGATCGAGCTTGCCAATATCAATATCCGTGCGCCATTTGACGGGGTCTTTGAACACCGGGATGCGGAAATTGGCGATTATCTGACGCCAGGACAAAGTTGCGGCGTGGTCGCTGAACTTGACCCTCTGATCATCTCTGCCAATGTCTCTGAACTGGACGTGGACAAAGTACAGGTCGGAATGACCGGCAGAGCCGTTTTGGCATCTGGCCAAACCCTGAACGGGACTGTGCGCTATATTGACCCTGTTGCTGATAATGCCACCCGCACATTCCGTGTTGAGCTGCAAGCCCAAAATCCGGAAGGGCATTTTCGCGCCGGTGTAACCACCGATATGCACCTGCAAGGCGCGCCGGTTACGGTGCAGCACATACCTGCCGATACCATGGTTTTGAACGACAGTGGGCAATTGGGCGTCCGCATTGTGGATGAAGCTGGAAAAGTAAAGTTTTACCGGGTTACTCTCATCGAGGATGAAGGCGACGGGGTATGGGTTTCTGGCCTGCCATCGCGCGTCAGCCTGATTGTTGAGGGACAGGATTTTGTCCGTAGCGGCGCGCTGGTGGATTCGGTGCCTGATGGGCAGGGAAACAGGCCATGAGTGCCATTGTCGCCGCTGCCATAGATCGCTGGCGCACATCTTTGCTGATATTGTTTACCGGTCTGCTGGCCGGACTTATGTCCTATATTAATCTGCCCAAGGAATCTGATCCGGATATTCCGGTCCCCTTTATTTATGTTGGTGTTCCGCTGGAAGGGGCATCCCCGGAGGACGCCGAACGGCTGATCGTACGGCCATTGGAAACCGAACTGCGGTCCCTTGAAGGGGTCAAAGAGTTAAACTGCAATGCGCTTGTCGGTATGGGCATGTGCGTCATTGAATTTGAGGTCAATTTTGATCAAAATCAGGCGCTTATTGATGTACGCGACAAGGTGGACAACGCCCGCCGCCGGTTTCCCGCCGAGGTCGATGAATGGAGCGTGCAGGAGTTCAACCAAAGTCTGGCCCCGGTTTTGGCGGTTACGCTTTATGGAGATGTGCCAGAGCGCACACTCTATGCCCTGGCCAGAGACCTTGAACGCGAACTGGAAGCTGTCCCCACTATTCTTAGCGCCAATCTTGCCGGTGCCCGTGAAGAGGTGCTTGAAATTGAAGTTAATCCAGCGCGCCTGGAAGGCTATGATATTACCTATCAGGAAATACTGGCCGCTGTTTCGGGCAATAACTCCCTTATCACCGCTGGTAATCTGGACACCGGGACGGGGCGGTTTCAGATCAAGGTGCCGGGCCTTATTGAAAATGCTGATGATTTATTGAACCTGCCGGTGCGCGCAGAGGGCGACAGGGTTATTCTGTTACGCGATGTATCAGATGTGCAACGCACATTCAAAAATGCAGACGGCTATGCCCGCTATAACGGCGAGCCCGCCATCGCCTTGCAAGTGGTCAAACGCTTAGGTGCCAACTTAATTGAAACCACAGAACAGGCCCGCATTGTTGCCAACCGCTTGAGCGAAAACTGGCCCAAGAGTGTGCATGTGGCCTACAGTCTGGACCAATCCGACTGGATCCGCAGATCCATGGACCAATTGATCGCCTCTGTGACAACCGCTGTTTTGCTGGTGATGATACTGGTGGTGGCAGCACTTGGCTTGCGTTCTGGCTTGCTGGTTGGATTTGCCATCCCCAGTAGTTTCTTTTTAGCCTTCTTTCTCATTGGCCTGGCCGGGATGAGCATTAATTTCATGGTGCTTTTCGGCATGGTGCTTTCGGTGGGCATGCTGGTCGATGGGGCAATTGTCATTGTCGAATATGCTGATCGCAAAATGGCCGAAGGTCTGCACCGCGTCGAAGCTTATAAAATGGCAGGTGAGCGCATGTTCTGGCCAGTGGTATCCTCCACCGGGACAACCCTGGCGGCCTTTGTGCCATTTCTTTTCTGGGACAGCATGGCCGGCAAGTATATGAGCTTTTTGCCAAAAACGCTGATCCTTGTACTGTTGGCCTCGCTATCCATGGCCCTGTTATTCCTGCCTGCAATAGGCTCATTAGTGGGCAAACGCCCGGCGGATGCCGATGATGATATTGGCAAGGTCAGCGCCGGCGCCGGTGCACCAACAGATCTGCCCGGATTTACCGGGGTCTATGCCCGATTGATCTCACGACTGGTCAAACACCCGGTCATGGTCGCCATGTCGGCCCTTACCATTGTTATTAGTGTTTTTATGTGGTTTGGCTCTACCCCCCACCATTCCGAATTCTTTTTGGCCACCGAGCCAGAGCAGGTTTATGTCTATGTGCGCGCCAGAGGCAATTTATCGCCCAGAGAACAGGATGCCCTGGGCAATATGGTTACAACCCGGATCAAGGATGTTGAGGGTATTTCATCCATTTATATGAGCACCGGCGCGGGCGCTTCGCTGGGCGGTTTCAGCTCACCACCGCCGGAAGATACTGTAGTCACACTGTTTGTCGATTTTATGCCCTATGGGGAACGCCCGAACGGGCGCGATATTCAGCGCGAAATTACCAGACTTGCCGCCGCCACACCGGGCGTCATTACCGAAGTGCGCAATTTGCAAAATGGCCCGCCCGTGGGCAAGGACGTGCAGGTGGAAATGACCGGCACTGACACCACCGCACTGGAACAAACGGCGAGGCTGGTACGCACTCATTTTGATGAAATGAACAGTTTAAGAGATATTGAAGACACCCTGCCTCTGCCCGGTGTTGAATGGCAACTGGATGTGGACCGTGAACAGGCCGGTCGTTTCAAGGTTGATATAACCCGCGTTGGCGCGGCGGTGCAGTTAATCACCAATGGCATTCTGGTAGGCCGATATCGCCCCGATGATTCCGATGAAGAGATTGACATTCGCGTGCGCTTCACCCCCGAAGCCCGCAATATTGATCAGCTAGACCGTCTGCGCGTCACCACACCGCAAGGGCCGGTGCCCGTTTCCAATTTTGTCACCCGCAAGGCCAGCCAGCGCGTCGATAAAATCGCCAGGCGCGATGGCCGCCGGGTTATCGAAGTGCGCGCCAATGCCAAAGAAGGCTATGCCGCCAACCTTCTCATCGATGATATTAAAAGCTGGATGTCAGAAGCTGGTTTACCGCCCGGCGTCAGCATAAATTTTCGCGGTGCCGATGAAGAAACCGCCAATGCCTCCAGCTTCTTCATCGGGGCTATGGGGGCGGCTCTCTTTATGATGGCGGTGATCCTGCTCATGCAGTTCAACAATATCTGGCACGTATTTTTAACACTGCAAGCGGTAGTTCTTTCCATCACCGGGGTG
This sequence comes from Robiginitomaculum sp., assembly GCA_021776515.1. Classification (GTDB taxonomy): domain Bacteria; phylum Pseudomonadota; class Alphaproteobacteria; order Caulobacterales; family Maricaulaceae; genus Robiginitomaculum_B. Next base: position 373,595 of record JAJFFS010000016.1, on the reverse strand, counting down.
CTGATCGGCATCCAGCTGGAGGCACCACTGGAATATATCAGCGTGCTGATGGTCGGCACCGGGGTGGTGGCGCTGGCCGGTATTGTGGTCAACAACAACATTGTGCTGATTGATACCTATCAACATATGCGCGCTCTGGGCTTTGAGCCGGATGAAGCGGTGGTGCGCACCGCTGCGCAACGTCTGCGCCCGGTGCTACTGACCACCATCACCACCATATTGGGGCTGCTGCCCATGGTGTTCATGGTCAATGCCAATTTCTTCAAGGGCGAGATCACCATTGGTGGCCCCTCCGCCGAATGGTGGGTTCCCCTGGCCGCCACCGTGGTCTGGGGGCTAAGCTTTGCTACCTTGCTAACGCTAATCCTGACGCCGGTGCTGTTGGGCGCTCCATCACGGGTGCGGGCGGGCTTCGCCAATTGTGCCCGGTTTATCAAAGATCAAATAGCGGGACTTGGCCTGGGTAAAAAACCAACCCATCCCGCGGAGTGACACCTTCACTCAAATTGGTCGTTTGAAATAGAGATGGGTTTCGGCACTAGTCATAGGCGCATAGATAACGTCGACCAGTTCCCAGCCCTCCAGCCCGCGTCTGTTTAAGGCATCATTGATCTGTTCAGCTCTCGCTTCTGCATTGGCAAAAGTGGCTGGCTTTACACGCTCCAGTCTGTAGCTCCACTTGGTTTTCATTTTTTCTGTTCCTCGGTTTCAGTAACTTCCGGCGGGCGTTCTTTAAGCCGCCCGGCGCGACGCAATGCATCGCGCAGGACGTACTCGATCTGCCCGTTTAATGATCGCAATTCATCATCCGACCAGCGTTTCATGGCATCCAAAATGTCTGCATGAATGCGTAACGGGTAATTTTTTTTGGCTTTAGGGGCCATTAGCTTTCCCTAGTAAATCGAGCCGGTATTGACCACGGGCTGGGTGGCCCGGTCCGAACACAACACCACCAGAAGGTTGCTAACCATAGTTGCGCGGCGCTCATCATCCAGATCAACCACGCCCTTGTCTTTCAACGCATTCAGTGCGGATTCGACCATGCCAACTGCGCCTTCAACAATGCGTTGCCGCGCCGCAATAATGGCCCCGGCCTGTTGGCGTTGCAACATTGCCTGAGCGATCTCGGGCGAATAGGCCAAATGCGAAATACGCGACTCAATAACATTGATTCCAGCCTTGGTCAGGCGGTCCTGAATTTCTACCCTCATCCGTTCAGATATTTCCATCGGGTGCGAGCGTAAGGATGTCTCGCCCTCTTTGTGCGGATCGTAAGGGTAGCTGGTTGCCATAGAGCGGATCGCCGCCTCAGATTGTATCTGCACAAAGCTCTCATACTCATCGACGTTAAACACTGCCTCGGCGCTGTCAGCGACTTCCCACACCACAATGGCCGCAATTTCAATAGGTGAGCCACCAGAATCATTCACCTTCAAACGCCCGCTTTCAAAATTACGCACACGCAAGGAGATTTTTTTCTTGGAATAAAACGGGTTGTTGAAATGTAATCCTTGCGAACGGTTAGTCCCCACATATTTGCCAAACAGGCTCAGCACTGCTGACTGGTTTGGTTCAACCTTGTACAAGCCGGTTAGAAGAAAAAGGCAAGCCAAAGGCGTCAGCACAATCAACACCAGCGGCATGATAACCGAATCCATGGCCAACAGATAAACAATGGCCGCAATCCCGCCTAATCCTAACATACTTGCCAATATCAATACCGGAATTCCGGGTACGGATTGTTTCGCTCGTTCTTGCATCATAATAAGTCTCCTCATCTATTTTTATGAACAAATGATATCATTTTGATATCAAATTGTCAAAAACATATCGCAATTAGAGAACAAACTATGGTTTTAGGAATTATCTGGTGGTCATGGCTCCGGCCATAACCTCTTTCATCGGCACTTTTATGTCTGCCAGCATGTCCCGGTCAAGGCGCGCACCTTTGGCGATCATCATTCGCGCGGCCATGTATTCTGCTGGTGCGTTTACGGCGTCACAGGCAATCAGCACACCGCCTTTAAAGTAGAAAACTGCAAAGCTGTTGGCATCCATATCACCACGCACAAGGGTTTCGTCATAACCTGCTGACAGCCCGGCGATTTGCAGTTTGATGTCATACTGATCCGACCAGAACCACGGCACCTGATTGTATGGTTTTTCGCGCGCCATTATGGCCCCGGCGGCGGTTTTGGCCTGCTCCAGTGCGTTGTGCACCGATTCAAGGCGAAGGCTGCGGCCATAAATGGCGTTGGGGTGGCGGGTCACATCACCAATGGCATAAATGGCGGGGTCATCTGTGCGGCACAGCTCATTCACCACAATGCCATTATCACAGGCAAGGCCTGCCTCGTCCGCCAGTTCGAAATTGGGAATAAGACCAATACCCACGAGGGCAATATCGGCTTCCAGCATTGAAGCATTCTGAAGCCGTACACCGGTTAGTTTGCTTTCACCTTCAAAGGCTTGCGCCATAACACCTGTTTTTATCTCAACGCCCTGCTGGCGATGTTTTTTCTCAAAAAAGTCAGAAAGATCAGCCCCTGCAACTCGCGCCAGAACCCGCTCTTCGGCCTCCAGCACCGTTACATCAAGGCCGCGTTTGCGGGCCGTGGCGGCAACCTCAAGGCCAACATAGCCGCCGCCAATAATGACCAGTTTTTTCCCTGCCTGCATAGCCTCGCTAAGCGCCGTGGCATCATCAAGAGTGCGCAAAACATGCACACCCGAAAGCTCTTCACCGGGGCAATTCATGCGCCGCGCCCGCCCGCCTGTAGCCAAAATAAGGTGTGAATAGGATACCTGCACACCGTCATCGCAAACAACCTGCTTTGCCGGGCGGTCAATACTGGCCACCCTGCACCCTGTTATCACGGTGATATTGTACTCATCCCAAAATGCTGCTGGCTTATAAAGCACATCGCCCAGATCGGCTTCACCGGCCAGCCAGGCCTTGGACAAGGGCGGACGCTGATAGGGAGGGTGATCTTCTTCGCCTATCAGGGTTATCAGTCCCTCATAGCCAAACTGGCGCAAACTGGCGGCGGCCTGGCCAGCCCCATGCCCCGCACCAACAATAACAACACCTGGTTTCATTTTATGTCTCTGTTTGTTTCCCGAAGCAGTCTGGGATCATGGTAAAATGTGAAAATCACCTAAATCAATGCTAAACATATAGACTTCGGTATTCTGGCATATTATCCCTTCTGAAGGATAATGGGAGAATAAAATGAAACAGGTTGCATACGGGGTTCTGGTCATTGGCGCCACACTGGGCCTAAGCGCCTGCGGGCCACAATCCACGCCGGAACAAACAGTAGAAATTACTGATGCCAAGCCAGATCCTGTTCCCGCTCCTGCTGCGCCCACACCTGTTGAAACACCTGCTTCCCATGAAGAGTCAGCTACACCGGTAGAATCATCCGCACCCGATCTGGCCAAAGGCAAACGTCAATTTGCCAAATGCAAGGTTTGCCACACCCTGGCGCAAGGCGAGCGTAACAAAATCGGCCCTAACCTTTATGGCGTGCTGGACCGTCCAGCGGCCAGTGTTCAGGGGTTCAAATATTCCGCAGCCTTAAAAGCATCAGCTCTTACCTGGGATGAAGCCACACTGGACCAATGGCTGCAAAATCCACGTCAAACCGTACCCGGGACCAGCATGTCATTTGTTGGTGTTCGAGATGACAAAGCCCGCCGTGACCTTTTGGCCTATGTCATTGAACAAACCGCCAGTGCAGAATAAATTAGCTTAAAACCGCTGCCAGAACCCTATAGTCATACCCGTATCACGCACAATATTGCGCCCGGAAAGTGTGCGTGAAAGCGATAATTGTAACCCTTGGCTCTCTTTGAAAAACCAGACACCACTGAGCTGTGTTTTAAAACTGTCAACGGTGTGAATACCGGGCCGCGAGGAGGGGAGCCCAATAACAATAAAAGATTGAAAATGCAACTGAACGCGACTCATAGCCATACTACCCAGCGTCATATCCAGACGTACTTCATTGCCTGCCCCGTGTGATCGTTCACGAAAGGCGGCCTGTATGTCAACAAAACCGGGACGCCCGGCAAACTCCAGGGAACGCCCTGCCAGCGCCCTTATCTCCCAGTCCAGCCCATTCTGGCCAAGTGGTTTGTTGAATCCGTTTTCAACTTCACCGGGCATAAAAACGCCGGTCTGCGCAGACAGCACCCATTTTTCCCAACCCGGAAGCACCCGGCGAACAGAAAATTCCGTGGCACCAAAGCCGTTGGCTTCATCAACAACATCGCCCACACGCAAACGAACATTTTGCAAAGCCGGACGGGCAACAACTGTCCAGTTCTCGGTCAAACCATATTCCAGAAAAACAGCATTCTCGAATTTTTGGAAACTCAAATCCACACTGGCTTCACCGCGGCGATCAAAACCACGTGTTGATCCCTGCCAGGTCATGGTTGAAATACTTTGTCCCTTGCCCGCCTCCATGGGCCAGGCGCCAGCAAAGGCAGGTTGCACACCTGCTGATGCGCATACGCACACTCCTACAGCCCCGACAAGGAAAATCGCGGCAAGGTTTTGCTTCATTGTGAATTGATAAACACTGCCCATATACCCGCTGCTTTTTTTGCCATGCCTGCCTTTGCAATTGCCTCTATCCAAAAATGCAAATGCAGTCCCACCAGGCAATATTAACGTCACATCAATTGATTTGTAAGAACAATGTTTCTTTATAAGGCAAATGCGGATTCCAACGATGGGGTTTACGTCTCAATTTAAAATGGCCGATCTGGCTCGACTGGCACAGTCAAGTGATCCAGGCCATCATGACCAATTGTTTGCAGCTCTGGGTTCTCTTTCTGCACTTGGCCCTTTGGATGATGCCGCCACGGAAGATGCCGTTGGCCAGATCATGATTATCCTTTACCCAAAAGTACAACAAAATGCCCATATCTCGCTTTCCAATAAGCTGTGCAAAGCGGCCTGGGCGGCGCATCCCTTAATTTTGATCATGGCACGGGATGTTCCCCCCATCGCCCGGCCAGTGATATCCTCAAGCCCGGTTCTACGGGATAGCGATCTCATTGATATTTCACAAACTATGGGGGTAGAGCACAGAGAATTAATTGCTTGCCGCCCCAATATCAGTGAAGCCATAACCGGGACCCTGATACGCCAGGATGAACCTGACGTGCTAACAGCATTGGTTCAAAATTCCAGTGCCAAGCTAAGCATGGAGTCTTTTGCAACCTGCGTTCGGGTATCGCGGCGAGTTGAATCATTGCGCGCCAAGCTCAGCCAGCGCGATGATATGCCGCGCAGCCTGATCCCGTCTCTTTTTGCTTATTCTGACGAGACCATGCGCCAGGAAATCGCCGAGCGGTTTGATGTTGATGGCAATCATTTGTCATCTGTGGTCAAGGACGCCATCGCCAACAAAGAAACAGCAGCAAAACCGAACCCGGACCAGAAAATGGAAAACGCGGCCCGGGCGCTGGTTGAAAAACTGGCCCAGTCAGAACGGTTAAGCTCTACAATTATAGTCAAGTCACTCAATGACAAGAAAATTGTCCTGTTTGAACATGCCCTTGCCCGTCTGGCTGGGGTTGGCATTGAGCAGTTACGTAGTGCCCTGAAAAGAGATCCGCTTTACGCTCTGGCATTAAGTTGCCGGGCCGCACGAATTGACCGCAGTGTATTTCCAACTATCCACACCGCTATGCAAAGCGCCGGATTGGAAATTGCCTCACTGTCGGGCGACGAAGGGAACAAGGCCGCCACAGCTTTTAACAATCATTCTCCCGCCGCCGCCGCTGTTGCTCTGAGATTATTAAGCCGCGAAGCTTGACTTATCTACGTCTATCGCAGACGAAAATGTATGAGCACTTTACCAACATCATATAACAAATTGGCATTTACTGCCGGGACGCGCCCAGAGGCGCAAACTGCGCTTGATAATCTCGTTGCCCGGTATGGCCAATGCCCGGTGGGAAATGCAGATGTTGTTATCGCCCTTGGTGGCGATGGCTTTATGCTGGAAACCTTGCACAAGAACATTGGTAGAAACGTGCCGGTTTTTGGCATGAATTGTGGCTCTGTCGGCTTTTTAATGAATGAATACAGCACTGATAATTTGCTTGAGCGTTTGCAAAAGGCCGAACACGCACAAATACGTCCTTTGCGCATGACGGGTAAAACCGTTGATGGTGGCAGTTTTGATGCCTTGGCCATCAATGAGGTTTCGCTATTACGGCAAACTCACCAAAGCGCCAAAATCCGCGTATCTATTGATGGCAAGGAACGCCTGAAAGAGCTGGTTGCCGATGGCATTCTGGTCTCTACACCAGCGGGCAGCACCGCCTATAATTTATCTGCCCATGGTCCCGTCATTCCTTTGAATGCCGAGGTGTTGGCACTAACACCGATCAGCGCTTTTCGGCCCAGACGTTGGCGCGGTGCCTTGTTATCACAATCAGCACAAGTGCGTTTTGAGATTTGCGAACCGGATAAACGCCCGGTTAGTGCCGTGGCCGACAATCGTGAAGTGCGTAATGTAGCGCTGGTGGATGTGCGCGAAAGCCGCACAATCGCACTCTCCATGCTATTTGACGAAGGAAAAACGCTTGAAGAACGCATTCTGACCGAGCAATTTACTGCCTGAACGTCCCCTTTTCCCTAACACGCGCTTAACTATCAGTCCGTATGCTTGGCACTGATTTGCGACCCTTTTGAGGTCGTGCTTGGTATGTGTGAAAACTATGGCCCTGTTGCGCCTTACAAACTATGTACTGAAAACAGGTTTTGCCCTGCTGTTCAGCCTTGCGCTGACAAGCGGAGTTTTGGCAGCAACGCCGGTCGTTTTAAAAGGTGAAAAAGCCGAAAATTATGTTCGCATCCTGGTACAATGGCCTGAGACTGCGGCCAACAAAGCCCTTGAGCTTGATGCCGAAATAAAAAATGGCGTTCTTGTTGCCCGCTTTACCGATGCGTATTCCACCGACCCGAAGGTGCTGCTGAAAGATTTGGAAGGCGTGGTTGCCCTGGCACGTCTGGACAGTGATGAACACACATTACGTATTGCGCTTCGGGACAAGCGCGACATACGCACATCCCGCTCATATAATGAATTTGCCATTGACCTTGTGGTTGAGGGTAGCAACGTCACCCCGCCAAAGCTGATCTCTGCACATGCAAAGCGATTACGCGAACAAGACGAAGCGCACGCACAGGCCGCACTTGCCAAGGCAAAGGAAGAAAACAAAGTTGTCAAAGCCGGGCCAGCTATCCCTCTTAATGTTCGTGCTGCACAAACCAGTGAGTACACCCGTATTGCCTTTGACTGGACGAAACCGGTAGGTCACGAAATTCATACCGATGGCAATACGGCAGAATTGATATTTGACCGCCCCGCCGTGCCCAACCTTTCACGGCTTAATGTTAACATCCCGCGTGGCCTGATTAGTGCGACCAGTCATGTGGCGGATGGCAAAACCTATGTCAAACTGGACATGGCTCCAGGCGTTCAGGCACGGCTCTGGCAAAACGGTCCCAAAGTGCTGGTTGACCTTTTTGAACCTGCCAATGATGTCAATGCGGCACACCCCGAACCCGCCCCGGTTGAAGCGGTTGAGCATATTGCAGCAGAAAAAATACCTGAAACCCCAGCGCCACAAACGGTACGGCCAGACCCTAGTCCCGGCAACGGTCTTGTGCGCGGCAGAGTCTCTCGCATTGGGACAGACTTGCAAGTTTCCTTCGCCTTTGCAGCCCCGGTAGGCAGTGCTGCATTTCGACGGGCAGAAACGATCTGGATTGTCTTTGATGACAACGCCAGCCTTGACCTAACAGAACTTGAGCGCGGGGCCAGCCAGCACATCCGTGGTTTCGAAGTCTTTCAAACCGGAACGTCCAGTGGCATACGGTTGCAGGTTCCCCCTTCTACCCAGGTAGAAGCACGGGTCAGCGAGGGCGGGGAGAAATGGGTATTTGCTTTTGGGGAAAAGGTCACAACGACGCCCAGAAAGCTTAAATTGCATCGTGAAGCCGATGGCTCTGGTCCCGGTCGACTGGTTGCTGATTTACCGAATATCACCACTATCCTCACACTGAAAGACCCGGCAATCGGCGACCAGATCAGTATCTCCACGGCATTGGGACCAGTTACCGGAGTGCAGTCACGCCGCCATTTTGTTGATGTGACCGCACTGTCTTCAGCCCATGGTCTGGCCTTTGAAATCAATGCGGATGATGTGTTGTTTGAAATGCAAAAAGATCAGGTGATTATCCGCACAAATGAAGGTCTTTCTCTAACCCCGTCGGTAAGACCAATACATATCGCAAAGAATAATCGGGCGCAGTCCAGCCTTGCCCTGCCCGCGCGAACCGCAACGCCGGGGTTTATCGATTTCAAGAACTGGGCGGTGCCGGATCCACGCTTGAGCTTTAACGATAATTATGACCAGCAATTACGCCATGTTGCCGAAGAGGAAACTGACCCGCAAGCTCGCATTGCCATAGCCCGTTTTCTCGTCACCAATTCTTTGGCACCCGAAGCATTAGGTATGCTGGAACTGGCCCAAAGGCTCGATCCGATGTTGGTGCAGGATGCACAATTTCGCGCCCTGCGCGGCACTGCCAACTTGCTAATGGAGCGGATCAAGGATGCGCGTGCGGATTTTGCCGCGCAAACCCTTAACCGTGATCCATCAGCCGCCTTGTGGCGGGGGCATCTGGCGGCGAAAATGGAAGACTGGGGTACAGCGCGACGTGAGTTTGATGCCGGGAGGGAAGCCTTTTATCTCTTTGTGCCGGAATGGCAGGTCAGGTTTCGTAATTCCTATGCACGTTCGGCACTGGAACTGAATGATTTAGGGACTGCCAAACGACAAATTGATGAAGCCCTGGCCCTTGAAGCTGAAAATGGTACCCGTCTTCGCACGCGCTTGATCCGGGCTGCCTTTGCTGAGGCCAGCGGAAACAACGCGGATGCTATTCGCCATTTCCAAAGCGTTGCCGAAGGGGGCTATGAGCCATTGGAAGCCCAGGCTCTTTTTGAAAAAACCCGCCTGCAAACCAAAATCGGGGAATTAACGCCGACCGAAGCCGCCGATACAATTGAAAATCTTCTTTATCGGTGGCGCGGTGACACTACCGAGTTGGAGGAAGTTCTCGCTCTTGGTAAAATATATAGTGATCTGGGTGATTACCGGCACGCACTTAAAGCCATGAACACAGCCGTTATACGCTTTCCCGAAAGCCCTGTAACTCACCGCATTTCTACAGATATGCACAAAATTTTTAACGACCTTTTCCTTCGTGGAGGGGCCGATACAATGGATCCTGTGCAAGCGCTTGCACTTTTCTATCAATTTATTTCCATGGTTCCCATTGGGGCGGATGGTGACCGCATGTTGAGACTTCTGGCCGATCGATTGATTGATTTTGACCTTTTGCCGCAAGCTACTGAATTATTGCAACACCAAATTGATAACCGCATACGCTCTGGTCAGGCGCGGGCGCAGATTGCCGCCAAACTGGCACTCATTTACCTTCTGGATCGCAAGCCGGAAAAGGCCCTTGGCGCCATCCGCAGTACGCGGCAGGCTCAATTATCCAAACCCTTGAATCAGGAACGCCGCCTGATCGAGGCTCGTGCCCTTATCGCCCTTGGCCGCACTGATCATGCCCTTGAGATTATTGAAATTGATCGCACGCGCGAAGCTGCTGTATTACGCGCCGACATTGCCTGGCAGTCAAAGAAGTGGACCAAAGCCGGATCAATTATGTTAGGCGTGGTAGAACGATACATCCCGACACTGGCCAAATTAACACAAGAGGATGCAGGTCTGATTTTACGTACCGCGATTGCTCTTTCCCTCGGGAATAACCGAGCCGATCTGGAAAAGTTGCGCGAGGCATACGCCGAGGCGATGGCCGAGACCTCTGAAAACGAGACATTTGATCTGGTTACACAACAAGAATACCTGGGCAATATACCCACTAAAAACCTGGCACCGGCACTGGCTGAAACACAGAATTTACGTACCGTCCTCAAGCGTTATCAGGAACGTTTTGATACCCCTTCAGGTGCCGCAGCATCTGGCTCGCCCTAAATTACAAACCCGCCGCCACCAGATTGCAGACGGGCCAACCCAGCGGAGTAATTGGCTATTTGCCGCTGCAAGTAGGCCGGAACCGGGCCGTTAGCCCCTTTGTTTTTCCCGTTGAGAAGGTCGGTCAAGGCCGGGTCCTGTGTCAGCGTACGGTAGGCAGTGCGAATGGTGGTCAGGGCATCCTGTAAAACTGTCGAGGCAATATCAGCATTTTTTAACAAACCTATATCCAGAGCACTACCAATCCCAAGTCCATAAATAGGGGGGGCGGCTGTAGCAGAATCTAAATTACTCTTGGCAGGGTCAACTTGAACTACCCCTTCAGGAAGTCCAAGAGCACTGAGTAAATCTCGCCCCTCTGGCCCGGCAAAAAACTCAATCGTGTGCCCTTCAGTTGGCGTAATGCGCAATGTATCACCAGTACTTCCCCGTACGACATCCGCTTTGCCATCCAGTATGGTGATCGCGTTAATTTTGAAAGTCAGGGCGCGGTAATTATCATCAGCATCTATGCTAACCTTACGTTTTAAACCACCGTCCACACTGATTAAAAAACTGTCTCCTGCGCGGGCAAGGGAACGATCTGTGATCACCCGGCTGTCGGCGTAAAGAAAATCACCATGAGGCAAGCCAAAGGCGTCGAGAATAGACGCACCTTGTGGATCAATGGCTATTGAAGCCGCCGATGAAAACCCGGCATGCCCGGATACCTGAACACTGCCATCCAGTGCGCCACTCGTCGCGTTCAGCACAGCTGTAAATGCGTTTTCTGTCCCGCCCAGCACACCACCGCCCGGCAACGATCCGGTGGTATCACCCGCAAGGTAAAGATTGCCTCCATCCGCAACAAGGGAGCCTATTCTGTCTTCGCCACTGGTGCCTAAAAAAGTGGTATAGCTTCGTATGGGTTGACCGCCAGCATCTTCGTCAATGCGAGCTATAAACCCGTCACGGCCACCCGAATGCGCGGTTATGGAACTGCCCAACCCATTGGCGGTGCCAGCGGTTCCGGCCAAAACAATACCCGTTCCATCCAGCGTTATGGCACTGATGGTGCCACCAGAAAGCGCGCCAAGATCATGTTCGTAAATGGCGGCGGAAACACCATCAACGGCACTGTATTTACGTAACTTGCCTGTGCCATCCTCTACGCTGGCCACCAAAAGATCACCATTGGCATCAAGCGTTATGGCATTAGCGGCCTCTTCACCAGCACCACCAAACTGGCGCGTATAAAGTGTTGTACCATCAGCACCAAGCGCCCGCACAAAGCCATCACCGCCGCCGCCGTTGACACCATCCAGTGCAGAATTTGTACGCCCGGCCAGATAAATCGTTCCATCGGCGGCAAGCGCAACACTGCGCACTTCTTCATTTCCTGCCCCCCCAAAGCGCTGCACAAACACTTCCTTACCAGCGGCATCAAATTTAACTGCAAACGCATCCTCGGCTCCGCGATCGGCGGTTGCCCCCAGAGCACCGCTAATCTTGCCTGCCACCACAACTGAGCCATCCGCGCCAACGGCCAAAGCCAAGCCCGAAGCAGAACTGGTCGCGCCAAGACCACGGGTGAAAACTTCACGGCCCGTAGAATCGTATTTGGTCAGGAACACGTCCTGTTCGCCTTGCGCCGCAAGGCCACCAACAATGCCGCCCGATTGGGACAGTACATAAACCTCACCATTTGTGCCCGTTGCCACGCCAAGAGCGCTACTGGGCGTGCCTTCTGTCGTTTCAATACGTTTTGAAAAATCAACCTGTGGGGCCGCACCGGCCTGAGCATCATAGCGGATAAACTGCACCGCCTGAGTATCGCCAGACCCGCTAGTGCCTACGGTATAAATGCTGGGCGTGCTTACCGGCGCGGAAAAAGAAAGTGGTTCGGTACTAACCCCGGTAAATTTGAAACCAAATTGCGAACCGGCAATAATGCCGTTTTCATCAGGCTCACCAATTTTAACCCGCTGAACCGTTGTGACCACCCCGGCTGCGTCAAGCTTGGTATTGATATAGTCAGCGACATTGTCCAGCGTACGGGCTGTGGCCCCCATTTCTGCCAAATCAAGATTGACCACCACATCGCCGCCAGACTTTTTCGCCGTAATATCAAAGCGCACATCACCAGCGAGTGAGGCAACCGGATCATCAAACGGGCCGTTCTGAATAACGCCCGTGACCAGCTCGCTGGTGCCTCTATCTATCACCAGTGTCGTATCGGCACTGTCGAGTTGTTTGCCCTTGAGAAAGCTTAATTCCTCATAATCCGTCACTGAAAGAAAGCTGCTTAATTGCGTTATGCCTTCCGCAAAACGATTATTCAAAAAATTGCGGCGGGCAGCGGTAATGGTTTTGTCCGAAGCCTCGGTTGCCAAAGCGGCAAGACGATTGACGCCGCTATAAAGGGCAAAAAGTTTCTTTTGATCTTCTGGCGCTGATGTATCTGAAAATGCACCAAGATCATTTTCAAAAAAAATACCGCGTGACAGAACCGTACGTAATATTTCTTCCAGGCCCGGCGGTTTTGCATCCAAATCCCAGGGTGGGGGAACAGAAGTGTCTGGCACGTCGGAACTGACAAGGGATTGAGCGCTTGCTGTGCGTGCAAAATTCTGCGCCGAACGTGCAGAAAACACGTCGAGCAACAAATTTGTGTTAAACACAATAGGTGGGGGCAACCCCAGATCAGCCATCTGCACACTCCTCTATGAAAAAATACCCATAAATCATGCAGGAATCTTTAAGCTGATCAGTGAATGCAGTTATCGGGTAAACCTGTCATTCATCCCTCAGGTTTTGGTGACTGAACATGAGATAGTGTATTTTATTTTTCCAACCTCATTCTGACCTTGTCGAGGTATGGCACCCGTTCACCAACCGGCCACAATTATATCCCACCCGCGACTGAGGCCGGTTAGCTAAACACTCATCCCCGGGCCTGGCGATGCCACTATAATTATGCGATTTGAAACTATGGCAATTCAGTCCAGCGCCATTTTGTGTCTTCATTCTGCATTGCCAAAAGAACAGCGTTGTTTAGAGAATGGCCCGCGCAATTCGAAATAAATCGCCCAAGAATGGGGGCTCCGGCCAAGGCCAGGTCGCCTGAAATATCAAGAATTTTATGACGAACAAATTCATCAGCAAAACGTAAACCAGTTTCATTTTGCAGTGTCATACCATCAACCACCAGGCAATTTTCCAGCGAACCACCCAAGGCAAAGTCAGCCTGTTGCAAGTCCTTAACCTCATGCGCCAGCACAAATGTTCTGGCGGGGGCTATATCGCGGATAAAGCCACTGGCATTAGTTTCAAACTGAAAGTTTTGTTCCCCAATCAAAGTGCCGGGATAGTTTATTCTGGCATCAATTTGTGAGACATTCGATGGTTCGAGCCGCACGCATTTTGCACCTTCTTGCACTTCTAGGGGTTCAAGGATTTCAATATAGCGCCGCCGCGAAGTTTGTTGCTGTAACCCGGCCTGGGCAATAATTCTGGCAAAATTTTTGGCGCTACCATCCATAGCGGGAACTTCCGCCCCGGTTAGCTCTATGAGGGCGTTATCGACGCCGCACGCAGATAGTGCAGCTAATAAGTGTTCTACAGTGGCAATTGTAACGCCATCAGCATTGCCTATGCAGGTGCCACGTCTGGTTTGACATACGGCACCCGGGTGCAAACGAATAACAGGGTCTTTATCCCGCACATCAGTACGGGCAAAGACAAGACCCGTATCCACTGGCGATGGTTGCAAAGTGCACTGTACTTGCTTGCCTGTATGCAGGCCTACCCCCCCACATGAAACAGGTGCACACAGAGTATGTTGCCATACCGGCTGGCGGGTAAATGGATAAGGATCACTCACATCGGTGCTAATTTAGGATACACGCAATTTCCTGCAAGAAACTTTGTATGTCGAATTATGACCAGACCCTAATTGGCCTGGCGACGCAAAAATGCTGGAATTTCAAGTTCTTCGTCGATATGTCCACCAAAAAGATCTGCTGAAGGAACGCCTTCTTCAACTTCTGGTTCGGCGTAGCTTGCCTCAGAATGATAGTTCATTTTTGGCACTTCATCGGCAATAATGGCGGGAGGTGGGCCAGAAGGTTTGCGCCGAACACCCAAAAAGCCAAGGCCGAAAAGCCCTTGTCGTGGTCGTGTCTCTACTGCCGCCTCCTGGTCATGGTCGTCCCAGGATTGTGCCTCCGCAGTATGGTGCTCATCGGCAATCCCTGTCTCCACATTTTGAACAGGGAGGGGTTGGCTATCAACCATATTAGCTTGTTGTACATCCACATCGAATGAAGGTGCTTGTGCGACGTTAATCTCATGTTCCATGATCGGCGGCACTGGTGGATTTGTAACAGAAGTTTCCGAAATTGCTGGGCGCGGTGTTTGCATGCTCTTATTCATGTCAATGCCCGTGGCAACCACAGAAACGCGCATAGCGCCGTCCAGGCTCTCATCAAATGTTGAACCGACGATAATATTGGCGCCCTCATCCACTTCGCTGCGGATAAGTTCTGCCGCTTCATCCATCTCATGCAAGGTTAAATCCTTGCCGCCTGAAATGTTGATCAGAACACCTTGTGCACCACGAATGGCAACATCATCCAGCAACGGATTGGCAATGGCAGCCCGTGCCGCATTAATGGCTCTATCTTCACCACTGGCCTCACCAGTTCCCATCAGGGCCTTGCCCATTTCATCCATCACCGTACGCACATCAGCAAAGTCAAGATTGATCAGACCCGGTTGAACCATCAGGCTGGTCAGGCCGCGCACCCCTGAATGCAGAACCTCATCGGCCATGGAGAAAGCGTCCGTTACCGTGGTTTTCTCGTTTGTGACCCGGAAAAGGTTCTGATTAGGAATGATAATCAGTGTATCAACGGCGTCTTGCAGTTCTTCAATACCCCGTTCGGCAATTTTCATCCGCCGGTCGCCTTCAAAGCGGAACGGTTTGGTGACGACGCCAACAGTTAAAATACCGCGCTCTCGGGCCATACGGGCCAGAACAGGTGCTGCGCCTGTACCGGTACCTCCCCCCATACCAGCGGTAATAAAAACCATGTGTGCGCCTTCAAACTGGGCGCCAATTTCGTCAATCGAGTCTTCTGCAGACTGCGCACCTTTTTGAGGATCCGCCCCGGCACCAAGCCCCCCGGTAATCGCTGGCCCCATCTGTATGGTGCATTCAGCCTTTGAAAAATGCAAAGCTTGCGCATCAGTATTGGCAACAACGAATTCAACACCTTGCAGGTCTGCCTCAATCATGTTGTTGACGGCATTGCCACCAGCACCACCAACGCCAAAAACGACGATGCGGGGTTTGAGTTCAAGCACCTTGGGTGCAGTCAGTGAAATAGCCATGCCAGCGGGCCCCTCATGTAAAACCATGTTAAGGTGCGATTTTCCCTTATTACCCTTTAACGCCTGGTTAAGCTTAAAAAAGGATTGACAGTTTGTGGTACAATAATTTGTTCAAAACTGACGCTGCGGTTGATTCGGGCGATAACACCCTGTCCCATCAACCATAAATTGCGAGGAATACTATGTCTGACCCAACACAAAAACGCTCCATACACCTAACTTTGTCTTTGGCTCTTATCTTTGCAGGATTAGGCGGCATAACGCAGCCCGCAATGGCACAGAACAGTGCGTATAATAATGATGGGCAACGCAAACACCCTTGTGCAAACTACAAAAAGAAGAAGAAAAACAAAATCATGGGTGCGCTGGGCGGTGCCGTTGTTGGCGGCATTATCGGCCGCAAAATTGATGGTGGCAAACATCATGAAACTGGCACTATAGCCGGTGCCGCAGGCGGCGCATTTCTGGGCCAGGCTATTGCTGGTAAACTGTCTTCTTGCGATCAATATTTACAGGATGAAGCTGCTGTCAGAAGCATTCAATCAGGCCAGGAACAAAATTGGTCTAATAACGATAGCGGTTATGGTGGTTCAACTGAGCGGGCTCAAACCTTCACGGCCAGCGATGGCCGCGAGTGCAACACTATTGTCACCAAAACGGCCGACCGGAACGGGTATTATGATCCTGAAACGATCATTTTATGCAAAAACCCTAATGGTACGTGGAGCCGTCTGTAACGTCTGAAATGCGCACCCTAAAAATTATCTCTTAACCAGCTCCAGAGCTGCCCCACAGGGTGAGAAGGGTGAGCACTACCGTTTCGGCGTGTGCCACCTGATAAATTCGGCGCTCCAAATATTGCCTCTCGTGGGCCAGCAATAACGTGATGCAAGGTTCCCGCAGTTGCGGAAAATCCAGCGCCATTAACAGCATCCCCCAAACCAGTCAGGCGAAGGGGACGGCCCAACCGAACTTGTTTGTTCAAAATACGCCCGGACAATTCTCTGACACCATCAAGCTGGCTAGCGCCACCGACAAGGACTACCCGCTCACCCGCATCCCTGTAAACACCACCCTTTTCCATCTGGGCACGTACCATTTCAAATATTTCTTCAAGACGCGGGCGAATGACACTGGTCAGTACTGCACGCGGAGCCTGATCAGTACGTATACCCGGATCGTCACACATGCCAGGGCAGTCTATCATCTCAAAATCATCATCGGGACCGTCCAAAACGGTTCCATACATGGTTTTAATCCGTTCCGCCGCCGCCATTGGTGTGGAAAGGCCGCGGGCAATATCATTGGTCACATGCTGACCGCCATAGGGCACCACACCTAAATGTGCCAGTGCCCCATCACAAAACACAGCAAATGACGTTGCCCCGGCCCCCATATCAATCACGGTAGCCCCAAGGTGTATTTCATCATCAACAAGCGCAGACAGCCCGGCCGCATAAGGCGTTGCCACGATTGAACGCAAATCAAGCCTGCAACGGTCAACAATAAGAGCAAGGTTGCGCAAAGGGCTACGATCAGCACTGACAATACACAGCTCCACGCCAAGCCGCGTAGCAAACATGCCGCGTGGATCACGCACATCAATATTATCATCAACGCTATAGCGTTGCGGGATTGCATGAATAACAACCCGTTCATCATCCTGCCAGGATGCCAGCGCCGTTTTCAAAACCCGCTTTACATCCCGATCCGTGATTTCACGTCCATTGATGGCGGCCATACCGCGCATGGTTTGCGCACGTAACGATGGCCCGCAATAATTCAATGTTACCGCATTGATAGAGGTCCCGGCCATACGCTCGGCCTGTTCTATCGCCTGACGAACTGCCATCTCGGTGGCATCAAGGTCAACAATGCTCCCCCCTCGCAAACCTTTTGAAGATTGATGGCCAACCCCGGCCACACGAATAGAACCCCTTGTTACGTCTCCCGAACGGGCAATAAAGCAGGCCGTTTTCGAGGAACCAATATCAAGAACACCAACAACACCCTGACGCGAAGACTGCCCGGTTTGTTTGGTGTTTGTAGTATTTTGTGCTGCAGCGACAGCCGGTTTGCTCATGACACACGCCCCGGAATTTCATCAGATGAAAGTTGACCCGCCGTTCTGGGGCGTACGAGAATTTTCTCCATATTCCGCACGTCAATCCGTTCCAGTGAATGTTTCAAAAGTTGAAAAAATTTTGGGTCATTATGGAGTTGTGACAACACAAGGCCGACTTGATGTGCTGGCAACATTAGATCAGCACCATTGTTCAGCCGTAAATTCCAGCGCCGTTCAGATATCCGGACATAGGCATGAACATGGGCGGCAATACGAGGGTATTTTTGCATTTGTACCAAAAGAGCTGGCAGCTCTTCTGATGCCCCCTTGCCAACCACCAGTGGAAGTGATGAAAAATTTGCCGGCTTTGCCGATACAATCACCTTGCCATTTTCGCCAACCACGTGCCATTGCCCCGATGACTGCCAAAGAGCAAACGGTTCTCTGGCCACAACAATAATGGTCAAGCGATTGGGAAGCTGACGCATAATTCTTGCTTCTTTTACCCATCCGATATTTTCAATGCGGTGTAGCGCCTGTTTAAGATTGATGGAGAAAACCAGCTCGCCCTCCTCTACGGCAAGCGCCTGCCGAACAGCCCTTTTGTCCGGGTCGCTAACCTCTTTGCCTTGCGAACCAACAACTTCAATGTGCGCGACACCAAACCCGGATGCCAAAAGGCTACGCTCGACCACCGCTTGACTGGCCCTTGCCGCATCGCCCAAACCACCTGACAACCACAGCGCCAGCACAATTGTTGCAGCAAACCCGCAGAACAAGCCCAGCACTGTACCACGCATATTTTCACCGCGCTTGACTGCGCGGGCGCGGGCATGAAGCCAATTGGTTGCCTTGCGTGGAACCGGACTGCGCTTACGCGCCGTCTTGCGCCGACTTATCGGTGCTTTACGGGCCTTCGCCTTGGGTTTTGCCCGTTGCTTTACACGGGACATGGGCATTCTCCGCCATCCATTCTACGAGATCATCAAATATGATCCCCGCATAACTCGCCTGTTCTGGTGCAAGCGATGTAGCAGTCATGCCCGGCTGGGTGTTAATTTCGAGTAACCTTAATGAATTATTTTTCTCATCATAACGAAAGTCTGACCGCGTCAAACCTCGGCAATCCAGAGCATTATGGGCAAGCAATGCTTGCTCCAAAGCCATTTTCTCAATTGTTTTGGAAATATCTGCCGGAATTTGATGTGCAGAACCGCCCTGGGCATATTTGGCTTCATAGTCATAAAATGCAGTACGCGGGCTAATTTCAGTAACACCAAGGGCGCGTGTCCCCAGCACTGCCACGGTCAATTCCCGGCCAGGAATATACTCCTCAATCAGTATTTCTTCGCCATAAGGCCAATCATCACCACCAAGTACTGCAGGAGGTTGCTCTTCGCCCTTACCCACAATTACCACACCAACGCTGGAACCTTGCGCGTTGGGTTTAGCCACATAGGGCGGTGGCAGAATATGTTTTTTTGCTGCCTCAAAACGACTAATCAGCACGCTTTTAGGGCATTTTACACCGGCAGCCTCCAGCACCGCTTTGGCCCGGTGCTTGTCCATGGCCAACGCCGATGCAGCAACACCGGAATGAGTATAAGGCTTGCCAAAAGTTTCCAATATGCCCTGCACCGTACCGTCTTCGCCCCATGCCCCGTGCAAGGCATTAAAAACCACATCAGGGTTTATCTGCGTCAGCTTTGCTGCCAGATCGCGCCCGGCATCAATTTCACTGACCTGCCAGCCTTTGCGGCGCAGAGCATCAGCGCAAGCTTTGCCAGAATTTAAAGAGACATCACGTTCCGGGCTAAGCCCGCCCAGCAGGACTGCAATATGGCGGCTCATATTTTTTCTCCCACCCTTTTGATTTCCCCCACTCTTTTGATCTCTCCCACTCTTTTGATCTCCCAACGTAAACCAATATCGCTCATTTTACGAACATCCTCACGTATGCTCTCACCCAAATTTTCCAGATCAGCAGCGCTGGCGTCGCCCGTGTTTATCATAAAATTACAATGCTTCTCAGACATTTGCGCACCGCCAATACGGCGCCCCCTGCCGCCAGCGGCATCAATCAGTTCCCACGATTTAGCACCGTTTGGGTTGGCAAAAGTGGAGCCGCCGGTCTTGGCGCGAATGGGCTGGCTATCTTCACGCTTGGCGGTAATTTCATCCATGCGCGCCTGCACCAAGGATGGCTCATCCGGGACGCCCTCAAATACAGCGCCAACAAATATCCAGTCCTCTGGCGCATCAGAGTGGCGATAGGAAAAATTGATCTCATCTGCACTTTTGATCACCCGACGACCCAAACGGTCAATGGCCACAATTTCACGCACACAATTGACTGTTTCTCGACCGTAGCAACCCGCATTCATCCGTAAAGCGCCACCAATGGTTCCCGGAATACCCGCATAAAATTCCAACCCTGACAGCCCGGCTTTCGCCGCCGCCTTGGCCACAGATTTATCCAGTGCCGCAGCCCCGGCACTTAGCCTGTTGCCCTGCACCGCAATTTTTGCAAACGCCGGGCCAAGGCGCACAACCACACCACGCACACCGCCATCACGCACCAGTAAATTGGACGCTGCCCCCATGGGGAAAACAGGTATGTCATCGGGGCAGTCTGTAAGAAACAGTGCCAAATCAGCCTCGTCGGCAGGCAAAAACAAGGCATCGGCAGGGCCACCAACCCGCAACCAGGTATAGGGGGCTAAAGATACATCAAACAGCAGCTTGCCCCGCACTTTGGGCAAGCGCGCCGCTAGTCCCTTAATGCTCAAGTCTGGGCCTCCAACGCCGCTGGTAAACCTTGTGCCCACTGGGTTATATCCCCGGCACCCAGGCACAAAACCATATCCCCGTCACCGGCACACTCAGCGATTTGCCTCGCCAGTGTTTCGTACTCTGTAAGGGCAGCCTGGCGATGACCATGAGTGCGCAGACCATCAACAAGTGCAGCAGCATCAATGCCCTCAATTGGTGTTTCTCCCGCACGATAAACCGGCGTTACAAACACCATATCGGCATCATTAAAGCAGGTGCAAAATTCCTCAAAAAGATCAGAAAGGCGCGAATATCGATGCGGTTGTACGATAGCAATAACCTTACCCTCTGTAACGCTACGCGCCGCCTTTAGCACGGAAGAAATCTCAACCGGGTGATGAGCATAATCATCAATAATCTTGACGCCCTGCCATGTGCCGATATGTGTAAAGCGGCGTTTGACCCCGGCAAATTTTTGTAAAGACCCGCGCACAACTTTCTCGTCTGCGCCCAATGCGCGGGCAACAGTAATGGCGGCCATGGCGTTCTGGATATTATGATCCCCCGCCATTGGCAAAATCAGGGCATCCCAGCGTTCAGCTTCCTTGTCATCGCCCCCCTCAAACACCGCATCAAAAACAGCATTGCCATCCATTGCGCGGGCATTTTCAATGCGCGCACTGGCTTGCGGCGTAAAACCATAAGTCAGCACCTTGCGATCACGCACACGGGCAACCAGTGCCTGTACTTCGGGGTGATCCAGACACAGAACAGCAAAGCCATAGAACGGTATGGCCTCGACAAACTGGTCAAAGGCGGCACGCAGGGCATCAAACGAGCCATAATGTTCCATATGTTCGGGATCGATATTGGTCACGACAGCCACGGCACCACGTAATTTCAGGAACGAACCATCAGATTCGTCCGCCTCAACCACCATCCAGTCCCCGCCGCCCAGCTTGGCATTGGACCCGTATGCCGAAATAACCCCGCCATTGATCACCGTCGGGTCCAGCCCTGCCCCATCCAGCAAAGCTGCGATTAACGAGGTGGTGGTGGTTTTACCGTGAGTGCCCGCAATGGCGACGGACCATTTCAGGCGCATCAGCTCGGCCAGCATCTCGGCGCGGCGCACAACGGGTATCCCTTGCGCGCGTGCAGCAGCGACCTCAGGGTTAGTACCCTTAATTGCTGTGGATACCACCAGTGTACCTGCACCGTCTACATTCTCGGCGCTTTGACCTATGCGTATATCAGCCCCGATTTTGCGTAAACGCTTTACATTGGCATTATCAGAAATGTCCGAGCCTCGCACCGGATACCCCAGGTTAAGCATCACCTCGGCAATACCGCTCATGCCGATGCCGCCAATGCCTACAAAATGTACAATGCCAATATCAAAGGGTAAGTCCTTGCGCATTTACTCATCCTCCAACGTCTGAATTGCATCGGCCAGTTTCTGTGCTGCATCAGGCCGGGCCAGGGTCCGCGCCGCCGCGCCTCTTCGCGCCAGTTCTTCCCTGTCACCCAACCGGGCCGCAACCAGTGCGCCCAGACGTTCCGGCGTCAGTTTTTCCTCGGCAATGACATCGGCAGCACCATGCGCAGCCAGCGTTTGTGCATTGCGCGTCTGGTGGTCATCCATAGCAATGGCAAGGGGCACCAGAATAGAGGCCTTGCCCATAGCCGCAATCTCACTAATGCTGGAAGCACCGGCACGGGCAATCACCAGATCCGCCCTGGCCAGACGGTCTGCAATGTTATCGAAAAAAGGAGCAAGCTCAGCGTTCATATTGGCCTTCTCATAAATTTTTTGTGTTGTTTCCAATTGCTCTTCGCGGGTTTGTTGGACCACATCAAGGCGGCTTTGCAGCAATTGTGGCAAAAGCGCCAATGCTGCTGGTACTGTATCGCCGAGTATACGTGCCCCGAGCGAACCACCCAGCACCAACAAATTTAAACGCTCGCCACTGGTTTCATGCGCTGCCGCCATCTTTGCCACAATAGGTTCTCGCAAAGGGTTGCCCGTAACAACATGACGAGATGCCGCTGATGCTGGCATTTTTTCCAGTTCCTCAAAACCAGAAGCAATAATTCTGGCACGACGGGCAAACAAGCGATTGGTACGCCCCAGCACGCAATTTTGTTCGTGCAATATAATTGGCCTGAAACTCAGCCACGCAGCAGCTAGTGCAGGAAATGAAGGATAACCACCAAAACCAGCGATAACAGCCGGGCGATGCCGCATGATCAACCAAAGGCTTTTCAAAACACCCGCAATCAAACTGAACACCCCCGCAATCAGGCGCAGCGGATTACGCCCGCCCAGCCGCGCCGCCGGTACAATATGACGTTCCGATATGGCAAATCCATCACTTAAAGCTTCACCGCGCTTGTCAGTAATGAGAAGAATGTTCCAGCCGCAATTTCGCAACACATCGGCGAGGGCACGCGCCGGGAACATATGCCCACCTGTGCCACCTGCGGCCAGAATGACGGTCTTACTCATTCAAACGCTCTCACTCAAAAGCTCCGGGCCGGCGCCGGGTAAACGCCAGTAAAAGCCCGGCGGTAATACACATCGCCAACATAGACGAGCCCCCATAAGACAGAAACGGCAAAGTCATGCCCTCTGGAGGAGAAATGTGTAAATTTACGGCTATGTTTATCGCGGCCTGCAAACCGATCAACACAGTTAAACCAGCTGCCGCCAATTGCTCGGTTTGATTGGTCAGGTGCAAAGCCCCTGAAAAACCCCGATACAGAACAGTGGCAAAAAGACCAATGATGAATAACGCTGCAATAGTACCAAACTCCTCAGCAGCTACTGAAAAAATATAATCCGTGTGGGCTTCTTGCAAATGATTTTTGATGACCCCCTCCCCTGGCCCCCGGCCAAAAAGGCCGCCACCAGTCAGAGCATCCAGCGCATTATCTACCTGGGTTTTACCTTCGCTGGCAGGTGGGGGAGATAAAAACCGGTTCACCCGCGATGCAACATAAGGAAAAAATGAGTACGCGGCATATACCCCGCCAATTGACAATATGCCCAGGCCAGCAATCCACACCCAGGACATACCGGAGAGGAAAAACACCAACCCAAAACTGGCTGTCAGTAAAATGCTTTGCCCCAAATCAGGTTGCTTCATCAATAACAAAACCGATGTTGCCAAGAGCAGAAAGGCAAAAAATATGGCAGGAGAAATTTGAGACTTTGATCGTGAAAACAACCAGGCAGCGGTAACAATCAGGCCTGGTTTCAAAAATTCTGAAGGCTGTAGAGAAAAGGGTCCCACACGCACCCAACGCTGTGAATGGTTGGCTTCATGACCGGCAAGGATGACATACACCATAGCCAATAAAGCACCGATAAGGACAAGGTTAGCAAACCGACGTGCATTTACCGGATCAGCCAGTGATGCCAGCACCATAATAAACAACCCGATCATGGCAAACACACCATGTCGTTTGAAATAAAAAAATGGATTGTCACTGGGTGCTGCCGCAGGGCTGGCTGCGAGTGATAAAACAAGGCCAATGGCAATCAGGCCACAGAATGTGAAGACCAAAACCCGGTCAACGCTCCACCACCAGTCACGCAGAGCTCCAGGTATTTCCTGTAAAGTTGTAGAAATAATGTTCACGCCGGTCTCTTTTGCTCACACTTGTCTTCCAATGAACCAATGAGTGCCTTAAATGCCTCTCCGCGTGCCTCAAAGTTTTTATACTGATCGAATGAGGCGCACGCTGGAGATAACAGAACCACTGGATGAGGAGCCGTTGTACTACGCGCCGCATCAAAGGCTTTGGCAACAGCAATATCAAGTGTGCCGCAACGTGCCGTATCCAGTTTGCCTTTAAGCTGTTTGGCAAAAGCACTTTGTGCTTCACCAATTAAAAATGTCTTTTGTACCGCTCCAAAAGCTGGCTCAAGCCCGGAAAGTCCGCCAGCCTTGGCTTGTCCACCAGCAATCCAGAATATATTTTCAAAGGCACCAAGTGCCTGACGTACCGAGTCTGCATTAGTCGCCTTGGAATCGTTGATAAACTGCACACCCTGCACCGTGCCAACAATTTCCATGCGGTGGGCAAGACCAGGAAAAGTCACCATAGCAGCAGCAATGCTATCTTCTGACACGCCAACATGACGGGCAGCGGCAAAGGCGGCGGCGGCGTTTAGGCCATTATGTCGCCCGCGTAAGGCAGGTGCCGAAATAATATCGGCAACCAATTTCACTTCTGTTGCATTAGAAAAATAAAGCTTTCCAGCGGTGCAATATATGCCATGGCTTAACGTGCTGTTTGCCGAAACCGGGATAACACTGGCTTTTCCCAACACCCGGCCAGACATGCAAATGCTTTGCGAGTGAGGGTCATCCATAGAAATAATCGCAATATCACCTTTACACTGGCCCGCAAAAATTCTGCGTTTTGCTGCCACATAGCCATCAAATCCACCATGGCGGTCCAGATGATCCGGCGAAAGGTTAAGCAGTATGGCGCCATTGCAACGCAAACTTTGGGTCAGTTCCAGCTGATAGGACGACAACTCCAGCACATAAACCATACCGGCATGGGGCTCGGGCAAATCAAGACAAGCCGTGCCGATATTACCACCCTCATGGACATCACGCCCGCATTCACGCAAAATATGAGTTAACAAGGCTGTAGTGGTAGATTTACCATTGGTGCCGGTAATACCGATCACCATTGGACGCTTGCTTTTAGGAATGGCATTAATGGTGCGGGCAAAAAGCTCGGTATCACCGATAATGGGAACATCCACAGCACGGGCCAGTTTAACCACATGATGTGGTTTGGGGTACGTATGGGGGATACCTGGCGAAAGGACCAGTGCCGTAATATCGCTCCAGTCCCGCCGTGTTAAATCCTGACACTCTATTCCTGCCGCCTGTGCCGCCTCGCAATTCGCCTTATTATCATCCCAGGCCACCACCTTGGCACCGCCTTTTTGCAACGCCCTAGCGGCGCTAAGCCCGGTACGACCCAGCCCCAGAACAGCAACGGTCTTTTGCTCAAAACCAATGGCGGTAATCACAAAGCTCTCCCTACCTTAATTTCAACGTAGCAAGACCCAAAAGGGCCAGCACAACAGCAATAATCCAAAACCGGATAACAATTGTCGGTTCTGCCCAACCCTGTTTTTCAAAATGGTGGTGTATGGGTGCCATTTTGAAAACCCGCTTGCCGGTTAACTTGAACGAAACCACCTGCACAATGACTGACACGGCCTCCAACACGAACAAACCACCAATAATGGCCAACACAATCTCATGCTTGACCGATACCGCAATAGCCCCAATGGCTGCCCCCAATGAGAGGGAACCGGTATCACCCATGAAAATCATCGCTGGCGGTGCATTCCACCACAAGAAGCCTAACCCACCGCCCAAAAGCGCCGCAACAAGAACCGCAAGCTCGGACGTGCCCGGTACATAAGGTATTTGCAAATATTCGGTATAATCCACCCGTCCTACTATGTAGGCAATAAGGCCCAGACTGCCGGCAGCAATCATCACTGGCACAATGGCCAGACCATCAAGCCCATCGGTTAAATTGACTGCATTAGAGGCACCAACAATGACAAACGCCCCAAAAAGCAGATAAAACGGACCAAGGTTTATGAGAATATCTTTGAAGAATGGGATGGCCACAGACGAAGAAAATCCAGCAGGCGCAGAAAGAGCGCCAGCGCTGATTTTTGTCATCAGATAAACAGCAAACCCGGCAAAAATGAATTCAACAAACAATCTCAACCGCCCGGAAACACCGGCATGGGTTCGTTTGGTGACCTTGGCATAATCATCAGCAAAACCTACCAGGCCAAAAAAAACCAAAACACCAAGAATAACCCAGACATAGGTATTGCTTGGGTTACTCCACAGCAGTGTACTTAAAACGGCTGGAAAAAGAATGAGCACCCCCCCCATGGTTGGCGTACCTGCTTTTTCAATAATATGACGCTCTGGCCCATCGTCACGAATAGGCTGGCCGTGTTTTTGTTTAATTCGTAACCACTCAATAATGGGCTTGCCAAACATGAAGGCCAGAACCATTGAGGTCATCATCGCGCCGCCAGAGCGAAAGGTAATGTATTTCAACACATTAAAGAGCTGAAATTGTTCAGCGAGCGGGAAAAGGAAATAATAGAGCATGAATACCTCTTAACTGATGCCGTTTGCAGAACAATCTTTTAGTGCCGTTGCTATTTTATGAATGTGTGAACCGTTTGAGCCTTTAAGCAAAACAACATCGCCAGATTGAATGGTCTGCCGAAGGGCTTTTGTAACCTCATCAACACTGTTAAACCATCCGCCCCGGCGTTTGGCTGGCAGGCTTTGGTGCAAAAACTGCATAAGCGAGCCCGTACAAAAGACCTTATCAATCCCGCTTTGTTGAATATCCCATGCCAGCGCCTCATGAAAGCGTCGTGCCTCTTTACCAAGCTCCAGCATATCCCCAAGCACGGCGATTTTACGCTTTGCCGGCCAATGACCAAGGGTGTCCAGTGCCGCCGACATGGAAACCGGATTGGCGTTGTAAGAATCGTCCAACAGTGTTGCATAACCGTCAGACACAGTGATTTTCATGGCTCCACCGCGCCCGGGCAAGGGCTGAAGTTGTGTCAGCCCAGCAATAGCTTCATGAGCCTCAACGCCGCAAAAAAGCGATGCAGCAACGGCAGCGGCAGCATTACTGGCCCAATGCGCTCCACTAACATTCAAGGTAAAGTCATAAAGCTCGCCAAAAACATCCATTTGCCCTTTTGAGCCGTCCGGTCCCGTAGTAAAATGCTTCACCTGAACATCGGCATGATGTGTATGACCAAAGGTCACAATACGCGACACATTGTAAGTTTTGGCCATCGCCGCAAGCGTTTCAAAAAGCGGATCATCAGCAGGTAAAACGGCAACGCCATTGTGCACCATAGCAGAGCAAATCTCTGCTTTTTCACGGGCGATAGCATCCATCGAGCCCAGCGCCTCAATATGTGCCGGGGCCAGGCGTGTGATAACCCCTACATGCGGATGAACCAACGCGGCCAAAGGCGCGATTTCACCAGCATGGTTCATGCCAATTTCAAAAACGGCGCGCTTGGTATTTATTGGCATTCTTGCCAGTGATAACGGCACACCCCAATGATTATTATAGGATTTTTTCGAAAAATGCGCAGGACCAACAGTTTTGAATATTGCCGCAATGGCCTCTTTGACACTTGATTTGCCAACAGAACCTGTCACGGCAACCCGATAACCGCCCGAACGCTTGCGGGCCTGAACCGCCATATCGCCAAGCCCGGTCAGGGTATCCTCAACCAACACCAGAGAACCGCCATCAATGCGCCGATCAACCAGCGCCGCTATTGCGCCTGCTTCAAAAGCCTTGTCAACAAACTCATGGCCGTCGCGCTCTGCATGCAAGGCCACAAAAAGATCGCCAGCTGCCAGTGTGCGCGTATCAATAGAAATGCCACTGACCTGCCAATCATCACCATCCACCAGCTCCGCATTGGTTGCCGTCGCAATTTGTTTGGCTGTCCACAGGGCTTCAGACATGCTGCGCCCCCACAGACAGGTATTTGCGTGCAACATCGGCATCATCAAAGGGGATACGTTCATCCCCCACAAGTTGACCACTTTCATGGCCCTTGCCCGCCAACACCAGCGCGTCACCAGCTTTTAACGCCTTGATCGCGGCAGCAATGGCCTTTTCACGATCAGCAATTTCCAGGGCTCCCGGACAGGTCTCCAGAATTGCCCGGCGAATACCGTCAGGCTCTTCATGGCGCGGGTTATCGTCCGTAACAATCACATGATCGGCAAGCTGCGCCGCAATTTTACCCATTTTAGGACGTTTTAACGGGTCGCGGTCCCCGCCACAGCCAAACACCAGATGAATATCGCCAACGGTATGAGGGCGAAGTGCCCGGAGTAACTTGTCGAGGCCATCAGGCGTGTGAGCAAAATCGACAAAAACCGGCGCCCCATCCCGTGTAACTCCAACGGCCTCCATACGACCACGCACACCGCTCAATGATGCCAAAGCCTTCAGGGCTGTTTCCACCGAAACGCCACTTTGGATAGCCAATGCTAATGCCAGCACAGCGTTAAGTGCTTGAAATTCGCCAGCAAGTGGCAGCTCTACCGCGTATAGCTCCGCCCCGATGCTGAGAGTCAAATTCTGACTATTGGCAAGCGGATGTAATTCCGCCAACCGAATATCCTCGCCCTCCCAGCCAACGCCAAGTACATCCAGACCATGGGTGCGGCACAGCTTTGCCATACGTTGCCCCCATGGCCCATCAACCAGTATGGCCGCAGGTGAAGCCGGTGCCGTCAGCTCTTCAAACAAACGTGCCTTGGCTGCAAAATAATCCTCAAACCCCTCATGATAGTCAAAATGATCCTGACTTAAATTGGTAAACCCTGTGCTGGTAATGTGCACGCCATCTAGCCGGTTTTGCATCAGGCCATGACTTGAGGCCTCCAACGCAAGATATTGCACACCATTTTCGGCCAACAAATGAATTTCCCGATGCAAGCTCACCGGGTCAGGCGTCGTGTGATGAAGAGGGCGAAAACCGCTATCACTTGTCACCCCCAAAGTGCCAAGACAGGCCGATTTACGCCCGGAATAAGCCCATATCTGGCGCAGGAACTCAACTGTCGAGCTTTTTCCGTTGGTGCCTGTTACTGCGACGATAGACCTGGGTTGCGCCGGGTAAAACCGTGCCGCCATCAGTGCCAGATCATGACGTGGATCATCACTTTCAATCAGGGGAATACCCGGATCTGGCGTACCGCGAGGTGCCAGTATAGCGCCTGCGCCTTTGACAAGAGCCGCTTCGATAAAATCCCGGCCATCCATTCTGGTTCCCGGCAGTGCGGCAAATAAAAACCCTGGCTGCACATCACGACTATCGGCAGTCAAACCCGTAATCTCTATATCTTCGCCCGAACCATCAGGCAGACCGGCAACCTGTGCAAGCTTCACCGGCTTTCCCCTGAAATACTTGCTAACTGGGTCTGACGCCCTGTTTGCGGTAATAATACTGGTCCAATCCGGCTTATCACACGCCCTGTAACCGGGGCAGCATTCCACCCGGCAGTTTCCCATCCAGACGTACGCACATCGCCTTTGGGCTCATCAAGCAGGATAAAAACAAGATATTGCGGATCATACGCAGGAAAAACTGCCACGAAAGAGGATATATTACGGTCCTTAACATAACGCCCGGTTGTTCTATCCAGTTTTTCTGCTGAACCGGTTTTTCCAGCCACATCATAACCTTTAATATCGGCGCGGCTGCCCGTGCCATCGGTGACAACTTCGCGCATCAAACCGACAACAGTCCTGGCTGCATGCTGCGAAATAACATCCCTGCTTATTGGCTCATATCCCCTGGCGCGTGCCTGCAAAGTCAGAGGAACAAGCTTGCCACTATTTGCCAAAGCCCCCATGGCCTGCACAAACGCCAAAGGCGTAACGGTAATGCCGTGACCATATCCAATCGTTGCTGTTTTAACGGGCCGCCATTGACTTGATGACATATAGGGCCGGACACTTTCACGAAGTTCTATTTTCGCAGCATCCAAAAGACCAAAGTCAGCCAAATATTGCCGCTGTTTCTCCCCACCAACTTTCAAGGCGATAAGCGCAGCACCCTTGTTGGAGGATTCCACCAGAATTTCCCGCGCACTCATTTTATGTCGATTGCGGTGCATATCATTTATAGGTTTGCTGTTGATTATCAGTGGGCTAACGACATCAAACATGTCCTCAGGGCCAACCAGCCCCTGATCGAAAGCCATTGCCAAAGTGATCGGCTTGAATACAGAGCCCAGTTCATAGCGGTCGGTTGCGGCACGATTACGGCGCTCATTGGGCGAAACCTTACCGGGTGCATTCGGGCTGAAAAAAGGGCGGCCAGCCATGCCCAACACCTCACCAGTCTTGACATTGGTAACAATCCCCAGAGCTGCCTTGGGATTAAATTCATTCATGGCTGCCTGTAATTCGTCTTCGAGGGCAAACTGTACAGATGTACTGATTGAAAGAGCGAATGGTGCAGCGCCCTTTGCCAGCAATTGATCTTCAAAGGCACGTTCCACCCCGTTTGCGCCTGTACCATCTGCATTAACCCAGCCCAGCAAATGCGCGGCAAAAGTGCCCCGTGGGTAATACCGGGTCTGTTCGGTAACAAACTCTACGCCCGGCAACCCAAGCGAAAAAATAGCATCCCGAATAGCCGGTGTGAGCCGCCGCCCTATTCGTGCACGCCCCCGGCTTCCCTCAAGGCGTTTACGCAATACCACTTCACTGGCCAGCCCCTTGATCCGGGACAATTGCGCAGCAACAACTTTCGCATTACGTACATTTGTGCGCTTTATATAGGCCGAATAAGTCTCGATATTGGAGGCCAGTATCGCACCCTCACGATCCGTCAGCCTTGATCGTGACATCATTGCGGGCGCCGCACTATGTGTTCTCATGGATACGGAACGGTGGTCAAAAACGGTCAGGTCTACTGAACGCACCATCAAGATTAAATAACCAATGGCGAAAACCAGCGCGATTAACATTATTCTTGGACGCGCAGAACGAACAGCTTCTCTTTGTTCGCCAGAGATGGAAAAAAGATCTACCGCATCAATACGTTCTACATCTGCAAGCGGCATGGTATAGCGCCCGCCTCGTGCCATTAGCGTTGCGCCTCAACAGGGGGCCGTGGACCTTCTTTGGCTGATACAGCCGCAATGCCACCCTGCGCATCCAACTGGACAAAGGCCATATCCTGCTCTGGGGCCAGAGGCCGCAATTTCAGATGCACCCGCGCCAGCACTGCCAGTCGTTCGGGGCGTTCAAGAAAGGCCAGTTCATTTTCCAACTGGGCAATGTGTGCCAGTTCGCTAATTATACCATTTTCCATACGCGCAATCCGTTGCTGCGCGCTTTGCGCCTCGGTTTTGGCGACATAAAGCGCCAATGCCAGAAGGCCGGTTACAACAATGGCGAGCAAATAAAGAGCGCGGGTCATAATAACGCCTCCAAAGCGTATAGATCAGGAATAGCAGGAAAAATAAGCGGCTTGGCATCAAATGCCGGTGTATCTAGCCGCACACCGGCACGTAATCTGGCCGAACGTGCACGGGGGTTGGTCTTAACTTCAGTTTCTGAAGGCTTTACCGCTTTGCGGCCAAGCAGCGAAAATGAGGGTGAAAACGGCTCACCAGCATCTTGTGGCAGATGGCGGGAGCCCTGCCCCGGGGCTTCAGAACGCTTTCTAAAGAATTGTTTGACAATCCGGTCTTCAAGCGAGTGAAATGCCACAACCACCAACCGCCCGGCAGGCGCTAAAACACGCTCCGCAGCGCAAAGCGCGCGGGCCAGCTCGCCCAATTCATCATTGATATAGATACGCAAAGCCTGAAACACACGTGTTGCCGGATGAATTTTCTGCCAGCCCGCACCCAATGTCTTTGCCATCAGTTCAGCAAGCATGCCGGTTGTAATAATTGGCGCTTCAGCGCGGGCGCGTACAATGGCCGCAGCAGCCCGGCGGGCACCGCGTTCCTCACCGAAAGTGCGAAAAATTGTGCTTAATTCATCGGCACTCAGCATATTTACGGCATCCGCCGCCGTTGGGCCGGTATCGCCCATACGCATGTCCAGCGGTCCGTCTCGCATGAAGGAAAATCCGCGCTCTGGCTGATCGATCTGCATGGAAGAAACGCCAATATCAAGAACCACCCCGTGAACACGATCCCAACCGCGCCCGGCAATGGCGGCTTCCAGCCCTGAAAATGGTGTTTGGGCGAAGGTGAACCTGTCACCAAATTTGGCGCTTAAACCACCGGCATGCGGCCTTACACCTGGGTCCCTATCCAGCGCCAACAGCGATGTGCCCGAAGTATCCAGTATGGCGCGTGAATACCCGCCTGCCCCAAATGTGCAATCGACATAACGTCCGCCAGCGTGCAAATCCAATGCCTCGCAAACCTCATCAAGCATGACCGGCGCATGGATCATAGCTTCTCTCCCTTCAGGAGGGCCTGTAACGACTCGCTATTGCGCATAAGCGCGCTCAGATCTTCACCACCCCCCATTCGCATCGCCTCGGCTGGATCAGCCAGACGCTCTGCCAGGCGGGCGCGTACATCACGAACCCGTGCCGCCTGCGTATCAGCATTCCAGATTTGAAAATGGCCATCACAGCCGACAAAGGCGCAGCGTCCCTCAATCTCCGCATGGGCAACAAATTCTTTTGGCAAGGTAACACGGCCCGTACTATCAAAATCCAGCCTGCGGATAGAGCCAAGAATGGCAACTTCCAGATCTTTTCTTAGCTGGTCGTATCGCGGCAAATTGGCAATATCCATCCGGTATTGCTGAATGAACTGCTCGCCGCCGCCCTGAAGGTATGGGCCGTCAAAATGTGGCAAAACATAAATCGCATCATAAGGGTCGTTGCGTAATGCCTCACGATAGCCCGCTGGAACCGAAACCCGGTTCTTGGCGTCTGCGCCATGCTCTGAGGTTGATAAAAACACGCCTGCCCTGCTTCCCTTTTTGCAGCGGGGACAGTTAACCCATCCTTTCCCGCCCCCTTATGGTAATATATGGGATAGCATGGGATTTTATGGGAAACAATGACGATAAGGCGATTTTTTAAGCTTTTTAGCGATATTTTTGCAATTTCTTAACTATATTTCAGAACATTACATGAACATACTTATGTAGGCGCTCAAAACGTGAGAAATGAGGCCATTCACCACACCAGCGCACCCATATAGATTATGAGTGCTGCACCGTTAAAAAACGGTATCCATACAAACATGTAACCAGTGCGATTTGCGCTTTGTTGTCCTCAGACCTTACCCGCCCGCATCATCCGCCCGCCCTGTCATTACCCGACTGGTTCGGGTAATCCAGGATGGCGTTGCCAGGCAAGACTGGATTACCGGGACATGCCCGGTAATGACAGGCTGAAGCGACAAAAAAATTCCCCGGTCACCCGCCCCCGTCATGCCGGCGCAGGCCGGAATCCAGTAGCAAGTCCCAACGAGATGCCAGCCTGCACCGGAATGACGAATGAGGGTAAAACCATGAGTGTCATCCCAAGGGACACATGCAGCCCCTCAAGCGGCCCTTATGTCTGTCTTATGCCGCGTAAATCCACGTTCATCACTCCTCATTTGTCCCTTATTGCCCCTCGGTGCCTCTTGGGTTTGGCGCACTTATCCCCGGCCTGTCTGGCGGGCGCATAATCAAGCTGTGCGGGGCTGGTCATTGCCACCTCGCACGGCTCTTTGACATGGTGAATATTGATCTGTGAGGCCTTTACTTTTTGAGGCTGCGTTGGGTTTTGCCCCTCCCCTTCGACAAGCTCAGGGTGAGGTGTATATTTGGACTTTTTATCTCCCCTTCGACAAGCTCAGGGTGAGGTGTATATTTGGACTTTTTATCTCCCCTTCGACAAGCTCAGGGTGAGGTGTGTATCAAGACAAGGCACCTCATCCTGAGCTTGTCGAAGGATGAAGCATGACGTTTATCAACTGGTAAAATGGTGACGGTAGCGACTTATCCCCGCAAGGTTCACCTCTTTGCCCGCCTTGCAATTACGGCGGCAGTTTACTAAATGCACTAACGCTCCTTGATCCTTCGAGGCTCGGCCCAAACGGGCCTTCGCACCTCAGGATGAGGATGGTGTTTTTCTACCCAAACCGCCGCCGCCGGGGGTGATGATTTCCAGACAATCACCCGCCTCCAGGTCTGCCTGAAAGCAACCTTGCTGCGGCTCTACCGTTCCATCGTTACGGATCAGTCTTTGCTGGCCGGATGCCCCGGGTTCGCCGCCATCAAGGCCGGGGGGCTGGGTTAGCCGTCGTGTGGACAATAATGCAACGTTCATGGGGGCCAGAAACTGCAAACGCCGAGAGCTGCCCTCACCGCCATGTCGTTGCCCTGCCCCCGCAGAGCCTTCACGCAAACCATGGTGCTCTACACGCACAGGAAAGCGGCTTTCCAGAACCTCTGGATCGGTCAGGCGTGAATTGGTCATGTGGGTATGAATGGCGCTTTCGCCGTCAAAATTTCTGCCCGCACCGGCACCACCGCAAATGGTCTCGTAATATTGATGGTGGGCATCACCAAAGGTCAGATTATTCATTGTTCCTTGCGCCGCGGCCATTGTTCCCGTCGCCAGAAACAGGGCATCGACAATATGCTGACTGGTTTCCACATTACCGGCAACCACAGCAGCAGGATGCTGCGGGTCCAGCAGCGAACCTTGAGGGATAATAATCTCAAGGGGTATGAGGCACCCCTCGTTCAAGGGAATATCGGCATCCGCCAAACAGCGAAATACATAAAGCACTGCCGCTCGCGCCACCGATGAGGGGGCATTGAAATTATTAGATAACTGGGCAGATGTGCCGGTAAAATTCACCATCGCACTGCGACGTTTATGGTCCACATCAATGCGCACTCTAATCACCGCACCACAATCCATTGGCACAATGGCATTGCCCGACTGCAAGCGATCAATAACGCCGCGCACAGCCGCCTCGGCATTGTCCCGAATATGTCCCATATAGGCCTGTACAATGGTTTTCCCATGCTCACCCACCATACGGAACAATTCATGGGCACCGCACGTACAGGCTGCAATCTGCGCCTGTAAATCAGCAATATTTTGATCCGGATTACGCGCAGGCCAGCGCGTTGAACCCAATATCGCGCGCACCGCATCTTCCTGAAATTTGCCGCCGCGCAAAATGACCGCACAGTCAAAAATAACGCCTTCTTCTTCAATACTGGTTGAAAAAGGGGGCATAGATCCGGGCTGCACCCCGCCCACATCCGCATGATGCCCTCGCGCCGCCACCCAGAACAGCCGCTCGCCGTTACTGTCCATAACCGGCATAACCACGGTAATATCTGGCACATGGGTTCCCCCGGCGTATGGAGAGTTAAGCGCCACCGCTTCGCCTGCTTTTAAGTTCGGTACGCGGCGCAAGACTTCGCGCACGCTGGCCGACATAGAGCCTAAATGCACCGGCATGTGCGGCGCATTGGCCACCAATGCCCCATCGGCCTCAAACACCGCGCAGGAGAAGTCCAGTCGTTCTTTCATGTTGACGGAAAGCGCTGTGCGTTCAAGCACTTGGCCCATTTGAACCGCCACGCCCATAAAGCGCCGGTTAAAGAGTTCCAGCTGCACAGGATCGGCTTTTTGCGTCTCTGCGTTTATTGTTTTTTTCGCCTTACCAGTCATCACCAACATGGCATCAGGCCGCATAAACGCACTCCAGCCGGGGTCAACCAATATTTGGGAATGGACATCCACCAATAGCGCCGGACCCTGGATTTCCTGCCCGGCACCCAGAGCGGCCAAGTCATAAACCGGCAATACAATCTCGCCTTCAAGAGTAGTTAAAACCTTCTTTGCAAGAGGTTCCTGCATTTCGTTTTTGTTTGCCCGCGTCAAAACCATACCTGACGCGCCCGGCGGCGAAACAACCAGCGCCAATGTTATAAAATCCATAACAATCGGCGCATTTTTACGTACAAAACCATAAAGTCGCTGATGGTCGATCTCAAACTGCGAGCGCATGTCTTCCCGCGTTCCCATAGGCACAGGAAGCACGGAGTCAGAGCCTTCATATTTAAGGTAGATGTTTTCCATACGCCGAATATCAGCGTTACCAACATGGTGCTCACGCAATTCATCCAGTGCTGTTTTATATAACTCATCTGCGCACGATTTAGCCGCTTTCAATCCTGCTGCACTCAAAGGCAAAAGCAAGAACTGCCGCCGCTCTGCACGCACATCAGCAAGGCCAATACCAAAGGCCGACAAGAGACTTGCAAAGGGGTGCACCAATACGGTTGTCATGCCCAATGCATTGGCCACAGCGCAGGCCATTTGCCCCCCTGCGCCGCCAAAGGAGGCCAGCGCATAATCAGCAGGATCAATGCCTTTGGCCAAGGATATAGCTTTGACTGCCTGGGCCATATTCTCAACGCCAATAGCGACAAAACCCAGTGCAGCCTCTTCAGCTGATTTTGTTCCCATTTGCCTTGCCAATTGCCCAAGAGCAGATTTTGCGGCCTGCACATCTGGCCCAGCATTGCTTTTCGCTCCAAGCGTTTTGGGGAAAAACTCAGGCGACAAACGCCCCAGAACCAGATTGGCATCGGTTAAAGTGGCCGGACCGCCTCGGCCATAACTGGCTGGCCCCGGTACGGCACCAGCGCTTTGGGGGCCAACTTGCGCACGCAACCCCTCATAGCCAAGCACCGAACCACCGCCCGCCGCGACAGTGTGCACAGCCACCATAGGGGCGCGTAAATTTATACCGGGCAATGCCATGCTGTTCATGCGTTCTACGTCACCGTTTTCAGCACGTGATACATCAGTTGAGGTGCCGCCCATATCAAAGCCTATGACCTTGGGAAACCCGGCCATCAGCGCGGTTTTAGCCATGCCCACCACACCGCCGGCCGGGCCGGAGAGCACGGCTTCTCTGGCGCGAAAATTTGTTGCCAGGGCAAGGCCACCTGAGGACTTCATAAAATAAAGCGGCGTTGCGCCCAGCGCGCCTTGCACGCGTTTTACATAATTATTCAGCACTGGTGAAAGATAGGCATCAGCCAGCAATGTCGAGGCCCGAGGGATCAGTTTTTGTAAGGGATCCACCGCACTGGTGCTCACTGCTTCAAACCCGCATTCATGGGCCATTTGGGCGATGCGCCTCTCATACGCCGGGCTGGCATAGCCGTGCATGAAACAGATAGCAACAGAGCGGCACCCGCGCTCATAAGCAGCACGCAAACCTGCCATGGCCGCCACCTCATCCAATGGTGATATAACCTCGCCATCCGCACTCACACGAGCATCTATCTCCAGCGTCTCAGCATAAAGTGGCTTTGGGCGAGTGAGGTCTAGCGCGAATATGTCGCTACGCGTCTGGTCTCCTATTACCAGGGCATCAGCAAAGCCTTTGGTGGTGACAAACAGGGTTGGCGCGCCCTTGCGTTCAAGCAGTGCATTGGTGGCCACTGTTGTGCCCATTTTGACCATATCAATGCGCGAGGTCGGTAGTTTTTCATCACCACCTACACCCAGAATACGCCGTATGCCCTCTATGGCGGCGTCTGCATAACACCCGGGGTTTTCGGATAGCACTTTAGCGGTTTGGAAATGCCCATCTGTGCAAAGGCCAATCACATCGGTAAACGTGCCACCCCGGTCTATCCAGAAAGACCATTTGGCCTTTGTCGTTGTTGCCGCGCTCATCTGCCTCTCCTGCCAATGCGGATTAGCTTTATTCTTATGTTAGGGCAAATACACCACCAAACTTTACGCATAGGTGCCATGCGCTCACCATTTATCATTGCCATGGCCCCACACATTTGCTCAAACGAGCTAGGAAGAGAGCAGACCGTATGGGTTTATGGCGCAAATTTACCGACATTGCCGCTGGCGCAGCGGCATTTTTCGTCGAATCCGAAGACGAGCAACGGCCCGGTCAACGGATTGACGATGCTGGTTTTGCCACGGCCCTGATCGCCCTTGGGGCCAAACTGGCCAAAGCCGACGGCCTTGTCACCGCTGAAGAAATCAGCGCTTTTCGTGAAGTGTTTTCAGCCCCCAAAAATGCGCAAAACGATGTGGCGCGACTATTTAATCTCTTTCGGCAAACCACATTGGGGTACGAATCCTATGCCAAACGCGTGGCGCGCAAATTTCGCTGCTGCCCGGCCATACTGGAGGATATTCTGGATGGCCTGTTTCATATCGCCCGCGCCGATGGCCGTGTCACCGATGATGAAGAGGCTTTTCTAAAGCGTGTTTCAGATATTTTCGGATTTTCAGGGCGTGAATACCGACGTATTCGCGCTAGCCGCCTGGGGCGCGAACCCGATGACCCTTATTTGATTTTAGGCATAGACGAAAGCATTCTCGATGACGATATCAAGAAAGCCTATCGCCGCATGGCCTCAGCCAACCATCCGGACCGTATTATGGCACGGGGCCTGCCCGCCGAAATGCAAGGGTTAGCCAGCAAGAAAATGGCCATGATTAACCTCGCTTATGAGAAAATTCTCGCTGAACGTGGGCTGGATAACAACACTGTGCATTGACCTTGGCGTGTTTCGTGCCAAGATAGGGTATATCGTCTTGCCTTGGGGGGCATGATGAATGGAGAACGCCATGCCTATGGCAGAAATTGAATTTAACGGTTTACGCGGCTTTACTGCCCGCCTGATGAATGCCCTGCGCGGTAGTGCATTGTGGCTAGGCACCGTTGTTTTTGCAGCGCTTGCTGCTCTTGCAGCATTTTTCTTTGCGCTGGCGGCCCTTGCCGGCACCTTTATCATTATCGGCACCCTGGCCTTTATCTGGCTGATTTTTCGCATTGCCGGTTCGCGCCGCCCCAAAGGCGACCCCAATACCCTGAATGCCCGGCGTGGCCCCCATGGCTGGACCGTGGATGGTTTTGGACCGTTTGGCCCGCGCTAAGCCTTTGAAGCGGCTATGATACTCACAGCCCCCTCACCCAATTATGACGAACGCACCCTGCCCATCAGCATGCTGGTGTTGCATTATACCGGTATGCAAACCGGTGAGGAGGCACTGGCACGTCTGCGCGACCCGGTGGCCAAAGTATCATCTCATTATCTGGTCGAGGAAGATGGACGCACCTTTGCCATGGTCGCCGAGCATCAACGCGCCTGGCACGCAGGTATTAGTCATTGGCGCAACGTTGCGGATATAAACAGCGCCTCCATCGGTATAGAGATCGTCAATGGCGGGCATGATTTTGGCTTGCCCGATTTCACCAAAGCGCAGATCAGCGCCGTCATCTCTCTTGGCCTTGCAATTGTGCAACGCCATAACATTGCGGCTCATAACATCGTAGGCCATTCAGACATCGCGCCTGGGCGTAAAGCTGACCCCGGCGAACATTTCCCCTGGCAACATTTGGCCGATGCGGGGCTAGGCCTTTGGCCAGACGCAACGAACAAACCTGCCGATACAACACAATTGCATCGTAACCTTGCCCATATAGGCTATGGGTTTGGTGGGGCCAGCGAGGCCGACATCATCACCGCCTTTCAGCGCCGCTATCTTCCCAATGCCATAACCGGCCAACCCTGCGCACAAACCTGTGCTTTGGCTCATACGCTGGTCAAGCTGATCCCAACCCCTTGACGGCGCAGCGCAAATAGCCATTTTAAGCACGGGCCAGATGACTGGGCGGTCGCGGCGTTTTTAAGACGTCGAGGAAAGTCCGGGCTCCACGAAGACAGGGTGCCGGGTAACGCCCGGCGAAAGCAATTTCAGGGAAAGCGCCACAGAAAGTATACCGCCTCGCCGCAAAATCTTTGATGGAACGACAAGGTAAGGGTGAAAGGGTGCGGTAAGAGCGCACCGCCTTCTCAGTAATGCGAAGGGCATGGCAAGCCCCACCCGGAGCAAGACCAAATAGGGATGGCACAGGGCGCGTCTTTGCGCTGTCATCCGGGTCGGTCGCGCGAGGTGTTCAGCAATGGACATCCCAGAGGAATGATCGTCGCCCCTTGCGTTCGCGCCGGGGGATACAGAACCCGGCTTACACGTCATCTGGCCCTTTTTTATCTCACGGCAATTCGCTTCGCTCATGCCTCCGATGGCGCGCGCTGACCGCGCGACGCCCGGTCGGGCTTGCAAACACTATGTGTTTGAGGGCGACGATAAACCGCACGGTTTTTTTTGTGTTATCGCGGACCTGTCGCGAATTCAATCCGGGGTCTCTTAAATAATACAACGCCGTTTGGATCCCGGGTCTGATGCCCGGGAACCCTGATAATAGATATATCATCCCCGACCTGCGCCGGAACAGGCTCTGGACCCAAATACAAAAGCAGTAGCTCCTCACAGTTCGGCAAAAATCGCCTTACACCGAATCAATCTATGCTTATCTCTTTAGAGGGGGATTAAAGTGAGCACTGCAAAAATCGAAGACGCGCGCAGACGCTTGACGCAAAGTGCTTTTGATTTTCTCGTCAGGGCGACACGCGAGATTGAAGCCAGCACCAAATACTCCGTCATCCATTTTGCCACTGCGGTGGAGCTATTGCTTAAAGCTCGTCTTATGAACGAACACTGGACACTTGTTGTTGAACGATCGTCAGACGCCGATCTCAATAAATTTCTCTCTGGTGCTTGCCGGACAGTTAGCTCTATAGAAGCTGTCCAGCGATTGGAAAAAATTTGTCACCAACACATACCAAAAAATGCAGTTACTCAGTTTAAACGCCTCAGCGATCATCGAAACCAGATAATACATTTCTTTCACGATGCAACAGATGGACAAGCAACACCCGGCCACCTTGAAAAAATTGTTGCTGAGCAATTCAGGTGTTGGTTCCACCTAGAACGCTTGCTCAGCAACTGGTCTGACCAGTTCAGAGATTATACTACTAACATCAGCCACGTCGGGCGTCTTATGCAGCGCAATCGCACTTTTTTGGATATTGCCTTTAAGGAACTGAAACCGGAAATCGATAAAGCCAAGAGAGGCGGCGCTATATTTTGTACTTGTTCTGGCTGCGGACATGAAGCATCTGAACTTAAGGATATTTCAACTGAACTTTTCAAGCAAACATGCTGGGTTTGTAAGTTACCAGAAACATTTTTGAAGATCGAATGCCCGCATTGCCAAAAGCTCGTAAGGCTGGAAGGTGACTATGCAGAGAGCCGCCCATGCCCTCATTGCGAAAACGACATAACGGCATCTGATCTCCACGATATATTGGATCATGGGGACAGCGACCCGACATATGGTACGTCAATCAATTGCGCTTTGTGTACCACACACGATTCAGTTGTGTTGCATGAGAACACCCATATTTGCACTTACTGTTTGGGCATAGAAGACAGCGTTTCCGGCTGTGAGTGGTGCAATGAAGCGCAAATGGGCGGCGGCGACCTTGAAGCCAGTTTCTATTACGGCTGCGAATTTTGCGAGGGCCGTGCCGGTTGGAAGGACGATTAATATGCTTGATATTACCATCCTTCGACAAGCTCAGGATGAGGGAACACTCA
Organism: Robiginitomaculum sp.; assembly: GCA_021776515.1. GTDB lineage: Bacteria > Pseudomonadota > Alphaproteobacteria > Caulobacterales > Maricaulaceae > Robiginitomaculum_B. The sequence goes on along the minus strand of JAJFFS010000016.1, from coordinate 332,169 downwards.
AAGCTAAAAACCCTCATCTTGAGCCTGTCGAAAGACGAGGGTGCCAAAACTTAATGCGCGACATCCCAGTTAAGCCCGGCACCTGAATCAACCACCAGCGGCACGCTAAGCTCCAATGCCGGGGCGCAAGCAGTTTCCATCACTTTAGCAGCCAGAGCGGCCAGTTCGTCGGCCTGATCTTCGCGCACTTCAAACACCAGTTCATCGTGGACCTGAATGAGCATACGCGCATCAAGGCCAGAGGTTGCCAGAGCATCCGGCATACGGATCATGGCGCGGCGCATAATATCGGCGGCGCTCCCCTGAATGGGCGCATTAATGGCCTGGCGCTCGGAAAATCCGCGCCGCGCCGAGTTTTTATCATTGATACCGGGTACCGTGCATCGTCGCCCAAACAGGGTTTCTACATAGCCCTGGTCACGGGCTTCGGCTTTGGCCGCGTCCATGTATTCGGCAATGCCTGGAAATTTTTCGAAATAGGCCTTGATATAGTCCGCCGCCTCACCGCGCCCAATGCCCAACTGGTTAGCCAGGCCAAAAGCTGAAATGCCATAAATAATACCGAAATTGATTGCCTTGGCCTGACGGCGCACCATGGGGTCCATACCCTCAACAGGTACACCAAATATCTCGGACGCGGTCATGGCGTGAATGTCCAGCCCGGCGGCAAACGCCTCTTGCAAGGCATCTACCTGGGCGATGTGGGCCAGCACCCGTAGCTCGATCTGTGAGTAATCGGCGCTTAGCAATAAATAGCCCGGTTCGGCAATAAAGGCAGAGCGAATTTTACGCCCCTCCTCGGTACGAATGGGGATATTCATCAAGTTCGGATCAGACGAGGATAGCCGTCCGGTGGACGTTGACGCCAGCATGAACGAGGTGTGCACGCGCCCCGTCACCGGGCTAATGGCCTTGGCCAGCGCATCGGTATAGGTGGATTTAAGCTTTTGTAATTGCCGCCATTTTAGCAAAACCTGCGGCAATTCATGCCCCGCCGCCGCCAGTTCATCCAGCACCTTGGCATCAGTTTTCCAGGCCCCGGTTTTGGTTTTTTTACCCCCGGGCAAGCCTTGTTCATCAAACAGAATTTCACCGAGCTGTTTGGGCGATGAGAGGTTAAACGGGTGTCCGGCCAAGGCTTTGGCTTCTTCTTCGTATGATGCCATACGTACCGCAAAATCACCCGACAAGGTGGCCAGCGCCGTACGGTCCACCTTGACCCCTGCCAGTTCCATCGTGCTGAGCACTTGCGGCATGGGCCGCTCAAGTGTCTCGTAAACTGTATGCATGTTATTATCGGTGAGGCGGGGTTTGAGCAATTGCCACAAACACAAGGTTACATCCGCATCCTCGGCAGCGTATTGCGTGGCTGGTTTCAGGTCTATCTGATCGAAACTGATCTGTGCTTTGCCAACACCGGCCACCTCCTTGAACGGCACCGGGGCATGGCCTAAATGCAGTTTTGACAACTCGTCCATACCATGCCCATGCAGGGTGCCGTCTTCGACATAAGACAACAGCATGGTGTCATCAAAGGGTGTAATATCAATGCCATAGCGGTGCAGTACCCCCAGGTCATATTTAATGTTCTGGCCAATTTTCAGCACTGCCGGGCTTTCCAGCAAAGGCTTTAGCGCCGCCATAGCAGCATCCATGGAAATTTGATCCGGCACAGTGCTCAGCAAATCCCCCGCCGCGCCATGACCCAGCGGAATGTAACACGCCTCGCCAGGCGTAATGGCCAGCGACACGCCCACCAGATTGGCCCCGGTGGACGACAGCGCATCGGTTTCAGTATCCACCGCCACCACACGTTTGGCATGAGCGCGGGCAACCCAGTCGTTCAGCGTATCTAAATCCTGCACACATACATAGGCCGAACGGTCTATACTGTTAGGCGTCGCCGTAGAGGCATCCCCTTCACTGCCCGGATTGCCAGTTTTTATGGGGTGTTCGGTATAAGTGTTCTCACCAATATCATCCACGTCCAGACTTTGGCGTACGCGGCGACTGAATGTGGTAAATTCCATCTCCTCAAGAAAAGACAGGAGCGCCCCGGCCTGAGGCTCCTCGGCACCAAAGTTAATCGCAGGTTCCGGCAATGGGGCATCGGTGCGCAGCGTGACCAGATCGCGGCTGATCCGCGCCAGATCGGCAAATTCAATAAGGTTTTCGCGCCGTTTGTTTTGTTTGATCTCGCCAGCGCGCTTCAACAGTTCATCCAGCGAACCGTACTCATTTATCAGCAAGGCAGCCGTCTTAATACCAATGCCCGGCACACCCGGTACATTATCGGATGAATCCCCCGCCAAAGCCTGTACTTCAATAACCTTTTCCGGCCCAACACCAAATTTTTCCACCACTTCGGCGGGGCCAATACGGCGCGATTTCATCGTGTCATACATGTTGATGCGCTCACCCACCAATTGCATCAAATCCTTGTCCGACGAAATAATGGTGGTGCTGGCCCCTTGCGCCTCGGCATGGCGAGCATAAGACGCAATCAGGTCATCGGCCTCCAGCCCCTGAACCTCTATGGACGGCAATCCAAAGGCGCGGGTGGCATCGCGCACAAGCGCAAATTGCGGCACCAGGTCTTCGGGGGCCGGCGGGCGGTGGGCCTTATATTCCGGGTAAATGTCATTACGAAAGGTCTTGCCTTTGGCGTCGAATATAACCGCCAGATGTGTTGCCTTCTCGCCGTTCAGCATATCGTCAACCAGCTTCCACAGCATGTTGCAATAGCCCGAAACCGCGCCCACAGGCATCCCGTCTGATTTGCGGGTTAACGGCGGCAAGGCATGGTAGGCGCGAAAAATATAGCCCGATCCATCCACCAGAACGAGATGGCTATCAGCGGTAAGCGGTCGGACAACGGCCATAGTATTTTTCAACCTTTATGGTGACGGGTTTGCGTATCATTTATTTTGCGTAATCATGAGGGCGGTCGCGCCTGGATGCAATGGGGTTTAACGTGTACCGCCCCCTCAATATCAATCAGATATCTGTATTGAATATAATGCCATCACACGTTTGACCCAATTAATGACAATTCTTGGCACTCTCTACGGGGAGATAAGCACATTATGCAAGACAAAAGTTTGTAATTTTAAATCATGTTGACATTCCATCATAATGTTATATATATACAACAATTGATATTTAATATATGATGAAAAATACATGGTACACAACCGAATCAAGCTATTACGCACCGAGCGGAATTACAGCCGTCAGGACCTGGCGGAAGCCGTTGGGGTAAATTTTCAAACCATCGGTTATCTTGAACGCGGTGACTATAACGCCTCTCTGGAACTGGCGCTGAAACTCTCGGCATTTTTCACACTGCCATTGGAGGAGGTTTTTTCGCTCACCGAATTCATGCCTCTGTCTCAACAATTGCGCGAACAGAATAAGAAAATGGAGGACTAAAATGGCCATTACCAACACCCAAACCGCACTGAAATCCTGGAGCCCCCTTTATATACGAACCTTGGGCGCCCTCGCCCTTGTTTTGCCGGTTATCGGGGCATTACTGTTCCATATAGAGAGCGTATCAGACATTGGGCAAGCGCGGTTTTTCATCAGTGTTCGCGGCGTATTTATCGCCAGCAGCTTAGCTATCATGATGTTTATGCCAAAGGCATTCCGGCGCATTCTGGACAGTAAGGGCGTTGCTGATGAGCACGAATTACACCGGCGTGCCACCACCTTTCATACTGCGTACCGGCTGACTATCCTCGTCACGCTGGTGATGATTATCATTGCCGCCATTGCCGCCAATTATGGTTTGGCCGGTAAGGGTATGCGGCATTTACTGGTGACCATTGGCATGACGGTTTTGGTCTATTCGATGATTATCCCCTTTAACATTCTTGCCTGGACAATGTCCCCACCAGACGAAGAATAATGATTGCCACTTGTACTACTGGCCTTTGGCCTATTTGAGCACGTAACAATTTTTCCAAACAGGCAGCCATGTAGCCAGTCAATGCACTGGCAACGGGGAAGCTATGCCTGAAACATCCACTCATAAGGAGAACATAATGTTTAAGCGCAACAAAACCCGGATAATGCCAGGTCATATTTTATTACTCATATTGGCTGCCATAATACCAACACTCACCCAGTCTAACCATGCGCGGGCAGCAGAACCGCAAAAAAATGCCCGCAACATCACCCATACAGTGAAATCACAACACCTCGAGCAAGACCGCATCATTAGCGTAACATTGCCCGAAAATTATTATGACAATCCCAAAACCCATTATCCGGTTTTGTATATTCTGGATGGCGAAAACAATTTGAAATTTACGACCGCCATTGCTGATCATCTGACTGCATCAGGGGAGATTCCCCCTCTGATCATTATTGGCTTGCATGCTGGCACCACACGCGCCGACAATTATTTGCCCAAAAATGACAGCTCCCAGGCCCAAACCTCAGGGCAAACAGGTCATTCAACCCAGTTTTTGACGTCTTTACAAAACGAGATTTTGCCCTTCATTGGTCGTACCTACCGCACAACACCATACCGGCTATTGTCGGGACATTCCTTTGGCGGCATGTTTGTTATCACAGCACTGATGGATGCGCCCGGACTATTTAATGGCTATTTTGCACAAAGCCCTTTCCTTAGTCCAATCATGGGCAATCCGGCTGTGGCACGTATGGGCGATACGTTGGAAAACAATCCGGGCCTGAAAGCAAACTTTCTGATGGCTATGGGCGATGAGCCCACATTGGAAGCTGGTTATGCAAAGATGGGCGCGCTTTTAACAGAAAAAGCACCAAAAACCCTATACTGGAAAGCCAGTCACCTGGCTGGAAAGTCCCACATGCAAACTCGTTTTATAGGCATCTATAATGCACTTGTTGAAAACTTTGCCAGCGACTGGCCACTAAAGGCAGCAGCCAGTGCGAAAAACTTCACAGCCCATCTTGAGGGGCTGGAGCAAAAATACGGCATGATGCCACACTATGAAATGGAAGCCTTTGCCCAGATAGTTCAAGGTTTTTTGCAAACCCGGCAATTGGACAAAGGTACGCAGGTGGCAAAAGCTTTTGTGGCACAGTACCCACAATCGCCATTTTCGCATTTCTTGCTATTCAACGCCTATGCAATGGGCGGCAAACGCGATGATGCCTTGAAAGAGATCAGCGTAGCGATCAGGATTATTGAAGGCACCAATGAGCCAAGCATGGAAATGCAGCAGCTCTATCCGCAACTACAGCAGATGCAAAACGTCTGGGTGGGCAATAACCCCGCCTTAAAAAAATTTAGCCGGAGCGCTATGCCCCGGCTAAATTATCATTTTCTAAATAGTAGGGGAACAACCAATAATCAGGTTGCCTTGGCTTTTCTCGCTGCTTTTTTAGCTTTTTCGGCCTCGGCATCTTGAGCCAGAATAGTTTGACATTCCTGTGATATTTCACCAACACCTTCAAGAAACTCCGCACCCATACGCTTTTTACGGTCAGCCTGATTTTTACACTCGTCCAGTTTTACCTGGGCTTTGAAAGCCCTTTGTTTACGAGCCACTTCAAATTCACCATTGATGAATTTAACCCAACCATTGGCGGTCCTTCTGGAATACGGGTATTGCGACGCCTTTTTAAATTCCTTGACGGCATCGCGTGGACGATCTCGCTCATAAAGTGAGTTAGCGATCAGAACATAAGCATTGCCAGGTTTTTTAACTCCCTTTGCCAAGGCTTTGCGGAACGATGCTTCGGCCTTGTCATACTGTTCCTCAGAATAATAGGCTTCGCCTAATTTTTCATACAAACCACCGTCCGCTGAAATATCAGCCGCCGCTGTCAGGACTGGAATGGCCCGGTCGTATTCACGGGCCTGTCGCCACATATTGGCCAGCAATTCAAGATTTTTCTTGGCTCTGCTGACCCGCCCGGCATTCATTTCCCGTTCCAGGATCGAGGCACCACGAAAGGGAACCTCATAATAGCTGTAATACTGAGCCAGTGCCAGAAGTTCACGTTCCTTGCTCAACATACCATTCAAATACATGATTTTATTGACTTCAAAGGCTTCGCGAGACTTGTTAGCCTGTTGTTTAAGGGAGGCAATGGCCTTCCACACTTTTTTATCATCAGGCCAGATTGAAACTTCCTGCTCCAGCAGAGCTGCCTGCTTAGCTGGCATTTTCATCTCATGGTAGATGTAGTTTAAAATATCAAAATGTTTCTTTTTCTTGGGGTTAGCCATACGAAAAGCCGTTTCGCCATGGGGCAGTGCTTTACGATAGTTATCCGCCTGCAACCACGACTGTGCGATCATTAAATGGATTTTTGTATTGGCCTTACCGCCATTACGCAGCCAGTTTTCCAATATGGTGGCCCCTTTAACATACTGCTCTTCAGCAATATAAAGCTGGCCAATATTCGGCGTCAGGCTATCAATTTCCCCCTGATTAAAGGCACCTGTTGCAATTGCCGCCTCCCAATCACGGATTGTCGACATATTTTTTCCGGTCGCATAATAGGCACCACCGCGGATCTGGTAACTGATTGCACGCTCGTAGGGCGAAAGCTTTGGTTTTTCCAGTAATTTGCTCAACACAGCAATTGCTGTGACATTGTCTGCTGGTTCGGCGGTCATGGCCTCTTGAGCCTCAATGATAGCTTCACCCGCTTCCGTACTGAGTACCCGGCCTTCTGTTTTTTGATCATCCTTTTTACGACGCTGCGCATCGGCAGGGCCTGCGACAAAAAGCACCGCAAAAAAAGCTGCAAATGCCATCACACTAATCTGTTTTAACACACCAGCCCCACGAAACCATTTTGTTGCAATCATAAGTCAATCTCCTGTGGAGCTATCAATTTTTTCATTGTTAACGTGCGTTTCTTTTGCCGCTAGTCAGCCAGTTGAAATTTAAACGGTGTGACCACGTTACGTCGTGCCACAGGCTTGCTATCCACAATTTTAGGATTGTATTTCCATTTCTCAATGGCCCGTGTTGCTGCCCGAACAAACAAAGACGATGAACAGGTAACGCGAACGTTATATGGCTTGCCAGTTGCGCTCACATCAAATGTGCCTTCGCATGTGCCTTCCCTGCCCTGCTCGGCGGCGCGTGGCGGGTAAATCGGCTCGATGCGCACCAATGGCTGAGCATCGCGATCACTGACCTGAAAGTTGATGTTGCCGCGATTAAGTTGTGGCGGTTCAAAATCAGGGATCGAACCGGAGACCGAGGCAATACCTTCATTAGGTTGCACGGCCTTTTGCTTTTCAATAGCCGGCGGCGGGGGTGGCGGCTTGACGTCTTTGGTGCGTTCGGGCTTGACCTCGCGCTGGCGAACCTCAAGTTCCTGAACTTTGGGGTTGATATCAAAGCGAACGGATTCTTCTTTATCCGCCAATTTGAAATCACCAGAAATGAAAAAACGCATCAGCAAAAAAAGGCCGACTGTAATGACTGCTGCAATTGGCAATCCAGCTATAAACCGCATCTGGTACTCCTGTCGTATTTACCCGCACAACAACTGATACAGTGATTCAACACTCCGAGTGCTTTTCACACTCCCCCTGAATCACCGATTTTGTTCAACGGCTTTTTTATTATACTATCGGCTAGAATCCGCTGCGAACAGTCTTTTTTTAGCCTGAATGTAAAAATCATCTGTTATCACACAGTCAACACAGGCATTACACAACAATGAGGCGACTTTTGGACTAGCCCTACAACTTGTAGGCATACTCTTCCCATTCAATCTTTAATATTGAAACTGAACGATGTTGCCACACCACGCCGGACCACAGCTTTGCCATCAATTATTTTTGGGTTGTATTTCCATTTTTCGATGGCCCGTGTTGATGCCCGAACAAACAACGATGATGAACACGTGACACTAATATTATAAGGCCTACCAATAGCACTCACATCAAACATGCCCTTACATGTACCTTCGCGCCCCTGATCGATAGCGCGAGGTGGATAAATTGGCTCAATTTTTATAATTGGTTGAGCATCCCTATCAACGAATATAAAAGATAGGTTTTTTGGCTGAATACGTTGCGGATTTAAGTCTGGAATAGTAAGAGCTGCAATCGTTTCATCAGGCCTCTGGGCAGTTTGTTTACTAACCCTGGGCGGCGGCGGCGGCGGCGTAACATCTTTCATCCGCTCAGGTATTGCTTCACGTATGTGTAGTGGTAATTCTTTAATCACGGGATTAATATCAAAAACCACATGATCTTCGGGCTCTGGAATTTCAAATTGAGTGGATATCATAAAGCGCATTAACAAAAACAACGCCAGTGTAATAGCCCCTGCCAAGGGAAGAAGGCTAACAAAACGGGCTGTTTGCAACTTATCTGATGCCCTGTTCATGACCATAGTTGTCATAATCAACTCCTCGTAATAGATCCAGATCAAGTAATTTTTACCACTTGAGTAGTGAATTTTATTACATTTCCGCAACTTTGAGGCGAAATTGAGTTTAAATACAGGCTAGAAAATGCCTATCTCAAATTTTTTTATTTATGCGAAAAATTTACTTCACCGCCAAAGCGGGGAAAGACGTTGTGGCTTGAAACAACAAAACGGCCCAGTCCTATAAAACCGGACCGTTATTTGATTTATAATCTAGAGCTGATGCCAATAAGGGTGTTAGCTCTCAAGCCCTAACTATGATTATTGTTCTATTGATACTTTCACAGGGATACCTACGGAAAGAAATATATCTTGAACGTCCAGAACGGTACCGATCTTGGCAAGTTGATCGCCCTGAATAACGCCCTCTGCCTTGGGGTTTTCAGATTTCATTTTTTCAAGCACAGCACCAACAGCAGCCTTGGGAACAATTTTCTTGTTAATCCAGATCTGATCATCACTGGCAACAGCAACCATAATTGACGGTTTTTCTGCGCTAAGCTCGGGGCCCCACAATGGCTTGTCTACATCAACGCCGGGTTCTTTAACAAAGACGGCGGTAACAATAAAGAAAATCAACAGGATGAAAACAACGTCCAACATGGGCGTCATGTCCATTTCCACGTCTTCTGCTTTAGTGGCCTGGCGTGATTTTGCCATTACTCTACTCCGCTTTTTGTCTTGGCTAAGCGCATCATAAAATTATGATTCGCTACCAGCCCGTTGTATCATCGTTGGTGCACCGGTGTTTCTGGCCGCGTCAAACACGGTAATAACCACACCGTGACTGGCCAAATTATCAGGCACAATCAGGATAGCGCTATCGCCCTTATCAGCACGAAACCGCTCAATCGCCGGACCAACCCGACGCAGGTCGGTAAGCTGATCATTGACAAAAATAACATCACGATCGTTGACCTGAATAAGGATGACAGGATTTGACTCTGTCGGCTCCTCGTCCGATGGCGGCGGCGGCACCAGAGAGATTGACCGTTCCTGAACAAAAACGGCGGTAACAATAAAGAAAATCAGCAGGATAAAAACAATGTCCAGCATCGGTGTCATATCGACATCGACTTCTTCCTGCTCACGACGGCGTCCACCTCTACGCATACTCTCAGTCCTAACCTAGTTCCATGGAATCAGCGACAGATTGTGTGGCCAGTAAGCCCCGCCGCTCAAGCCGGTTAGTGAAAATCAGCCCGGAAAGTGCCGCTACCATGCCTGCCATTGTCGGAATGGTGGCTTTTGAAACCCCCGCCGACATGGCCCGTACATTGGATGACCCTGTCGCCGCCATAACGTCGAAAACCTCGATCATCCCGGTTACAGTACCAAGAAGACCAAGAAGCGGTGCAATAGCCACCAGTGTCTTGATAAACTTGATATTCTGCTCGGTCTTTTGCCGCACCTCGGAAATCATACGTTCCCGAATAGCATGAGCATACCAGGTTTTATGGTCATCCCGTGCTGCCCATTTGTTGACCGCTTTTTTGACGATCCCTTTATGAGCAAACCTATAGTAAGCCATCCGTTCCAGGATAAAAGCCCACATAAAAAAGGTGGCGACCATAATCAGCAGGAGAACATTCCCACCCATCTCCAGAAACTGCTGGAGATTACTTAAGGCCGTCATTGGGTCTAGCCAAATGGGCATGGTGCCCTCCTTCTCTGACTTATTACCTCAGGATTACTTACTGGCACGAGCTTCGGCATTCGCCGCAATTAAGCCCGCCGCCTGCTCTTCCAGTACTTGCTGAAGGCTACGGCTTGCCGATGAAGTGAAGCTGTGTAGCAGCAGAAGCGGAATTGCCGACAAAAGACCCAGAACCGTAGTCACCAGAGCAAAGGAGATACCATCAGCCATCAGCTGTGGATCACCAGCACCAAACAAGGTAATTGCCTGGAAGGTCTGGATCATACCAATAACCGTCCCCAAAAGCCCCATTAGCGGTGAAACTGCGGCCAGCACCTTGATCAGGCTGAGACCATATTCGAGTTTGCCGCTTTCTTTCAGGATGGCATCATCAAGTTTAAGCTCAATGGTTTCAATATCCTTGTCCTTGGAGCTTTCATAAGCAGCCATAATGCGGCCCAAAGGATTACCTTTGCCTGCTTTTTTGCGACGCATTTGAGCCCGAACCGCCATTGAGGTGGTGAACAGGATAAACAAGCGCCAAACACCGATGAAGATACCAATGGCAGCCATGGTGCTCACCGCATAGCCAATATTACCACCAGCGTGGTAACGCTCGGCCAATGTTGGTGTACGCACCACTAGGCCCAAAAGCACACCGCGTGTCGGATCAACGGGACCCTTGGTGACTTTGTCAGGACTACCAGAGCTGACATTGCGGGCAAGACCGCGCAAACGACCGGAAGGTTGGCGGGACAGAAGCCCAAGTTCACCATCTTCAATTTTCAAAAAACTGGCGCTTTTGGTCACCCAGGACGAGAATGGGCCAACGCGAGTAATCTCTACCGGCGCACCATCGTCCACATCAGCAATTGAGCCTGTATAAGTTACAACCTGGCCCTGGGCTGCGGCTTCCTGCAAAATAGTTTTATAAATATTTTCAAGCTCGGAAACTTCCGGCAACTTGGAACTATTGGAAACATTGCCAAGCTCTTCACCGCGGCCAGGATACTGACCCGAGATGAAAGACACGTCGACAACAGCCTTAATCTCACCAGCAGCCTGACGGGCAGCACCAAATAATTCACCGAAAGAGCCTTGCGCAACGCGCAGGTCTTCATCCAGTTTCAGCACCAGCGCCTTATTGGCATCCAGTTTGGTGTTATTAGCAGTTTCTTGCGATCGCAAGTTCCTTAATTGTCCTTTTGCCCGGTTAAGCAAAGTTTGTTGCTGGGCTTTTTTCTGCGTAAATTCCTGCACACGGCGCTGGGCCTCTGCATTGGCTTCACGACTATCGCGGCCAACACGGGCAATCAGTTCGTCAATAGACTGAACCGGTGTCGCCTGGGCAAAGGCTGCCCCGGCAGGAACGATCAAGGCAGCGGCGCTTAACGCGACGGCACCCATAAGCGATTTCATCTTAACTATCATTGCTTTCTCTCGCTCTCTATTCTTATTGCGCTGTCGTTGCGCCAGGCAACGGTGCAGGGAAAACTTCAGGGGTTTTCTGCTCTAGCGCAATGCGCGTCGCAGATTGTACGTCAAGTTTATAGTTCTCTGGAAGATCCTTATAACCGCCAGATGTTGCATCATATATGTGCATGTCCTGACTGCTATCAGTATAAATCAGAGCCACCCGGCCAATGCGCAAGAACTCTACTTTACGGGGCTCACCGTTAATTAGCACATTTTCTGTATAAGATGTGGTTTGATTGCCGTAGGAAAGCTCAATCTGATACGCATTCATGATCTGCCGATAAAGCTCAGCAGGGGATTGATTGGGATCACCGGCCAATTCTTTAAGCTTGGCAATGCGTCCCTCGCGCTCTTCCATTTGAAACGGCACGTCTGAAGCAACAAAAGCTTCCAGCGCACCGATCATGCGGAGCATCATGGGAAGAAGCTGAGCCTGAATATCACCCACACGGTCAATTTGGCCACGTAGCGAATCAATTTCATTTTCCTGAGATTTCAGAAAAATTTTCTGTTGATCGACGTTCAGGGCAACGGTTTCTTTTTCCTGTAATGCCGCACGATATTCACGCACCACATCACCAACCTGATCATCAATGCGGTCAATACGCGCCTGTGCGGTTGCACCGGCAGATGTTGAACGCTCAGCAGTTTTCAACGCTGATGAAAGTTGCGCTTGCGCTGCACCACCAAAGGCAGCGGCTGCAAGAGCCGCGGCACTAATACGCGCCATTAATTTGATCTTCGTCATACCATGCTCCACAAAAGAACTCCACGCGACCAGACGAAAAGGCGCGCCGTAAATTCTAAAAAAAAGTCTGACAAAATCTGCCAGCCACCGCGTTATTGGTACACTAACGTACCCCGCCACAAGACGGTAAGTTGGAAGAGATTATAACTGCAAAGGCAGTTGCTTCCCCTTCTGGCCGTAGCAGTTATCCGCCACCTTCTGAACTGCGGCGGTTTATCCGCCGTCATTCAGTGCCTCGCAACATTTCATGTTACATGCACCCCTAGTAGAAGCGACGCTAACACTGATCAGCGTCACCAATCAATACTAAGAATGAAAGAAATCCAGCAGATATGCAAACAATTTGTGAAAAATCGCGCCTGACGGGAAATATGGCTGGGGCGCCAGGATTCGAACCTGGGATGGCGATACCAAAAACCGCTGCCTTACCACTTGGCCACGCCCCAACATAGTCTCCGGGCAACCAGCCCGGCGGAGGCAGGGTAATAACGCCATGAAACGCCAAAGGCAACGCCCTGTCTGCGCTCACTTGTGCGCTATAATATTTCGCCTGCCCCAGATCACCCAAAACGTAATACGGGCACCCTATGCATACAGTTATATATAAGGGCTATTATTCAAAGCGCATTCCCGGCGGCAATGCCACTTGCCCATGCCCACTGAAAATTATGACCACCCAAATGCCCGGTAACATCCACCACTTCACCAATAAAATAAAGTCCAGACACATTCTTTGCCTGCATGGTCTTTGAGGATAAATCACGGGTATCCACACCGCCTCGTGTTACCTCAGCGGTGCGAAACCCTTCACTTCCGGCAGGTGTGACCGTCCACTTATTTATACGGCCCGCCAGTTCCATCAGCGCCGCGTCGCTCATATCAGCCAAGCGTAATGCAAGAACACCTCTAACAATAGACTGCGCAAGCCGCGTGGGCAAAAAGTCCGACAGGACGTTGGCCGGGCTTTGCTTAGGGTGATTATTGCGCGCCCGCTTTAAGGCCGACAACATATCAGTTCCCGGCACCAGATTAATAATGATACTGCCCCCTGGCGACCAGTATGATGAAATTTGCAATATGGATGGACCGGATAAGCCGCGATGGGTAAACAACAAGGCCTCTTCAAACACAGTTTTATTGTAACAAACTCTTACATCTACGCTGACGCCGGCCAGTTCCCTCATTGATTTTTTTACACAGTCGGCAAAGGTAAGCGGCACCAGGGCAGGGCATGGATCGATAACATTCAGGCCAAATTTTTGTGCGATTCGATAGCCAGACCCGCTGGCCCCCATTTTTGGGATAGACGGACCACCGCACGCCACAACCAGCGCCCCGGCGATAAAATCACCTTTGGACGTGCACACAACAAAATCCTGGTCGCTTTTCTCTATACTATGGATATCTGTTTCAAGGCGTACTTCATTCCCCCCCTTGGCGCACTCATCCAGTAACATCTGAACAATTTGCCCGGCACGGCCATTGCAGAATAATTGCCCTTTGCTCTTTTCATGCCAGGCAATGCCGTAAGTCTCCACCAGACCAATAAAGTCCTGAGGCGTAAAGCCGGCCAAAGCCGATTTACAAAAATGCAGATTTTGGGAAATGAAATTCTCTGATCCGCTATACATATTAGTAAAGTTGCAACGCCCACCGCCAGAGATGCGGATTTTCTCACCAGCCGCTTTGGCATGATCCAGGATAAGAACCTTACGCCCGCGCATCCCGGCCCGCGCACCGCACATCATTCCCGCTGCCCCGGCACCTATTATTATAACGTCATAGATTTGTTGGCTCATTTGCTGACATATAATACGCAGCGCCAAAATGGAAAGCCTGCTTGCAACAAGAACAGCCAACGGATATATATCGCGCTTCGTCGGAGTATAGCTCAGCCCGGTTAGAGTACCGTCTTCGGAAGGCGGGGGTCGCAAGTTCAAATCTTGCTACTCCGACCATTTTATTCACATGAATACAATGTGATAGATTTTTCCTGATTTCGCAGGGAACAACCTCAACAGTGGCAAACGCAAAGACAGCGCGCCAAACTAGCCTTGCTTATGAAACTGGTTTCTAGATCGCCAGTGCTGTGCGCCGAAATACCCGCCGGATAGCAAAATTTGACACCACACGGGTAACACCGGGCAAGCGTGTCAACACCTGGTGGTGGACATGCTCATAATCAGCGGCATCGCGCACCAGAACCCGCAGCAAATAGTCTGCATCCCCGGTGGTTAGGTAGCATTCCATGATCTCCGGGCAGTCTGCCACCGCCGCCTCAAACTGGCCAAGGTTCTCGGTGCGTTGATTGTTCAGCGTGACCTGTACAAATACCGACGAGGTGCGCCCAAAAGCAGCTTCATCCAGCAGTGCCACGTACTCGGATATAACCCCCTCATTCTCCAGCGCCTTGACGCGCCGATGACAGGCCGAAGCCGAGAGGCCCACCCGTTCAGCAAGGTCCGCATTGCTAAGGCGGCCTTCAGCTTGCAGCAATGTGAGAATTTGTTTGTCTTTAACGTCCAATTTCATAATTGAATTTTCTACTGCATTTATAATAAATACTCGATGAATATTCTAAATTAAATGCAAATTACGCTGATAAAGCAAGGACATTCTACATCAAGCGCATTATTTTATCCACCATATAATCATGGATGAATGAGGATAAAATCATGCGCATTGGCATTCCCAAAGAAATTAAAGTTCATGAATACCGGGTCAGTCTGACCCCGGATGCAGCTGCAGAGCTGGTGCATGATGGCCATCAGATCATGATCGAGAACAGCGCGGGTGAAGGCGTTGGGTTTTCAAACGCAGATTATCAGGCTTCGGGCTGCACTATTGGTGCCAATGCTGATGAGGTCTTCGAGGCGGCAGAACTGATCGTTAAGGTCAAAGAACCACAGCCGGTTGAATATGCCCGCCTCCGCGAGGATCAGACCCTGTTTACTTACCTTCACCTTGCCGCCGACAAGTCTCAGGCTAAAGGTTTGATGGCTTCGGGCTGCACATCCATTGCCTATGAAACCATTGTCGGACCGCGCGGGGATTTGCCACTATTACAACCCATGAGCGAAGTGGCCGGGCGCATGTCTGTGCATGTGGGTGCGCACTGCCTTGAGCGTTCAGAAGGCGGTCGCGGGGTTTTGCTGGGCGGCGTGCCGGGGGTGGCCCCGGCCAAAGTGGTGATCCTTGGCGGTGGTGTTTCGGGTACCAATGCGGCGCAAATGGCCATGGGCCTGCGCGCTGATGTCAGCGTTTTTGATATATCCGATAATCGCCTGAACGAGTTGGATGCGCTTTATGGCGGACGGATCAAGACCATCTATTCAACCAAACAGGCGGTGGCCAAGGCCTGTCTTGAGGCGGACCTGATTATCGGTGCTGTTCTGGTGCCGGGTGCTGCGGCGCCCAAGCTGGTCACTGCCGAAATGGTACGCACAATGAAACCGGGTGCGGTGCTTGTTGATATTGCCATTGATCAAGGCGGTTGTTTTGAAACATCCCATGCCACCACTCATAGTGACCCGACCTTTATCGTCGATGGCGTGGTGCACTATTGTGTAGCCAACATGCCAGGCGCAGTGGCACGCACGTCAACCTTTGCCTTGGTGAAATCCACACTACCTTATATGAAACGCCTGGCAGGACAGGGCGTACAAGAGGCATTAAAAGCCGATGCTGGCTTTGCATTGGGACTTAATGTGGCGGGCGGTACAATCACCCATGAGGCCGTGGCCCGTGATCTTGAGTTGCCATTTGCACTACCTTCTTGGCTGAATTGAGGCGTTAGAAACACTGACCCCTGCGCCATTTTATTATATTTTACAAGTATGTAGCATACCACAAAAGGACAAATGTGGGCATAGGGTACGGCATATAATTTTATATATTAAGAAATAATTCGCACATTTGCATAATAATTATTATTACAAATAACAACCTTAAAGTTGTACAATGAATATTAACCCGTCCGGCTGGCCGATATCACTCAAAATTCCAACAATGATAATCGTAGCGGGTATTATAGCCGTCAGCATAACCGGCTTGTCTTCTTATTTTAATGGTAAAAAAACGGTCTTTTTGGGCGCAGAAGCTGTATTGACCGCAGTAGTAGACGATCGTTTGTATGGGCTATCAGATTGGCTGGAAAGCATTGAAAGTGATCTGGTAATGCTTGCCAAAAGCCCCTTGTTAGATGATGCACTTGAAGCGTTTACATCTGGTTGGCAGGAAATAGGCAGTGACCAAAAAACAATATTGCAAAGCCATTATCTGGTTAAAGAATCAGACTCTTTAAGCGAAAAAGAAAGTCCTGATATTGTCTCTGATAGCCTGGGCTATGATCTTGCTCATGAAAAACACCATTCTCATTTACGCGATTTTTTTCATGGACGCGAATATTATGACATTTTCCTTTTTGATAAGAGTGGCAACCTTATTTATACAATTTTAAAGGAGCCAGATTTTGCAACCAATGTAATCTCGGGTGAGTGGGCAGATAGCAGCGCCGGCGATGCCTTTCGCGCTGCGCGAGATAATCCGAAAGAGGGGAGAATAAGTTTTTCTGATTTTGAGGCTTATGCGCCAAATAATGGCGCACCGGCCAGTTTTATTTCAACACCACTTCTGGATGAGCAAGGTCACTTGCAGGGTGTTTTGGCTTTTAAAATATCGATAGCGAAACTGGATGCCATTATGCAACAAAGGTCGGGGTTGGGGCAAAGTGGTGAAACCTATCTTGTCGGCTCTGATCATCTGATGCGCAGTGGTTCACGGTTCGGCACCGATTTTACAATTTTAGAAACCAAAGTTGAAACCGAGCAGGTACAACATGCGCTAAACGGCGGAAGCGGGTTGATGTTCGGGCTAGATTATCGGCAGGTTCCCGTTGTTGCTGCCTATAGACCCATCACACATTTAGGCGTGACCTGGGCCATCATTGCCGAGATCGATTATGCCGAAGTTTATGCTTCGGTTGTGTCCCTGCGCAGGGACATAATTTTATACTCAATGTTTGGTATTGTTTTTGTAGCTGGGTTTGGCTTTTTTGTAGGCAAGAATATTTCACGATCCATCAGTGAGATAACCAATGCCATGGTGCAATTGGCGCAAGGTGATAAATCGACCAGTATTCCGGGGAAGATGCGTCAGGATGAGATTGGCTCTATCGCGACCGCAGTTCAGGTTTTTAAAGATAATGCAATACGGAACAAGGTGCATGATGCGGCTGATATACGTAGCATCATTACGATGACCGATGCACAAGGCATTGTAACGTTTGTCAACGATAACTTTGTTCGCATATCTGGTTATTCGCGTGAAGAAATAGTCGGTAAAACTCATGCTGTGGTCAAGTCTGATGCCCATCCTGCAAAGTTTTATGAAAAGCTATGGGGAGAGATTGCAAATGGACATTCCTGGCACGGGGTAATTCAGAACAAGAATAGAAATGGGGAAAGTTATTGGGTTGATACATCAATCGTGCCCGATAAGGATGCTGAGGGCGTTATTACAGGCTATACGTCTGTTCGCACAGATATTTCAGCGATAGTAAAAGCAAAAAATCAAGCAAGAGATGCCAAGGCGGCTAATCAGGCCAAGTCTGAATTTTTATCGATGATGAGTCATGAACTACGTACGCCGATGAACGCCATTCTTGGCTCGGCACAATTACTCAAGACAACAGATCTTAGCGAAGAGCAAGACGAGCACGTCAAAACCATGCTTGATGGCGGTGAGATTTTAATAACCGTATTGAACGATGTGCTGGATTTTTCCAAAATCGAAGCGGGAAAGCTGGATATCAACCCTATTGACATTAATGTCGTAGACTTGGTTCAACAGCTGGATCGTTTGTGGCGGCACGAGGCCGAGGAAGCGGGCCTTGAACTCGTCTGTTCAACTCATGAGGATGTGCCTGCCTTTATCAACATTGATGGCACAAGGCTTCGGCAAATTTTGTACAACCTCATTTCAAACGCCATAAAATTTACTGAAAAAGGCAAGGTGGGCCTGACAGTTTCTTTGGTAAACCAGGAAGACGGGGTTGCGAGATTGCAATTTGAAATTTCTGATACGGGGGTCGGTATTTCCGAGGAAGCGCAATCACGCCTGTTTAAGGCCTTTGAGCAGGCCGATGGATCAACAACACGTCGCTTTGGTGGTACCGGACTTGGCCTGGCCATATCGCGCAAATTGGCCCGTCTTATGGGTGGGGATATTCACGTTAAATCAGTAGAGGGCGAAGGGACAAGTTTTCTAATTGAACTGGATGCGCCTGTTGTTGCCAAATTTGAAACCCCCAGTGAAGAAGACGAGGATGCCACCTCGGAAGCAACAGAGGCGCCTGATCGACGTTTGTCATTGCTAGCGGCAGAAGATAATGCGCATAATCGCAGAATTCTGGCAGCCTTTCTAAAATCGCTTAACGCTGATCTGACCTTTGCTGTCGATGGTGAAGAAGCCTTGCAGATGTTAATGGCTCAGCCTTTTGACGTGGTGTTGATGGACATCCAAATGCCCAAAATGGATGGAGTAGATGTTGTAAAAGCGATCCGTGCTCAAGAAGGCCCAAATCAGGATGCACCCGTTATTGCTGTCACCGCCAATGCGGTGCAAGGGGCCGAGGAAAGTTATCTGGCCGCAGGTATGGATGGTTATATCTCCAAGCCTATAGACCCACGCCAGTTGCATGTTGCCATCGCCACTGCCTCTGAACTTAAGCGCCACACCCCGGTCGATGCGTCTGCAAAGACCGCCTAGGCTTTTACCTAAACCCTCTCCTGCCGTTATCATGGTTTTAATCAATAAAAACCGTCAGTTAAGGGAAGTTAATGCCTGTCCATTTCTTGAGGTAAGAATTTACCGGGAATAAACCTTATTGCCGTACAAGTTATACTGTTCCCTGGTTTTAAACTCTGGAAGGTCGGGTGTTTGGCAATAAAGAATGGTCTTGGCATAAAGCAGTTCTGGCATAAATTTTCCTTGCAGGCCAACATCCTTTTTGGCTTGGGAATTGTTTTAACGCTCACCTTGGTGCCGCTTATGGTCTGGTCTTCTTTGGGGGAGCGGGACAGTATTTTTCGACAAGCAGAACTTGAAGCTGGCACAACGCTGGATATGCTAGAAGCCACGCATGCAAACGCTATGCTCAACCGTCAAAATACAGAAGATTTTGGTCCGGTTGTTAAAGCCCTGAACGACACAATGAAGAGCTTTTCAGAGACCAGTGAGCGCGTAAATATCTGGCTGGTCATGGGCGAGAAAGTTATCGCCTTTCAACGCAAGAACAAACAGATTGAAATTGAAAATCCCCGGGATTCAATAGATCAAGAGGCACTGAATACCAGCCAAACGATAATCCGCAGGGTTGAGGATAGGAGCATACGGGTAAGTCGCCCTGCTATACTGGGCCAGGGCAGTGCCGCCGATGAAAGGTGTGCATCTTGTCATACTGCCCTGATGGATATTGAGGCTGGCGAGACCTTAGGTGTTTATAGTGCAGCTGTTGATATTACCACGTCTATGGCGGCTTGGCGCCAACAAGTCGTGCAGCGAGTGTGTGCCGGCATTGGTATTTTGTTGATCGTGTTGTTTGTAATTTACCGGTTATTGCATACAACCGTAATTCATCCGGTCATACGGCTTGTTCGCGCCACAAAGAGTGTGAAGGCAAAAGACTTTGTCCTTGATAATGCCATTGCTGATCGTAACGATGTTATTGGTGATCTGGCCTACACGGTTAGTGATTTCCACAGGACCATTTTAGAAAAGCAAACGCTTGTCCTGAAAAATCTGGAAGCCAGTAAACATGCAGCGGCAGCACAGGCCGCCAATGAAGCCAAGTCTGATTTTCTGTCTATGATGAGCCATGAATTGCGTACGCCGATGAATGCCATGCTGGGGTCAGCTCAATTGCTTGGGGCCTCAGAACTGAGTGAAGAGCAAAGCGACCACGTCAAGACCATGCTTGATGGTGGCGATATTTTGATAACGGTATTGAATGATATTCTGGATTTTTCCAAAATCGAAGCCGGGAAACTGGATATAAACCCCATCGACATCAATATTTCAGATTTGGTAAAACAGCTGGAACGTTTGTGGCAACCCAAGGCAAAAGAAGCCAATATAGAACTGATCTGCACAATTGATGAGGCAGTACCACCCTATATCCATATTGATGGTACAAGGCTGAGGCAGGTTTTATTCAACCTTATTTCTAACGCCATAAAATTTACGCCAAAAGGCAAAGTGTGTCTGAATATTATTCTGCTCAACCAGAAGGATGGCGTGGCAACATTACGCTTTGACGTTACAGATACAGGGATCGGTATTTCCGGGGAGGCGCAAGCACGCCTGTTTACAGCTTTTGAACAGGCCGACGGCTCAACCACCCGCCGCTTTGGTGGCTCCGGGCTTGGCCTTGCCATATCACGGAAATTTACCCGCCTTATGGGAGGGGATATTCATGTTAAATCAGTAGAGGGCGAAGGTTCATGTTTTACAGTAGAACTGGATGCCCCCGTTGTAACCAGTAATGGACAACCCAGGGAAGAAGCCGAGGTTTCCCCTGTAGATGAAATAGTGATGCCTGATCAGCGTCTGTCTTTATTGGCGGCAGAAGACAATGAGCATAACCGCAGAATTTTGGCAGCCTTTTTAAAGCCGCTTGATGTTGACCTGATCTTTGCAGAAGATGGCGAAGATGCCCTGCAACAATTGCAATCCCGAGCCTTTGACGTGGTGTTGATGGATATTCAAATGCCAAAAATGGACGGGACGGATGTTGTAAAGCTGCTCCGCAAGCAAGAGGGGCCAAACCAGTTTGTACCCGTCATCGCCTTGACCGCCAATGCGGTGCAGGGTGCCAGGGAAAAATACCTGTCCGTCGGCATGGATGATTATGTCACCAAGCCGATCGACTTGCATGAATTACATGCTGCCATTGCCAATGCTGCTGAGCTCGAGCGCCATATTCCGGTCGATGGTTCTAAAAAGACTGCCTAGCGGCGCTGGCTTTTTTTGCCAATAGCCATAAAAACAACACCAATAATGGCCCAGATCAGGAGCATGCCCCATTCCTGTGGCCATTTAAGCGCCGAGGGGGACCCCGGCAGATAGAGCACAAATATAGCCAGTCCGAGAACAAAAGCGCCAATGCCGGTCAGCATACCGCCCGGTGCCGTATAGGGGCGAGGCATATCAGGCTCTTTCAGCCGCAGCCTGATAAATGAGGCGGCAACATAAAGATAAGCAATGACGATGCCAAAGCCGCCCGCATTGACGATCCAGTTGAGCGCATTACGCCCCAGCATGGGGGCCAGAACAGAAAACACGCCGATAAGGATAATGGCCGGCCAGGGGGTGCCAAAGCGCGGATGCACGGCACCAAGGATTTTAGGCAATTGCTCCGACCGGGCCAGTGCAAAAACGGCGCGGCTGCCACCAATGAGAAAGGCATTCCAGCTTGTGACAATGCCGCCAATGCCGGCAAAAACAAGGAACGCTGCGGCAGTTTTGGAGTTCCAGTAGGCACCCGCCGCATCAGCGGCAAAAAGTGTTGATGTACTTTTGTCAAAGGGGGCGTAGCCAACGGTAAGAACAATGAGCAAATAGAAAACCACGGCCAAAAGTATGGAGGCAACCAACGCCCGGCCAATGTCACGCGGCGGCAGATTTACCTCCTCGGCGGATTGCGGAATAACATCAAAGCCGACAAACATGAAAGGCACCATGATAATAACCGCAAAGACGCCGGGAAAGCCTTTCCATAAGGGCTCGGAGGTATCCAGTGCGTCCAGATTAACCAGCCCGCCACCAACGAGTACAGCCCCGGCGATGAGGATCAGAATGACGATACCGATCTGAATACGGGCTGCCAGACGCACACCCAGAATATTCAAGCCCGTGATCAGCACGCCGGTAAGCGCACCCAAAGCCACTTCGCTGCCATAGACCTGATACCCGGCAATGCTCCACAAGGGCAGCATTTTGAAGCCTGGAAAAATATAGCTAACGGCTACGGGAAGGGCAATTGCCTCAAAGGCAACGACGGAGACATATCCAAAAATGAGCGCCCAGGTGCATAAAAATGAATGCAACGGGTCAAAGGCGCGCTCTGTATAGGAATGCTCACCGCCGGCAATGGGCATGGCAGAGGCCAGCTCGGCATAGGTAAGGCCGATCACTGTGATGGCGATACTGCCGAGCAGAAACGCCAGCCCGGCGCCCAAAACCCCGGCATTGCTGATCCACACGCCGGCCAGAATGACCCACGACCAGCCGATCATCGCCCCAAAGCCCAGGAAGAAAGTATCAGCGCTTCCCAGTACCCGCTTCAGCTTGCCTTGCGCCATTATATACCCCCTGATTTTTCACTGTCGTTTTGCAGGCAGTTTTATGGCTAGGCGCGAAGATGTAAAGGCGGGGCGTTCAAACACCCTATTTGCCATTACCCGACTGGTTCGGGTAATCCAGTTTTCTTGTTGTTCTATCGCTTCGCTATATTTGCTATATGAGAACGGGCATTTTCATTTCCCATCTGGATTACCGGGATAAACCCGGTAACGACACGCGGGATATGATTATTATGAAGACTCACAATTCCAGTCATTAATCCGGGCAGTGGCAAAGCGGCCTAATGCGCAAACTCCGGCACACTGGCTTTTAGGGCGGGTGGTTTTTCCTGCACCGCTTCGGCAGACTTCAGCAAGGCTTTCATCTGTGGCGACTCGATGATCGTCTGCATGGCGGCCATGGCCTCAGCCGTTTCAGAGGAAATACCAAAATAGCGCTTTAGCTGTTGCAAGGGTGCCTCTGGCGCGGGAAAGCGTCTTACCTTGAATTTGTCATCGGCTTCGATACCGGCCAGTTCGCGGGCCTTGGCGATCGCATCACGCAAACCACCAAGTTCGTCAACCAGGCCGTTCTTCAATGCCTGTTCACCGGTCCAGACCCGGCCCTTGGCAATTTCCAGCACAGTTTCCAGCGGCATATCGCGCCCTTTGGCCACGACGTTGGTGAAATCTTCGTAAGTGCGTGCCATGCCATCACGAAATGCCTTGCGCTGTTTTGGGGTAAAGCTCTGGACACTGGAATAGGCCAGGGTGAAGTCACCACCAACGGCAACCGACTCTACGTTATAGCCCACCATATCAAAGGTTTCATCAAGCACTATTTTGCCGCCCAGCACCCCGATGGAGCCGGTCAGTGTGGTCGGCATGGCAAAGATATAATCAGCGCCCGCCGCATAATAATACCCGCCGGATGCGGCCAGTTGCGCCATGCTGACGACAACAGGAATGTCGGCTTCTCTGGCGCGCTCAACGGCATACCAGATCTGGTCAGAGGCAATGGCTGAACCGCCGCCCGAATCAATACGCAGTACAATGGCTTTTACGTTTTGCGCCTTAACCGCACTCAAAATGGTTTCCGCCATGGTGTCTGACGCGATAGAAACATTGCTGCTAAACGGGTTGTCTTCGGCTTCACCGGTAACAATCTCGCCCTGACCTTCAATAAGCGCGATAACAGGATGCTTGCCGGAAAGTGATTTCAGCTTGTCTTTTTGCTGGGCGTAATTGGCCAGCTCAACCATGGCGCCCTTATCAGCTTTTTCCAGCGCGGCCTCGCGGGCCTCAATCACTTGCCCCAATTGGTCAACAAGGCCCAGCGCAATGGCTTCCTCAGCGCTATAAGGGCCATTTTCAATGGCATCACGTATGGCGCTTTCATCCATGTCCCGGTCAGTGCTGATCTCAGCGACTGCCGAATCATAAATAGACCCAATATAAGACATGACGCTTTGCCGGTGTTCCGGGGTAAAGGTTTTCTGGGTGTAGGTATTGGCCGCGTTCTTGTACTCATAGAATTGTTCAAACTCGGGCTTGGCATGAAGTTTTTCCATCACGCCACCAAAGAACTCAACCTCGCTGCCAATACCCGAAGCAGAAAAGCCAGACGATTCTTGCAGCCAGATTTCATCAGCGGCACTCACCGAAAGATATGAGGTGATCGAAGTACCCTCAAAGCCTTGGGCGTGGGCAATAACAAAACGCCCGGTATCCCGAAAACTGTTCAGGGCATCACGAATTTCTTCGGCCTGGGCCGGGGGCATCCCGTAAGAGTTTGCCCGGATGAACAGGCCTTTGACGCGCTTGTCCGTTTCGGCTCGTTGCAGGGTTTCTATAAATCCAACCACCGAAGGGCGGTTGCCACCGATAAAACTTTTCTGGCTTTGGTCCAGCATGGGAATGCGCAGATCGGCACGCAATACAATGTGATTAGCTTTGCTGGTCGCAGCGGTAGTAACCGCCTTTTGTGACCCCGAAGCAAATAGCCCAAAGGCAATTAACGTCATTATGGGAATAAGAAGAAGCAGAAAAAACGCGGCAAAAACCCCGGCCATGGTCAAAAAGAACTGTTTCATTGCTTCCTCAAAGATTATTGCATGCACAAAGTGATATTGGTGTCTGCTGATGAATATAACAAAAATTTATCGAAAAACAATATGCAAAAGGTGTAATCACAAAAAATTGTGCATTTGTGGTTAAGAGACGCAGCGCTGACAATTGAGAGACGAAGAAAACTGATCAGACTCAGATGGTTTAAACTTGCGAGCTATAGGCAAAGTGTTGCTTGCAAATCGCTCAAAGAGCAACCGTTCCAAACCACGTTCCTGTCTGCCCCTTCTCTCTTCTGAGATAAGATGCCCTCTCTTTTAGCCCCTGCCCGCAAACTCATCTGTCGCCCGCACCAGCGCATCGATAATACCCGGCTCCATGGCACTGTGGCCCGCATCACCAATGATTTGCAGTTTGGATTGCGGCAAGGCCTTGTGCAATGCCCACGCGCCGCGCGGCGGACATACCGCATCATAGCGCCCCTGCACGATGGTACAGGGAATATCAGCGATCAGATGAGCGTTCTCCAACAGCTGGTTATCGCGCTCAAAAACTCCCCCGTCCGCAAAGTATGCATTTTCAATACGGGCGAAGGCATCGACAAAATGATCATCTTCAAAGTCAGCAGCGCGACCTTCTGGCCCCTTGATGGTCACAGTATCGCCTTCCCATCGAGACCAGGCACGGGCAGCCGCCAGTCGTGTTGCCATATCTTCACCAAACAGGCGTTTATGATAGGCCGCTACCATGTCGTGACGTTCGTCTTCGGGGATGGGGGCCAGAAAGTCTTCCCAGGCATCGGGGAAAAGTGCACTGGCACCATCCTGATAAAGCCAGTTTATATCGCTTTGGCGGCACAGGAATATACCGCGCAAGATTAAGCCGCTGACCCTTTCCGGGTGGGCTTGCGCATAAGCTAACGCCAATGTTGAACCCCAGGAACCACCAAACACTACCCAGCGCTCTATGCCTAAATGTTTGCGCAGGCGTTCTATATCCTCAACCAGATGCCAAACGGTATTATCTGTAAGTTCGCTAAATGGCGTAGAGCGCCCGCAACCACGCTGGTCAAAAAGGACACTGCGCCAGCGTTCGGGGTTGAAAAACCGGCGCATATCAGCCGAGCACCCGCCCCCAGGCCCTCCATGCAGGAATACAGCAGCTTTACCCTCTGGGTTGCCACACTGTTCAAAATAAACCCGGTGGAGGGAATCCATCTGTAAAATACCGAAATCAAAGGGAGAAATATCAGTATAAAGCCCTCTGCGCCCCTGTGTTGATTTGTCCATTTCATAATCTCCTGTTAGAATATTTTAAACACGTATAGGGCAGTGTGCGGTTTTTACTGGCGTCTGCCTGATTATGCGCACCTCGGGATTATTGGCAAATTTGTTGGAGTATGTGACCTAGTATGCGAATACAAACGATTATACTGGCCCTCTCAACAGCAATATTCCTTGCCAGCTGTACGACGTTCTCGCTGCCCCGACATGATACACTAACCCTGCAAAGTGACATATCTGACGACGCTGTATTTCAGCGCGGCGCACAAGCCTTTCAAAATCGTTTTCGCAAAGCGGGTTGGCTGCGCGAGACGGAAAGTGAAAGCCGGGCGCAGGCTGTTCTCTCTATTTTTACCAAAGGCTGGGCCAAAGCAAAAGGCAAGAGCGATACAGAGCCCAAGGATGCAGTTTCACTGTATCTGGCGCGCCTTACAGCGCAGGCAGAAGACAACCCGGCACCACTCGTCGTGCATATAAAGAGCGATCTGGTTCAGGCCCGCACGGCCATGGTAGAGCTAAACGCACTGGCAGAACCGTTGCTGAAACCCGAAGTGTCCAGCCAAACGAAAGGCATGCGAGCGAATGTCATGTTGCTGGAACGTGCCTTGTTGTCAGCCCGCAAAGCCCAGTCTTTGTTTACAGAGACAAACACACGGATCAGCGATACACTTGATGAAACCGGGCGCGAGGAGATGGTCACACATCTGGCCGTAAATGCTGCCGAAGTTGAACGCATGAAAAGTCTGGTTGATGCCTTGAACACCCTGCGCCTGTCCAACAACCCGACCAGCTAAAATGGGTGGCATTGACCCACAAACCATCAAAGGTTTTCTTACACCTGAAGAAGGCGCAGCGCTTGGTGATGCAGCCCGTGAAAGCGGCACGCTTGGCCCGGTTTTGGAAATTGGTGCCTATTGCGGTCGTTCGGCAGCTTATCTGGGACCCGCAGCAAAAGCGGCAGGCACCATCCTCTATTCACTGGATCATCATCGCGGCTCAGAAGAAAATCAACCCGGCTGGGAATGGCATGATCCGGAGCTCATGGACGAACAAGCCGGAACCCTGGATACCTTGCCCAGTTTTCGACGCACAATGGCGCGTGCTGACCTTGAGGATAGTGTGGTGGCACTCATTGGTCCCTCCAGGACCATTTCTCGGCACTGGACAACACCGTTAGGTATGGTCTTTATCGATGGCGGACACACCATGAAAGCCGCCTTTGAAGACTACCGTGGATGGGCCTCCAAAGTGCTACCGGGGGGCGTACTGGCCATACATGACGTATTTCCCAATCCAGCTGATGGGGGGCGGCCACCTTATGAAATTTATTGCAAGGCGTTAGCATCCGGCCTTTTTGAGCAAATCAACCTTGTGCAGTCATTAGTATTTTTACGCCGTTTGGGCTAAGTTTTCCGTATAAAACCCGGTGCGCGGAGCTGATCTCGTTTACTGCGTCTAATGCCAGAACCATGGCCGCTGCGGTCCATGATGGACGCTCCTCGGGCCAGACTATTTGTTCTTCAGATTGCCAGCCCATGGCAAAACCACCTCGATCATCGCGCAAAGGGGCACACCAGCTTAATAAGGTTTTCGCCCGCACAGTCTCCCCTATCGCCATTAATGCCATAGCCAGTTCCGCAGTTTCCGCAACCGTGGTCCAGGGCTGCTCGGTAACACAACGACACCCCAGACTATCATCAATGAATTCCTCACGGCGGGATAGCAAATGCGCCCGTGCCTCTTCACCATCCAGCAGTCCGCACAGAACCGGATAATACCAGTCCATGGCAAAATTATCCTTGGGTGCCCAGGTACGGTCAAATCGTGACGGCAAGGTACGCAAGGCAACACCAATGCGCTCTCGTGCTGTTAGTAAATTTTCGGCAGAACCACCTAGTGTCTGGCGGATTTGTGCCGCCGCTTCAAGGCTCTTGTATATGGAGCAATTCCCGGAACGCAGGGCATCAATGTCTTCCAGAGCCTCCCCGTTTTCGCGGGCACGCCAGGAAATTTCACCATGCGTTGACTGATGAGCCAGAACAAATTCCATCGCCGCTTCCACCAAAGGTGCAAAATGTTCAAGATCATGGCGGTCACCGCTCAGGGAATAGAGATGCCATACACCAAGGGCGCAATAAGCCGTAAAGTTAGTATCCACCAAGGGTTTTGCCCTGGCCGCCACAAGGTGCCTGTTTTGGGCATCCATAGGCACCGAGGCACCACACTCTCCCGGCAAGGCACCATCGCCACGTTGTATTGTGTATAGATAATCTAATGCCTTGCGGGCGGCATCCATGTGTCCGGCAACACCAAGCGCCATAGCAGATTCGGTATGGTTCCACGGATCGAATATCCCGCTTTGCAGCCACGGTATTGCCCCATCAGGGCGCTGCAATTGCACTATCCAGTCTGCACAATGCGTTATGGTGTTTTTGGCCGTCATTCGCTCTCTATGCGTTCAAAATACATCACCACAGACTTTCCCATCATCGGTGAGGCTACTGTCTCCAGCGCCCGTGTGAGCCATGGTCTGGCGATAATGTCCCACTCAAGAAACCGCTTATAGGCGAGAATAAGCGGGTGGTCATCCCGTCGCTGCCACAACAGACATTTCAGCCACCAATAGGGTGCATGCAAGCCATGCGCATAATGCCGGGCAATAAAACGAAAGCCGGTGCGTTCAATATCAGTGCGCAAAGAGGCCGCATTAAAAATACGCACATGGCCACCCGGCGTATTATGATATTCCTCACTAAGGTGCCAACAGAGCCGCTCCGGCCAGGCACGTGGCACACTCATGGCAAAAATCCCCCCCGGTTTGGTCACACGGGCGATTTGCGCTAATGCCGTATGGTAGTCAGGCAAATGTTCCAGCACCTCAGAACAAATCACCCGGTCCAGTGAGGCATCGGACAGCGGCAAGTGCAGTGCATCGGTACAAGCCAGACCGTAGGACTGCCCGCGGTCATCTGAAAAATCAGGAAAGGCATCAAAGCCTTTGCGTGTATGCAATACATCTTCAAATGAGAGGTCCATGCCCAGACAAGTCATATCAGCAGCATAATAGAGCCCGTGAATATGCCGCCCCTGACCACAACCAAGGTCCAGCACGGCCATCCCGTCGCGCAAATTCAGGCGTTCAAAATCAATGGTATGCATGAAGCGCCAAACGATAAAGAGCAACGGCACCAGCCGCATGTTCAGACCATAAGAAAACTGTCCGCGCACGCATTAAGGCGGCCTGCCCAAGTTCAACGCGTTTGCCCGGGTTTTCCAGAAGGTACATGATGGCCTTAGCCAACGCCTCCGCATCACCCTTTGGGGTGATGATACCGGCATCACCGGCCACTTCGGGCAAGGCCCCCCCGGTGCTGACAATTACGGGAGCAGCACAGGCCATGGCCTCGGCGGCCGGCATACCAAATCCTTCAAACAGGGATGGCGACACCATAATTGTTGCCTTGCAAAACAGCTTGGCAATTTCATCTTGCGATATACCGCCGCAAAACGTGATACGACTTTCAAGGCCTGCCGCTTCAATTGCCTCTTTTGTCGGGCCATTGCGCAACCGGCCAATAACAACAAGGCGCAATTTTGGATACTCATTCGCAATTCGGGCAAAGGCTTTTATTAAAACCGGCAGACCTTTAAGCGGCGTATCAGCACTAGCCGTTGTGACAATCAAATTATCTTCACGCACTACATCCGCTTGTGGCGCAAATATATCCTGGTCTACCCCGTTAGGCACAACATGAAAGCTACGCGCAGGTACACCAAAATCACGCATGGCGGCGTACTTGGAGGCTTCCGATACCGTCAGTATAGGGTCCAGCTTTTGCGCCACCTTGGCCTGCATACCCACAAACCGGTGCCAGCGACGAATAAGCGCACGCATCCACCAGCGCTTTTCAGATTGCAATGCCAGTTTAAGGTCAATGCTGATCGGGTGATGCAAGGTCGTCACCACAGGTACAGTTTTGCGAATTTTCAACAGCGCCCGGGCTAAGGTTTGATTGTCATGAACCACATCATAACGGCCAGGATTGTTTTTGATAAAACGGCGAAGTCGGCGGCCAAACGCATAAGGTTCACCAAAGGCACCGGAATTATGCGAAAGCCATTCGGAAACATCTGACCACGATGAAAAATGCCGCGAACGAATGGCAGAAAAGGCATTATCCTCGGCAAAAAGATCCAAAGATGGCAATTTTACCAATCCGATACCGGGTGCAAGATCGGGATATGGCGGGCCAGAAGCCACATCAACACTATGGCCGAGATCAATAAGGGCCTTGCTGAGATGGTGTACATATACACCCTGCCCGCCAACATGCGGATGTGAGCGATAGCTGGCCAAAAGAATGCGTAAAGGCGCATCGCCGGACGTCAAGTGTGAAGAACCTGCGCGTTCTGATAAATGTTTAAGCATAAATTCCCTGCTGCGATTTTACGCGGCAATGTATGTTGAATACAGCGCAGAGGAAAGTGGCCCGCATGCAGCCATTCAATTAAAATCAGGCCTTATCACCGGGCCATTATTGTTCGTTGCTGGCATACTCACCCTTGACGGTTTTATCTTCCAGAAGGGTGATGGCTGCACTAATATTGCCATTATTATTGGCCAGAACGGCGGTGATTTCATTACGCTGTTGCAGGGCCAGCCAAATGCCAAAGACTTGCACGTCAAGCACCTGAACTTTTCCTTCGCGTGTACGAATACGCCAATTTACCGCCAAGGGTTCATCCAGTTGCCCACCACTGATAACGCTCATAACAACCGCATCGCCCGGTTTACGTTCTTGTGAACCTGTGACCTTAATGACCTCTCCGGCATAATTGCCCAACTGTGCTTCATAAACACCGCTGGCATAATTACGAAAAACATCGGTAAAGGTGGATATTTTTTGCGGGTCAGCACCGCGAGCGTACTTGCCAAGTACAAAGCGGGCAATGCGCGGCACATCCGTTGCTTCATCAATAAAAGTGCGAAAGCGCTCGGCCTTGGCTCCCTTGTCCAGCGAGTCATCAGCAAGAATTGCCAGCGCTTCATTAGCTCTGGTTTGCACAAACTCCTCTTCCAGAGTCATCGCACTTGCCATGCTGGTCATGAGCAAACTTGCAAAAAGTGTCAGGAAAGTTCTTTTTAGAAAACGCATTGTTTTATTCCTCAAATTCATCGAAATCGGGCAAATCATCTACATTGATCTTCCCATCCGAAATAGCGTCCGCTCGCAATTGTTCATAGGCACTTTTCAAGCTGGCATATTCGTTGACACTACTTTCACGCAACATCTCAACCGTCTCCAGATTTGCCTCACGCACAGAAATGCCATTCACACCAAAACGGCCTGCTAAAATGGCTTTTCGGCCATCAAAGCGCATATAGGTTAGTGGCTCCAGTCCCAAATCCAGCACAAAGCCTGTTGCATCACGGAAATTGGATGGTCCCAATATAGGCAACATAATATAAGGACCGCTGCTGATCCCCCATGTTGCCAAAGTTTGCCCTGCATCTTCAGTATGCCTTTCTATGCCATTTCTTTTGGCAACATCAAAAAGGCCAGCCAATCCAATCGTTGAATTAATACCAAACCGCGCCAGCGTTTTTCCAGCCCGTCCAAACTTACCTTGCAATACATCATTTCCAAAAATTACCGGACTGCGTAAATTATCAAGTACATTACGAACACCATCGCGTCCTGGCTTGGGCACCACAGCGCGATACCCTTTAGCGGCAGGCTTAACGACGACCTCGTCTGCTGCCTTGTTAAAGGCAAGCACCCCCTTGTTCCACTTGTAAAGCGGATCATCAGCGTGTGCAGCACTGTTAGTACTGCATGCCGCCACCGTAAAAACGGCCCCTGTCAGTGCAAGCAAACGCAAGACAATCTGCACCATTTGGCTCTCCACATTATCACCTTCTAACGATTCCATCTAACTGACCTGTAGAATGTGGCGGTTTGGGGGCTTAACGCAAGTCCAAATAGTTCGCTTTTTTGTGATCTCGTCCGCAATTTTGAATATTAATAATAATGATATAAATATATCTTTATATGTAATGAGGTGCTAGAATCGCATTCGTACAGTAAAAAGGTAACGCGATATGGAGCAATTAGTCGGTGCTTTAAGGGCAATAGGCGAGCCTACGCGATTGCGTATTTTGTCTTTGTTGGCACGCGGTGAACTGACCGTTAGCGAAATGGTTAGTGTGCTGGGCCAAAGTCAACCCCGGGTAAGCCGCCACATCAAATTACTGGCCAGCGCCGGAATAGTTGAGCGCCTTCCCGAAGGCACTTGGGTGTTTTATCGCCTGGCTGATCATGGGCGCGGGCAAAAAATAGCCCAAAGTATCATTTCTCTCTTTGATGAGAACGACAGAATAATGGCCCGCGACATGGAGCGCCTAGACGCGGTAAAGCACGCACGAACAAATGCAGCCAACGCCTATTTTGCAGGAGTCGCAAAGGATTGGGAACATATCCGTTCCCTGCATCTGTCCGAGGGTAGTGTTGAAGCCGCGCTCAGAGATGTAGCTGGGAAACGGCACTTCAAATCCATGCTCGACATCGGCACCGGGACAGGCCGAATACTGGAAGTCTTTGGCAAGCAAACAGATCGCGCTCTGGGCGTGGACCTTTCTCATGAAATGCTCAATCTGGCACGCCTCAACCTTGAGAGAGCCGGTTTGGAAAATTGCTCCGTACGACATTCAGATCTGTACAGTTTACCATTTGAGAGCGCAAAATTTGATCTGGTGACTATCCACCAGGTTTTGCATTACATAGATGAACCAAAAGCTGCACTGGCTGAAGCTGCGCGGGTTTTAGCCCCCGGTGGATTGGTGGCGATTGTTGATTTTGCCCCCCACCAGCTGGAATTTTTGCGCGAACAACATGCCCATCGGCGGCTAGGCTTTACCGATGCTGAAATGGAAGACTGGATGAGCGCTGCCGGGCTGACAACAATTTCTCATCAGGCATTGCGCCCGGAAGTTTCCGAAGCAAATGAACAGCATTTAACCGTTAAAATATGGACAGGTAAGCGTGCCCTGACGCCTGTTCCCGAGAAAGAAAACGCATGAGCATTAATCCCGCAGGCACAAAAGCTGCCGCTTACCTTCACTCTGCATTTGACAATGCACGAGAATTTGACGTTTCGTTTGAGTTTTTCCCGCCAAAAACAGAAAAAGCCGAGCAACAGCTTAATAATGCAGTGCAAAAACTGGCACCTTTGTCCCCGGCTTTTGTATCAGTAACCTATGGTGCAGGGGGAACTACGCGAGAGCGCACACACCGTACCGTTACATCCCTGGCCCGCAAGACCGGCCTGAAGGTTGCTGCTCATCTAACCTGTGTCGGGGCTACGCGCGATGAAGTGGATGCGGTTGCCCGCACCTACCATGAAGCGGGTATTACCCATATTGTTGCCCTGCGCGGTGACCCTCCAGAGGGCGTTGGCGCTCGTTATGTCGCCTTTCCAGGCGGTTACCCCCATGCAAGCGATTTAATCGCCGGCTTAAAGCGTATTGCTGACTTTGATATTTCTGCTGCCGGTTATCCTGAAATGCACCCTGAATCTCCAGACTGGGCTGCCGAAATTGAAAACCTGAAACGCAAGGTTGATGCCGGGGCAAACCGGATCATCACCCAATTCTGTTTTGATCCTGACATTCTGATTGCCTATATTGAACGAGTGCGTGCCGCCGGGATCAATTTACCCGTTATCCCAGGCATTATGCTGCAACCCAATTTTATAGGCCTGACACGTATGGCAAAAATGTGCGGCATGCACATCCCGGACTGGATGCACGCCATGTACGAAGGGCTTGAGGGTGACGAGCAAACCCGCCGTCTGCTCTCGGCCAGTATTGCTGCAAATTATTGCGCACGTTTGCAACAAGAGGGCTTGCGTGCTTTTCACTTCTACACTCTGAACCGGGCGGATCTGGCCTATGCCACCTGCCGGGTATTAGGATTGCACCCAAACCAACAAGGCATAGCATCATGACCCGTAATGAACGTCGCGCCTGGTTGAAAACACGGGCCAAAACACACGTGCTGGTCACCGATGGCGCCATGGGCACAGCTATTCAGGCCCTGGGGCTGGATGACAGCCTCTTTCATGGTGAGCGCTTCGCCGGTTGGCCAACGCCGTTAAAAGGCGATAACGACCTGCTTAATCTCACACTGCCCGAAGCTATCCGCACTATCCATAATGATTACCTTGAGGCCGGCGCCGACCTGATCGGGAGCAATACATTTAACGCCACGTCGATCAGTCAGGCTGACTATGGATTGCAAGACGTGGCCGCTGAAATGGCACGCGAAGGGGCACGGCTTGCCCGGGCAGCAGCCGATGCGTTTGAGGCACAAGACCCGGACCGTCCACGCGGCGTGATGGGGGCCATTGGTCCGCTAAGCAAGACACTTTCCATTTCTCCCAAGGTGGATGACCCCGGCTATCGTGAAGTGGACTTTGACCAGGTTTATGAAGCCTATTTTGAACAGGCCGAGGCCATGGCTCCTTTTGTAGATTTCTTTGCCATTGAAACCGTATTTGATACCTTGAACGCCAAAGCCGCTATTGCGGCCTGTATGGATGTTAACACCACGAGTGATGATCCGGTGCCCTTGATCCTTTCTGGCACCATTACTGATAATTCCGGTCGCACACTTAGCGGCCAGACCACCGAAGCGTTCTGGAATTCCATTGCCCATGCGCGTCCGTGGGCGGCGGGACTAAACTGCGCTCTTGGCGCCAGCGATCTGCGTCCCTTTGTGGCCGATATGGCCCGCGCCGCCGACTGCATGGTCATTGCCTATCCCAATGCTGGCCTGCCCAATGCCTTTGGTGAATATGACGAAACACCGCAAACCACATCCACACACCTTGGCGAGTGGGCAGCGGATGGTCTGGTCAACATTGTTGGTGGGTGTTGTGGCACCACGCCCGCACATATCCGGGCCATTGTTTCCGCGGTTGAAGGGGTAGTCCCCCGCGCCATAAAGCCTCGCCACACAGCCTTGCGTCTTTCTGGGCTGGAACCGTTTGAACTGAGATCATGAGAACACATTATGGGTAAGACATACGATAAACTTGATGACAAGCTGATTGATTTTATCAAGGCACAAAAGCTGTTTTTTGTAGCCAGCGCACCCCTGTCCGAAGAAGGGCACATCAATGTTTCACCCAAAGGGTATGACAGTCTGGCAGTCATTGATGAAAAAACGGTGGCCTATATCGACCTTGGCGGTTCAGGCATTGAAACCCAGGCGCACATGCGCGAAAACGGGCGCATCACCCTGATGTTCTGTGCCTTCGATGGTCCGGCCAATATCATGCGCATTTATGGGCGTGGTGAGGTTTTTGATTTTGCCGACCCGGAATTTGATGAGCTGATGGCGCTATTTCCTGCCTTTGATCGGGCGCGGGCGATCTTTAAAATTCATATCGACAGCATCATGGATTCTTGTGGTTGGGGTGTACCATTTTACGAGTTCAAGGGCGAACGCGATCAATTACGCCGCAGCCATGGCCATAAAACCTTCGAGGCGTGGATCGAACATCGTTATAACACTAATGCCGTTAGCCTGGACGGCCTTCCCGGACTTTCAAGACCAGGCAAAGGTGATCCGTCATGACAGGTACACTTTCCCGTTTCGTCAATATTGGTGAACGTACCAATGTCTCCGGCTCTGCACGGTTCAAGCGTCTCATTGTCGAGGGCGATTACGAGGAAGCCTTGTCAGTCGCCCGCCAGCAAATCGATAATGGCGCACAAATCATCGACGTGAATATGGATGATGGACTGCTGGACGGCGTTGATGCCATGACGCGGTTTTTACGTCTGATTGCTACAGAGCCAGATATTGCCCGTGTCCCCTTGATGGTCGACAGTTCCAAATGGGAAGTGATCGAGGCCGGCCTTAAATGTGTGCAAGGCAAGGCGGTGGTCAATTCCATATCCATGAAAGAAGGAGAAGAAGCATTTCTCGCCCGTGTGCATGATTGTCTGCGCTATGGTGCTGCCGTGGTGGTCATGGCCTTTGACGAGAAAGGCCAGGCCGACACCGAAGAGCGCAAGGTGGAAATATGCACGCGGGCTTACAAGCTGATGACCGAAGCCGGTTTTCCACCCGAGGACATAATATTTGACCCTAACATTTTTGCAGTGGCCACGGGCCTGCCTGAGCATGATAATTACGGCGTTGACTTCATTAACGCCACCCGGCGCATCAAGGAAACCCTGCCCCATGCACGCGTATCCGGCGGGCTATCCAATTTATCATTTTCGTTTCGCGGCAATGAGCCGGTACGCCGGGCCATGCACTCTGTGTTTCTCTACCATGCCATTCGCGCCGGGCTGGACATGGCTATCGTTAATGCTGGCCAGCTTGATATTTATGACCAGATAGAACCTGACCTCAGAGAGCGTGTTGAAGATGTGATCCTTAACCGCCGCGAAGATGCGGGCGAACGCTTACTAGAGATTGCCGATCGCTTTCGCGGGCAATCTGGTGCTGTGGCCAAGGCTGCCGATTTAAGCTGGCGCGAGGGCGACGTAGCTGCGCGGCTAAAACATGCACTGATCCACGGCCTGACTGATTTTATTGTTGAAGATACCGAAGAAGCACGTCAAGGCGCTGACAAACCGCTGGAGGTTATCGAAGGCCCGCTTATGGCCGGCATGAACGCTGTGGGCGAACGCTTTGGTGCCGGTAAAATGTTTCTGCCGCAAGTGGTGAAATCTGCCCGGGTGATGAAACAGGCGGTCGGACATCTGGTACCCTATCTTGAAGAAGAGAAAAGACGCACCGGCATGGCCGGGGTTTCCAATGGCAAAATTGTTATGGCCACAGTCAAAGGCGATGTCCATGACATCGGCAAGAACATAGTTGGCGTGGTGCTGCAATGTAATGGTTATGAAGTGGTGGACCTTGGGGTTATGGTTCCAGCCGATAAAATTTTGCGTATTGCCCGTGAAGAAAAGGCCGACATGATTGGGCTTTCCGGTCTTATCACGCCATCTTTGGACGAAATGGTGCATGTAGCCAGCGAGCTGCAACGCCAAGGCTGGAATTTGCCCCTGCTGATCGGTGGGGCCACCACCTCCCCCATGCATACGGCAGTCAAGATTGAGCCTGCTTATGACAAGGGTGCCACCATTTATGTCTCCGATGCATCGCGTGCTGTAGGCGTTGTGCGCACACTTCTATCGGAGCAAAACCGGGACGCATTGGTAAAACAAACCCGCGATGATTATGAACGCCTGCGTATTTCTCATGCCAATGGTCGCAGTGCGAAACCACGTCTGAAACTGAACGAAGCCCGCGCCCGGGCATTAAAGCCAGATTGGCACGGTTACACACCACCAGAGCCATCGTTTTTGGGTGTCCGCACGTTTGACGACTGGGATCTGGGTGATTTGCGCCGTCATATTGACTGGACGCCTTTCCTGGCCAGTTGGGACGTAAAGGGCCGCTATCCACAAATTCTGGATGACCCCAAAAAAGGCAAAGCAGCCCGGGCACTCATTGCCGATGGCAAAGCCATGCTGGACCGTATTGTTCATGAACGCTGGCTGCAACCACGGGCCGTTGTGGGTTTCTGGCGTGCCAATGCCGATGGCGATGATGTCATTCTCTGGGAGGGGCAAGACCGTGCCCGCGAACTAACCCGCCTGCATACCCTGCGTCAGCAAATGGCCAAGGACACCGGCAAACCCAATGTTGCGCTTGCCGATTTTGTAGCCCCCAAAGAAAGCCTCCTTGACGATCATGTCGGCGGATTTTGCGTTACCGCGGGCCATGGCGAGGCGGAATGCTCTGCACGCTTTGCCCGCGCCGGGGATGATTATAGCGCCATTATGGTCAAATCCCTTGCCGATCGCCTCGCCGAAGCACTGGCGGAAAGCCTGCATGCCCGGGTGCGGCGCGAATTGTGGGGTTATGCCCGCAAGGAAGAATTTACCAATCGCGAATTGATCTCTGAAAAATTTCAGGGCATCCGCCCTGCCCCCGGTTATCCGGCTCAACCGGACCACACAGAAAAACGCACCTTGTTTTCACTTCTGGGTGCTGAAAAGCGCATTGGCGTCTCATTGACTGAAAGCTGCGCCATGACGCCACCGGCCAGTGTTTCCGGGTTTTATTTCAGCCATCCCCAATCGCACTATTTTGCCGTTGGTCGCATCGAGCGCGATCAGGTTGCCGATTATGCAAAACGCAAAGGCATGGCCTTCAGCGAAGCTGAAAAATGGCTCTCTCCCATTCTGGCTTATGACCCCAGAAAAACAGGGTAAGAACAAAAGCTCAGATCTTGGTGCGGGTTTTGCCCCTGATATTTATTTGGTGCCAAACAGCCGGTCACCGGCATCGCCCAGACCCGGCACAATAAAGCCATTTTCGTTAAGTTTTTCGTCTATCGCGGCGGTGATAATTGGCACATCTGGATGAGCGCGGCGCAGATTTTCCACGCCAGGCGGTGCAGATAACAGGCAGACAAAGCGCACATCACGCGCACCGGCTTCCTTTATCCGGTCAATCGCGGCAATAGCAGAATTGCCAGTAGCCAGCATGGGGTCCAGCGCAATGACGGTACGCTCGTTCATGTCTTTTGGCATTTTCACCAGATACTCTACCGGCTGCAGGGTTTCTTCATCACGGTAGAGCCCTACATGACCCACCCGGGCCGAGGGCACCAGATGCAACATGGCACCAAGCAACCCCTCGCCAGCACGCAAAATGGAAACAAAGCACAGTTTTTTACCAGACAATACCGGTGCCTTGGTGGCGCAAATTGGTGTCTTGATCTCACGCAGCTCAGTAGGCAAATCCTTCATCGCCTCATAGCCCAATAACATCGCGGTTTCTTCCAAAAGTATGCGAAATTCCGCGGTACTTTTTTCCTTGCGTCGCATCAAACTAAGTTTGTGTTGCACCAGCGGGTGATTAACGACGGTAACGCCTTCAATACTGTTATCGTTGGTATTGTCTGCCATAATGATTCCCCACGCGACTATGGTGCATCTCTACGCGGGCATTAAAACAGAAACAAGATCAGTGCCGGTTAAAGCCACAGCTTCAAAACCATAGCACATGCCGCCAGTGCCAGAACAACAAACGCACGTCTGCCCCACCGGGTGTGGTGCGCTTTGGCGGTAGCCAATTGTGCTATGGTTTGCTGGCTCAGTTTTATACCGTTAACGCGGGCATCGCTTATAATATGGGTCGCATTTTCTATGGCGGCGGGTATACCGCCCATCACTCGGTGTAATTCACGCAAGGTATCATAGGCATCATTCATCATGCCTTCAGGGCCAAGTTCGCGGGCGATCCAGCGTTCCACCACAGGTGTGGCCGTACCCCACAGATCGTGATCCGGATCCAGCATCCGGGCCACGCCTTCAACTTGCACCATGGTTTTTTGCAACAACACCAGTTCAGGGCGCAGGTGCATATCGAACTGGGCAGTGACATCGAAAAGCTGCAACAATAAATGCGACATGGACACATCTTTGGCGGTTTTACCAAAAATTGGCTCGCCCACCGCCCGTAAGGCCTGGGAAAAATCATCAACTTTGTACACACCCGGTACGTAACCGGCCTCAAAATGCACTTCGGCCACACGGCGATAATCACGACGCAAAAACCCATAGAGAATTTCAGCCAGATAACGCCGCTCAGCCGAGCCAATACGCCCAAGTATGCCAAAGTCCACCATGCCAAGATGGCTTTCCTCCAATGCAAACAGATTACCCTCGTGCATGTCTGCGTGAAAAACACCATGATCCAGTGCGCTTTGCAAAAAGCTCGCCGTTATAGTTTGGGCAAGTTTCACCCGGTCCACACTCGTTTTTTGCAACGCGGCTTCATCACTAAGCGCCGCGCCATCCAGCCATTGCATGGTAAAGACGCGGGCCTTGGTACGCGGCCAGTTCACAGTCGGAATGATAACGCCATTTTGCCCGTCCATGGTTTCCGATAGCTCGGACGCACCAGCCGCCTCCATGCGCAAATCCATTTCCAGGGTCAGCGAGCGCGACAATGTATCCACGAACTGGCACGGTTCAAGGCGGCGCGAAGCAGGCAGAAACCGTTCCATTAGCCGTGCGCCCAGTGCCATAGCATCAATATCTTTGGCAATGCGTACTTCAATGCCGGGGCGCAAGATTTTAACCGCCAGTTTGCCTCCAGCTTTAAGGACTAGCGGATGAACCTGCGCTACCGACGCTGCGGCAACAGGGGGCTCTAGCCCGGCAAATAATGTCTCGCTGTGCTCACCAAAAGCATCCGCCAGCGCTGCATGGGCCTCGTCCATGGAAAAGGGCGGCATTTTATCGCGCAAGCCCGCTAAACCAGCGGCAATTTCCGGGGTAAGAATATCGCCCCTGCTGGCCAAAAACTGGCCAAACTTTACATAGCTTGGACCAAGCTGTTCCAGCGCCCGGGCCAGTCGCTCACCAGGCCCACCCTCGCCTTTGCGCGCCAATAATCGCGCCAACTTACCTACCAGCCGTGCAGGTAGGGGCAGAATGGCCTGATACTCACGAGGCAAAATGGCATCATGGCGGGCCAGAACCAACCCTGCGCGGGCGAGCCGAAAATAGGTGCCGAAACTCATAATTCAGACCGCCCATCCCGTGTGCATGGCGGCAACGCCACCAGAGAAATTTGTATAATCAACATTGGCAAAACCAGCCTCCTCCATCATCGCGGCAAAGCGCGTCTGATCGGGGAATTTACGAATGGATTCAACCAAATACTGATAGCTCTCGCGGTCATTGGCAAACAGCTGCCCCAGACGCGGAATGGCGTGAAACGACCATAGATCATAAGGTACTTGCAGCGCCTTGTTCACCGGTTTGGAAAATTCAAGGCACAGAAACCGTCCGCCCGGGCGCAAGACACGGCGCATTTCGGATAATGCCCGAACCTTGTTGGTGACATTGCGAATACCAAAGCTGATCGTCACCACATCCACACAGGCATCAGGCAAGGGTATATGCTCGGCATCACCGCAAACCCAGCCAAGACCACTGGCATCGCCGCGTTCAACCCCCGCGATCAGCATTTGCGCATTTATATCGCACACAATCGCCCGTGCCGGATTGCCATTACGCCGTGCGCGCACATCTTCGGCACGTTTGACAAAACGCCGTGACAGATCGCCCGTACCACCCGCCATATCCAATAATATCTCGCCCGGTTGCGGGTTGGCGCGATTGATCACCATGTCTTTCCACAGCCGGTGAACGCCGCCGGACATAAGATCATTCATCAGATCATAACGGCCTGCAACGCGGTCAAAAACACCGCGCACCATGCCCGCCTTTTGATCGCGCCCTACGGTGCGATAGCCAAAAGAAGCAGTTTCATCTTTATGGTTGGTCTTGTTCATGGGGCAAACCATAGCGCCCCGCGACAGGCTGCGCTATAGGGTGAGACATTATGCCTGAACTTCCTGAAGTTGAAACCGTACGCACCGGTCTTGCCCCTGTGATGGAAGGCGAGAAAATTGTTGATGCCATAATAAACCGGCCCAATTTACGCTTTGCCTTTCCCTCGCACTTTTGCAAACGGCTGACAGGCGTGCGGGTACTTCGCTTGCACCGCCGTGCCAAATATTTACTGATAGACCTTTCAACGGATGAAACATTGATCGCCCATCTGGGCATGTCGGGCCGGTTCAGCATTATTCCCCCGGATGGCCCTGCCCCGGACACCAACCCGGCGCACGACCATGTGGAATTAACCCTCAGTAATCACCACCGCATTATCTATAATGACCCTCGCCGGTTTGGCTTTATGGACCTCACACCCAGTGCCACGCTGGAGGAAAATCGTTTTCTGGCAGGGCTTGGCCCCGAACCCATGGGTAATGAATTTTCCTCGCAATGGCTGGCAGAAAAATTTACCGGCAAGGCGCAACCGGTCAAAGCAACATTGCTGGATCAGCGCGTGGTGGCCGGGCTTGGCAACATCTATGTTTGCGAGGCACTTTGGCGTGCCGGTATCTGCCCGCAAACACCGGCCAGAAAAATCGGCCAGAAACGCCTGGAACGCCTCACAATATGTGTGCGTGATGTCATCGGTGAAGCGATTGCGGCGGGTGGTTCCACATTACGCGACTTTGCCGCCAGTGATGGCGCACTTGGGTATTTTCAACATCGCTTTTCAGTTTATGGACGCGAAGGGGAGCCTTGCCTTCGAGATGAGTGCACCGGAAAGGTCAAACGCATTGTGCAATCGGGGCGATCCAGCTTTTATTGCTCTACCTGCCAGCGTTAGCGTTTAACCTGTCTGTTCCTGCTTTTGGCCGCAATGGCCATGCTGGCATGCAGGGCCATAACAAACCCCAAGGCTATCATCACGCTCGCGGTGATTATACCTGCATGACCATAATTTTTTACACCCTCAGCCATCAGAATATCGTGGCCTACAAAAGCAAAAAGCGCCACCATGGTTGCGCCCCATAAAAGCGCTGGTGCCTGCGCCCGCTTCATTAACAGCATCACACCGCCAAGGGTGCCAAGCAATACCGTAAACCCCCAAAGCATTTTCCGCCAAACCGGAAATTCCTGTATCCAGACAATCATTTGCGGTGGAAAATCTTTCAAATACGCCTCATTGCCCGTGAGAGTGAAAAACATATCCACACCGCCATAGGCCCAGAAAAACAGGGTGAATATACTCATAACCCA
Organism: Robiginitomaculum sp.; assembly: GCA_021776515.1. Classification (GTDB taxonomy): domain Bacteria; phylum Pseudomonadota; class Alphaproteobacteria; order Caulobacterales; family Maricaulaceae; genus Robiginitomaculum_B. The sequence goes on along the minus strand of JAJFFS010000016.1, from coordinate 289,521 downwards.
AAATATGGTGGTTTTCATATTCGTTATCGATGTGTCTGCCTATCCATACCCCATAAAAGCACATTTTTCCATAAAATTCCATGGCGTATCAATATTAACCTGATTGCGAAATTAACCTGATTGCACAACTTGGATATATCTGGCGCTGGATTGTGAATGAAAAACACAATATGGATAGATTCAAATCTATTCGCCCCATATTAATAGCCTAGGTCAGATACCCATGAACAACCCCCTTACCTTTGACTGGCAAGACCCGCTCTTGCTGGATCTGGAACTAAACGAAGATGAACGTATGGTACGTGATGCAGCACGGGCTTACGCGCAAGACAAACTGATGCCGCGCATTTTAACTGCCAATCGTGAGGAACGCTTTGACCGCGAGATCATGACCGAGATGGGCGCAATGGGGTTTTTGGGTTCCACCCTGCCAGAAGAATACGGTTGCGCGGAAACCTCGCACGTTATTTACGGGCTGATTGCCCGGGAGATTGAACGAGTGGATTCGGGGTATCGTTCGGTGATGAGTGTACAATCCTCCCTTGTTATGTACCCCATCTATGAATTTGGCAGCGAGGCCATACGCCGCAAATGGCTGCCCGGTCTGGCCAGTGGCGAGAAGGTCGGCTGCTTTGGCCTGACCGAGCCTGATGGCGGTTCGGACCCCGGTGCCATGCGCACAATGGCCAAAAAGGTTGATGGCGGCTATCAGCTGAACGGCACCAAAATGTGGATTTCAAATGCCCCTATTGCCGATGTGGCGGTAGTTTGGGCCAAGCTGGACGGCGTTATTCGGGGCTTTGTGGTCGAGCGCGGCATGGACGGTTTCTCCACCCCCAAGATCGAAGGTAAAATGTCTCTGCGGGCGTCTATTACCGGCGAAGTGGTGCTGGAGGACGTCTTCGTTCCCGAGGAAAACCTGTTCCCTGAGGTGAAAGGGTTACGCGGACCGTTTTCGTGCCTGAACAAAGCCCGTTATGGCATTGCCTGGGGGGCTATGGGCGCAGCGGAGTTTTGTTGGCACGCGGCGCGTGACTATGCGCTGGACCGGGTGGTGTTTGGCAAACCCATTGCTGGCACACAATTGGTACAGAAAAAACTCGCCGATATGCAAACCGAGATTACCCTGGGCTTGCAAGGCGCTTTGCGTCTTGGCCGCCTGATCGACGAAGGTGCATTTATCCCCGAAGCCATATCGCTGATGAAGCGCAATAATTGTGGCAAGGCGCTGGATATTGCCCGCGTGGCGCGAGATATTCATGGCGGTAATGGCATAGCAGACGAATATCACGTCATCCGCCACATGCTCAATCTGGAAACCGTCAACACCTATGAAGGCACCCACGATGTGCATGCGCTAATTCTGGGGCGGGCACAGACGGGATTGCAGGCATTTTCCTGATGAGTAAGCCGATTTATGTCGTTACTGCACTGAACCACCCGGACATACAAGGTTCTCATTATCTTTGACTGACAATATAAGGCCTTATATTCAGAGCAAAAATTATATTTCAAACCAGATCTACCGATACTCTTAGACCCATTGCCATCCCAGACGCACAGAATATATTGCCCCTATCTGTTTTTTAATTTTTTGAGAAACTCTATGAAACAACATGTCAGAAATTTAGTATTCATGGCAATAGCTACAATCATAACAGCAAGCTGTGACCAAACTGATGCCGCGTCCTCCTATCAGGAAAAAATAAGGAATATAAATTTACAACGCGAAGCACGAGCGGCCGCCATAACCGGTGAATCTGTTAATTTCGAAGTTTTAAAGCTGGAACATAGAAGCTTTGTTGGTAGTGGTTACCATAGTGCCGGATTCACTTATTCTAAAAATATAAATTTCTGGCAGATAAACGGTGAATTATTCCATTTTGTTGCAGGAAATTTTTGGCAACTTGATACAAATATCATTTCAGTCAAGGCAGGTAAAATTGCGGCAAAAATAGTACAAGAAAAAAAGGTGTATAACCCGTATGATGCGACTTATTTTGTCCCCCGGCAAATAAGATATAATGAGGGGCCTAACTATCAAGGCAATGACAACCGAAAGTGGTATCGTCCTGACATAATGAATGAATTAAGAGACTACCGCGCAGCTAATGTGTTTGAGCAAGAAGATTTAAAAGCAGGATTAATTCAAAAAATAAAATCAGATTTAGTCGAGGCAGGAACCCGGTTAAACTCAGGAAAGTTTATTATTTATATGGGGGGGCATTTACTTCTTGATCTAGAAGAAGATAATCAATCTTTCAAATTCAACACCCTTATATTTAATAATAGTAGGAGCAACGTCTCTCCTGAGAGAATACAAAACCCTCAATATTACAAACCTAGCCTAGTCCGTGGAATAAATTATTTTTATTCACCGTACCTTGAAGTTATGCCAAACCTGAATCGCGAATTAGAAACTAGAAAATTTGTTGAAAAGTTTAAGACAACATACACTCCACATCGCTTTCGAAATGCACGTACATTTTCATTCCGCTATATAGGCGCATATAGATTTGGAGGCATTAAACAAGACCCGAAAACAAATGCCTGGTCTGTAGCTTTTGATTCGGTCTGTTTTGCTCTTGGCACCCCCCCCAAATACGGAGAGCCATCATTAGATCAAGACGAAAATAACTCTAGCCATATGTCTTATGCTGTTGGTCCTAATAGCGATACAAAGCCATGCGATATAGCACTCAAATTAGAAAAAATTGAGTAAGTTAATTTATGTCGTTACTGCACTGGACCATCCGGACAGTACAGAAAAACGTGCGCACCTGCGCCCCGAGCATTTACGCTGGATTGAAACCTGCCAGGATGCCTTCATGATGGCTGGCCCCTTGCGTGATCATGAAGATGGCCCGGTAATTGGCTCGCTGCTGCTGATGAAAGCCGACAATGAAGATGCCGTACAAACCCTGTTAAACGATGACCCTTACGCCAAAAATGGCCTCTTTGCCTCCGTAACAATTCGTCATTTCCAACCGGTTACGGGTGCATGGCTGACATAACCCTAGAAATAAATGGCGCCATTGGCGAACTGGTATTGAACCGCCCGGCGGCCCGCAATGCCATCACCCGCGCCATGTGGCGAGACATACCGGCACTGCTGGGCAAGGCCGCGAATGATCCCGGCATCCGGGTTCTTGTTATCCATGGCGGACAAAGCGGCGTCTTTAGCGCCGGGGCAGACATAAGTGAGCTGGGAAAACTGAAAGACAATGAGGACGAGGCGGTACGCTTTCATGGTGAAATGACCGTAGCACTGGGTACATTAGCCAGTTTCCCCAAACCCGTCATCGCCCGCATTGAAGGCCCGTGCATTGGTGCGGGAATGGCGTTGGCGCTTTGTTGCGATATGCGTTTTGCCGGCAGCACTGCACGTTTTGGTATAACCCCGGCCAAGCTGGGCCTTATCTATCCGCTTGGCGATACCCGCCGCCTCGTAACCCTCATTGGTCCGGCGCGGGCAAAAGATATACTCCTTTCCTCACGCCTGATGGATGCGGATGAGGCACAGCGCATGGGCCTCATTGAACAAGTCGTTCCTGCTGATGAGATCATTGCCTATACCCTTGGGCGCGCGCAAGAAATGGCCGGGCGCTCCCTCTTTACGCAACAGGCCATGAAGCGCATGATTAACAGCTTAAGCGAATTTGACCCGGCAGCTGAAGCACAAAGCCGGGAAATTTTCGCACAATGCTTTTCCGGCAAGGATTTTGCTGAGGGCTATGCCGCGTTTACGCAAAAACGAAAACCTGATTTTTCCTGATATATAAGGACTTAAAACTGAAATGATCACATTATACGACTCCGCACTTTCGCCTTTCGCCGCTCGCGTCCGCATGGCGCTGGCATTCAAAAATGTTGATGACTGGCAAAGCCTGACGCCGCCGGGGGGGCTGAAATCACCAGAATATCTGGCCATCAATCCCGCCGGACGCATCCCCGTACTGGAACTGGAAAGCGGGTATTTGCTGCCGGAATCAGAAATAATCCTTGAATATATCGAAGACCTCTACCCGGACCCCTCCCTGCGCCCAAAGGATCTGGAAATGCGCGCCCGGGCGCGGGTGTTGGCACGCATTGCTGATTTTCATGTGGCCGAACATATGCGCCCCTTGTTTGGGCAACTTAGCGCCACCGAACGCGACCTTACTCTCATCAAAACCAGTTTTGCTGCTATCGGTGATGGCCTGAACTATCTTAACGTCCAACTGCGCCCGGGCCCTTGGGCTGTTGGTACTAAAATGAGCACGGCAGATTGTGCTCTTGTGCCGATCTTGTACTTCGTTGAAATGCTGGCCGGTATATTCAAGGTTGATAATGTTTTTGGCGATTATGATAGGGTCTCAGCCTATTGGCAGAACATTAAAACCCAACCTCTTTGCGTCAAAACCCTTGACGAAATTACAAAAGGGCTGGCTGAATATAGAAAGAGCCTAAAATAAGAGACTTTCATGACACAAACCAAAGGCCATAAACGCGGAGCACTGGACGGCGTACGCGTGCTGGACCTTAGCCGTGTACTGGCCGGACCCTGGGCCACGCAAACCTTGGCTGATCTTGGTGCCGAGGTCATTAAGGTGGAACGCCCCGGCACAGGCGATGACACGCGAGCATGGGGGCCACCGTTTTATAAAACCCGTGAGGGTAAAAACGGTGATGCCGCCTATTACATGGTGGCCAATCGCAATAAATCCTCCCTCTGCGTTGATTTTTCCACCGGCAAAGGTCGAGATATTCTGCACAGTCTGATCCCAAAATGTGATGTACTGGTAGAAAATTTTCGCACTGGACATCTGGCCAAATATGGGCTGGATTATGAAAGCGCCACCGCATTAAACCCACGTCTTGTGTATTGTTCAATCACCGGATTTGGCCAAACCGGGCCGATGGCTGAGCGCGCGGGTTATGACTATCTCATTCAGGCCATGAGCGGCCTGATGAGTGTCACCGGCGAAACCGATGGGCCACCTACCAAGGTTGGCCTGGCTATATCGGATCTGGTGGCCGGGCTTTATGCTTCCAATGGCATTTTGGCCGCGCTGATGCATGCCCGGGCAACAGGCCAGGGCCAGCATATTGATATATCACTGCTGGATTGTCAGATGGCGGTGATGACCAATCAGGCTGCCAACACACTACTGACCAATGAAAACGCCACCCGCATGGGTACACGACACCCCAGCCTTGCTCCCTATCAGGTTTTTGAGGCCAGTGATGCCCCTGTGGTTATCGCCGTAGCCAATGACGGGCAATTTGCCCGACTGTGCGATGCCATCGGCCTTGATGGCCTGCACCATGATGCGCGCTTTACCACCAATACTGCCCGCGTTGAAAACCGTACAGCACTGGAAAGTCTGATCACGCCATTGATCCATGCACGCCCAGTGATGTGCTGGATTGAGGCGTTAGCCACCGCCAATGTCCCCTGCGGGCCAGTGAATACCGTTGAACAGGCATTGGCAGAACCACAAATTGCCGCAAGAAACATGATCGACATCATGGAACGCCCGGACCTTGAAGAACCGGTACAGATACCTGCTTCACCCTTGCGTCTGTCTGAAACACCAACAGGTATACGCAAGGTGCCACCGACGCTGGGGGCCGATACAAAGAATATCCTCAGCACACTTTTGGGGCTGAGCGAGATAGAAATTGCCGCTCTGCGAAAACACGGCATTATTTAGTGACGTGAGCGGTGCAAACGCTTATACAGGCGCAAACAGACCCAATTGACAGGAATTGAAGAACTGCATGGCAAAAGAAGAACTATTGGAATTTCCGGGTGAAGTCACAGAATTGCTTCCCAATGCGACCTTTCGCGTGAAACTGGAAAACGATCACGAGATCATCGCCCACACCGCCGGTAAAATGCGCAAGAACCGCATCCGGGTTCTGGCTGGCGACAAGGTGCTGGTAGAAATGACGCCCTATGATCTAAGCAAAGGGCGCATTACCTATCGCTACAAATAAGCCTGTGAAGCAGCGCCCGCGCCTCGTTTTGGCCAGCCAAAGCCCGCGTCGGCGCGAATTACTCGCCCATATAGGCATTGTTCCCGATGCGATTGAAGCAGCCGATATAGACGAAACACCCAAGCCCAATGAAACACCACGCCTGTTGGCCCTGCGGTTAGCGCAGGAAAAAGCGTATGCTGCCGCAAAGGCTAACGAAAGCAGCCTCTATCTGGCCGCCGATACGGTGGTTGGTGTCGGGCGGCGCATTTTAGGTAAACCCAAAAATGCTGATGATGCCCGCGCCATGCTGAAACTGCTCTCTGGCCGTGCGCACCGGGTTTATACTGGCATCGCCGTACACCAGCCAGGTGGCACCCTGACCCATCGTCTGGTTGAGGCGCGCATTAAATTCAAGCGTCTGAACGCACCCGAGATCGAGGGGTATATCAACAGTGGCGAATGGGAAGGCAAAGCCGGTGCCTATGGCATTCAAGGGCTGGCCGGGGTGTTTGTCTTGTCCCTGAACGGTTCCTATTCCGCCGTTGTTGGCCTGCCGCTTTATGAAACGGCGGCGCTTCTGGAAGGGGCGGGTTATCCCGCCTTTCCTGCACCATGAGCAAGGTTTTGCTCGTTGACCGGGCGCCGGGGGAAACCCGCGTCGGCTTGTTCGATAGCCATGATAATGCACTAGCCCTCTATGTAGAGCGTGCCTCCGAACGTCAGACCCGCGCCCTGGCCGGGGCCAAATATCATGCACGGGTGAAAAGTGTAGAGCCCGGCTTGAACGCTGCCTTTGTTGACCTTGGCATTGGCGCACCGGGGTTCATGCCCCTTGGTAAAGCCCGCAAAGATGATCGCGTTTTTGAGGGCGCTGCAATATGTGCGCGTGTACGCCGCGAAGCCTTTGCCGAAAAAGGCCCTCTATTAGTGCTTGAAGAGGTGGCAAAAAACAGCACAGACACGCCCTGCCCGTCTTTGCTGGCCCCGGCACCGGATTTTCTCACCCGTATCAATACCCAGGATGCAGAGGTGCGCGAAGCCAATCGGGAGGTGCGCGAAACGCTGGATGCCATTTTCGATGAGGCTTTAAGCCCCCATGTCATCCTGCCTGGCGGCGGGGAGCTGATGATCGAGCAAACCCGCGCCCTTGTCGCCATTGATGTGGACACCGCCGCCGACAAGAGCCGGGCATTGGATGTAAACATTCAGGCCATACCCATTATATTTCGCCAACTTTCCCTTCGCGGCCTTGCCGGCATTATCGCCATAGATTTCGCCCCGATGAAAGGTGCCAAGGAACGTAAAAAACTGGAAACCGCGCTCACCCAGGCTGTTAGTGCGCAGCATGGGCGGATGGAAATAGCCCCGCTTAACCGCTTTGGCGTTGCCGTGCTGACCATGCAGCGTAACCAGAGGCCCATCAGCGAAACCATGCTGGATAAGGCCGGTAAACCAAGCACCGAAACAATTGCCCTTGCCGCTTTGCGCAGTGTGGAGAATGAACACCGGGCCAATCCGGCCAAGGCACTGGTACTGCATGCCGCACCGGCCATTATTGATTGGCTAAACAATCATAAGGTTTTTTGGACAGAGCCATTGTTATCACGCCTTGGCGGGCGCCTAACATGGGAAGCAAAACCCGATTTGGCACCGGATAAATTCGAGGTCATTGCCCCATGAATATTCCCTGCCCTTTGTGCAAAAAACCCATGAGCGAACAGCACAAGCCATTTTGTTCAAAACGCTGTGCTGACATTGATCTTGGGCGCTGGTTAAAAGGAAATTATGTGGTGCCCGGCCCGGCTATAGATGAAAGCGAAGGCCTACCCTCATCCGATGAGGAAGACACCTAACTGAACTCAAGGTGCAGCCACCGGAGAAAAGTCATAGACAGGGGCAGCACGCTTTCCTATAACCCCCGCACCCTGCCGGAAACATATCCCCGGCAAACCCGGCGCCCGGGTAGCTCAGGGGTAGAGCAGTGGACTGAAAATCCTCGTGTCGGTGGTTCAAATCCGCCCCCGGGCACCATTTTTATCCGCCCAATCGCTTCGCTATTCGAGGGCTGGGTTTTACTAATCCCCATAAAACTCCCGATACCACTTCACAAACTTTGCCATGCCGTCGGCCAAACTGGTTGCAGGCTTAAAGCCAACTGCATCCCACAGCGCAGAGCTATCCGACAAGGTTTCCTGCACATCTCCGGTTTGCATGGGCATGAAATTAAGTTTGGCTTTGACGCCCAGATTTTCCTCCAGCGCGTGGATCATGGTCATCAGCTCTTCTTGCGTACCACCACCAATATTATAAAGCGCGATGGGCGCAACACGGCTTTGACCGGGGTTCATATAACGGCTGTCAGCTTGCCGGGGAGCCGCGTGCGGAATTTTATCACTAACGCGGCTTATTCCCTCAACCACATCATCAACATAAGTGAAATCGCGGCGCATATCGCCCTGATTATAAACGTCTATTGGCTCGCCATTGAGGATAGCACGGGTAAACTTGAAGTAAGCCATATCGGGCCGTCCCCACGGTCCGTAAACAGTAAAAAACCGCAATCCCGTACACGGCAATCCATAGGTATGGGCATAGCTATGGGCCATAGCCTCACCAGCAATTTTTGTGGCCGCATAAAAACTAAGCGGATGATGTACGCCATCACTTTCACGAAACGGTAAAACCGGATTTGCCCCATAAACAGAACTGGACGAAGCATAAACCAGATGTTCCACCTCTGCATGGTGGCAGCATTCCAGTATGTTCAAAAACCCTTGAAGATTGCTGTCTACATAGCTTTGCGGGTTTTCCAGCGAATAGCGAACCCCCGCTTGCGCCGCCAGATGGATAACACGTGCTGGCCGAAACTTTGCAAACACTTCCCGCAAAGCCTCTGCATCAGCAATATCAAGGCGGGCCTCGGTAAAATTGTCATGTTTTTTGAGTATGCCCAGACGTGCCTCTTTCAAGGCCGGGTCATAATAGTCATTGAGCACATCAATGCCGACAATCTCATGGCCCTTGGCCAGCATCGCCCGCGCCGTATGAAAACCGATAAACCCGGCAGTACCTGTAATGAGAATACGCACGTATTTGATCTCCCGCCCACACTGTGCCGGGTAATCACATCATTGGCAAATGAGGATGAGGAATTAAAGGCTTGCCGTAATGTACCGGATATTATGAGGCAAAAACCTCTCCCATACTGGCGACGCCCTTGATCTCGATAGGGTTGCCGCAGGGGTCGAGGAAAAACATGGTGTTTTGATCGCCAGGTTGGTCTTCAAAGCGGCGGCTGGGGGCGAGGATGAAATCCACACCGGCATTGGTCAGGTGTTCGGCCATTTTTCGCCAGGCAGGCATTTCCAGAACAACACCAAAATGCGGTATCGGTACCTTTTTACCATCTACCCGGCCTGTATTTTGCGCCTTGAATGGTTCGCCAAGGTGCACGGTAAGCTGGTGACCGAAGAAGTCATAATCAACCCAGGTGTCTGAGCTGCGCCCTTCTTCTGCGCCCAACAGGTCGCCATAAAAGGCGCGGGCTTCGTTCAAACTGGTGACGTTAATTGCAAGATGAAAAAGGGACATTGGTTTCTTTCAGTTAACATTATTTCTCTGCGGCAATGGCCGCCATCACGTTATCTGCCAGATCAGCAAAGACTTTGCCAATCACAGTATCGGGATCACGGGCGGGCGGGGTGCCATTGTCCGAGGCTTCGCGCAAGCCCGGGTCCAGTGGTATTTCGCCCAAAAACGGCACGCCAAGCTCGCTGGCTGTGCGTTTGGCCCCGCCAGCCCCGAATATATCAATGCGCTCGCCACTTGTCGGGTGGATAAACCCGGCCATGTTTTCCACCACGCCCAAAATGGGTACATTGGCCTTGTTAAACATATGCACGCCCCGGCGCACATCCGATAAGGCCACTTCCTGCGGTGTGGCGGCAATCACGGCACCGGCAAGGTTTACCGTTTGCACCAGGGTGAGCTGCGCATCCCCGGTACCCGGCGGCATATCCACCACCAGTACATCCAGTTCGCCCCAATTGGTATCAGCAAACATTTGCTGTAAGGCACCGATAATCATTGGCCCGCGCCAGATCACCGCCTGTCCGTCACCCACCATAAACCCCATGGACATGGTTTTAACGCCGTAGGCCTCCAGCGGGATAATCTTTTCCTCGGCGTTGAGTTTTGGTTTCTGTCCCTGAAGGCCCAACAGAATAGGCGCAGAGGGGCCATAAATATCAGCATCCATCAGGCCTACACGCTTGCCTTTTTGCGCCAGTGCCACGGCTAAATTGACGGCAATAGTGGATTTACCTACCCCGCCTTTGCCGCTGGCCACGGCAATGACCGCCGCAACACCGGGTAAATCCTTGGGCTTTGGCGGTGGTGGGGTGCCATGACGTCCAAGACTTTTAGCCTTTGGTGGCTCTGCCGCAGGCGAATCAGAATGTGCGGTTAGTACGGCGGTTACCGCGTTGACGCCTTTGATCTTGCGTACCGCCTTTTCAGCAAGGCTGCGTATTTTTTCCATAGATTCGGCCATTTCGCGGCTGGTCTGAATGGCAAAACCCACGCGATCATCCTTTACGGTCAGCCCCTGCACCAAACCGGCGCTCATGATATCTTTGCCACTTTGCGGGTCTTTAATTTTACCTAATGCCTTGCTTACGGTATGAATTGTGGGGTCCGTCATGCGGTTGCTCCTTGATTGGTGCACGGGTTAAGGCCACATATCGGTTAGGTATGAACACTATACAAGACGAAAGGCGAAATATGCCCTGGAATAATCAGTCAAATGGCAATGGCCAGAAACCTGGCAATAATGGAAACAGCCCCTGGGGCAATGGTCCGGAGGATGGGAGAGAACCGCCCGAAGTTGATGTTGATGAAATGGTTCGCAACTTACAAAAACGCCTTGGTGGCATTTTTGGCGGCGGCGGGGGCAATGGCTCCGGGCGCGGCGGCAGGGGCCTTGGCGGCCTTGGTCTGGGCGTTATCGTCATTGCGCTGCTCGGGGTTTGGTTTTTCACACCCGGTTCCGGCTGGTATGTGGTCAATGCTGAAGAACAGGGCGTTGTCTTACGCTTTGGTGCTTATAATCGTACTGAGCTGCCAGGCTTTCACTGGAAGCTGCCTGTGCCGTTTGAGCGTGCCCTAAAGCCCAAAACAGATCGCGTGCACCAGGAAAATATTGGCTTTCGCGTTTCCTCTGGCCGTAATACCCAGTCCAATATTCCCCATGAAAGTTTGATGCTGACCGGCGATGAAAACATTGTGGACATCAATTTTTCGGTAATCTGGCAGATCAAGAACGCTCGTGACTTTCTATTTAATCTTGATGACCCCATCGGGGCTGTAAAGGCAGTTTCCGAAAGCGCCATGCGTGAGGTAGTTGGCAAGAACGATCTTGAACCCATCATCACCCAAGGCAGACAGATTGTGGAAACCACAGCCCGCGATTTGATCCAGACGGCACTGGATGAATATGGTGCCGGGATAGTGATTACCCAGGTGCAATTACAAAAGGCCGACCCGCCAGGGCGCGTGATCGAATCATTTCGTGATGTGGTCAATGCCGGGCAAGACGCTGAAACCAAGGTCAATCAGGCCACCACCTATGCTAATGATGTGGTGCCAAAGGCCCGCGGCGACGCGGCCAAGCTGGAACAGGAAGCCATTGGTTATCGTGATGCGGTGATTGCTGAGGCCTCTGGTGAAGCGGAACGCTTTAATCTTATTTATGGGGAATATCGCAAAGCCCCTGTGGTCACGCGACAGCGCATGTATCTGGAAACCATGGAACGGGTATTGGGCGGCACTGACAAGATATTACTGGATAAAAATGCCGGTAATCAGGTGGTGCCATATTTGCCAATTAACCCAAAACAACAACCTGCTATACAGGGAGGTCGCTAATGGGACGCCTGCTTACAATTTTTATCATTATGATTGCCGGACTTGGCGGTATATTTGCCAGCATCATGCTGTTCACTGTGGATCAGCGCGAACAGGTTTTGATCCTGCGCTTTGGTGAACCGGTTGGTGTGGTCAACCCCTGGAATGCTGATGAAGATCCGGGTTTGCACATGAAAACCTTTCCCTGGGAGGACGTGGTCAAGTTCGATCGGCGTAATCTCATGCTGGATATTCCACCTCAAGAGATCACGGCCTCGGATCAGGAACGCCTGATTGTGGATGCCTTTGCCCGTTTTCGCATTTCTGACCCCTTGCAGTTCTATAAGGCGGTAAAAGACGTTCGCGGTGCCACCACACGCCTTGCTCCGTTTATGGAAGCCTCGCTTCGCCGGGTATTGGGCGGTGTTGTTTCCAACGATATTGTTTCGGGACACCGGGCCGAATTAATGATTGCCATTCGTGATGCGGTGAACGCGCAAGCCACTGAGTCTAATCTTGGTGTTGAAATCATCGATGTAAAAATCCGCCGTGCCGACCTGCCTGAGCAAAACGCCGAAAAGGTTTATTCACGCATGCAGTCAGAGCGTCAGCAAGCCGCCGCACAAATCCGCGCCGAAGGTGAGGAACGTGCTCGGACGGTGCGCGCCGAAGCCGCCCGGACGGTACGTGTAACCATCGCCAAGGCACGGGAAAAGGCTTCGATCCTAAGGGGTGCAGGGGATGCCAGACGTAATGATATTTATGCCGCAGCCTATAGTAAGGACCCTGAATTTTTTGCCTTTTATCGTTCGATGGAAGCCTATGAAAAGGCCCTTCTTGATGGCAAAACCTCACTGGTTCTTTCTCCGGATAGTGATTTTTTCAGTTATTTTTCTGAGCAAAAGAAATAAGGTGTAACGCTGCGCATGAAGATAGCTATATGGATTGTTGCGGGGCTGGTATTATTGCTGGCCCCGCCTGTTTTTGCCCATCCAGCACCTGATGGGTTTGCTGAACTTGCGGCGAGACTGTCGCCCTCAGTGGTGAACATTTCTACCAGCCAGAAGGTGGAGGGGGATTTACCTTTATTCCCTGAAGGCTCTCCGCTGGAACGGTTTAACGATACATTCGGACCAAACGAGCCGCGCACAGAAAATTCGCTGGGGTCCGGTTTTGTTGTTGACCCGGACGGGATCATCATCACCAACGATCATGTCATCAAGGGTGCTGATGAAATTGATATTACCTTTCCTGATGGAACGACCTTAAACGCAGACGTTATTGGACGCGATGCAGCTACGGATTTGGCGGTATTACGAGTAAAGCCTGAAGGGAAATTACCAGCTATCTCCCTTGGAAATTCCGATACAGCCCTTGCCGGTGACTGGGTTCTGGCCATTGGCAACCCTTTTGGTCTTGGCGGATCATTGTCTGTTGGTATTGTCTCTGCCCGTAATCGCGATATTCAATCCGGGCGCTATGACGATTTCATCCAGACCGATGCAGCCATCAACAAAGGTAATTCCGGCGGACCATTATTTAACATGGATGGTGAGGTTATCGGGGTAAACTCGGCCATTCTTTCGCCCACCGGCGGATCAGTGGGTATAGGCTTTGCCATTCCTTCCAATCTGGTGTTGCATGTGGTGGATCAATTGCTGGAATATGGCCATACAAAACGCGGCTGGCTTGGGGTTTCTGTGCGCTCCATTACTCACGAAGTCGCCCAGACCTATGGCCTTGACAAACCAACCGGAGCCATTGTGCTAAGCGTGACGGCGGGCGGCCCGGCAGAAAAATCAGGACTGGAAACCGGCGATCTGATTACACATTTTGGTGAACAGGTTATTGCGGACTCTCGAGGACTCACCCGTATTGCCGCAGATAGCCCTATCGGAGAAAAAGTAGAACTCCATTACATCCGCGGCAAGACATCCCACGAGACCAGCGTAACCATTGGTCGACTTGAAGAGGAAGAAATCACTGAGCCAGAGGAACGCAAAAAAACATCTTCACCTGTGGAAGGGCAGATCCTGGGCATGAGCCTCTCGACACTTAATGATACGCTGCGGCGGCGCTATAATGTACGCTCAACCGTTTCCGGGCTGATTGTTACTGATATTGACGCAGATAGTGACGCCATGGGTAAAATTCGGGTTGGCGATGTGGTCGAGGAAATCGGCTGGACGTCGGTAGCAACACTGGAAGACGCCAAAGCACGTATTGCAGCATTGCAAAAAACAGGCCCTGGACCCGTGGCACTACTGATCAATCGTCGTGGAGAGTTACTGCCCCGGGCATTAAAATATTAGGCCATAATATATATTAGGCTTATTCATCAAACTCAGAGGCATCGGGTATACGTGTAAAAGCAATTTTTACGCCGGTGTATTGGCCCACATCCATATTATGCGCGCCAATACTGATCGCGTTCCGCCCATAACGGGCGTTTAGGCCGTCAAGCGCATGGCATAACTGTTCGTGTGCCTTGCTGCGCGTAAACGCCGCGTCGCCACCATTGGCAAACAGATCAGGCACCTGAGCATCTATGGCGTATAAATTTGCCATCCACACGCTCACCTGTCGTAAGCCGCGGGCGCATTCTGCCGGGTGTTGCTCATGCATCTGCGCCCACAAAGAATCATGGGTTCTCAGTAATAGGAAACTATCCTGCGTGGCCTGTATGCCAGCATCACCGCGCCACCTGCCGCCCGAGACAAACCTCACATGCAATCCAAAACGCCGGGTCTGATAATCAAGACGGCGCAAGCGACTAGCCGCCTTGGCCGTCAAACGGCGACTGACCGCCCGGGCATGGGGCGCGGCACGCATGGCCTTGGCCAGGACATGTGAGTGGCTCACACTGCGCCGCACAGTGCGCGGTTCCTCCACCTCAACACCGCCAAGCGCTGCCAGCAAGCGTTCACCCTGCACGCCGTTCCAGATTGCGCGCGCCTGTTTGGGGGCCAAGGCCAGAAGCCCGGCCATATCTGTAATATTTGCGCGTTCCAGACGCCGCGTCATCGCCCGGCCAATGCCCGGAATATCCTTGAAGCCAAGACCATAAAGCCGTTTCGGCAAATCATTCTTGTTCAGCAGAACCAGACCATCCGGCTTTTGCATATTGGTGGCTATTTTGGCCAGAAACTTGTTGGGGGCAAGGCCAATAGAGGCACGTACAAACAGACCAATATCTTTGGCTATTTGTGCTTTGATGGCTGCGGCAATGGTGCGACCTTTGGCTTCATGGGTTTGGGTGCCTGTCAGGCGGCAGGCAAACTCGTCTATGGAGCAAGCAGCCTCTATAGGGATATGCTTATCCAGCGCCCGGGCAATACGGTGATGATAACGTACATAAAGGTCGTGGCGGGCAGGTACGACATGAATGCCGGGGATGAGCCGCCGAGCTTCATGTATGGGAGTGCCGGTTTTTACCCCCAGCCGTTTCGCTTCAATACTGGCAGCAATAGCTACGGTAAACTCAGTTGGTGCCGGGGATACAACCACAGGCTTGCCGCGCAAATGTGGATACTCCTGTTGCTCTACCGAGGCAAAGTAAGAGTTAAGGTCGAGGTACAGCCAGCGGTATGGCCCCAGGGGGCCGGGGAAGGCATCAGGAACAGCAAGAGAGCGCATTGTATGAGGACATTTTATTTAGGGTTGTTTTCCAATGTTAGGAATATAATCATATTAAGAACGTAAAGTGAACATAAATTTGAGCTGTGGTGCTGCATTATTTTTCACATGGCCAAATCATGAAGCCGTGAGTCAAAAGGGTGACGTGGGTGCATTCCTGCGCTATGTCAGCGCCCGGATAGCTCCTGGATCAACATTGGGAGTGAAAAAAGAAACATTTTGACGAACAGAACCGGAGCCTTTTGGCATGGCGTTTGAAACACTTCAGGTAAGCACGCAAGGTAGAGTAGGGCTAATTACGCTCAATAGGCCAGAGGCTTTGAATGCCCTGTGTGCCCAACTCACTGAAGAACTGGCTGAGGCACTTGGTGCTTTTGATGCAGACGAAGACATTGGGTGCGTGGTCCTGACTGGATCCAAAAAAGCCTTTGCTGCGGGTGCAGACATAAAAGAGCTACAGGAAAGTACTTTTGTTGATCTTTATATGAATGACCCCTTTGCTAAATCCTGGGAGGCCGTGTCACGTTTCAAAAAACCGATCATCGCAGCCGTTTCCGGTTATGCGCTGGGCGGTGGTTGTGAAATTGCCATGATGTGCGATTTCATCATTGCCGCAGAAAATGCAAAGTTTGGGCAACCAGAAATTAATCTGGGTGTTATGCCCGGATCAGGTGGCACCCAGCGTTTGCCCCGTGCAATTGGGAAGGCCAAAGCCATGGAACTTTGCCTGACAGGGCGCATGATGGATGCCGCCGAGGCCGAGCGAGCTGGCCTGGTGAGCCGCATTGTGGCTGTGGATGACCTGCTTGAAGACGCCATGAAAACAGCGATCAGCATTGCAGAAAAGTCCTTGCCAGTTGCTATAATGACCAAGGAAACCATTAATACAGCCTATGAAACAACCCTGACACAGGGCATTCGTTTTGAGAGGCGCGTTTTTCATTCACAGTTTACTTTGGAAGATCAAAAAGAAGGCATGGCTGCTTTTACAGAGAAAAGAGCACCGCACTTCAAAAACCGCTGAAACTTGCAGCATATCCATACACCTCATAGAGTTGACGTCAGCGCTGCCCACGGCTATACGCCCACGCCTTGGATCAAGGTATGCGTCATGGGATGCAACCAATATTTACGGAAATAGAAATGGCCAATACGACTTCTGCTAAACGCGCCGTAAGGCAAATCTCCCGTCGCACGACGGTCAACACAGCACGCCGCTCTCGGGTGCGTACGTATTTGCGCAAAGTAGAAGAAGCCGTTGATACCGGTGATGCCACAGCGGCTCGTGCAGCCCTTAAAATTGCAGAACCTGAATTGATGCGTGCTGTTGGCAAGGGTGTGTTTCACAAAAACACGGCTGCACGTAAAATCTCTCGCCTGAGCCGCCGTGTAAAGGCGCTAGGTAAGTAGCTACCACTTCTGAATTAAGTTGATTTTTTACCCGGTAAAGCCATGGGTTGCACTGGGCGAAGTTGTGTCTTCTGTTAGCCCAAACCAGAGGCGTATTTTGCTCCCATTGCAGCCAGTTTTCTACCTTTTTCCCTGCGGCACTTTAACTGGTTTTTGTCAATAAAAATTTTTATTATTTTTTTTAAACGAGCAAACCAATTCCCTTCAATGGGTTAACCATTGTCAAGCAGGAACTTGCAGCGAATCAGCAGTTTTGATGTGTTGACGCAGCTTAATTCATGATTAATTTGAGTGGTCTGGACATCGGCATTTCCTAAAGTTTTGTGTGCCACGCATATAAATTTCATGTATATGCGAATGGGGGATTTTGTCCATAAAAACAATACAATAGCACACGAATACTTCGTGAAGCTATGGGTGAAGTGGTAATATTGGGTGCAGGAGGAAAACGGGTGTTAAGTGGACAACACGGTGGAGCAGAAAATCCCCCACCACAGGTCTTGTGGGGACAGACTTGTCAACATTTGCAAAGAGAAATAGGGCCGGAGAAATTCGCTTCATGGGTGAAACCCCTGCATTTACTTGAGGTTAACACTGAGACCGTTCATGTGGGCGCACCAAACGCTTTTTGCCGTGACTGGATACGTGAAAATCTGGGGCGTAAACTCACACGGGCCTGGCAAATTTTTGACCCTCACCAACGGGATATTCTAGTTAAAATTATTGAGCAACAAAATGCGATAAATGCGCAGCAGACAACACCCCCGGCATTTCTCACTGAAACCACGTCACATCCGAGCCCGGAAGCGCCAATAACATCGCAGCCAGAAACACCGCTCCATATTGCTGAGCCAGGTTTTGATGATTTTGTCGTCGATAGCTCTAACGAAGTGGCCTATGCCGTAGCCCGTCAGGTAAGCAACGGCAACACCGCTGGTTTCAATCCATTTTTTGTCCATGGTGGTTATGGCGTTGGCAAAACCCATTTACTCAGAGCGATTGCAGAAAGCCGCCTTTGGGGGCAACCGGGTAAGCGGGTACGCTATCTGACTGCTGAAGAATTTGTCTATGATTTTGTAGCTGCTGTACGTGAACGTGAAACCCATAAGTTCAAGGCACAGTTTCGCACCCTCGATTTATTATTGCTTGATGATTTGCAGTTTATGGCAGGCAAGGATGCCAGCCAGGACGAATTTTTTCACACGCTGAACACACTGACATCTGCTGGTGCACAGGTTGTTCTAAGTGCCGATAGTGCGCCAGGCAAACTAGCGAAACTGGACCCCCGACTGTTATCACGTATTTCTGGCGGTCTTGTCTGCGAAATCGGCCAAAGCAGTTTGGCACTTCGCCGACAGATACTGGAGCATCGTGTCGATCTTCTGGCGCGCGAATACCGGGGTCTGGCTATACCTTCTGCGGTACTGGACATAATTGCAGAAGAGGTCAGCAGCAATCCGCGAGAGTTGATCGGAGCTTTGAATACATTACTGGCCCGCACAGCCTTGATTGGCCAACCTGTGAACGAAGACCGTTGCCGTGAAATTTTGGGAGATATTATGCGTGATCCGTCGCGCAAACTGACCATTGCGCAAATACAATTGGCTGTCGCCACATATTATAGCCTGACTACTGAGCAATTGCTGTCACGTCGCCGCACCCGCAATATTGTGCGCCCCCGACAGATTGCCATGTATCTGTCCAAGCATATGACCACTTGTTCATTGCCGATGATCGGTGGCCGGTTTGATGGCAGAGACCATGCAACAGTGATTCATGCCGACAAGCTGATTACCAGATTGATTGAGGAAGAGCCTACTCTTGCAGCGGAAGTAAAGACTATTCGCCGTGAATTGATGTCACCAGGTTCATAGATAAAGCGCACCAGCACTGGACAGCACGACCTTTCTTGTTGAAAATTGCCAAACCTCTTTCGCATAAAACGGGATTCGCCTGCATTATGAAATTGACCATTGAACGTGCCGACCTGCTCAAGGCACTTAACCATGTGCAAAGCGTGGTCGAGCGACGCAATACTATTCCGATCCTCTCGAATGTTCTGATGAGCGCCGCGAACGGCAAAATCAGCTTTACGGCAACGGACCTTGATATTGAAATCATCGAGGCCATCGCCGCCGAGATAAGTCAGGATGGTACAGTAACGGCCCCGGCGCATACGTTTTACGAAATTGTGCGCAAACTGCCCGAAGGCGCAGAGGTGGAGCTTATTAAAACTGCCGATGATCCACGCCTCATGGTCAATGCCGGACGATCACGGTTTTCCTTGCCTGCCTTGCCTGAAGATGAATTTCCAGTGCTAAGCGCCGATGGTCTGGATCATACATTTTCAGTGCATAGTTCCGATCTGGTCAAGCTGATTGATAAAACCCGCTTTGCCGTCTCAACCGAGGAAACCCGCTACTACCTTAACGGCATTCATTTACATGCAGTAGAAGAAGATACGCCCACGCTACGCTCTGTAGCTACAGACGGTCATCGTCTGGCACTTGCCGAGATTAACCTTCCTGATGGGGCGGCAGGCATGAGCGGGATAATCATTCCACGCAAAACCGTGCAGGAGGTTCGCCGTCTGCTGGATGGTATTGATGGCGATGTCACCGTATCGGTATCCGAGGCCAAAATTCGCTTTGCCATTGGTGCAGCAACCCTGACCTCCAAGCTTATTGATGGTTCGTTCCCTGAGTATGAACGGGTAATCCCGCGCACCAATGAACACACCTTGAAAATTGAGCGCGATGTATTCGCTGCCGCCGTTGATAGAGTGGCCACCATTTCTGCTGAAAAATCCCGTTCCGTCAAAATGACGCTTGAGGCGGATACTTTGACGCTGACGGTCAATAACCCCGAGGCGGGTCTGGCGGTTGAAGAATTATCGGTTGACTATGATGCCGAGCCTTTGGAAATCGGTTTTAATGCGCGCTATCTTCTGGATATTTTGGGCCAGATTGAAAGTGATGAAGCGGTGTTTCGCTTTGCCGATTCAGCAGCCCCATCACTGGTCGAGGATGAGGGTGAAACCGGGGCACTCTATGTGTTGATGCCGCTGCGGGTGTGAGTGCGCTCAGCCTTTTGCAATTACAGGATTTTCGTTCTTACGCGGCACTGGACCTGGTGTTGGATAAGCGCCCAGTTGTGCTTTTTGGTGCCAATGGTGCTGGCAAAACCAATATTCTGGAGGCCATTTCCTTTCTGGCACCAGGCCGAGGCATGCGCCGTGTTGCCATGAATGTACCGGTGCGTCATGACTGCCAAAGCGGTGCCTGGGCCGTTCATGCCACACTGGCGCGCGCGGACGAAGAATCCTTTTCACTGGGTACGGGTCTGGATCCGCAAACAAGCGCACGCCGCGTTCGCATTGATGGGCAAAATGCCAAGGCCGGGGCGCTAGCTGATCTTTTGAGACTTGTCTGGCTGACCCCGGCGCAGGATCGTTTGTTTGCCGGACCGCGTGGAGCGCGTTTGCGGTTTTTTGATCGCCTGACACTGAGCCTGCATCCTGGCCATGGCCGTAACGCCACCGCTTATGAGCGAGCCATGCGTGACCGCCAACGTCTTCTGGATGAGGGAAATGCCGACCCATCATGGCTGGAAGCGTGCGAGCGGCAAATGGCCGATACCGGTGCGGCCATTATGCGCGCCCGGGCAGACACCATCACGCACCTACAGACGCAGATTGATGCCCGTGAAACAAGCGCCTTTCCACAGGCGGCACTGAGCCTGGAACCCTTATATGATGGTGCCCCCGAAGTTGATGCCCCCGATTGCGCCGCTCGCCTTGCGGCCCTCTTTGCTGCTTCGCGCCCCCGCGATACGGCGGCGGGCCGGGCGCTATGTGGTCCGCATAAGGCAAACCTTCAGGTGATGTGGCGAGCCAAGGCCATGCCGGCGGCGCTTTCCTCCACCGGCGAGCAAAAAGCATTACTGATCGGCCTCACCCTGGCTCATGCCCGTGCTGTAGCCACCAGCAAGGATACACCAGCCCCCTTGGTGCTGCTGGATGAAGCGTGTGCACATCTGGACCCTGACCGCCGCGCGGCGCTTATTAATGAAGTTTGCGCCATGAAGGGGCAAGGTTGGCTGACCGGTACGGACCGGGCTTTATTTGATGCTTTTGGCGATCGGGCGCAATTTTTTGAAGTGGGCGAAGGGTGCGCAAAATCTGTCGGTTAAACACACCTTTTCCCTCGCATACATGGGGCGTGCGGGGTAGATTAAACCCATGACAGATCAAACGAATCAAGACGCACAAAAAGATGGCGCTGGCGACGAGTACGGTGCCGATTCCATTAAAGTCCTCAAAGGCCTGGATGCGGTGCGTAAACGCCCGGGAATGTACATTGGTGATACCGATGATGGCTCCGGTTTGCACCACATGGTTTATGAGGTTGTGGACAACGCCATTGACGAATCTCTGGCGGGGCATTGCGATACCATTGATGTAATTTTGCACGCCGATGGCTCGGTCAGTGTGGCTGATAACGGGCGCGGTATTCCTACTGCCATGCATGAAGAAGAGGGCATGTCTGCCGCGCAGGTGATTATGACCCAGCTTCATGCGGGCGGGAAATTTGACCAGAACTCCTATAAGGTCTCAGGCGGACTGCACGGGGTTGGCGTATCGGTGGTCAATGCGCTCTCACATCGACTGGATTTGACCATTTGGCGCGGCGGCAAAGAGCATTTTATGAGCTTTGCCCATGGCGAACCGGAAAAAGATCTGGTGATGGTTGGCGATGCCCCGGATGGCCGTACAGGCACCATGGTGCGCTTTTGGCCATCTCTTGAAACCTTCACTATGGTTGAGTTTGACCGCAACACCTTGATCCATCGCTTGCGCGAACTGGCATTTTTGAACTCTGGCGTAACCATTAATGTTGCGGATGAACGCGGGGTGGAGCCATTTGAGTCATCCATGCATTACGAAGGTGGTGTTGAAGCCTTTGTGCGCCATTTGGACCGGACAAAATCTGCACTGTTGCCAGAACCTATCCTCGTTCGCGGTGAACGCGATGACATCACCGTTGAGGCGGCCCTGTGGTGGAATGACAGTTATCATGAAAATGTGCTGGTTTTCACCAACAACATCCCACAGCGCGATGGCGGCACACATTTGGCCGGCTTTCGTGGTGCCCTGACCCGCGCTATCAATTCTTACGCGGCGCAAATGGGCGTAGCAAAAAAAGAAAAAGTTTCACTGGCTGGTGATGACGCCCGCGAAGGCTTGACCTGTGTGCTTTCGGTCAAGGTACCGGACCCTAAATTCTCTTCGCAGACCAAGGACAAACTGGTTTCATCCGAAGTGCGCCCGGTGGTGGAAAACCTGATGGGGACGGGTCTGTCGGAATGGTTTGAAGAACACCCGGCAGAGGCCAAATCCATTGTACAAAAAATTGTCGAGGCGGCAGCAGCTCGCGAGGCGGCCCGCAAAGCGCGAGAGCTGACCCGGCGCAAATCTGCCCTCGATATCGCCTCCCTGCCCGGCAAGCTGGCGGACTGTCAGGAACGCGATCCGGCCAAGGCCGAAATATTCATCGTGGAGGGTGACAGCGCCGGTGGCTCGGCCAAGCAGGGCCGCGACCGTAAAAATCAGGCTATTTTGCCCTTGCGCGGGAAAATTCTGAATGTTGAACGGGCGCGGTTTGATAAAATGCTCTCATCCGCTGAAATTGGCACATTGATCACCGCCTTTGGCACGGGGATCGGGCGCGAGGATTTTAATATTGAAAAACTGCGTTATCACAAGGTCATCATCATGACCGATGCTGATGTGGATGGCGCCCATATCCGCACGCTTCTGCTGACGTTTTTCTATCGTCAAATGCCCGAACTTATCGAGCGCGGCTATCTCTACATTGCCCAGCCACCGCTTTATAAGGCAAGCAAAGGGCGCTCGGAGCGATACCTTAAAG
Source organism: Robiginitomaculum sp. (assembly GCA_021776515.1). Lineage (GTDB taxonomy): Bacteria > Pseudomonadota > Alphaproteobacteria > Caulobacterales > Maricaulaceae > Robiginitomaculum_B. Next base: position 266,677 of record JAJFFS010000016.1, on the reverse strand, counting down.
ATCAGGATGAAATGGATGCCTACCTTCTGGATGAAGGTGCGGATGAGGCAGTGCTGGAACTACAAAGCGGCGAACAGATCACAGGCCCGGACCTGCGTGCGCTCATTGATGAGGCATCCAAGGCCAGCCTGATTGTTGCCCGGCTGGAGGCCCGCGCACCCGGTGCCATTATTGCCCAGGCCGCGATTGCTGGCGTGTTTACCGATGACCCGGAAAAAGAGGCATTGGACAGTGCCGCCGCACGCCTGAACGCCATTGCCGAAGAAGGTGAAAACGACTGGCACGGTAGTTTTGGCGAGGACGATGCCATTGTTTTTGCCCGCGAAGTGCGCGGTGTGCGCGAAGCCATCGTCTTTGATGCTGCGTTTCGCCGTTCCGCCGATACGCGGCGTTTACACGAAATGCAGGGTGCGCTGGCAGCAACCTATGCCCATTCCTCGGTTTATCGGCGCAAGGGCCGCGAACATATAATTCATGGCCCGCTGGAGTTGTTCCGCACAGTCCTGAACGAAGGCTCACGCGGGCTATCCATCCAGCGCTATAAAGGCCTTGGTGAAATGAATGCCGACCAGCTCTGGGAAACTACGCTGGACCCCAATGCCCGCTCGTTGTTGCAAGTGCGCGTTGAACACGCCGATGATGCCGACGACATTTTCACCAAACTGATGGGTGATGTGGTTGAGCCACGCCGCGAATTTATCCAGGAAAATGCCCTAAGCGCCGAGGTGGATGTTTAGAAACGTGGTGGATGAAGGTGTAGTTATTCCGTTTGCGAGTGCGATACTAGGCACATTAAGTCGGTTCAACTAATCCCACCCTTGTCATTGCGGTGAAGACCGCAATCCACCTTGAGGCATCACAATAGGCCCCGGCTGAAGCCTGTCCTTGCGAAAGCGAGGGCCGGGGTGACAAGGAAGGGCGTTTAAGAGCCTGACAGAAACTCTGTCTTTTTTTTCAGAGTTTTATCGCCCGTGCTTTTGCCCGGCGGGGTTTGGCTTTGGCGGCGGCCAGCATGGGGGCGGTCATTGCCTCGTAAAGCATGAACAGATGCTCAACCCGTTCGCGCTCCGAATCGAATGGTTTTTTACGGTACAAACGGTCTACGCACCGGTCATTATTAATGTGTGCCTTGCGCAAATTAGCGGGCATGGCATCCGGGTCATAAAGGTCCGCCAAACTGGCATCCGGCCAGGCGGCGCGGGCGTCAAGGATGGCCTGGCCTGTAGCGGTGAGCTTGGCCTTGGTAGCATCGGAAAGCGCGGGCCAGGGATAAGTGTTGTAAACCACGCCAACGGAATAGCGATAACGACTTTCCAGACGGCCACCAATATTGCGCAGCCAGGCCATGTGTATGGTGGAAGTAAGGATGGAAAAATCGAACACTGAGGCATTTTCGCCCCAAATCAGCATGTCTGACGGGATTGTTGGTGGTAAAAAGTAGCCAATCGGGTGATATTGACGTCGTTCAGAACTTACTCTTGGAATTACCAAGAACGCACTATCAGGAATGGCTTTTCCTTCCAGTTGGGTTGGGAATTTCGCTAGCTTTCTGGTTGCCTGCTTTTTGCTGTTCTCCCGAAACATACGAACCATAGCAATACGTTTCTGAGCCTCAGGCATTTGCCGAATTTCTGCCGGGGAAATGCCATTAAAGTCCAATACCCAGCGCTCTTTCCCATTGATGAATTCAGCCCCTCCAATATACGGCTTTAATAGCTTCATTGCATTTGGTTCTATGGCGAGAAATTCATCATATTCCTCGCCCCGAAAGATATAATGCCCGCCATCTGTTGCTTTTGGTCCATTAAACATCCGTGGCCTTGGCGATAATGGCTTTGCACTATCGGCCACGACCGTGTGCCTGTCCTTTAACCCGCTGGCGTCAAACAAATACGGGGAAAGCCATTTATGCTGGCTTTCCTCTGGCTCGCCCTTAATGTCCTCATAACTGAACAATCGTTTCCATTCGGGCGCGTAGTTCCGATGGGCCAGGCCGATGATGACACAATGCACATGGGCTTTGCCACGGGCGTCTGATCCCCACTCGAACGTGCGATGAGCAAAGGCAATTTCCAGTTTGTACCGCTCGAACAAAAGCGGCCAGAGTTGCGCCACCTGTTCGCCCTGAGTGATCGAATTTGTCGCCACAAAGCCAATGCGCGGTGGCTTGACGCCACCATGCCCCACATAAGCTCCTGCCTTCAAAAACCATGCGGTTACATAATCCAGCGACCCGGCACGCCCGGATTTAGCGTCAATAATGCGCGCCATTTGCTCACGTTGAAATTTACTTTGATAGCTTTGCCCAATAAACGGCGGATTGCCGAACACATAATCACAGTCTTTGGCGGCCAATACCGCGCCCCAGTCCATTTCCAGCGCGTCGGCGTGGTGGATGTGCGGTGATTTTTTAAGTGGGATGCGCACATAAATCTCGCCAAATTCTTCCGAAAGGCGGGTATTCATGATGTGGTCCATCATCCACATGGCGGTTTCGGCGATGCGGGCGGGAAATTCCTCCAGCTCAATGCCATAAAACTGGTCTACATCGACGACTGAGAGGATTTTTGCATCCAGTTCCAATTGCTTGAAATTTACGCCGCCCAGGGCTTCTTTCAGAATGTCAATTTCAAGTGCACGAATTTCGCGATAGGCGATGACCAGAAAATTGCCGCAGCCACAGGCCGGGTCAAAGAATTTCAGGGTGCCAAGGCGCTGCGCCAGTTTATCAAGCGCCGCTTTTCTGCCTCGTTTCAATTTTTTGAGGCGCTCAAACTCGGCCTGCAATTCATCCAGAAACAACGGTCCGATGACCTTCATGATGTTTTTTTCTGTGGTGTAGTGCGCACCCTTTTTACGCCGCTCTTCTGGCTCCATCACCGACTGAAAGAGGGAACCAAAAATGGCTGGCGATATGGGCGTCCAGTCAAAACGTGAGGCATCAATCAGCCGCTCGCGCATTTTTGCGTTAAACGGCGGGATTAACATTCGCGCCTCGAACAGGCGTCCGTTGATATAAGGAAAAGCGGCCAGATCCTCATCTTCATTGGCATTGCGTTTGTTTTCGGGGGTGTTGAGCACCTCGAACAAGCCGCCCAGCTTGCCACGCATGTCAGAGCCGTCTTCGGCTGTGCGGGTTTCCAGAAACTCCAAAAACATATCGCGCTGGGGGAAAACCCCGGTGTCATCGGCAAACAGGCAAAACACCAACCTTACCAAAAGCACTTCCAGATCATGGCCGGTAAAGCCCGATGCCTCGATCTCGTCATGCAGCTTGCCCAATAGCTCGGCGGCCTTGATATTGACTGGGTCCTGGTCTTTGAAGGTGCGCTTTTCCACCCCGATAATGAAGCCAAATTTTTCTACATTTTTGTGCAAATCAGCCAGCGTGAAGCTAACCTCTTCGCGTGTGGAAAGATTGATCAGGTCAAAATTTTGAAAATCTGACAATAGCACAAAACGTGGCTTGTCTGTATCGCTTAGTGCCTCGATATAACCAAACGCCTGGGCGCGGGCCTTGGACAGATCACGCCCAGCGCTTTTTTGCTCAATCAGCAAAACGCCTCGCCAAAAGAGGTCAATAAAGCCCTGGCGGTTATCCAGCTTTTTGACAGCCTCCTCATAGGTGGCGACGCTCCGCCGGGGCTTACCGAACACGTGGAAAAAATCATTATAAAAACTTTGGGTTTCGCCCTTCTCGTAAGCAGCATCAGCCCAGTCAGTAGCAAAGCTTTTAGCTCGCAAGCGAATTTCATTCCAGCTTAAGCGCATGAACACTCCATAAGTTTCGCAAGGTGAAAGCTGAAAGTAGAAATTGCAAGAACAAAGTGATCAGTGCGTCTATAATTTTACGTGCAACGGTATATGGAACGGCACTAATGCTGGTACATCTCTACTGTAGGCTAAATGGTTACAGATACAAATCACCTTTCGGCAAGCTCAAGGCGGGGCTGTATAAGAGTTGGACATATTACTTATCGAAAATGCAAAATCCACATCAAGAACCTATTCTAAAAATAAAATAAAAACTTACCCCTTCCACTGCCTTGCTGAAAACCCCCACAAAAAAAATGGGAAGAAATAAAAGTTTATCTTTATTGGTGGAAACATCTCGGATACAGGCTGTTCTCAGGCTTTTCCCAAAGAGGGTAGAAAAAGACGAGATACGCCTTACCCCCCGCCCCCCTTCTTTAACTCCCTCCACTGTCTACCTACCCATACTCGCAATTCACTCTCACCTAAAAAAACGCCCTGCCCTTGCCCCTGCCCCGCTCCCACCTTGACATTTTCATTCAAACATATACTTTGTAATACAAAGTTCTTTGTAGGAGAGAAAAATGACTGAATTGGAAATCGCAAAAGAAGCTGCAAACGACCTCGATTATTTGCGCACACTGGCTGAAGAGGGGCGGCACGCACCTCTGATGGGGGGAAGGTTTGCTATCATGTGGGGCGCACTGATTTCTGCGGCTCTATTGATACAATGGATGATCATCACCAATCAAACACCTTTTGACACCAATGTTATCGGCATTGTCTGGCTTGCCATCGTGATCATGGGTAGCATTGGATCAGCCGTTCTTGGCAGCACCATGAAAGGCAAACCCGGCGTTGGCTCTATCGGTAATCGTGCAGAAAACATTGTTTGGATGGCCGCTGGATTTGCCATTCTTGCTTATTGGCTTGCTATCCTGGCTGGCATTTTTATGGGCAAGGCAGAACATGCTATTTTGGATACCATCATGATGATGTCGTTCAGCATTTATGGCATTTGCTATATCACTACGGGCAGCCTTTCTGGAAATCACAGCATGTATGGGTTTGCCCTATTATGCTTTATTGCCGCGATCATTAACGGGGCATTGATTCATCAGCCCACCGCCTATCTTGTCGCCGCCGGGTTTGTAATTTTGACCACCATTGTACCCGGCATCATCGCTATTCGCCGCGAACCAGCGCAAATTGTTTAGGGAGCGGAACCATGGAGCCGCACTTTAACACCAACGCGCTGGATCCGGTGATCCATGGTCGTGTACGCCTTGGCATAATGGCCTACCTGGCGTCGGTTTCGACGGCCAGCTTTAGTGAGCTGAAAGAAAAACTGGAGGCTTCGGACGGTAATCTGTCCACCCATTTACGCAAACTTGAGGATGCCGGTTATGTGCTGGTAAGCAAGAGCTTTGCGGGGCGCAAACCCCTCACCACAATAGGGCTAAGCGAGGCCGGGCGCACCGCCTGGATTGATTATCTCACTCACATGCAAAGCCTGCTGAGCGAGGGTTAAAGCATGAACAATCCGGCGATTATATAAAACACAAAGGTGATGCCGCCACCCAATAGTGCATAGGGCAACTGGGTGCGCACATGGTCCAATAGCCCGCACCCGGCGGCCAGTGATGACACCACGGTGGTGTCTGATATAGGCGAGCAATGATCGCCAAAAATACCGCCGCCCAATATGGCCGACAATACCAGTGATGGTGGCAATCCCAAATTCTGGATAAGCGGCACCCCCAGCGGCACCAATAGCGCAAATGTTCCCCATGATGTGCCGGTGGTGAAAGACATCAACGCGCCCGCAGCAAACAGCATGGGAATGATGAGCAATCTTGGCAAAGCATCGTCAGCAATGCCGGCAATAAAAGCGCCGGTACCCAGGACTTTCAAACTGGCCCCCAGCGCCAGCGACATAAGCACTATGGTCACCAGCGGCAGAAGCTCACTCATGCCGGTAAAGCCGATTTTCACCAGACCTATGTGTGTGAAACGCCCGGAGGTCAGCATCATCACATAGGCCGTTATGCTGGCGACAATGGTCGCATAAAGAATGGACCGCGCCCCATCGCCATTGATCAGAACGCCCTCGCCCGTCCAGTACATAAAACCAAAAATACCGCCAATAAGCACAATCAAAGGCACCAGCATAAAGCGGGGTTTTGACGCTGGAAACTCCGGCGTGGCTTCGGCAATTTTCTGGCTACTGGCTTCAAAGGCCTTCATCGGCCCATGCACCTTGTCAGCAACAATAGTAAAAAGAACAATAGCCAGCGCTATCCACGCATAGAAGTTAAAGGCGACCGAACCGATCAGAATTTTTACCGGATTGTCCAGATCATAGCCGTTCAATAGCCCCAGCACATAAGCGCCCCAGCCATTGAACAGAAGCAGAATGCAAACCGGGGCTGAGGTGCTGTCGATAACATAAGCCAGACGCTCACGACTAAGGCCAAAACGGTCATAAAGCCCGCGCGATAAAATACCGGCGGTGAGAATGGAAAGATTGCTTTCGATAAACAAAACAACGCCAACCCCAAAGCTCAAGAGCCCGGCCTGCCGTCGGGTTTTGGTCATATTATTATTGACCAGAAAATCCACCAGTGCCGTCACCCCGCCGGAATGACGCATATAAGCCAGCAACGCGCCGATCAGCAGGCTAAACAATAAAAGCCGCGTATTAGACGCGCTGGCAAAAACGCCGCTTACCCGGTCAATACCAGCAATAAAACCCAAAAAAGGAGAAAATCCGCCGCCCGCGCCCAAGAGCAAAATCTCGGAAGTAATAATAGCCGCAAACAGCGCCAGAATAACTTCCTTGCGCCATAAAACAATAATGATCGCCACCAGCGGTGGTAATACGGTTAGCCAACCCATTCACGTTTCCCTCTTTGGGTCTAGACCCGCTACATCTGCATGGTCCAGCCTTCAACGCCCATGGCAGCCTGTCGCAAGGCCTCAGAGAGCGTTGGGTGGGCGTGGCAGGTGCGGGCAATGTCCTCGGATGCAGCGCGAAACTCCATCGCCAGTGCTGCCTCGCCGATCATCTCGGATACATTAGCGCCCATCATATGCACGCCCAGAATTTCGTCGCTTGTGGCATCGGCCAGCACTTTGACAAAGCCCGTTGTTTCATGATTGGCCCGGGCACGAGAATTGGCGGTGAAGGGAAAGGCACCTTTTTTGTAGGCGACACCAGCCTCTTTTAATTCTTCTTCGGTGCGGCCCACCCAGGCAATCTCTGGTGCGGTATAAACCACGCCCGGAATAACACCGTAATTAACGTGCGCGGCCTTGCCAGCAATGGCCTCAGCGCAGGCCGTGCCTTCTTCCTCCGCCTTGTGGGCCAGCATCGGCCCGGTGGTACAATCGCCTATGGCCCATATACCCGCTGCATCTGTTTGCCAGTTATTCGTTTCGATAAAGCCGCGTGGGTCTGTTTTCACCCCGGCCTCTTCCAGTCCCAGCCCTTGGGTAAAGGGACGACGGCCAATACAGACCAGTACGACATCGGCCTCCAGCACTTGTGTATCGCCACCTTCGGCTGGTTCCATGGAAAGTTTAAGTTTGGTTTTCAGCTTTTCTACGCCGGTGACTTTCATACCCAGATGAAAGCCCATGCCTTGCCGCTTGAAGGCCCGCTGCGCCTGTTTGGCTACCTCACCGTCCGCGCCCGGTAATATGCGCGGCAAATACTCAACCACGCTGACATCAGCACCCAGACGTCGCCAAACCGAGCCAAGCTCCAGCCCGATAACACCGGCCCCGATAACCACCATGGATTTAGGAACTTTAGGCAAGGAAAGTGCGCCCGCTGATGATACAAGACGCTGCTCGTCAATCTTGACGCCCGGCAAAGGCGTTACCTCTGAGCCGGTGGCAAGGACAATGTTTTTAGTCGTAAGCGTGGTTTTCTTGCCTTTGGCAGGGGTGATTTCCACCTTGCCTGCGCCCGTAATACGCCCGGTTCCGGTAATGTGCTCTACCTTGTTTTTTTTGAACAAGAACGCAATGCCCTTGGTCAAACCATCCACGGTTTCAACCTTGGATGCCATCATTTTATCCAGATCCAGCGATACACCACTGGCCTTGATGCCCAATGCCCCATAAGTCGTATTGACGTTCTCATAGGCTTCGGAAGCATGAAGCAAAGCCTTGGAAGGGATACAACCGACGTTCAGACAAGTGCCACCAAGCGTCTCGCCTTTTTCAACACAGGCAACCTTTAGCCCAAGCTGACCAGCGCGAATGGCGCAGTTATAACCACCCGGCCCACCGCCAATAATAACCAGATCATATGTGTCTGTCATGGGAATCGCCGCTCCTGCTCCATAAAATTCGCCTCATAGGTGCAATGTAGCAAAGGTAACGTCAACTGCCCGAACAAAGAGATGCAACTCATCAGGCACTTTATTTACCCTAACTGACCGCCATGGATTAGCGCATCATAATCCTCAACCATCTGGCGGGACAGCTCGCCAGGGGTGTAGGCAACGCCTTTAATCTCGTTCACCGGCGTTATTTCAACGGCGGAACCCACAATGAAACATTCTGAAAAACTGGATAATTCATCGGGCATAATATGACGTTCATGGACAGCGAGGCCACGGGCGGCGGCAATTTCCAGAACCGTTGCCCGGGTAATGCCATCCAGCATACATTCAGCACTGGGGGTGTGCAGCTCACCATCACGAACAAAGAAAATATGCGCCCCTGTGCATTCTGCAATGCGGCCTTCATAATCCAGCATCAACGCATCGTTATACCCGGCCTCGGCGGCAGCATCCTTGGACAAGGTGCAAATCATATATAATCCGGCGGCCTTGGCCTTTACCGGCGCACAAACGGGCGGTGGCCGCCGCCAGTCAGAGATGGTCAGCCGTATGCCAGCCATTTTATCAGCAAAATAGGTGTTCATCTGCCAAATTGCGATCGCCGCATGAACAGTGTTCGATTTGGCAGAAACGCCCAATTGCGTAGCCCCGCGCCAGGCAACGGGGCGTACATAGGCCTGCTCTATACCCGACATTTCCTGCAATTCGCGCTTGGCACGCTCAAACTCGTCAACACTATAGGGAAGGTCAAACCCCAAAAGTTTACAGGAATTTTTAAGGCGTTCCGTGTGTGTACGGCTTTTGAAAATTTTACCACCATAGGCGCGCTCGCCTTCAAACACACAGGAACCATAGTGCAGGCCATGGGTTTGTATGGATATTTGCGCCTTGTCACTTTCGATGAACGCGCCATCCATCCAAAGTTTACCACTGGTTTGTCGAAAAAGGAGAGTTTGGGCCATAAAATATCTCATTTTTTATTGTTTGATGGCGTAAGTGTCTTTGCGGCAGACGCCTAACAAAGCATTATATTGTCAAGCGTGTCCGACGCGTATTTTACCAGCACGCGCCACCAATGACAAACTGCGTTAGCTGTTCACATCATTAAGAACGCCTTCTTGCTTTTCTCTGATAGCAATCCTTTAATGCAGTAACGCAAAAAGGTGGAGAACCTTGTGAGTACGGCAGAACAGGAAAAAGTACATTTATTGGTGGTGGATGACGATGATCGCATCCGCTCGCTATTAAAAACGTATCTGTCGCAGCACAACTTTCGGGTCTCCACAGCATCAAATGCGGCCAAGGTGCGACGTTTACTGAAAACACTAACGTTTGATCTGGTGGTTCTCGACATCATGATGCCCGGTGAAGATGGTATTAGCCTGACAAAATTTATCCATGAAACCAGCACCATTCCGGTTTTACTACTTACGGCGCGGGGCGAACCTGATGAACGCATTGAAGGTTTGCGCGCCGGGGCTGATGATTATTTGTCCAAACCATTTGAGCCTGAAGAGCTATTGTTGCGTATTGCCGCCATATTACGGCGCCAACGCATCCACACCCATGACGGGTCCAGGCTTGATTTTGGCCCCTGGCAGTTTACCCCGGCAACGGGCGAACTTACCGGCCCGGAGGGACGGATTTCACTGACCGATAGCGAGGCACGACTTCTGGCCGCACTGGCCAAACGCCCGGGGGAGGCTTTCAGCCGCACCGCATTATCACGTGACACCTCTGTCGCTGAACGCTCGGTCGATGTTCAGATGGCCCGCTTGAGACGAAAAATAGAAGAAAACCAGCGTCACCCGCAATTTTTGCAAACGGTAAGGGGCGAAGGTTATCGCCTATTGGCCCGCCATGCGCCTGAACAAAGTGCTCCATGAGCATCAAGGAGCACTATACGGCATTGAGACACCGATTATTCCGACGTCGCCGTTTGCGCGATTATACGCCAAAAGGTTTGTTTGGACGCTCGCTTCTTATTGTTGCCTTACCCGTGGCCCTGATGCAGATTGCCGTTCTGTGGATGTTTTTTGACTCCCAATGGGAAACCGTAACTACCCGTCTTTCCGAAAGCGTTGCCGGAGACGTGGCCGTTATAACCATGCAGTTTGAACAAAACCCAAGCCCTGAAAATCTGGATGCATTGTCGCAAATGGCTTTGGATAAAATGAACCTGTCCGTCGTGTTACAGCCTGACGGGGTTTTACCGAACAATCTACGCTCATCCATTTTTTCTGTTCTGGACCGTACTTTGCGTGCGGCGCTGAACGGTAGACTTGAGACACCCTTCTGGTTCGATACAACTCGCTATCCGTCTTATGTGGAAATTCAGGTACAAACCAGCGCTGGAATTTTGCGCTTCATTGCGCCGCGAGACAAGGTCTTCTCCACCACGGGGCATATCTTTGTATTCTGGCTTATCGCGGCAACATTTATACAAACCGGAATTGCCGTGATTTTTATCCGCAATCAGGTGCGGCCCATTCAGCGCCTGGCCAATGCTGCTGAACGGTTTGGCAAGGGGCAGGATGACCCCGGTTTTTCACCTTCTGGGGCCCGCGAGGTACGGCAAGCCGCTTCGGCCTTTCTTGAAATGCGTAACCGCATTGTGCGCTTTGTTGAACAACGCACTGCCATGCTGGCCGGGGTCAGTCATGATCTGCGCACGCCGTTAACACGGCTGAAGTTGCAACTTACTCTGCTGGACAAGAGTGCTGGCATAGAGGATGCGCTGCAGGATTTGCAAGAAATGGAAAATATGCTGGATGGTTACCTAACCTTTGCCCGCGATGAGTCAGAAGAAGAAAGCACCTTCATTGATCTAGGTATCCTTATTACTGATTGTGCACATAACGCCCGGCGCAGTGGGGCACAAATTGAGATGCAGATCGAGGACGGGCTTGGCATCACGGGGCGTCAAAGTGCGCTGGGAAGGTGTCTTAACAATCTCATTGAAAATGCGGTGCATTACGGTGAAGCAGTCCGCATTTCAACACACCGAAATATGGCTAATATTAAAATAGTGATTGAAGACGATGGCCCCGGCATTGAAGACCACCTTATAGAGGATGCATTTCAGCCCTTTAATCGTCTTGACCCGGCGCGTAACCTTAATGAGGAAGGCGTCGGACTAGGGCTTTCCATTTCCAGAGATACGGCACGCGCCCACGGCGGCGATATTATTCTTGGACGTTCAGAAATGGGGGGATTGCGTGTTGTACTAAGCCTGCCTGGCGAACATCAGGATTGAGCGCCCAACTGGTTTGAACGCCTTGCCGCACTATTTACAGCACGACGCATCATCTCGGCAAAACCGCCAGAACCCATAAGTACATCCATCGCTGCCGCCGTAGTTCCGCCCGGTGATGTAACCTCAGCACGCAATTGTGCCGGATCGCAGCCCCGTTGACGTAACAATTCGCCCGCACCGGCAACAGTTTCGCACGCCAGTTTCCGGGCCAATTCCGGGTCCAGCCCTTCGGCAACGCCTGCCGCCGCCATGGCTTCGGCCAATAAAAATACGTAAGCAGGGCCAGAGCCGGAAACCGCCGTTACCGTATCTATGGCTCTTTCTTCAAAAACCCGCTCGACCATACCCGTGGCACCAAGCAGCGTGTTCGCACGCGTGCAAGCCTCTTCATCCACGCTGGACGGCGCAACAAATGCAGTGGCTCCGCGCCCTATGGCCGCTGGTGTGTTGGGCATGGCGCGCACAAGTGGCCGGTCCCCGTAATAATTCCGCAGCCTGTTTAAGGTTAGCCCGGCAGCCACAGAAATAATCAGTGTGGTTTGCGGTATAATTTGGGTAAGCTCTTCGGCCACACCAGCCATGATTTGGGGCTTCACAGCCAACACCACAGTTTCAAGAAGGCTGGCCTGATCTTTATCCAGCTCTGACACAATGGTGATTTTATTCTGTACGGCAAAGTCTTGCGCCGCTTCTGATGGCGCCGGGTCAACAATGACAAGCCAGCCTTGCTGGTCAATCAGGCCATGCTCGGCCCAGCCAGACGCAAGCGCCAGCCCCATATTGCCTGCGCCGATCAGTGCCAGGCGTGGCTTACGGATCATCAGGCTTCCCCTGCGGTTTCAAACATAGCCGCTTCCACAGCCTCTGCCGGGCTCTTGCCAGCCCACAACACAAAATTCAATGCCGGGATGAGGCGTTCTGCGGCGGCGCTGGCCGCATTGGTCATGGCCGCCAATTGCGAAGGCGTTGGCAATATGGCGTCTGGTAAAGGCAAGGCATGGCGGTAGATAATGGTGCCATCTTCACTCCACAGATCAAAATGTCCACTTGCCAGTCGTTCATTCACCCGTACCAGCAGGTCGCACACATCAAGACGGCGGCGGGGCTTCACTTTGGAATCAATACCCAGGCACAGATGCAACACTTCATTTTCCGGACGCCAGGCAAACCATAAAGGGTAATCACACCATTGGCCGGGAACAGAGAAATGGATCTCCTGTTCACCAATGCGCTCAAAGCCAACTTCTTCTGCTGTCAGAATGTATTCAACCAGATCCAGAGGATCACTGGCGATAGCAATATTCTCAAGCGTGGCGTCCACAATGGGTTTCCTCAAATACAGAAAAGGGGTATCGAATCGTCCCCCAACATTCTTGGCTTAACGGTAACGGTGCGTCGGGGTCCGGGGCAATGGCCTTGATTTATTTATACGCCGAACCGCAATATCTGTGCAGTACAATGATTATGACGTTCAGGATGGTGCCTTAGGTTTGCGAGGTTTTCTTGAAACAGGTTTTTTACCCGCGCTTTTGATCGCGGCAATCTCTGCCCGCAGCACTTCATTATCTTCAAGAAGTTTTTGTGTAAGCGCCTTTTGCACTTCAAACTCTTCCCGACTAACCAGATCCATATCAGCAATAAAACGGTCGGCCTGTGCGCGGATAACGGATTTAACTTCCTCACCGGCACCGGCGGCGGCACCGGCTGCACTGGTCATTATATCCGCCAGGTCGTCAAAAAAAGGGCTGCGAGTTTGCATGTTCGCCTCTTGAGCAGAGCGCATAGTGCGCGGTATATCGCTATATGGGCTGCGCAAGCGCCCAAGGCAATGCTATTAAGCGCGGCGCAAATGCAAAAGGGCATGATATGTCAGACTTTAATTGCTCACCAATTCCCGGGTTTGATCCTGTTATTATACATTTATTCGGCCCCATTTCCCTGCGCTGGTATGCGCTGGCTTATATTGTCGGGCTAACACTGGGTGCCTGGGTTTTTCATCACATCCTGAAAAACACTGCATTGTGGGCACCTCGTGGGCAAAAAGGCACACCCCCTGCACCGCCCACGATTACCGAAGATTTGCTGTTCTGGTGTACACTGGGCGTTATATTGGGCGGGCGACTTGGCTTTGTCCTGCTTTATCGTACCGAATGGCTTTGGAGCGAACCGCTATCAATTCTGCAGGTCTGGCAAGGTGGCATGTCCTTTCATGGCGGTGCTTTTGGTGTGTTGGTCGCTGTGCTCTATATCGCGTTATCGCGTAAAATTGCTGTCTGGAGTCTGGCGGACGCGGTTGCTGCCGTAGCACCTATAGGGCTTTTCTTTGGCCGCTTGGCCAATTTCATCAATGGCGAGCTGTATGGTCGGGCGTGGGATGGCAGTTGGGCCATGCGCTTTCCCTGCGATGCTGACCCGGCGCACCCCTTGCGCCACCCCAGTCAACTATATGAGGCGGCCCTTGAGGGGCTGGTTCTGTTTATCATTTTGCGTATTGCCATCACGCAGTTCCGTACACTGACCCGGCCAGGATTGACCACCGGATTGTTTGCGCTGGGGTATGGGGTGTTTCGCACGGCGGTTGAGTTTGTGCGTGAACCGGATGCTGGATTATTGTTCGGCCTGACACGGGGCATGACCTATTCCATACCGCTCTGGCTTGGTGGGCTAGTTCTTATTTATCTTGCCATGAAAAAACCTCCGGTTAGCAAATGAACATGGCAGCACAAGCCAGTGCTAGCCTTTCCAAACGACTTGCGGAACGTATCCGTTCGAGTGGACCCGTAAGTACAGGTGTATTTCTAAGCGAAGCGTTGTTTGACCCGCGTGAGGGATTTTACGCTACTAAAGACCCTATTGGCGCTGGTGAGGATTTCATTACTGCACCAGAAATCAGCCAGATGTTTGGTGAGCTTGTTGGCCTGTGGCTGGCGCAAATTTGGCACGAGATGGACACCCCTACCCCGGTGCAGCTTGTCGAATTTGGCCCAGGGCGGGGCACCATGATGAAAGATGTTTTACGGGCTGCCCGTGCGGTGCCAGGCTTTGCCAAGGCGTTGCAGGTTAATTTGATCGAGGCCAGCCCGGCACTGATAAATGTGCAAGCAAGTATGCTTGGGTCTGCCCCCTGCCCGGTAAACTGGAAAAACGCCCTGCATGATGTTCCAGCGGGGCCAAGCCTGATCATCGGCAATGAATATCTTGATTGCCTGCCCGTGCGCCAGTTTGTGAGCCAAAGCAGCGCATGGCATGAACGTCTGGTCGACGTGGATGAGGCAGACAATTTCAGCTTTGTGCTAAGTGCGACACCGGCATCACGTGTTGATGTGAAGGTGATCCCGCCCGCATTGCGAGTGGCAAAAGACGGCGCACTGGTCGAGGTGCGCCCGGGTATTGCCCCCCTGATTGACGAGCTGGCGGCGCGGTTTAGGGACGTGCCCGGCATGGCCCTGTTCATAGATTACGGCCCGGCGCACAGCGAGTTTGGCGACACCTTGCAAGCCATTACTGCGCACAAGAAAGTTGACCCGCTGGCGGCGCCCGGTACAGCAGACCTGACCACCCGCGTTGATTTTGAAGATATAAAGCAAGCCGCCGAAAAAGCTGGCTTACAAACCGCCGGACCAACAACGCAAGGAAACTGGCTAAAACACCTTGGTCTTGAATACCGTGCCGCCGATCTGGCCCGCAAAAACCCTGAACAGAAACGCAAACTCGCCCGGCAAGTTCACCGCCTGAGCGATGATGAGCAAATGGGCGATCTTTTCAAGGTAATCGCTATTTTTTCAGATGGCATACCGGCACCGGAGGGTTTTGACGCATGAACAAGCTTCCTGTTTTTGAAGCCAAGACCCTGAAACATGCAGGTATTCGCCACCTGTTTTTCGGGCGCGGCGATGATCCCTCCACCGGGGTTCATGCCCGTGCTATGGGCGTAAAACCAGCGTACCTTGTGGGTATTCACCAGGTGCATTCTGCCAAGGCGGTAATTGTTACAAGACGGTGGCCTAGCGATGCTCCCAAAGCCGATGCCATGGTCAGCGCCACCCCCGGAATGGCTTTGAGTATTCGTACCGCCGATTGCGCACCTATCCTTTTTGCCGACCCAAAGGCCGGTGTGGTCGGTGCCGCCCATGCAGGCTGGCGCGGTGCACTAGACGGCATCATCGGAGCCACCATAACAACCATGCAGGACATGGGCGCAGAAACCGACAACATTCACGCCGCCATTGGCCCCTGCATTGCCCAAACCAGCTATGAGGTGGGGCCAGAGTTCTTGCAAACCTTCACCCAAGCTGACGCGACCCATGAGCATTTCTTTATGCGGGGCAAAGCGGATCGCTGGCATTTTGATCTCAAGGCTTTTTGCCAGTTCCGGCTTCGTCATGCCGGTGTAAATACCGTTGAAACACTGCCTCAGGATACCTGCGCTGATGAGAATGATTTTTTTAGCTATCGGCGGGCCACATTGCGGGGCGAATCGGAC
Source organism: Robiginitomaculum sp. (assembly GCA_021776515.1). Lineage (GTDB taxonomy): Bacteria > Pseudomonadota > Alphaproteobacteria > Caulobacterales > Maricaulaceae > Robiginitomaculum_B. Next base: position 250,830 of record JAJFFS010000016.1, on the reverse strand, counting down.
TATGGACGCAACATTAGTGTCATCCTTTTACAGCAGGGGGCTGAGAACAGGCATTGACGCATAAGGGGCACTGCGGCACATGGCGCGGATAAGCCACTGAGGGAGTTTTCCATGAAGCTTTTAACAGCAAATGCTAACCGTTCTCTGGCCAGGAATATCGCCAGTGCTCTTGATCTTCCCCTGACAAAAACTAATGTCCGCCGCTTCGCCGATAATGAAATTTATGTAACGATTGATGAAAATGTGCGCGGGCAGGATGTTTTCATAATTCAATCCACCTCTTATCCCGCCAATGACCATTTGATGGAATTGCTAATCTGTATGGACGCCCTGAAACGCGCCAGTGTGCGGCGCATAACGGCAGTCATTCCCTATTTTGGTTATGCACGGCAGGACCGTAAATCAGAAGGGCGCACACCCATCTCTGCCAAACTGGTGGCTAATTTGATTACCACAGCAGGGGCAGATCGGGTGCTGACTATGGATTTACACGCCGGGCAAATTCAGGGCTTTTTCGATATTCCCGTTGATAACCTTTTTGCTGGCCCGGTCTTTCGTGAAGATATCCGCGAAAATTACGGTACCGACGATTTGATGCTGGTATCCCCGGATGTAGGCGGCGTGGTACGGGCGCGCGGCATTGCCAAACGCCTGGGTGCGGACATTGCCATTGTCGACAAACGTAGACCGGAACCCGGTAAATCCGAAGTAATGAACATTATTGGCAATGTTAAGGGCCGCAAATGTATTCTGGTGGACGATATCGTTGATAGCGGCGGTACGCTGGTCAACGCAGCCCATGCCCTTTTGGAACAAGGCGCAACCGAAGTTGCCGCCTATTGCAGCCACGGGGTGCTATCGGGCAAGGCGGCTGAGCGTATTGAAAAGTCGGAAATGAAAGAACTGGTCATTACTGATTCAATCGAACAACCCGCAGCGGTTAAAAATGCCAAAAAAATCCGCGAGATTTCCATTGCACCGCTTTTAGGCAAAGCCATCAGGCGCATCGATAACGAAGAATCTGTTTCCTTGCTTTTTGACTAGTTTCTATTTTCTGATCGGTTGCAGTTTTAATAATTTTCCACCGTCACCATTAGTCAGAATATAAAGCGCCCCGTCCGGGCCATTGCGTACATCACGAATGCGCGCTTCCAAACCTTCCAGCAATTTTTCCTGTGCAATGACTTTGGTGCCGCGAAACTTCACCCGGCGTAAATGTTGCCCGGCAAGGGCGCCGGCAAAAATATCGCCCTGCCATTGGGGAAATTGATCGCCCGTATAAAACGCCATACCTGAAGGCGCGATGGACGGTGTCCAGTGCAGCAATGGTGAGGTCATACCGGGACGTTCTGTGTAATCGGAAATAACCCCGCCGGTATAGTCAATGCCAAAGGTGGCCTTGGGCCAGCCATAGTTTTCACCAGCATTGATAATGTTGATCTCATCACCCCCCATGGGGCCGTGTTCGTGTTCCCATAAAATGCCTGTTTGCGGATGCAGGGTCATGCCTTGTGGGTTGCGATGACCGTAAGAATATATTTCTGGTGCCGCATCATCACGACCCACAAACGGGTTATCGTCTGGCACACGACCATCGGGATGAATACGAATGATTGAACCAAAATGACTGGCAAGGTTCTGTGCCTCTTTCATATAACTGAACCCTTCACCAATACTGGCATAGAGCATACCGTCGCGGCCAAAAACAAGGCGTGAGCCAAAATGAGAGCCGCCGCGTTTCTTGGTGGTGTTGGCCCGAAAAACAACTTCCAACTCTACGATTTCCTCACCATCGAAACGCCCGCGCGCGATCGCAGTATGGTTTGATTTACGACTACCCGCAGCATAGGAAAAATAGATGAGGTGATCCGTATTGAACGCTGGCGATAGAGCAATATCCAGAAGCCCACCCTGATGCAAAACCAGCGGCACAGGCGCGCCGGGTATCTCCGCCTTCTCGCCGCTTTGCAGATTAACCCGTACAAGCCCACCAGAACGCTGAGTGACGAGCGCATCACCATTTGGCAAAAATGCCAGCCCCCACGGCGTATTAAGACCCGTAGTGATTTCAATGATGTCAAAACCTGCCTGGGCGCTGTGCTCCTGGCCGATAAGATGCGGCTCCGCCCATGCCGCATGAGAACTGGCAAACAAGATCAGGGGAAAAATGAGATAACGAACAATCATTATTGAACTGTAATAGTAATCGGCGCTGATGGCTGCACAGCTAAGTGCGGCACATGGGTATAATCACCTAACATCAATTGCAGGGTGTGTTTGCCAGGGGCTAGCTCGATCGCAGCTTCGGTTTGCCCGCCGCCAAAATGGCGGTGCTGCTCGTCGGCGGGAATAGCAAATTGCTGCTCTTCCTCACTGAGCGCCGTATCGATCAGTAAATGGTGGTGACCGGTTTTTGGTTTGTCCACGCCTGCAGGCGCAACACCATAACCATAAAGCCCAAACACCACCCGAACAGGCGATTGCACCACATCGCCATCATGCAGATTAACAATATAAACCGCCGGTCCCGCATTCGCATGAGGCTTGGCATCCGGAACACCGGCTTCAAGTGAAGCCGAGCAGGCAGTGAGGGCAAGTGCAGCAAGCGAGAGGGTAAAGCGTTTCATAAAAACCTCCATTTCCTCCAAGGATGTTTGATAAACACCTATTCGTCAAATGCGCCGTTGAATAATGCAGAGAAAAACGGGTTCTGGTCACCGGAACCGCCAAATTTTACAATCACCAGATCCTCGGATGGTACCATGTGCATCTGCATATCACCAAAGCCCCAGGCGGCAAAAGCATCATCCGGGCTAGAGGGGAGCATATGCCCGAATTCGGCAAGGTGGCGCTCTATAATGTCGGGAATGGAGTCATCAGCAGCGGACCAGCTTTCACCCACGGGCCGGTTTAACCAGAAGGACAGGCCATACCCCCCAAAAGATGGGGTGAAATAATGCTTGCACCGCCGCACTGATGCTTGCGAAAGAATTTGGTTTCCCTCCCACATGCCATCATCCAGGATTAGACGCCCGTATTTGATCCAGTTGCGCGCTGTTATCTGTGCCGAAGCGGCAAAATTCGGTTTACCTTTGATGTCACGCTGCCAGGCAGCCACTTGCGCACCGATTGGGTCAAGCACGCGCATTTGCACCATTTCCGCCGGATCAAGGCCGCCGGTGATCATATCACCATCGATCTTTCCACCGGTTTGAAGCTCAAAAAATGCGCCGAATCCATGAAATCCAGCTGATCCGTAAAGCGCATTTTCACCAGGTGGCGCACTCTGCTCGGCAAACATAGTCGCCATATAGGTATTGGAAAGTTGGGAAAACCCGGCCGGCGTCACTCGTGGCAAGGCAGCGGCAATCGAGATCATATCCCGGCCTCGAATGCGGCTTTTCCACTCTATTTGTGGTGCCGTACCCCCCGGTGCCCAAGGGGTAATAACACTCCACGCATAGTTATCGGGATCAAACAGATTATCATCCCGGGCAATGGCCGATAACGCACAGGAAAAACTTTTGGTTCCTGAGTAAATATTTTCGACCACATCAATTCCGCCTTCGCCCCAGTATTCTTCAAACAGGGTTTCGCCATTACGCTGGATCAGTAATGCCCGTGCGCCATTGGTCTGCGCCCAGTTTCGGGCTGCAACCAGATCAAGTGGTGCATAATCACGCAACGGTTCCGGTGCGGTGATGGCAGCACTTGAGGTACTCAGTGTCTCACCTGCGGGCGTTTCCATGCGTAAAACAACGCGAGCCAATTGCGGCAAAAAGGGTATACCCAATCGATCAGAAGCCTGGGCAAAAACACTGAACGTACGCACCTGATCAATGGCAAAGGTAATGCCCAGTTTTTCTGCCGGACTGGTAAGGCACTGGCTAGTCGCATCAGTTTCACAAAGGATAAAAGTGACCGGCCAGGCATATTCACCGCCATCCACGCTCATGCTTACATCCCCCGCAGCACCAATGTTGACCACGGCAGCTGAGATGGCAGAAGCGCCACCTGGCTGTTTAATCCACATCACGCCGTCACCGGAAAAGCTGGCTATAATGGGGATTAAATCAGGCAAGGGCGTATTGCCAATATTGACGCGCAAGGTATTTACGCCCGGGAAATTTGGCGCTCTGGCTTCGTCGCAAATGAAGGCAAACCCCAAATCACGCCCGGCAACGCTTTCGCTGGCACTCACCTCGAGAAGAAAATTCTGAGCCAGGCCAGCGGCGATATCAACCGGCGTATTCACAACACCGACCAATTGATTGGTCGCGTCGGTTGTTTGGTAATTCAAGATAATCGGTGTATCGCCGGAATAGGCAATATCCATCTCCACCCGGCAATTATGCGCATCCGCATTGCCAAAGTTCTGCATAACGGCAAATACGCTCAATGGTTCATTGACTGCACCCGCCCGCGCCCCTGGCAACACTGCTGCATTCAGGGCCGCATCCGCCAACGCAATACCAGACATGCTAATCAAGACAACCAAACAGATAAACAAATTCACTACGGTGCGCATATGAACTCCCGTGACCTACGCCAATACTATTGAAACGCACTCATGGTGAAATTCCGTCTCTTTATAAAATGTATTGAAGATCAACTTTCCGTGATTGCAGGAGTTGGTGCGGCAACTATCTTTGCTGACGGTGTTTCGCCAGCATTGTCTTCCTCAAGTTGCAGGTCGCCTATTTTCTCGCTACGGGCGCGGATTTTACCCGTGGAGATGAGAATTTGATCAATATCGCGTTTTGACTGTCCAAAATGCGTATCCAGTTTGCGCACCCGCTCATCAAGACGGCCAATATCATCCAATAACACCTCTACTTCGCGCTGGATAACGTGGGCTTGCTCGCGCATCTGCGCATCCTTCATCACCGCACGCATGGTGTGCAAGGTGGCCATAAAGGTGGTGGGGGCAACAATGGCCACGCCCGCCCGAAAGCTTTTTTCAATGATGTCGGGGAAATGCGTGTGCAGGTCCATGTAAATCGCCTCAGAGGGCAAAAACATAATCGCCGGTTTGGCGATGTTTTCTGCGGGCAGATACTTCTCGGCAATATCGCGCACATGCTTGGTAACAGCTGTTGTAAAAAGGCGCGCAGCTGCCTTTTTAGCATCTGCATCAGGTGCTTCATTCATGGCCCGCCAGTTTTCCATCGGAAATTTGCTATCCACCGCAATGTCTTCATTGGGCGCGGGCAGGCGAATGAGACAGTCCACACGGGTGTGATTACTCAGGGTTTCCTGAAAGGCAAAGGCACTGGGCGGCAGAAAATCCTTTATCAAATCCTGCATCTGAATCTCACCAAAGGCACCACGAGCCTGTTTATTGGAAAGCAAAGCTTGCAGGCCGGTGACTTCCTGACTGAGGGTTTCGATATTTTTTTGCGCTCGATCAATCAGTGCCAGCCGCTCGGCCAGTGTTTTTAACGACTCCCCGGTTTTTTCGCGGTTTTGCTCAAGGCTGTCACCCAGTTTTTTACTCATATCATCAAGACGCTGATTAAGCGCCTTTTGTATTTCGCCATGACCCGTTTGGGTTCCGGCAAGGATTAACTGTAACGCGCCTTGCATCTCCGTTTGCTGTTTGGTCAGACCCGCAAGGTCTTCTTTCATTTGGCCATCACCGTCACGTGTGCTGCGCAAAACCAGCCAACCGACGATCAGCGTCATCACAATGGCCAACAGCGCGCTGCCGCCCATTAACACCATTGGATTAGCAAAAAAGTTCATTGATTGTTCTTCCATATTGGTTGTTATACATGATTCGTCCCGCAGAGGAGCGGCTTGACGAAAACCCGAACACTACCTAGGTCAAGGCTATGGCAATTAGAGACATCCTTATTGTACCGAACCCGGTTCTGAAACAGGTTTCAAAACCTGTTGAGCGCGTGGACGATGAAACACGGGCGCTGATGGATGACATGCTGGAAACCATGTATGCCGCGCCGGGCATTGGCCTGGCAGCCATTCAGGTGGGCATACCGTTGCGCATTATCGTTATGGATTTGGCCGGACAGGATGAGGAACCGGCCCCGCGCTATTTCATCAATCCGGAGATTCTGGAAGACGTTGAAGAATTATTGCCCTGGGAAGAGGGTTGCCTTTCCGTGCCAGATTATTACGAGGACGTGGAGCGCCCGAGGCGAGTGAAAATCCGTTATCTTGATTATCATGGCAAAGACGTTGTTGAATGGGCCGAAGAGCTTTACGCGGTTTGCATTCAGCACGAAATGGATCATTTGAACGGGGTTTTGTTCATTGACCATCTCTCACGCCTTAAACGTCAACGCGCCATTCGCAAGGTGCAAAAGGCAGAGCGCGAGAAAGCGCTGGATGCAGCGGTATAAAATTAATGGCGCTGCGCATTGCTTTTATGGGAACGCCGGAATTTGCTGCGCAAGCTTTGGCTGCGCTGGCCACCACAGGCCATGACATTGTCTGTGTCTATACCCAGCCACCACGCCCGGCGGGGCGCGGCAAAGCCTTGCGGAAAAGTGCTGTGCACGAATTGGCGCTGTCTTTAGGGCTGGAAGTGCGCACCCCAAAGACCCTGCGCGATGCAGACGAACAGGCCGCTTATGCAACACTGGATCTGGATGTCGCTATTGTCGCCGCCTATGGCCTCATTCTGCCGGCAGAAATTTTGAACGCGCCCCGGTATGGGTGTCTGAATTTGCATGGTTCACTATTGCCGCGCTGGCGCGGCGCAGCACCGATACAGCGGGCCATTATGGCGGGCGATAGCATAACCGGCGTTCAGATTATGCAAATGGAAGAAGGCCTGGATACCGGCCCGGTATTACTTAGCGGAACCGTTGCCATAGAGGCAGACGAAACCGCTGGCAGTCTGCATGACAAGCTGGCCCAAACCGGGGCTGAGCTTTTGCCCCGTGCGCTAACCGCACTGGAAAATGGAACGCTACGCGCCACACCGCAAAGCGATGAAGGCATTACCTACGCCAAAAAAATAGACAAGGCCGAGGCCCGTATTGACTGGTTACGCCCGGCAGAAGAACTGGACAGGTTGATCCGGGGATTGTCCCCCTTTCCGGGGGCATGGTTTGAATTGCCCGTGGACAAAAAGCTGATACGCGTGAAAGTATTGATGTGCAGCCCCGAGGCCGGTGAAGGTACACCCGGCACCGTGCTGGATGATGATCTATTGATTGCCTGCGGCACCGGCGCGCTGCGCCTGACGCGCTTGCAACGCGCCGGGAAAAGCATACAGGATGTTGGCGAATTTTTACGTGGGCAGTCTGTGTCAAGAGGCACGCGCCTCACATGACCCGTTTTAAATTGACCATAGAATATGACGGTGCACCGTTTTGCGGCTGGCAGCGCCAGGACGATCAACCCAGCGTGCAAGGCGCGCTGGAGCGTGCTGCCAGTGCGCTGGAAGAAGTACCCGTGGACATTTTTGGGGCCGGACGTACTGATGCCGGTGTTCATGCATTGGGACAGGTGGCCCATCTGAACCTGACCAAGGATTTGCGCACCGATACGGTGCGCGATGCACTGAACCACCATTTAGGCAAAGATCCTATTGCGGTGCTGAATGCCGAGATTGTCGGCGACGGCTTTGAGGCCCGCTTTGATGCGGTGAAACGCACCTATTTATATCGCCTGATCGACCGGCGTCCGCCCCTGACACTGGACAGCGGCAGGGTGTGGCGTGTGCCACAACATGTCGATGCACAAATGATGCACGAGGCAGCACAAGCCCTTGTCGGCCATCATGATTTTACCTGTTTTCGTGATACCAATTGCCAGGCGAAAAGCCCCATGCGGACCATAGATGAAATTCGTGTCAGTCGCGTGGGTGACGAGATACACTTCTATTTCTCTGCACGATCGTATTTGCACCGCCAGGTACGCTCCATTACAGGCTCACTGGTCCAGGTCGGCATTAGCAAATGGGTCAGGGCAGATATAGGCAATGCGCTCAAATCTTGTGACCGGGCCAGATGTGGCCCTGTTGCGCCCGCACACGGGTTATATTTGAACTCTGTTACGTATTAACGTCGGCGCTGTTGACGCTGGCGCGACTGGTCCACAGTTTCCGGTTCAGGCAAGCTGCCAGGTAAAACTTCGTCCTGCTCGGGCGTGCCCAGACCTTGTTGTTGTGGACGTGTGCGGATGAGTTGTTGGCAGAACTTGTCTTGCGGTAACCCCCGCATCAGTTGTTTTTTGTCCCATAAAGCATCCGATGCAGGAGGAAGGTCAATACTGGCCAACTGGCTGCGCAGGTCCTTATCCAGTGTATTGCTGCCATAGATTTTACGGCGCGGGTTGCGGTCATACCGCGCCAGCCAAAGCTTTGCCTCGGACAAGTCGGTATCTACATTGCCAGCTGCGCCTAATATACGGGTAAGAGCCGCTTGCGAATCCGGCCACCCGGCAGCGGCGGCACTGTGCAAAAGTGAAAGCCCTTTTTCATTTAATGCCGTTTTTGATCGAAAATATGGTTTGTCAAAACTAACGACGCTACGCTTGCTGAAAAACCCTGGTCTCTGTCCCAAAGGTTCAGTCCACAGCTTTGCCGCCTCCAATGCACACATACCACCACTATGCACAGCCAGTTCCCAGCCAGCCCCTTGCTCACCAAGGCAAATGAATATGGGTAGCGCCTGATCACAGTTCCCGTTTTTGGCAATAACCTGAGCATATTGAAAACCAAACTCTGTGGGAGTGCCGCCGGTTGGTGGATTTTTTTTATCGATACCAGAGCTTGATGAACTACATGCCGCCACAATAAGCGCCAACCCCAGACCGATAATCCGGATAAATCTGAACTCTGCATTTCCTCGATTCATTTACGCAAGGCCTTTAAAATGCGAAGCATGACAAATATGGGAACAACCAGTATGGCACCCAAAATGAAATAATCAAAAGCCCAATCCATAGCATCGGTCAAGGCATGCCAGCTCTTGACCCAGGCACGGGCAACCGTACCAAAAAAATCGCTCCAAACCGTTGCCGGATCTATGTTTAGCAACGCCAGAACAATACCAACCCCGACACTGATCGCTACCAAGCGAAAAACGCCCCAGGGAGAAAAAGCGAAAAGACGCTTAAAAAAAGGCGTTGGCTTTGTTTCATCCATGATCAAAATACCCTATACAGTTTGTCGCTTGTTTTAATGGTAGCAAATTGAATGCGCCATGAACACTGTCTTGCCATTTTTGTGTGCCATAAACAGGCAAGGTAATTAAATTTTGTACTGAGTAAGGATACTGAAAATGCACAAACACACCGTAGATCTGCTGGAACGCCTGTTTGATGCCTCTGAAGAGGGCCGCATCAAATGGGCTGAAGTGCCGGGAAAAACTGCATACAGTTATCTCGCCGGTGACTTCATCGTTTTGATTGATGCCACTGCAGAACACACCATATTTCGCCTTTCTGATGCCAAGGGAAAGTCGCTTGAGCAAGCTGGTACTGATGACCTTTTAGCCGCTAACCTCGCCTCAGGCGCAACAGCGTTAAGTGCCGTGCTGAACATCCATGCCATCGCCAAACGGCAAACCATGGGAACGGATGAGGCCATTGCCTCGGTTCTTGGGCACCTGCAAAATTTGAGCGCAGATGGTGAGGCAGGGGCTATTGAGGAAACCCCGGCAGCAGAAGATAATGATGAAGCTAACAATATAACCGATGAGGTAGGCGAGACTGATTATGGTTCACAACCCGCCGAGGTTAGTCATCAGGATCTGGCAATCACAGAGCCCGCTGATGAGATAGGAGAAGAACCAGCCGTTGAGGAACTCCCTGTGTTGTTAACAGAAGAGATAATCCCGGAAGCTGCCCAAAAAGCGAAACAGAAAAAACGCTCTCTGTTCAGCCCCTTTGGCAATAAAAAATAAGATGTATTAAAGGCAGAGCGTTTTCGCATTCAGTTGTATGCAGACCTTTTACGCTCGCGTCACCCAAACAAAAGCCGGGGTCCAGTTCAAAGGCTGCTCTGGATTGCAGCCTCCGCCGGAATGACGGTGAAGGGTGTCTGGTAAAATAAATGGTTGCCACTGGATAATCCGGGATGTCATTGCCCGACTGGTTCGGGCAATCCAGAAATATGGTGCAAAACAGTACTGGATTACCGGGACAAGCCCGGTAATGACAGGTTAGTTGCGCAAAAAAGCCTATTCGCCGTCATCCTCCGTCGTTACCGGAAATCCGCGATCACGCATGAGCGCTTCAATGCGGGCATCACGGCCCCGAAAGGCACGATAGGCATCGGCAGGGTCCACCGCATTGCGGATGGCAAACAGATTATCGACCAGTTTTTTCGCCAATTCCTTGTCGTAAAACCCGCCGGGTGCCTCGGCAAAGGCTTCTGCCGCATCGGCGGTCAGTACATCGGCCCACATATACCCGTAATAGCCCGCCGAATATCCCTCTCCAGAGAAAACATGCCCAAAGTGCGGGCTGCGGTGGCGCATGGGAATTTCAGCCGGTGCATGAAGGGCCGCCATGTTCTCACGCTCAAACTTGTCCGGGTCCAACCCGGCAGGGTCGGTGGTGTGATAGCGCATATCCATCAGCGCAGAGGCCAGATATTCGGTGGTGGCAAAGCCCTGGTTAAAGGTCGCGGCCGCCTTGATTTTGGCCACCAATTCCGCCGGAATGGGTTCGCCGGTTTCATGATGCACCAAAAACCGGTTGATGACTTCATCGGTGGACAGCCAACGCTCCAGCAATTGCGACTGAAACTCGGTATAATCGCGCACGCCGCCATTGAGCGTCGGATAGTCCACTCTGGACGAGAAGAAATGCAGTGCGTGGCCAAACTCGTGAAACAGTGTTCGCGCATCATCCCAGGAGATCAGCACCGCCTCACCCGGCGCGCCCTTGATGAAGTTTGAATTGTTGGACCCCAGCACCGTCTGTTTGCCATCAATATTCTCATAGCTGCGATAGGTGGTCGCCCAGGCACCAGAGCGCTTACCAGGACGGGCATAAGGGTCAAGATACCACAGGCCCACAAGTTCGCCGCTTGTCCGGTTGGTCACTTCCCAAACGGTCACGTCTTCATGAAAAACCGGCACTGAACCTTCGGGAACCGGGGCAAAATCAAAGTCAAACAGTTCGCCTGCGACAAAAAACAGGGCACTGCGCAGCTTGTCCAATTGCAAATACTGCTTCACTTCATCGGAATTAAGGTCGTATTTCGCCTTGCGTACCTTTTCAGCATAAAAGCGATAATCCCAAGGCTCAATCGTAATGTTGGCACCTTCCGCATCCGCGATCGCCTGCATATCCGCAACCTCCTCGGCGACGCGGGCAATGGCGGCAGGCCATACCGCCTCCATCAGCTCCAAGGCCCGCTCTGGCGTTTTGGCCATACGGTTTTCCAGCCGCCACGCGGCATAATTATCATATCCCAGCAGTTTTATGCGCTCGTTCCGAAGTTTAAGAATTTCCGCAATAATGGCGTTATTATCGTGGTTGTCGGCATTATCGCCACGGCTGTAATAGGTGCGCCAGACCGTTTCGCGCACATCACGCTCGGTGGAAAACATCAAAAATGGCGACATGGACGAACGGGTGTTAGTGATGGCATATTCGCCCTCATGATCGCGCGATTTGGCCGCTGCCGCAGAAGCCTGCACAAAGCTGGCAGGCAGGCCACCAAGCTGATCTGCGCTAATGTAGGTCACATAACCCTCTTCATCAGCCAGTACATTATTGCCAAAATCCGTGTGCAGCTTGGCGAGGCTTTGGTTGATGGCCGCATAGCGTTTCTTGGCCTCCCCATCCAGCGTTGCGCCATTGCGGGCAAACCCGTCATAGGTCAGCAAGGTCAGACGTTGCTGATCAGGACGCAAGGTTTTCATTTCCTCGCCCTCATAAACCGCCTTCACGCGGGCAAAGAGTGCCGTGTTTTGCGTAATTTTAGAACTAAACTCGGAAAGCCTGGGAGCCATTTCGCCCTGAACGGCGCGAAATTCAGGCGAGGACATATTGGCGCTCCAAATACCCCAATACGAAAATACCCGGCCAAGATCGCGCCCGGTGCGCTCCATCTCGACAATGGTATTTTCAAATGTCGGCGCGGCGGGGTTGTTAGCAATAGCATCAATCTCGGCCAGGTTTTTGGCCATGCCTGCTTCCAGCGCAGGTTTAAGGTCATTGAGATCGGCCTTGTCAAAAGCTGGCACGCCGCCATAAGGGCCGGTCCATTCGGCCAGTAGAATATTCTCGCTCATATTTGCATCCTGTTTCACTTCATCTGTGTTAGCAGCACTCTTTGCCGGTGCCTGTGGCTCGTTACAGGCCGTGGCAAGAACGAGTGTTGAAATGGCCGTACTGACAAGAAAAAATCTGCGCATGGAAATACCCCTTTGTGAAAGCTGAACCCCAGTTTATCGTCTTGGCTTCTGCGACGACAGTTAAATATCAGCAATTGAATTAGAATAAGAAATAACGCCATGAAAAATTTAATATTGCTAAGCTTGGCCATCTTCTTTGTGATGCCAATGAGTGCCTATGCCAGTTGCGATCACCTTGCCGGGCGCTGGGTCAATGCACGCGGCTCTGCTATCTTGCTTGAAAATGCCAATGAGCAAACCGGGAAATTTGGCGGCCAGTTTGTTTCCGAAGCATCAATCGAAGACGGGGCGGTTTTTCCCATCGTCGGCTGGCTTAATAAGACAGCCGCTACACAAAGCCGACCCGATGTGGTGCAATCCCTGTCCTTTACGGTGCGTTGGGGTGCAACTGGCAGTATCACCGCCTGGACCGGGTATTGCCGTGAGACTGAAACAACGACCGAGATAAGCACACTATGGCATTTGGTACGCAGTGCGAGCGAAAACGACTTTGATCATATCCATGCCGGCAGCGACATTTTTGTGCGCGAAACACCGTCTAAGCCGTAAACTCTGCCAATAAGGCAATAAACTCTGGTGTCAGCTGATCACGGGTATCGGGATTAGCCCAAAACGGGTTCATAAATACACAGCGCAACAACGCCAAAGTATCCTCGTCACGCACCCCGTCATAACTTTGCAGATGTGCATCAATGAGCGCACCATAACTCTCTGCACCCAGCACAGTTTTTGAGACTGAAAAATCTTCATTAGCCTGAAATTTTGTATATACGGCCAGTGTGCGTTCATTGGAAACGCTCAAACGCTCTCCCGGCTTGGCCAGTGAGAAACACACAATATTGGTGTCCGCAGGGTCAAGCGGGCGAACCAGAGGATTGGCCTTGGCCAGAGCTGCCTGAAAGGTTTTTCGGGCTTCAATGCCTGCGGCAATAATCTTGCCGAACTTTTCCGGCCCAAACCCCAGTGTTTTACCGGTTAGCCAGGTTGCCGCCGCACCAGCGCCCGAGCGTGAACCTTCCAGCGTACAACGCCATTTGTCTTTTGTGTCGGCGCGATCAATATAGGGTGCCTGAAAACTGGACGCACGATAGGCGTGCTCATCGCGGCAAACAAAGGCACCGCAAGAATACGGCACATAACCCAGCTTGTGCGGATCAATAGTTACCGATTGCGCGCGCGAAATTGCGGCAAGAGCAGCACGCTGTTCTGGTGCCAGAACTAGCTCTGCCTTGCCACCCCGCATGGTACAGAAAAATCCGCCGTAAGCGGCATCAACATGATGCCAGATATGGATACCATCTTCCTTTAGCGCATCCAGAATATCGGCAATTTTATCGACCGGGTCTATCTCACCGGCCTCTGTGGTGCCGGCAACACTGGTCAGGCACAACACCGGGCGGCCCGCATCACGGGCCTCGTCAATACGTCCACGCAACGCCGCCATATCCACCCGGCCTTGCGCGTCCAGCGGTGTATTCCAGAACGAGCTTTCCCCAATGCCAAAAAGGTTGGCCGCCTTTTGCCAGGAAAAATGTTTGTTTCCCGGGGTGATTAGCACCGGCCCCAGATAATCCCGGCCAGAACATTGACTGATCCGCTTTGCCACCTCAAACGGATTGCCCAACACCATACTGGCGGCACGTAAAGTTTCCTCGTCAACATTGCGTTCAATTTGTATGCGCTCAAATTTTCGCCACCCCATGTGGGCCGCCGCAAACGGATCCAGCTCATCGCCATCGCGCTCGGCCAAAACCAACGCCAGAGACAGGGCATGGTCCAGCCGGTAACGCGCCCGCCACACCGCCTCGAAATTGGCTATGGTCCCACCGCCGGTGAAATGCCCCTGTGCCAGTGCCGGCTCATAGCCTACCATTTTTGCCAGCATGGCGATGGCTTCGGATTCCATCCGGGCGCCCACCTTGGCCACTTCACGTGAAGTGTTATTGGGGTTGTGCAACAGGGTTGCAAAATGCCCCAATAACGCGGGTAGCGATAATTCAGACACCATGTGGCCAATATAACGCGGGGTGAATTTGGGCACCTCTGAACGCAACATCACCAGTAGATTGCGCAATTCCTGGCCCAAAACTTCACGTTCGCGCAGAAATTCCGGTGATAGCCGACGCGCTTCGGTTATTGCCTCAGGGTCATCGGCAAAAAGCGAGCGCCGCCAGTCATACCAATGGTCTAAAATAGCCTGAAATTCCCCACGCACCCACGAGCCATTTTCTGACTTGGGTCCAAGGAAATAGGCGTCTGCCGCAAAAGGGGTATCATTCGGGTCTGTCATATACGCGCACTATAACCTTTGGCACCATACCGCCAGAACAATTATAGCGACGCAGTGACGCAGGGCTTTCCTTATGGTGTCATCCCGGAAAAACAGAGTTTTATCCGGGACCCATTTGATCGTTTGGATTCACACTGGATCCCGGACCAAGTCCGGGATGACAGCAAAAGTAGCCATTGAGGCGCCCTACCCTCTAAGCACCCCGCCCGTGGCTTTTTCAACTTTGGTGATGATCGTTTTGCTTAAGGTTTCAATCTGCGCGTCGGTCAGCGTCGCCTCACGCGGTTGGATAATAACTTCGATGGCCAGGGATTTTTTGCCGTCCTCGACGCCTTTGCCCGCATAAACATCAAACAAATTCACGTCTGCAATCAAAGCTTTATCAGCACCCTTGGCGGCACGAACAAGCGTTTCGGCAGGCAGGGCCGCATCCACCACAAAGGCAAAATCGCGGGCCAGAGGCAGAAGATCGCTTTTGTCCATTGCCCCTTTGGAACGTCCGCCCTTGGCACGGCTGGCGGGAATAGCCTCGGGCCAAACTTCAAAGCCCAAAAGCGGTCCGTCCACACCAAGCTTTGCCAAAATTCCAGGATGTATCTCGCCAAATTCTGCCAGCAAATTCTTGGGGCCAAGGCGTAATGCCCCGGAGCGTCCCGGATGCCAGTATGAACTGGTCTCGGCTGAGACCTGCAGATTAGCAACCGGTGCGCCCATAGCCTCTAGCGCCATTTGCACGTCTGCTTTGATGTCAAAAACGTCCCGCTCACAGGTGCCACTCCAGTGACGCCGCGGATTTGATCGCACTATACCAGCCAGCGTCAGACGTTGGTCATTAGGTCCATCGCTTAAATATACCGGACCAATTTCCATCAGTGCCAGATCAGCCACGCCCCGGTCAGCATTGCGCTGCGCGGCGCGGACCAGATGCACCAGAGCGCTGGGGCGCATACAATCCAGCTCTGACGAAATGGGGTTAGCCAGAACAAGCTCATCGCCGCCGCCATTAAACAGCGCGGCGTCTTCACGGGCACAAAAACTCCAGGTTACGGCATCCAGATACCCGGCACCGGCCAGCGCACGGCGGCCCCGGCGTGCCCGGTTTTGCAAAGGCGTCGCCAAAGGCTTTACTGCGCCCGGTGCCCGGCGAAGCGAGACTTGTGGCAGTTTATCAAAGCCGTAAATGCGGGCGATTTCTTCCACGAGATCAGCCTTGCCGACCGCGTCTCCGCGCCAGCTTGGCACATTGACCTGCCAGACATCATTGTTCCCGTTATTTGGCATATCACCGCTAAAACCAAGGCCGGTCAGAATATTTGCAATTTCGTCCTGTCCAAGGTCCAGACCCGTCAGGCGTTTGACCTCGGATAGCGGAAATTCAATGGTGCGGGAGAAAACCGGCGGCGTACCCGTCATTGTTGCGTGCGAAGCTTCCCCGCCGCAAAAATCCAGCACCATCTGCGTAGCCGCATCAAGGCCAGCCTCAACATAAGCCGGGTCAACGCCCCGCTCAAAACGATATTTGGCATCTGATTCTATCCCCGTGGCACGCCCCGTGGCGCGGGTAATTTTCGGGTCGAAATAGGCGCACTCGATAAACACATCTATGGTGTTTTCTGAACAGCCCGAATACGTGCCGCCCATGACGCCGCCAAAACCAAGAACACGTTCATCATCGGCAATGACACACATGTCTGATGTTGTGTCATAGTCCTTGCCATCCAGCGCCTCAAAGTTCTCACCATTACCCCAGCGTGCGCAGATGGAGCCAGAGAGTTTAGCCATATCATAAACATGCAAGGGCCGGGCGCGGTCAATTGAGAGAAAATTGGTAATATCCACCAGCGCACTAATGGGGCGCAGGCCAATGGCGATCAGCTGTTGTTGCAGCCATTCAGGCGATGGGCCGTTTTTAACGCCGCGCACTACCCGACCGGCAAAGGCGGGGCAGGCCTCGGGGGCATCAATCTCAATCTCCACCGGGCAGTCAAAGCTGCCCTTGATGGTGCCAAAGGTGTCGTCTTTTAGCGTTCCCAAACCTGCCGCAGCCAGATCACGGGCAATGCCGCGCACGCCCAGCCAGTCGGGTCTGTTTGGCGTCACTTCAAAATCGATCACCGGGTCATTCAGGCCCAGTGCCGCCGCCGCATCGCCGCCGATTTCCCAGTCATCGCCGACAAGTTCAATAATACCATCATGGTCATCGCCGGCCTCCATTTCGCGGGCCGAGCACATCATGCCCAGGCTTTCCACGTCTCGGATTTTGGCCTTCTTGAGAGTCACATCTATGCCCGGCACATAAGCGCCGACGGGGGCATAGATGACCCATATTCCGGCCCGCGCATTGGGCGCGCCGCAAACGATTTGCTTGATACCGTCTTTGGTGTCCACCTTGCAAACCCGCAACCGATCCGCATTAGGGTGCTTTTCGGCCTCAAGGCATTTGGCAACGGAAAACGCCGCGAGCTTCTCGGCAGGGTTTTCAACGCCCTCAACCTCAAGACCGGCCATGGTCATGGCATCTACGATCTCGGTCAGGCTGGCATCGGTATCCAGATGTTGTTTTAACCAGGAGAGTGAGAATTTCATGAGCTTAACCCCGTGGCCAGATTGGGTTGCAGAAGCGGTGAAAAGCCATAATGCTTTAACCAGCGTGCATCAGCAGCAAAGAAATCCCGCAAATCCGGTATGCCGTATTTCAGCATGGCCAGACGGTCGATCCCCATACCAAAGGCAAAGCCCTGATAGACATCCGGATCAATACCCACCGAGGTGAGCACATTGGGATGAACCATACCGGAGCCCAGAATTTCCATCCATTGATCGCCCTGCCCGATCAGAATTTGGCCATCTTTGCGCTCATAGCCAATATCCATTTCGGCGCTTGGCTCAGTGAAAGGGAAATGATGCGGGCGAAAGCGGGTTTTCACTTCGGTTTCAAAAAATGTCGCGGCGAAATCCGCAAGGCACCCTTTGAGATGGCCCATATGAGTTTCCTTGTCGATGACCAGCCCTTCGACCTGATGAAACATCGGGGTATGGGTCTGGTCCGAATCGCAACGATAGGTGCGCCCGGGTGCAATAATGCGGATGGGCTCCAGATCGCCGCCGGTTTTTTTAGCGCGCTCCACGGCTGCCACCATGGTGCGAATTTGAACCGGGCTGGTATGGGTGCGTAGCACCATCTGTTCGCCATCTTCTTTTTCATTCAGAAAAAACGTATCGTGCTGATCCCGCGCCGGGTGTCCGGGAGGGAAGTTAAGCGCGGTGAAATTATGAAAATCATCTTCGATGTCCGGGCCTTCGGCGACGGCAAAACCCATATCGCCAAATATTACTGCCACTTCGTCCATTACCTGGCTAACCGGGTGAATACGGCCCTGCGTCCGCGCCCGTGCAGGCAGCGACATGTCCAGCCGTTCCGTTTCCAGTCTTGCGTTTAATGCCGCTTCGGCCAGCACGTCTTTACGCGTGGCAATCAGCTCATTTAAGCGTGTTTTCAGGGCGTTTAGCGCCGGACCGGCAATTTGGCGCTCTTCGGGCGACATTTTACCAAGACCACGCATGAGGAGGCTGACACGCCCCTTTTTACCAAGGGCATCAACACGGACCGCCTCAAGCGCCGCCTCATCGGAGGCGGCCCCAATAGCGGCGGCAATTTCGTTTTCCAGTTTTTGCGTATCGTCCATAATGGCCTCGGGCTAACAAATTTATGCGCACGAGGCCACGCCCCGTATGCGGGGTTTTAGTGGAAAAGTCCTTAAAACAAAGTTTGGCTTACGCCAAAGCCGCCTTGGCCTTTTCCACCAGGGCGGTAAACGCGGCTGGCTCAAAGATGGCCAGATCAGACATTACCTTGCGGTCAACCTCAATCCCGGCCAGTGACAGGCCATTGATGAAGCGGCCATAGGTCAGCCCATTGGCGCGAGCACCAGCATTGATCCGGGTAATCCAAAGCTTGCGGAAATTCCGCTTGCGGACCTTGCGGTCACGATAGGCGTACTGACCGGCTTTATCGACGGCCTGTTTGGCAACTTTGATGGTGTTTTTTCTGGCACCGCGATAGCCTTTGGCCTTGTCCAGAATTTTCTTGTGACGGGCGTGGCTGGTGACGCCTCTTTTTACGCGTGACATTGTGTGCGCTCCTTAAAAATCAATTTGCGATTGCTCCTCGAAGAACAATCAGCCGTATGGCATGAACTTTTTGATGATCTTGGCATCTGCCGGTGAGAGCACAGCCGTACCGCGCTTATTGCGAATTTGCTTGGGCGTGCGCTTGATCATGCCGTGCTGTTTACCAGCCTGGCCACTTTTTACCTTGCCAGACGCGGTGAGTTTGAAGCGTTTCTTCACACTGCTCTTGGTCTTCATCTTTGGCATTTTGCTCTCCATATTTTTTCCGCCTCACGAGGTGAAACGAAAAGGTGCATTCATGATCCGGTAGGCATGCCGTTAGCCCAATAGATCGCAAGTTGGGGGGTTATACGCACGGGCACCGGGAATGCAAGGGGGTGGGGTGTTATGAAAAGCGCATTTTCAATCTGTTATTGTCATCTTATTTTGTGCCGACAATGACAGGCTGGAAATATTCATTTTCAATACAAGACACCGCTTTAAAGCCAGCTTTTTCAAAAAGCGCCATCATGCGCGTTTGACCAAGGGCGTAAAAGCTGGATCGCATAACGTGCGTTTTCAGCTCGTCAGCACCATTGTCCTCCGTGAAATACATAGAAAAATCATATACATCACTCTTCCCGCGCCATTGCCATATTTGGCAGCAAGTCCCAGTGCTTGTGTGCCTATGCTACAAGTTGCATCCAGAACACGCCTTGTACCATTACCCCATCGGCGGCGAATAATTTGGTCAAGCGATGCAGATTGGGTTTCTATGTTTTCTTCCCAATCACCGTGTATCAAATGATAGTACGGGGCCGCAGCATCATAGAAATTTTTGCTCATACAACCCCCCTGAAATTCCACCCAAGACATCCATGCAAAAACGCATAGCTACCCCGCCACGCTGGCAGTTCTCATGTGAGCACATTGGGACCATATGCCGTTAAGAACAAAAGAACAGCACAAGAATAAAGGAAAAATACAATGTCTGTCGCTGAAACGTTTTCACATTCTGATACCCATACCATTTTAGGTGGCGCTCAGGATCCGGCTCATCACGCCATTAATGCTCGTGGTTTTCTGGATGCCCAACTCAAAAGCACTGCACCTGCATATGCCGCCAACGAATCTCATGCTCATGGTGATTACCAACCTGGCATCGTTGGTCGTCGCCGTGCCCGCCGGGACCGTCGCGCGCTCCGTGCTTAATCACTAAAACCCCCTCTACCCCCCCCTAACGCGAACCCCTGCCCGCTTATCAGCTGGTGGGGGTTTAGCGTTTTTATGACGGTTTTGTATCTGACGGTTTGCACCTCCGCCCGCGCCGCGTTACATCTTTGCCAATGAGGAGTTCCCCATGCTGACTGTTTTATCGCCTGCCAAAAAGATCACCGCCAGAGCGGCCCCTATGGGCGTTGCCACCACGCAACCAACCTTGTTGGAAGAAGCGCGCCATCTTGGCGATATTGCCAAAAAACTAAGCCGGGCAGAGATCAAGCAACTGATGGGTGTTTCCGACGCACTGGCCGACCTCACCTATATCCGCTTTGCCGCCCTTGATATGGATAATCCTGCGTTGGGTAATCCGGCGGCATTAAGTTTCGCCGGCGATGTGTATCGGGGGCTGGATGCGGCCAGTTTATCGGACGAAGACCTTGCCTTTGCGCAAGATCATTTGCGTATTCTTTCCGGGTTATATGGCGTGCTGCGCCCGCTTGACCTTATGCAGCCTTACCGGCTGGAAATGGGTCGCAAGCTGAAAACCGGGCACGGCGAAGATCTGTATGATTTTTGGAAAAGCAAGATTGCAAAGGTGCTGGCCACAGACCTTGCAGACACGCAAACACCGATTCTCTTAAACCTGGCATCAAACGAATATTTCAAAAGCGTCGATCAAAAGGCATTGGGTGTTCGTGTCATCAGCCCGGTGTTCAAGGAAATCAAGGAAGGGCAAGCCCGGGTGCTTGCAGTTTTTGCCAAACCGGCGCGCGGCATGATGGCCCGGTGGATTATCAAAAACCGCATAGACGACCCGGTGCGCTTAAAAGAATTTACCATTGCGGGCTATCGGTTTGACGGTGAAGGCTCCACCCCCGACAAACCCCTGTTTGCCCGCCAGCAACCGGCAAAAAAGGCAGCCTGAGGTGAACGCACAAAAACCCCTTGCGGGGCAGGCCGCGCTGATTACCGGATCAACCAGCGGCATTGGGCTGGCCCTGGCAGATGCTTTGGCCGGTGCCGGGGCCGACATTATGCTAAACGGCCTGGGCGATGCGGATGAGATTGAAAAAACCCGCGCCGGGCTGGCCCATGAACATGGTGTAAAGGTGCTGTTTCACGGGGCCAACATGACCCGGCCTGATGAAATAGCTGATCTGGTAGCAACAACTCATAAAGCCTTCGGACGGCTGGATATTGCCATACCCAATGCGGGCATACAGCACATTGCTCCCATTGAGGATTTCCCACCGGAGAAATGGGACGCCATTTTGGCCATTAACCTCTCATCCGCCTTTCATATTATCCGCGCTGGCGTGCCTTTGATGAAA
Organism: Robiginitomaculum sp.; assembly: GCA_021776515.1. Classification (GTDB taxonomy): domain Bacteria; phylum Pseudomonadota; class Alphaproteobacteria; order Caulobacterales; family Maricaulaceae; genus Robiginitomaculum_B. The sequence continues at coordinate 229,534 of JAJFFS010000016.1, read as the reverse complement.
GCGCAGGGATATGGCCGCATCATCAATATGGCTTCCACTCACGCGCTGGTGGCTTCGCCTTTTAAATCTGCCTATGTGGCGGCAAAACATGGTCTGGCCGGATTAACCAAAACGGTCGCGCTTGAGGTTGCCGCGCATAACATCACCTGCAATGCCATTTGCCCCGGCTATGTAAAAACCCCCTTGGTCGAAGCCCAGATTGGCCCCACGGCCAAGGCACGAGGCATATCCGAAGAGGACGTGGTGCGCGACGTTTTATTGGCCGCGCAACCCACCAAAGCGTTTGTAGAATACAACCAGCTTGCCGGGCTTCTTTTGTATCTCGTCTCGGATGCGGGCGCATCGGTGAACGGCGCCATGCTGCCCGTCGATGGCGGCTGGACAGCGCAATAGCACCCTCATCAGTTCCAGGAAGGCCGGGCTGAACCAAGTTCGCACGAGGGACGATCCCATTGCATGGGTGTGCCTTCAATTGTTATGGCCGGTCGGAGCCGCTGGGCATTTCCCCAGGGCGTTTGTTCATTCATTGATGAAAAGTCAGATGCCCGCGCTTCAATTGGCATTGCCTCAGGGCGGTCCTGCGGATGTGATATAAGAAGTTCGGCGGTACGGGCCAGCGATAGCTGTGCATTTCTCTTGCCCTTCCCGGCAATCATATCACCAACAGCACGAATTGCGGCAGCAGCCATCAAATACCCCGTTGCATGATCCAGAGCCTGTACGGGCAATGGTGTTGGTTTTGCCATCGAAGCCCAATGCATGCCCGCATCGGCAATGCCGCAACTCATTTGCACCAGACTATCGAACCCGCGCCGTTGGCACCACGGCCCCGTCCATCCGTATGCGTCCAGTGAAACCTCGACCAAGTTTGGTGATATTGTCTGGCGGTCCATCTCGCCATACCCAAGTTTTTCCAACGCGCCGGGCCGGTATCCATGCACCAGAATGTCTGCTTCACCCAATAAATGTTCAAAAATCTGGCGACCTGCTTCAGACCGGAGATCAAGGCGCGTACATTTTTTACCTAGCGTTATGTCCGGCACCACATTTGGCTCGTCCCAATCGAGCGGGTCTATGCGCAATACAGTGGCCCCAAAGCCGGCAAGAGTGCGTGTCGCAACCGGCCCGGCCAGAACGCGCGTCATATCCAGAACCCGCAAGCCAGCAATCGGGCGAGTTTGCGTTGCAGGCCAGTTCCTGATTTTTCCTTGCCTTGCTTCACCCCATTTTATGAGAGGTTCTGCGGCAACAGCACGGCCTTGCGGGTGAGCCATCCACTCTTTGCGCGTACGCATGGCCGCAGATACTCCACCGGCATGAACGATAGCGGTTTCAAGTTTATCTTTTCCCCATGACCGAATAGCCTTGGAGACTTCAGTTCTTTGCGCATCTACGCCCAGAACAGATAGAGCTGCGGCACAGTGATGCGGTAGATTGGTGTGCAGTTTTATCCAGCCATCACAGGTTTGATAATCCCCTGCGACGGCATCCCAAAGCGGGGGCAGTTCCCAACCGATCGGGCGGATTGAACAGGCAAACCAAAGAGACGCCAGCCTGCGATCAACCTCAACGTCTGGCTGACAATTCACAAACCCCAATTGTTCGACAAGCGATGCTATTGCACAGCCGACACCCCCCAATGACCAGCTTGCCAGATCGGTAACAGCAAATTTTGAGGGAAGGTATTCATCACCATAAATATCGAAGTTGAGGTTAAGGGCGAGGGCGTTTGATATGTTTTCCATAGACGAATAATAGCCGAAGTTATTTCAAAAATCATCCTCACTCGGCCAACAAGTAAGCGACACAAGTTGACACCGCACAAAGGGTTACTTACCAAGTTACCATGGTAACTAAAAAACACATTACACGCACACAAACCGGGCTGCGTATTGAAAAGCGCACGCTGAAGGTTCTAAAGGCGTTGGCGGAATATCTGGATATTTCCTTAGGTGATCTGATGGAGGGTTTGGCGCTGCATGCTCTGGATGGTAAGGCACCTCCATTTTCACCCAAAACCCTTGCCGTTATTGCCAAGCTGAAAGATGCCTATGGCCTGTATCTCACCGCCGCCGATAGCCACACGCTGGAGGAAACTCAGACATGATGTCTGACGAAAACTTCCTTGCAGCATTTGAAGCCACAAAGCTGGACCCAAAAACCTTTAACCACGAGGCTCATGTGCGGGCCGGGTTTTTGATGGTTCAACAAAGAGGGTTTGCTCAGGCTGTGCCCGCCTATTGCCAAGCCTTAAAGTCATTTGCTGCCAGTATCGGACTGGATAAAAAATATCATGAAACGATAACAATTGCGTTTTTGGCCCTTATCAATGAGCGCCTTGCCGATCAGCCAGACATAAGCTGGGAAAAATTTTGTGCCCACAACCCGGATATATTAAACAAGAACGCCCTGCTTGCTTTTTACACGCCCGAACAACTGGCTTCCCCCGCCGCACGCCTTGTGTTTCAATTACCCCGTTGGCAAACAAGCTGATTATCGGGAAACTGCATGAGTACTGTCACCATTACGCTGATTACCCTTGTGCTCTATCAGGGCGTTTTGCTGGGTATTGGATTTTGGGCCAAAGGCCGCACTGATAATACCCGCGATTTCTTTTTAGGCGGGCGCAATGTTGGCCCGGTCATTACCGCCCTGTCTTATGGTGCCAGCTCTTCCTCAGCCTGGGTGTTGCTGGGCCTGACGGGATATTTTTACACAACCGGGATTGTGGCCTTGTGGATATTGCCCGGGATTTGGTCCGGGTATGTTGTTGTCTGGCTGTTCATTGGCCCCGGCCTTCGCCGTGCAGCAGGCCAGCACGACCTTGTCACGCTAACCGATTATCTGGCGCTGGGAGCCGAAGGAGGTGCACGAAAAACCATTGTCTGGCTAGCCGCCTTTATGATTATCTTTTCTTTCTCCTTTTATGTCGCCGGGCAGTTTCAGGGCGCAGGCACTGCCTTTGTCAGTGCCTTTGATTTGCCCATGAGCGTGAGCGTGCTTATCGGGGCCAGCGTTGTCCTCGTTTATACCTGGCTGGGCGGATTTTGGGCGGTGAGCATCACCGATGCCGTGCAGGCAGGCCTGATGTTGCTGGTGGCCATTATTTTGCCTATTGCGGCCATCGTGGCCCTTGGTGGGCCGGGTGCGTTTTGGCACGCCGTAACCCACGAGGCAGCAAACACAAACGGCCCCGGCGCCGGTACACTGGCCAGTATTGGCTTTGTTATTGGCTCTCTTGGTATTGGTATTGGCCCGGTGGGCCAGCCGCAATTGCTTACCCGGTTAATGGCCATTGACCGCGAAGAGGACATACGGCGCGGGTTTGTTCTGGCACTGGGCTGGGCGGTGGTTGTGTTTAGCGCCATGGCCATTTTGGGCCTTGCGGCCCGCGCCCTAATTTTGCCAGAAACCGGCGCGAGTGAGGGCGTTTTCTTTGCGCTTAGCAACAGCATATTACCCGGCGTTCTGGCGGGTATCGTACTGGCAGCCGTTCTTTCTGCCATTATGTCCACCGCTGACAGTCTCTTGCTGGTCGCCGGTTCAGCGGCGGCGCACGACCTGGGGCTGGCGCGGCGTTTTCCCCGCCACGCTCTGCTGGTATCACGTTTGATGACCGCATTTCTGTGCGTGGCTGCCGTCATGTTGACCCTGGCCCTGCCCGCCAGCATTTATGGCCGTGTTTTGTTTGCCTGGTCGGCACTGGGTGCCGCCTTTGGACCATTGGTCATCGCCATGGTCATGGGCCGCCCGGCGCGCCCCGCCGGAACTATTGCTGCCATGCTCACCGGCTTTGGGCTGACTGTGGTCCTCTACCTTCACCCCAATACGCCCGGCGACTGGCTGGAGCGGGTGCTACCTTTTGTTGTTGCCCTTGGTATCGCACTGATGATGCCAAAACGGCAGCAAAAAGGCACAAACACATGAGATCGTATATCCGCCCTTAATGTTGAAGGGTTTACAACTCAGGTGCATCTGCCTTCGGCGCAGGCAGGAATTCCCGGAAAACATCTTCATACAGATCAGCAAAAGCGAAAAAAGCATCGGTGCGTGCATTCATGCTTATGGCGATGGATATATTATAATCTGGCATGACGATGAGCCAGCACTGACTGCCTTTGGAGATGCCACCATGGTTGAGGTTCAGCACCATGCCCACATCTGTTATCTTATAATTTTTGCGCCGCCAGCCAAGCGCATAATCCTGTCTGTTGACCTTGCCGTTCTTCAACCTTACAGGGGTCCAGAAATCTTCGCGCACGGCGGCCTGAATGAAGTCATCATTCTGCCAACTGGCCCCTAAAACGGCAACATCCGAAGGGGTTGCGACGAAGCCGCCAGCCGCAAGCTTGAGGCTGAGATCTACCTTGCGCCAAGGCTTGATGCCATATTTGCTGCGTTGATAATGGGTGGCGATGGCATTGTTTATTGATACAGGCTCATCCGGGCCAATGGACGTCAGTGCCAGGGGGGTGAATACTTCATCCGCCATCATTTCAAGATAGGGTTTGCCAGCAACGGCTTGCATGACCGCGCTAAGCAAAACCACATCATAACTTGAATAGAAAAAATCGGCACCCGGCGTGAACAACATGCGGGTGCCATCGAACATCTGCACCGCCTGTTCGGGGTCGTCAAAGTGTCTTCTCAAGACCAGGCTCTCATACATGCCCTGCCAATCAGTATTGTTTTCATAACCGGGCATACCAGCTGTGTGTGATGCCAGTTGCCGTGCTGTTAGTCCCGGCCAGTTCTTATTGGGTAAATTCGGCATATACGTGGAGATCGGGGTATCAAGGTCCAGTTTCCCAGCGGCGACAAGGCGCGCCAGAGCAGTGGCCGTTACCGATTTCGATGTTGACCCTATCCGGTAGCGGGTCCGGGGTGTGGCCGGGGCTTGCATGGCAACGTTTTGCCAGCCAGAGCTTCCAGCCCAGACCAGTTGGTCATCAATGGCAATTGCAGCAGAAATGCTTGGGCTGCCGATCTTGCGGCGCCAATTGGCAATAGCAGCAAGCGCCGCATCGCCATTCAGAGTGTAGCGAGGATCATATAAAACTTGTGATTGCGGCGCATTATCCGGTAATTTGGTCCAGCCGAAGGGCAGTTGCGCGAAGGTATAGGAATTGGAGACATAGCCAAAAAGGGGCCACACAAACCAAAGCAGCAGTGCTGACACTCCGGCCAGTATTACAAACGCAGAACGTTTCATCATTTTTGTTTTTTACCTCAACGCCCCAGCAAAAATGCCAGCATGTCCCGTGTTACATGACACAGCGAGTGATCGTCCACATATATCATATGGCCCGCCTGATAATAACTGACCGAGAATAGATCAGGGTCTGGTTTTCATAAAACCTGATACCCAACATCAGAATATAAATTTCAGCGCTTGACCCGCGCCGTGTTCGCCCTACCCTGCGCCAAACAAAAAATGCCAAATGGCAAAAGTCCAGATTATAAAAGGGGAGACAGGACATGGGTTGGTGGTTCAAAATGGTATTGTGGCAGCGCGTATTGCTGGCACTAGTGTTGGGTGTAGTTGTCGGTTTGGCGTTTCGTACTTTCGGCGGCACCTACGTAGTTGATGGGACAACCTATTATGCCGGCGCTGATTTTGTCACGTCGTGGATCAAACCCTTTGGCGATGCCTTTGTGCGCCTGATCAAAATGCTGGTGGTGCCGCTGGTGTTTACCACTTTGGTCACGGGCGTCACCTCTATGGGCCATCCCTCCAAACTAGGCTCCATTGGGGGACGGGCATTTGTACTTTATATCCTTACAACTTTGGTCGCCATCACAATCGGGTTGGTATTTGGAACGATTTTTAAACCCGGCAAAGGCATAGACTTTACCGATGTTGTGCCTAATGTTCTGGCTGGCGAAGCACCCGGCTTTGTCCAGATTTTACTTAACATTATTCCGACTAATCCGGTTCATGCGCTCTCCAGTGGCAATATGTTGTCGATTATCTTTTTTGCGCTTTTACTGGGTGTGGCGATATTGATGGTTGGCAAAAAAGCCAAACCGGTTGGTGATTTTTTTAATGCTGCTGTCGAAATTATGTTCAAAATTACCCATTGGGTGATGGAGGTTGCGCCCATAGGCGTGTTTGCCCTCATTACCTGGGTAACAGCGGTAAAAGGCGTTGAAACCTTCAGCTCGGTTTTGGTATTGGCACTGGCACTTTATCTGGGTTGCCTCACTCATATGGCAATAACCTATGGGGGGATTATCAAGCTGGTCTTGAAACTACCGCTGGTGCGGTTTTTTCGGGGCATACTGGATGCACAGGTTGTGGCTTACTCAACCGCGACCAGTGCCGGCACCCTGCCCGTGACCATAACCTGCGTACAGGATAATCTGGGCGTCAAACCAGTGATCGCAGGTTCTGTCCTGCCGCTGGGGGCCACCATCAATATGGATGGCACCTCGCTTTACCTTGGCCTTTTGGCGCTGTTTGCTGCCAATGCTTTTGGTATAGACCTCAGCTTTATGGATTATGCCATGATTGCGCTAACCGCGACGCTGGCCTCTATTGGTACGGCCAGCATCCCCTCGGCCTCGCTGTTCATGCTCGCAATTGTGTTGCCAGTAATTGGCGTTTCGCCAGAGCAAACCGCCCTGATGGTTGGTTTCATCCTGCCGTTTGACCGGCCACTGGATATGATGCGCACCCTGACCAACGTCACCGGCGATGCCGCCGTCAGCACAGCTGTTGCCAAATGGGAAGGCGAACTGGACGAAAAGGTTTATCGCGCTGTGGCCACGGTATAGGGAAACGCACAGTTTTGTTTGAAAATTTTAAATTTAGCAGGAAAGTCTTGGCTAATTTTTCGGGGGTAAGTCCGCATAACTAGAGACACCCCCCTTCGTCTCCCCGGTGAAGACCGGGGTCCATTTTGAGGCATCACGTTGGATACCGGCCTGCGCCGGTATGACGACAATTCAGTGCGGTTTCGATGTTGCACCGGATTACCCGGACAAGCCGGTAATGACACAGACAACAAAAAAGGCCACTCAGTGAGTGGCCTTTTTTAATCATATACCTAACGGAACGCTTAGTGCTCTACATCGCGCCAGACGGCCTTGTATGAACCATACATCAGCAGGGCAAAAATGAGCAGATAGATCATCACCATCCAGCCCATACGCTTGCGGACTTCCATTTTCGGGTCCGCAGCCCAGGCCATGAATGTCACTACATCATGGGCCATTTGTTCAACGCTGGCATGGGTGCCATCGGAGTATTCCACCTGTTCCTCAAACAAAGGCGGCGGCATGCCGATCATCCCGCCCTTGAAGGCCGGGTTGTAGTTCATACCATCGCGTATCTCCACACCTTCCGGCGCTTCGTCTGCATAGCTGGTCAGCAGGCTGTAGATGTATTGCGGCCCGTGCGCCCGGGCGCGAACCAGCATTGAAAAGTCCGGTGGCAGTGCGCCGCCATTTGACGCCCGGGCTGCCTGATCATTGGCAAAGGGTGCCGGAAAATAGTCAGATGGCCTGGCGGGACGTTCAAACATGTCGCCCTCGATATCCGGACCATCAGTGACCGTAAACATGGCGGCGATAGCCTTGATTACCGGGCTTTCATTGGGGTTTGGATGTTCTTCATCGTAAAAAGGCGCCCCCGGGTCACCAAGGTTGCGAATGGCAACCAGAGACATGGAATGGCAGAATGAACAAGCTTCCTGATAGACCTGAAACCCGCGTTGCGCGGCGGCCTTATCATAGGTGCCATACACGCCCTCAAATGAAAAATGCGAAGCCTTCAGCTCCCCCCCTTCGGAGGCAGTGGCCGGGCCTGTGCCAAGGCATAAACCTGCCGCAGCAATAAGAGTGGCCGTTAGTGTGAACAAGCGCATATCAGGCCTCCCCTGCATTGGATTCAAGCACCGATTTTTCAATACTGTCCGGACGGGCTTCGGGCTTTTCAATAAGCCCCAGCAGCGGCAGGATAACCAGGAAAAAGGCATAATAATAAAGCGTCAAAATACGGGCCATCCACAAGAAGTTAAACCCTGAAGGATCGCCAGTTGCCGTGTCTGTTCCTGCCGCAAAGACAAGGTCGGTAGGCGCTTTGGCACCTGCCCAGCCCAGCCCAAGACAGGCCAGCACAAAAATCATGAAAAACAATTTTGCCAAACGGCGATAGCGCATGGAACGTACTTTAGAGGTATCCAGCCAGGGCAACGCAAACAACAGGCCGATCGCACCAAACATCACAATCACACCGCCCAGTTTATCGGGTACGGCACGCAGCATGGCGTAGAATGGCAGATAATACCATTCAGGCACAATATGCGCCGGCGTTACCACCGGGTTGGCACGAATGTAATTGTCCGGGTGGTTCAAGGCATCCGGTGCAAAAAACACAAAGGCCGAGAGCACCATTAAAAACACAATAATCGCAAAACCGTCTTTTACCGTGTAATAGGGATGAAATGGCAAAGTATCCTTATCGACGTTTTTCACACTGACACCAGTGGGGTTGTTATTGCCCGGCACATGCAGCGCCCAAACGTGCAGGATCACCATCCCTAAAATGGCAAATGGCAACACAAAATGCAGACTGAAAAAGCGGTTAAGCGTTGGGTTATCAACTGAAAACCCGCCCCAAAGCCAACCGGTTATGGCATCGCCAACCAGCGGAATAGCGCTAAACAAATTGGTAATAACTGTTGCCCCCCAAAAGGACATTTGCCCCCAGGGTAGCACGTAGCCCATAAATCCTGTGGCCATCATCAGCAGATAAATCACCACGCCGACAATCCACAAAACCTCTCGCGGAGATTTGTAAGAGCCATAATAAATGCCCCTGAACATGTGGATATACACAGCCAGAAACATCATTGATGCGCCGTTTGCGTGCAGGGGTTGTAACAGCCAGCCAAAATTCACATCACGGTTGATGTGCTGAACGCTGTCATAAGCCATGCTGACATGCGGTACATAGTGCATGGCCAGAATGATGCCAGAGATGATCTGTGACATCAGCAAAACGGCCAGTATGCCGCCAAACGTCCACCAATAGTTTAAATTTCTCGGTGTTGGGAAGATGAAAGTGTCATAACCCAGCCGAACGATGGGCAGACGTGCATCCAGCCATTTTTCAAAGCCAGACTTGGGATCGTATCCAGGATAACCGCTCATAATGTCCCCTATCCGATTTTGATGAGTGTGTCAGAAAGATATTGGTAAGGCGGCAAAAACAGATTTTTCGGTGCCGGTCCTTTGCGAATGCGCCCTGCCGTATCATAGTGCGAACCATGACAGGGGCAGAACCAGCCCTCGTAATCGCCCGCGCCATCACCCAAAGGCACACAGCCCAGGTGCGTACAACTGGCCAGCATGATCAGGTATTTTGGTTCGTATTTGCCATCCTGATTAGGCACCAGACGGTCTTCATCGCTTTGCGGATCTTTCAGACCAGAAGCATCAACCCCGCGCGCTGCATCAATTTCACCTTGGGTACGATGCCGGATAAAAACCGGCTTGCCCTGCCATTTGGCGATGATCTGTTGACCTTCGCTAATATCAGACAAATCCACCTCGGTGGTGGAGAGTGCCTTGGTATCCGCGGCAGGGTTCATCTGATCAACCAATGGCCAGGCAAAAAGCGCGGCCCCTGCGGCACCTGCGGCACCTGTAGCGATATAGATGAAATCTCTGCGGCTTGGGTCTTGGGCAGACGTTGAGACAGTTTCAGCCACGACTAAACCTCTTGCTTATCGACGCGCCAGAATGACAAACCACACCGTCGGCATATTGGCGCACTGGCCGAGGCGCGTGAGAAACGATGGAGGAGGCTTATATTTCCACTTCTTTGACCAAGGCCAAACTGAACGGACGCCCCCCTAAAGCGCTTTCATACACCGCAATAAATTGAGCCGCACATTTATTCAACCATGCAGGCGACTTTTCGTCTCTTTTACGCAGCCAGAGAAGCAAAAAACAGCATTTAAGGTCGCAAGATTGGTTATCCCGCGTTACCAAAGTGCTTCAGGAGTACCAAATGTCAGCAAAAGAATCACATAAACGGGCCGCCAGCGACTGGTTTTGCAAATTACAGGATCGAATTTGCGGCGACCTTGAGCGCCTGGAAGATGGCGCTGACAAAAACCTTTATGGCGACACGCCCGGCCAGTTTGAAAAAACCCCGTGGAAACGAGGCTCTGGTTCACCTGATGAAGGTGGCGGTACAGCTGCCTTGCTGCACGGTCGCCTGTTTGAAAAAGCTGGCGTGCACACCTCCGAGGTCTGGGGCGAATTTTCCGAGGAATTTCGCGGACAAATACCCGGAACAGAAGAAAACCCGGCATTTTGGGCGGCGGGTATATCCCTCATCATTCACCCGAAAAATCCCCATATTCCTGCGGTGCACATGAACACCCGCTTTATCGTAACCGGGCAAAGCTGGTTTGGTGGCGGGGCAGACCTGACACCGGTACTGGATACCCAGCGCCGTGATGACCACCCGGACACCCTTGCCTTTCATGCGGCCATGAAGGCAGCGTGCGATGCGCACCCGTCCTCGGGCGATTATAAGGAATACCGCGCCTGGTGCGACCGGTATTTCCATCTGCCGCATCGGGACGAGCCACGGGGAACAGGCGGCATTTTCTATGACCGGCTGAACAATGACTGGGACGCCGACTTTGCCTTTACCAAAGCCGTAGGCACCGCCTTCGCCGATGTTTATCCGCGCATTGTTCGTGGCCAGATGAACCAGCCATGGTCAGCGGCAGAACGCGAGGAACAGCTCATCCGCCGGGGGCGTTATGTAGAGTTCAATCTTCTTTATGACCGTGGCACCACCTTTGGCTTAAAGACAGGCGGCAATGTCGCCACCATCCTCTCCTCCATGCCACCGGTGGTTAAATGGCCCTAGTATAGCCGTGCCGGGTGGTACGGGGATTGTTTTCCCTTACCCTCGACTCTGCAGGGGCATTAAGGGACACCAAGCTTGATTTAAGGGGCAGTTATGGGCACTTTACTCGATATAAGCATGATTTATGGGGCGCGTGAGTATCAGTTAAGGGACAGCGTGTGACCCTCGGAAGCAGAACGGGGGTAAGGTACGGTTTATCCTCAGCCGTCACCCCGGTGTAGACCGGGGTCGATAGTGTGGCATTCAAAACAGACCCCGGCCAGTTTACCCTTACGAAAGTGAGGGCCGGGGTGACGCTGTTGCAGAAAATGCACAAATACCCAAAATTATCCAACCGGGGGCGCTGATGGGGTATAGTTGTGTGGTGATGGGTACCCAACCCTTTCAAACTGCAGCCACGCCCGCAAAAGCACTTCTGGTTTGGACAAATCAATATAGAATACTGTATGGCCCGGTTTTAAGGTGAGGGAGAATGGCGTGGCAGCGCTAAAGGAAGTTGATGATCTGAGCGGTGAAGAGGCGGCTACCGAGCTGGCGCGTCTGGTACGCGTCATTGCCGAACATGATCGTCATTATTATCAAAAGGATGCACCTAAAATCTCAGATGCGGCCTATGATGCCCTGCGCCAGCGCAATGCCGCCATAGAGGCGCGTTTTGCTGACCTTGTGCGCGTTGACAGCCCCTCTGGCCGCGTGGGTACAAGACCTGCAGAGGGCTTTGGCAAAATCACCCATAAAGTTACCATGCTGTCACTGGATAATGTGTTTAGCGATACCGAAGTGCACGAATTTGCCAAACGGGTGCGCCGGTTTTTGCGCTGGCCCGAGGATGAGCCACTGGCCTTCACTGCCGAGCCTAAAATTGATGGCCTGTCGTGCAGTATTCGTTATGAGCATGGCAAACTGGTGCAAGCCGCCACACGCGGGGATGGGCGCACCGGCGAGGATGTTACCAGTAATGTACGCACCATTCTTGATGTGCCGGAAACTTTGGCGGGTGATGACTGGCCGAACGTGCTGGAAGTGCGCGGCGAGGTTTATATTCCAGGCGCCGCTTTTAATGAAATGAACGTGGCACAAGAAGCGGCGGGCAAACCTGTTTACGCCAACCCGCGCAATGCTGCCGCCGGCTCCCTGCGCCAACTTGACCCGTCTATTAGCGCCAAACGGCCCTTGAGGTTTTTTGCCTATGCCTGGGGCGAGGTTTCTGCACCCTTGGCCAAAACCCAAATGCAGGCGGTGAAAAATCTGGGCGCATGGGGCTTTACCATAAATGAACACATGCGCCTGTGCCAAAGCACCGATGAGATGATTGCTGTTTATCAAACCATCGAAGCGGCGCGTGCCGGTTTAGGGTACGACATTGATGGGGTGGTCTATAAGGCTGATCGACTGGATTTGCAGGAACGCCTTGGCTTTGTTTCGCGCAGCCCGCGCTGGGCAACAGCGCACAAATTTCCGCCCGAACAGGCCAGCACCGTGCTGGAAAACATCGACATTCAAATTGGCCGCACCGGGGCGCTAACCCCGGTGGCCAAGCTAAAACCGGTTACCGTGGGCGGTGTGGTGGTATCAAACGCCAGCCTGCACAATGCTGATGAGGTCATGCGGCTGGATGTACGGGTGGGCGATAGCGTGCTGATCCAGCGCGCCGGTGATGTGATCCCGCAAGTGGTCAAGGTGCTTGACCCGGACCGTGAAGGGCGCGGGGACGTTTTTGTTTTTCCAACTCATTGTCCCTGCCCGCTGAAAACCCCGGCGGTGCGTGAACGAGACGAGAAAACCGGCGAGCCGGGCGTGATCACCCGGTGCAGCGGTGAATTTGCCTGCCCGTTTCAGCGGGTGCGCCATCTGGAGCATTTTGTCTCTCGTCAGGCGTTTGACATTGAAGGGCTTGGCAAAAAACAAATCGCGGCTTTTTTTGAAGCTGGAGAAATAACCGAACCGGCGGATATATTTACCCTGAAAGACCACAATGACGGCCTTAAAATTGAGGATCGCGAAGGTTGGGGTGACCTCTCCGCCAGCAATTTGTTTACCGCTATTGATGAGCGCCGCACCATCAGTTTTGAGCGCTTTCTCATCGCCCTGGGTATCCGTCATGTGGGCCAGACCAATGCACGCTTGCTCAGTGTCTCTTACCTGAGCTGGCAACAATTTCACGAGGCCATGTTGGCCGCTCGGGATCCGGCCAGTGAAGCGTTTACACAGCTCAACGGGATTGATGGCGTAGGCCCGATTATGGCCGAGGCCATCGTGCAGTTTTTCGCCGAGCCCCACAATGAAGGGCTGGTGGAACGCCTGTTGGAACAACTTCAGGTAACGGACGCAATGCCGCCCAAAAGCGACAGCCCGGTTGCGGGCAAAACTGTTGTCTTTACCGGCAAACTGGAACAAATGAGCCGCGATGAGGCCAAGGCCAAAGCGGCTTCGTTAAGCGCAAAAGTGGCTGGTTCAGTTTCGGCAAAAACCGACATTCTGATTGCCGGACCGGGGGCTGGTTCCAAGCTGAAAAAAGCCAATGAACTGGGCATTACCGTATTGACTGAAAGCGAATGGCTGACCCTGATTGAAGGATTATAAGCCCCGCATGAATTACCTTAAATCGAAAAATCTTGACCGTTTGGACAACATGGTATATTTTTTGATTCTAATTGGAAAAGATGTCGCCAATAAATAACGAGAATGCGGCACTTCACAGGAAGGCTGCGTAAATCGGGACACGCCCCTTTTACGGCATCGTTTTGTAATCAGTATAAGGGGATTTTCATGATTTTTACCGCAACACACAAGAAAGATAGAGAGGCATCGCCATCGACGCAGAAGCGTAACCTTCTGGCCAGTGTGGCTCTATTGGGCCTGACCGCTGGTCTTGCCTTGCCAGGCACCGCTTTGGCCCAGCAATCAGGGACAAGCGTGACCGATACTATTATTGTTACGGCGCAAAAGCGCGACCAGTCCATTCAGGATGTCGGCATTGCCATTTCAGCCTATAGCGGTGAACAGCTTGAAAAACTGGGTATTGAAACCAGCATAGAGATTATCAATTTCACGCCAGGTGTTTCCATGGCCGGGGATATTGGTGGTCAGCGCGCCTTGTTCAACATTCGTGGTGTAGTCCAAAATGACTTTTCTGACATCGCCGAAGCGCCCGTCGCGGTTTATGTGGATGATGGCTATCTGGCCAGCACACAGGCCCAGACGTTCGGGCTCTATGACATTGACCGGGTTGAAATTCTCAAAGGACCACAAGGCACATTGTTTGGCCGTAATGCCACTGGCGGGCTGGTGCATTCCCTGACCAAACGCCCCACCCGCGAGGCTGAGGGCTATGCCGAAGTAACCGGCGGTTCCTATAGCCAGTTTCGCGGTGAAGGTGCGATCAGTGGCCCCCTTGGCGAGAAGGCCTCGGGCCGGGTTTCTGTAATGTATAATAATTTTGGCGACATTCTGGACAATGTATATTCCGGCGTGGACGCGCAAGGGCGAACCGGCACACCTGGCGGCGGCGAGGATGGTTATAATGATGACACATTTGCCATTCGCGGGCAGTTACAGTTTGATTTCAACGACAATGTAAGCTTTCTGGTGATCGGCAATTATGCCGATACCACCAAAAGTGAGGGACCGTATCAGGGCATTGGCTCCATTGCTGTGCTCGACGATCAGGGGCGCCATATTGATACGCTACGCGCACCAGACAGCAACAGTAATTGCGAAGCCATCACCGCCAGCACTGGCGCTTGCGTCAACCTGTTTGCCGATGGCGATACTGATGGCGTGCGCCCGGTGGTTGGCGGCGATCTGTTTGGCAATCTTGACCCCGATGGTCATGGCAACAAGGTCAATAAGGATTTTGCCTTTGACGATGAAAACAAAATCCGTTCACGCGGCCTTTCTGGCAAACTGACTTGGGATGCCAATTGGGGCACCTTGACCTCCATTTCAGATTACAAGCATTTTTATCGCTCCATCAGCCTTGATAGTGACCAGTCGGCAACCCCGCTGGCGCTGTTTCAATCGGACGGGGAGATCGACCAGTTCAGTCAGGAAATCCGCCTGAATGGCAAGACGGAAAGCACAAACTGGGTGGCTGGTGTTTATTACCTCAGTGTCGACAGTGATGTGACCCAGGGCCTCTCATACCCGGAAGAATCACCATTTCTGGTCGGTTTTCCGCAAATTATATTTGGCCTTCCGGGCGTTGTTTTTGACCCCTTTGAGGACAATACAACCGGCAAGTTACGTACCGATTCCTATTCTGCCTTTGGACAGATTGATTTTCAGCTTTCTGACACCCTGACACTGGTGACGGGTTTGCGCGGCATTATTGAGGAAAAGAAATACAATCAGGTTATTGGCGAGTTTGCCAATACCGATGATCGCCTTATCGAAACTGCGACCTCAACCGGCTTTGTACCGCGTGCACCGTTTGCCGATAGCACCAGCGATTTTCTCTGGTCTGGCAAGGCCCAGCTGGAGTTTACACCCGATGAAGACCACCTCTACTACATCGGCGTTAATCGCGGCGTAAAAGCGGGCAGTTTCAACATCAAGCTCTTTGATGGGGTAACCCTGACGGACGACCAGATCCCTTACGAGGAAGAAGTTCTGTATTCATACGAAGCAGGATTCAAGGCAACGCTGGGCGGCGGTGCTGCGCGCCTGAACGGTTCGGTATTTTATTACGATTACAATGATTATCAGGCGTTCACCTGGACTAATAATTCAGGCTTTGTGACCAATAATGATGCGACCTATAAAGGTGCTGAGCTGGAACTTCTGACCTCACCGGCAGATGGTCTCGATATCATTGCTAATGTTGCCTATATTGATGCTACCGTAAAAGATCTGGAATTTGCACCGGGCCTTACCAAGGATGTGACCCCATCTTTTACCCCGGATTTCAAAACCTCCGGCACCATTCGTTATTCATGGCCAGCTATGGGTGGCTTTTTGGCAGCCCAGACAACGGCCAGTTATCAGTCATCAGTGTTCCACAATATGCGTAACTTTACCGGGCATCGGTTTGGTGGCTGGGCTGAGGTTAATGCACGACTTAGCTGGGAATCGGATGATGGCTCATGGGGCGGGGCTGTTTCCGTCGATAACATCTTTGACTCGCGCCATGGTGTAATCGGGTTTGATGTTTCCTCGTTCGGTGGCTACACGCAGGAATCCTATGCACGCCCCCGCTGGGCCAGCGTCAGTGTCAAACGGAACTTCTAGGGTCTGATGTTTTAGCCGGGCTTCATCTGTACAAGATAAAGTCCGGCAAACAGCAAAATCACACCGGCTATTCTGGGTAGGTCAAGCTGATGGCGGGCAAGGCCACCAAAGCCAAAATGATCGACGATCAATGAAACAACTGTCTGGCCTACAAAGATAGCAAAGATGACATTGGTCGCCCCTATTTTTGGCATCAGAACCAGTACTGTTGTAACGTAAATTAGCCCCAGTATGCCGCCAACAAACAGGTAAGGCGGCAGCGATTTCAGCAACATTGGTGACGGGATGGCAATGCCGCGTACCAACATAATTCCCACCAAGGCAATCAGGGCCACAGCAAAGGAGATAAAGCTGGCCTGCAAAGGATGATCCAGAGATTGTGATAACCGTGCGTTGATAACACCCTGGATTGTCAGAAATCCGCCAACAACGATAGCCGTCAATAAAAAAATGTGATTGAGCATTTTACCACCCTGGCATTGCTTGCTTCTATCTGCTGAAAAGGCACGTATGCTGGACTGAATGTCAAGTTCGTATTAAGTGCGTATTTGCTGTATGAGCAAAATATGAGAAAAGGCACAAAATGAATAGTGCAGCCCACGCCATAAACATGAAAAGCAAGCCAAAAGCCACGGGCAAACGCGCCATTCGTGAAGCCAATGAACGCTTGATTATGGAAGCCGCCGAACAGGAATTTGCACAAACTGGCTTCAAAGGTGCCACCACCGAAGCTATTGCGCGGCGCGCCGGTGTACCCAAGGCCAATCTGCATTATTATTTTTCCACCAAGGCCGACCTCTATAACCGGGTTATCGAGGATGTGTGCGGGCACTGGCTGGCGGCGGCGGAGCCTTTTGATAAAACCGATGACCCCAGAACTGCCCTTCGCGGTTACATCACCGCAAAAATGGATCAGGCACGGATGCGCCCCTATGGTTCGCGTGTCTGGGCGATGGAAGTGATATGCGGTGCGCCGGTGATCAACAGCTATCTGCACACTGTACTGAAACCCTGGTATGAAAAACGTACGGCACAGGTCAACACCTGGATTCGCGCAGGCAAAATGAACCCGGTCGATCCGCAAGCCCTGTTTTTCATGATCTGGGCCACCACCCAGCATTACGCAGATTTTGGTCCCCAAATCAGTGTGCTGAACGATGATCAAATACTCTCGGAAGGACAATTTATTCGTGCCACTGATCAGGTGTGCCAGATTATCCTGACAGGTGTGGGGCTGAAGCCCTAAACTTCATACACACACAGATAAAACCTGACCAAATGGTCAGAAAACACTTGACCCCGTCCCCGGTAATGGCGATTGTGTTGGCAAGGACTGGCAAAATGTCAAAACTGATGAAATAAACTGGGAAACTGTTACGCACATGGCTGAACACCCTGTCTTTAGCAAAACCGGCGGCGACCTCACAGCCGATGATATTACCGCTAATTTTGAAAATTTACACTCGCCCTTGAATGACCAACAGGCGAGCGTGCAAGCCAGCCGATGCCTTTTTTGCCATGATGCACCCTGTGTTATCGCCTGCCCGACCTCTATCGATATTCCTAAATTCATCCGCCAGATTGCCACCGGAAACCCCCTTGGCTCGGCGCGCACAATTTTAAGCGCCAATATTATGGGCGGCACCTGCGCCCGCGCCTGCCCCACTGAAATTCTGTGCGAGCAAAAATGTGTGTTGAATGTGGGCGAGGATGAGCCTGTTGAAATCGGCGCTTTGCAGCGTCATGCGGTAGATTATTTAATGACCAAAAATGGGCCGCACCCGTTTTCCCGCGCCGCGGATACCGGCAAGGCGGTAGCCATTATTGGTGCTGGTCCGGCGGGGCTGGCCTGTGCCCACGCCTTGGCCATAAACGGTCACCGTGTCCGTATATTTGAGGCCCGCCCAAAAGCGGGTGGCCTGAATGAATATGGTCTTGCCGCTTATAAAATGGCTGATGAATTTGCCGCCCGTGAGGTGGCCTTCATTCTTGGCGTTGGCGGAATTGACATTCAATATGACCAGACTTTGGGCCATGATGTTCTGTTAAAAGGTATACGCCTGGATTTTGATGCGGTGTTCATAGGCATTGGCCTTGGTGCACCACGCCAGCTTGGTGTGGAGGGCGAATATCTGAACGGCGTTTCCGATGCGCTTGGCTTTATCGAGAATATTCGCCAGACAGCGGACCTGACCACGATTAATCCCGGTAAAAACGTAGTGGTCATAGGCGGCGGCAATACAGCCATTGATGCCGCCATACAGGCCAAGCGCCTGGGGGCATCAAACGTCACGCTGGCCTACCGGCGCGGACCTGCACAAATGGGTGCAACCGCATGGGAACAGGATTTGGCGGCAACAAACGGTGTGACAACCCTGCACTGGGCAGCGCCAACGCGGCTTCATGGTGACAATGAAGTGAACGCCGTGCGATTTGAACGCACGCATCTGGTCTCTGGCAAACTGCAAGGTACCGGTGAGTTTTTCGAAGTGACCGCCGATCGCGTATACAAGGCCGTCGGGCAGACACTGATTGATGACAGCCTTGAAGACTTGAAAACAGAGCGCGGAAAAATAATGGTGGATGATAATGGGCATACATCGGTGCGCGACGTATTTGCTGGCGGTGATTGCATTGCCTCTGGCGAAGACCTGACCGTGCAAGCAGTTGAGGATGGCAAAAATGCCGCCCTTGGTATTCTGGCATATCTGGAGGGCGAAAAAAATGGCTGATCTGGGATGCGTTATCGCCGGGATTGAAAGCATCAACCCCTTTTGGCTGGCTTCGGCACCGCCGACAGACAAGCAATATAATGTCGAGCGCGCCTTTGCCGCTGGATGGGGCGGGGTAGTGTGGAAAACACTGGGCGCAGACCCGCCCGTGGTCAATGTCACCAGCCGCTATGGTGTCCACAAGGACACAGCGCGCGGGATTTTAGGCATCAATAATATCGAGCTGATCTCGGACCGGCCATTAGACGTTAACTTGCGCGAGATCGAACAAGTTCGCAAAAACTATCCCGACCGCATTATTATTGGCTCGATGATGGCCCCGGTCGAAGAAGAACTGTGGAAAGATCTGGCCATAAAGATCGCCAATTCTGGCGTGCATGGCATTGAGTTGAACCTGGGTTGCCCCCACGGCATGTGCGAACGGGGCATGGGTTCGGCCATAGGTCAGGTGCCACAAATGGTGGAGGATACCACGCGCTGGGTGCGTGAGGTTGTGGATATTCCGGTATTTACAAAACTGACCCCCAATACCACCGATATTTTACTGCCTGCCGAGGCCGCCCTGGCGGGTGGGGCCCATGCGGTATCACTGATCAATACCGTAAACTCTATCATTGGCGTTGATCTGGACGTTATGGCCCCCAATCCGGTACTGGATGGCAAGGGCACACATGGCGGCTATTGCGGACATGCCGTTAAGCCTATTGCACTGCACATGGTGGCTGAAATTGCCAGAAATGCAGCCACACATGACCTCGATATTTCGGCCATTGGCGGCATAACCACCTGGCGTGATGCGGCTGAATTTATTGCCCTGGGTGCCGAGGCCTTGCAGGTTTGCACCGCCGCCATGCTCTATGGCTTTCGCATCATTGAAGATCTGAACGATGGGCTGTCTGATTTTATGGATAGCAAAGGTTATCGCTCAATTGAAGATTTCAAGGGGGCGGCAATTGCTAATACGGTGAACTGGAACGATCTGAATATGAACTATGATCTGAAAGCCAGCATCAATCAGGACAAGTGTATTGAGTGCGGGCGGTGCCATATCGCCTGCGAGGATACCTCGCATCAGGCGATTTTGATGCAAGCCAATGACGCCGGTGGACGCGATTTTACCGTAGTGGACACCGAGTGCGTGGGCTGTAACTTATGCCAGCATATTTGTCCGGTGCCGGAATGTATTACCATGGTGCCGCAGAAAAACGACCTGCCGTATTTAACCTGGCCGGACCATCCCAAGAATAGCGGAGTTGTCTCATGAACGCCCCTATCCCAAACGACCTGGAAGCTTATTGGATGGGCTTTACGCCGAACCGGGCGTTCAAGAAAAACCCGCGCATGTTTGTTGCCGCTGATGGCATGTATTACACGACCCATGAGGGCAAGCAGATATTGGATGGCATTGCCGGGTTGTGGTGTTGCAATGCCGGACATAAACGCCCGCGCATTGTCAAAGCCATTCAACAACAGGTCGAGGAAATGGACTATTGCCCAGCATTTCAAACGGGCCATCCCAAGGCGTTTGAGCTGGCCAACCGGCTAACCTCAATCCTGCCAGACAAGCTGAACCACGCTTTTTTTGTTAATTCCGGCTCTGAAAGCGTAGAAACAGCCTTAAAAATTGCTATTGCCTATCACCGCTGTCGGGGCGAGGGGCATCGCACTCGCCTTATTGGCCGTGAAAAAGGCTATCACGGGGTAAATTTTGGCGGTATGTCCGTGGGCGGTATGCCGGCAAACCGTAAAATGTTTGGCTCACTCGTCGCCGGTGTTGACCATTTGCG
Source organism: Robiginitomaculum sp. (assembly GCA_021776515.1). Classification (GTDB taxonomy): domain Bacteria; phylum Pseudomonadota; class Alphaproteobacteria; order Caulobacterales; family Maricaulaceae; genus Robiginitomaculum_B. The sequence continues at coordinate 208,892 of JAJFFS010000016.1, read as the reverse complement.
CCACACCCATGGCATCCCGGAAAACCGCTTTACCAAAGGCCAACCGGAACATGGCGCAGAGTTTGCCGAGGATCTGGAACGGCTTTGCGAGCTGCATGACCCCTCCACCATTGCCGCCGTTATTGTCGAGCCTATCGCCGCTTCCGCCGGGGTGATTATGCCGCCCAAAGGCTATCTGGAACGCCTGCGCGAGATCACCACAAAACATGGAATTTTGCTGATCTGGGATGAGGTCATTACCGGCTTTGGGCGCATGGGCACGCCGTTTGCCACCGAGTATTTTGGGATTCAGCCAGATATTATCTGCTCTGCCAAGGCCATTGCCAACGGGGTGATCCCCATGGGCGCAGTGTTTGTCCAAGACCATGTTTATGACGCTTTCATGCAAGGGCCGGAAAATGCCATCGAGCTGTTTCACGGCTATACCTATTCGGCCAACCCCATGGCCTGCGCCGCCGCTTTGGCCGCACTGGATACCTATCAGGAAGAAGGCCTTTTTACGCGCGGGGCGGAACTGTGGCCCTATTGGGAAGAGGCGGTGCACTCTTTACGCGGTCTGCCGCATGTCAAAGACATTCGCAATATGGGGCTTATTGGTGCGGTGGAGCTGGAATCTATTCCGGGGCAGGTCACCAAACGTGCCACCGATGCGTTTTTAAAGGCCTATGAGAAAGGTCTTCTCATCCGCACCACCGGCGATATTATTGCCTTCTCGCCGCCCTTGATAATTGAAAAATCACAAATTGATTTCATCTTTGAAACCATGCGTGATGTGCTCAAAACCGTTGAATAGGAAACTGTCATGAACAGAATAGAGCACATTATTGGCGGGCAGATGACCGCTGGCAGTTCTGGCAAAACACAGGCTGTTTATAACCCGGCCACGGGCGAACAATCCGCAGAGGTTGTCCTGGGCGGGCAAACCGAGATAAACGCCGCCGTAGAGGCTGCCAAGGCTGCTTTTGAGAACTGGTCCTCCACCCCCCCGGCGCGGCGCGGGCGGCTGATGATCGCCCTGCATGGCATAATGAATGCCCGCCGGGACGAGATTGCCCAAACTATTTCCGCAGAACATGGCAAGACCCATGATGATGCACTGGGCGAGGTGACCCGTGCCCTGGAAGTGGTGGAATTTGCCGCCGGTATCGCCGCGCACTTGCAGGGTGATTTTTCACGCGAGGTTGGCCCCGGTATTGACACCTGTGCCGAACGGCAAGCCTTGGGCGTTGTGGCCGGCATTACGCCGTTTAACTTTCCCTCAATGGTGCCCTTGTGGATGATCCCCATGGCCATTGCCTGTGGTAATACTTTTGTGTTGAAACCCTCGGAACGCGATCCCTCTTCGGCCAATTTAATCTTTGATTTGTTCAAAGAAGCCGGTCTGCCAGACGGAGTGCTAAACGTGGTGCATGGCGGCAAAGGTGCCGTGGACGCGGTGCTGGACCATCCTGATATTCAGGCGGTCAGCTTTGTCGGCTCCACCCCCATTGCCGAGTATGTCTATACCCGGGGCTGCGCCGCCGGTAAGCGCGTGCAAGCTCTGGGCGGGGCGAAAAATCACATGATTATCATGCCGGACGCCGACCTGGATCAGGCCGCCGATGCCCTGATGGGCGCAGGCTTTGGCTCGGCTGGCGAGCGCTGTATGGCTATTTCTGTCGCGGTGCCAATAGGCGAGGAAACCGCCGACGCACTAGTGGCTAAACTGGCCCCTCGCGTGGCCGCTCTGAAAATTGGCCCAAGCACCGACGAAACGGCTGAAATGGGACCGGTTATCACCGCCGAAGCCCGAAAACGCATTAAGGGCTGCATTGATGCTGGCGAAAAAGAGGGCGCAAAAGTTGTCGTCGATGGCCGGGGTCTGAAACTGCAAGGCTATGAAAACGGCTTTTGGATGGGCGGCACTCTGCTGGACCATGTGACCAAAGACATGAGCGTTTATAAGACCGAGATATTCGGCCCGGTGCTTAGCGTCTTGCGCGCTGATAATTATGGGCAAGCGGTGGACCTCATCAATGCGCATGAATACGGCAATGGCACAGCGATTTTTACCCGCGACGGCGATGCAGCGCGTGATTTCACCAACCGCATCAAGGTCGGCATGGTCGGCGTCAATGTGCCTATTCCGGTACCCGTCGCCACCCACAGTTTTGGCGGCTGGAAGCGGTCCAGCTTTGGCGCGCATGGCATTTATGGCCCCGAAGCGGTGCATTTTTATACGCGACTGAAAACCGTCACCACACGCTGGCCCACGGGTATTCGTGCGGGTGCGCAATTCACATTTCCGAGCATGGGATAAAGGAAAACCATTATGACCACACTACGCGGCGGCCTGATACAAATGGCCCTCAAAGCTTCAACCGATGAAAGCCCGGCAGCCATCACCAAGGCGATGATCGAAGCCCATATTCCCTATATCGAGGAAGCCGGGGAAAAAGGCGTGCAGGTTCTGTGCTTTCAGGAGGTGTTCACCCAGCCCTATTTCTGCCCGAGCCAGGATGTGAAATGGTTTGACAGTGCCGAGGCCATCCCCGACGGGCCGACCACGAGACTGATGCAGGAATATGCCAAGAAATATGATATGGTCATCGTTGTTCCCATTTATGAGGCCGATGACGTAACCGGGGTTTATTACAACACCGCCGCCGTCATTGATGCGGACGGGGAGTATTTGGGCAAATACCGCAAAACCCACATCCCGCAGGTCGCCGGTTTCTGGGAGAAGTTTTTCTTCAAACCCGGCAAGTCCAACTGGCCGGTTTTCCAAACCAAATATTGCAAGCTGGGCGTTTATATCTGTTATGATCGACACTTCCCCGAAGGCTGGCGGGCGCTGGCGCTAAACGGCGCAGAATATATCGTCAATCCATCGGCCACCGTGGCGGGCTTGTCCGAATATTTATGGAAGCTGGAACAACCGGCCTCAGCGGCGGCCAATGGCTGTTATATCGGGGCGATTAACCGCATTGGTACCGAAGAGCCGTGGAATATTGGTGAGTTTTACGGGCAGAGCTATTTCGTCAATCCACGCGGGCAAATAGAGGCCGAGGCCAGCCGCGACAAGGATGAATTACTCATCCATGACATGGATATGGGCATGGTCCGCGAAGTGCGTAACCTATGGCAGTTTTTCCGCGATCGCCGCCCGGACACCTATGGCAAACTGACTGAGAGTCAATAAGGTTTTCAATGCCCTCATGTTGAGCCTGTCGAAACACGAGGGCGCTTTATCATCCTTCGACAAGCTCAGGATGAGGGGGTAGACAATCAAAGTGGGCACGGAAGAATATAATCGCCGGGGAGGGCGCAACACATGACTGAGACCATTAGAGACGCAGACCCGTCGCTTTATAATGCCGACATGGCACCAGCCAGTGATGCAGATCGCACATGGAATATGTGGTCATTTGCCTCGCTCTGGGTGGCCATGGTGGTGTGCGTACCCACTTATATGCTCTCTGGCGGCCTTGTTGCGGCGGGGATGAACTGGTGGCAGGCGGTGCTAACTGTATTTCTGGGCAATGCCATTGTGCTTGTCCCGATGATGCTGATCGGCCATATGGGAGCCAAATACGGGGTGCCGTTTCCGGTGCTTCTGCGTTCGGCCTTTGGCACCAAGGGGGCTAAAATCCCGGCGCTGGCACGTGGGCTTGTGGCCTGTGGCTGGTTTGGCATCAACACCTGGGTTGGTGGTTCGGCCATTTATGTGATTTTAAACGCTCTAACCGGCGATATGTTCAGAAGCTCCCCCTTGCCAATATTGGGCATTGATGCGGCACAGACGGTCAGCTTTTTGGTGTTCTGGGCCATGCACCTTTATTTTATTAAAAAAGGCACGGAGAGTATTCGCTGGCTGGAAACGCTGGCGGCACCGTTCCTTCTGGCTATGGGGCTGTCACTTCTGGCCTGGGCCTATATCAAGGCGGGCGGCTTTGGGGCCATGCTTTCGGCACCTTCGCAATTTGTCGAAGGCGGGGCCAAAGAAGGCCAGTTCTGGGCGACGTTCTTTATCTCGCTAACCGCCATGGTCGGGTTCTGGGCGACGATGGCACTGAATATCCCGGACTTTACCCGCTTTGCCAAAAGCCAGAAAGACCAGATGCTGGGGCAAGCCCTTGGCTTGCCGCTGCCCATGGCGCTGTTTGCCTTCATCAGCGTCGCTGTTACCTCGGCAACGGTGCAAATCTATGGCGAAGCCATCTGGAACCCGGTGGAGCTTGCCGGGCGTATGGGCGGCATTGGCGTTATCTTTGCGCTTGCCGCTTTGGTCATTGCCACGCTAACCACAAATCTGGCGGCTAATGTGGTGGCCCCGGCCTACGGGTTTTCCAATCTGGCACCGGGGAAAATATCGTATCAAATGGGCGGATATATCACCGCTGCCATTGGTATTGCCATTTTCCCATGGAAACTGGTGGAAGATGCCAGCGCCTATATCTTTACCTGGCTGGTGGGCTATTCGGCGCTTCTTGGCCCCATCGCCGGGCTTCTTATTGCGGATTATTTTTTACTGCGCAAAACCGAGCTTAACCGTGACGACCTTTTCTCTCACGATGGCATTTATGGTGCGGGTAATGGCTGGAACAATGCCGGGCTAACCGCGCTTGTTTTAGGTGTCCTGCCCAGCCTGCCGGGCTTTTTACACGCCGCCGGATTTATCAATGCCGTCCCCGGCGTGTTTGATGTGATTTACGGCTACGCCTGGTTTGTCGGTTTTGGTGTTGCGGCACTGGTTTATATGGCGCTGGCTAAACGGAAATAAACAACCAGCACTACTCCGTCACAGCCAGTTCCTGCGTAACCGTGTGGCGCACATGCGCAGTGGCTTCGCTAGCATTGGCAGGTAACTGCCCGGTATTAATCAACGGGCCAAATGTCATGGCAAAAGACTGTCCGGCCTTGTTCAGCAGTTCATGAAACAGGGTGACGTCACGCAGCTCCGCGTTCAGGGCGCAAAAAAGATAATAAAGCACCGAGTTTCTGCCTGAGATATGCAGCGGCGCGACAGGGGCCTCATATTTTCGTGCGATCGAAACGGCGGTTGACTGCCACGGTTTGTCCTGAAGGCCATTAATCGTCAGCCCGGCCAGTTTTCCTGCTGGAAACATGACAATACAGCGTTCATCAGCCATAGCTTTTTTAACACCGGCCAGCGTGGCGCGCGCCGTCTCGCGGGAACGCTTTTCCAGCACCCATTCAACCGGAACAATTAAATCGGCACCGCGCGGCACCACCCGCAACGCATCAGCATTAGCCAGAAACATCAAATCCGGACGCTTTTTTTTAAGTGCGTCAAACACGGCTACACCGTCGGCCAGCCCCGTCGGGTGATCAGCAATAACCACCAGACGCCCGGTTTTTGGTACATGATGCAAACCATCAACATTCAAACGAAGGTCTAGTATGCGCGAAACTTCATCAAAAGCCTCAAACCCGGTACTATGGGCAATACGTTCTGCCATGTCGCGCGCGCGGGCATAACCAAGCACACGGTAAAGCACCGGCTGGATTAAAGGCCAGAGTGCCTTTTGCGCCCGCAAACGCTGGCAGCGTTCCTCAATCAGTTCGTCAACAATATGAAGGAGCTCTGACATAGGGGACAGTTATAACGCTTTCATCGCAGCGCAACAGTAGCCCAACCTTATGTTCGCACAGGAACGCATAAAAAAAAGCCAGAGCTGACCCTGGTCAGCTCTGGCTTTTTTGATCTGTTGATTTGGTTTAAAGGTTTACGCGGCGCGGATATTACGTAGGAAATCCTCGACCTGGGTGCGCAAGGTTTCGGCTTGCTTGCCCAGTTCCCCGGCTGCATCAACCACATTACCAGAGGCAGCCCCTGTTTCGTTGGCACCTTCAAGCACTTGTACAATGTTGCGCGAAACATCCTGTGTACCTGTGGCGGCTTCCTGGGTATTGCGTGCAATTTCCTGCGTTGCCGCAGATTGCTCTTCAACCGCAGCGTTAATCGCGACAGAAACTTCGTTCATTTCGTCAATGGTGCTGCGAATAGCACCAATGGCATCCACTGACTGGCTGGTGATTTCCTGCATGCCCTGAATTTGGCCGGCAATATCTTCGGTAGCCTTGGCCGTTTGGGTTGCCAGAGATTTAACCTCGGACGCCACCACGGCAAACCCGCGTCCGGCTTCACCGGCCCGAGCTGATTCGATAGTCGCATTAAGCGCCAGCAGATTGGTTTGCTCGGCAATATCGGAAATCATGTTGACCACTTCGCCCACTTTCTCGGCGGCACGGGCCAGCGATTCAATGGTGTCATTGGTAGTTTGAGCACGTTCCACCGCCTGTCCGGCAATTTCGGTGGAGTGAGAAACCTGTTGGGCGATCTCACTAACCGAGGCACCCATTTCCTCTGCTGCCGTTGCCACAACGGATACGTTGGCTGTGGCTTCTTCGGCAGCGGCTGACACGGTGGTTGATTTTTCTGATGTATGCTCTGCTGTTTTCGCCATAGTCTGAGCTGTGGTTTCCAGCTCGGTGGCAGCAGCGGCAACGGATTCAACAATACCCAGCACGTTTTGCTCGAATGAACTGGCCAGTTCTTCCATTTCTTTTTGTTTTTGAATTTCTGTTTCTTCAAGATAGATTGAGATGGCAAAATCCATATCCAGCATGGCTGCTTTAAGAAGCGATTCCAGATAAAGCGCCCGTTTGTCTGCCATCTTGTCGCCGCCAAAGCCTTTGGAAACGACTTCCGAAGAAATTTTGTCCGTCAATCCGGTAACAATGGAGGCATAACCGGCAATATACCAGCGTGGCTCCAAACCAAGCTTGGCGTGAATTTTACCAATACGGCGCACAGACTGTACATAGGTATCGTCAAACGTCCCCTGAACAATATTCATCCAGTGATCAAATTGCTTTTGACTGGCACCGCTTTTTTGCTGCGCACTACCGAAGAACTTATTAACCTGAGGCCATTGGCCGATATGCTCATAAAACTTGTCAAGAATTGGTGGCAACCATTCCTTGATATAAGGCCGCATTTCACGAAGAGCTTCACCATGGTGAGAGCGCTCCAGGCCGATAAATTTCAAACGTTCATCAATCGCAATATTATCCGTCATGGTATGTGCACCTATTTTCAACCTGTGAAATGTTAATCGCGCAATTGCAATTAACAGCCCTTGAATCCCCAAGTGCTCCCAACTAATCGTGATTTGGTTACCAAAACCTTAGCAGGGCCAGCGCCCGCACAGCCTTATTTTGACTTTGCAAATCCCTGAACGTAATCAAACAGCGAATACAGGGTCATCGCGGCGGCAAGTCCGATCATAACCAGAGCGATATTTTCCGCCAGGCCCATCATATAGACGATGACGACACCGATTTGTGCGGCACCCTGTACTACGGCTTTGATTTTGCCTGAAATCCGCGCACCGATTTTAACGCCGCGTGATGCGGCCATAATGCGGGCATAAGAGACAATAACATCACGAAACAGGAACGGAAATACCAGCCATAACGGTATCCACCCGGCGGCGGCAAACGCCATAAAAACGGTCAGGCGATAAAGGCTGTCGCACAGTGGGTCCAGTGCTTGCCCCAACGGGCTATCCAATCCCATTTTGCGCGCCAGCGCACCGTCCAGCACGTCAGACAATTCGCTGACAATGGCCAGAACAAGCACCACCCACAGCAAAGGCGAGCCGGTTGCCAGAAGGTAATAAATGCCAAAGCCCAACACCACACGCAGCAGGGTTATAATGTTGGGTAGGGTAAAAAAACTGGCTTTACTCATGCTTCATGATCCTGTCTGTAAAGGCTGAGACAACAAGGCGTTTGCCACTTCGGCAAAACCAGTGGCAGCATCCCTAATAGTAACATAGGCTGGCAAATCACCCGATGGCAAATTATAGTTTTCTATGCCCTGCACACCAGTGGATAATGGAAATTTTTTGAACATCGGTACATCATTGGGCGAATCGCCTGTGTAGATGGCTATATCCAGAATATCCTCTATGCGCTTTTCCCGAACCTCCCCAAGCCAGCGGTTGAACATGCTCAGCTTGTCATAGTTACCAAACCAGGCATTAACGTGAATGGAGCTGACCTTGGCGGTTGCCCCTTCGGCCTCAAAACGGGCGGCAATAGCCTCAGCAACTTCAAGGGATAGCGGTTCCACATCTTCGGCAAAATCAACAGCCACATCACTGGCCCGCCAGGGATTATCCTGCGCCAGTGCGGCACCTGAAAACTCTGCAATAATATCTTTGGCAATGGCATGAAGGCGTACAAGACTGGCATCGCGGTGTTCCACAGGGTCATGCCAGATTTGCCTTACATTGTGCCCATCGCGGTAAAAACACAAAGCCCCGTTTTCCCCAACCACGGCGTCAACGGGGAAAAACCGCGCCACCATATCGCACCAGCCCGCCGGGCGCCCGGTGATCAGCACAATGACCCGACCAGATGCGCGCAAATTTTCCAGAGCCGCATAGCTTGTGGCGGGAAAACCGCCACTCTGGGTGAGCGTATCATCAATATCTGAGAGCAAATAACGCACATTAGACAATGTGAGTGCCGATATTTTGCTAAACGGTTTCATTATTACGCTCTCTTTAGACTTCATCATGAAAATAATCAAAAATGGTTTTGGCCATTTGTTTGGAAACACCTTGCGCATTTTGCAGGTCGGCAAGATTGGCATTGGCGACCGCCTTGGCAGAACCAAAGCGGGCAAGCAAGGCTTTTTTGCGCAAAGGCCCAACGCCCGGCACGCCATCCAGCGGGTTGGCCTTCGCCCCTTTGGCCCGGCGGCGGCGGTGCGCACCGATGGCATAACGGTGCGCCTCATCGCGCAGGCGTTGTAGATAATAAAGTACTGGATCGCGGTGCTCCAGGCGAAATGGCTTTTGACCGGGCAGAAAAAACTGTTCGCGCCCGGCATCGCGCTCAACCCCCTTGGCGATCCCGGCGACCTTTACCTCATCCTGCGAAATACCCAGTTCAGCCATAACATTTATGGCCTCTTTCAATTGCCCCGCACCACCATCAACAAGAACCAGATCAGGCACCTGCGCCGTACCTTTTGCTTTTTCCCTGACAAGGCGCGAGAAGCGCCGGGTCAGCACTTCGCGCATCATACCAAAATCGTCCCCGGGGGTTAGATCGTCAGCGCGTATATTAAATGTGCGATACTGGTTTTTCTCATACCCTTGTGGCCCGGCAACAATCATCGCTCCTACGGCATAGGTGCCGGAAATATGTGAATTGTCATAAACTTCGATGCGCTGTGGCAACCGGGGCAGATCAAAGACTTTGGCCACACCCGCCAGCTGTGCATTCCTGCTGGAGGTTTCTGCAAGCCGGCGCCCCAGAGCATCGCGGGCGTTGTTCAGTGCCTGACGCAACAGCTCTCGTTTTTCACCGCGTTGGGGCCGGATGATGTCTACATGGCGACCAGCACGTACAGAAAGTGCCTCGGTCAATAGCGCCTGTTCCGGTAAATCATGACTGATGATCAGGGTTTTGGGTGGCCGTTTGTTTTCGTAGAACTGCGCCAGAAAGGCCCCCAGCACTTCACCCGCCGAAACAGTTTTATCATGACGCGGGAAAAACGCCCGCTCGCCCCAGTTCTGTCCTGCACGATAGAAAAACACACGCGCACAACTGGCTCCGCCATCCATGTGCAGGGCCACCACATCGGCATCATCGGTACTGCCCGGATTAACGCCCTGCCCGGCAGTTACGGCAGCCAGCGCCCGGATACGGTCGCGTATTTCTGCGGCTCGTTCAAAATCCTGCACCTGCGCCGCTTCCTGCATTTGCGCATTCAGGGCCTCACCCAGCTCGTTTGATTTTCCAGACAAGAATGCCCGGGCCTGCGCGACCAGCTCGCCATAATCCTCTGGCGTTATCTCACCAGTGCATGGTGCAGAACAGCGTTTGATCTGGTGCAGCATACAGGGCCGTGTACGCCCCTCATAAACCGGATCGGAACAGGTGCGCAGTAAAAACGCCTTTTGCAATGTGTCCAGTGTGCGGTTTACCGCACTGGCACTGGCAAACGGGCCAAAATAATCACCCTTCAACGAGCGAGCCCCACGGTGTTTGAGCACCTGCGACGCTTCATGGTCCTTGCGTAGCACAATATAGGGAAAGGACTTATCATCACGCAAAAGGATATTATAGCGCGGTTTCAAGCGCTTGATGAGGTTGGCCTCCAGCAACAGGGCCTCGGTTTCAGTATCCGTGATAATGAATTCCATCGACGCCGTTGCCACAATCATGCGCGCAATGCGATTGGGCTGACGTTCAATACGCGTATAGTTTGAAACCCGGTTTTTCAGGCTTTTGGCCTTGCCCACATACAGCACTGCCCCATGGGCATCCATCATCCGGTAAACACCGGACTTTGCCGGCAGCCGCCGCACATGGTCCGCGATCAAAGCCGCGCCTGTTAATTGATCAGAAGAAGGAATATTTGCCGCATCAGTCATATAGGACAAGTTAACCGATATTGTCAGCCACGCACAGCCAGCATTTCACTCGCCTACCCCGTCCATATCGGCGGTACGCCACAGTAAATGCTGTCCCCCATCAACCACCAGGGTTTGCCCGGTTACCGCTCTGGCAGACAGCAAATATTTTACCGCCCCGACAATTTCCTCAACAGGCGAACCGATACCAAGAAGTGTAGCGTTCACCTGCGCTGCAAAGTCCGCTTCAGTTTGGCGGACATTGCGTAAAGTCGGCCCGGGGGCCACGGCATTGACCCGAATATCAGGGGCCAGAGCCTGCGCCATCGTGATTGTCGCTTTCTCCAGTGCCGCCTTAGAGAGAAAATAACTGAAAAACCTTGGATTGGGTTTGCGTACACGCTGATCAATCAAATTAATTATAGTGCCCTTTTGCTCTTTTGGCAGATGAGCCGCAAAGGCTTTGGCAAGAAACACCGGCGCCCGCAAATTGGCATCCATATGCTTGTCCCAAAGATCATGAGTGAGATCAGTTATATTATCATCTTCAAAATGAGAGGCATTGTTGACAAGAGCCTCTAATGGCCCAACCGCTTCAACCGCCAAAGACACCAGGTTTTCCAGCTCTGATCGTATGCTCAGATCAGCCTGAACCAATGCAGCATCACCACCACTGGCAATAATGGCTTCTACAACCGCTTTGGCTTCATCTGCCACATATCGGTAATGCACGGCCACACGCCAGCCATCAGCGCCAAGAGCCAGCGCCAGTGCTTTACCGACCCGCGCACCAGCCCCGGTAATCAGAACTCCGCCCCGGCTCACAGCACACCTTCGCGCACCATCAGGCCAACAAGATACGCCACATAACCCAACAGCAACAGCACACCGGCAAAGCGTCCAATTTTTATACGGGCAAAGGCAAATCCACCTAACAAAACACCCGCACCGATCATCACCCATAGATCATACTGCAAAAAGCTGGCCGGCACCGTCAGCGTTCCGGCCATGGCAGAGGCACCGCCAACCGCAAATACATTGAAGATATTAGAGCCAAAAGCATTACCCACCGCCAGTTCATCATGACGGCGAAGTGCCGCAATAACAGAGGTCGCCAGTTCTGGAAGAGATGTACCAATAGCTACAATGGTCAGGCCTATAATGGCATCAGAGACATTCATTAATTCGGCAATAACAACACCATTGCTACCCACAAGATGCCCGCCTAAAGGCAACCCGATTATGCCGATCATGATAAAGGCAGCAACCGTGCTTGCTCGCTTTGGCAAACCTTCCATGTGCTCTACATCGGCCAGTTCACGAATGTCAGCTGCCACCGCCATGCCCGCACGCGCCTGAGTAAACAGATAAAGCAGATAGATAATAATAAGTCCAAACAGCATAACGCCCTGCCAGAAATATATCTGACCATCATAGGACAACAGAACAAGAATGATTGAAGCCGTCAGGGCAAACATGACATTACGTCGTGTCCCCGGTGCTGTCGTTGTAATGGGAAGAATGATCGCCGGTATAGAAAGCACCAAAAGCATATTGGCAATATTGGAGCCAACGATATTGCCAATGGCCAGACCCGGAGCACCATTGAGAACGGCCCCAACACTGACCACCAGTTCAGGCGCAGACGTGCCAAGCGCAACCACCGTCAACCCAATGATCAGCGGCGGCACCCCCCATTTGCGTGCCAGTGAAGCAGAACCACGCACCAGAATATCGCCCGCGAACAGTAAAATTATAACCCCGACAGACAACATTAGAAAATGGAAAAAAATTGGCATACATACTCCGGTTACTGGATCGACAATGTAACAATCCATATCCCCCTATAGCCGGTGTACGTAGAGAATGAAAAGGGTGCGCCGCATTGATATGTTCAAATTATGCTCATTACACCCATAAGGAGGTTATGACTTATTTTACCCTTTTAACGGCTAATACTATAGTTGTTATCAAAAATGGAGGGCCACATGTCAGACAAAATGCCTCAAAGCGCAAATAATGCCAATCATACAGAAAGCATTAGCCGTCAGTTGCGAACACCGTTGACAGATATTCTTGGCATGGCTCATTTGCTGAATGATACGGTTCTTGAGACCGATCAGCAGGAATATGTTCGCGCGATTATGCGAGCCAGCCATGAGCTTCTTGTAAGTGTGGATAACAACCTGGACCTGGTCCAACTTGATGATGACGTGCTTGGCGTAAGGGAAGAGTTTTTTGGTATCACTGAAGCTCTGCTGGTCATGGTAGAGCGTTTACGCCCATCTGCCAAAGCAAACAATTTAGAACTTAGTCTCGACCTGGCTCCGGATATCGGGACTAAAATTCACTGTGACAAATCGCGGCTTTCCCAGGCGGTCTATAACCTTGCCGCTCATTTGATCGCCCAACACACCAACGGTGCGTTGCGCATTGCCGCCATGATCAAAGAAGACCAATGGGGTGACACTCTTTGTGTTACCATTACGGCGAGTGCGCAAAAGAATTCACTTGCCGAAACAGATAACGAGCAAAATGAAGCACTGGATATTACACGCAGGCTAGCCCGTTTAATGGGCGGCGATGCCACCTTTAGTGCCGAAGAAGGTCAGTCTAATGTTGGGCAATTGAGCATCCGCGTAGAAAAGCCGGAAGAAGAAAAAGACGATACACCGCAGGCCGCGCGCATTCTGGTTGCCGAAGACAGCCGTGCCAATCAACGTCTGATTGGCCTTATTTTAAATAAGCTTGGCCATGAGTTTGAACTGGCTGCCGATGGGCTGGAAGCCGTGGAAGCGGTTAAAACAAGCCGGTTTGACATGGTTTTGATGGATCTGCACATGCCACACATGGATGGCATGGAAGCCAGTCAAACAATACGGGCGCTGGACGATGAAGTTGCCGCCATGACACCTATATTCGCACTAACTGCTGATGTACGTCCCGAAGTTCCCGGGTTGATACTGGATGCCGGGATGGATGCTCTCTTGAGTAAACCTCTGGATGTGGAAAAGCTGGCCGAGACAATCCAGGCCACTATGAATATGTCGCGTAAACGGCAACTCAAACTGGTCAAAAGCGCATAATTTACCAGCATAAAGCCTGCATGGCATAACGGGAACTGGTACTATGTTCGTCCAGAAGGTGCGCTACTTCTTTGGCGTATTCACCGTCCCGGATTTGTGCGCCGTGAATACCACCAGTGATAAACAGGCAATCAAGGCCTTGTGCTGCCGCGCCCATAACATCTGTGGTTAACCCGTCACCAATTGCCAAAATACGCGCACGATCCACTGTGGTGTCACGCAATTTCTCAATACGCGAAAAGCTAAGCGCATAAATTGGGTCATGGGGCTTGCCGCCGAATATAACGTCACCACCCAGTGCCACATAGCTTTGCGCCAACGCCCCGCCACAATAGAGGGTTTGGTCGCCAAACTGTGCGATTATATCCGGATTGGCACAAACCATCGGCAAGTGCAGTGCGGCTGCGGCACTTAGCAATTCAGCATAATCTTCTGGCGTTTCATTGCGATCATCAAACAGGCCTGTGCAAGAGATAAACTTTGCCTCTTCCAGCGTTGAAAATGTTAGCCCTGTGCCGTGGTAGAGCCGCTCATCCTTGGGTGGCCCCAGCTTGAAAGCCGGGCCGGGTGCCCGCGCGGCCAATATGGCCCTGGTGGCATCGCCAGAGGTTACTATATCATCCCAGCAATGACGCGGCACGCCTATGGTCTCAAATTGCAAGGGTATATCTTCGGCAGGGCGGGGCGCATTGGTCAGCATAATCACCGTGCCACCGGCTTCCCGAAACTTTGCAAGGGCCTGTGTACATTCTGTAAATGCCTCTTGCCCGTTATGAACCACGCCCCAGACATCACACAAAACGGCATCGTAATGCCCGACAATGTCCCCAAGACCGGAAAGATTATATAGTGTTTCAGACATGACGCGGCGCGTAGCCTGCCAGATGCGTGTGGTCAAGCGGCAAATGGGTTTTGGTACTTTTCCTCGTCGCAACAGCAGGGTATGAGGCATCCATGAACACACAACCTTGCCGCCTTTACCTTATCACCCCGCCGCGCATTGATGACCTTCCCGCTTTTGCGCATCAGTTGGAAGAAGCCTTGAGCGCCGGTGACGTAGCTGCCTTGCAGATACGACTGAAAGATATATCCGACGACAATATTTGTGCGGCCTATGCTACCCTTGCGCCCATTGCCCACGCCCATGATGTAGCTGTGCTGATCAATGACCGGGTTGATCTGGCGCAAAAACTGGGTGCCGATGGCGTGCATCTGGGACAAGATGACATGCCCTTGCGCGATGCCCGCAAGCAATTAGGGGAAAATGCAATGATCGGTATTACCGCACATAATTCGCGTCATGACGCCATGATTGCCGGAGAGGGTGGTGCAGATTATGTTGCTTTTGGTGCTTTCTTTGAAACTGCCACGAAAACGCCTAAAACACAGGCAACAACAGATATTCTTTCCTGGTGGTCGGAGCTTTTTGAAATTCCATGTGTAGCAATCGGTGGTATTACAGCAGACAATTGCAAGCCCCTGGTACTGGCGGGCGCAGATTTTTTGGCCGTGTGCGGCGGTATCTGGAAAGCACCAGATGGCCCGGCAAAAGCCATAAAGGCCTTAAACTCTGCTATCGCTTCGGTATCATCGGCGCCCTAATCGCATTGGTCGGCTTTACCAACAGCCCGGTACTGGCACAAGAAACATCAGACGATAACCCTCCTGTCTTTCAAGAAGGCATTGTCCTTGGTGAAAATGCCCTGCCGCCACTTATCCCCGTCCCCGAATTTCCCGAGGCCGATTTTACCAAGGATGCTTTTACCGCCGCACAAGCTTATGCCAAAGGTGATTTTGTTCAGGCGCGCACCCTTGCCACTGCAAATAGCGCCGAAGGGGATGCGCGGGCGCAATATTTACTGGCTACAATGCTGCGCAAAGGTCAGGGCGGTGCGGTCGATAGTGTCAATGCAGTCGGATGGTATCAAAAAGCGGCCCGGGGCGGCGAAATTTATGCCTGGCTTTCCCTTGCGGAAATGGCCTTTGCCAATCAAGGCGGTTTGGCGATAGGGGATGGCAGAGGCTTTTTACGCAAAGCAACACAAAAAGGTTCACTAGAGGCAAAAATTGTTCTGGCTCAGGTGTTTACCTCAGGTCTTGGGGGTCCCCTTGATATAAGCGAGGCAGAAACCTGGTATCGAAGTGCCATTTATGATGGCAGCGTGCGGGCCAAACAATTGCTCGGCAATCTATTTTTCGGACAAGGAAAAGATGCTGATGCGATGGTGTATTATCGAGAAGCCGCCCGCGAAGGCGATGCCCGCTCAGCCTATCAGGCCGGTATTATTATGGCTGACCCGGATAATGAACTTTATGATGAAGCCGCCGCCGCCCCCCTGATTGAGCAGGCGGCAATGGCTGGCATTCCCGAAGCCATGACGGCATGGGCTATCTTTGCCCTTCATGAACATCCCCCGCGCCCTGCCAAGGCTGCTCGCTGGTTGCGCAAGGCTGCGCAAATGGATGATGGTGAAGGACAATATCTCTATGCCATCGTCCTGGCCAAAGGCGAAGGCGTAATGGAAGACCGTGAGGCCGCCTATGAATGGGCCGTGCGCGCCGTACGCCATGACCCGCAGGATGAAGAACGGCGCGCCCTGGCCATGGCCCTTGGCAGCGCCCTCCCCGGCCCGGTTCGCGGCCGCATTGAGGAGATCGCCGAACAGCCATTGCTGATCCTCTCACACACCGGCTCGCCTTGACCCGCAAGCCCCCCGCAGATAGAGCACCTCTCACGTGAACACCGTGAGGGCCAATCCATGAAAATCAACGGCAATGAGATCAAACCGGGCAATATCATCGAGCACCAGAACGGTCTGTGGATCGCAGTCAAATGCCACGCCGTCAAACCTGGCAAGGGCGGTGCGTTTAATCAGGTTGAACTGAAAAACCTTGTGGATGGACGCAAGCTCAATGAGCGTTTCCGTTCTTCTGAAACCATTGAGAAAGTTCGTCTTGAGCAGAAAGACCACACCTATCTTTATGATAATGGCGATACATTGGCGTTTATGGATACCAACACCTTTGAACAGGTGGAGCTGGCCAAGGAGTTTGTTGGCGATGCGCAGAATTATCTGCAGGATGGCATGAACGTAACCATTAATTTTCATCAGGAACGCCCCATCGATCTTTCCATCCCTGATCAGGTAGTGCTGGAAATTGCTGATACCGAGCCCGTTGTCAAAGGCCAGACGGCCGCAAATTCATTCAAACCTGCTACGCTTGAAAACGGTATTCGTACAGCAGTGCCACCTTTCGTCGGCATTGGTGAAAAAATTGTGGTTTCCACCACTGATGGCAGCTACGTCAAGCGCGCCGACTAAGGGATTAAATCATGGCACAGGCATCCGCCCTTTTAAATATTATGACCGCTGCTGCGCGCCGTGCAGCCGGGAAACTTAACCGCGACTTTGGCGAAGTTGAAAACCTGCAAGTGTCCAAAAAAGGCCCGGCAGATTTCGTCTCGGCGGCAGACCGCAAATCAGAAGAAATACTGGTGCGGCTATTATCCGAATCCCGTCCCGGCTATGGCTTTTTGCTGGAAGAGGGCGGCGAAATAAAAGGCACAGACCCCTCGCACCGTTTCATCATTGACCCGCTTGATGGCACCACCAATTTTCTGCATGCCATTCCGCACTTCGCCATTTCCATTGCACTGGAGCGCCACGGCGAGATCATAGCCGGTGTGGTTTATGACCCGATCCGCGACGAAATGTTTCGCGCTGAACGCTTCAAGGGTGCCTTTGTCAATGACCGCCGCATTGAAGTGTCATCGCGCACAAAGCTGCATGACAGCGTCCTGGCCACCGGCATTCCGCACATGGGAAAGACCGGTCATGCCCGTTTCCTCAAAGAGCTGCACCGCATCTCTCCCAAGGTTTCCAGCGTGCGCCGTTTTGGCTCTGCGGCGCTGGATTTGGCCTGGCTGGCCGCCGGGCGCTATGATGGTTATTGGGAGCGCGATCTGGCAATCTGGGACGTGGCCGCCGGTGCGCTGATTGCCCGTGAAGCCGGTGCCTTGCTTACCGATGAGGGCGAGGTGAACGAAAAATCCACAGTGAACCCGGACATCATTATTGCCGGTGCGCCCGGCATTCACCCCTTGCTGCACGCGTTGATCATCAACACCAACGCTTCGTGAGCGACGACATCCACAACGTGGACCCGCTAATCCTAGCTCGTAACCTGATCCGTTGCCGCTCGGTCACGCCCGCTGATGACGGGGCGCTGGGTATCTTGCAGGAACGCCTCGAAGCGCTGGGTTTTGCCGTCAAGCGCTATCAGTTCGGCGACGTGGGTAATCTTTATGCCCGCCTTGGCAAGGCCGCACCCAATTTCTGCTTTGCAGGTCATACCGATGTTGTCCCTGCAGGAAAAACTGATGACTGGGATGATGACCCTTTTGGTGCGCAAGTACGCGATGGTATGCTTTGGGGACGAGGTGCCGCCGATATGAAAGGGGCCATTGCCGCCTTTATCGCCGCTGCCCAGCGCTTTATCGCCCAAACCAGCCCCCTGCCCGGCTCCATCAGTCTTTTAATCACTGGCGACGAAGAAGGCGTGGCGGTGGATGGCACCAAGCGGGTGTTGCAAGTGCTGGCCGATGAAGGCGAGATGATCAGTCATTGTCTGGTGGGCGAACCCTCAAACCCTCAAAATTTGGGCGATGAGATTAAAAATGGCCGCCGGGGCTCGCTAAACGGGATTATCACCGTTGACGGGCAACAGGGCCATGTGGCCTACCCCGAGCGGGCGCAAAACCCTATCCCGCCGCTGATTGAGATTATCAACCGGCTATACGCCCGGCTTCTGGATGATGGCGGAGATGGGTTTCAACCGTCCAATCTGGAAGTAACCAGCATTGATGTGGACAACCCGGCCCACAACATTATTCCCTCTGCGGCTTCGGCACGTTTTAATATTCGTTTTAACGTCTCCCATACCGGCGAACAGCTTTGTGAGTGGATCCGGCAGGAGGCAGACACAGAAGAGCATGACCATAATTGCACTGTAAAGCTGGACCTGAACATTATGGGCGAGGCGTTTTTAACCCCGCCCGGCACCTTCACCACCATATTGCAAAACGCCGTGGAGGAGATCACAGGCCATCGACCCAAACTGACCACGGGCGGCGGCACATCGGATGCGCGCTTTATCAAGGACTTTGCGCCAGTGGCCGAATTTGGTCTTGCCGGGGCCAGCATGCACAAGGTGAACGAGCATGTGCCGGTTAGCGACATTGATGATTTAAGTGAAATATACGAGCGGGTGCTTGAGCACTATTTTGAAGAGTTTATGGTGGTCAAAAAGCCTGTGGTTCACAGCTAGGTCATACGCAAATATCAGGCACTAAACTGCCTTTGCGGCATTGGCGGCGGGGTTCTGCGCCCCGTCACTAAATGCCAATACGCCCAAGACCGTGCATCATAAATGCCGGAGGGAGCTTTATCCAAAGCCTCTGCAAGATCATCATCGGATAGCTGGGTACGCAAGGCATTTACGTCCTCGATATTGCCATAGGTCAAAATATGCGCGGTTAAACGCGCCGTGTTTTTTATGGACCGCTCAGCAGGTTCGAACCACAAACAGCGCAGGGCTGCTTCTTTTAACTCTGTGGTGAGCTCAAGCTGTTTCATTATTTAATCATCTCGCCTTGAAAATGGTTTTCCTAATTGCGGTAGATTATTCAGATCAACGCTCAAAACAGCATTCTGCAAGCGAGCTTTAAGATCATTTGGCAATTCTTGCAAATCATCTTCATCAAAATGACTTAGAGCTTTCAAGGTGATTTGCGGGTTAAAAATATCGCCATAAATTATTTTTGCTGCCGCCAAGCCATGCGCTAAATCTATGCCAGATGTTATTAACGCATCAATATCGACATAATCCTTCCAGCTCGCCCTGCGCTGTACGACGCTGGCTTTCATACCGGCCAGGTCAATCAGGCTTGCCAGTTTAAGTTTGTTATCTGTGCAAATGCCTGGCGCTTCGATTTTACCAATTTTAGGCGTGCCAAAAAATGAGACGAGGACAGGCTCTTTTTTGCCTACACGCATTGTGAGTGTGTTTGGCTGGTTTTGAGTGGTTTCGCCGTCCTCTAAAAAGGGAATGCTGGCGGCAAGCTCGGCTGGATCAAAGTTTTTCGTTCCGAAGAAATCAAAATCAACGCTTGTCCGGTGTCCTAAATGCAAGGCAATTGCCGTACCGCCATAAAGCGTGAACTCATCCGGCACTTGTACCAGTTCGTCCCATAGCTGCCTTTGGGCAGGGGGAAGAATGTCGAGGTGAAGCTGTGGAGTATGGCTTTGCGTCATAATGCGCTATTTTAAGCTAACTTATTGGCTTTATCTAGAACTTTCGAGGGACTCTAAAAGGTGCAGAACACTTCTTACCCCTCACACACCGCGTTTGCGCCACAGATCAAATGAATACAGTGCCAAACCGGCCCAGATCAGCACAAAGGTCATTACTCCACCAAGGGTGAGCGTTTCACCATAATAAATGGCAATCAGGAAAACTGCGCTGGGGGCGATGTATTGGATCAACCCCAGGGTGGAAAGCGGGATACGCCGCGCGGCAAAAGCAAAAAGCGTTAGCGGGAAAGCAATGGTAAAACCACCAGCCAATAACAATGCCTTGGTGGATAACGACCCGGAAAGCAGATGCCCGGTGCCATGCATTTCCATCCACACGATGACCCCAAGAATGACAGGGGACATAAGCAGTGTTTCAATAAAAAGCCCCTCACGAGCTTCGGCCGCAACGGTTTTGCGCAACAAGCCATAAGTGCCAAATGAAAACGCAAGGGCAAGGGCAATCCACGGTGGTTCGCCGACAATAATGATCTGGTTCAATACGCCTGCGCCTGCCAGAATCACAGCCATCCAGCGCCATTTATTCAGACGCTCCCCCAAGACCACTACGCCCAGGGCAACATTGAATAACGGATTAATAAAATAACCCAATGATGCCTCGGTCAGATGCTCATTCATGGCTGCCCATGAATAGATCAACCAATTGCTGGTTATAACGATAGTGCTGAGCAGCAGCGTGCCAATAACCTTGGGGTTACGAAACAATACCAGCGCCTTGGAAATGCCACCACTGGCCCCCAGCACGATTAACAGCAGCATAAACGTCCAGAAAACCCGGTGCATGGTAATTTCAAAAGCACCAATACCCGCTGGAAACGCCCAGAAATAAAATGGCATAAAGCCCCAGAATACAAAGGCAGTAATGGCTGCGAATGTACCCTGACGCCCATCATGGGCCATCAGTTAAATAGGCCACGGTTTAGCGCCAGTTCGGCAATTTGTACGGCGTTCAATGCGCCGCCCTTGCGCAAATTATCGGACACGACCCACAAGGAAAGCCCGTGATTGACGGATTTGTCTTCGCGGATACGCGACACATAAACGGCAAATTCACCGGCGCTTTCCACCGGCGTGACATAGCCGCCGTCTTCATGCTTATCCACAACCATCAGGCCCGGAGATTCGCGCAGCAAGCTTTTGGTCGCCGCAGCACTTAAAGGCCTGTCCAGTTCCACATTAACCGCTTCACCATGGCCAACAAAAATGGGCACACGCACACATGTGGCGCAAACCTTGATGTCAGCGCCTAGCATTTTATGGGTTTCGTTGATCATCTTGTGTTCTTCACGCGTGCCCCCATCACCCATAAATACATCCACCTGCGGGATGGCATTAAAGGCAATCTGCTTGGGAAACACCTCTGCGGTGGGGCTGTCGGTGACATAAATACCCTTGGTTTGGTCCCACAACTCATCCATGGCCGCTTTGCCAGCACCGGAAACCGACTGATAGGTAGAAACAACAATGCGTTTGATCTTCGCCGCATCATGGATGGGTTTTAACGCCACCAGCATTTGAATGGTCGAGCAATTGGGATTGGCGATAATGTTTTTTGTGCGCGCCCCCATTATGGCATCAGCGTTCACCTCTGGCACGATCAGCGGCACATCCTTGTCCATGCGAAAGGCAGATGAGTTATCAATAACCAGCGCCCCGGCAGCAGCAATTTTGGGTGCCCATTTTTTGGCTACATCACCGCCCGCCGCCATAAACACCAGATCAACGCTGGAAAAATCAAACTGTTCCAGATCTTCACAAACCAACGTACGATCACCAAAAGATACCTCACGTCCCTTTGACGCGCGAGAGGCCAGCGCGTGCATATTGCCAACGCCAAACAGGCGCTCATCCAGTATCGCCAGTATTTCGCGTCCGATATTTCCCGTCGCGCCAATAAGTGCCACATTGATAGTCATTGTCTTTTCCTGTTTCTCAACAATGCCCCATAACGCAGGAGCGTCGCGGCGAATACCCCGGTATATGATTATTTCTGACTGTCATGTGGAAATAAGGGGTAGTGGCCAAGAAAAACCCCCACGCCATCTAAGGCGCGGGGGTTAGTATGACGGGGCTCCGGGGAGAAGCGTGCAGGGTATCCGGGGGAAGTTGGATACCTGCCCGTCAGCGTGTTTTACTCGGCTGTTGCCAGTTTGATACCTGCCATCAGGTCTGCATTGGCTTGTGCCAGCTCGGCCTTAGGGGAAGCCGCTGCGACTGTAAAATCAGCGTTGGCAGCAATTTTATCGCCAGCCAAATATTTCACTACGCCGCGATTATTCAGCGCCCGCCAGTTTGTCGGAGCCAGTTCCAGTGCTGTACCACAAGCCTCAAGGGCTGCATCCAGATTGTTTTGCTGCCCCAAATTGGCGCACAGGTTGGCATAAGCGATGGAACGGCGGGACTTCTTGTTCCCTTTTGCCGTTGCCCGGGTCAGAAATGTGCCCGCTTGCTTATAATCACCGCGTGCATAAGCATTGTAACCGCCGCGAATATTACTATCCGCTGCGTTTTGCACGGCAAATGATGGTGTGCCGGATTCTGCATGAGCCGCAGGGGCACCAAAAACACCCAAAAGGGCAAAGGCTGCGACCGCAGCTATTCCATGACGGTAAGACATCGTGTTTCTCCTTATCAAACGACCAAGGCTAACATAGGAACCTTAATTGCGTTTGAAAAGTGAACACTGTTTATTTTTTGTACATAGCAGCCATTCATTTTTGAATTATCTGGCCTGGCGATACTATGCCCCGGTGCCAACGCGCCATAGACCTAAAAAGCAAATGCACACAATGACTGGTAGTCCATATATTGACACGAAACCCAGCAAACACACTTGACTAAGCGTGTAGAATAATCATTCATTTGTGAATGGATAAATACTGGGCAGACTTTCCAATACTGTTAGCCGTTGCCGAAAGCGGCAGCCTGACGGCTGCAGGAGAAAGCCTTGGCGTCAGCCAACCAACCGCCGGACGCCGCGTTAGGGCGCTGGAAAATTATTTTGGTGCGCCGTTGCTGACCAAAGAAGGTGGCCGCCTTGTACCAACAGTATTTGGAGAAACCGTACTGATACGGATTCGCCGCATGCAGGAGGAGGCAGACGCCATTGAGCGTGCCCGCGCCGGGGCCGACCAAAGCCTTGCCGGCACGGTAACACTATCTGGTACTGAGGGTATTGGAGACATGTGGTTACCCTATGTCTTGCAAGATTTTCATCAGAAACACCCGGAAACACAGATTGAGGTGATTGTCGACCAGCGCCCGGTCAACCTGGCCCGGCGTGAGGCCGATATAGCTATACGCTGGATAGGACCGGGCAATCAAAACAGCCTTATTGGCCGCAAGGTAATTTCCGCCGGATTTGGACTCTATGCAACGCAATCCTATATTCAGAAACATGGCCGCCCGCTTTTGCCAGAGGACCTGTGCAAACATGATGGCGTCATGGCTTCAATTGGCAGTACATCTAATTTTTGGCCTGATATTATGGACACTCCTCAACGAAGACCAAAAAACATTGCCTTTCGCTCAAACTCATTTCAGGCCACGAGCAATGCGGTCATGGCTGGATACGGCATTGGACTATTGGCCAATTTTAAAAGGCCTGAAATGCCCACCACCGTAGAACAGATATTACCCGACCTGGATTTTTCTGAGGACTTGTGGGTAGTCGCCCATGAAGATTTACGCAAAACACCCCGTATTCGCACCGTTTATGATTTTATAGTCAAAGCGCTATTGCAAGACCGAGCTTATTTTGAAACCGGCACAGCATCCAAATTTTCGCATCAACTTTAATACTGGAATATTTTCCCTGAACAAATGTATTTATTTGTGTTAGACTCCACAACGGGACATAAACACAAGGGGAACGTCATGAAGACAGTTCTTGGGATTGTATTAGCGTGCATTGCAGGCAGTGCCTCTGCTAAGACCTATTTATATACTGCCAGAACCTATCAACCCGTCGCCAAAGCCGGAGCCGTACAGGCTGGATCGCTGGTCTGGTCATGCAGGAATACAAGCTGCACAATATCCGGGCCATGGGCTGCACCCGGGGTGGGTGCCTGCACCGCCCTTGCCCGCAAGATAGGCCGCATTAGAGAATACGGACATCCAGGATCAAAATTAAGTGCTGCCAGACTGAAAACCTGTAATCAGGGCGCGGCAACGTCAAAAACGTTACGCCCCTTGAATACCAGTAAGTCCCTGAAATCAGTAAAACCAGTAAAACGATTACCATCAGGGACTTTACCAAAAATACCGCTGCCTATGCCGCGTCTTCCGGCACCTGCGCCCCTGCCCCGACCATCCACAGGCAGTTCTGTCGCGCATACGGCTCCCGCTACCAGCCTTGGCGTCGAAACGGGACTTGAAGAGGGTAGCTATGGTGTATTCCGGCTTTATGTCAAAACCCCCGGCATCGCCTATCATGGCAGTTATGGGGGGGCCTATCCGGCATTAAACCTTGGTGCACCCGCACCACGTTGGTCCGGATCAGTCTTGCGCGCACCACAGATCAGCCTTGTCGCCACACCACCTGCCGGTGAAAGTATCCGGCCCCACGGCGCCATCCCTGCTGACAGCGTAATGCCCGGTACAGATGAAGGATTGTTCATTGATGTGCCGTTAAATTTTCGTGCCCTGCCGCAAGCCGTCGTCAGTCTTACAATCAGTTGTGCCTTCAGCCAGGTCAGGCAACACCATGAAGGTGTCTTCAATCCGGGTAATGCACCGTTTTCAGCACAAAGCGTTATCGGCAATGCACAAGCCAAATTGTGGGCAAGAGATGATCGTCAGATACGAAAAACCGCGCACATGCCCGTTAAACTGCGCCCCTTTGCCAGCAAGGAGGATTTACGCGCTGTTCAATGCCAGGCAGATTTCCAGATTGCCCGGTCCGGTGGCGGTGGCATTAACAACGTGCCCGGGCCTGCAGCCATAAACCCGGCTTCGCGCCGCTTTGTACCCGGTCTTGCGCCCGTCGCAGGAACGACTGGCGCCATTCGCACTACATTCAATATAGGAGGCTAATATGAAAAAGCGTCTTTTTTCCGGTTGCCTTATCGCACTTCTCGGTTTTGGCCTGCCAGCCAGTGCCGGGCCCGAACGCGGGGATTTCATGATTGTTGTCCCTGTTGATATTAGCGGCCTGTCCCCCACAGTCACTCATGGCCGTCTCAGGTGTTTTGTTGAGACTTCTGGCGGGCGACGTATGGGCAATTCAGAAGCCAAATTCAAACTTGAGCAGGGTGGTTTCTCAGGTAATGTCCGTGTGCATATCCGGCCAGGCGGTTATCCGGCGGGCGTGGACCCGGTGCCTGATGGACGAAGTGCCAAATGCAATTTGTTTTTCGATTACGCCTGCACCTCCAGCACCGGTAGCGCGGGTAGTTGCATGACAGCATTAGGGGTCTATATGGCAGCTGACAATCCTGCACGCAGCCTGTTTACGCCAAAGCCCGGCGAGCAAAAATCTGTACGCATCAATGCCGAATTTGATTCAACAGAGGCACCCCGTCTGCCAAGGCGGTATAATTAAGTTTAACTGTCTTTCAGTATAGCCTCGGCAATAGGATGACCCGGCTGTAGAAACAACACATGGTGCGCCAGACGTTGTGCCAATTCAACATTGCCAACATTGGCAATGTTGACCATGGCTTCGACAAGCAATGCAGCGCTTGTTGCCTCATTACCAAGCCTTATTTTTGTTTCTTCATAGAGGCGAGTGGCAAAATCATCGCGTTCATACAAACGTGGCGCAAGGGCGTGCAAAAACGCAGCGGCCTCTGCGTGTCCATTGCCAGCCTTCACATTGCCTTGAGCACGTACATCTTCATAAAGCGTCAAAAGCGATGAAACCATCTGATCAAGGTTTGCCTTCTTGCTAACCAACCCCGCCAGAATTCCCCCCTCATTCCAGTCCAGCGAGGCAATCTCATCGGCTATCGCTGTAGCATCCAGCTCCCTTGTGATGGCTTGAAGGCCAAAATTTTTGAGCCGTAGGGTATCAAAATCTGCCGCACGGATAGCACCGCCCCATTTCCCGTAATCGGCAAGAATAACCACGGCACCGCAAGCCATGGCCTCCATTGCAGCACGGGCCTTGGCAAAGACCAAACCATATTCACTCAGCACGTTTTCTGGTGCGTATGCCGGATTTCCAACGCCACTGCCTCTCACATCAAGCGTGATACCGTTACTCTCACACGCCTCACGCAATACCCCAATGCTGCTATCCTGCGCCTGATTGGAAAACACCAGTGCCTTGCTACGACGCACCGGGTCGGTTGCTGGTGGATGTTTGGTAAAAAATCGTTTTGTATCAACGCCGTTCTGAATGATGCGCACTTCGTTCTGCGTTACCCCAAGATCATTCACCAGACGTTCCCGGGACGCCAGGTCAACAGCCACATAAGAGCGAACCTGGGAAAAACGGATGAGCGGCGTTTCTGGCCAGGGAAGTATGCCGTGGCATACAAAAATTGCCGGAGTTCCCGGAAAAGCCAACAATGCCGGAGCCGTCGCCGTATAATGATGGGCATGAATAATGTCCGGCTTACGGGCAAGCAAGCGAGGATCATCCACCACTTCAATACCGACATCGCGTAACTCTTGCGCCAATTTGCCCAGTTTCGGGCTGTAGCAGGAAACCTTATGCCCTTTATCCTTGAGCGCACAGGCCAAGTCACGCACATACATCTCAGTACCGGCATACGCATCCAGAGCATGATTGGTGATCAATATGTGCATCAGCTTGATTTTGAAATTACATCAAGTGCAAAGGCAAGGTGAGGATCAAGGCGCAGGATTTTGTCATATTTTTTCTCCCGTACCCTTTGTTCCCCATGACGTTCAAAAAAAGGTTTTTCATCACCGAACCGTGCAAGGTAATCGGATAAGGGCAGGGGTGGACGCAGTACTTCCCTGTTTATAGCTGCCTCACCAAAACGCCCCTGCATTTCTTTAACTTCCTGGTGCAGCATGCCCCCTGCCATAGTACAATACCCGTCAATTGTAGCACGTTTATTGTGCGCCGACTGCTCATCAAGATTTAAGATGAAGCACTCTGCCTCGTCCGTTCCTAACAAGTCATGTGGATGATCAGTCAACGGTGTTTCTAATAATTTTGCTGATGGGCATACCTTGCTAGCGGCAAATAAAACCAGAAAATGACAAAAATCATGGACAGGATTATACCCTTCAGCAGAGTCAATCACAATGATTTCAGGTTTTTCGTGTTTCAAAAAACACTGCACTACAGCACATAAATTTGCTATTTTGTACTGATCGGCTTCTAGCATCATCGCATACACTTCACGATCTGACACAGTTGCCAATCCCCTGTTTACCTCAAGCCCCCACGTACCCAGCGCGGCAACAGATTGTTCCAGTCGAGAATGACCAGTGGACGCAGATGCATCAGTTAAAAAGGTCGATTTTGCACTAAATACGCCTAGACTTGCCAGGCATTGCAACTCATGACCGGGGTGCGCAAAGACAGCCAGTGTTTTTTGCTCTGAGGAGAACAAGCGCAATATCTTCTTATTCCGGTGCAATCAGGTGCAGCGGTAAATCCGTTGTGTCCTTGACCGAACGAATGACAATGCGTGAAACTGCCGTTTGCACAAGGTCCATAGACAATATCTCATCACGGAGAAAATCGTCATAGGTGTGCATGTCAGTGGTCACAATATGAAGGACATAGTCCACAGCCCCGGTTACCGTGGCACAGCCCAGCACCTCGGGGAGCTTCTGAACAGCACTTTCAAAAGCACGAAGGTTTGAGCGCGTGGGGCGTTCCAGTTTCAGAGCGACAAAAACTTCAAAATTAAGACCCAGAAGCTCACGATCAAGTATCGTAACCTGACAGGCAATAATACCCGTTTCCTCCAGGCGCTTTATGCGACGCCAGCATGGCGAAGAGGAAAGCCCGACTTTGGTCGCAATATCAGCCACAGAAAGCGAAGCATCACTCTGCACAAGCTTTAATATTTTGGCATCAATATTATCAATTTCATTCGTCACAGACACGCCCCTTCGGGTTAATAGAAACTATTTATACATCGCAATGCACTTTTTTGAGGACAAATGCAATCATATTCGCCATAATACGGGTGGAAATTGCTATACTCTGCAAAAATAAGGGCAAAAATGTCCATATATGCAGTCAAAACATGAGTAATTATATGACGCACGCGCCATCAAGCAACACCCTGGGCTTCATTGTTCCGGAACCTGCCGCCCGCCCGGGCGACACGCCGGATTTCTCGTCTATAGGCCTCAAACTGGATTCGCCCGCCCCCCGGCCTGATCCAATGTGCCCGGCCAGTGACACCCATACATTGGCCAATTCTCTTGTACGGGTACTCAACGATGAGCACGAAGCGCAAGGGGAGTGGAACCCCGGACTTTCAGCAAAAGACCTGCGCAAGGGACTGCACATCATGCTGAAAACGCGCCTTTATGACGTACGTATGTTCAAGCTTCAGCGCCAGGGCAAACTTTCATTCTATATGAAATCTATGGGCGAAGAAGCGGTGGCCGCTGCGGCAGGTATGGCATTGCGATATGAGGATATGCTGTTTCCCTCCTATCGCCAGCAGGGTTTGTTGTTTGCCCGCGACCGCGACATGGTCGATATGATATGTCATTGCCTTTCCAATCAGCGAGACAATCTAAAGGGGCGCCAGCTTCCTGTGCATTACACCTGGAAAGAGGGAAATTTCTTTTCTATTTCTGGCAATCTTGGCACCCAGTTTCCTCAGGCTGTGGGCTGGGCTATGGCCAGCGCCGCACGGGGCGAAGATACGGTAACCGCCTCGTGGATTGGTGATGGCACTACCGCAGAGGGTGATTTTCATGGTGCCTGCACACTGGCCAGTGTTTATAATGCACCTGTGATCCTGAATGTGGTCAACAACCAATGGGCCATATCGTCCTTCTCAGGCATAGCTGGCGGCAATAATGCAACTTTTGCTGCCAAGGCAATTGGCTATGGCCTGCCCTGCCTGCGTGTCGATGGCAATGATTTTCTGGCTGTTTACGCGGCAACCGGATGGGCGGCGGAACGCGCCCGGGCCGGTCACGGAGCCACATTGATTGAAACGGTAACCTATCGTGCCGACGCCCATTCCACCTCGGATGATCCTTCGCGCTATCGCCCCAAGGAAGAAGCTGCTGCCTGGCCGCTTGGCGATCCGATCGAACGTCTTAAAAACCATCTGATCAATCTTGGGGAATGGGATGAAAGCCGGCACGAGGCATTGACTGAAGCCCTGACAAAAGAAGTACAGGCCAATTATAAAAAGGCTGAAAGTTATGGCACGTTGCGGGAAGGCCCGCACGCGCCTGTGTCTTCCATGTTTGAAGATGTTTATGCCGAACAGCCCTGGCATTTGCGCCGTCAACGTCAAGACCTGGGGGTTTAGATGAGCGATAGCGCAAAAATGACCATGATCCAGGCGATTAATTCCGCCCACGATGTTTTGCTTGAAAACGATGAGCGCGTCTGTGCCTTTGGTGAAGATGCAGGTTACTTTGGCGGTGTATTTGGTTGCACCCAGGGTTTGCAGGAAAAACACGGCAAATCCCGTGTTTTTGATACGCCGATTAACGAGGCGGCCATTGTTGCCATGGCCATTGGCATGGCTGCAAATGGCATGCGCCCTATAGCGGAAATTCAGTTTGCTGATTATATTTTCCCTGGTTTTGACCAGATCGTTTCCGAGCTTTCGCGTTTACGGTTTCGCACTGCGGGTCAATTCACCGCACCTTTGGTGCTGCGTACCCCGTGCGGCGGTGGTATTTATGGCGGGCAGACCCATTCCATGTCTCCGGAAAGTTTTTTTACCCATATCCCGGGCATAAAAGTGGCCATGCCTTCCAATCCTTACGATGCCAAAGGCATGTTAATCGCTGCCAGTGAAAGCGAAGATCCTGTTCTGATGTTTGAACCAAAACGCCTGTATAATGGCCCCTTTGATGGTGATCCGCATAAACCGGCACTGAGCTGGTCAAAACATGAAAAGGGTGAGGTTCCCACTGGCCATTACACTGTCCCTCTGGGCAAGGCAGATATTGTTCGCAAGGGCGATGCGCTGAGCGTTGTTGCTTATGGCACTATGGTTCATGTAGCACTGGCTTCGGCACGCCTTGCGGGGATTGATGCTGAAATTATCGACCTGCGCACGCTGGTGCCTTATGACATGGAAACCATTGCCAAATCAGTAAACAAGACCGGGCGCTGTGTGGTATTGCACGAAGCCCCGCGCACTGGTGGTTTTGGGGCTGAACTGATCGCACAAATTCAGGAAGACTGTTTTTATGCGCTCGAAGCGCCGGTAAAACGGGTCACCGGTTGGGACACCCCCTACCCGCATGCTTTTGAATGGCAGTATTTTCCGGGCCAGGAGCGCGTAACACGCGCCATGATCGAAACGCTGGAGGCGTAAATGGGACTTCATTCCATAAAATTACCCGATGTTGGCGAAGGTGTTGTTGAGGCCGAGATTGTGCAATGGCATGTTAAAGTCGGCCAGAAAATCAACGAGGATGATAATCTCGTCGACATTATGACCGACAAGGCCACCGTGGAAATTCCTTCCCCCGTTTCTGGCATAGTCAAAACCATTACCGGCGAGCCGGGTGATGTTCTGGCGGTTGGAACTGTCATCATCACCATTGAAACCGAGGGTGGCGGCAATACCGGGGAAGAAGCCCCCCCCATCCTTGGGCAAGCTCAGAGCTTGCCCCGGACAGGACCCGGGGATGAGGTTGTGGCTAAGGTTGTGGATGAAGCGGAAACACTTCCCACGAAAGAACAAAAAACAATCCAGCCTCATCCTGAGCCTGCCCAAGGACAGGGCGGCAATGCAAAACCCCTGGCCTCACCTGCTGTGCGCAAAAGTGCGCTGGAACAGGACGTGGACCTTGCCAGCGTACCTGGCTCCGGTCCGGCGGGGCGCATTAGCCATCAGGATATAGGTGATTTTATTGCCTCGGGTGGTCGCCTGACAACCAAAACCATTCCGGCTAGCGGTGTTAAACGCACGGGGGTTTCAACACAAAAGATTATTGGCCTGCGCCGCAAGATCGCGCAAAACCTTGCCAACTCCAAACGCACCATTCCGCATTTCGCCTATGTTGAAGAAGTGGACATGGAGGCGCTGGAAGCCCTGCGTCAGCATTTGAATGCTACCCGCAATGAAGACCAGCCCAAGCTGACCCTGCTGCCGTTTTTAAGCATGGCCCTCATCAAGGTCCTGCCAGAATTTCCTCTGGCCAATGCGCATTTTGATGGTGAAGAGGGCGTAGTTACCAAATATGACGCCGTGCATATAGGCATTGCTACCGCCACCCCAAATGGCTTGATGGTGCCAGTGGTCAAGCATGCCGAAAGTATGGACATCTGGGCACTGGCCAGTGAAATCGCCCGGGTGTGCACCGCCGCACGGGATGGCAAAGGCACGACAGCAGAGCTGACCGGCTCAACCATCACCATCACCTCGCTGGGTGCGCTGGGCGGCATTGCCTCTACCCCGGTGATCAATGCCCCGGAAACCGCAATAATTGGCGTCAACAAACTGCAAACGCGGGCCGTATGGCAGGACGGCGCATTTATGCCACGCAAAATGATGAACCTCTCCTCCAGCTTCGACCACCGTATTGTCGATGGTTATGACGCGGCGCGGTTGATCAGCCAGGTTAAAGCCCTGCTGGAAAACCCGGCAACAATTTTTATGTGAGCCCGATAAGATGAGTAAAACAAGAAAAACAAATGTCCTCATTATTGGCGGTGGCCCGGCGGGGTATCCGTGCGCCATTCGTGCGGCGCAATTAGGCCTGGATGTCATTCTGGTCGACAGTGGTGGCCTGGGCGGCACCTGCCTTAACCGGGGGTGCATACCGTCAAAGGCGGTGATCCACGCGGCCAGTCGGTTTACTGAAATTTCCGCCCACGCAGAGGCACCTGCTATGGGCATCACAACCGGCAAACCTAAGCTGGACATGAAAGCCCTGACCCAATGGAAAAACGATCTGGTGGGCAAGCTGACCGGCGGCGTGGGCATGTTGCTCAAATCGGCAGGCGCAGAGGTGTTGAACGGCTGGGCAGAATTTTCTGATGCGAAAACCTGCACAGTGATGCTGGCCGATGGTGAAACGATCAAAATCACCGCAGAGAATGTGGTGCTGGCCACCGGATCGGTAGAGGTTGAGCTGCCGTTCCTGCCCGCGTCCGACCCGCGCGTGCTGTCATCCACCAGTGCGCTGGAGCTGACAAAATTGCCCAAAACCATGGCTGTTGTCGGCGCAGGCTATATCGGGCTGGAGCTGGGCATTGCCTTTGCCAAACTGGGCACGAAGATCAGTTTTATCGAGGCACTGGATCGCATACTACCCCTCTATGACACCCAGATGACCCGGCCCATATCCCGCTGGTTAAAAACCCACGGCGTTGATATGCATCTCTCATCCAAAGCCAAAGAACTAACCAAAACCGGCATTGCTTTTGAAAACAAAGACGGCAAAACACAAGACATCGCTGCCGAAAAAATTCTGGTCGCGGTGGGGCGCAAACCAGTGACCGAGGGCTGGGGCCTGGAAACGATGGGCGTGGACATGGACGGCGCATTTATCCGCGTGGACGATCAATGCGCCACATCCATGCGCGGCGTTTATGCCATTGGTGACCTCATTGGTGAGCCAATGTTGGCGCACAAGGGAACGGCGCAGGGTGAAATGGTCGCCGAAATACTGGCCGGGCATCGCCGCCGGTTTGACCCGGCATCCATTCCCGCCGTGTGCTTTACCGAGCCGGAAATTGTTGGTGTGGGCCTGACCCCGGATGAGGCCAAATCGGCGGGCGAAGACGTTATTACCGGCAAGTTTCCCTTTGCCGCGCTTGGCAAGGCATTGGCCATGCAAGGCGGCACAGATGGCGGCTTTGTGCGCGTCACGGCGCGCAAGTCTGATCATGTTATTCTGGGCATCCACGCGGTTGGTGCCCATGTTGCCGAGCTTTCCGGTGAATTTGCTTTAGCGCTGGAAATGGGTGCCCGTCTTGAAGATGTTGCCGGCACCATCCATGTACACCCCACCCTATCCGAGAGCTTTGCTGAAAGCGCCATGACAGCCCTTGGCCAACCATTGCATATTGCGCGGTAACAAGTGCTCAAATAGCGAAGAGATAGTACACTAAACCGCTTGCAACCAAAGGCGCGGGCGCGTATATCCCGCGACCTGAAAGACAAGCAAAAATGGCTGGGTAGCTCAGTTGGTTAGAGCGCAGGACTCATAATCCTGAGGTCGGGAGTTCAAATCTCCCCCCCGCCACCATTTCTTGATCTCGCGGCAATGTGCTGCGCACATGCCTCCGATGGGGCGGCGAACGATCGCTGGGGCGCAGTCGCACCCTTGGTTTCACTTCAATGTATACCCCGGAAATTTCACCAGAAATTATCCGGGGCCAATGGTGAATATAATTGGTGAAATGGATCCCGGATAAGCCGTTGCCTTTCCGGGATGACACATTGTAAACATACAAATAGCTGTATGAAAATCGATCAAACTAAACACCCATTAGGACCAATGCCATGAAACCTTTTCACCCCACACCAAAAACCCTGATGGGGCCAGGTCCATCTGATGTACCAACGCGGATACTGGAGGCCATGGCGCGGCCCACCGTCGGCCATCTGGACCCGCAGTTCATTGCCCTGATGGACGAGATAAAGCTGCTTCTGCGCTATGCCTTTCAAACAGATAATGCGCTGACCTTTCCGGTTTCTGCACCGGGCTCTGCCGGTATGGAAACCTGTTTTGTTAATCTCATTGAGCCCGGCGATACAGTCATTGTCTGTGTGAATGGTGTCTTTGGGGGGCGCATGGTGGAAAATGTCACCCGCGCCGGCGCTACGGCGGTGGTGATCAATGAGGAGTGGGGCAAGCCCGTTGATCCGCAAAAGGTTGAGGAGACCTTGATCGCTCACCCCGAAGCCAAAATACTGGCCTTTGTCCATGCCGAAACTTCCACTGGCGTATTATCAGACGCTAAAACGCTTTGTGCCTTGGCGCAAAAACATTTCACCTTAACCATCGTCGATGCGGTGACGTCCCTGGGCGGAGTGCCGGTGAAGGTCGACGAATGGGATGTGGACGCAATTTATTCAGGCACGCAAAAATGCCTTTCGGTGCCGCCCGGCCTGTCGCCGGTCAGCTTTGGCCCCCGCGCCATTGCCGCCATTGAGGCCCGGGTAACGCCGGTGCAAAGCTGGTTTCTGGATTTATCCTTGGTGATGAATTACTGGGAAGGCGCGCGCTCAAGTAGCGATAGCGGTAGCGCACAAAAAACAGGGGCAAGATCCTAC
Organism: Robiginitomaculum sp.; assembly: GCA_021776515.1. Lineage (GTDB taxonomy): Bacteria > Pseudomonadota > Alphaproteobacteria > Caulobacterales > Maricaulaceae > Robiginitomaculum_B. Next base: position 174,624 of record JAJFFS010000016.1, on the reverse strand, counting down.
CATCACACCGCGCCGGTCAACGCCATGTATGCCCTGCATGAAGGTTTGCTTATGCTGCGCGAGGAAGGGCTGGATGCCGCCTTTTCCCGCCACCAAACCCAGCACGAACATTTACGCGATGGTCTGGAAAAGCTTGGGTTTTCATTTCTGGTAGAGCCAGAACATCGCCTGCCACAGCTTAATACGGTGCGTATTCCCGCATCGGTCAAGGATGAAGCGGCGGTGCGCAAGGCATTGCTTGAAAAGCACCATCTTGAGATCGGCGCCGGGCTGGGCGCGCTGGCCGGCAAAGTGTGGCGCATCGGCCTTATGGGTGCCAGCGCCTGCCCACAAAATGTAGACAAATGTCTGGGTGCACTGGCCGAGGAGCTGGGCTAGGCGTTATCTGGCAATGCGCCGGGCAATGTCTTCGGCCATTTGCGTACAGCCAAGGTCGCCGCCAAGATCGCGTGTGCGGGCACCACTTTGCAGGGCGCTATATATCGCCGCTTCGATAGCTTTGGCTGCCTCCGGCGCGTTCAAACTATGGCGCAACATCATGGCGGCGCTGGCGATGGCCCCCACCGGGTTAGCAATATTTTGGCCGGCAATATCCGGGGCAGAGCCGTGAATGGGTTCATAAAGGCCTTGGCGCCCGGCACCAAGAGAGGCCGATCCCAAAAGGCCAATGGAGCCCGAAAGTACAGAACATTCATCGCTTAAAATATCGCCAAACAGGTTTTCGGTCAGCACCACATCATAACTGCCGGGTGAGGTGATGAGTTTCATCGCCGCCGAATCCACCAGTTCATGACGCAATGCCACATCGGGAAACTCTTTTGCCTGCAAAGCCGTTACGGTTTCACGCCACAGGCGGCTGGTTTCCAGTACATTGGCCTTGTCAATGGAGGTTACATGACTTTTTCGCCCCCTTGCCGCTTCAAAGGCCACCCGGGCAACGCGGATAATTTCAAATTTTGAATATTGGCAAAGATCGCTGGCAGTATCATTTGTGCGTTTCTTTTCGCCAAAATAAAGCCCGCCTGTTAGCTCGCGCACAATCAGAATATCCACATCGGATACACGCTCGGGCCGCAACGGAGAATAATCAACAAGCGCGGGGTGAACATCGACAGGGCGCAAATTGGCAAACAGGTTTAACCCGGCACGCAACCCCAACAAACCAGCCTCGGGGCGCTGTTTGCCCCCATCCCATTTTGGCCCGCCCACGGCACCCAGAAACACCGCATCAGCCGCCTTGCACGCCGCAAGCGTTTGCCCAGGCAAGGGATCACCACACGCATCAATGGCGGCCCCGCCAAAGGCGTGCTCATCAAACTCAAACGAAAGGTCAAACGCCGCCGCAATTGCAGCAAGTACAGTAAGCGCGGCCTCGGCCACCTCTGGCCCGACCCCGTCACCGGGCAGGACAACAATGTTATGGCTCATGTATTTCGGGCCTCAAACTTGACGATGTCATCTTCACAGCTTTGCAGGAAACCTAACGGGTCAACACCATCCAGGAGACAACGCCGGCCAAAGGGATCAATCTCGAAAGATTGCTTCCATTTACCCGGACGTGATATTTCCAGACGTTCCAGATCTATGATCAGTTCCGTACCCGGTGAGGCTATCAGATCCGCATGCGTTTCAGCACTGACCTCAATAGGAAGAATACCATTTTTTAGCGCATTGCTTTTGAAGATGTCGGCAATTTTAGTGCTGACCACAGCCCGAAAGCCAAAATCCGCCAAAGCCCACGGCGCGTGCTCACGCGAAGACCCACAGCCAAAATTTGACCCGCCTACCAGTATTTGGTGCTCATCAGGGTCTTTGCCAGCAAAAGGGTCGCTATTGCGGGCCATGCCCGCCTCGTCATAGCGCCAATCATAAAATGCAGCACGGCCCAGCCCCTTGCGGCTGGTCGTGGTTAAAAACCGCGCCGGAATAATCTGGTCTGTATCAATATTTTCTTGTGCCAGAACCATGGTTCTGGAGGTCAGTGTTATGAATTGTTCAGAGTTATGCGACACGGGGAGCCTCCGTAAATGGCCGTGGATCTGCAACTTCACCCCAGACAGCACTGGCAGCAGCCGTTGCAGGTGAGGCAAGCACGGTACGTGCCCCCTTGCCCTGACGGCCTTCAAAGTTACGGTTTGATGTGGAAACCACCAATTCACCCGGTTTGGCCATATCGCCATTCATGGCAATACACATGGAACACCCGGGCAAGCGCCATTCAGCACCGGCGGCCTCGAAAATTTCGTGCAAGCCTTCACTCTCGGCTTCGCGGCGCACCTGTTCAGATCCAGGCACCACCAGCATACGCACACCCGGATGAATACGATGGCCAAGCAACACCCGTGCGGCGGCTTGCAAATCACTGAGGCGACCATTTGTGCAAGAACCGATAAAGACCACATCAACCTTCTCGCCCATAACCGGACGACCTGGTGTGAAACGCATATAATCGAGACCCTTGCTCTCTACCGGCCCGCAAGGATGGGGTGTTATTGAATCTACCGCCATGGCCTGATCCGGCGAAGGACCAAACGTAATCATGGGGGCAATCAGACGCGCTTCCAGCATGATCTCGGCATCATAAGCAGCATTGTCATCGCTTTTCAGCGTTTTCCAGTCAGCAACAGCCTTTTGCCAGTCATCGCCTTTGGGCGCATAGTTACGTCCTTTAAGCCAGGCATAGGTTACATCATCAGGGGCAATCATGCCCGCCCGGGCACCGGCTTCGATAGTCATATTACAGAGCGTCATACGCTCTTCCATACCCAGCGCTCGCACCGCCTCGCCAGCATATTCAATGACATAACCCGTTCCGCCACCTGAACCCAGCGCCGCAATAACCGCCAGCGCCATATCCTTGGCGCTAATGCCGGAATTAAGGCGCCCTTTCAAGGTCACACGCATTGATTTTGGCTTACTCTGCAATAAGCATTGGGTAGCCAGAACATGACTGACCTCGGTTGTACCAATACCAAAAGCCAACGCGCCAAAAGCACCATGAGTGGCCGTATGGCTATCACCGCAAACAATGGTCATGCCGGGCAAGGTTAAACCCAGTTCCGGTGCCATCACATGAATAACCCCACGGTGCGGACTATCCCAACCAAAAAGCTCTATGCCAAATGCGACACAATTTTCCTGCAAGGTTTGCACCTGTGCGCGGGTATCCTCACTGGCAAAAACAGGGGCACCATCCGGCCCAAGTGGAACGGTGGGTGTTGAATGATCCATGGTTGCAAAAGTGCGTTCGGGCGCCCGTAATTTCAGTCCGCGTTCCTTTAGCGCAGAAAAAGCTTGCGGCGAGGTAACCTCGTGGACCAAATGGCGATCAATATAAAGAACCGCCGGTTGCTCCGCCGTCTCCTCTCGCACCAAATGGCGATCCCATACTTTGTCAAAAAGTGATTTAGGCGACATTGGCGGCCTCCTCTGCACTGGATTTTCCGATAGGTTCCAGCCAGCCTTCTGTGTCTGGTGTCTTACCGTTGAACAGGCCAAAAAACTTGTCCTGCAAAGCGCGGGTGATAGGGCCGCACCCTCTGGCACGAGTTTTGGTGCCATCAACCGACCTTATGGGCGTTATTTCAGCCGCTGTGCCGGTAAAGAACAGCTCATCAGCCACATACAACATTTCGCGGGGCAGCGTTTCCTCACGAACTGTATAGCCCATTTTGGTAGCCAGTTTCATAACCGTATCGCGGGTAATACCACTTAAAATAGATGAGGCTGCAGGCGACGTATAAAGTGTGCCTCCCTTGATAATAAAGAGGTTTTCACCAGCGCCTTCAGACAAACGACCATCCACATCCAGGGCTATACCTTCGGCATAGCCATTACGTTTGGCTTCACGTGAGATCAGAAACCCGGACAGGTAATTACCCGCCGCCTTGGCTGCCATAGGGATCGTACCTGGCGCTGGCCGACGCCAGGAAGATACGCAAACATCAACGCCGTTTTGCCGGCCAGCCTCGCCCAGATAAGCGCCCCAGGGAAAGGCGGCGATGGCAACATTAATGGGTGTATCTGCCGATGGACAAACCCCAAGATCGCCATAACCATGATAGGCAATGGGGCGCAAATAGGCACTGGTTAGCTGATTGACCCGCACGGTTTCGCGGCAAGCCTCGACCAGTTCCTCTTCTTCAAAAGGAATATCCATGGCGTAAATTTTTGCCGAGGCAAATAACCGGGCAACATGCTCGGTAAGGCGAAAGCCACAAGGACCGTTTGGCGTATCATAGACACGAATGCCCTCAAACATGGATGTGCCATAATGCAAACCGTGACTAAGAACATGGGTGGTTGCCTCTGCCCAAGGCAGCATCTGGCCATCACGCCATATATATTTTGCTTCTGAAATACTCATAACTCACTCTCCATCGGCTCTTTTGCTAAGCCGCATCCTTGGTGTTGTTCGGGGCTGTATTTTGGGTTTTATCCGGCTCAATAGCAGGCTTTTCCTGCCCAAAAGCGTCGCGGTTCAAGGTCGCAGCAGCACGGTTTATGGCATCCACATAAGCCTCAACACCCGCCGGAATGACATCCCGTGTGCGCGAACGACCAACAAAGCGCTGGCCCTCGACACGCAATACAATATCGGCAATACAATCAGTACGCCCCTTGGCCCCCACATGATTAATTTCCAATTCCTCAACCGTAGCCGTAAGGCCTGTAACGTGTTGCACAGCATTAAAGGCAGCATGGATTGGCCCCTCACCCGTAGCAATATCGGTGACGGGACCACGGTCAGGGTGCTCCAGTTCCACACGGGCAAACGGTTCTGCCTGCGCCCCATAGGCGGCGCGCATTTCCACGCGTTTTAGGGACCAAACGGCACTGGCCGTTCCCGTTACACCAGAGATAAGCTCAATTAGCTGTGCATCGGCGATCTCGCCAAATTCATCAGCCAGCGCCTTGAACGACACAAAAACAGCGGCAAGGCGATCTTCATCAATTTCAAAGCCCAGCTCTTCTGCCCGTGCGGCCAGCGCGTGCTTGCCACTGTGCTTGCCCAAAATCAGGGCATTGCCGGAAAGACCAATGTCTTCTGGCGTCATGATTTCATAGGTGCGCCGATCATTCAGTACACCGTGCTGGTGGATACCCGCTTCATGAGCAAAGGCATTACGTCCGACAATGGCCTTGTTACGCGGCACCGGATTGCCGGTCATTTTCGCCAGCATTCGACTGGCTGGATAAATTTTTGTCGTATCAACATTAATCTGCGCATTAAACACATCCTTGCGCGTGGCAAAGATCATCATCATTTCTTCCAGCGCACAATTCCCCGCACGCTCGCCAATACCGTTGATGGCCCCTTCAACCTGACGCGCACCCGCGCGCACAGCCGCAAGGGAGTTTGCCACGGCCATTCCCAGGTCATCATGGCAATGGGTGCTGAAAATGGCATTCTCTGCGCCGCTCACCCTGGCGATTAAAAACTTGAACAGGTCGTAGATTTCGTCAGGTGTCGTATAGCCAACCGTGTCGGGTACGTTCAGTACCCGCGCCCCGGATTTAGCTGCACACTCAAGCGCTTCCACCAGAAAATCCCGCTCTGTACGGATGGCATCCTCGGCGGAAAACTCAACCTCATCACAAAGTGTTGTTGCCAAAGATACAGAGCGTTCTATTGCCGCCAGAACCTCATCGGTGCTCATATTCAGCTTGGCTGTGCGGTGGATAGGACTGGTACCCAAAAAAATATGAATGCGACTTTTCCCCGCTGGTTTCAGGGATTGCGACGCGATTTTGATGTCATTCTCGCCAGCGCGCGACAGGCTACAGATCGTTGGCCCTTCCATTTCAGAAGCAATGCGGCGCACCGCCTCGGCATCACCGGGCGATGCCGCAGCAAAACCGGCCTCGATCACATCAACGCCCAGATCACACAGGGCACCGGCCATCATCAGCTTTTCTTCAACAGACATGGAAAAACCCGGTGCCTGTTCACCATCACGTAAAGTCGTATCAAAAAAAGCTATTTCCGTAGCTTTCTCTTTATTTGTTTTATGCGTCGTCATGCTGACCTCCCACGCTCGTGTTTTGGTGTTCCATACCGCCCAACACCCGGCGCACACCGCTCAAGCGGTGAATTTGCCGTCTCAATACGCCAATATCTCGCCCGCCATCCCGGGCCATAACGCCAACATCCAGGCTCATACTGCCTTCAGACGGCACAGGTAAATTCATACTGCGAACATCATATCCACGCCTTTCTACAAGGCCGATAAGTCGCAACAACGCACCTTCCTCTGACTCAAATTCAATATGCAGGGTTTGCGTTTCCATTTTAGTGCTCCATCATTTCTGCGTTGGACTTGCCAGGGGGTACCAGCGGCCAGACATTTTCGCGCGGATCAATGCGCACATGCGCCAGCACCGGCCCGCGTGTGTTTAACAACCGCTTGATTGCCGCACTGGTTTGTTCCCGGCGTGTGACCGTGAAGGCCTCTACCCCAAAGGCCCGGGCCACTTCGGCAAAGTCCGGGTTGTCATAAAGGTCGACTTCACTGAAATTACCTTCATAGAAAAGTTCCTGCCATTGACGAACAAGGCCCAGGGTTGAATTATCAAAAAGGACAATCTTCAAGGCTACGCCATAACGACGAATGGTCGCCAGCTCCTGAATATTCATCATGATTGAGCCATCCCCGGTGACGGTAACAACGCAATCATCAGGGCTTGCCAGTTTAGCGCCAATACCAGCAGGAACACCGTAACCCATCGCCCCCAGCCCACCGCTGGTCAGGTGCGCTTCAGGCCGGGAAAAATGGCAATGCTGCGCCACCCACATCTGGTGCTGGCCCACATCACAAGTGGCGACAAAGTTATCCCCTGCGGTGCGTGACAACTCTTCCAGAAATGCAGGAGCGAAAATACCGGCCCCTGGTGCATTATAATTAAAGGTGTGCCGGTTGCGCAGCTCTTGTGCCCGTGTCCGCCAGGGCGATATATCCAGAATACCAACGGCCAGACTTTCAAGCGCAGTTTTCAGATCTCCTTGCACCCCCGCCTCTGCATTGCGGATTTTCCCAATTTCGGCAGGGTCGCAATCCAGATGGATGACCTTGGCATCAGGTGCAAAACTATCAACCTTGCCTGTAGCGCGGTCATCAAACCGGGCACCACAGACCAGCAGCAGGTCCGCCTCCTGAACTAATGTGTTAGCCGCTTTGGCACCGTGCATACCCAACATGCCATAAAAATCACCACTATCGGTGGGTAAGACACCAAGGCCCGTCAGGGTTGAAACTGCCGGAATACCGGCCAGCATATTAAACCGCCGCAACGCCTCCACGGCCCCTGCCTTGGCAACGCCGCCACCAAGATACAGAACTGGCCGTTTGGCACGTTTCAGCAGAGCCTCTGCCCCGGCAATAGCCACAGGGTCCGGCGCACGGCGCTCTGCCTTCTTGATTTTGGCAGGTTTTGGTTTTTCCACGCGGGTCTGCGCAATATCCTTGGGTAAATCGATCAGAACCGGGCCAGGCCGCCCTGACGTAGCAAGGGCAAAAGCCTCAGCAATGATTTGCGGAATATCCTCGGCCCGACGTACCAGAAAGCTGTGCTTGACCACAGGCATGGACATGCCAAAAATATCAATTTCCTGAAAAGCATCTGTACCCATCACGCTGGTAGGTACTTGCCCGGTTATAGCAACCATAGGTACGGAATCCAAAAACGCATTGGCAATGCCGGTCAGCAAATTTGTTGCCCCCGGCCCGGAGGTTGCAATGCACACACCCGCCTTGCCCGTGGTTCTTGCATAAGCGTCCGCCGCAAAGGCAGCGGCCTGTTCATGACGCACCAGAATGTGCTTGAGGCCTGATCCGGGTAGCGCATCATAAAGCGGCATAATAGTGCCCCCTGGATACCCAAACACCATATCCACACCCTGACCCCGTAACGCCGACACAACAAGTTCAGCGCCTGTAGGTGCTTGTTTGCCAGCGGGGGTAATGTCAGGGTCAATCGAGGTTTGTATCGCGTTCATCGGACTATCTTTCAGGTTTAGTTTCTATTCGGCTGCCGCTTTGGCAGTTGGGTTTAACCACGCCATATCTTTGCGCAGGCGTGCACCAACCTTTTCAATCGGGTGGTTCAGGTCTTTTTCCAAAAGTGCTTTGTATTGCGGCTGCCCATCCTGGTTTTCCTTGATCCAGTCCCGGGCAAAATTACCGTTTTGAATATCGGCCAGCACTTCACGCATACGTGCACGGGTCTCGTCATTAATGATGCGGGGACCAGAGACCAGATCGCCATAAATGGCGGTTTCAGAAATAAACTCATGCATTTTCGCAAGGCCACCCTCATAGAGCAGATCCACGATCAGTTTCAGTTCGTGCATACACTCAAAATAGGCCACTTCGGGCTGGTATCCCGCCTCAACCAGCGTTTCAAATCCGGCAATGACCAGCTCGGTTGCGCCGCCGCACAGCACCGCCTGTTCGCCAAACAAGTCAGTTTCGGTTTCCTCGGCAAAGCTGGTCTGAATGGCGCCACCCTCGGCACCGCCAATGCCTTGCGCATAACTTTGCGCCCTTTGCCCGGCGCGGCCACTGGCGTCCTGATGTACCGCATAAAGACAAGGCACGCCGCGCCCTCTCTCGTACTCGCGGCGCACCAGGTCGCCTGGACCCTTGGGGGCTACAAGGATGACGTCAATCTCTTTTGGAGGCACAACACGGCCATAATGAACGGTAAAACCGTGGGCAAACAGCAACGCATCCCCTGCCGATAAACCAGGAACAATGCAGTCACGAAAAATTTCTTCATGGCTAAGGTCCGGGGTCAACATGGCAATCAGGCTGGCCTCTGCCGCTGCATCCGCGGGGCTGGCCGTGCGCAGCCCGTCCTCGTTTGCTCGTTTATGACCGGCCCCGCCGTCGCGCACACCAACAATGACATCAAAGCCACTGTCACGCAGGTTCAGGGCATGGGCGCGGCCCTGACTGCCATAGCCGATAATGGCAATTTTTGCTTCACGAGTGTTCATTGGTTATTCTCCGTTTGTAAAATTGTGGTGACAGCCCCTTTTGAGGCTGAGGAAACAAGGTAGGCGTATTTATCAAAAACACCGCCAAAGCTACGGCGCTTGGGCACCGTCCATTCGGCGCGACGGGCAGCAAGGTCGGCATCTACATCGATACGCCGTTTGCCAGAATCAATGCGGATACGGTCGCCATTACGCACCAAAGCGATGGGTCCACCGTGCGCGGCCTCGGGCGCAGTATGGCCAATAACAAAACCCTTGCTGGCCCCGGAAAAACGCCCATCGGTGATCAGCGCTACATCGTCAGAAATTCCCTGGCCTACAAGTGCCGCCGTAACGGCCAGCATTTCGCGCATGCCGGGGCCGCCTTTGGGGCCTTCATTACGAATGATGACAACATCGCCGGGCTTAATGTCGCTTTTTTGCACGCTGGCAAAACAATCTTCTTCGCTCTCAAAAACTTTGGCCGGACCTTCAAAAACCTTGTCTGCCGACCCGGAAACTTTCAGAACTGCCCCATCCGGGGCCAGATCACCGTATAAAATACGATAACCGCCGCTTTGTTGTAAGGGCGTTGCAACGTCAACAATCACTTTTTGGCCTGGCGTCTCGGCCAGTTTGTCCAGCTCTGCAAACAGGGTATTGCCGCTAACCGTAGGGGTGTCACCCAACAAACCGGCATCGCGCAAACGTGCCGCCAACAGGCGTGTACCCCCGGCCAGAAACAAATCATTAGCCAGAAATTGCCCGCTGGGTTTCAGATCAGCGATGACCGGGGCGCGCTCGGCGACCCTGTGAAAGTCTTCCAGATCAAATTTAACGCCGGCTTCATGGGCAATGGCCAGCAAGTGCAGAATGGCATTGGTGGAACCGCCCGAGGCCGAGGCCGCCAAAGCCGCATTTTCCAGCGATTGCGTATTGATAAACTGACGAGCGCAAACATCCTCTTTGGCCAGTTCCACCACGCGGCGGCCACAAGCCTTCGCAGCATTATTTTTTCCCGGATGAATGGCCGGTATATCATTGACCCCCATGGGGGACAGCCCCAGCATACTCATCGCCATGGCCATGGTATTGGCGGTAAACTGGCCACCGCAGGCCCCGGCGCCCGGGCAGGCGGCGCGCTCTATCTCCCCAAGTTCTTCTTCAGAAATGGTGCCGCTGGCCTCGGCCCCTACGGCCTCGAACACATCCTGAATGGACAAGGCTTTACCATTAAGTTCCCCGGGCATGATTGTACCGCCATAGAGGATAAGCCCTGGTATATTCATACGCGCCAACGCCATAGCCGCTGCCGGGATAGTCTTGTCACACCCGACCAGAATAATAGCCCCATCAAGACTGTGACCACGCACTGCCAATTCAATAGAATCGGCAATAACCTCGCGCGAGATCAATGAGGCCCGCATACCCTCCGCGCCCATGGTCACCCCATCGGAAACCACAATGGTATTGAAATCGACGGCGCGCGCTCCCGCCTCGGCAATACCGGCACGAACCGGCTCGGCCAGTTTATCCAGGTGCATATTGCACGGCGTAACCGTCGTCCAGGTATTGACCACGCCAATAATGGGGGCATCAAAATCCGCAGTCTCAAAGCCGGTTGCATGCAGCATGGCCCGCGCCGGCGCGTGGGCTGGTCCTTTGATAATCGCATCGCTACGTTTTGACTTGGGCTGTGACATCTAAACTTTAATTCCTGTTGTTTGCGCAATAAAAAACCCCGCTTCTTTTTTAAGAGCGGGGCTTCAGTGAACGCGTTTTATTTTGCGTTATCCTGGGTGCCCCGTTCCTAATAGAACGGTTACAATAATCACACTGACTAGAAGGACGGTCACGGAATTGAGCACGACATTGGGCACCGCAAGGCTGAGGGCCTTGCTGGCTTTGTGCTCCAAATTGCTGGTGCGATAATTCACAACCAAACTCCGTTTTCGCCTCACCATTGCACTGCACAATGGTGAATATTGATTGCTTAATAACGTCATCATTCTATTGCACAAGCATTAATATGCTAAAATAATACAAAAAATGCAGAATTGTGCATTTTTACAACAAATAACACCCGCAATTGGAATAATTTACCCGCGCCTGATTATTGCAAACAATGCATGTGATCAGTTCTCGCCAAAAATATATGGCGCATGGTTGCCGCCTATGTCAGCCAGGCTTGATCAATCCCAGTATTTGCTGCACTTCTTTTTTTCTGGGCAAGGCATCCGCCAATGTGCGTTGATCCAGAGTTTTGAAAAAAGCTTCATTGGCTTCCGCAAAAATTGGTGAAAGACCGCACACCGGGGCCAGCGCGCACTGCACCGTCCCTCCGCGCATACATTCCACCAGTTCTGATCCGGCCTCGGCCAGACGCAGCACGCTGCCTATGGAAATTTCGTCAGGCCTTTTGGCGAGGCGCAAACCACCCCCACGGCCTCTTACCGCTTTGACATAACCTTCCCGGGCAAGGAATTGTGTTACCTTGGCAACATGATTGAATGAAAGATTATAAGAGTTAGATATTTCACGACTGGTCACCAGCCTGTCACTGGTCACGGTAAGATACATCAACACTCTAAGAGCGTAGTCGGAAAAAGCCGTAATTTGCATGTGCCGATTGTGGGCAATTATCGTTGACAGGGCAATATTAAAAATAATAAGCATACAATATGCGTATATAAAATGTGAAAGAAACCACTATGCAAATGACTGTACTGGCTATTGCCCTTTTTCTGATGGCACTCATTGCCTATTTTTTTATTGCCGCGATCTGGGCTTCAGGAGCGGGACAAACAATGAAAAATGCAGAGCGAACCCGATCCCGTTTCATTCTGGTATTACTGGCAGTAGGTGCTGTTGTAACCATTGTGTCACTTAAGTCCTGGCCACATTCAGTTGCTGTCACGGGGCCAAGCACCACGGTTAACGTAACTGGTCTTCAATGGGCGTGGGACATCGATACCGAAGAGGTGCCCATAGGGCATCCAATTATCTTTAACACCCATGCTGCGGACGTAACACACGGGTTCGGGGTGACCGATCCTGATGGCCGATTACTTGTCCAGACCCAGGTCATGCCAGGGTATGTTAATCAGGTAAAATATACTTTTGACCGACCAGGAACCTATAAGGTTATTTGCCTGGAATATTGCGGCGCTGCTCATCATGACATGATTTCAGAGTTTAAGGTTGTCGCACAATCAGGGGCAGAACAATGATAAAAGCAAAACATCAACCACAGGAAGCTGCCGTGAAATTCACAATGCTTTTAGCCGGTGTGGTTTTACTTCTTATGATGGTCTTCGGCTTCATTATGCGCGCGGCGCAAGGGGGAATGATTGAAATTGATCAGGCCCTGTTTTATCAAATCATGACCGCACATGGTGCGGGTATGGTGGGCACTGCCGGCCTGACGGGAATATCCATATTATGGTATTTCACCGGCCGCTATGTTCCCTTGCTCGCCGGGGTTTTCTGGACCTTTCTTGGGTTGTTTCTCACCGGTGTTGTATTGATTCTAGGCAGCATTTTCATTGGCGGCTATGCAGGTGCCTGGACATTTCTATTCCCGCTACCGGCAATGTCTGGCGGGTTTTGGAGCAATGAGGCCGCCGCCACCTTTCTTCTTGGTTATATATTTATCGGTGTCGCGTTTCTGCTTCTTCACCTTGAAATTGCCCGTAAATTAATTGCTGCCTATGGCAGCATAGGCGGTGCACTGGCCTGGCCTCTGGCTTTTGGCAACGGACGAGCAGAAAATGCACCGCCACCCACTGTGGTTGCGGCCATGGCCTCTACTCTTTTTAATGTCATGGGCATAGTTGTCGGGGCAACGGTGTTGGTCAGCAGTCTTGTCAATCTGATGATACCTGATTTTGCTGTTAATGCCTTGCTGGCCAAGAATATGATTTTCTTCTTTGGGCACGTTTTTATCAACGCCAGCATTTATATGGCTGTCATTGCCGTTTATGAGATTTTACCGGAATATCTTGGCAAGCCCTGGAAAACGACGCGGCCCTTTGCCATAGCCTGGACGATGGTATTTCTCTTTGTTCTGGCGGTTTACCCGCACCATTTGCTGCAAGATGTGGCCATGCCCGCCTGGGCACTCATTATGGGGCAAGTTGTCTCTTACCTGTCTGGTATCCCGCTTCTGGCTGTGACCGCATTTTCACTTCTGGTCTATCTGCGCCAGTCAAGAGTAATGTACTGGGACCTTGCTTCGGCGCTGCTTGTACTGGGCGTTGCCGGATGGTCTATAGGTTCAGCTCCGGCGATTATTGACGGCATGATTGCTGTAAACAAAGTCATGCACAACACCCAATGGGTACCCGGTCACTTCCATATCTACTTGCTATTGGGCGAGGTGGCCATAACTTTTGGTTTTATGGCCTGGCTGGTAAAAGACCCCCGTGAAAAGGGGCTGAATATCCTCGACCTTGCTGGTTTCGCTGTCTATCTGTTGGGTGGGGTCGGGTTTACCCTGATGTTCCTCATTTCCGGGGCGCTATCGGTACCACGGCGCTGGGCGGTGCATGTGCCTGAATGGTTCCTTCAGGACCGTCTGGCCACGGGCTTTGCCTTATTGGTAATCCTTGGCGCACTATTGTTTGTTGTTTCCTATGCCCAAGGATTGCGAAAGAAACGTACGAGATAGAAACGTGAAGGCATTTTTGGCATCTCTGGCGGTTCTCATCGCTGGTTCAGTGCTCTTTTTCAAGGCTACCGACGGCCTTCAGGCGCTCACCGCCGAAGGGGCCAGACGCCTTGCCGTTCAGCGTGAAGCGCCAATGGTATCATCTTTCATGCTGGAAACCATGAAAGGGTCCGCAGAACCCTTGCCAGGCGCACCTGGCAAGGCCGTTATGGTTGAATTCATCTACACCACCTGCCCAACGATTTGCCAAAGTGCCGGGGGGGATATGGCCCGCCTGCGCGATCTGGTAATTGCCGAGGGGCTGGGGGACAGGGTTCGCCTTTTCTCGGTCAGTTTCGACCCTGATGTTGATGATGTTTCGCATCTGGCGCGTTATGGCGAGCTGCACCATGCGGATGGCGAGGTTTGGACCATTGCCCGCCCGACGGTGAACGACCTTCCTGCTTTGCTAAAAGCCTTTGGCGTTGTCGTCATCAAAGGTGATCCGGACACATTTGGCGGTTATGAACACAACACAGCCATTCATGTCATCAGCCCGACCGGGCAGTTAAGCTCTATCGTTGATACCGATGACTTTGATGGCGCCCTTGAGGCGCTAAAGCGCACGCTATCATGAAGCCCCCCTCTTACCTTGTTGCCATTTTGGTTGTTGGGTTTTGTTTTGCCTTGCGTATCCCCCTGGAAGCCGATCCGGTAAGCCACATACTGGTGCAATTACCATTGTTGGCATGGAGCGGTGTGCTTATTACCCCGAATGGCACCGGGCGCCGGAGTGAGTGGAACCGGGGCGGTGTTGCCACCCTGCTCGTTGCTTTTTTTACAATCATTTTCTGGATGCTGCCCCGGTCAATTGATGCGGTGTTGTCTTCACCGACAATGGAATTGGCCAAATTTATTACCCTGCCGTTTGGCGTGGGCGCACCTCTTGCTATTGGCTGGGCACGCGCGCACCCATTATTACGCGGCATTATCAAGGCCGAAGTCGTTTCCATGCTGGGCGTACTGGCTTTTCTTTATATCCACGCGCCGGTGCGCATCTGCAACGCCTATCTTGTCAGCGACCAACATCGTCTGGGCTATGGGTTTTTATTTCTGGCCCTAGGTCTTTCAGTATTTTGGATCGCACCGCTCTTTATCGTTCACACGAAGCGAGCTGTCATGCCAACAAAAACACCCGCCACAGCATAACAACCAAGGCCCAGTCGCAGGCACCAACCCTGGTTAAAACAGCAATTCAGCCAGTTTTTTTCTGTGATAAGCCGCATCGCCAAACTGTGAAGCATGCCAAATGGCCCGGCGGCGATAGAGCTGGGCGTCACAATCATAGGTAAAACCAAAGCCGCCATGAAACTGGATGGAACGATCCGCAGCGTAAGAAAACGCCTTGTCAGCCTGGGCCTTGGCCATGCGTATTGCTATCTCGCCAGTGCCTTGCTGGTTAAAACAATGGGCGGCACTGTAAAGGTGCGAGCGCGCCTGTTCATAGGCAACATAAGCGTCAACGGTTGGGTGTTTTAGCGATTGGTACGAGCCTATGGTTCTGCCGAACTGTTTGCGCGTGTTGAGGTATTCAATGGTATAATCAATCACGTTTTGCGTACCGCCGCACATTTCCGCCGCGGCCAAAAGATTGGCGCAAAGGTGAATATACGCTAACGCGGCGCTGGCCAAAGCGGGGTCCAGCATAGCGCTTGGCGGAACCGTCACACCATCCAGATCAAGTGCGTAAGCGCGCCTTGTCTCGTCAATGATAGTTTCACGACGCAAGGCACCCGTGGGCAAAGAGGATCGTTCAATCAGCACCAATGCCGGTTTTTGCTCAAAAAGGACAGAGGCTATAATCCACTCAGCCGCCGCCGCATCACCAACAAAGTATTTATTGCCCGAAAGCGCGAAGCCTTCTTCGGTTCTGCGCGCACTGGCAGCAATGTTTTCAAGGTTCAAATCACCGCTGTCTTCGGTAAGCGCCAGCGTGGCAATACGCCCCTCGGCGATTTTGGGAAGGTAGTTTTTCTTCTGCTCTTCGGTTCCGCCCACCAGCAAGGCTTGCGCCGCCATAGTTGTCGAGAAAAATGGCCCAGCCAGCAAAAAACGCCCCAGCTGTTCCATCACCGGAACAATTTCGGCAAGACCAAGCCCAACGCCGCCATACTCTTCGGGGATAGCAATGCCCAGCCACCCAAGACGGGCTATGTCCTCCCAGACATCCGGGTCATACCCCGCCTCGTCTTTTATCAGTGCGCGGACTTTATCCATGGGGGATTTGTCGCGGCAAAACTTCTTCGCAACCTCAAGAAGGTCTGCCTGTTCCTCACTGAACCCCATCTGGCCAAGATTTTCCATGTGTCCCGCCTAACGCTTTGGTAGGCCGAGGATGTGCTCGGCAATGATATTGTGCTGAATTTCTGACGTGCCGCCACCAATGGTGGCAGAAAAGGCGTTCAGGTAACCGCGTGTCCACAACCCGTCATCAACGGCGTTCGGATCGCCGACATAATACCCGCCTTTGGTACCTTGCATGGCGATGGCAAATTCATTGATGCGGCGGACAAATTCGGTGCCCATCAACTTGCCCGACAAGGATAACCCCATAGGTCTTTCCTCGTTCAGAGGGGCGATATGGCCGCGCTCCTTGCACAAGTTCAGGCTTTGCGCCTCAATAATAAATTCAACCAGCTGGTCGCGCATGACCGGGTCATCCATTACCGGAGCGCCATCACGTTGTGCCTTTTTGGCCAGTTCAATAACCGCAAAAGCATCAAGCGGCGTTATCATATAGCCGCCTGCCAGACCGTCGCGGGCGCCGCGCTCATATTCCAGCGTTTTCATGGCCACCAGCCAGCCGCTACCCTCTTCGCTCATCAATCCGTCAGCGGGAATGCGCGCATCGGTGAAGAATGTCTGGGTAAAGCCATATTCGCCCGTAAGCTTGCGGATCGGATGGGTTTCAACGCCCTCAATTTTCATCGGGGACAGAAAGAAGCTCAGGCCCGCATATTTGTTTGGTGCCTCGGTATTGGTCCGCGCCAGCAGGATCATATATTTGGCGTAATTGCCCAGCGTCGTCCAGATTTTGGACCCGTTCAGTACGTACTCATCGCCTTCGCGCACCGCACGCAATTGCGCATTGCCAAGGTCAGAGCCGTTTTCCGGCTCGGAAAACCCCTGGCACCAGATGTCTTCCGCCGAAAGAATGCCTTTGATATATTTTTCCCTATGCGCCTGGGTGCCTATATCCAGCAGCAATGGTCCGGTCCAGTTAAGGCCGATGGCGTTTAGCATAATCGGCGCATTATAGCGGCGCATGGCATCGGTTGCCGCGTTTTGAAATGCCGGGGCCAGCCCGCCGCCACCATATTCACGAGGCCATGCCACCCCCAAAAAGCCAGCTTCATAAACCTTGCCCTGCCAGTTTTGTAAAAATTCAAACTGCTGGTCTGTCCCCACTTCCATAAACGTCAGTGGCAACATAAAGCCGGGATCAGGGTTTACGTTTTCACGAAACCACGCATCGGCGTCCTTCGCAAATTCGTCAACTTCGTGCTGATTAGCCTTGCTCATCAAAACTCCATCGTGTTTCATCCTCAGAAGTCTAAAGCACATTCTTTTCAAAGGGAATTATTTTGACGGCAAATACAACAAAGACAATCCGGATCGGTGGTGCCAGTGGTTATTGGGGCGAGAGCGCCATGGCAACACCACAATTTCTTACCGCAGGCGGACTTGATTATATAGTCTTTGACTATCTTGCGGAGATCACCATGTCGATCATGGCCCGCGCCAAAGCCAAAAATGCCAATGCCGGCTTTGCCATAGATTTCATCACAGCGGTGCTGAAGCCAAACCTCTCAGAGATTGCCCGTCAGGGCGTCAAAATTATCTCAAACGCGGGCGGGGTAAACCCCGCTGCTTGCGGCGCTATGGTGCGGGCCTTGATCAAGGATGCCGGGCTGGACCTCAAGGTTGCGGTTATTACCGGCGATGATCTGATGGAGCAAAAGACCAATATCGCCGCTAGTGCGCCAGGCGAAATGTTCACCAGTGCTGTATTTCCCGATCCGGAAAAAATCGCCAGCATAAACGCCTATCTTGGTGCTTTCCCGATCGCAGTGGCGCTGGATCAGGGGGCCGATATTGTTATCACCGGGCGCTGCGTCGATAGCGCGGTAACGCTTGGTGCGTGTATTCATGCCTTTGGCTGGAGCGCGGATGAGTACGACAAACTGGCCAGCGGATCGCTGGCCGGGCATATTCTGGAATGTGGCCCGCAAGTCAGTGGTGGCAATTTTACCGATTGGGAGGATGTCCCCGATATTGCCAATATCGGCTACCCTATTGGCGACATAAATGCCGATGGTTCTTTCACCGTAACAAAGGCGGAAGAGACCGGCGGACTGGTCAGTGTTGGTACCGTTTGTGAACAGCTAGTCTATGAAATTGGCGACCCGCAACAATACATTCTACCCGATGTGGTTTGTGATTTTTCTGAAGTTCGCATCCAGCAGGAAAGCAATACCCGCGTCACTGTATCCCCCGCCAGAGGTTACCCGGCACCGGATACCTATAAAACATCGCTTACCCATGCGGACGGATTTCGCGCCGGGGTGATGCTCAGCTATTATGGATTTGATGCAGACAAAAAAGCACGCAAGCTTGCCGAAGCTGCTTTCACGCGGGCAAACGAGGCGCTGCACCGGGTCAACCTTGGTGCTTTCACCGAAACCAGCATTGAGATCATCGGTGCGGAAAGCCAGTTTGGTGATTTTTGTGAAATTGATAGCGCCCGCGAAGTAGCCCTTAAAATTGCCGCCCGGCATGAGGATGCCATGGCCCTTGGGATGCTGCTAAAGGAAATTACCGGGCTGGGCCTTGCCTCGCCGCCGGGGCTGTCCGGGTTTGCGGGCGGACGCCCGAAACCCTCGCCCGTGGTGCGCCTGTTCTCATATTTAACGCCCAAAGAAGACATCATTATCCACGTTGATATGAACGGCAAAGCGCAACAATTTTCCGATGCGGCAGGCACACCCGTTAATCCCTCACTTATCGAAAGGCCCCTGCCCCCTCCCGGCCTCAAAACCACAGACAGATTTGTCGAAATTCCCCTTATCAAGCTGGCCTGGGGGCGCTCTGGCGATAAGGGAGACAAAGCCAATATTGGTATTATCGCCCGTAAAGAAGAGTATCTACCCTATATTTGGGCCGCCCTGACCGAAAGGACCGTGGCCAGGCGATTTGCGCATTTTATTGACGGGGGGGCGGATATAGATAAAGTTCAGCGTTTCTACATGCCGGGCAGCCTTGCGATAAACTTTCTTATTGATGCCGTACTGGGCGGCGGCGGCATGGCCTCAATTCGCAATGACCCGCAAGGAAAGGGCTACGCTCAAATTTTACTGGCTCACCCGGTTCCGGTTCCTCAAACACTCGCAAAGATGCTGACATGACAGTATTTCAGTCCAAAGTGGATACGCAATCCAGCGCCTTTCAGAATAACCGCGCCGATATGATGACGCTGGTGGATAAACTGGGTGCGTTAAACGCCCGCGCACCGGCGCAGTCGGCAAAACGCAAAGAGCGCTTTGATGCACGCGGCCAGTTATTGCCGCGCGAGAGACTGGCGCGGCTTCTTGACCCCGGTATGCCGTATTTTGAAATTGGCAATATTGCCGGGTATCTGCTGGATACCGATGATGAGGAAAAATCAATTCCCGGTTCAACCATCATGGCCGGTATTGGGTTTATCAATGGCGTGCGGTGCGCCATTGTCACCGATGACAGTGGTATCAAGGCTGGTTCCTTGACCACCGCCGGGGGGTATCGGTTGCGCCGCGCACAGGAGATCGCCCTGCAACAAAACCTGCCCTTCGTCCATTTGGTTGAAAGTGCCGGCGGCGATCTGCTTAACTACACGGTCGAAGCCTTTGTCACCGGCGGCGCACTATTTGCCAATCTTGCGCGGCTTAGCAAGGCAGGCTTGCCGGTTATTTCTGTCCTTCACGGTTCCGCAACGGCGGGCGGGGCTTATATGCCGGGACTTTCTGATTATGTAATCGCGGTTAAAGATCGCGGCAAGGCATTTCTGGCCGGACCGCCACTGCTCAAGGCCGCCACCGGCGAAATTGCCACCGACGAAGAGCTGGGCGGGGCGCAAATGCACGCCAGCATTTCAGGGCTGGCAGAATACCTTGCTGAGGATGATGGCGAAGGGGTTTTAATCGCCCGCGAAGTGGTTTCACGCCTTGGCTGGAATGATCGCTGTGCGCCCCGACCAGCACGGCCATTTCGTGAGCCGGTTTACAGCCCTGATGAATTGCCGGGCATCGTTCCCACCGATTATCGCAAGCCCTATGATGTGCGCGAGGTCATGGCCCGTATTGTTGATGGATCGGACTTTACCGATTTCAAACCGCGCTATGGCGTTTCGACGGTGTGCGTACAGGCGCAGGTTTATGGCCAGCCTTGCGGGATCATTGGCAATAACGGCCCGATTGATCCCGACGGGGCCACCAAGGCCACCCAGTTTATGCAGCTTTGCGATCAGGCCGATATGCCGCTGGTGTTTTTGCAAAATACCACCGGCTATCTTGTTGGCAAGGAATACGAACAAGGCGGCATGATCAAGCATGGATCCAAGATGATCCAGGCGGTCACCAATGTCAGCGTTCCGCGTATCACATTTATGATCGGTGCCAGTTATGGCGCCGGTAATTATGGCATGTGCGGGCGCGGATATGACCCTGATTTTTGTTTCTCCTGGCCCAATGCCTCCATGGGGGTTATGGGCGGTGAACAGGCGGCGCAGGTTATGTCGATCGTCGCCGAAGCCGCCGCCTCCAAAACCGGCATAAAAACTGATAAACAGCAGATGGACATGCAGGAGAAAATGCTGGCAGAGCTTTTTAACTCGCAATCCAGCGCTTTTTATACATCAGGCCATTGTCTTGATGATGGTATGATTGACCCCCGCGATACCCGCAAAGCGCTGGGTTTTCTTCTGGCGACAGTTTGGGAGGCTGGCCATCGCCACGTCAAACCCAACAGTTTTGGCATTGCCAGAATGTAGCGGGAAATTTGATATGAATAAAAAGCCAACACCATTTCAAAGCGTGCTTATCGCCAATCGCGGCGAAATTGCCTGTCGCATTATCCGCAGCGCCAAGGCGCTTGGGCTGCGCACAATTGCCGTCTATTCCGACGCGGATGCCGATGCCCCGCACGTGACAATGGCCGATGAGGCGGTTTTGCTGGGCGCGGCACCGGCACAGGATTCTTATCTAAACGCGACACGCATTCTGGACGCGGCCCGGGCAAGCAATGCCGGGGCCATCCACCCTGGCTATGGGTTTTTATCTGAAAATGCCGGTTTTGCGGGTGCGTGTGCCAAGGCTGGTTTCATCTTCATTGGCCCCGGCGCAGAGGCGATTGACCTGATGGGCGACAAGGCCAAGGCCAAACGCGCCATGATCAAGGCCAACATTCCCTGCATCCCCGGTTATCAGGGCGAAGATCAGTCAGATACCGCCTTGGCAGAGGCCGCAAAAGACATTGGCTTTCCCCTTATGGTCAAGGCGGCCGCAGGTGGCGGTGGGCGTGGTATGCGGCTGGTTGAAGATAAAACCAACCTTGCCTCTGCCATCAAAACAGCGCGTAGCGAAGCCGAAAACGCCTTTGGTGACGGGGCGCTGATCCTTGAACGCGCGCTGATCAATCCACGCCATGTTGAAATTCAAATCCTCGCGGATAACCATGGTCATGTTGTTCATTTGGGCGAACGCGATTGCTCGGTGCAACGGCGCCACCAAAAAGTGCTTGAAGAAGCCCCCGCGCCCGGCATGACCAGTGCCTTGCGTGACGCCATGGGCGGGGCCGCCATCAAAGCCGCGCAAGACATTAATTATGTCGGTGCCGGAACGGTTGAATTTTTGCTGGACAGCGCCTGCGAATTTTATTTTCTGGAAATGAACACCCGCTTGCAGGTTGAGCACCCGGTAACGGAAATGGTGACAGGTCTGGACCTCGTGGCACTGCAAATCCGCATTGCCCAGGGCCATGAGCTGGACTTTACGCAAGATGATATAGCGCTTGAAGGGCACGCCATCGAAGCCCGCCTTTATGCGGAAGATACCCATCAGGATTTTCTGCCCTGCACCGGCCCGATTGACCTTTGGCACCCGGCAGTGGGCGGCGGCGTACGCATTGATACCGGCATTAAAACGGGCAGTGTTGTCTCGCCTTTTTATGATCCCATGCTGGCCAAAATCATTGCCCATGGCGCAACCCGCGAAGAGGCACGGTGCAGGCTTGTTCAGGCCTTAGGTGAAACGGCCCTGTTTGGTGTTAAAACCAACAAGTCATTCCTGATTGACGCACTGGAACAGTCTGAATTTGTAAATGGTCAGGCAAGCACCGGCTTTATAGCTCAAAACTTTACCGAAGCGTGTTTTGCACCCGAAGCCTTGAGGCTTGAAGATGCCGCTGTCGCCTCTGTGCTTTTTTACGTTTGCGCCCGTAGCCAGGCGCTGGCCCGCTCCCTTTTTCTTGCCCCCCCGCTTATGGGCTGGACAAGCGCAACCTCAATCGCCGCGCCCTATCGTTTTGCAGATAACGATGCCTGTCTTGATCTGACGGTCACGCCGGTTGGCGCAGATCGCTATCAGATTTGCAGTGGCGGTGACGTGTTTGCGCTCAAAGTGTTACGCATTGCCGATCACCATGCTTCGCTGGACCTCAACGGCACGCGCAAGGACATTCTCTTTCATCAACCCCAAAATGATGCAACCGGTTCACAATTGCAATTATCCATCGATGGCCGCGATTTATCTGTGCAAAACATTCATGTGGTTCCGGCGCAAATGCAGGAGGGGGCCGCCAGTGCCGGGACCATTACAACACCCATGCACGGAAAGCTGATTGAGGTTTTTGTTACGCCCGGCGATACGGTTAGCAAAGGGGACCGACTGGCCATTCTTGAAGCCATGAAGATGCAACACGAACTTACCGCCGACATTGATGGCCAGATAGAGGCCATTCATTTTGCCCCCGGCGTGCAGATCGCGGCCAATACCCTGTTGCTGGAAATCAAAGCGTAAAAGGCAGGCTGGCGTTACTCTACGCCGTGCACATTTCTGCTTTGCCCCTGCCAAAATGGCTCGCGCAAGGTGCGCCGTAATATCTTGCCAACGGGTGTTTTGGGCAATTCGTCCACAATCCGTACAATCTTTGGTGCCTTGAAGCGTGCCAATTGACTTTTGGCAAACGCCTGCAGCTCTTCCGGCGTGGCCTCATGGCCGTCTCGTAATACAACCGAGGCATTGATCGCCTCGCCCCATTTGCTATCGGGTACAGAATAAACCCCGCATTCAGCAACCGCGTCATGCGCCATCAAAACGTTCTCAACTTCAGCTGGATAGACGTTAAAGCCGCCGGTGATAATCATGTCTTCCTTGCGGTCTGCCAGATAGAAATATCCGTCTGCCTCGACCCGACCCAGATCACCGGTGCGCAGCCAGCCATTCGTGAGACGCTGCTCATCAAGGTCCGGGCGCTGCCAGAAACCCGGCGTCGCCCATGGGGCGCATAACCAGATCTCGCCCACTTCGCCAATGGGAACATCCTTGCCTTCTTCATCGCGTATCCTCACCTGCGCCGAGGGACATTCGCGCCCGATAGAGGTGAGGCGATCCCCGCCTGCCGCCAGCGCCTCATTATGCTCCGCTGGCCCCATATAGGTGTTAAGGCCATAGGCCTCCGTCTGGCCAAAACCGGTATGCAACACCGAACCCAGCCGTTTATTGGCACGCTCCACCAGTGATGGCGCGGCAGGAGATGCGGCATAAACCACGGCCTGCAGGCTGGTCAGGTCAGCAGCCACCGCATCAGGGTGGTCAAGCAACATTCGGAGCAGCGTTGGCACCATCAGCATCATCGTAATTTTGTGCGTATCTATTGCCGCCAGAACCGCCGCCGGGTCTGCCTCGGGTAAAATAACCAGTTGCGCACCGGCAACCCAGCAACTGTCCATCGCCCGGCCACAAAAATGGCTAAGGGCAAGCTGTCCCAGAAGGCGATCATCCGGGGTAAGGTCAAACGTATTGGCCCAGAAATTCATCGCCGCGGAAACGCTGGCATACGAATGGGTGACGCCCTTGGGTTTGCCTGTCGTGCCGGAGGTAAACAGTATCTGCGCCAATTGCGTTGGCGGACAATCCACAACAACCGGCGCATCAGGCGTCGTGGCCGCTTTGATGAGATTAATGGTGCCTTCTGCATCCTCAAATGCCAGCACAGGCACATTATCTGCGGCGGCAGTGCGCAAATGCTCCACCCGGCCAGCAGACAGCGCAATGGCAAAGCGCGCCCCGGAATTTTCCAATATAAAGGCGTGTTCAGCTGTTGTGAGCGCCCCCAATAGCGGCACCAATGCGCCGCCCGCACGGGCAATGCCAACAACCGCCTCAACATATTCAATGCAGTTTTGCTGTAATACAGCAACACGATCGCCGGGCTGTAGCCCAAGTTGCAAAAGCGCATTGGCAATAACCATGCCTTGTCGGTCAAGCTCGGTATAGGTGCACGTGCGTGGCCCTTCTACCAGTGCCACACGATCTGGCCAGTGCCGCGCCGCCCGGGCAGGATAATGAGAATAGGGATGGATCATGACTTGTCCTCCTTACCATCAATTTTGGGCAAATGGCGTTCATCCGGCCCGGCATAATGCGCGCCCAATTGATCAGGAATAATGCGCAAGGGAACGCCCTCGCGTACTTCCTCGGTAATGTGGGCCAAGAGGGCCGCCCCATAGCTCATTGCCCCCAAACCACCAATGATAAGCGGATCAAATCCCAGATCAGCAGTGATAGCCCCCAGAGCACCGGCAAGATTGATGGGAATGCGCTTGCCCTTGCGGTTTTCAATCTCGTCTTCGATAGCATCCAGCACTTGTCCATGTTCGCGCCAGCCATCCAGCTCCTGCGCGACCCGGCGCACAACGGTTACACGCGGCTCAGCGGTTTTATGCAAAGGATGGCCGAGGCCGGGAACTGTGCCCCTGCGTTCCATCCACAAATCCACAACCCTTTGGGCAGTTTCATCAAGGCCAAGTTTCCACCCTACGGCCTCGATCAGCATTTCTGCCGGTTCCTGCGGCGATCCGGTAACTGAACCGCTGGCCAATATGCCGCTGGCCAGGGCCGGAATGGCACTGTCAGGATTGGCCGATGCGGTAAAGCGGGCGGCGCCTGCGGCGGAGCTAACAAATTGCTGATCCATACCACTGCGCAACACCAGATCAAAAATGTCTGCCTGGCGTTTATCAGGCACCTCGCCGGTAAGGATCAGATAAGCAGATTGGGTATAGCTCAGGTTTTCAATCAACTCTTCCACCGGATAACCACGAACATGGATGCGGCCATTTTGTGCCTTGCTGATACGGGTGGTCCAGTACTGGCTCCAATCACCCGAAGCCACATATTTGCCAATATGGTCCTTGGTGCGTTGTGGTTTGTCACTGGGCATAGCTTATCCCTCGTTTCTCTGGTCAGGGTTAAAAGGTTCAAATCGCGGCAACATAAATCCGTCTTCTGTTTCAAACATAACCCGTACTGGCATGTCGATAACAATATTTCCTGAGGCGCAATTGATGATATTTGAAATTAATCGCGGGCCTTCTTCCAGCGCGATTAATGCCACAACATAGGGCGCGGGAATGGCCGGATGGTATGTGCGCTGGTAAATGACAAAGCTGTACACCGTACCACGGCCTGAAACCGGCTGTGAAACCAGACCTGATGACCAGCATTGTGGACAAACCGGACCGCCCGGCAAAAATAAATGGCCGCAATCATTACAGGCATACACCGTCAAAACCTTGTCCTGACAGGCATCCCAGAACGCTTTGGTGAACGAGGTGGGTTGTGGCAGGGGATAGGTGCTTTGGCTATTGGTGTTCATCCGGATTTCCCCAAAACCAATGTTGCATGGGTATTCATACCCAGCCCATGGCCGCTGATCAGGGCCGTTTCAGCGTCTTTGATCTGGCGCTTATCCGCCGTCCCGCGCAATTGTCTTATGGCCTCAATCACATGCATCATACCGCCGCCATAGCCTTCGGCCAGTAAGCCACCAGAGGTGTTCACCGGCAGACTTCCCGATGGACCGATCCGCCCGCCCTCGACAAAAGCACCAGCCTCGCCCTTTTTGCAAAACCCGTAATCTTCCAGCTGCATCAGAACCACAATAGTAAAACAATCATAGAGCATCACCAGATCAATACCGTCCGGGGTCAAACCGGCGCGGGCCAGGGCTTGCGGCCCACACCGCGCGGCGGGCAGCGTGTCGAAATGATCGGGCGAGGCCCAGGTAGAAAGCGAGCTGGCCTGACCGTGTCCCAAAATTCTGGTTGGGGGCTGGCGTAGATCTGCCGTCCGGTCAGCAGCGGTAACAACGACCGCAGCGGCACCATCGGACATCAAACAACAATCGGGCGCTCTTAGTGGCTCGACGATATATTTCGCCGCCATATAGCCGTCCAGAGTCAAAGGGCGTTTGTTTTGGGCATGAGGCGTTTGCGCCGCGTGCGCCCGTGCGGCAAGGGCCACTTCGGCAAGCTGTTCTGGCCGGGTGCCCCATTTATGCCTATGGCGCTGCGCCGCCAGAGCGTGCATACCAACCGCACCAAAAAGGCCAAAAGCCGCATCATCACCGCGCCCATAGCTATAGGAGCCGGGCGTCGATAATGCTGAATCACCATAAACACAGAGACAAACTGAACACAGGCCCGCCTCAATCGCCAGCATTGCCCGCTGAATGATGGCAACGCTGCTGGTCCCGCCAAGAATATCAGAACCAACATAAGCCGGATCAAGACCCAGATATTGCCCAAGGGCCAGATAATGCGGCGTAATCCCATCAAGAATGCCCTGGGCCGGCCCCGGATCGGTTATCAGGCCATCAACATCGCCCGGTATTAGCCCCGCATCCTCAATGGCCCGCCGGGCTGCCTCGGCTTGCAGACCAAAAGCGGTGCGCTCAGGAAGTTTGCCAAAGTCTGTATGGCCAATACCGGCAATGACAGCGTTGTTCGTCATCCTGCTTTCCTATTTGGCCTCATACATACAACAGCTTTAGCACAAGCTTTTCATCACTGCTTTACAATTGCACTGAGTGATACTCAATAATTATGTTGTGGTCAATTTGAAAATATGCAATTTTCATTTCAGCGAGCCTATAGCTCAAGCCCTAAAGGAGATAACATGGCAGACGTACCGTTCGACATTATCATTTATGGGGCCAGTGGTTTCACGGGCCGCCTTGTGGCCGAGTATCTGGTCCAGCGCAATCAGCGCGGCGAAGCGCTCAGATGGGCCATGGCCGGGCGCAGCGAGAAAAAGCTTGCCGCAGTGCGCGATGAAATTGATGCGCCGGCAGATACGCCTCTTGTCATAGCCGATTCCAGTGACCCCGAAAGCTTGAACGCCATGGTCCAGCGTACAAAAGTGGTCATCTCTACGGTTGGACCTTATCAGTTTTATGGCAGCGCCCTTGTCGCAGCCTGCGCCCAAAGCGGAACGGATTATGTGGACCTGTGCGGTGAACCGGCATGGATGCGCCAAATGATCGACGCCCATAGCGAGACCGCAAAAAAAACCGGCGCACGGATTGTTTTGTCCTGCGGATTTGATTCCATACCATTGGACCTTGGGGTGTTTGTCTTGCAACAAGAAGCACAAAAGCGGTTTGGCAAACCCTGTAGCGAAGTCAAAGGGCGTGTGCGGGCAATGAAAGGCACATTTTCCGGCGGCACCGCCGACAGTCTGAAAGCCACCATTGCTGCCGCCAGCAAAGACCGGGACCTGATTACCCTTTTGAAAAGCCCGTTTGCGCTAACGCCAGGCTTTGAAGGCCCTGCGCAGCCAGACGGTTCAAAACCAAAATTTGAACCCGAACTGCAAAGCTGGCTCGCCCCCTTCATCATGGCCCCGATCAACACCAAAAATGTACATCGCTCCAATGCGCTGATGGGGCACCCTTATGGTGAGGACTTTTTGTATTCGGAAATGGTCATGACCGGCCCCGGCGATAAGGGCGAAAAAATCGCCATGGCCGTTGCCTCGGATAGATCATTAATGGGTGATGATGCGCCCAAACCAGGCGAAGGGCCAGACGAAGAAGAGCGCCGCACAGGCTTTTACAATATCCTGTTCATTGGCAGCACAGATGAGGGAGAGCTGGTTAACGTCGGCGTTACCGGGGACCGGGACCCGGGTTATGGTTCAACATCCAAAATGATCGCCGAAGCCGCAATATGTATTTCACGAGACCGCACCGATACGTCGGGCGGCGTATGGACACCCGCGGCGGCCATGGGCAATGCGCTGGTTGATCGCCTGGTCAAAAACGCAGGACTGACGTTTGCGGTTGAGGGTTAAATTTCTTGACTTTGTTTGCATCGTGGAAGGTTTGTATGAGCGTCAAAGCGTAATCACCACCAAATGAAAACTGCTCGCATACATTAAGTGCATTTAGTAAGCTATAGACGTAATTGAGGTCAAAAGATGGAGGCGGGCATGAACTTAGAGCAATATGAAATAGCAAATGCAGTTCAAGCCAGCTTGTCAGATAAGAAAATATACATCGGTGACAAAGGTGAATGCCGCTTTTGTGGCACAATATCTTCGCGTAAATTTCGGACAACAGCCCATACCATTCCCGAAGCATTGGGAAACAAATGGATAATATCGTTGGATGAATGTGATGACTGTAACGCGGCCTTTGGCCGCTATGATGAATCACTGGTTAAGTCTATAGAATCTGTGCTCACCCTCGGTGGTACAAAGGGCAAACGAAACAAGATTCGCCAGTCGGGACGCACAGGCAGTAATTCTCAAATACGACGAATAAACGGGGCAGATGGGAAGCCTCAACTCTCCATGATGGTTGGTGGTCACTCATTTAGTGATGTTATTGGTATAGATTCTAAAACAGGCATTCTTACCTTAAGGGCACCGCTGCCTGTAACGCCATTTATTCCACGTCACGCATATAAAGCCTTGGTAAAAATCGGGTTAGCGTTGTTGCCATTTGAAGAACTATCTAAATTCAGAAAACTACGAAATTGGCTTCAAGACGTAAATGAAAGTGAGCATTTTAACTTCCTCGAAGTCGGTATTTCTTTTGCCTATATCGGCAATGCGCCACCGATAACTGCAGCTACGGTACTTAGGCGTAAACCCAACTACAATAATGTTCCATACATGATGTTTACATTATCAATTGGCTCGGTTTGTTTTCAGATTGATCTCATGCCTGATACAAAGGACTCTCATCTTCCGCCGCTGCCAATGGGCACAATAAAAATCCACTGGCGCAATGTTGTAAAAGGGAATGAGGAAGATGAGCCGCTTATTATTGACTATGGCCTTCCAACATTCCTAGATTGGTCTGGCATTATTAAGAAGCCGCAGCCTTTAGAAGCAATGGAACTGCAATTCAACCCCCGCACTAGGGTGGAAAAATTCAAACCTGTTTTTCGAACATGATGCCCATACAATTACGAATTACAATTACCGCCAATTACGGCGACAGTTTACTAAATCCACCGGAAATGCTCTAGCTCACCATCTCTAACAGTGGGAGGAGTGAGGTATTGAGGTCTGGCAAGATGTGTCACCCCGGAAGCCGTCAGGCTATCCGGGATCTATGGGGTATTGCATCTGCACTATGGTTCCCGGATAAGGCAAAAGCCTTTCCGGGATGACACGATTGCATTTTATTTTTCCGCTTGTTTATGATCCCCGCCACTACAGCGACAGTTTACTGAATGCATTACTGCCAGTCTTATCTGCCTTCGCCCCGCCCTGTTTTACCCGGTGGGTTGGTGTTTTTCATATTTTAACCTGAGCATCACTTGACAAATAAGTTATCCTTAATTTAAATCCACTCTGCGAATGAATGCCTGATGGAGGTTGCGACAATGCAAGGCTTTACCGAAGACCATGAACAGTTCCGCCATTCGTTACGCTCTTTTGTAGAGCGCGAAGTGACCCCCCACGCGGTCTCGTGGGAGCACGAGGGGCAGGTGCCGCGCGAGCTGTTCAACAAGCTGGGTGCATTGGGTTATCTGGGCGTGCGGCTATCGCCGGAATACGGCGGCTCGGGTCTGGACTTCTGGTATACCAGCGTGCTGGTGCAGGAGCTTATGAAATGCGGGTCTGTTGGCGTCGCTGTCGCCATTATGACCCATGCCGAATTTGCCACCAAAATCATCGAAATGGCGGGTTCTGATTATTTGAAAGAAACCTTTCTCAAACCTGCGATTACGGGTGAGATGGTTGGATCACTGGGCGTTACCGAACCGGGTGCCGGTTCTGATGTTGCCTCTTTGCGCACCAAGGCGGTGCGTGATGGTGATGACTATATTATCAACGGCTCCAAAACCTTCATCACCAACGGCACAATTTCTGATTTTGTTACCACAGCGGTGCGTACCGGTGGCCCGGGACATGCCGGCATTTCGTTGATTGTTGTTCCCACAAACACACCGGGCCTGACGCGCAAGCGTCTTAAAAAAATTGGCACCCATTCCTCTGATACGGCGGAACTATTCTTTGATGATTGCCGGGTTCCCGCCCGCAATATGCTGGGCCAGGAAAATGGCGGTTTCAAGCCAATCATGCATGGGTTCAGCGGCGAAAGACTGGTGCTGTCGCTCATCGCTTGTGCGCAAATGCGCCTGATGTGGGATGCCGCGCGTCAGCACGGCCATGACCGCCAGGCATTTGGCCAGTCATTGCTTGATTTTCAGGTTTGGCGGCACCGGCTTGCCGATGCCCTGACCTCCATCCATGCCGCCGAAGCCCTGATGTATCAGGGCATAGACCTCTATGTGCGGGGCGAGCCGTGCAATGCCGAAATTTCCATGTCGAAACTGTTCTGCACAGAAACCGCCATCTCGGTGGCCCGCGAGTGTGCACAAATTCATGGCGGCATGAGCCATATGGAAGAATGTCAGATGGCGCGGCTTTATCGCGACAGTCTGGCCTTTACTATCGGCGCAGGGACCAGCGAGGTCTTGCGTGAAATCATATCCGGTGCAACAGGCCTGTCGTCTTCACGGCAACGCTAATGACAATCAAGACGCACATAAAGGGCGGCGTTCTGGTTGTCACCATTGACCGGCCAGAGGCACGCAATGCGTTAAGCGCGGCTATGCGCGACCAGCTGATCGATGTCTGGACCAGCTTTCGTGACGATGCGGACCAGCGCGTTGCGGTTCTTACCGGCGCGGGGGATAAATCCTTTTGCGCCGGGGCTGATCTGAAAGAAATCGGTGCCTTTTACGCCTCAATGACCCCGCTGGAACGGCGCGAACATGGCGAAAAGGCCCCCGGCCTTGGTGGCTTGACCCGCAATTTTGACACACGCAAGCCGGTAATAGCTGCCATTAACGGGCACTGCCTTGCTGGCGGCCTTGAACTGGCGCTGGCATGCGATATTCGCATTGCCGCCGACCATGCCAGCTTTGGCTTGCCCGAGGTTAAACGCGGCATTTTGCCAGGTGCCGGTGGCACACAAAGGCTGCCACGCGCGCTGCCGTTTGGCATAGCCCTTGAGATGATTGTCACCGGCGCGCCTATCACTGCCGAAGAGGCTTTGCGTTGGGGGCTCATCAACCATTGCGTTGCACCAGACCAGCTAATGGAAAAGGCAATGCAGATTGCAAATTTAATCGCCGCCAACGGCCCGCTGGCCGTACGGGCAGCCCGCGATGCCGCCTATCAGGGGGCACATTTACCACTTGAAGAAGCACTACGCCTGGAACAATTCCAGGCAGAACCTATTCGCCAGAGCGAAGACGCAAAGGAAGGCATTCAGGCCTTTATTGAAAAACGCTCACCAGTTTTCACAGGGAGATAAATTATGACGAGAGAAAAAATCGCAATTGATGCGTGGGCAACATACGTCAGCCCTGAAGGGGCCAAACGCTGGCCCAAGGAATTTTTGCATATCTTCAGCAAATATAACTCCCCCAAACACATGACCGAAGGCCAGTCTGTTGAAGACCTGCTGGCCGAAATGGATGCCGCTGGTGTGGACAAGCTGATCCTGTCGTCCTTTTACTATAAGGGCGATCCGGTGATGACCAATGAGGAAGTTTCCGAAATTGCCAAGCAGCACCCGGACAGGTTCATCCCCGCAGGCAGTGTCAATGTCATGGATAAACCCATGAAAGTTGCCGCCGACGTGGAATACATCGTCAAGGAACTGGGCATGTGCTGCGTTCGTCTGGAACCCTATATGTATGGCGATGGCATGACCGGCCTTGCCCCCAATGACAAGCATTACTGGCCTGTCTACATGAAGTGTTCGGAACTGGGTGTTCCAGTTGCGATACAGGTTGGTCATACGGGGCCGCTTCTGCCTTCTGAATGCGGCAGGCCGATTTATCTTGATGAAGTGGCGCTGGCCTTTCCTGATCTTGTCATTATCGGTTGCCATCTTGGCCAGCCCTGGCACGACGAAATGATGACGCTGGCGTGGAAACACCCCAATGTCTATGTGGAAACCTCTGCCCGCTCAGCCCGTCAATGGCCGGAAAGTTTTGTGCATTTCGCAAAAACATGGGGCAAGAACAAGGTTATCTGGGCAACCGATTATCCTTTGCTGCCCTTTGAAAGAACCTTGAAGGAAATTGAAGACCTTGGCGTTTCGGATGAAATTTATCGCAAAATGGTACGTGATAATTTGATCCGCGCCTTCAAGCTGGATCTGTAAAATGCCATTGGCAAAATTATTGGCAAGCATTCCCTACGTTGTCTGGCACGACGTCAAAGTTGACGAAGATGCCGGGCAGCGCGTGGTTCTGCGGATACCCTTTCGTGATGATCTTGCGAACTATGTCGGCTCGTTTCACGCTGGCGCGCTTTATACGCTGGCCGAAACCGTTGCCGGTGTTGTTGCTGACCGTACATTGCCCGTGGGTGAAGCGTTTGTGCTGCTTAAAGATGCGCACATTCGCTATACGCGCCGCCCCAAGGGCGATGTCAGTGCCCACGCCACACTTGATGAAACAGGTGCCGCAGACGCACGCCAGCTATTTGCCGAGACCAAACGCGCCGATATTGCCGTAACCGTTAGCATGACCGATGAGGAAGGCACTTCAGTTTTTGAAGGTCAGTTCACCTACGCTTTAAGACCGAGGAAATAATGACAGATACATTGCAAATTGAAACCAGAGATACGGTTCGGACACTGACACTAAACCGCCCCGAAAGACTGAACGCGATTGATGCCCCCTTGCTGGATAAGCTGATCGCGGCGCTTACAGACGCCAATAACGACCCCGATGTTCGGGCCATTGTTATTGCCGGTGCGGGGCGGTCTTTTTGTGCCGGTGCCGATATTGGCCAGATGATCGACCGCACACCCGCCGACTGGGAGCGTATTGTCGATCATTACCTTAACCCCATCCGTCTTATTTCCTCGGGCGGCAAAGCCGTCATTGCGCGGTGTCATGGCAATGTGTTTGGCGGCGGTCTGGGCCTTGCCCTATCTTGTGACTTTCGTATTGCCACGGAAACAGCCACATTCTGTACGCCGTTTGTAAAACTGGCTCTGGCCGGGTGCGATATGTCCGCCGGTTATTTTCTGCCGCGCCTTATCGGTCTTGGCCGCGCCACAGACATGATGATGACAGGGCGCACCGTTAAGGCAGAAGAAGCGCAGGCCATTGGTCTGGTAACGCAAGTCGTTCCTGAGGATGAGCTTGACGAGACCATCGCCAAACTGGCTGGCCGTCTTGCCGCCGGTGCGCCGCGCACCACCGCATTTACTAAAAATGCCATTCGCAAGTCGCTTGATCTGACGATGGAGGCAGAATTTGATTATGAGATATTCGCGCAAGTTCAATGCCTGCAAAGTGCCGATCATCGTGAAGGTGTCACCGCATTTCGGGAAAAAAGAAAACCTGTTTTTCGTGGTGAGTAAATAAATACCGGCAATCAAAATGACACAGAGAGATTTACCCGATAATATCGGCTTTGACCCGTTTACCGATAGGCTTGGTATTGCCAATACAATCCGGGACGATGGTGTCGTTCTGACAACTCATCAGTGTACCGGGGATGAATGTAATATTTTCGGCGTCGTTCATGGAGCATTTTTATTTGCCATGGCCGATATTGGCATGGGCGTCACGTTAATTGCCGACCTGCCCGGGAAATGCCGTTTGGGCAGTATCGCCATTAATTCCAACTTTATCCGCGCCGGTAAGCCCGGATTGTTGCAGGCTGAAACCCGATTGTTAAAGCGTGGTCGCCATGTCGCCTTTCTTGAGACAGAAATCAAAGATGGTACTGACGAGGTCTGCGCCAAATTTTCAGGTGTGTTTCATATTCACGCGAACAAGGATGAGGAAAAACAATGATAGACCCGACACTAACCCCCGAAGAAATTCAGTTTCGTGATACGGTAAGGGCTTTCGTGGAGAAAGAAATTACCCCCAATGCCGCACGCTGGGACATAGAGGAAAAATACCCGCAAGAGCTGTTTCAAAAACTGGGAGAGCTGGGCTGGCTTGGTGCCGCTTTCCCCGAGGAGGTTGGCGGCTCAGGCGGTGGCTCTGTGCTTTACGCCCTTCTTTGTGCAGAATTGTCACGGGGCTCTGCTGCTATCGCCCTTGGGATTTATGTGCATACGGCACTGGCCAGTGCCGCCGTGTTTCACCTTGGCAGCGATGAGCAAAAACAACACTGGTTACCGGACGCACTGGCGGGCAAAAAAGTTGGCTGCTGGGGCTATGCTGAACCCGGTGCCGGTGCGGATATTTCATGCGTTTCGACCCGGGCTGTCAAAGACGGTGACGACTACATCCTGAACGGCTCCAAGCTCTATATCACCAATTCACCGTTTGCTGATTTCATGATTATCGTTGCGTCAACCGAGCCGGAAAAGGGCTTAAAAGGCATGTCGCTGTTTATTGTAGAACGGGACATGAAGGGCGTCAGTGTCAGTGCGCCCTTCAAGAAACTTGGCATGGGTGCCTCGGAAATGGCAGAGATTGTGTTCGATGATTGCCGCATCCCGGCGGCCAATTTGCTCGGGCCGGAAAATTTTGGATTTCTGCAAGCCCTCAAAGTGTTGACATTGGGCC
The DNA here is from genome assembly GCA_021776515.1 of Robiginitomaculum sp. Lineage (GTDB taxonomy): Bacteria > Pseudomonadota > Alphaproteobacteria > Caulobacterales > Maricaulaceae > Robiginitomaculum_B. Next base: position 139,830 of record JAJFFS010000016.1, on the reverse strand, counting down.
GCATCGCCAGCGCCGCTTTTGGCGTTGGGCTGGGGCGCTCGGCCATGGAAGAAAGCATCAGCTATACCAACCAGCGCATGCAAGGAGGTAAACCCGTTTCGCGGCATCAGTTTGTTCGCTTTACCCTGGCTGACATGGCCACCAAACTGGAAGCAGCCTGGCAGCTAACCCTGCATGCCGCACGACTGGTAGATGCCGAAGCGCCCTATGACCGTGAAGCCTCAATGGCCAAATTGTTCGCCACAGAAACGGCAACATGGACGTGCGAGCGGGCGCTGCACCTGTGCGGTGCGCAAGGCTATATGCGCGAAAGTAATGCCCAACGGTTTTACCGGGACTGTAAAGTGCTAGAATTAGGAGAGGGAACCAGTGAAATTCAGCGCGAAACCATTGCGCGCATGTTGGGAGTTTGATGATGGGGGTAAAAGAACGAAGGGCGCGAGAACGTACTGCACGTAAAGACACAATTCTGGATGCGGCGCGTACCTTGCTGCTGGAGCGCGGATTTACCGGCACAACAACCAAGCAAATTGCCGAGCAATGCGAGCTTTCCGAAGCCACCATTTTTTTCTATTTTAAAAGCAAAGATGAAATTTACACCTCACTTTTGTTTGAGGGTATTGAGTTCTGGCACCATGGATTGGCGAAAATTGCCGCTACCGACCTTACCCCGAAAGATACCCTGACGCGCCTTTGGAAATTTTTTGCCCGCGTACAAAAAGAACACCCTGAATATTATCAATTATCCGCATTTCTCGCCCGACCCCGGTCGGCAACAGATGTGTCAGATGAAGTGCGCGACGAGATCACCCGTCGTTCAGGTGATAACTTTCAACGCCTGACTACAATTCTTGAAGATGCACTGGGGCAAGACGGCGGGCGCATTGCCAGTGACCTTCTGTGGGCGTCTTTTCTGGGCCTGACCATATTGCGAGAATCGCGGAAAAATTTGGGTTCATCTCGCCACCCGACAGACCGGGATATGAAACACATTCTTGATTTGCTTATGCATGGGCTGCTGCCCCAAACAAATAATGGAGACAGCCATGACTGACATGCAGGCCGCGCAATTAATCCAGCCTGGTGAAGCCTTGCGCATAGAAACCTTGCCTGTGCCTGAACCTCAAGAGGGCGAAGTATTGATAAAGGTTGCTGCTTGTGGCCTGTGTGGAACAGACCTTCATCTGGCCGTTGATGGCGACCTGCCAGTAGAGCACACCCCCATCACCCTTGGCCATGAGGCCGCCGGAACCATCGCTGCCCTTGGCACAGGCGTCACGAACTACACTGTTGGTGATCGCGTTGCCATGTTTCCTTCCGCCTTTTGCGGCACATGCCGGTTTTGCGTGATCGGGCGCGAGTCACTGTGCGACAGATCAAAGGTTTACGGCATGGCCCGCAACGGCGCGTTGGCTGATTATGTAACCGCGCCCGCCCACTCGCTCATTGCCATTCCTGATGAAGTTCCCTTTGATATTGCTGCCATCATCACAGACGGAGTTTCGACCCCCTATCACGCTTTGCGTGGTCGCGGCCAGTTACAAGCCGGAGAGAGCGTCGCCGTCATCGGTTGTGGTGGCCTGGGTACGCATGCAGTAATACTGGCCAGACTGATGGGGGCTGGCAAAATTATTGCCATAGATGTGCAGGAAGAAGCACGGGAACGAGCCCTGTCGCTGGGTGCTAACTATGCCTACGATCCCACTGATGCGGGTTTTATCAAACAAATGCGGGCCGATGTGGGGGCCATGGGGGTTGATCTGGCTCTTGAATTTGTAGGGCGCGCAAAAACTGCCGAAACGGCCATACGTCTTCTTGATAAAACCGGGCGCTGTGTTCTTGTTGGTGTGGGCATGGAACGCCCTTCGCTACCACCCACGGTCGCCTTTGTCGGCCGCGAACAATCCGTGCTTGGCTCGTTTGGTATGAACAAAGCCGACATTGTTGATCTGTTTGCTTTGGTCGCAGCCGGGAGGCTTGACCTCACAAATTCAGTTTCGGCACGCTACCCCCTTTCCCGGGCCAATGATGCGTTACAACATCTGGCCAGAAAGGAAGTCAGCGTCGTTCGCGTTATTGTCGAACCGGGATCATGAAAACAGAAATACAAAATAATGCCGCAGCGTTACGGGGAAGAACAATTCCCCAGCAGTTTTTGTGCTCAACAGCCCGCTTCGCTGCAAACCTGGCATTGCATGAAAAACGCGCCGGGAAGTGGCACTCGATTATCTGGTCAGAATATGCAGAGCAGGTAAAATACGCCGCCCTTGGCCTTGCCGAAATCGGTATAACAAAAGGCGACCGCGTTTGTATTTTGAGCGAAAGCTGCCCGCACTGGCTCTATGCGGATATGGCCATCATGTGCGCCGGCGGTGCTTCTGTTGGCATCTATCCGACAAGCACACCGGAACAAATCAAATATTTTATTGAAGATTGTGAAGCAAGTTTCATTTTTGTCAGTGACCAGACGCAACTGGACAAGCTACAAAGCATCCGGCCTCAGCTTTCAAGGTTGAAAAAAATCATTGTTTTTGGCGATGTAGAAACGGAAACAGCGGATAGCGAGAACATTCTTTCTTTTGAAGACCTTACCCGAACAGGTTGTCAGGTAGAAAAACAGGACAAAGACCGGTTCGGGCAATTAGCCAATACCGTTTCATCTGATAACGTTGCCATTCTCATCTATACATCCGGCACAACCGGCCCCCCCAAGGGGGCCATGCTGACCCATCGCAATATTATGTTTGAAACCGCCGTGCATGATAAGTTTATGCACATGGGTGAAGGTGATCATCTGATTTCCTTCCTGCCGCTAAGCCACATTGCAGAGCGTATGCTGACAAGCATACGCCCGATGGTTCATGGAGCGCAGGTCAGTTTTTCACAAGGCAGGGATACACTTGCCACCGAAATTCGTGAAATTTCGCCGCATGTATTTTTTGCCGTGCCGCGTATTTGGGAGAAATTTCACGAAGCCATTACCGGTGCCGTTGAAAAAGGCCCATTTTGGCGACGTTGGCCATATTACATGGCCCTCTCCATCGGACGACGGGCAGCAAAATACAAATATAGCGCCCGCAAGGTGCCCGCCTTGCTGGCGGGGCTACAAAAAATTACAAACCCGCTGATCATGCGTAAAATACGCACCATGATCGGTATGAACCGTGCCCATTTTGTTATCTGCGGTGCCGCGCCGGTATCGCCCGATTTACTGCTATGGATAGCAGCCATCGGTCTGGATGTGCGCGAAACTTATGGCTTGACTGAAAATGGCAGCATAGCAACGGCGTCTCCACTGAACCAGCGAAAGCTTGGCTCGGTTGGCAAGGCCGTTCTTGATAGTGAAGTTAAAATTGCCGATGATGGCGAAATTCTTATCAAAGGCGATCACGTCTTCCTTGGCTATATCAACAAGGAAGATGCGACCCGGGAAACGCTAAATGATGGCTGGTTGCACACGGGCGACCTTGGCCGTTTTGATGAGGATGGTTTTCTATACATAACAGGGCGCAAGAAGGACATCATCATAACCTCCGGCGGGAAGAACATTTCACCGGCCTTGATTGAAAACGAGTTGAAATTTCACTCCCTGATCTCTGACTGCATGGTGGTTGGAGAAGGTCGTAAATACCTGACATGCCTGGTTTTGCTGGACCCTGCCAATGCGACCGGGTACGCGAAAAGCCATAATCTTCCTGATCTGGGTGACAAGGCTTTTGACCGCTCCTCACCATTATACAATGTTGTAGAAAAAGAAATTTCCCGGGTGAACAAGCAATTTTCGCGTGTCGAGCAAATTAAACGGTTCCAAATTATTGATGCTTCCAAGGCGCTGGACAACACCGTTCTGACGCCAACGATGAAGCTCAAGCGTGATGCTTTTTACAAAAAACACAAAAGCCTGATTGATGCGATGTATGCTGACAAAAAAGCCTGATACCGCCCAAGCATAAAGGAAAGTAACATGTCACTCGATACTATTTTCCCTCACCGCAACATTTTATTTTTTGAATTATGAGTTTTTGCATCTGGCTTACCATCTGGACGCCAATGGTGTGATCGCTAGGCTACCCTTCATGAAGGCGCTCCGCCAACATCATACACAGCACCATGATATGCGACTGATGGGCGACTATAATTTCAATATTTCATACCCCATTTTTGATGTGCTGTTCGGCACACGTTACAAAGGCGCAGAAGACTGATCGTAATATCAGTGTGCCCGGGTCAATGAAAATTTTAAAGCGGTTGGCGTTTATCGCACTGTTACATGGCAAGCAGGCTGGCATTGCCCCCTGCCGCCGTTGTGTTGACAGTTAAGGTACGTTCCACGCAAAACCGCTCCGGATCATCACGCCAGGACAAAACAGGCACAATCGGGCCTTCCCGGCGGTTTAGATGTGCCGCTACACTTTCCCGCTGGTCATTATCACACACAACGCCATCGATCGCAGCGTTCAGCCATGTCCCGGTAGTTTCTTGTGCAACCAGTGTCACCATCCCCTCCGCCAGGCCGGCGGCGTGCAGAGGGGAAAGCATGGCATTAAGTCGCTCGGCGCCCTGGGCGTTTACGGATGCAATCACACTATTTCCAGCAGCTAGGCTGGCCAGTATTTGCTTTTCAAGGTCGTCTGGACTGTCGCCACCAAGGCAGAGCAATACCCCGCGCCCGGACAGGGTTAGCGTATTGGTTTCGCCGGTTGGCCCGGGCAGCGTTACAGCCTTGCCGAATATCAACGCACCCGGCGTGGCCATCTGGCGTATATAAAAGGGAACCGATGTAAAAATCACCTCCCGGTCAAGGGGACGAGCCTTATGGAAATGGCGCTTTGCGGCCTGCAATACGTTGTCATCAATCGCTGTATCTGGCTCCAGGTTTTGCTCAGCAATCGCAGAAACAGAACCATAGGTATGCGTGGTATGCTCTACCGAGCGCGATAACCGCTTAAGATAATGCGGCCCCCCGGCTTTTGGTCCTGTCCCGGATAACCCATGCCCCCCAAAGGGTTGAACGCCAACAACGGCCCCGATCTGGTTTCGATTTACATAAAGATTGCCCACTTCGGCGCGCGCAGCAACATAATCCACCCGATCATCAATCCGCGTATGCAAACCCATTGTCAGGCCATAACCGAGGGTGTTGATGTCGTTTATTACACGTTCAAGGTCTGCCGCCTGATAGCGATAAACATGCAAGACAGGCCCAAACACTTCCTCGCTCAAACATGAAATTTCAGGAATTTCAAAGGCGATGGGGGCAACGAAAAAACCATCCGGCGCATCATCAAGGATGGGCGTTTGCGCAAGCACGCCAAACACCTTGCGTTTGTCTTTGATATACCGTCTCAAAACACTCTGCGCAGCGGCATCCACAACAGGGCCAACGTCGGTGCGCAGATATGCCGGGTCGCCCACACTAAGCAGCGCCATTGAACCGGCCAGCATACGGATAAAGTCATCGGCAACATCATCCTGAACGCAAACAACGCGGCACGCAGAGCACCGTTGCCCGGCGCTTTGAAAGGCCGAGGCGACAACATCGCTGACGGCTTGCTCCAACAGCGCGGTAGAATCAATCAGCATCGCATTAATACCACCGGTTTCGGCAATAAGAGGCGTCAACGCCCGCCCGGTATCTGCAAGGCTGGCAGCGATATGTTTGGCGGTTCTGGTCGAGCCGGTAAAACACACTGCGTTGACCACGGGCGAGGCAACCAATTGCGCCCCCAGATCAGGGCCATCACCAATAATGAGATGCAGCGCATTTTCGGGAATGCCCGCGCGGTGCAAAAGCCGAACCGTCTCAATGGCAATTAGCGGCGTCTGCTCTGCCGGTTTGGCAATAACACTGTTACCGGCCGCAAGAGCAGCAACCACTTGGCCAATAAAAATGGCCAAAGGAAAATTCCATGGGGAAATACAGGCCACGACGCCAAGGGCTTTCCTTTGTTCCATAGCCGGTGCGCAGCATTGGTTGGCGTAATACCGGCAAAAATCCACAGCTTCTCTTAGCTCTGAAATGACATCAGGATAAGATTTTCCCGCTTCCGCAACACACAGACGCAAGAAAGTGTTTTGCTCTGCTTCGAGCAGGTCAGCAGCACGATTAAGACAGGCAGCACGCTCACTAGCAATGGTCTGCCCTGCCCAGACAGATGTTTTTGCAATAGCGAGCGCATTGAGCAAATCTTCTCTCGACGCGTAATAAACTGAACCAATTTCTGAATTTGTCGCCGGATTAATGACAGACACGGGCTCCCCGTTACCGGTTGCGCCCGCTTGAAACGAGGTCGTGTCAAAATGTTCAACGTTTTGCGCGATGGGTTCGATGGCCGCCGCAATGGTTGATTGGGTCAGATCAATACCGGCAGCAGCACGCCGGGTGCCTGAAAATAAATCTGCGGGTGTCGGGATAGCGGGGTTTGCCGCCATTTTGTTTTCACTGGCGATACCGAGCGGGTCACGAACAATGTCGGTGATCGGATACGCCGGATCAAGCAATTGATTGACAAACGAGCTGTTGGCGCCGTTCTCCAAAAGACGGCGTACAAGGTAGGGCAGAAGATCCTTATGCCGACCAACGGGCGCATAAATACGGCTGCGCACACCGGCTTTTGTAACCAGGGCTTCGTGCAGGGATTGCCCCATGCCGTGAAGGCGCTGGAACTCATAGGTTTTGCGGTTGCCGGCCATGTTCATGACCGCAGCGGCGGTATGCGCATTGTGTGTCGCAAATTGTGGAAAGATTATTTCGCCAGCATCCAGCAATTGTCGGGCGCAGGCCAGATAGCTGATGTCGGTATTTTCCTTGCGGGTAAACACCGGATAGCTGGACAGGCCCAATTCCTGAGCCCGTTTAATCTCCATATCCCAATACGCGCCTTTGACCAGACGAACGGTGATAGAGCGCGACGCGTTGTTTGCCATCTCAACCAACATGGCAATGACTTCCCTGGCGCGGCGCTGATAAGCCTGGACCACGACGCCAAGGCCATCCCAATGACCAAGCGCGGCGTCCTGAAGCAGATGCGCGACAATCTGCAAAGACAGTTCCAGACGATCGGCTTCTTCGGCGTCAATGGTAAGGCCGACGCCTGCGGATTTGGCCACCATTGCCAATTGCCTGAGACGCGCGACCAGTTGCGGGATACAGCGATCGCGCTGCGCATATTCATAACGCGGGTGAAGCGCGGACAGCTTGACCGAAATACCCGGCGCTTCAGACATTGATACGTATTGATGGGACTGGCTGGCAAGCGCATTGATGGCGTGCAGATAGGCGTCAAAATAGCGTTGTGCATCATGCTCCGTATGCGCGGCTTCGCCCAGCATGTCATAGGAGTAGGCAGAGCCATTTTTTTCGCCCTGCCGGGATTTACGCATGGCCGTTTCAATGCTCCCGCCCAGAACAAAATGCTCGCCCATAAGCGCCATAGCCTGTTCCACAGCACGGCGCAGCACAGCATCACCAAGCTTGGCAGCAAGGTTTTTCGCCTTGACGCCGCCGGTTGTGGAAATCCATGCGGATGAAAGTTGCAGGCCCCGCGTGGAGACATTAACCAGTGGAGAGGTTGAGTGCGCCGCATGTTCTGCCCAGTCTCCGCTGCCTATTTTATCGCGTATTAGCGCATAAGCCGTCAGCGCATCGGGCGTTCGTATAAGGGCTTCGCACAGGCGCATTAACGTCACGCCCTCACCCGTTGATAACCCATATTCCTGCAAGAACTGATCGATGATTTGCCCGCGGCGGGTACCCGCCCGCGCCTGTGTCGCCAAATCAATGGCGTCTGTATCAATGAACTGGCGTTGACCCTCGCCCAACCCCGCTTGCACAATTAATTCAGCCAACAAACGGTCTTCATCGGCAAGGTAAAGGTCGGCGAGTGTCTGGCCCTGTCGCAGAAAACTTGCCTCACGCTCAATAGCCATATTCCGCACCTTTCCCCAGCCTTTATAAATAAAATAGAAGCCCCTAGGGTCGGGACCAGTTCATTCACACTATGGTTTTACGAACAAAGGCGAGCCACACAGGATGCAGTCCCCTGTTTCCAATGGGGCAAACGAATGCCAAAACTACGTTCCAGCTTGTCACAATTCAGACAGGAATTTTCCGGACGCTGCGCTGATGTAGGGTAATCGGCAGTCGGAATAGGCGTTAATTTCGCACTGGGTCCGCCCAGATTTTGTGATTGCGAAAAAATTTCACAAGCAAAATCATGCCAACTGGTTTCACCACCTCCCGCCATACAATAAGTGCCCCATAATTCATCCACGCTCTGCGCGTGTTCAAGCTTTTCTATAATCCGAATAATGCCTTCGGCCAGATGCGGAGCGTAGGTAGGGCAACCATGCTGATCATTCACAACACGCAACTTATCGTTTGCTTTGGCCAGCCGTAGCATGGTTTTAACAAAATTATTTCCATAGGGACTATACACCCAGGCTGTTCGCAAAATGACATGAGGGCCACCCGCTTCTCGAATAGCTTCCTCGCCAGCCAATTTTGATTTGCCATATACGCCAACAGGGTCTGTTGCATCAGTCTCGTCGTAAACTTCAGCTTTCTTACCATCATATACATAATCGGTTGAAACATGGATAAGGGGAATATTCCTTGCGGCACAAGTGTTCGCCAGATGGCGTACACCTTGCGCGTTTACAGCGAAGGCCTCGGCGCTTTGGGTTTCTGCATTATCTACCTGGGTATAGGCTGCTGCATTGATGACAAATTGCGGGCGATGATCGGTTAGCGCCTTTGTTATTGTTTCCGGTTTGGTCAAATCGGTTAACGGTCGGCTTGCGCTGAGCACATCAAATGCCTGAACCAGATCAGCGGCCAGTAACGAGCGCGCCAGTTGCCCGCTAGCACCTACGACTAAAACCTTTACTCTGGTAGCATTCATTTTTTTGCCGCAAGCCCCAGCCGCTCACCTCCATATACTCTATTGTGCAATGGGCGCCACCAGTCTTCATTGTCCAAATACCAGGCAATGGTTTTTTCCATTCCTGTTTCAAAATTTTCCTGTGCACTCCACCCTAATTCCGTTTCCAGCCTGGTGGCATCAATAGCATATCTGTGGTCATGGCCAGGACGGTCAGTCACATAGGTGATCAACTCCCGGCACGATTTATCTGCCGGGCGCATTGTGTCAAGCAAATCACATATACGGTGCACAACTTGCAAGTTTGTATGTTCGTTTCTGCCGCCAACATTATATTTTTCACCAAGGCGTCCCCTGGTCATGATAAGATGTAACGCCCGCGCATGATCATCTACATAAAGCCAGTCCCGGATATTGGAGCCATCACCATAAACGGGGAGGTTTTTCTCATGCAAGGCGTTAATAAAAACCAGAGGAATTAGCTTTTCAGGAAATTGACGCGGGCCATAATTGTTGGAGCAGTTCGATATTAATGCAGGAAAACCGTAAGTACGATGCCAGGCAATAGCCAAATGGTCGGATGCTGCCTTGCTGGCTGAATATGGCGAAGAGGGGTCATACGCCGTCGTTTCGTGAAACAGGCCATCTGCGCCCAACGAACCATAGACTTCATCGGTTGAAACCTGAAGGAAACGAAAATCTGTTTTTCGTTCATCTGTAAGATCTTGCCAATATACCCTGGCCACATCCAGCAAAGTAAATGTGCCCACAATATTGGTCTGGATAAAATCCGCCGCGCCGGTAATTGAACGATCAACATGACTTTCCGCGGCAAGGTGTATCACAGCATCAGGTTGAAATTCTTCAAATACCTTCTGTATGGCCTTACGGTCACAAATATTTGCTTTTACAAAACGGTAGCCCGGATGATCCTCGAGAGAATGCAGCGATGCAGGATTTGCTGCGTAGGTTAATGCGTCTACATTCAGCACCTTGGCGCCTACGTCTTTTACAAGATAATAACAAAGTGCCGAGCCTATAAACCCTGCCCCGCCTGTAACCAGTATTTTCATTTTCTGTATCTGCCCGTGATCAAGAGTGCATTTTGGCTGCTTGTATGAAAATTTATTAATAGCAGCAAGCAATACACAGGCGATAGTAAAATGAAACGGACAGGCTGTACACGACCCCTGTTAATGCCGTGGATAAACAGGACATTCCAACCTGTGAAAACCATGACCTTTGCGTATCTTTTTGTTTTTATGAATTGTTTTTCAAAATTTTAAAAAAATTTGTAGACAGCATTAACAAAACAAATCCCACCCCTCTTCGCCTGCCTTATCATTTCCAGACACTAAAAACTGGAGCCATCAGGCCAATGCAAGAGACACCAAATTTAAACCTGCCTTTCATCATGGAGGCGCAAGCGCAAAAACACGTTACCCATAACGATGCCATTCGTGCTCTGGATGCCATTATCCAACTCTCTGTGCTGGATCGTGATTTATTATCACCGCCACCAACACCAGCCGATGGCGAACGCTATATTGTCGGCGTCGGAGCTACCGGGAACTGGGCAACCCATGATCTGGAAATCACAGCATTTCAGGATGGTGCCTGGGCGTTTTATCAACCGCAAGATGGCTGGCTGGTCTGGGTGGTTGATGAAAGCCAGCTTTATGTCTGGTCAGCAACGACCTGGGAGCAGGTTGCCGATAGTGATCTGCAAAACATCCCTATGCTTGGGGTTAATGCCACAGCAGATTCAACAAACAAGTTTGCCATCAACTCTGCGGCCACTTTGTTTAATCATGAAGGCGCCGGGCATCAGGTCAAGGTCAACAAGAACAGCGCCGCAGATACCGCTTCTGTTCTGTTTCAATCAAATTGGTCAGGTCGTGCCGAGTTTGGCACCACTGGCGATGATGACTGGCACGTGAAAGTTAGCCCCGACGGATCTGCATGGAACGAAGCGTTAATCGCTGACAAGGCAACAGGCGCGGTGCGTTTTCCCACCGGGCTGGAGCACGATTTGACTCGCAAGGTGATGAACAATCTTATTTTAACGCCTGGCGGTCAACTTGAAAACTCGATCTGGCGTTTCGATGCGGCGCGCAGCGGCAACCCACGGATATCGGTTATCTCATCTATATCAAGTGATGTCATCACCCTGACGACCAGCGACGCCGACAAGATTTTCAGGCAATCGTGGATGGCCGGTGTTTCCTATGTCAGGGTCTGGAATACCTCCAAGACACCCGAGGAATCGGCATGGGTTAAGGCGTCTCCCGGAACGACACAACTCCAGGTGACCGATAGCGCCGATATCACAAGTTGGGCCAATGGGGAGACATTGCAGCTCGGTGAGCCTCTGGTCGGCCAGATCACGACCAATGTAGTTGCCGTTGATATATCACCGATGATGCAGACCATGTTGGGCGCGGTTTTCAGGCAAGCGGGGTTGTTGGTCAAAGCGGTTATATCCGCTAATGGTGTCCGGGCAGATGCCGGTGTCACCCCTACGGGTGCCAATGGCAGTTTTACCAACATTTTTGGCCAACCGGACGGCTCTATCCAGGGTGGCCAGATCACGATCCCGACCACCGAGCTTTCGCCAATTTCAAATTCGAATCTGCTTTTCCTTCGCGAGGTGGATAATGGTGTGGATACAATACTTATATGCGGGGTATCCGTGTTCGGTATCTGGGTCTGACACGGGAAATTTTATCATAACAGTCTGGCTTTGCCACCGGGACATAAAGCAAAGACGCTGTCATCGTATTTCGATTGTTGAAACCTGCAGTTTCAATCCCAATTCATTTCAGGGAAATTATCCCAGTCAGCTGAGTGAGGGGAGTTTCTGACAATGTCCCTTACCGCAGGATCTCGCACGATATCCTCAATGGCCTTTCGTGCTTTGAAGGATTTGTTAACGATTAAGGATGAATTGTAATCAACGGACAAAGTTCGACAGAGAATGGACAATGAATCAGCAAAATTGGAAAAATCAATGATAAAAGTCGGGTTGATGGCACTACCTTCCAACGTCAACCAATGAGATTGTGCTTTAAACTCATTATTCACCAGATTCGAAAAATCTGAGATGTCGAAAGAGCTGTCTTTATAATAATATTCTTCTGCAATATCGCCTGAGTCAGGGTTGTTTGAACACATCCACCTGTGTGGGCTAAAATACCAAGAAACCATCCTGTCTACAGGGTGCCTTAATGAAGTAAAAATTTTGCATGTCTTAACATACTCCCCCCCGTCTAAATTATAATATTCATCAAGAGTTTGGTGTTTGCGCTTTGTATATTTTCCAACAATTTCGAATCTATTGACACCATCCTGATGCCCACTCACTACCTTATTATCAGACGAGTAGGGCAAAAAAACTGACGCAATCGTGTTCCCGCCCGTTTTTGGGCAGTGAATGAATAACAGGTTCAAGGAATCGATATACATATTTTGCAGTCACTATTGTAATTCGGCTTACCTCACCAAGCGTATCCGGTAATCGGTACGACTGCGGGTTGGATGCGCATTATGATAAGGATGGTCAAACATGTCTATGCTCCAGCAGCGCATGGAATTACGGCGGAATTACGAATTACGGCGACGGTTTACCAAATGTACCAAATTATACCAAACGTGTGTTCATGATCCGCCCAAGCCTGCCGTAAACCTGCCATATTGCCAGGTTCTGGACTTATTTCACATTTCGCATTTCGCGCTCAAGGGCGTCAAGAAACCGCGACCGATCCGCTTTGGAGAAAGCTTTGCCGCCGCCCTGCATAAGTGGATTGGCAGAACGCAGATCGGTCATGAGGTCACGGGTGGCGAGGATATGGCCAATATTTTCGGGCGTGAATATCTCGCCATTGTGTTGCAGCACCCGCGCGCCCGACGCGATGCAGCGACTGGCCAGGGGAATATCCCCGGTGATGACCACGTCGCCTTTTCCAGCCCGCTCGGCAATCCAGTCATCGGCAACGTCCGGGCCTTGTGCCACGATGATATTCTCTACCAGGGGGTGATGGTTCGGACGCAACCCACCATTGGAGACCACATAAACGCGCACTTTGTGACGGTCGGCAACACGCAGCACCTCGTCTTTGACCGGGCAAGCATCGGCGTCTATGTAAACATTGGTCATGCAACACTCCGAGGCATAGCTTTACTCATGATGCGTCTTAGCACATTCGTTCTAATTGAGGAGCCCTCGTGATAGGTTATAGGATGCTTGGCATTATAGTTTCTATCAAAACATTATTTCCGAAGGCGTTGGGCAGTAAGTGCAGGAGGAGACTTCCATGAAAATTCTTCTTGTTGATGACCATCCGGTATTTCGTAGTGGCATGGCCATTATGATGCGCAATCTGTTTGCCGATGCCGAGATTATAGAAGCAGGAGATAGAGCGGGGCTGGAGCGCGAAATTGAGAAAAGACCCCCGCTAGATCTGGTTGTTCTGGACCTGCTGTTTCCGGGCTTTGATGCCATCAAAGATTTTCCAGCATTGCGTCAAAAATTACCGCTGTCCCCAATCATTGCTGTATCCATGACCCACGATAATGCCTTGATAGATAGCGTCATGGCGGCAGGTGCAAACGCCTTTGTTTCAAAAACGGCGCGGCCTGAGGATATTTGCGCGGCCTTTTTATCTGTGATGGACGGAGAGACACTGGTTGTGCGCTCTTCCGGTCCTGCTGAAATTGCGCAAGGTAGCGACGATTTATCATCTTTGACACCGCGTCAATTGGATGTGCTTCGGTTTATTGCCAGAGGTTTGTCCAACAAGGAAATTGCCCGCGAGCTGGATATTTCTCCTTATACTGTGCGTATCCATGTTTCTGCTTTATTGCGCACCCTTGATCTTTCCAGCCGCTCGGCAGCGGCCTCGTTTGCCGCTTCACGAGGATTTTCCTGAGACGGCCAGCGCATTCAAAAGGGCTGAGCGAAGCTGTGCCGGGCGTATGGGCTTATGCAAAAGGGGAATTGAACGGGCCTCGGCCTCACGGCGAAGTTCAGCTGACGTATTGCCCGAGATCATGATGGTTGGTGGTGCGCCCGCTGGGCTTGCTGCCATCTCGTTCATAACATCAAGGCCATTTTTTTCGGGACTGATTTCATAATCACAGATCATTACGTCCATTGTAGCATCATCCAGGTCTTGCCAGTCTTGAGATATTTGTACGTTACAGCCCCAGCGTTCCAGCAGCATTTGTGTTGCCGCCAGAGTTTCCGGGTCGTCATCAAGCACAAAAACCGAGGCTCCGTTAACAACACCTTGTGGTGAAGGTGCGGCTGCGCCCTTATCAATATCTTTGGCATCAGCAATATCCAGGCCGCCTATTCTAAACGTCGAGCCATGCCCAACCCTGGAAAAGACACTGATATTCAGCCCCAACTCTTCTGCAATGCGCTTGACAATAGATAGCCCAAGACCCAGTCCCGGTTGCGCAGATGCGCCCATACGCGCAGAGGCCAGTCGTGTGAATTCAGCAAAAACACGTTTTTGATCAATCGCTTCAATACCTGGGCCTGTATCAGTTACATCAATACAAAGCTTGCCTTCCCGGCGCCGACAGCCAATGAGTACACGTCCGCCTTCGGTATGTCGTATGGCGTTTGAGATCAGATTTTGCAACATGCGCCGTAATAAAACCGGATCGTTTTTGACAGCCAGACTGGAACCGATTGTTCGTATTTCAACACGGCTGGCTTCGGCAACGAGACCGAAATCCTGCCTGACTTCGTCTATGGTATCACTGGGTCTAAACACCGTCAGGCGGACCTCTAGGCCACCCGTATCCAGCAAGGTAACATCAAGCAGCGAGTCGAACAATTTGGTCAGTACATCCAGCGATTGGCGAACACGGTTCATTATGTTGTCGTGCTCCGCGGTGTTCCTGGCTTCGGGCAATGATTCCACAAAAAGGCTGATAGCGTGCAATGGTTGGCGCAAATCATGGCTGGCCTGAGCAAGAAAGCGCGATTTGGCAGCATTGGCCTGTTCTGCATCGCTACGGGCATCGTTAAGGGCAATGGCTTGTGTAGATAATTTTTCCAGCAGACGTTCCTGCTCCAGCTGCATGGTAAAAGCACGATGTGCAAAGTGGTACAGCCTGATGGCCATATTGACCAACACAACAGAATAAACCAACAATAAAGCACCCGATGCCATGTTAAACGGCAGGTCTGAAAATATATAACGAACCCCTAGCGGGGCTATGCTCGGGATGATGGAAAACAGGCATGTGCGCAGGTAAACATGCTGTGTGCTGACGGAGCTCATCGCCATACCGCCCATCACAAAAATCAGGAAAAGCACGCGGCCCGGATCAGCTTCAGGGAAAAGAACGACACCGGCAAAGCCCCAAAAAAAACCTACACCAAGTGCAGCGCCATCATAATATTTTTGCACCAGGGCTGCTTCCTTGATCGTCAGGGTGCGCCCCCCCTTGCGCTCTATCAAGGCAATCTGAAAAAGCACACTGGCACCTAACCCTATTGCCCAGACGATAATGAAGGTGTGGTTGCTTACGGGCCACAAGACAGCAGCCATAAAAATGACAACGGCAAAGTGCATAATGGAGGCAAAAATACCAACGCCCACAAGCATTTCTGTTGCCCGGGCGCGCAACCGCCCAGCATCATCTTCTGTGGAGCTTGATATTCCTGCCTCTGTCTTCATCGCTGAACTATTCCACAAATTATTGTTGCGCGATACGGTTGTTTAATAGTGCATTTGCCCTAATCCGTGCCATTACCATTGGCACGAAGTTTGCTTTGGTATGGAGTGAATGCAACGCCTCTCCCGGTATTGTGTTTGCAAGTGATACAAAATCCTGACCTCCCGCATTTGCGGGAGGTTTTTTTGTGCAAATATGGTGTAACTCACATCAAGTTTCATTGACCCCTAAGCGTGAACATCTAATCTCTTTATTCATTCAGGAGTCGATGGTCATGGGCCTTTTAGCCGGGATACGGCGCGAATACCTCTTTATTTCGGGGATGCGGGCAACGCTAAAACGGTTCAAGCATATTGACCCGGCATCTCCCTTTTTGGTCACCGATGAGATAGAGCAAGCTGCCGGGCGTTTTGCCAATAATACGGCCTTTGTCGCACAAGATGAAAGCTGGACCTATGCGCAGTTTGATGCCTATGCAAACCGTGTTGCCAACTGGGCACTGGGTGAAGGTTATGCGCCTGGCGACACTATTGCGCTTTTTAGTGAGAACCGGCTTGACTATGTAGCGATCTGGTATGGCCTTTCCAAAGTGGGAGTGATTGCCGCCCTCTTGAACACCCAGCTTGTTGGCAAAAGCCTGGCCCATTGTATCCGTGTTGCCAAAGCCAAAGCGGTGATTTTGGAACCGGAGCTGGCTGAGGAATTCATCAAAATAAACGACAAGGAAAATGGGTCTTTGCCAATCTGGTGTCTGGATACAGCACCTAACGGCACCCGTGACTTCAACGCGGCAGTGGACGCGTCTTCATCCGCCAAACCAGATCCGCAAATTCGTACACACCTAAGGGCAAAAGATGTGGTGCTGAAAATGTTTACATCCGGCACCACCGGACTTCCCAAATCGGCACTCGTCACTCATGTCCGGGCGCAACGCTATATGAATACATTTTCGGGTGTTGTGAACGCTGGAGAAAAAGACCGGATGTTGATGGTGTTGCCGCTTCATCACGCCACAGGTGGTCTTTGCGGTGTTGGCACATCACTTTTAACGGGTGGTGCCATAATCGTACAGCGGCAATTCTCAGCCTCGCGGTTTTGGGATGAAGCGGTCAGTACCGGGGCTACCATGTTTATGTATGTGGGTGAGTTATGTCGGTTTTTGGTCAATACCGGGGACACGCCCGCCGAACATAAACACACCATTCGCGCCATGATCGGCAATGGTTTACGCCCGGATGTCTGGACACGGTTCAAGGACCGCTTTCATATCCATAAAATTGCAGAGTTTTATGGTGCCACCGAGGGTAATGTGGGTCTTTTAAACGCGGATGGGCAAATTGGCGCCATTGGCCGTGTACCGTGGTATGCCCGCAAGGGCTTTAATATAAAACTGGTCACCATTGACCATGAAACTCTGACCCCTGTTCGCGGCGAAGACGGCTTTTGTGTAGCTGCAGCACTGGATGAGGACGGCGAGGCTCTTGGGGCTATTGATCCAAATGATGCACGTTTTCGTTTTGACGGATATGGTTCAAAAAGCGAGACCGAGAAAAAATTGCTGCGTGATGTGTTTGAGAAAGGCGATCTGTATTTTCGTACCGGCGACCTGATGCGCACGGACCGTCACGGCTATTATTACTTTGTCGACCGGGTGGGCGATACATTTCGCTGGATGGCTGAAAATGTTTCTACCGGCGAAGTGGCAGCGGCATTTTCAACATTTCCCGGGGTGAGCCAAAGCAATGTTTATGGTGTGGAAGTACCGCATTATGATGGTCGGGCGGGGATGACCTCTTATGTTCCGGGTGGGGATATAGACCACCATGCCTTGTATGCGCACCTGGCAGACCAATTGCCGGTCTATGCCATGCCAATGTTTTTGCGCGAACAACACGCCGCCGAAACAACCGGGACATTCAAATTCAAAAAAATAGATCTGGTAGAACAAGGCTTTGACCCACAAAAAATAAGCGACCCTCTTTATGTACTCGACCGGGCAGCGGAAACCTATGTACCACTGAGCAAAACACTCCATGGGCAAATTCTGGCCGGTAAAACCCGCCTATAACGGACTGTCCATCTTCATATGAAGTGGGACAGTTTTCCCTATGAGGCTTGCGAGAGTTTTGCTCATCGTTAGTGTTGACAGTAAGCAACGGCTTTGCGGTATTGCAAGCGCCGGTGTTGGATTATTTGTTGTTTGATTTTTCTCCTTCTGCTCAAGAGCGCTGAGCGGGAACACGCTGGTCATTTCAAATCTCCAATTGAATTCTGATGGGGTGCTATACACTTAGTATGAGCAACTGCCGGCAAGCTGGCTCATATCTTGGTGCAATGCTTTGCTGCAAAATTAATCCAGACAATGGCGATCACCAATTTGGCTTACTTTGAAGCCAGCTTGGCGAATGGCATTATAGGGTACGCTGTTTTGGTCATGCGCAGGGTTTGAATGATTGAGGTGAATAAATCGTATTTTCTTTTTTTCTGCAATGGGCAAGTCTTTGAGCCGGGTCATGGTATGAGTGATTGTCGGGTGCGGAATTTTTGTCATATCCCGCCCCGGTAATTCATCCCCGCTAAAAAAAGTCGCATCCAGAAACAAAAGGTCATTGGCAGCGATTATATCTTCAATATGAGTTCCCTGAGCATCCCATTGTTCCCATGAGTCAATATCAGGAAGATATATGATCGACTTGCCCGGTCCTTGAATTCTGAATCCGACAGTTTCAGCAAATTCATCCCGGTGCGGCACCAGAAACGGCGTTATTTTTACCTGCTTTTCTAATTCGACAACTACACCGGCGTGTAACGGCTTCAGCGCTATATTCTCAAGTTTCACCAGCTGACTCCAGGGGGCATTTTTGGTAAGAAACTTTGTCATTTCTGGCATGGCAAATACAGCAATCGAACTGGCCCCCATCGCTTCTCGGCCCAACTGTGCAAGGCCCAGATAGTGTCCGATATGAGCGTGAGTTATAAAAATTCCATCAAGACGAAACCCGGATGAACTACTGAGACGATCAAGGTTATAGAGCTGAAATTTTATGTCCGGGGTTGCATCAAACAGATAACGGGCCCCACTTTTTCTATCGACAACAGCGATGGAACTGGCCATGCGGCGAAGGGCTGTATCCTGCCACGCGGCATCATTATGGTTGGCAATTTGTGGTTTGCCGGCATCCTGCGCATTTCCCAGAACAAAGAGGTCTGTGCGGCACGTATAGTGATCTTCTGAAAAGGCAAAAGGGGGGAAAAGTAAAAACCCGACAATAGAAAAACTGAACCAAAAAAAATATTTTGCCATGGTATCAAGCCCCGGCACCGCTTTGCCATAAACGAACCTGGCGGGATAGAAAGTCAGAAAATGCCTTGACCCTCTTGGAGCGGCGCAACTCCTCGGGATAGACGAAATAAATATCAAACTCCGGGCCACGCACGTCAGGTAAAACCCGAACAAGTTCAGGGTTACCTCTGGCGACATAGTTTGGTAGCCCGGCAATACCAGCACCAAATTGAACCGCTTTCATCACAGCATAAACATTATCTAGTATAAGCGCAGGTTTGCGCGGATTGTTGATATCACGCCCATGGGTCGCCAGCCAGTCAACTCCCTGCAATGCCCCGGTGGCACCATAAAGAATAATGGGATGGTTATCCAAATATTCAATACTGCCCGGACTGCCGTGTTCACTTAAATACGCCCGCGAAGCATAAAGGCTCTGGCCCACGGTAAACAGTTTGCGCTGAATCAAATCAACCTGCGTTGGACGTGTTATGCGGATGGCACAATCGGCCTCCAACTTGCCTAAATCCAGATTATTATCGGTGAGCATGAGATTAAGCACAATATCAGGATAATCACGGGTAAACTCCACCAGACGCGGGGTTAGCCAGATAGACCCCATCGCCACAGTGGTCGTGACCCGTAAAGGGCCAAAAGGTTTTTCCCGGCTATCACGAAGACGCGATTGCGCCAGGGCAACGCGTTCACTCATACCCTCGGTTGTGTCTTGTAAAATCTGGCCCTGCTCGGTCAGCAATAGCCCTCTCGCATGGCGATGAAAAAGCGGCATGCCAAGATATTCTTCCAGCGATGCGATTTGGCGCGAAACAGCCGATTGCGACAAAGCCAGTCGTTCGGCGGCCGCCGTCAGCGAGCCAGTTTCGGCCGCAGCCTGAAAAGTTTTCAGCTTGTCCCAATCCATGGGCAGACCTTCTTCTGCGGCGCATCAAAGGTCAAGTGGACCTAGCGCGTTTCCGCCAAACCCTGCAATTCCAGTTCCGGCACGGCATTTTCAGTGCTGGCAAGGCGGGGCAACAGACACGTTACGCGCGTGCCCTGATTTTTCTCGGATTCCAGTCGCACCAGGCCACCATGAAGATCAACCAAAGAGCGCACCAGCGCCAATCCCAGTCCTGCACCGCCGCCCTTGCCGCTTTCAAACTCTTCGAAAACCTGTGCGCGCTTTTCCTCATCAATGCCAATACCATCGTCAGCCACCCAAAACCGTACCATATTCTCCTCAGAGGATGCGCCAATCCTGATAGACCCGCCCGCTTCTGTATAGGTCAGCGCATTACGCATGAGATTATAAAGTACCTGTTTCAGGCGCGGGCCATCCGCGCGCAACATGCCTATATCTTCCGGGCAATCCACCTTGATATGAACCCGGGTTTGCTCGGCTCGGGTCTGCACCAGTGCCACCACGTCCCCAATAATGACAAAAGGATCTACATCATTCAGCTCAAGCGCCAGTGTGCCGGCTTCTACCGCCGCCACTTCAAGAATATTTTCCAACATTGTCGTCAGCTGTACAGATGCCGTTTGTATGGCATCAACTGGCCCTTTAAGTTTGTCACTTAGTGGCCCGGCATAGCCGCTTTCCAGAAGGTCTGCATAACCACTGATAGTGGTCAGCGGTGCACGCACCTGATAGGAAACATGCTCGACAAAATGTGACTTCAAATCTGCAGCAGCCTGTATGGCCGCGGCCCGGTCTTCAAGTGATTTTTGAACATTTTTGCTATCGGTCACATCAGACCAGGCAACAACACTGGCACCATCTGGCAAGGGGTGTGAAAGCCAGGTCAACACTGAACCATCAATACGCTTGATCTCGCCGTCTTTATGAACACGTATTTCTCCCCCCGGATCAGTGATGCGGGCTTTCATGTCCGACCAATAATTTATATCCGGAAAAAGTATGCGGCATTTTTGCGCGACCGCATCAAAAGGTTCACCTTCGGCAATATCCTTAGGTCCTAATTGCCACAAGGCTTCAAGCGAAGCATTGTGCAGCCTTATCCGGCCATCAGCGCCAAAAACAGCAACCGCCTCGGTCAACTTATCCAGTGTGGCCTTTTGCACATTGATCAGCGTAGTGAACTGAGCCTTCAAATTCACCTGGTCGGTCATGTCTTCAAAAATAAACAAGAGCCCGCCCAAGGGGTGGGCCAGACGGGCAACACGCAAAATGCGCCCGTCGGGAAGGTGCCATAAGACATCGGGCGCCTCCGCATCCGGACGCTCCGTATAATGTGCCAGCTCCGCCTGTTTCCATTCCTGATACTTGGCCTGTTCAGGAATACGACGGCGCTCGCGCAAATAATCCAGCCAATCCCCGTGAGAGGGGCTGGATTCCAGCCAATTTTCATCAAGACCAAATAAACTGGCAAAGGCCGTATTATGAAAAATCAGTTTTTGTTCTGATGAGAAGATAACCACCGCATCTGCCAGATGATCAAGTGTTTCATCATGAGCACGCGCTTGCAGGTGCAATGTATCACGTAATGCTTCGGCTGCAGAAACATCATTGGCCTGACACGCGACCCCGCCAGAAATGGGAAAGCACGCAATGTCATAATGATGGCGTTGACCACCGACCACCACCGCCTGCACCAGGCTTTTCATCTGCCCGGTTTCAATCACTTCACCCGCCAAAATTTTAATTTGCGGGTCAAGCGCAAGCTGGCGATCAATGGCATCATCCAGATCGCGGGCTTCAACGGCACGCAAATACGCTGCATTGGCCCAATCAAGTTTCAAGCCGGAGGACAAACGCCAAACAGGTTCCGGTGCTTTGGAAAGCATATCGATAAAGGCAACCGGATCTTTAGCAATGCTGTGACGTAATTCTTCCAGACGGCCCCGCGCCCCGGATTCTTCCAACCCCTTGATCGTAGAATCAGTTAGCCACAACACAATTTGTATCCCGGCAGCGCGACCATCTGCTTCTAAAAAATGCCCGTTTGGCCCAATGATAGTCATTGAAAATGGCTCACCAAGCGTATGCAGCGCCTTTAAGCGCTCACGCAGTGTTGTTTCCGCACCTGAAGAATCGCGGGCTTCATAATCCGCCAGCCCTTCCAGAATAGCCCGTGCCGGATCAACATGCTTGGCGCTTTGCGCAAATTTCAACATGCTGCCAAGCGCCACCTGACTGCCAAAAATACGTGGGGCCGTCCATTCATTTTCTTCTGCATCCGCAGCATCAGGCCAGACCAGGACCAGCCCGGGGTGCGCGGCAAAAATTGAATCAGCCTGATTAACCTTGTCTTCCAGCACCTCTGCCCGGCGACGCCAACCCAGATTGGCCTCACGCACACCCCGGGTTAGGCGCACTGCCCACAAGGTTACGGCAATGGCGAAAAACACTGTGCCAAAAGTAACAATGATTGATGCTGTTTGCGCACTCATACTTATCTTATCCTACCGAATCATCATCATAGCCGGTTGGTGAATGGCAGGCGAGAGGAATTGAACTTGTCTGAATAAGACTTTGGTCCACAGAAAGCTCGCGCTATAAGGCACTATGGAAATACATTTTGCACTCGATATAACCGCGAAACTTGCCCTCATTATCGGCGCAGGCATTGGCGCGCAATGGTTAGGCTGGCGTCTTCAATGGCCCGCCATCGTTCTGATGAGCGTTGCCGGACTAATACTGGGACCATTATCTGCACTAACACTGGGTGAGCCATTGATTGCCCCGGCTCAGGATTTTGGTGAAATTTTACGCCCGGCAATAGCGCTAGCCGTCGCCGTCATATTATTTGAGGGTGGCCTGGGATTACATTTTGCCGAAATTCGCGCCACCTCCGGTGCTGTACTCCGACTGGTGTTGTTAGGAGCGCCATTAGGGTGGCTGCTTGGCACAGGTGCCGCACATTATGCTGCGGGTTTACCTTGGGATATTTCTGCGCTTTTGGGCGGCATATTGGTCGTCACAGGCCCAACGGTGATCATTCCCCTCTTGCGGCAAGCTGGCCTTGGTTCACGCCCGGCCTCGGTGCTCAAATGGGAAGGCATCATTAACGACCCCCTGGGCGCCGTGTTTGCGGTATTGATTTTTGAATTCATGACCCTTGGCGACAAAATCAGTGCTCATGAGGGTGGACAGCTGGCTGCCATACTCATGTTAATACTGGCTGTCACCGTTGGTGCGGTGGCAGGTATAGCAGCCGGTTATTTACTGGCATTGTCGTTTCGTCGCGGATGGGTGCCGGAATATCTCAAAGCGCCTTTGATGCTGGTCACTGTCATGGTGGTTTATGTACTGGCGGAAAGTATAGCCCATGAAACCGGACTGGTGGCCGTTACAGCCTTGGGTGTAACGCTGGCTAATATTCGCTTTGCCGCTATAGAAGAATTACGTCGTTTCAAGGAAGGTATAGCAATTTTGCTGGTTTCGGCACTGTTTGTCACCCTGACGGCCGGGCTGACGGTACAGGATTTTGCCGCGTTTGACTGGCGTGTCCTTGGCTTTGTCGCGGTTATGTTGTTTGCGGTGCGCCCTCTGGTCGTGTGGATTACAACTTTCGGCTCAGAACTGAACTGGCGCGAAACCATGCTCATCGGCTGGATTGCGCCGCGTGGTATCGTAGCGGTCGCCGTGGCTGGTTATTTTGCCACTGAACTAACCGCTGCTGGTCGCGCCGATGCGACCGCACTAACGACTTTTGTTTTTGCCATGGTATTTGCAACTGTACTGGCGCACGGATTTTCTATCGCCCCTCTGGCACGACTGTTACGACTGTCACATACCGGCCCGGAAGGCCTTTTGCTGGTGGGTGCCAACCCTTTTACCATTGCACTGGCCAAAATACTCGGGGAGGTAGGCACGCCGGTGATGCTGGCCGATAAAAGCTGGCAAAACCTGCGCAATGCGCGACTGGAAGGCATCAAGGTGTTTCATGGCGAAGTCCTTTCCGAGAGCGCGGAAGAAAAACTGGATCACACACAGATTAACTGGCTGCTTAGCGCGTCCTCCAATGAGGCTTATAATGCGCTGGTCTGTGTTGAGTTTGCCCCTGAACTGGGTCGTCACAAAGTGTTTCAGCTTAGTGTCCATAATGGACCGGAGAGTGACGAACATGACATTGCCTTCACAATACGGGGACGCACAGCCATGACCCGCGGCCGCAATTATAACAGCCTGATCCGTGATTACTGGCAGGGCTGGCGGTTTCATACAATCGAGCTTGGTGAGGACCATGACCTTGAAAGCACCCTTGCCAATTTACCTAAGGGTGCTGAGCTGGTGGCGGAATGCGGGCCTGAGGGTGCCCTGGCGTTACTGGGGCCATCAAGACCCCCCAAAGGCGGAACAGGAAGCGTACTGGTTATGTTTGCACGCGGTGAGGCTGAAAAAGTTCAATCCCCGCCATCGCCTTCATAATCCAGAATATCACCAGGCTTGCACGCCAGCGCTTCGCAAATTTTCTCCAGCGTAGAAAAGCGCACGCCCTTGACCTTGCCAGTACGCAGTAATGATAAATTTTGTTCGGTAATACCGACAATCTCTGCCAGATCTCGTGCCTTCATTTTGCGTCGAGCCAGCATCACATCAAGGGTTATTATAATTGACATGGCGCAAGCCTAAAAAACTTGTCGTCAAACAGCAAGTGGGGAAGTTACAGGTTTTACCTGATTCACCTGCTCTTAACTGCGGTTCTGCGAAACTGCCCCGATAGCTTTTATTCTAGGGGACCATTAATGCCAGGAGGTGGCAGAAAAAAACCGGGTGCAGCCAAAAAACCGGTGCGCCGAGATACCTCAGTACGCAAACGCCCGCCAACCATTGGGCGTTCACCTGCCAAATCCCCGGCAAGGTCCAGACCACGTGCGCGCAAATCTAAAACCGGCAACGGCCTCTGGCGACGCCGGTTTGGGCGTATAGCCTATTGGGGCATGGTCGCCAGTTTGTGGCTTGGTCTTATTGGTGGTGCCGGGCTTTTATTGCTAGCTTCTGACCTTCCTGACACAGCCAGCTTGTGGGAGGTCGAGCGCCAACCCAGCATTACTTATGTAGATACAAACGGAAACCAGATTGCGGTGCGCGGGGCTGCCTATGCACCACCTGTGCAAATTGATGAATTGCCACCGCACTTAATTGACGCCGTTTTGTCCATTGAGGACCGGCGTTTTTATTATCATTTTGGCGTTGACCCCATTGGCTTGGCACGAGCCATGGTGGCCAATTTTCGCAAAGGCAGCGTGGTGCAAGGCGGATCGACCCTGACCCAGCAATTGGCCAAAAACCTGTTTCTGACCAATGATCGAACCTATAAACGCAAAGCCAAAGAAGTGTTGCTGGCCTTTTGGCTGGAAAGCCGTTTCTCGAAGAAAGAAATACTCTCGCTTTATCTCAACCGGGTGTATTTTGGGCGCGGAGCCTGGGGCATAGAAGCCGCGTCACAGCGTTATTTTTCCAAACCGGCACGAGAGCTTAACCTGGGCGAAGCAGCAATGATTGCGGGTCTCTTAAAAGCACCAAACCGTTATAGCCCAACCGCTGATCTGGCCCGCGCAGAGCGGCGTGCTACGGTAGTTCTGGATGTGATGGTCAAGGCCAAAAAAATCAGCACTAGCGAACGCGAGGAAGCCTTCTCACAACCGGTACACGTACGTCGTGCACAAGCAAGCCCCGCAGCCTCGTATTTTGTTGACTGGCTGGCACCGCAAGTGCGTGAGCTAACCGGCGAGATTGATGCGGACCTTTTGATTGAGACCACTCTGGATCTTGGCAATCAACGTGCCGCAGAACGTGCTGTTTTAAGTGTTCTTGATGACAAGGCCCATGCAAGAGGTGCAACGCAAGGCGCACTGGTAGCGCTGGCGGATGATGGTGCGGTGCGCGCCATGGCAGGCGGTGTATCCTATGCCCGCAGCCAGTTTAACCGCGCCACCCAGGCAAGACGACAACCCGGCTCAGCTTTTAAGCCCTTTGTTTATCTGGCCGCAATAGAGGCGGGCCTTTCCCCCTGGACCGTACGCGAGGATGCGCCGGTGCGTATCGGCGACTGGCAACCGCAAAACTATTCCGGCACGTATGCTGGCGATATGGCGCTGATAACCGCATTGGCAAAATCCATAAACACTGTGGCGGTTAAGGTCGCCAATGAGGTGGGGCGGGACCGTATCGCCGAAGCGGCACACCGGATGGGGTTCACATCCCATATCGGCCTGACGCGCTCCATGCCTCTTGGCTCTAACGGTACCAGCCTTCTGGAACTGACCTCGGCTTATGCACCCTTTGCCAATGGCGGCGCACTGGCACGGCCCTTTGGTCTGACGCGTATTTCCACGCGCGAAGGTGATGTCTTATGGGCACGCAAAATACAACCTCGCCAGCAGGTGTTGAATCAACGCCCTTATCAGTTGATGAATATGATGCTGCAACGGGTGATGAGCGATGGCACCGGTCGCCGTGCCCGCCTTAATAATCGCCCCAGCGCCGGCAAAACAGGTACTACAAATGATTTTCGTGATGCCTGGTTTACCGGTTATGCCAGCGGTCATACTGCCGGGGTTTGGGTTGGCGATGATCAAAACCGTGCCATGCAGAAAATCACTGGCGGCACCCTGCCCGCACAAATTTGGCATGCCTATATGACTGAGGTCTTAAAAGATGTTCCTGCGATAGCCCCAGCCACACCCGGCCTTGCCATTGCCACTATCTCCCCTGCCCCAAGCGCTCATATTCACGCCGAAGCAAAGCCGCAAGCAGATGATCCGCTAGGCGATTTACTGGGAACATTGGAAGAGTAAGTAAAAATTGCGCAACCCAAAGCGCGTAAACAGGTTGCTCTATTTCGTCACTGCTATATTGAGTTTATCAGCTGTTCGCTATTAATGTTCAGAGGGGTTATGAGCGAATGAATTCCACGCAAAACCATGTACAGTCCGGGGATAGCATTAAATCAGCACGGGACTGGCTACCTTTGTTAATGCGATATTGGCAACCCAGCACAATACGCAGCACACTTGAACTGGCCATGACATTTATCCCATTCATAACCCTATGGGCGGCTGCATGGTGGGCTTTGTCGATCAGCTATTGGCTTACTCTGGCCATCAGCATCCCGGCTGGCGGATTTATGGTTCGGCTTTTTCTTATTCAGCACGATTGCGGTCATGGTGCCTTTTTAAGCAAAAAAACAGCCAATGACTGGGTAGGCCGTTTTCTTGGCGTGTTTACGCTAACCCCGTATTATGTCTGGCGGCGCGCACATGCAGCCCATCACGCCAGTTCGGGAAATCTGGACCGGCGTGGTCTGGGCGACATTGATACCTTAACAGTGCAAGAATATCAGGCGCTTTCTCGTTCTGGGCGGATTGGTTATCGCCTCTATCGCCACCCCTTGATATTGTTTGGCCTTGGCCCGGCATACAATTTTCTGCTTCGCCAGCGCCTGCCTCTGGGCTTCATGCGTGCCGGTTGGCGCTATTGGATTAGTGCCATGGGGACGAATGCTTTTATGCTTCTGATGGCCGTAGTTTTAATTCATTTTATTGGACTTGGCCCATTTCTTCTGGTGCATTTACCCATTGCTATTGTCGCAGCTTCAATTGGTGTTTGGCTGTTTTATGTACAGCACCAGTTTGAGGGTACGGTTTGGGCCCGAGACAGTGAGTGGACGGTGCAGGATGCTGCGCTTTATGGAAGTTCACACTATGACCTGCCGGGCATATTACGCTGGTTCACCGCTAATATTGGCGTGCATCATGTGCACCATTTATGCAGTAAAATTCCATATTATCGACTGCAACAGGTGCTGCGGGATTACCCTGAACTGGCGGCACTGAAACGTATGACGCTGTGGCAAAGCCTGAAGTGTGTAAAGCTTGGCCTCTGGGATGAAAATCAGAAAAAACTGATTTCATTTGCCGAGGCACGCGCGTTACAAATGAGCTGAAGCGATTAGCCAAGTTCCAGCGTGCAGGTTTCATTCAATGATGGTCGGGCGACCTGTACAGCACTAAGCCTGGGCAAGCGTGGCAGGGTAAAAGCTGCAATCCAGGCACAAAGGCGCTCCAGCGACGGCTTTTCCAGGCCCTCGATCTCGTTAAGGTAAGCATGGTCCAGTTTGCTGCGTATCTCATCCAGCGCCGCTTTGATGTCTGCCAGATCTTCGACCCAGCCATTTGGCCCGGAAGGCACGCCCGAAACCGTCAGCTCAACCCGAAATGAATGGCCATGCAGGTGTGTATAGCCCTGCCCGTCTTTGCACTCTGACAAATGATGTGCAGCCTCGAACCATGCAGCACGACTAATGCTCGCCGGACGGCGCTTCATACTCTCAAAGGTATTTAGGAAATCCCGATCCATTTGTGTGTCTGCAAGCTAAGGCCCCATTGGGGGTGTGAAAGACAATACCTCACGGCGCTGCGCGTATATTCTATCACGTCAGGGCCGTCCATGGGTTGTAGCACAAAGCGGGCAAATTCCAGATGCTCAAAATCCTCCGGTTTATTCTCGGCTTGCGGGAAAACCAGTTTTAATTCATCGCCGCTTGTTTGCTTTAAAGGCGCATTCGCCTTCGGGCTGACGCACAGCCAGTCTATGCCATCCGGCGCAACAATTGTGCCATTGGTTTCCACAGCGATCTGAAACCCGGCACCATGCAGAGCATCAATTAAAGATATATCGAGTTGCAATAATGGCTCACCACCAGTGCAAACTACATAAGGTTGACCACCCCCTGGCCAAAGTTTTTTTGCAGCCTCAGCCAGTGCCGCAGGCGTTGTGAACTGCCCGCCACCCGGCCCATCCATACCGACAAACTCGGTATCGCAAAATGTGCATTGCGCCTTGTGCCGGTCTATTTCACGCCCGGACCAGAGATTGCAGCCAGTAAAGCGTATAAAAACCGCTACCCGTCCGGCTTGCGCCCCTTCGCCCTGCAAGGTCAGAAACATTTCCTTGACGGAATAGGTCATGACATCGCCCGCCATTTTGCAAACCCCTGGGCGCGCAATTCACACGCCGGGCAGGTGCCACAACCATACCCCCAGCTATGGCGCTTATCCCGTACGCCCAGATAACAGGTGTGGGTGTGTTCTATAATCAATTCCACCAAAGCCATGCTGCCAAGCTCGTCCGCCATTTGCCAGCTTTGTGCCTTGTCGATGTGCATCAGCGGCGTGTGGATGGTGAAGTGCGCATCCATGCCCAGATTAAGTGCCTCTTGCATGACGGCCAGCGTGTTCTCGCGGCAGTCTGGATAGCCCGAATAGTCCGTCTCGCACATGCCGCCCACAAGGTTCATTAATCCGCGCCGATAGCCAAGGGCAGCCGCTGCGGTGAAAAACATCAAATTGCGTCCCGGCACAAAGGTGTCGGGCAGGCCGGTTTTATTAAAAACAATCTCACGTTCGCGGGTAAGAGAGCTTTCGGCCAGCTTGCCAAAACCTGAAAGATCAACGCTATGATCCCCGCCAAGGTTTTGTGTTAGCTCGGGCAGAGTTGCCTTGATTTCGAGCAAAAAATCTTTGCGGACCTCAAGTTCAATATTATGGCGCTGGCCATAGTCAAAACCAATGGTTTCAACACGGGCAAAGCGTTTTAATGCCCAGACAAGGCAAAGGGCACTATCCTGTCCACCGGAAAAAAGTACCAGTGCTGTGTCATCTTTGCGCATTGTCAAACATCTCCAATCGCGCTTGATTACGCTTTGAGAACAGGAAAATCCATGACTGTACTGATTTATACAAGCTGGCCGGATGAGAAAAGTGCGCTTAAGGCGGCGCAAATTCTGGTGGGTGAACATCTGGCGGCCTGTGTGAACATCCTTCCCCCGGCCCGGTCGGTATATCGCTGGGAAGGTGAAGTGTGCACCGAGGGGGAGATCATCATGTTCATCAAAACGGCGGCGGTGCGGGTGAAAGAACTAAAGGCACGGTTTCTAACCCTTCACCCTTATGAAGTACCTGCCTTCACTGTGTTACCTGTCGATGCAAAATTAAGCCATTACCCCTATATGGACTGGGTGAAGCAGGAGACGCGCCGGTGAGTAAGGACGATAACAACAATGTGCTGACCGCCGCCATAATTGGCGCCGGGTTTTCCGGTGTTGGTATGGGCATTGGCCTCATCCGTGCCGGGATCGATGACTTTATCATCTTTGAAAAATCGGGCGGACTAAGCGGCACCTGGCATGATAACACCTACCCTGGTGCTGGCTGTGATGTTCCTTCTCATCTTTATTGTTATTCATATTCACTCAACCCCGGCTGGAGCCGTGTTTATTCTCCCCAAAGCGAAATTAAAACCTATGTCGAGGATTGCGCCCGCCGCTTTGGCATCACCGGTAATGTGCGTTTGAACACGACCATTGCGGATGTGAGGTTTGATGACGCATCACAGCTTTGGGTTTTGCAAACCACCACAGGTGAGACGGTCAAGGCCCGCTTTGTCATTAGCGCCACCGGGCCGCTTAGCATACCCAAGGTGCCGCAAATTGAAGGCCTTAAAAACTTCAAAGGCCCGGTATTTCATTCGGCCCGCTGGCCAAAGGATATGTTGTTGAAAGACAAAAGTGTGGCGATGATCGGTAGTGCGGCCAGTGCGGTTCAAATTGCCCCGGCCATTGTGGATGATGTGGCGCAGCTAACAATTTTTCAACGTTCCGCCAATTATATTGCACCGCGCCATAACCGAGATTATAGCACATCAGAGAAAAAACGCTGGCGGCGTTTTCCAGCCCTTCTTCGTGCCAGACGTTACTTTATGGACATCAGCCGCGACCTGTTTACCTTTCGCGCTTTTAAGAAAAACAGTTTTCTGGCAAAATTTTTCAAGCATAGCACTTTGCAGTACATGCGCGACATTGTTCATGATCCTGATTTACGAAAAAAACTGACGCCGGACTATCCGCTTGGCTGCAAACGCATTTTACTTTCAGATGATTATTATCAAACCTTGCTGCGGGGCAATGTTAGCCTTGTTACCGAAGGTATAGCGCGTATCAAACCCGATACCGTGATCAGCACAACCGGACAGGAAATCCCTGCCGACGTCATCATTATGGCCACCGGGTTTGAAGCTACCAACTTTCTGGCCGGGCTTAATATTACGGGCCGACAAGGGCGCAATTTACACACACAATTTTCCAAACGTCTTAGCGCCTATCGCGGCGTTTCCTATCCGGGGTTTCCCAACTTTTTTACCCTTCTTGGCCCCAATACCGGGCTTGGACATTCCTCTATGATTCTCATCATCGAGGCACAAATTGACTATATTCTAAAAATGATTGGCTATACGGAGGGGCGCGTGATGGATGTCTGCGAAGAGGCTGAAACGCGTTATAACAGAACGATCGCCCGTGATCTTGAAACCATGGTGTGGGCCTCTGATTGCGCTAGCTGGTACAAGGCTGAGGACGGCACCATCCCGACGCTATGGCCACATTCCACCGCCACTTTTCGGCGGATGATGGCACGGCCAGTCTTTGCCGATTATGAGGTTGCATCCTCATCGCTTGCCAGTTCGTCCGGCTGAAAGAAAAAATCCTTTGAGCAAAAAGCGCAGGTCATCCGAATGCGGCCATCGCCTTCTGTCATACCTTCGTGTTCCTCTTCAGGAAATTGCGACAGAATAGAGCGAAGATAATCAGGGGTGCAGGGGCAGCGTTTGTACAACGCTTTGGGGTCAAAAATACGCACCCCGTCTTCATGAAACAATCGATAGAGCAATTTGCCAGCGGAAAGCTGCGGGTCGGTCAGTTCGTCCGCACTTATGGTTTCAAAAAGCACACCGGCATGTTCCCAATCCTCATCACCATCGCCTTGCCCGGCAATAAGTTGCATAATGGCACCACCACCGCGCCAGGAGCGTACCCCATCAGGGTTCGTGAGGCGCGCAATGTTGGCACTTATGCGTGTTGGCACCTGTTCCGAGCTGGTAAAGTAGCTAAGTGCACTGGTGCTTAAACTGGTCCCGGTTAGCGCCGTCACCCCCTGATAACGCTCCGCCGCAGAACCTGGATCAATGGTCAATGCAAAGCGGCCCTTGCCCATTAACTGCCCAAGATCAGTATTTATGTCTCTTAGCTTTTCCAGAAGTTTTGCATCAAAACGCGCATAGCCGCGTACGCCGCCTGTAGTGGAATAATTGGCCAACACCAGAGATACCGGCCCATCACCACTGGCTTGTACGGTTAGGTGACCATCAAATTTCAGCGATGACCCTGCCATAATGGCAATCAGTACTGCCTCACCCAAAAGTCGCGCCACCGGATCAGGGTAGTCATGGGCACTTAAAATATTATCCAGCACCGGCCCCAGCCTGACCATGCGCCCGCGCACCGGGCGCGTCTCCAGGGCAAATGGCAGAACGCTATCATCTTCAGTACCAAGACTTTCAGCCTCTACACTCATTGAACAAGGCACCATTTTAAAATGGCTTTTTGAGCGTGCAATCGATTCTCGGCTTCATCAAACACCAGTGATTGCGGCCCATCAATCACGGCAGCGGCAACCTCTTCACCCCGGTGCGCTGGCAGACAGTGTAAAAATACAGCGCCAGATTTGGCTTGGGCCATCAAATTTTCAGAAACAGAATACGGGGCCAGATCTTTTAAGCGGGCATCGGCGTCTTTGTCGCCCATAGAGATAAATGTATCAGCGATCACCACATCGGCATCTTTAACCGCCGCTTTTGGGTCGCGGGTAAGCTCTACCTTGCCGCCAGAATTGGTTGCATAGGCAAGATCATCTTCATGCGGTGTGTAACCATCCGGACAGCCAAGGTTTAAGGAAAAACCCAGTTTTGGTGCCGCATGAATAAAGCTGGTGGCGACATTATTGCCATCACCAACCCAGGCCAGCGTCAGCCCTTCCAAAGCACCAAAATGCTCCTGCAAAGTCATCAGGTCAGCAACAATTTGGCAGGGGTGGCTGCGGTCTGTCAGGCCGTTAATAACCGGCACATCAGCGTGGTGCGCAAATTCTGTTACATCATCATGAGCATTGGCACGGATCATCACCGCATCGACAAAGCGAGATAGCACCCGCGCCGTATCGGGGATGCTCTCGCCGCGCCCCAATTGCATGTCTGCCGCGTTCAGCACCAGGGATGAGCCACCAAGCTGGCGAATGGCCATATCAAACGATACCCGCGTGCGGGTCGAACTTTTTTCAAAAATCATTGCCAGCGCACGGCCCGGCAAAGCCTCTTGTGGATCAGAAGCCCCCTTGGGCAAACCAGAACGCGCCATCTTCATTGCCCTTGCATCGGCCAGTATGGCTTTCAGGTCAGACGCAGAAATATCCGCAATATCAAGAAAATGGCGCATGATTGTTATCCGGCGTCACGCGCAGCGTGCAAAGAGCCATCCAGCACGTCAATGGCCTGACGAGCATGATCCTCGGTGATGATTAAAGGTGGTGCCATGCGCAATACATTGTCTCCAGCCGCACCACTTAGCAGGCCACGATCGCGTGCCAAGCCCATCACAGCACGGTTAACATAGGGCTCTTTTAGTTTGAAACCGGTCAGCAAACCTTTGCCCCGCACATCTTCGATCATGTCCGGATGCGTGTCGGCGAGGCCCGCCATTTGCTGTTTCAAAAACTGGCCCATTTGCGTTACATGATCCAAAAAGCCGGGCTTCGTGATCTCGTCCCAGAGCGTTATCCCCACCGCCATCGCCAATGGGTTGCCGCCATAGGTGGAACCATGAGTGCCAACCACCATGTGTTCACCAACCGCATTTGTAGTCAGCCATGCCCCCAACGGGAACCCGCCGCCAACACCTTTGGCCAGCGCCATAATGTCAGGTTTGGCACCGGACCATTCATGAGCAAACATTTTGCCGGTGCGCCCCGCCCCGCATTGAATTTCATCATAAATAAGAAGGGTGCCGGTCTCGTCACACAAATCACGCAACAATCGCAGATAATTATCCGGTGCCGCGCGAAGGCCGCCTTCTCCCTGCACAGGTTCGATTAGAACCGCAGCGGTATTTTTGGTAATGGCCGCTTTTGCAGCCTCTTCATCAGCAAAGGCAATTTGTGTAAACCCTGCCATCTGTGGGCCAAACCCCTTCATATAAGCTGGATTGCCGCCTGCATTGATGGCCCCATAGGAACGCCCGTGAAAAGCACCCTGAAAGGTAACAATTTCAATGCGCTCATTATGCCCGTTATCAGCATGATATTTGCGCGCGGCTTTCAAGGCACCTTCAATGGCTTCGGTGCCTGAATTGGTAAAAAACACCAGATCAGCAAAGCTGTTTTCACAATAACGCCGGGCCAGGTCTTCGCGGGCAGGCACATCAAACATATTGGATAAATGCCAAATCTTTTCTGATTGTTCCTGTAGCGCCTTGACCAGAGCCGGATGGCAATGGCCCAGGGCATCCACCGCAATGCCGGCAATAAAATCCAGCCAGGCATCACCTTTGGCATCATAAAGCCAAACGCCTGACCCACGTTCAAACACAAGATCAGGAGGAGCATAAGTAGGGATGAGATGGGATGTCATGGCAGTCTCCAATAAATGAGCAACTTTTATATCAGGTCTTCAAACGCCAACCGGATCTCAACACCAGGTAACATGCTATGGCAAGCCCGACATTGATAATGCCCGTAAAAGCAACACCATTGATAATGGAGGCGTCAGATATTCCGGTAAAACCATAGCGAAAACCATCGATAAGATAGAAAAAAGGATTGATGGCGCTTAATTTTTGAAAAATCTCCGGTAAAATTTTTACTGAATAAAACGTACCAGACAAAAACGTCAGAGGTAGCAGCACAAAATTCTGCACCGCTGATAAATGGTCAAAGCGTTGCGCATAAATACCCGCCAACAATCCCACCATGCCCATCATTAATGCAGCATTGAGGGCAAACCAGAACGCAACCAGCGGATGGGCAAGAGACAAGCTCATAAACGGCAAGATACACAGCGCGCTAACCGTACCAACAAAAACACCCCGTGTAGCTGCACCGGTAATAAAAGCGATGGAAAGCTCCGCCGCTGAAAGTGGCGGCATCAGAAAATCAACCGCATTGCCCTGCACCTTGGAAACAATCAGCGATGAAGAGGAATTAGCAAAAGCGTTGTTCAATATCCCCATCATAATAAGGCCCGGTGCAAGGAACTGGGTAAAAGGCACACCACCCACGGCAGGGCGTATATCGCCAAAAGCCAGCGTGAACACCAGCAAGAATAAAAGCGTGGAAATCACCGGGGCCAGAACCGTTTGAAATCCTACTTTGGCAAAGCGGCGCACCTCTTTGACATAAAGTGTCCAAAGACCGAGGCCGTTAATGGCGCCAATGCGCCGAACTGTGAAAGTATTTTGTGTTGTCTGCATATCTGCCTTGTAAGCCGAACCGCAAGGCGCGACAATCAGCCTGTGTGGAGTTTTTTGAACATGGACTGATATATGTCCGTTTGAAAAAGTTACTCACAATACATAGAAAACTGTGAATAGCTCACACCTGTATCTTGTATGTGAGCGGCCATCATATACGATATGTAGACATTGAAGGGGTCAAACGGCCCTTAAAGCACTACATATTGTATAAGCACGGCAAAGGAGGCTGGGATGGCGTGGACTGAAGATCGGGTTGAAACTTTGAAAAAGCTCTGGACAGAGGGCTTGAGCGCTAGCCAGATTGCCAAGGAAATGGGTGAAGGTGTTACCCGCAACGCCATTATTGGCAAAGTCCATCGGCTGAAGCTTTCCGGACGGGCAACACCATCCCGGCCACCGCGTCCACGGGCCAAGCCTGCGCCAAAACCACGCGCAACGACCAGTACGCCACGAATAAATAATACACCAGCCGTACGTCGTGAGGCCCCCATTGCGCCGCCGCCTCTTGAGCCGGCACCCTTGCCTAATGGCGAATTTGCAACCGTGTTGACGCTGACCAATCATATTTGCAAATGGCCTATCGGCGATCCGGCAACACCAGAGTTTCGGTTTTGCGGGCGCAAGTCTTCTGCGGCTTCACCTTATTGCGACTCTCATGCCAGTCAGGCATATCAGCCACAATCGCGCCGCCGCCGCCGGGGGCCGGAAGGCGCCAAAGCCGCACTGGACGCTCTTGCCAATGCTAGGCGTAAAGCCGTTTAACGGCAAAACGGGATAGAGTTTGCGCTCCAGGGGTTGTGCGCAATTAGAATTTGAATCGTGGTATGACGCAGATTGTCATTGCCGGGTTTATCTTGCGCCATCCAGCCCTCATGTTAAGCCTGTCAAAATATGAGGGTGTTCCACCATCCTTCGACAAGCTCAGAATGAGGGGCAGAACGCTTCCTGCTAAACACAAGACGTCCTAGTCAGAGTCTGATACGGAACTGCCCTGATCTGACTTGTCTTGTTGCTGCCCCATCAAGGCATCAAAAACGTCGGGATCGTCACCAACGATGGGCGCCAGTTCACAGTTTTGCGCACAGCTATACGTGCGTTGAGAACCACCACGATGATAAGTGATGGCCGCCGTCTTCGGTGCAACCACGTTTACATTATGCTCGGCTATGACATTGCCACGCCCATCAAGAGCAATAAGGTTTGTTCCGCCATAGGTTTTGCCGGTAATGAGCAGCAACCGGCCATCATGTACGGCTGCATCAGCAATTGCCGGATTACCTATAATGATTGCCGAAGCGGCACGCGGCAGACGCATGATACGCGCTTTATCTACTTCTACAGTAAAACCTTCAGGGCTATTTTCTGCTTGCACCAACGCTGGCATGCCAGACAGAAGGACAAGCAAAAAAGCAAAAAATATTGGGCGAAGCATGGAAGCACCTTTGTGGATGACATCTTTATGTTTCCACCATGCCGCCAAGTGGTGAACACTTCCTAAAGGGAATGCTCTGGCGACGATGGGGGTATCCCTCCTTTGATGGCATTCTCCTATCCTTCGACAAGCTCAGGATGAGGTCAGTAATGACAAACAAGCTCAGGGTGAGGTCGGTAATAACAAACAAGCTCAGGGTGAGGTTGGTAACAACATTACTCATCCTGAGCTTGTCGAAGGATGGATGACCTTATCCGGCCCTCGTCGCTCTTTGGCTTGCCCCATTGCCGTCATTACCCGACTGGTTCGGCTATTCCAGAGTGTGGCATTACAAAAGAGTTTGAATACAGGGTTAGCCCGGCAAAAAAAGTAAAATGCAACCAGTATAATTCATCAAAAAATAACCAACCTGGCTAACCCGCCTTTAATTCGTCAGCGTTATGGTCATCTCAAGGTTCGCAAAAAAGAGCCGGAAGAGCTCTAGCGAGCTTTGTCGCTAGCAACACAACGGGAGAATGATTATGAACAAGTTTGCAGCACGTTTTTTTAAAGATGAATCTGGTGCCACAGCTATTGAGTACGGCCTTATTGCCGCTCTGATTGCCGTGGTTATCATTGGTGCCGTAACTTCGCTGGGTACAAATGCCTCAGCCAAGTTTACTGAAGTCGCCACCGCTATGGGTTAAGCCAACCGGCTTAACATTTGAGATAAGCCGCCCTGGCAACAGGGCGGCTTTTTTCATGCCAAAACCAAAACCCGGAAACTCTGCGTTAACGCAAAGCTACGCATACAGCCTTTTTATAGATCAAAGGAGCACCCCATGTTATCTCTCTTGTTTATGGGTTTTGCCTTATTGATGCTCATTGCCGCATTTTTTGATGCCGCGACCATGACCATTCCAAACTGGGTATCCGGAGCTTTAATCATACTTTTTATTGTTACCGCACCCCTTGGCGGACTGGGCTGGCAGGTTATTGGTATGCATTTTCTTGTCGGATTGGGTGCTTTGGCCCTGACCGTGACCATGTTTGCCTTTGGCTGGATTGGTGGGGGAGATGCCAAATTGTTTACCGCCGCCGCCCTTTGGATGGGCTGGCCGGATTTACTGACATTTGCAGCTTATGCAGCACTGGCAGGTGGTGTGTTGACAGTTTTTCTTCTGCTGGCGCGTAAA
Organism: Robiginitomaculum sp.; assembly: GCA_021776515.1. GTDB lineage: Bacteria > Pseudomonadota > Alphaproteobacteria > Caulobacterales > Maricaulaceae > Robiginitomaculum_B. Next base: position 102,040 of record JAJFFS010000016.1, on the reverse strand, counting down.
TATCTACTATTTTCCTATCTTGTCAGTTGGCAATGGTCGGCAAGACTTTTAAAAAAAGGCGGTGATGTACCCTATGGCATAGCCATTTGCGCTGGCGCTCTGCTTGTTTTCCCGAAAACTTCACTTTTTCTTACCGCCATGGCCGTCGGATGAGGTTTTGTTAACCATGCTTTGAGGACTTTCTGATCATTTCTGTAAAACGTGTGATTTGCACTCAGGAGTGATGAAATGAATTTCGGCAGGGTTATCGTTCTTGTCATAGCGGGTATTGCAGCCATAGGCGCAGCACTTATGGGACGCAGTCTGATAAAACAGCCTGCACCACCAAGCATTACAGAAGTTATCAAACCAGTTGTTCACAATGAACATGTGCTGGTAGCGCGTGGCGATATTGCTATTGGACAACGGGTCACCCCTGAAGACCTTTCCTGGCAAGAATGGCCAACCGAAGCACTGAACAGAGCCTTCATCACACAAAAAACAGATGCCAGTGCACTGGAAAATTACGCCGGCGCTATCGCACGGATAAACATTGTTGCCGGTGAGCCAATTTCCGGGCGCAAGCTTGTTAACCCTGGTGAAGCCGGGTTTATGGCTGCTGTGCTGTCACCAGGGATGCGCGCGGTTTCGGTAGAAATTTCTGTTGAGACCGGTGCAGGTGGGTTTATCCTCCCCAATGACCGGGTTGATGTTCTTCATACCGAAGAAGGGCAAGGCAATGGCAATAGTGAAACCGGCAATGACTTCACAACCAGAACAATCCTGGAAAATGTCCGGGTGTTGGCCATCGATCAAAGTTTCAAGCAGGGTGAAGATGAAGACGTGGTTATTGGCTCAACTGCTACATTAGAGTTAAATCGGCCAGATTCTGAACTTCTGGCTCTAGCGGACGCCAGTGGTGATTTATCCCTGGCCTTGCGTAGTGTTGCTGATGCAATTCCAGCCGCCTATGCCGGAGCGAAAAGCCACGCAACACATACCACAAAAGAAAAAGCGGTGGTTGTCTATCGATATGGTCAACCAACAAAACTGGCATTAAAGGACTGATAAACATGAAAATGTTGCCTCACCTTCGCCTGTTTGCCTCATGTCTTCTCAGCATCGGTATTCTGCATGTTTCTGTAGCAACCGCGGGAGAAGCTGCCCTTCGGCACATCAAGATCGATAGAGGGGGCAATGGCCCCGTATCACAATCCCTGGCCCTGCCGTTAAACAAGGCTGCCGTTATTGAGCTGCCTGTTGATGCTCGTGATGTCCTGGTCTCAAACCCTGAAATTGTTGATGCCGTAATCCGTACGCCTCGCCGGGTCTATATTTTGGGCATGTCTCAAGGACAAGCCAATGCATTTTTCTTTGATAATGCAGGCAACCAGATACTTAATCTTGAAATTACTGTGGCGCAGGATGTGCGTGGCCTGGAAGAAACAATAGCCAAACTTCTGCCTCGCTCGCGGGTCAAAATTGAACCTATGGGCGACAACCTTATTCTGTCGGGCACAGTACCTGATGCAGGAACCGCTGATTCCGTGCTAAAAATTGCCCGGCAAAGTGTTGATAGCCCTGAAAAAGTGCTCTCACTGCTCTCTATTCAGGGCAAAGGGCAGGTGTTGCTGAAAGTTCGTGTTGTAGAAATGCAGCGTAGTCTGGTGAAACAATTAGGGGTCAATCTTTCAGGTTCGTTGTCTTTTAGTAACTTTATAGCCCCCGTTGCCAAACCGTTGCTGGAAAATGGCGTGGCCGTACTGGATCAGCTTGGCAATCCAATATTTGAAACCATAATTCCTGGCAGCTTTGGCACCACAGCAGGGTTTGCTACCAATAATGCTTTTTCGCTGGCGGGGCGCTCGCTGGGCGGCACTACCGGTTCCATCGGCTATCAGAATTTCCGCAATGGCGTACCACAATCCTCTATAGGGGCAGGGATCAGTGCATTGGAGCGGGTCGGTCTTGTTCGCACACTGGCCGAACCAAATCTGACTGCAATTACCGGCGAATCGGCTAATTTTCTGGCAGGCGGCGAGTTCCCCGTTCCTGTCGGGCGTGATCGTGATGGTAATATATCCATAGAATACAAAAAGTTCGGCGTTGGACTTGGCTTTACCCCTCTGGTGATTAGCAAGGGGCGTATCTCCTTGAAAATTTCCACTGAAGTATCAGAATTAACCACCCAGGGTGCCATTCAGTTGGGCAATCAGGCGGTAACAGATGGAAATGGTAACGTCATCGGTACGGTAGAAGGCTTGACCCTGCCCGCGCTAAATGTGCGACGCGCTGAAACGACTGTGGAACTGCCCTCTGGTGGCTCAATGGTTGTGGCTGGCCTTATTCAGGAAAAAACCAAACAAGCACTCGAAGGTGTCCCTGGCGCCAAGGATTTGCCCATATTGGGTGCCCTTTTTCGCTCTCGTGATTATCAAAATGACGAGACTGAGCTGGTTATCATGGTAACGCCTTATCTGGTTGATCCGACACACCCGGACGCTCTGGCAACCCCGGCAGATGGATTATCCAGTGCTTCAGACCTTGGAACAATTTTATTTGGCCGTTTGAACAAGGTTTACCGCGCTCCGGGCACAAAACCGGATGGTAAAAACTGGAGAGGACCCGTTGGTTATGTTCTGGAATAAAGAAGAAAATTTTATGCAGCATAGCTCGGTCAGGATGCTCCTGAAACCACTTGTGTGCGGTGCGGCTCTTTTGGGGTTAAGCGCCTGTTCTACCGAACCAAAAAATATCTGGGGCTTACCTGGAGATCAACATAAAATAAGCGTTAAACAGAAGCCAGAGCAGTTGGCGCTGGCCCTTGCTCCTAATATGGCTGGCCTAACCGAAGCCCAAAAGCGGACATTACAGGGCTACGCTGCGGCCTATCTTAATCACGGCTATGGGCCACTGGCCATTTCAATTCCGCAAGGTTCTGATACCAGTAATGCCGGGCGTCGTGCCGCTAAACAGACACAAAAAGTTCTACAAGAATCCGGTATAGACTGGGCCGTTATTGCGCAGGGTAATTATCAGGCTGACGGCACAAACAGTTCACCATTGCTGCTTTCCTTCACCCGCTATGTGGCCCACGCTGAAGGGTGTGATGGACACTGGCGTAATCTTGTCACGAACCCTGGTAATAACGAATCTGATAATTTTGGTTGCGCACTGGCTATCAGCACTGCTGCCATGATTGCCAACCCCTATGATCTGGTACGTCCCACAACCACTGATCCAGCGTCCACCGCCCGTCGCCAAACCATTATGGATAAATATATTGCCGGCGAGGTAACCAGCGCTGATCGCACTTCTGATGAAAAAGGCACCGTCTCCGACGCTGTAAACTAATGCCCACTGATACAAAGAAAGAAACTCGGTATAATTATGTCTGACGCATACGATTTTGATGATGACTTTGATCCGTCGGCAGCTTTTGAATTGCCCGAGGAGCTGCAGATAGGTGACGACGAAAACGTTATGCCTGCGGTTCAACCTGGTGTTGCACCGCAGAGCATTACCGCACCTCCGGCAATGATTGCCGACGAGCTCCCGGCATTTGGCTATGCTGATGTCGATGTTGATGTCATTAAAACCGAAGACCCTTTGGAACTTGAAGAACAAACGTACCCAAGCTCACTTTCTGGCGTTGACCAACCCGTACCAAGCATCTCCATCCGGGCATTTTGCGAACGGCCCGATACGGTTTCACTGATCCAAACTTCAGCCGAAGACCGGCGGCTTTCACGGGCACATATTAAGGCCAGTCTTGGTGGCCTGCCTGAAGCGATTGAATATTATCACGATCAAAACACACCTAACCTTATTCTTGTTGAATCAGGAATGCGTGGACAAGCCCTTTTTGAACAGCTCGAAGAATTGGCCAATGTATGCGACCCTGGCACCAAGGTGGTCATTATTGGGGCCGCAAACGATATAGATCTTTACCGGGAGCTGATCCGCCGAGGCATTAGCGATTATCTTGTACCTCCACTTAATTCACTACAATTGATCCGCTCTATATCAGATCAGTTCGTAGATCCCGCCCAACCCTTTGCTGGAAAAGTAACAGCATTTATTGGTGCAAAAGGTGGTGTGGGTGCCTCAACACTCGCCCATAATACCGCCTGGCAAATCTCTGAAGGGGCCAAGACTGGTACAACGATTATGGATCTTGACCTGTCCTTTGGAACAGTAGGGCTGGATTTCAATCAGGATAGCAATAGTAATATTGGTGATGCTCTGGATGATCCGGATCGTGTTGATGATGTGCTTTTGGAACGCCTGTTGACCAAGTGCACTGAACACCTCTCATTGTTTACCGCGCCGGCAACTCTGGACCGTGAGTGGGACCTTGACCCTTCTGCATATGAGACTGTTATATCGCACGTACGGGCCAGTGTTCCTCATATTATCCTTGATTTGCCCCATGTTTGGTCAAACTGGGTTAAAACGACGCTTTTTGCCGCCGACGAAATTGTTATTGTTGCGTCACCTGATCTGGCATGCTTGCGCAACGCAAAAAATCTTTATGATCTGGCTAAATCTACGCGCATCAATGATGCGGCCCCCAAAATTGTGGTTAACCAGGTTGGTGTCCCCAAACGGCCTGAAATTCCGATCAAGGATTTTGCTGATGCCCTTGGGGCTGAGCCTGTTCTGGTACTGCCTTTTGAACCGCAAATTTTTGGCCAGGCGGCCAATAATGGGCAAATGGTCCAGGAAATTAAAGCCGATTCTAATGCCGCAGAAGGCCTTGCACATTTAGCACGCCTTTTAACCGGGCATGATTGCGAACAGCGCAAAAAGGGCCTATTCGAGAAAATTCTGGGCAGGGGTTAAAGATAGATGTTTGGCAAACGCGATAGCGCAAACTCTGTTGCCGGGCAAAGAAATGCCCCTGCGCCAAAGTCTACCGAGACCAGTGACGTTCCCCCTGCTCGTCTAGCGAAAATGGATAAAAAAGAGGCACCGGCAAAGCTCCAAGAGATAAAGAAAGATATTCCAACACCCACTTCCCCGGTCCGTTCAGAAGAATATTATTCTACCAAAACGATGATCTTTAATGCATTGATCGACACCATTGATCTGGGACAACTTGCACAACTGGACACAACAAGCGCTGCCGAGGAAATTCGGGATATAGTCACCGAAATTATCTCTATCAAGAATGTTGTCATGTCTATTGCCGAGCAGGAAAACCTGCTTCAGGACATTTGCCATGATGTTCTGGGCTATGGCCCACTAGAGCCTTTATTGGCCCGCGATGACATTGCTGATATTATGGTCAACGGTGCCGATAGTGTCTTTATCGAAGTCGCAGGCAAGGTCGAAAAGACCAATGTTCGTTTCCGCGATAACAGCCAGTTAATGAATATCTGCCAGCGCATTGTTAGTCAGGTGGGCCGACGGGTAGATGAAGCAAGCCCGATTTGTGATGCACGTCTCGCAGATGGCTCTCGGGTAAATGTTATCGCCCCGCCTTTGGCTTTAGATGGCCCGACACTGACCATTCGCAAATTCAAAAAAGACAAGCTGACCATGCAGAATTTGGTCAGTTTTGACTCTATATCACCAGCCGCTGCCCGCGTTCTTGGTGTGATAGGGGCGTGTCGGTGTAATGTGCTCATTTCGGGGGGTACGGGTTCCGGAAAAACCACACTTTTGAACTGTATGACAGGTTACATTGACCCGGCTGAGCGGGTTGTTACCTGCGAAGATGCTGCCGAGTTACAATTACAACAACCCCATGTGGTCAGGCTGGAGACCCGTCCGCCAAACCTTGAAGGAACAGGTAAAATCTCCATGACAGACCTGGTCAAAAACTGTCTGCGTATGCGCCCGGAACGCATTATTGTTGGTGAGGTTCGTGGCCCAGAGGCATTTGATCTCTTGCAGGCCATGAACACCGGCCATGATGGTTCTATGGGTACACTGCATGCCAACAGTCCGCGCGAATCACTGTCACGACTGGAATCTATGATTACTATGGGAGGGTTCAGCCTTCCCTCGCGGACAATTCGTGAAATGATTAGCGGCTCTATTGATGTGGTTATTCAGGCTGCGCGTCTTCGTGATGGTTCCCGGCGCATTACACATGTATCCGAGGTTCTGGGCATGGAAGGCGACGTTATTATTACCCAGGATATTATTGTTTATGAAATCGAGGGCGAAGATGAAGATGGTAATGTTACCGGATCACATCGCTCAACCGGCATCGCACGACCGGCATTTTGGGACCGGGCGCGGTATTATGGGCTAGAAAAAGAACTGGCTGAAGCCCTTGATGAGGCGGAAGTGTAAAATGGGCGACAGTGCTATTTTCCTGATCGCCGCACTTGCCTTCATTAGCGTTGCAGGGCTGGGCTGGGTGTTTGCTGGCGGCAAGGGTAATCAAACGAATATTACCCGCTTGCGTTCATTAAATACCAGAGACCCGATAAAGCGTGGCAAACGTAAACTATCAGTACTGGATCAAGCGAATACTCGGCGAAAACAGTTAGAGGAAACGCTTAAAGGTCTTGACCAACACCAAAAAGAACAGCGCAAGCGTACTTTTACCTTAAAGGCTCGCATTCGACAGGCCGGATTTGCATTTTCGCCTGCTGCGTTCATTGCCACCTCTCTTGTCATTGGGTTACTGGTCATTGTTGGCCTTTTGCTTACCGGGCAAACGCCTTTTGTTGCTATGGCTTTTGGGTTTGGTGCCGGTTTTGGTTTGCCACGCTGGTTTCTGGGCTTCGCGCGCAAGCGGAGATTGAAAAAATTTAGTCTTGAATTTGCCAATGCCATTGATGTTATTGTGCGCGGCGTTAAATCCGGACTTCCCCTGAATGAATGTTTGAGAATCATTGCCAAAGAAGCGCCAGCCCCAGTTGGTCCAGAATTTCAACAGCTTAATGAAGGTATGGCTGTTGGTGTTGATTTGGGAAGAGGTTTGGAAAAAATGTTTGAGCGCACACCGCTCTCCGAGCTAAACTTTTTCGCTATTGTCCTGACCATCCAGCAAAAAACCGGCGGCAACCTTGCCGAAGCCTTGGGTAATCTTTCCACTGTCCTGCGGGCACGGAAAATGATGCGTGAAAAAATTGGTGCCTTGTCATCCGAAGCCAAGGCATCATCGGGGATTATCGGATCACTGCCGCCACTGGTTATGTTGATCGTTTATCTGACAACACCAGAATATATGAGCTTGATGTTTACCGAAGACTTTGGCCGTCTGATGTTGGCTGGAGCTGGCATTTGGATGGGGCTCGGAATTTTTGTCATGAGCAGAATGATCGCTTTCGATTTTTGAGGAAACAGAAATTATGGACAAGCTGATAAACATCATTTCTGATCCAGAACTATTGGTTTCTCTCTTAGCGGCCATTGCTGTCTTTGCTACTGTGGTGACGCTGATTGGTCCCTTGTTCTCAAGCAATAAATTTGCCGGGCGACTGAAATCTGTATCAAACAGACGCGAACAATTGCGCAAGCAAAGCCGGGCAGCATTAGAGAAAAATCAGGCCAACATACGTGGCGAATCAAAAGGTTTTATGACTGACGTTGTTGGCGCCCTGAATTTGCAGAAATTCCTGGAAGACGCCAGCCTGCAAACAAAATTGATGCAAGCCGGTCTTCGTGGCCAGGGGCCGGTGATGACCTTTTATTTCTTGCGCATGGTTATGCCCATATTACTTTTTCTGGGTGGGTTGGCATATCTGTTTGCCTTCAATGATATGGGCAAGCCGCCATTAACTCGTCTGGCTATGGCCTTGGGTCTGGCGTTGGCCGGGTATTATGCGCCCAGCATGTATCTGTCCAATATTGCCCAAAAGCGCCGCGAATCCATCATGCGCGCTTTTCCCGATGCCCTGGATTTACTACTGATTTGTGTTGAAGCGGGCATGTCTATTGAGGCAGCCTTTCAAAAAGTTGCTGCTGAGGTCGGAACCAGCTCTATAGAGCTAGCCGAGGAAATGTCTCTGACCACTGCAGAGTTGAGTTATTTGGGGGAACGGCGCCAGGCCTATGAAAACCTTGCCATGCGTACTAATCATCCCGGCGTGAAGGCCGTTGCGACATCGCTTATCCAGGCTGAGCGTTATGGCACCCCGTTAGGGGCATCACTCAGGGTTATGGCCAAGGAAAATAGAGATATGCGTATGGCGCAGGCGGAAAAAAAAGCTGCAGCTCTGCCAGCAAAGCTGACAGTGCCTATGATTGTCTTTTTTCTACCCGTTCTTTTCGTTGTAATTTTAGGGCCTGCGATTATTCGTTTTCAGAATATGGGCCAGTAAATCAGGCGTTATTGAGCCAAATTCCATAAATTTTATAACATTACCGAAAAATGTGCTTCAGGAACACGTCGTCTGTCTACGTAGCACTCAAATCCAAAATATCGTTTAGGGTGGATACCATATTTTCGCTGGTTTTCTTTATTATATCAGCCTGACGTTTATAGTGTTCTGGAATATCAGCTTCAGACAGTTGGCCGACCAGGCCTATAACGTCATTCATCGGTGTGTGAATTTTATTAGTCATAGTCGCAATGATATTCGACTTGGCGCGAGACGCCGCTTCAGCGTTGCGTTTGGCCTCAACCAGTTCAGAAATATCGGTGATGTCACCGGCAATCGCAATAATTTTCCCATTAGTATTGCGTTTGGCTTTGCCCGTTATTCGTAACCAGCGCACGGCTCCATGTTGTGGAGTCATGCGAAAATTAACAGCAAATGGCGCTTCTCCGCGGCGGTAAGCATTAAAGGCAGCCGTGATTATTCGTCTATCTCCTAATGCCAAACCCTTGAAGGCTACATTGCGCTGGCACTTTTCCGGCATATCCGGATAGCCGAGTATGCGTCTTGCTGCAGAGGAATAATATTCTACGCCTTCTTCAAAATCTGTGTACCAGACCCCTGATGAAGCCCCCGAAACAGAAAGTTCATGGCGTGCTTTTGCCTCTAATTGCAGCATACTCCCCGCCAATAACGGTGCCGTGTATTCTAGCGTGGCTTTTTCTGTGTCCAGATTTTCTTGTTCAGAACTCCAAAATGCAGCGATAATGCCTATAGCATTACCGTCGCTGTCAAATAACGGGGCAGCGGCATAGGCATGAAGACCAAAATCTCCAATATCCTTATCCATAGGAAAACACACGCTTACCTTTTTGGTAACAGCAAGAGGTTGTCCCGTATCGAAAACGATCTCGCAGGGCGTCCCTTTCAAAGAATAGGTATAATCATCCATCTGACCGCTGCGGTCATAAAGCGCATAGGTTTCAACGGGCAATTCTTTGGATTTAATCCTGCTGACCAGCACCATGTCTGCATTCATGGCTTCCCCGGCGGCTTTTGCAAAATTTTTGGTAAAATTTCCAAAATCCATAGCGATAACCCGTGAGGTAATATCGCTTATAAGCGCCTGTGCCTTGCGGTCTTTGGGAAGTTGACGCCGTTTACCTGATTGTAGGTGGTCTGATTGCTTGGCCTGCATTGAAAATTCCATTTCACATTTGCAAACAAGGTGTATGAAAGCCACGGCCTCTTGCTAGAAAGTAAATAAATGTACGAAGTAAAAAAAACATTACTCTGATATTTTGCGTCGCGGCCGGAGCAAAAAACGGTGCCATAAAAGCCCGGCCCCGGAAAGCGCAAACAGAAATGCAGAACCGGCAAAAGCTATCAGCCAGGGAGAATTAAAATTATCCCGGCTGCCATAATCCATAATATGCAACATCCAGAAAAAATCATAAAACCGCCACATCCCGGAACGGTGGGCCCGCACCTGCGCTGTATTAGGATCAATCCACAGCGTATAGTTTTTCGGCTGGTCAAACACAACGCGCCAGAACGGCCCTTCAAAGCGCACTTCAACCGGGCCTTTTTCCACCCATGAAATTGTGTTTATCAAACCTGTGCCGCCATAGTCAGCAAGGGCAATTTTACGAGCGGTATCTTCATCCACCGGCGTAAATATCTCGCCGGTACGGGCGTCAACCACCCCACCCTCACCTTCCAGCACTTGAATGGTGTAAACCGGACGGCCTAGCCAGGTATGCAAACGCGCGCTTATGGGCGCTCCTAGCCCGGCTCTTTGTGATGCTTCTACGGGCGAAAGAATATCTGTCGCCGTAATCGCATCAAGCACCGGGGTAGCAATAAGGTGTTCGGAACGCACTTTCTCGATAGGCAAAATACTCATCACCAGACCACCAATGGTCCAAAGAATGATTTGCAGCCCGACAAAAAGGCCAACCCATTTATGCACACGGGTAAGAATTGCAAAAAATTTCATAGGCTGTTCCTGCTTATCTTTTTATCAGTAAGTGATAAAAGGCATTCATGCCTATTCTAGTCGTCGTCTCCATCATCGTCACCGCTTTTTTCACCGCTTTTCTGTCGGGCATGTTCGGCATGGCTGGTGGTCTGATTTTGATGGGTGTGTTGACCGCCTTTCTCCCTTTGGGCCAAGCCATGGTCACCCACGGTATCTTGCAAATCACCGCCAATGGCTGGCGCGCTTATTTGCTGCGCCGGCACATACGCTGGGAAATTGCCGGGCTCTTTCTGGTAGGCACTATGGTGGCTGTTGGACTTCTGTTTTTCATTCCGGTTCACCCCAACAAGGCCAGTGTTTATCTTACACTTGGGTTTTTACCGCTTTTGGTCTGGGTGCCCCGCGCATGGGTGCATCTGGATGCCCGCCGTCCGTTTCATGCGGTCCTGTGCGGCTTTCTCTCTGCCGGGTTCAGTGTGGCAGCGGGCATTTCCTCAACTCTGATGGATATTTTCTTTGTACGTACCACGCTCACACGTCATGAAATTGTCGCCACAAAGGCCATAGGGCAGATCATTGGCCACGGGGTAAAGGTGGGTTATTGGAGCTGGGCCATTCTACAAGTAATGGGCGGTGCTGCCCTGCCACCCTTGTGGATTTTTGTTCTGGCTTTGCCGTTATCTTTTGGTGGTACGTGGGCAGGAAAGCAGGTATTGGGCCGTATGACCGACAAGGGCTTTGTGCACATAGTGCGCGTGCTGATCACCCTCATTGGGCTGTTCTATATCTTCCGAGGGGTGGGGTTGCTGATGGCCTAGCGCTTCCGCGCCCGCCATTCATCCGCACTTTGTCCCCAAATATTGAGTTTCATCGGACCAAAGCCAGCCAGTTCATCCACAGTGCTAACAATGGTGCTGCCAAGTGCGCTCGCCAGCGCTTCTGATGGTTTGTTTTGTGGGTCAATTACATGAATTATCCGCTCCCAGCCCAGCTCATCAAAGGCATAATCCATGGCCGCACTGGCCGCTTCCTTGCCATAGCCTTTGCGCCAATGGGCGCGGGTAATCGCCCAGCCCACTTCCTGGCCCGGCCAGCCAAGCGGGTTATGCGGGCCAATACTGCCAACCCAGTCGTCGGTCTCTTTTTCATACACAAAAAAGAAGCCATAATCGCGCAAGAGCCACATACCCATAACACCGGCCATGGCACGCCAGGCCTGCGCCCGGTCCTTTAGCCCGCCAATGTGCCTTGCCGCTTCCTCATCGGCATAAAGCGCGGCATAGCCTTCAAACCCTTCTTCGCCGGGTGGACGCAAGATCAGGCGTTCGGTTTCTAACGTGGGGCCAAGTTGGGTTTTAGTCTTTACACTCACTACATCGCTTCCAGCTTGTTGGTGCCAGTGCCTTTTTTGGCACGCACCTGCATGGCATGGGTGCCGGTAAGAGCGGGCGCACGGACACTTTGCTTTCCGGTAAAGCGCCATTCACACTGGGCAGCTTCGGGGCTGAGGCTGACGGCCATATAGCCGCGTTTGTTGGTGTTGGCCCAGCGCAGTTCCGGGCTGGCCTCAATCAGGGATGCCGTCATTTCAGGTTCGGGGATAGGCAGATAGGACTCCATGCCCGGCGAGGAAACACTGTGTCCGGCAAATTCCACGGCGGCGGGGTTGATGCCAGCTTTTTGTTCATCACCGGCATAAAGGTCATAGGCCCAGGCGTTATGACTGTCGCCCGCCAGCACCACTGCATTATCAGCATGTTCACGCACACTGTTCAGCAGCCGGGTCCGCGCCGCCGGATAGCCAGACCAGGCATCAGTGCTGGCGGGCAAACCAACCGCAGAAGCCAGAATGCTGCCCTGAATACGTGCTTTCAGCCAGCCCGGGGTTTGCGCGGGCAAGGCACTCAAAAAGCTCCTTGGTCCATAGCTGCGGCCAACAATGACCTGCTGCGCCAATATTTGCCAGCGTCGGCCTGATTGTTTTGACGATGCCAGTGTCTCGCTGAGCCAGTTTTCCTGGTCTGCACCTAACATAGTGCGTGCCGGGTCAGCCCATTGGTTGTCACGAAAACGCTTTAGTGCACCCAGAACGGCCTTTTCATCGCTTGTATCCACCCCGGCAAGGGCTTCCTGATAGGTGAACTGCCGGGTGCGGCCATGCAACCGCGTATCCAGCGTTATGATACTGGCCAGCTCGCCAAAATCATAACGGGCAAAGGCCCGTTCACGCATGGGCAACCATTCAAAATAGGCTTGCCGTGCGGCCGCTTTACGCGCCGCCCAGTCTCCCTCGGTTGCCGGGTCATGGTTTTGTGCGCCGCCATGCCAGGTATCATTGGATATTTCATGGTCATCCCAAATGCAGATCATCGGGTAATTACGGTGCAGCGCTTGAAGGTCCGGATCCATACGGTAAGAATTGTAACGCAGCCGATAATCAGCCAGTTTTAGTAATTCATGCTCTGGCTCAATATGGCGTCCCGGCACGCTTTGTTTGGCCGATGGATAGGCACCTACCTGATATTCATAAAAATAATCCCCCAGATGTATGGCCAGATCAAATTCATTTTGCGCCGCAGCATGGCCATAGGCGTTAAAATACCCAAACGGCAGATTAGAACAGGAAAACACCGCCAGCTTCATTGATGAAACCGGACCATCAGGCAGTGTGCGTGTTCGGCCAATATCTGAATGTGTACCATCGGGGGCAACAAAACGATAAAAAAACCATGCCCCGGCAGGCAGGTTTTGGGCAATGACTTTGGCCGTATAATCTTTTTCAGGACCAGCTATCACCTCTCCTTTTTTCACGATCGCAGCAAAGTCCATATCTCTGGCAACTTCCCATTTCAGGCTGGTTGCTTTTTCGCCGACATAGCGGGTCCACAGGACAATACTGCTTGCATCAGGATCGCCGCTGGCCACTCCATGGGTGAAGCCGTGCCTTAGACTGCCCGCCAGAACCGGGCGGGCCATGAGGGATGCCCCGGTCATGCCCGCAGCTATCTTGATGAAATCCCGACGATGAAAAAGACTGTTCATGGCTTACTCCTGAATAGCAAATTGCCCGCATACGAACATGATAGTTACAAAATTCATACCCTAACCTAAACCCCTGCACGCCTGGTTGAAAGATAAGTTTTTTTAACCTTCTGGCCTAAACCTTGCGTGATATTGTTTTTATCCAAACGTGTGTGAGAAAATGAAACATCAGGATATTAGCTTAGCTTTAATCAATAATAGTGGACATGAGCACATGATTTCGTCATTTGCAGCGTTAATTGGTCGAGGGGTACTCTACAGCCTGTTGGTTGGGTTGTTGTTGATAGCGGCAGGCCAGATCAGTTTTTCCTTTCAGATCAACCATAATGAAGGTCTGGTGGAATGGGCGCAGTTTGCCTTGATATTGATCGGTGCAGTCGTATTGGCTTTGCGGCACGAGTCAAAAGGAAAATGGTTGCGCTATCTGATAGTGGCCGGGTTAATTGTGCTTGCCATGGAAGAGATAGACTGGGCGCAACCCTATCTGGGCTACACGCCGATGAGCATACTGGCTGATAATAATCTTTATGGCGAAATGGCATTGCATAACTCATTTGGCATGGAGAACTATCTGCGCCTTGTGGTGCTGTTTGGTATCACCGCAGGTGGTGGAACCTTACTGGCTATAATCGGGCGAAAACAGGGGCTGTCCGGCCTTGTTGATTATGCCCGAACCATACTACTTTGGCCGGCCGCGCTCTTTAGCGCCGGGGTCCTCACCATGATTGTGGGGCGTTTGTTACACCCCGGTGAATATTTTGAATTTGATGAATTTGGCGAACTGGCAATTTATGCAGGCGTGATCTGGTTTCTTCTATCCCGCCCGCTGGATATTTTAAAACGGGCGCAGCGGCCAAGCTAACCCCTTAAAAACCGGCAATACTGGAACTTCTGAATGGCTCCGCCGGGTGTGGCATGTTCTTCTATTGTCTCTTCGACCAACCTAAAACCTTCACCAAATTCAGTGGCAAGGGTTTGGGCACTATAGCGCCTGACCGGTAAGCCGGAGCATTTCTCTGGCCCGTCCAGTGCAAAAGTGGCCATCACCAAATACCCGCCCGGCACAATACTGGCTTCGGCGATGGCGCGATAACGGGCGCGGTCCTCCTCATTAGTCAGAAAGTGAAACACGGCCCGGTCGTGCCAAAGCCGAAAGGGGTGGGCCGGGGTCCAGTCGGTAGCATCCGCGCACAACCATTTTATTTTTGCCGCCTTCTCACCCAGTCGTACCCGGGCAGTTTCAAGCGCTGCATGAGAAAGGTCCAGAACACTGGTGTTTTCATATCCTTGTGCCAGCAGTGCATCTATCAAAGTGGATGCCCCGCCGCCCACATCAATGATGGCTTCACCGGGGGCTATGGCGCTGGCCTCTATCAGTGCCAGTGAATGGGCAGGGCTGTCCTGATACCAGCTTTTGCTTTGTGGATCAGCATCCGTCCACGCTTTTTCCCAATGAGGTTTGGTGCTCAACTTTACTCCCCGTGTGTGGGCAAGGCATCAATGGCCTCGGTAACAGCGTTCACGGGTGGGCGCGTTTTATAACCGTCCTCCGCCAGTTTTGCCTGAATGACCTTATCGTGCCCAATAACAAAAATCATCGGATGCGGTACACCATTGGCAAAATGCAAGGCACCGTATTTTTCATTGCGAATACCAAAGGCATCAATCACCTCTGATTTGCGATCAGACAGCATGATAAATCCGGGCTCATGTTCACTTACATAACGCTTTATAACATTAAGCGAGTCATAGCTTAGCACCGCCAGATTATACCCGCGGCTGGTGATTTCCTCTGCGCCGACGGCGATATCCATTAATTGCTGTTTGCAAAACGGGCACCATTTGGCCGAACGGAAAAACACCAGAACCAGCCCCTTTGGTCCGGTCAGGTTTTCAAATGAACGGGCGGTACCGTCTTGATCTACGCTGACAAGGTTTGAGGGGATGGGTGTACCAACCACTGGTCCACGATCCATAGGGTCCACCATCACCCCGTCTTCGGCAAATGCTGGCAGTGCAACAAACGTCAAAAAAGCCAATATCAGAACCAACCGCATAACTATCTCCTTATTACCAATTGGTCTTGAACGCTTCGTGTGGGTTTGCAAAGGAAATAGTACAGATATTCACACAAGCGTGAGGGTTATGCGGCGCTATTTTTGATCATATTCAAATAGGTATTACCGAATTTATGCGCATCGCCAGGCCAGCGCGCAGAAAGATATTGCCCATCGCGCACAACAAAGCCCCGTGAAAGCTTGTTGGGGGTGTCACGGAACACAGGGTTTGGCCCCGGTATAAAGTCATCAGCAGATTGCAAGCTTTGCGTCACTTCATCCTCGACGGTCAAACCGGGATAAGTCAGAAAATAGTCGCCCAGGTTTTTTTTGGTCAGCTTATGCGCCAATAATTCCTGTTTGTTCAGCAAGGCCGTTGTTTTGCGGCCATGCAATACGGATTTGCCTGTTTTGGGGTCTTTCGCACGGCATGCCGCTACCACGCCATGGCAGATGGCTCCCACAGGCTTGTTGGCCGTAAAAAATGCCGCAATCGCTTTTTGTAATGTTTCTGACTCAAGGTATGGCAACATGCCTTTGGCATGGCCGCCGGGCAGGATAAGGCCATCATAATCTTCCACACGAATATCATCATAGCCGATCGGGTTTTGAAACGCCTTGTCCTGGCATAAATCCTGATAATTCTTCTGAGCGCCTTTTTGTGCAATCAACAAGCGTTTGAGCAAACCCAAATCTTTGCCAGAGAGCATTCGAGGGTCTGTTTTACCAACCTCGCCGGTATCAGTGGCAAAGCGAATATCCTGACCATTTTCCGTCAGGATATTCCACGGAACGGCAACTTCTGTGGGATCAAAATCGTGGGTGCTCATGGCGAAGAGAATAGTCATATATATACCTGGCTTAACGCGCCTTCAGACCTTTTTGTTTCATGCGCCAGATAAGACTGTCAATGCGGTCCTGCCCAAAAAAAGGCTCGCCCTCAAAAACCATTAGCGGCACACCCCAATGCCCGCCGGTGAGCTGGTCCGCCTCATTTTTCTTGATGGTTTCGTCCAGCCCGTCCGGGTCTGTACCGAGGATTGTTTCAAGTTCGCCAAGGTCTAATCCAGCCTCTTTGGCGGCCTCGGCTAAAACATCGCCCTTGTCCCAGTCCTTGACCCCACCCCAAATGCGCGCACTGGCTGCATGGGCGAAGGCAAGGCCTTTGCCCTGACGTTCAGCCGCCGCACCCAGGCGGGTCAGGCGGGTAATATAAGGTTGGTCTTTGGCGACCTCCATGGTCGAAAAGTCCTGCACAATCGGGTCCGGGTCCGGCCAGTGAATTGCTATACCCAGACGCTCCGCCTCACGGGGCAGATCGTGCATAATGTACCCGGGCCAAAGCGGATTGACCGTTTCAAAAAACTTGTCCACGCGCACTGCCAACGGATAAACCGGGCGAAACCGGCAGGTCACATCAAACTCTTGTGTTAGCTGAAAAAGCTTCGGCGTAGCCAGATAGGAATAGGGCGAGCGAAACGACCAAAAAACATCAAATTGCAAACTCATTGATACTCTGCTCCGTGTAGTTTGAGAAAGCCAATAACCGTGTCCCATGTAGCGCTGGTATCAGACTTGGTGCGGGCCTCAACCAGCATGGACGAGCCATGAACGCCATTTTCGGCAACAAAGGTTTGATGCCCAGCGGCCTGTAGCGTGGCAAATTGTTCTTTTCTGCCTTTCATCTCATTACGCGGACTGAGCGCCAGTACCGGTACGGCAACCGTTTCAAGATAATTGTTCGCATTGCACGGCCCCATGGCGCGCCCCGAACCGGGTGAAAAAGACAGAACAGCGGTAAGGTCATCCTTGTGATCGCCGCCAAGTTTCAGCACCAGAGCGGCGCTATAGGAACTGCCCCAGGCAAAACGCGGGCCGGAAAACCCATTTGTTTTGGCATAATTCAATGCTGCCTCCATGTCCGGATAGGCGGCGCAGTATTTGGTCTTGGTTCCCAGGGCATTGACCGTGCGGTTGACCGAGCCAAAATGCGTGCCGCCAGAGCGTTGATCGACCACCAGTACATTCAGGCCCATTGCCGTCAGCCTGGGAATGATGGTGCCATATTCCCCCCGACCATCAGAGCTTGCCTGATGGAAGAGCATCACTAAAGGTGCGATCTTTCCCGCTTCTGCATGATAAATATCCGCAAATACAGTTACGCCATCCGCTGCCGTAAAGTGTATTTCTTCGGCGGCTATGGTTTCATCAGCTAGCGCCACTTCCGCCATTATGGCCCAACAGGCCAAAACTGAAATCATCAACACTCTGGTAAGCATGATATTCCCCTTTTGAATTTGTATTTGCAGTGAAAGGCAAAATACCCGCATTGCCAAATGAAATTTATGTAAGGGGAGCATTACCGGGAGGCAAATGTCTTGGCACTGGCGCTGGCCCAAGAAGCGGCCAGATAAGTGCTGGTCGGGTCATCCAGCAGAATATTCCGCGTCAGTAAGTCGTAAACCTCGTTAGCGGGGCGGGCGTCTGTGGCACTGGTGCGGTGGTAAAGATGACAGGGTTTTAGCTCGGACGGATGTGAACACCCGGCGGCGGCAATCACTTCGCCCAGCGCCCGTACCGTGTTGTCATGGTATTGCGCAACGCGTTTGGCCTTGTGTTCAACCACCAGGCCACGCTGCATCAGCTTGTCCTGCGTGGCGACACCGGTCGGGCAATGGTTGGTGTGACAGTTCAGCGATTGCACACAGCCCAGCGCGAACATGAAGCCGCGCCCGGCATTACACCAGTCGGCGCCCATGGCCATTGAAGAGGCCAGCCCGTAAGCCGATATCAATTTGCCAGATGTGCCAAGACGAATTTCGTCTTTCAGCCCCGCCCCCACCAACGCATTGCGGGCAAAAATAAGGCCATCGCGCAAGGGCACGCCGATATGGTCCTGAAACTCAACCGGGGCTGCACCGGTGCCGCCCTCGGCACCGTCAATGACAATAAAATCAGGCTTTATGCCGGTCTCCAGCATGGCCTTGATGATCGCCAAAAACTCCCACCTGTGACCAATGCACAGCTTGAACCCCACCGGCTTGCCGCCGGATAGCTCTCGCAATTGTGCAATATATTCCATCAGACCAATGGGGGTGGAAAAGGCGCGATGGAAGGGCGGCGATTCGCAAGTGACGCCTTCCGGAATACCGCGTGTTTCGGCAATTTCCCGGGTGACCTTGGCCCCCGGCAGCACCCCGCCATGGCCTGGCTTGGCCCCCTGACTGATTTTAATCTCAATCATTTTTACAGCATCACGGGTAGCATTGGCTTTGAATTTTTCCGGATCAAACCCGCCATCTTTGGCGCGACAGCCAAAATAGCCCGTGCCTACTTCCCATACCAGATCGCCGCCCATAAGGTGATAAGGGCTGATCGCCCCTTCGCCGGTGTCGTGGTAAAATCTGCCCGTTGCCGCGCCCCGGTTCAATGCCTCTATGGCGTGTGCGCCCAAAGCACCAAAGCTCATGGCAGAAATATTAAAGACGCTGCACGAATAGGGTTGCTTGCAATCCTTGCCGCCCACATCAATACGCAAATCCTTGTGCTCAGCCTCTTTTGCCACAACCGAATGGCTCAACCATTCATAGCCGTCTTCGTTAAAATCGATATGGCTGCCAAACGGCTCGACACTGACCACGTTTTTTGCCCGTCGGTAAACCAGACTGCGCTGCTCGCGGTTATAGGGCATACCGTCTGTGTCGCTCTCGACCAGATATTGGCGCAAATAGGGGCGAACAAACTCCAGTATCCACCGCGCCCGGCCAACAATCGGGTAATTACGCCACAAAGCATGCTGGCGCTGGATGAGATCAAAAACCCCATAAAGTGCCATAATGCCAAAAAATACGGCCCCGATGTAAAAATAGGGCGACAGCGACGCAAACTCTAGCGAAGCTATAAAAAGAGATACGACAGCAAAGAATATAAAAAAGCGCATAATGGACCGTACCCATCTGTCTGATTCGGGTCAAATAAAGACGATAAGAATTTAAACAGGAAAAATCATGCAAAAACTTTTGCTGATCCGTCATGCCAAGGCGGCTGCTTTTGGGCGCGAGCCCGGCGATCATGCGCGGCCACTTTCGGGCAAAGGGCATAACGCGGCAAGTGTGTTGGGTGAAATACTGGTTCGTTCAGACTGGGTGCCTGATTTGGCTGTGGTATCCAATGCTCTTCGCACCCGCGAAACATGGGCTGATATGGCTATGGCATTTGATAAACCTGCCGTGCGTTATGAAGAAACTTTATATCTGGCCTTACCCCATATTCTGGCGCAGGCGGCCACTCGTCATGGCTGCGATGGACAAACACTGGCACTAATCGGCCATAATCCGGGCATTGCCATATTGGCATACCAATTGATCGAGGAAGGCTTTGACCATAACCGGCTAGCCGCACAAGCCATAACCGGCAATTTCAAAACCGGCTGGGCGGCAGCATTTGAAATACGTGATGAGGGACCAAGACTGGTCCATCTGTTTGATCCGCGTACGGCTTGAATACTGCGCCTGTCAGGCGTATCACGCGATAAATCGCAATGACCTTCATAAGAAAGGCCAGGCAAAAGGAAAGCCATCATGACCCGTGAACTTACCCATTTCATCAATGGCGAATATGTCGCCGGAAAATCCAGCAGATTTTCAGACGTGTTCGACCCCAATACCGGTGCCGTTCAGGCTAAAACACCTTTGGCCAGTACCGACGAAATGGCAGATGCTGTTGCCGCCGCGCAGGCCGCCTTTCCTGCATGGTCAGCCATGAACCCCCAGCGCCGGGCGCGGGTGATGTTCCGGTTCAAAAATCTGCTTGAAGAGAACATGGACGAACTGGCCGCCATGCTGTCGTCCGAACACGGCAAGGTAGTGGCCGATTCAAAAGGCGATGTGCAACGCGGGCTTGAGGTGATCGAGTTCGCCTGTGGCATCCCCCATCTGCAAAAGGGCGAATATACCGAGGGCGCAGGGCCGGGCATTGATATTTATTCTATGCGCCAGCCTTTGGGCGTAGTGGCCGGGATAACGCCGTTTAATTTTCCAGCGATGATTCCCATGTGGATGTTTGGCGTGGCCATTGCGTGCGGCAATACCTTTATCCTCAAACCTTCAGAGAAAGACCCGAGTGTACCCTTGCGCCTTGCCGAGTTATTCCTTGAGGCGGGTGCCCCGGTGGGCGTTTTGAACGTCGTTAACGGCGACAAGGAAGCGGTAGACGCATTGCTGGAACACCCGGATGTCAAAGCCATAAGCTTTGTCGGCTCGTCTGATATTGCCAGCTATGTCTATCAAACCGGCGCTGCCAATGGAAAGCGTGTGCAAGCTATGGCGGGGGCTAAAAATCACGGCATTATTATGCCCGATGCCGATATGGATCAGGTGGTACGCGACTTTTTGGGGGCCGCCTTTGGCTCCGCTGGCGAACGCTGCATGGCGCTACCTGTGGCTGTGCCGGTGGGCAAGGATACGGCGGATGAATTTATTACCCGCATGATGCCGGAGATTAAAAAGCTTAAAGTTGGTATCTCAACCGACGAAACCGCCCATTATGGCCCGGTGGTTAGCGCGGCGCACAAGGCCCGTGTCGAAAACTATATCGCCATGTGCGAAAAAGAAGGCGGCAAGCTTCTCGTGGATGGCCGTGGCCTTAGTGTGCCGGGCCATGAAAATGGCTTCTTTATTGGCCCCACCCTGTTTGATAATGTCACCGCCGACATGCGCTCGTATCAGGATGAAATATTCGGCCCGGTCTTGCAGGTGGTACGGGCGGAGACACTGGAGGAAGCTGCGGCCCTGCCCTCGAACCATCAATATGGCAATGGGGTGGCGATTTTCACCCGCTCCGGTCTGGCGGCGCGTGAATTTGCCTCAAAAGTGCAGGTTGGCATGGTGGGCATTAACGTGCCGATCCCGGTGCCGGTCAGCTATCATACATTTGGCGGCTGGAAACGTTCGGCCTTTGCCGATGTAAACCAGCACGGGCCAGAGGGCGTACGGTTCTGGACCAAGATCAAAACCGTCACCCAGAGATGGCCAGACGGCGACATCGGCGATCAGGCGTTTATTATTCCGACGATGGGCTGATTTGCTCCCTCTCCTGGGGGAGAAGGGGCTAATCGCGTTTTTTAATTGCGGGTGAACACCTCACCCAGCGGCACATCAAACACCTCGGCAATGCGAAAAGCCACCTCCAGAGAGGGAGAATATTTTGACGCTTCAATGGCCAGCACGGTTTGACGGGTGACGCCGATTTTATCGGCCAGTTCGGCCTGTGTCATCTCGCCAGCATGAAAGCGCAGTGTGCGGATGGTATTGCGAATAGCGCATTTGGCCATGTTAGCTTCCCCGGCGATACAGCGTGATTTTGGTACTGTTTTGGACAAGCTCGGCAATGGTCAATATGCCCACCAGATAATGGATCAAAACAAAAGGCGTTAAAGTGGTGGGCAAAGCCCGGTAGGATACGCCCGGGCCGGTAGGTTGGGCGATCAAAACGCCAAAAATAATAACAAGGAAAAACAGGGTGGAATAAGCAATACTGTTGGCCTTGGCCGCAATGACCCGGTCACGCTCATCTTCCGGCTCCCGGTCTTTGAGACCATTGGCCAGAAACCACATGATCAGTCCGGCTATTGCTGTTAATACTGAGGTGCTGACAACCAGTGTGAACATGCTCATGGATAGCAATTTAGTCTCTGCCGGCATGGCCAGCACATTGATGAAATAAAAGCCGCTAACCACAATGTTAAGCGCAATTGCCGCCACAATATTTTTTTCTCGATTTGAAAAATTCATAATACTCTCCTACGCATAATTTCTGTTTTGTTATGTATGAATTATTGCTCATTATGTCAAATATTATATACACGATGTCCGAAAATTTGGACACAATTTTTGAAATCAGGTGAAAATGGCCAGTGCTGAGGTCATATTCTGACGGCCCTGCATACTATTTTATCAGGTATCGGGTGTGTTCAGAGAACAACATCAAGGCGGACGCTCACCACGTCCCCGACCTGGATATTCTGGGCTTTGCGCACCGCAGCTTTTACCGGCAGCCCATAAGAGCCCAATTTTGAATCCGGGAAAATGGATGTGTTCCACTTGGTATCGCCTATGGTGACGGACACGCGAACAGAACCCCACGCGGTCTTGTTGCCACTGGTAAAGAATCTAATCTGCTCGGATAGCTCGGCGGGCAGGGTAATAAAATGCCAGGCGGCTTTACCCTGATACAGCCATAGCATGGCTTCAAATTCAAAGTGCAGATCAGTTTTCAATCTTTCTCCTCAGAGTCTTGATCCTGGACCGGATTACACAATTCTGTTTGTCAGGAAAGGATAAGATACCAACATTGTGCAATGATATGGCTTGCGGTAAAGGTGCGGTCGTACAAAAAAGAAATTTTTGATGTTAGGCAACGCTAATGAACTATACCCCTCCCACACGCGAATTACGCTTTATCCTGGAAGATGTGGTCGCTATGGAGGGCCTGAAGACCACAGGGGCATTTGAGGAACTCTCTAGCGACTTAACGGCGGCGATATTGGAAGAAGCTGGCAAGTTTTGCGCAGGCGTCCTGGCCCCCCTTAATCATAGTGCTGATCAGTTTGGTGCCCAAATAAACGATGGCGAAGTCACAACTGCGCCGGGTTTCCAGCATGCCTATACTCAGTTTGTCGAGGGCGGCTGGCAAGGTCTTTCCTTTGCTGAAAAAGATGGTGGCATGGGATTGCCAAACTCATTGGGCGCGGCATTTCAGGAAATGCTGCAATCAGCCAATATGGCCTTCGGACTAGGACCCATGCTGACCATGGGTGCACTGGAAGTGCTAACCCATGCCGGAACGGACGAGCAAAAAGCGCTTTACCTGCCACGCCTGATGAGCGGTGAATGGTCGGCCAGCATGAACCTTACCGAGCCGCAAGCAGGCTCGGACGTGGGTGCCTTACGCACCATGGCCAGACCTGCCGGTGATGGCTCATACCTGATTGAAGGGCAAAAAATATTCATCACCTGGGGTGAACATGATTGTGCGCCTAACATCATCCATTTGGTTTTGGCACGAACCCCAGATGCTCCCGCAGGCACCAAGGGGTTATCCCTGTTTCTGGTTCCCAAATTTCTTCTTGATAACAATGGTGAACCCGGGGAGCGCAATGATGTTCGTGCCATAGGGCTGGAACACAAGCTGGGCATTCATGCCAGCCCCACATGCGTTATGGAGTATGGCGGCAATGGCGGTGCCAAAGGCTGGCTTTTGGACACCGAGGGCAAAGGCATGGCCATGATGTTCATCATGATGAACTCGGCGCGCCTGAATGTCGGTACCCAGGGGGTTGGCGTGGCCGAACGTGCTTACCAGCAGGCCCTGAGCTATGCTCGCGATCGTGGGCAAGGCCGCGCCGTGGGCGTTGAAGACTATCCAGCCGCAATCATTCATCACCCGGATGTGCGCCGAATGCTGATGACAATGAAGGCAAAAATTACGGCCGCACGCTCAATCTGTTTCGCTTGTGCACTGGCATCGGATTATGCGGTACATTCGTCCGATGAAGACGAACGACAACGGGCGAAGGCACGCGAAGAGCTACTAACACCATTGGCCAAAACTTATGGCTCCGAGGTGGGCGTGGAGATTAGCTCACTGGCGCTGCAAGTGCATGGTGGCATGGGGTTTATTGAAGAAACCGGGGCAGCACAGCACTATCGGGATGCCCGCATCACCCCGATTTATGAAGGCACAAACGGCATTCAGGCCATTGATCTGGTAGGGCGCAAACTGAACATGATGGGAGGTTATCCCATGGTGCGCCTCATCGAGGAAATGCGCGAAACGGTTGAGGATTGCACCACCTCATCCAATACCGAATTGCCGTTTATTGGTGCCCGCCTGGGTGCAGCCATTGATACTCTCGAAGCGACGAGTGAGTGGCTGCGTGATCCGGCACGGGAACAAGCTGATATGCTGGCAGGGGCAACACCATATCAGAGCATCGCCTGTGAAACTGTTGGCGGGTACTACCTTGCTATTGGCGCTGTTGCCGCTCAGCGCCTTCTGAAAGATGGAGAGGAAACCGGGTTTGCCAAAGACCGTATTGCCCTGGCCCGCTATTTTGCTGAAACCGTACTTAGCACCATACCGGGAAGGTCAGGTGATGTTCATGCTGGTGCCGCTTTACTCTTTGGCGTTTCCGAAAACGGGCTGGGCACATGAGTTTGTACAACCGCCACATCATGCCAAGATTTGTTAATCTGGCCTGTTCTTCAGGTCAGATGAAAAAGATACGCAACAAAGTCGTACCTTTGGCCCAAGGAAAGGTATTGGAAATAGGCTTTGGTTCAGGTCATAACTTACCCTTTCTGAATGCTGACAAAATAGAACACTATTGGGCCTTAGAGCCGGATGCACAGATCAGAAAACTGGCACACAAACGCCTTGAGCATTCACCACTACGCCCAGAATTTTTAGACCTTGAGGCGGAAAACATCCCCCTTGAGAACGCCAGTGCCGATACGGTTCTGGTCACATTTACCCTGTGTACCATTCCTCTGGTCGAGCAAGCCCTGAGTGAAATGCGCCGTGTGCTCAAACCCGGCGGACGATTACTCTTTGCTGAGCATGGCGCTGCGCCAGATGAGAATGTGGCACGCTGGCAGAACCGTATAGAACCCTATTGGAAGCCTCTAGCCGGAGGGTGCCACCTGACACGAAAACCACTGACACTTTTAGAAAAATCCGGGTTCACACTGGAAGATACGACAAGTCTTTACATCCCCAAGGCACCTCACTTTGCCGGATTTGTATCCCACGGCCTAGCCAGGCCGGTCTAAAGGTCACCCTCTTCCAGTGCGGCAATCAGAGGCTTGATATTTTCTGCATGATCCAGGGGTACAATCAACACCGCTTTGCTCGTTGAAACAACGGCCAGATTATCAATGCCCAGCGCAGCAATCATGGGGCCACCGCGACTGGCATGTAACAAACAATTCTGCGTTTCCTTGGTAACAACACGACCATGTTTGGTATTGTCAGCTTCATCCTTTGTTGCCAGGTCATATATCGCAGGCCAGGCACCAACATCTGACCACCCGGCATCAAGAGGCACTATTGCGGCGCACTCAGTGTGCTCCATAACCGCATAATCGATAGATTCTGAAGGACAGGCAGCAAACGCTGCTTCGGGAATATGTGTGCAAATACCATCGCTTTGCGCCCCTTGCCACGCCAGCATTGTGGCCTCCAGAATATCAGCACGGTGTGCCCGCATCTCAGTTAACATTGTAGTTGCAGAAAAAAGAAAAATCCCTGCGTTCCATACATAATGACCATCATCAAGGTATGAGTTTGCCGTATCCAGATCCGGTTTCTCTACAAAAGCAGAAACACGAAATGCCACATCATCCAGCACCTCGCCCCGACGAATATAACCATACCCGGTCGCCGGACGTGTTGGCTGTGCACCAAAGGTAACAATATGCCCGGCTGCGGCGGCATTTGCCCCGGCCTTTACGGTTTTAACGAATGCGTCCGCATCACCAACATGATGATCCGCCGCCAGCAACAACACTTGCGCCTCTTCGCCGTAATGTTCACGCACAGCGAGAGCCGCAGTGACGGCACAGGGTGCCGTATTACGCGGACATGGTTCAGTGATGATCGCTGCTGGCGCAGTGTTTACAGCTTCACACTGGGCGCGCACCTGCTCTGTATGACGTGCCGCACAAACCAGAATCGGCGCGGCAAAACCTTTGGTTTGCGGACACCGCAGCACAGTTTCCTGAAGCAGTGTCAGCTCCCCCGTCAACGCGTGTAACTGTTTAGGCTTTTGCCTAGTTGAAAGCGGCCAAAGCCGCGTACCAGCGCCGCCCGACATAATAACCGGAACGATAGTCGTTTTATTATTCATGCCCCTTGATCCTCTATTGACTTCACTGTGCGCGTGACCTCTGCCGCTGCACTAACCAGATGATATACAATGCTGGCGGGAACATTTTCAGAGAGGACGCACCCGTCACTATCAAACTGGTCTATCCATAACCCCGGCACTTCCGTCGTCAGGTAATTTGTCCTGATACGTTCCAGCAAATTTGCCATCTGTTTCCCCATTTGTTCGTTACCATTACCATAGCGCACCACCATGGATTTCAACCACTCTGTTTGCCCCCACAAACGCCGTGATTTTGAGAGAACATCACCCGTAACGGTATAGGCATCCAGCAAAAACCCCTTGCCTTTTTGGCCAAAACCATCAGCGGCACACCCCATTTTTTGAGCCAACTCAATAACATCTGCCTCATGTAACCTGGCATGGCAATGCAATAACCAGCACCACTCAGCCATGTGCCCGGGCTCTATACTTGCTGGCTTTTCCGGTTCCAGATCTGGTCCGAAAAATTCAAAGAGAAGACCAGTTTCGGAATCAATAAATCGTTCTGCCAATAACGCACCAATGTCACCAGCACGCGACAGAAAACTTTCATCACCACTGGCTTCGTATAGCGCCAGAAGGGCTTCATACATGTGCATGTGTGGGTTCTGACGGCGCGGGTTTGTGGCAGGCACACCTTCCTGCCACCCGCCGTTAGGTGCGCCCATGGACTCATCAACAAATGCCAGAGTGTCTTTTGCCAGGGTCAGCATTTGCGCATCACCAGTGGCCCGGTACGCCCAGCTTAGCGCCAGAATATGAAAGGCGTGGTCATAAAGATCGCGTCGCCGGTCGCAAATGGCACCATCCGCATCCAAAAGATGCGCAAAACCTGGCTCATTATCAACACGCAAAACCTTACTGACAAGATAGTCTACTCCCCAACTGACCAGTTCACGGAAATCGCTCCAGCCAAGCAGGCTAGCGTGAGAAAACGCATAAATCTGCCGGGATGTTACCCGCACACGGCGTAGCACCTGCTCATCTGGCGTGCCATCAAAATGCAATTGTTCAAAAAAACCGCCGCGTTTACGATCCACGCCCTGCTTTGCCCATAAAGGCAAAACATCACCGCTACACCAGTCGATAAACCGTTGCGCTTCTAAAAGTAGAGATGCTGATTTGTTTTGAATCATAACACTATAAACACCAAATATTATTTGCTGTCAGATAAAAAATGAGATTATTTGTACTTTCTAAAGCGATTGTTCATCGAAGTGTGGGCACAACACAATTCAGTTGCATCCAGACCCTAATTCAATTTTTTAGGCGGTGTCGGGACAAAGGCTGGAGGTAAAGGTGCGGCAGAAACGCCTTCCTCTTTCAGGGTTTTGACCTCATCTGGCGTGGTTTCACCATAAATGGGTTTTTCGTCTTTTTCGCCCCGGTGCATGGCCAATGCCTCATCGGCAAAATTATCGCCAACATAGTCATGGGTGGAGCGGATTTTTTCACGGACCTTGCCGGCAAAGGTGGCAAAGGCCTGCGCATCGCTGCTGCTCTGCTTGCGCTTGGTGCCTTTCAGCGCTGGCGCCATTATTTGCTTGGAGACATCAGTATCTTCGCAAAGCGGGCAGGTAATCAGCGCCTGTTCCTTCTGCGTGTCAAAATCATTTGAGCTGGAAAACCAGGCCTCAAACTCATGACCAAATGAACAAACAAGGGCGTAACGGATCATGACAGGGTAAACTCCCGATCATGGCTTAATGCCGGAATGCGTGTGCGCGCCGTTTCACATTTTGCCAGATCAAGATCAGCCATTAACACACCTGGCTCATCATGATCCAGCTGGGCAACAACCTTCCCCCAGGGATCAACAACCATGGAATGCCCCCAGGTGCGTCGCCCGGCCTCATGTACGCCGCCTTGCGCCGGGGCCAGAACATAGGCACCGCATTCTATGGCGCGGGCGCGAAGAAGAACCTCCCAATGGGCGCGGCCTGTAACCCGGGTGAAAGCCGCCGGTACGATCAATATGTTAGCCCCCGCCTGCGCCAGTGTTCGGTATAACGAGGCAAAGCGCAGATCATAACAAATGCTAAGGCCCAGCATTGCCGGACCCGCCTTGGCGATAACGGCGCGATTTCCAGACTGAATATAATCGGATTCGCACCAGGATTCTTTAGTGTTGATGGCCACATCAAACATGTGGATTTTATCATAGCGGGCGGTGATCTCACCTGCCGGATTAATCAGGAAAGAGCGATTGGCCGCCTTTTCGGGCGATATTTTGATCACCAGTGAACCAATAAGCACAAAAGTGCCTGTTTCCTGTGCGACCTGTCCAATGGCGCGTAAAGCAGGCTCGTTTTCTTCTTCGCGGATAGTCTGGAGAAACGGCTCGCGATTGGTTTGGATCAGGTGCGTATTCTCCGGTGTGCAGATCAGGTTTGCACCCCTGGCTGCACTTTTTCGGATCATGTCGCAGGCATCAGCAATATTTTGCGCCGGATCAGTGCTCGAACGCATTTGCACCAGTGCAATTGTGAAAAGGTTAGCCCCCATTGGCCAAGAGCGGGTCCAGCTTGCCCGCGCGCTCCAGCGCCATCATTTCATCACAGCCGCCTATATGAGTGTCACCGACAAAAATTTGCGGGTATGTGTATCCACCATTGGCTCGTTTAATCATTTCAGCACGTTTTTTTGGGCTAAATCCTGCACCAATCTCTTCAAGCTTGATATTGGCTTTTTTCTTCAGCAGCGATAATGCACGAACGCAATAGGGGCAAAGGGCCCTCGTATAAATCGTAACCTTGGTCATATATATCTCCTGTTGCCTTCTATTTAGTGGCATCTGTCGATTTGACAATACGAGCCAGGGTCAATGCGTTCACTTGTGCGGCACCTGCTGCCAAAAGCGGGCGAGCGCAGGCCTCAAGCGTGGCCCCGGTGGTACGCACATCATCAATGAGAAGAATGTGCGCACCATTAACGTCACTTTGGCACCGGGTTGGCACCTGGAAAGCGCCAGCAACATTACGCTTACGGGCCCGGGCATTACGCCCCGCCTGGGTTGGTGTGTTGCGCTTTCGGTCAAGTAATTGCGGGCAAAAACGCAAGTTTTCACGTTTGGCCAAGGCCCGGCCCAGCAAAGCGGATTGATTAAAACGGCGTTTGATCCTGCGGCGCATGTGCAACGGTACGGGCACGATAAGTGGTTTCGTGTGCAACACCTCCTTGCCTGCCCGCGCCATCCATTCAGCCAGGCGAGAAACCCCATCGGTATAACCACCGTGCTTGAGGGCAAGGATCAAGACCCGGCTGACATCATTATAAACCAGCGCCGAGCGCGTATGGGTAATTCTGGGAGCTTTGGCTTCACAAACACCGCAAAGCTGATCTTCAAACCCGGCATATTCAAAGGGGTAGCCACAGGCGGAACACACCTGTTCCCCAATAAACTCTAACCCCTCCCATGCAGCAGGAGCTAACGCGCCAGGCGCATCAACAATTTCTTTTGTGACCGGACAGATAGACGGTAATAACGTATCCAGTATGCCTGTAGCCATGGCCTTGAGGCTCTTGCCAAACATGATGAAGAGACCGACCTTTCAGTTATGACATCTCAAACAGCTCTTTTTGATTCTGCACGCATTGCCCGCTATCGCGCAAGAGCGCAAAGCCGCGCCGAAAAATACGCGTTTCTACGCAAACGCACGTTTGAGGATATTCTCTTGCGACTTCAGAGCGTCACCCGTTCATTTGATCAGGGCATGCTGGTTAGCCCGTTTACTTTAGATCCTGACATTGTGCCTGAATATCTGTCGCAAAAACACACCTTACCTGCATCATCACCGTCCTCTATGGATTTGATCATCAGCCTTTTGCATTTACATGTGGAAAATGACCTGCCGGGTATCTTGCACGCTGTTCGCCAAACCTTACGCCCAGATGGGCTATTTCTGGGTGCATTATTCGGTGAACGCACCTTGCACGAGCTGCGTCACTCACTGCTAAGCGCCGAAAGTGAACATAGCGGCGCACAGGCACGTATTATTCCGTTTGCTGATATTCAGGCACTAGGTGGCCTGATGCAGCGCGCGGGGTTTGCCCTGCCCGTTATCGACGTTGATCGTGTGACGGTGCATTATACGTCACTGATGGCCCTGATGCACGATCTACGCGGTATGGGGGAAGGTAATCCCCTTGCCGGTTCAGTACGCCCCTTGCATCGTGATATTCTGTACCGTGCCGAAGAAATTTACCGCGAAAACCATGGTGATAAAGACGGGCGCATACCGGCCAGCTTCGAGATCGTACATACGTGTGGCTGGGCACCCCATAAAAGTCAGCAACAACCGCTTAAACCCGGCAGTGCACAAATTTCTCTCACCGATGTTCTGGGGCTTAAGCCTGAAAAATAAAACGCCAGGGGCATAAATCGTTACCCCGCACCCGCAATGGCGGTAGTTGCGTCTTTGAATTTTGTTGTCGCATTATCGGCAAACAATGTTACCGCCCCTAAAATGGCCAAAAATATCAAAGCGATAATCAACCCGTATTCAATGGTCGTCGCCCCGCGGTCGTCGGCCCAAAAGCGTTTTATAAAATCACCCATCATCATCGTTTCAACCTGTCTCTAATTTCGGCAGCAAGGGGAATATCTGCGGGAGGCATAGCCATACCATGCAGGTCTTGAGGGCGAACCCACTTGATCTCTTGTCCTTCGTGCGGCCTGACAAAACCATCCCATTGGCGACAAACAAAAAGTGGCATGAGAAGTTGCTGCCCGCCTTGAATATGTGTGGCAAAGGCAAAAGGTTGCAGGCAGCTTTCGCAAGGTTCAATACCCAGTTCCTCGCGCAACTCCCTGACCAAAGCCTGCTCTGTGGTTTCACCCTGCTCAACTTTTCCTCCCGGAAATTCCCATAACCCGGCATGGTCTTTTCCCTGCGGTCGCCGGGCAAGAAGGACCCGACCATCGCGGTCTATCAGCGCACATGCGGCGACCAGCAACAGTTTCATGGCACTATCCTGTTTGAAAGCAGTTTCTCTAAAAGAGATTAACGTAGCGTTTTATTGTCCGGCTTCTTCGGAAGGAAGAACCTTCGCACTATCATCCTTTAACGGCTCGCTTTGCACCTCAATTGGCTCCCCCTCATCATCTGGCCCATCATCTGGCTTGTCATCACGTTCAACAATGGCGGAAAGGCGCAATTGGCTGATCAGTTTTTGTATCTCGTCAAATGTCATAAAGCGCACAATGCGCGGGCGCATTTCATCAAAACTCGGCGGGGTCTGTGCGCGGCGCCCTTGAACCTGAATAACGTGCCAGCCAAATTCTGTTTGTACAGGCGCAGCAGTTACCCCTTTGGTGAGAGCAAAGGCAGCATCAGCGAAGGGAGCGACCATCGCATCGCGGGAAAAATAACCCAGATCCCCGCCTTCAAGGCGACTTCCGGGGTCTATAGATTTTTCCAGTGCCAACTTGGCAAAATCCGCACCGCCATTCAGCGTCGCAATGACGGCCTCAGCCTCGGCCTTGGTCTTGAGCAAGATATGCCGCGCGTTGACTTCGTCACCAGGTGGCGACAGCTTGGCCTGTTCATCGTACATACGCCGTATGGCATCATCTGTAACCGCCTGTGAAACCGCATTTTCAACTAAAATATTGCCAAGTATCCGTTCTCGCGCAGCCTGCAAACGACGCCTTGCCTCGCCATTACGATCCAAACCCCGGCGCACCGCTTCCAAAGCTAACAGGCGTTGATCCACCAGATCATCCAACACTTGCTTGTAAGTATCTGATCCTTTGGGCAAGGGGTCGCCAACCCGGATCAATTTTTGTGCGGCGGCTTCACGGGTAATATCCGAAGCATATATCGTTGTACCATTTACCCGGGCGACCGCTTCATCCCCGGCGCGTTCCAGCATACCACTAAACCCATCTTTGCCGCCCGTGCCACTGTTATCTATACAGGCAACCAGCACTCCCGACAGGACAAGAAGCAAACCCACTTTAAGTGCTCTATAAGACAAATCAGGCATGAACACCTCCAAAATTTTGATACGAAAACTATTTCGAGTTCAGGCCAGCGCGTTGACACTGACTGCCCTCGTCATTAAGTCAGCCGGACGTATGCTGCAAGGCACAGTGCCATTGCATACACACTTTTATCTCGGGTTTATTGAGTTATTTTGCCATGTTGAATATCGTTCGTAAAATTTTTGGTTCCTCAAACGACCGCCTGGTGCGGCGTATGCAGCCCAATGTCGATAAAATCAACGCGCTGGAAAATGATTTTGAAACGCTGAACGATGAGGAAATTCGTGCCAAAACCGAGGAATTTCGCACCCGGTTTTCCCAAGGTGAAACCCTGAACCAGCTTTTGCCCGAAGCCTTTGCCGCCGTACGTGAAGCGGCAAAGCGGACGCTTGGTCAGCGGCATTATGATGTACAACTTATCGGCGGTATGGTTTTGCACGAAGGCGACATTGCGGAAATGCGTACCGGCGAAGGCAAAACCCTGGTAGCAACATTGGCTGCTTATTTGAATGCAATCCCCGCCAAAGGCGTACATGTGATCACAGTCAACGACTATCTGGCTAGTCGTGATGCAGAATGGATGGGCCAGATTTACGGCTTTCTAGGTCTGACCACGGGCTGCATTGTTCATGGTCTGACTGATCCGGAGCGCAAACAAAACTATATCTGTGATGTGACCTATGGCACCAATAATGAATTTGGTTTTGATTACCTGCGCGACAATATGAAATATTCGCTGGAGGAAATGTGCCAGCGTGAGCATCATTTTGCTATTGTTGATGAAGTAGACTCCATCCTGATTGATGAAGCCCGCACACCTTTGATCATCTCTGGCCCGACCGAAGACCGCACCGAATTTTACCAAACCATTGATGCGCTGATGAGTGTGATGGAAGACGAAGATTTTGAGCTGGACGAGAAGCAACGGTCGATCGCCTTGACAGAAGTGGGCAACGAAAAAATCGAAAAAATCCTGCTGGAAAAAGAACTGATTGAGGACGACCTTTACGACATCAACAATGTCTCGGTTGTGCATCACGTCAATCAAGCTTTACGGGCGCACAAACTGTTTACTTGCGACAAGGATTATATCGTCAAGGATGGCAAGGTGATGCTGATTGACGAATTTACCGGGCGGATGATGGATGGTCGCCGTCTTTCCGAAGGGCTGCATCAGGCTATCGAGGCCAAGGAAAAAGTTGAAATTCAACCAGAAAACGTGACCCTGGCTTCCATTACCTTCCAAAACTATTTCCGCCTTTATAGCAAATTGGCTGGCATGACCGGCACCGCCATGACCGAAGCGGCAGAATTTGAAAACATCTACAAACTTAGCGTCATTGATATTCCCACCAACAAGCCCATTTTGCGCATTGATGACGATGATGAATTGTACCGAACAGCCCGGGAAAAATACGACGCCATTATAACCGATGTACGCGAGTCCACAGCACGTCATCAACCCATACTGGTCGGCACAGCTTCCATTGAAAAGTCAGAAGTTCTTTCAGAAATTTTCAAAAAAGAAAAAATCAAGCACAAGGTGCTTAACGCCCGCTATCACGAACAGGAAGCGCAAATCATTGCACAGGCAGGCGCGCCAGGCGCCGTAACCATCGCCACCAACATGGCGGGCCGTGGTACGGATATTCAACTTGGCGGCAATGCAGATATGCTCCTTGAAGACTGGCTAAGCAGTGCCTCGGCCAAAGGTAAGGAGCCGGACGAAAAACAGGTTCAGAAAAAAAAGACGCAGATCAACGAACAGGTTGAAGCCAACAAAGCCATCGTTATTGGGGCCGGCGGGTTATATGTGTTGGCCACTGAACGCCATGAAAGCCGACGGATTGATAATCAGCTGCGCGGACGGACTGGCCGCCAGGGGGACCCCGGACGTTCCAAGTTTTTTGTCTCGGTGGAAGATGACTTGATGCGTATTTTTGCGCCCGAACGCATGGACGGCATCATGCGCACCTTGGGGCTGCAAGAAGGTGAAGCTATTGCACACCCCTGGATGAACAAGGCACTGGAAACTTCGCAGAAAAAAGTTGAGGCACGGAATTTCGAAACCCGCAAAAACATTCTCAAATACGATGATGTGGTCAATGATCAACGTAAAGCCATTTTTGAGCAGCGCCGGGATTTCATGAACGCGGACGATGTATCTGATGTCATTGGTGATATGCGTGCCGAAGCCATTGAGGATGTTATCAACAATTATATGCCTGAAAAGGCGATGGCAGACCAATGGGATGTTCAAGGTCTCAAAGAGACATTGCTAGAACTGCTTGGCATAACCCTGCCGGTTGATGAATGGACAAAAGAAGAAGGTACCGCCAATGAAGAGGTGCAGGAGCGCATCATTGAAATGGCTGACAAGGTCTATGCACAAATCGCCGCGAATTTAACCTCTGAGCGTTTGCGCCAAATTGAAAAACAGGTTTTGCTCAGCGTTGTGGACCAGCACTGGCGCGAACATTTGCAAAATATCGACCACCTCAAATCGGTTGTACATCTGCGCAGTTACGCACAGCGTGATCCCTTGAATGAGTTTAAAACAGAGGCATTCTCTCTTTTTGAAAACCTGCTTTCTGAACTACGTGAAACGGTTACCAGGATCACCATGAGTTACCAGAACCTGCGCCTGGAACCGCAGGATTTGCAGCTTCAGGTTCCTGAAAATACTATTGAAACCCACTCTGATCCTGAGGCAAGGGCAAATGCACCTGGCACGGGGGCGCTGGATGTGCGCTTGGAACCATCAAGAGACCGCCAGGCAGCGGCCAAAGTTGATCCGCAAAACCCCGACACTTGGGGACGGGTGTCCCGTAATGCGACCTGCCCTTGCGGTACCGGGAAAAAATACAAGCACTGTCATGGTAAAGTCGGTTAGGGTTCAAGGGGATTGGATACCAAATCGTAAGATTCTCTTGGCAGATAATATCAATTAAGGTGAATTTAGTGATTCGCCAAACGTGGAGATTGCCATGCTTCGGATAATACCAAGTACAATAATCCTGACACTGCTTGCAGGCAATGTGCTGGCAGGCGGGGCACCGGGCCAATTGCGCAAGGATGCCGGTGCTGTACATCCACAATCAATGGCCGCGGCTTATGGGTCGAGCAGCAATGTCAGTTCTTCCGCGCCTACCCCCTTTGGCTTTCGGGAATTTAATTTCAAAGCCAGTGCCACCTACACTTCAGAATATGTTTTTCGTGGCCAACAATTTGCCAAACATGGCGTACAGGGCGGCGTGGAAATATCTACAGGTGGCTTTTATGCCGGGGCATGGGCGGTTCTGCCAACTGAAGATGATTTTAACGCCTACCAGACAGAAATTGATGTTTATGGTGGCTACGGGTTTGATCTGACCGAGTCGGTTTATGCCGATATTGGGGTTACCGGTTATATTTATAGTTCGCCACAACTTCTGTTTGCTCGGCAAGATTCTGTAGAGGCCTATGCCGGGCTTTCCCTTGATATGCCATTTAAACCAAGTCTTTACGGATTTTATGATTTTGAGACCGAAATGGCAACGGTTGAGGCATCACTGGAATATACCTTGCCCTTCGGGCGCACTGACCTCAACCTTGGTGTTACCGGTGGTTATGCCGACGGCAATGGTGCTGAATATACTTATTTTCAGACTGATGCAGAGCTTGTCTATAATTTCAACCGGCAAGCATCGCTGGGGATAGGCGGGCACTGGGCTATTTCTGAAGACAACCGTTTTCTTGATGGCCTTGGCCTCACCGACGATAATTCAAGCTGGTATGGCATAACGCTCAAAGCCCGCAACTAGCGCCAAAGCCGTGCAAATCAAAATTGATGATACCCGCAAGGCGGAATTTATTGCTCGATTGCAAAATTCTTTTGAGACCGAATTTGATGAACCTCTATCCGAATTTCGCGCCACTGAAATTCTGGATATGTTTTTGAAAACCCTGGGGCCTGCAGTTTATAATCAGGCCGTGCAAGATGTACGGGCGCACCTGCAGAAAAAGCTGGATGACCTGGATGGTGATGTTTATGTCGATGGGGCGGAATAAACCAGTTTAGATTTTCTCAGACAATCGAATAGCCGCCCGGCAGCCCGCCTTGATAACCCCCGTCAGCAACGGATAGGCCGGTGCCTCATGCGCACCTTCCTCTATGGCTTTATCGCGGTGTTCCAGCTCATCCTCACGAAATTGCGTAAACAGGGCTATCAGTTCAGGTTCGACATCTGCTGCTTCCAGCTCATCAATCTGATCCTGATAATGTTGTTCAATCACATCCTCTACAGCCTCGGTACAGGCATGAGCGCATTTTTCACCCAAAAGGGCTGTGCCCGCACCAAGGGCAAAACTTAGCGGCTGCCAAAGGCCAATAAAGGCCGTGGGCCGGGCCTTGCGCTTGCATAACTCTTCACTGAAAGCATTGAGATGAACATGCTCGCCCTGCTCCATCTCATGGAGGGTTTGCGTAATAGCGCGCTTGTTTGCCAAAACGCCAAACACTTTTTGCTGAGCCTGATAGATGGCCACGGCCGCCGTCTCGCCCGCATGATCCACCCGAACCATGTCGGCCACGCGCCTGGCCATAGCGTTACCAGGTGGTAATGGGCGTTTGGCGCGTTTATTGTCGGCCAATTGCATTCCCCTTACCCTGTGTCAGGCTGAAAAAGCTGGCTGCGACCAGTGCCGCTGAGAAAACTGCATTCCAGCCGGCCATGGAAATACCCGCAAAGCTCCACGGAATTTGATCGCAACTTGGTGCCTTGCTTGCCGTCCCCAATGCGGCGTTCAGATCAGCAGCGCTAAATCCTTCCAGTCCCACGCCACCACCAGTACATGTCGCAGGACCCGGCCAAAAATGCCATTCAACACCGGCATGGTATCCCGCAACAATGGCCCCGGTGAGAAACGTCAGCCCCAAAAGGGCCACAACGCCACGTCCGATATTCCAGTTTGGTTTCATGTACATGGCCAACAGACCAAGGGCCGCTATAGCAAGGGCAACCCAGTACACCTCCCGTTGTCGCAGACAGAGAGCGCACGGCTGTAATCCGCCAAAAGTTTCAAAAGCGTGGGCGGTGCCAAGCGCCATAATGGCCGCCAGTGCCGCCAATAGTGGCCAACGCGATGGGGTAAGGTTTTCACGAATATTCATAGAAACAGATTAGCGGAAACAATGCTTCTGCCAAGTCTTTTTAGCGCGGCGCGATGCCGCGTTAATGCACAAATTTCAAGGCAAGAAAGCCGACAATCACAGCAGCAAATATGGCGGTAACCAGCACGGCAAAATGACGTTCGATCAGTTCCTGTGCACGGTCCCCAAGAACACGCAACAAAGCCGCTACTAAAAAGAACCTACCGCCGCGGGCAATGATACTGGCAATCATGAAAACAGCCAGATTAATATGGGAAAAGCCACTGGCAATGGTGATCACCTTATAGGGGAAGGGGGTCAACCCGGCACCAAAAACCGCCATAAATCCATATTTTTCAAACCAGACACGAAATGTCTCAAAACTATCCTGTTTGCCATATAATTCCAACAAAGGTTGCCCAATAGAATCCCAGGCAAAAGCCCCAATAATATACCCCAGCAAACCACCAGCCACAGAAGCAATCGTCGCAATGCCCGCAATAAGCCAGGCCTTTTTCCGTTCCGCCAACACCATGGGGATTATCATCACATCGGGGGGAATGGGAAATATCGAGCTTTCAATAAAAGCAATAAAAGCCAAAGCCGGGTAAGCGTGTTTGCCACGCGCGAGTTTCAGTAGTCTGGATTTCATTATTTTCCGCCCGGGCTAATTTATACAATCTGGTGCCACATATTATTCATTATGGCTATAGCAGTGAAACCTGACAGAAATGTTGATGCTGACGAGGGGCAAAGAGTTCGCAGAAGACTGGTCTCTTGATCTTCGGGGATGTGCCCGCGAAGGAAATCTTATTCCGAAAAGCGGCATAATCAGAAAACGGAACATGCGGGCAGTCGGCCAAAGCTCAACACAACCCACCAAGAGATTGTCGCCCTGCGGTGAATGTGAGGAAAATCAAAAGACCAAAGCCATAAATGTTTTGTTTTTTGCCACAACCGACTGATTATTTGCAAACAATCCTTGTTGCCTTATTTGCAAACTGGTATAAACGGTTCCTCTGATGCGGGTGTGGTGGAATTGGTAGACGCGCGGCACTCAAAATGCCGTTCCTCACGGAGTGTCGGTTCGAGTCCGACCACCCGCACCATTTTTTTTAAATACCCACTATATTGATTTTATGATGAATTTGACTTGTATTGATTATGTCAAATTTACTCACACTAACGCCAAATAGGTAGATAGATCGACCAAGGCGCGACTAAATATCAACTTCAGAAAAGTGCGGGGATTAATGATGCAGACTGTTACCTGCTCAGTACAAATTTATGCGCAGCGCAACCAGGTTTTTATCTTGGGGATGCACGAGAGAACCTCAGTTAAAGTTGCAAAAACTGCGCCAGCAGACCATTATGCTGAAAACCGCAAGTGCGGCTACCAATATCTGAACGGTTGAATTTTATGACTGCATTTTTCTTTGACGAAGACCATCCCGACCTTGATATGGTGTTTGGCCCTCAGTGCGCATCTGTCATCATCAACGCCATTGAAGATAACTCTGACATGCCAGCACTTAGGCTGCTTCGCGGATCGCTTCTACACACTAGATATTGCTATGATCTAGCCGAGATCACACTTAGCGCTCCTCATGCAAACACTTCAGGCATAACTGCTAACGCATCGGGCCAAACACACAAGCCCGACAGGGATCATTTATTGACGATCATTTGTGACCTTGCCGAAACGATGCAAACTAGTGGTTCCAGCATGACCGAAGATGAGCTTCAAAATGTGCTCGCCAGAAAGAATATTTGGGTTGTAGTGACGCAAGGGCTTTCCGATAAACACCGACCAGCAATCGAAAATTCACTTAGCGGATTTGGCCCGTACCTGGGCTGGGTTAAGGTTGATTGGAACAACCCCGTACATATGGATCTTTTTGCCAGCTCTTTGTTTCAAGACATGTTTATTGATGAATATGGGCTTTGCAAACTTAGTGAGTGGCCGGAGGGCGCAGAAGAAAGAGCAGATGATTTGGCAATGATCACGGAGTATGGATCGAGGTTCGCAGCAAGGTTTTTAGACCATCAAGAATTTGAGAAACTTGCCCCTAAGCTCCTAGAAACGAGCGAACTAAGTGACAGAGGTAGGCTGAGTATGCGTCGCATTTCAGGAGATGCACCCAACCACAGAACGGAAGTTGGCAGGGCATTATCGCAAGGAAATTTTGAGGCGGCTGGTAGTTTTCGGACATTTTCAACCACGAGACCAGAGGATGGTATCGAATTTGTCGTGACTGAAAAGAAACTTACCAAGTACCTTTTGAAGCTCGACCACCCGGCAGGCGGGGCCAAAGCCAAGTTTTTTTTGGATACACTGGGTATTGTGGCCAGTGACTGGCGATACCTTGCTGATCAATTATGCCAAGCTGCTCGAAATTCGGAATTTTACCGCCTAAAGGTGAACGAATATGGCGTCATGCATGGCGCTCAAATACTAATTACCGGGAGAAATGGAAGACAGGTGGTAGTAGAAACTGGCTGGAAGCTCGAAGAAGCTGGACCAGGCAAATTCGTAACGGCCTACCCCGGCGATGAAAGTAAGATTGACACACTTGAGCCTGTGATTTGCAGAGTACCGGAACCAAGCTGTCCTGTGCCAGCCCGTTGGGAAGAGATTCATAAGATGGCTCACAGTTGCGGAATGCAACGTGGTGAAGCAAAAACACCAACTCCAATGGTCTTGGAAAAGTGGGGCACGATTTGGGAGGGTGAATGCGGATTTGGTTGGGTTTTTCTTCCTGATGCGAGAGCACCATTTGCTATGTGGGCGCTGAAAACAAATATTGGTTACGCTTCGCGCCCCGGCATACATATCAGTTCAAACTTATCAACGCAGTCGATTAAAAAAAATCTCGCCTACGCAGAAGGCTATGCCGAGGTGCTCAGGGCAAATGGGATCGAGTGTCGCGCAGAAAGTCGCCTCGACTGAACCCAACGTGGACTAATGGTGTATGTAGTGTTGCGAAAGGTGATCTGTGGCGAGCCGCATTGCCACGTGGGCCGAGATAACGAATGGTTATAATTAAGCCACATTAACCCAATGTCCATATATGCTCTCTATGGGGCACCATCACTTTCTTAAAACACACATCATATTGATTTTACAATGGATTTTAGGTTCTAATTAGATCGTTTAATGACGTATATCTGCAAGGTTAAGATAATAGCGCGTTGATTTACGTTCACCCTGCCTTATTAGCGCACCCTTTTTTACAAGATCACCAAGATCACGTGTCGTTGTTGCAGAAGGAGCACCCGTGATTGCCATGTAATTCTTGGCGCTTAATCCGCCTTTAAAGCCGTCTATACCCTCGGCAAACATCCGCAATAATGCCTTTTCCTGCCGTGCATTCATTTGACCTCTCAGGCGATCAAGTAAATGCACTTTAGCAAATAAAAATTCTATATATTGATGGCTTCGCGTTTGCGCTTCTAAAATGCAATCCGCAAACCATCCCAACCATGTATCAATGTTCAAGCTCTGGCTGGCTTGTTGCAGCGCATTGTAATAATCCTTGCGGTGTCTCAAGAGT
Source organism: Robiginitomaculum sp. (assembly GCA_021776515.1). GTDB lineage: Bacteria > Pseudomonadota > Alphaproteobacteria > Caulobacterales > Maricaulaceae > Robiginitomaculum_B. The sequence continues at coordinate 61,101 of JAJFFS010000016.1, read as the reverse complement.
ACGCTTGCCAAAGAGGTTATAACTGGCTTGTTACGGCCTTGCGCCAGCACTTTTTCAGCCAAAGCACGACCAATGCGACCGTTCCCGTCCTCAAAAGGATGGATTGATTCAAACCAAAGATGCGCAATACCAGATCGCACGAGTGGATTAAGAGGCGTCTCGCTATTGGGGGAGGTTTGATTAAACCATGAGATAAATGCGTCCATTTCTTTTGGTACGCGGTGTGATGGTGGGGCTTCGTAATGTACTTTAGGGTCATAAATGGCACCAGAAACAATCTGCATAGGGCCGTTATCTATGCGATAATCACCAACTTGATCTATATCGCGCCGCCCCTTCATGACCATCGCATGCCACGAATGAAGCTGTTCATGAGTTAAAGGCTGTTCCGTCGATTGAAACAGATCAACCATCATTTCTGCCATACCCGATTCGGCAGGCCGGTTATGTTGTGGATCGACATTTAAACCGAGGGCTTTTTGAATAGAGGATTGGACACTTTTCCGGTCAAGCACTTCGCCCTCAATGCTTGAGCTGTCCAAAGCCTCCATACTCATTAACTCAATCGTTAATTCAAGGCGATCTTGTCTGCAAAAATGCTGCGATACGCCAACTAAAAGACCTGCCTGTTCAAGAAATTGCGAGGCACGCCCGGAAAGCGCCTCCTTGTCCCAGATAAACTCTGGCCAGTCTGAATGTTGCCAATTCCACTTCATGATCGATAAAACCCCTGTTTATCAATCATATTACACGGTTTATTGATTAATAAAAAGAGATTTATCAACCATCTAAAATTTTATCCTATCCCTCCAATTCCTCCCAAAACTGGTTCGAGGTTTCCGTGTCTAGGCACCATTTTTTTTGTTATACGCTTTACTCTATTTTCCTCTGGTCTGACTTTCTTCACTCTGATAAACCGAAAAAGGTTACTTATATAACTGCCGGGCAATAGCCCGGATCAATATGGTCCCGTAGCTCAGTTGGATAGAGCACCAGATTCCTAATCTGGGGGTCGCGCGTTCGAATCGCGCCGGGATCACCATGACGTTCTTATTCTCAAATCGAAGGTCGTCATTGACAAAATAGTATTTTGTAGCCCTGACGTGCCATATCGATATGTGAGGTCGCCACTGAGAAACAGGAAATGCCGGAGTCTTATTGGTTGTTAGGCTGGGGCGATCATGTTTTCCGGACGCACGATGGCGTCAAACTCTTCACCGGTAACAAACTCCATACGCAAGGCTTCCTCGCGCAAAGTCGTGCCATTGATGTGAGCTGTTTTGGCGACTTTGGTAGCATTGTCATAGCCTATTTTGGGTGCCAGTGCGGTGACCAGCATGAGCGACCGGCGCATCAATTCATCAATACGTTCTTCATCTGCTTTTATGCCAACGATGCAATTATCCGTAAAAGAGCGCGCCGCATCACCCAAAAGGCGTATGGATTGCAACATGTTCAGTGCCATAACCGGGCGGTAGACATTCAGCTCGAAATGCCCCTGACTACCCGCCATACTTATTGTTGTTTGGTTGCCCATAACCTGGGCGCACACCATGGTCAGTGCCTCTGACTGGGTGGGGTTGACCTTGCCCGGCATGATCGACGAACCTGGCTCGTTGGCGGGCAAAATCAACTCGCCCAATCCACCTCGTGGGCCAGAACCCAAAAAGCGAATATCATTGGCAATCTTGAACAAAGACGCGGCAATCGTACCAAGTCCACCATGGGCTGCAACATAAGCATCACTGGCTGCCAGGGCCTCGAACTTATTGGGGGCCGTGACAAAAGCTATATTGGTAATAGCGCTAACTTTTTGGGCAAACATGAGTGCAAAACCAGGTTTGGCATTCAGGCCAGTTCCTACCGCCGTCCCCCCCTGTGCCAGCGGCAACAGTTCACCAAGGGCTTGCCTGGCACGACCAATACCAAGTTCAATTTGCATCGCATAGCCGGAAAACTCCTGACCTAGCGTCAGGGGGGTTGCATCTTGTGTGTGTGTGCGACCGTTCTTGATAATGTTGTCAAATTTTTTGGCTTTGGCATCAAGCGCATTATGCAAATGTTCCAGCGCCGGGATCAGGTAGTCATTGATCTGCATGGCAGCCGCAATATGCATGGCCGTCGGGAACGTATCATTGGAGGATTGACTGCGGTTGACATGGTCGTTGGGGTGGACCGGGTCCTTGGAGCCAATAACACCGCCCATGATTTCAATCGCCCGGTTGGCAATAACCTCATTGGCATTCATATTGCTCTGGGTGCCTGAACCTGTCTGCCAAACGCGCAAGGGGAAGTTATCATCCAGCTTGCCATCAACAACGTCCTGCGCGGCTTTAACAATGGCATTCTTTATATCTGTCTCAAGGTTATCCAGTGCGTGATTTGTCTGCGCAGCGGCAAGTTTGATAATCCCCAAGGCGCACACTAATGGTACTGGCATGGTCTCGTCGCCAATGTCAAAATTCATCAAGGATCGCGCCGTCTGTGCGCCCCAATACTTGTCAGATGGCACCTTTAACGGGCCAAAGCTGTCTGTTTCTGTGCGCATATCAGCCATAGCGAATCTCCTGTTAAGGAGTTATTCGCGCATAACACGCCTGGCAGGGCAAGAGCCGTACTCAGATGGTGGAGATTAGATATATGTACGTTTTCAGATGGTGGTTTACACTTACTTGCGACGAAACGCATCCAGATTGACAACTTCACCAGCCACATCGGCTTTATCATCGTCAGTTTCATCATCTGCTGATGAAACGGCTGCCTCATTCGCGGTTGCGGGTAAAGCGTCAGGACCGCCCATATCAAACTTTAACCCAAACCCAACGGCAGGATCGTGGAAACTGGTCACAGCAGCATAGGGAACCTTGATATATTTCGGCGCGCCACCAAAACTTAATGTGACCTCAAAAGCATCATCCAGCGAAGCCAGGTCCCAGAACTGGTGCTCTAGAACAATGGTTATTTCTTCAGGGTACTTTTCGAGCAATTGCTCATCAATATTGGCGCCAGGATAATGGGTGCGAAAAGTGATATAAAAATGGTGGCTGCCGGGAAGCCCCCCTTCTGCTGCTCGTACAACAGCTGCACGAACAACGCCACGCAAAGCTTCTTGTGCAAGCAGGTCATAGCGCATTAAATCTTTTGGCACTGGTTACTCCCCGTTTCCCTCAAGCCTTGAGTACCCCCCTGCCCGACCAAGGTCAATCACACTCCCCATATAGGCACATGTGCTTCGCCTTGAGCGAGTAAGGGAGGTATTAGAAGGTGTAAAAAAGTGGAGGCTTCTGTTGCCAGGTGCCTCCGAACCCCGCCTTGGCGCTCATTGTGCCAAGGAGTTAAAGCGAGCTCACTCGCACTGCTTTAAGCAGCGAGAGCGGTCTCATGAGCAAAGTTGTCATTATCAACTCTTGCAATTGAGCCTGTAACGGGCCTCACCCGAGCAAAAGCTAACGTCTTTAGCCGTCCGTCGATCCTGTTTCGGCCCCATCAACTTCTCCCCCGACAATTTACATTGCGAGGAGGGGAAAATGGTGGAGCCGCCGGGTACCGCCCCCGGGTCCGGTCCAGTTATGTCACGCGCGTTTATCGCCATAGTCCACAAGGGACAAACTCAATATAGGCATAAAACTGGTAAATGAGAAGATACTCGCATGAAGAATCACCACACATGGGGCAAAGATTAACGTCTTGGAAACCATAAATGGGCGATTTTTGACCTATGTATGTAGCGGGTGTGCAGACCATATGAGTCGATTAGCAGAATTTTTGTTTTTTGCGCTTTATGCCATGAGCGCGGCTGTGTCTTCTTTGGCAATGGTCCGTTTCATGGAGGTAACGCCCTCTATCGCTACACTTGTTGGCGCATTAATCTTTCTGGCAGGCATGCATGTTCACTCGATTATCGTTCGCGCCAGCAAGCATGCCCGACTGGAAAAACGGGTAGAAACCCTGCGCAAGGTCAACATCGCCCTCACCTCTGAAATGTCTGCTATTCATAAAGAATTGAATACACTGGCCGAGGCCGTCGATGAAGAAGCTGTGCGGCGAAACGAGGTTATCGTATCAGAAGTTCAGGCCCTTGAAGGCGTTATCGCCAAAATGGAGGGTACATTTTCCACACGCATTACCGAGGCAGCCCGTATGGCCGCGACGCCCACATTGGAGCCATCGGAGGCCAATGACCGTCATGTATTACTGACATTGGTCCGCGAGGCACTTGAAGCAGGACGGGTGGAGCTGCATTTACAGCCCATCGTATCCCTGCCCCAACGAAAAACTTATTTTTACGAAAGTTTCACCAGACTGCGTGATCAGGATGGCAACGTCATCATGCCCGCAGAGTTTATGAAAGTAGCCGAATCTGCGGGGTTAATGACTGTTGTTGATAACCTGTTGTTGTTCCGCTGTGTGCAAATTGTCCGGCGCCTGACCGAAAAAGATCGTCAAATTGGTATGGTCTGCAATATCTCGCCATTATCACTTAAAGATGAAATATTCTTCCCGCAATTTCTTGATTTCATGCGCCAGAATGCAGACCTTGCCGGTTCTGTGGTCTTTGAAATTGGGCAAAAGGACTTCGAGGAACGTGGCATGGTGGAGGCGCGTAACATGGCCCGCCTTGCCGATTTTGGCTTTCGCTTTTCCATCGACAAGGTTGAAAACCTCAACTTTGATGCCAGAGACATGCAGCGCGCCGGTGTGAAATTTTTCAAGGCATCGGCCGATTTACTGCTTGCGGCAGTCAAAGCCGCGCCTGGTGCCGCCCTGCCTGCTGCGCCGGATATTCAAATTGCTGATATTTCGCGCTATCTTGCCCACCATGGCATAGAGCTTATCGGCGAGAAGATTGAGGACGAGGTCAGTGTCGTCGAGCTTATTGACCTCGATATCGGCTATGCACAGGGCCATTTGTTTGGTCCGCCAAGCCCTATCCGCGAAGAGTTTCTGGCCGAAACCGAAGACACTTTCAAAATCGCGGTATAGCCAACATCATCCCTCATTGTCATTTCAGGCTTGATCCGGAATCCAGTGGTGATGCCATTCTGGATACCGGCCTGCGCCGGTATGACCTTATGCCTGCAATTTGTTGAGAAAACTGCCTTACATCAGTTTTGTCGCGCCGCTGGCCTGATAGGCACTGACGCTGGCACCGGCGCGTTTGGCACCCATAATCGCCTCCATAAAGACAGCCATGTGCGGCGTTTGCATATGTGCATCCAATGCTGCCTGATCGATCCACACCTCAAACAAACGGATGCGTGTTGGGTTGCCAATATCGATGGCAAAGCAATAATCCACGCAGCCGGTCTCTTTTAGCGTTGCGGCAACCATTGTATTACCCGCGTCCATCACGCTGGCAATTTCAGCCTCGTTTTCCATATCTATGTAACCACCAACAATAATCATTTTTCTTCCCTTTTCTTTTGAAATAACAATTCAGGCCTTATCAACAAATCCGGCCATAACCTTTTTGGTCCCGGCCTTTTCAAAACTAACAGTCAATTTATCACCGTCCAACCGGGTAATACGCCCATAACCGAACTTTTGGTGAAAAATACGCACGCCTTCTTTTAATCCGTTTGAGCTCTGCTTTTCAGACGGCATTCGCCGGGCTGAACCCTCAATGGTTTTGCTGCGTACATTATCTTTTTTGGCCTGATACCGTGCCCAGCCAGGACTGTTATAGGTTGACCTCGCATCCTCACAACCATCGCCAGCGGTATCATTGCCAATTTGATTGTAATACCCCGTATCAGCACAGGCTTCTACATGCGCAGGGGGCAATTCATCAACAAAACGCGAAGGCAAAACACTTTGCCAGCGCCCGTAAATCTGCCGGTTTGCTGCAAAATAAATAATCGCCTGTTTTCGCGCCCGGGTCAGGCCCACATAGGCAAGACGGCGCTCTTCTTCGAGGGCCGACGTACCACCCTCATCAAGTGACCGTTGCGAGGGAAATACGCTTTCCTCCCAGCCGGGCAGAATAACCAACGGAAACTCCAGTCCCTTGGCCGCATGCAAAGTCATCAGGCTGATCTGGTCATCATTTTCGTTCTTTACATCCAGCTCGGAAACTAACGAGACATGTTCAAGATAGGCTTCCAGCGTATCAAACGCGCCCATAGCCTGTACCAGCTCTTTAAGGTTATCCAGCCGCCCTTCGGCCTGTGGGCTTTTATCGGCGCGCCACATGGCGGTATAGCCACTTTCGTCCAGAATAATCTCGGTCAGCTCACCATGAGGCAGACTTTCCGCCATAAGGCGCCAGCGATCAATGTCGCCCAGTAACATGCGCAGACCCGTGCGGGCTTTGCCGCCAATTTCATCGGTGGCGATTATGTGACGACAAGCCTCAGCCAAGGGGACACCCATAGTCCGCGCAGCGATTTGCAGTTTTTGAACACTGGTCGCACCAATGCCGCGCTTGGGCACATTGATAATACGCTCAAGTGCCAGATCATCGGCGTCAGAACGCACCGCACGAAGATAAGCATGGGCATCACGAATTTCCGCACGTTCAAAAAACCGGGGCCCGCCCACAACCCTGTATGGCAAGCCAAGCGCAATAAAGCGTTCCTCAAAAGCACGCATTTGCCAGGAGGCCCGCACCAGAACGGCGCAGTCAGTATACGCACCATCTTTTGAGTGCCAGTTTTCTATTTCCTCGCACGCGGCACGGGCTTCGGCTTCGCCATCCCATACACCGCGCACCTGCACTTTTTCGCCGCCCTCATCACCGGTCCACAGCGTTTTGCCAAGGCGGCCTTTATTGGCGGCAATCAACCCGGACGCGGCAGCCAATATGTGCATCGTGGAGCGGTAATTGCGTTCCAATCGCACGACTTTTGCGCCCGGAAAATCCTTCTCGAAACGCAAAATATTGTCAACTTCGGCACCACGCCAGCCATAGATGGACTGATCATCATCGCCCACCACACACAAATTGGCCGATCCGCGCGCCAACAAGCGCAGCCACAAATATTGCGCCACATTGGTGTCCTGATACTCATCCACCAGTAAATACCGAAACCGGCGGTGGTATTGGGCCAGTACATCTTCATGGTTCAGAAAAATATTCAGCGTGTGCAATAACAAATCGCCAAAATCACAGGCATTCAGAACCTTTAACCGCTCTTGATAAACCTCGTACAGCTTTGCCCCTTTGCCATTTGCAAAACTGTAACCATCCTGCACGGTAACTTTATCCGGGCCGAGGCCACGGTTTTTCCAGTTATCAATCAATGATGCCAGATGCCGTGCCGTCCAGCGCTTTTCATCAATGTTTTCTGCGGCAATCACCTGCTTTAACAGGCGTAACTGGTCGTCTGTATCCAGAATGGAAAACGAAGACCTCAACCCCACCAATTCAGCATGGCGACGTAAAATCTGCGCTGAAATTGAGTGAAATGTACCTAGCCATTGCAGCCGCTCAACCGCATCACCAATCAGTGAGCCAACACGTACGCGCATTTCCCGCGCCGCCTTGTTGGTAAAGGTAACGCAGAGAATTTCCCACGGATTAGCTTTGCCCATGTTCAAAATATGCGCCAGCCGCGTGGTCAGCACCCGGGTTTTTCCGGTCCCGGCCCCGGCCAACACCAGCACAGGGCCGTCCAGTGCCTCGACCGCTTCGCGCTGTTCAGGGTTCAAGCCTTCCAGATATGGGGCCGGACCGACAGGCACACGAGCCCGCGCCAGATCAGATATTTTTTGAGCTTCAGGCACGATTTATCCAAATACAGAATCGAAAACGAAGCACGAACATAACATGGGAAATATGAAACGCACGCCTGCATTTCAGAGTATTTTGCTCAGGGTCCCCGGGCGTCAGACCCGAGGCCCCTGTGATGAGACATATTCACTTTACGCCTCTGCCCCCACAGCAAACAAGCGTGCGGAATTATCACGCATCCACCGCTTGTGTGGTTTAGAATCACCAACACGCCCATCCACCAGTGCCCAAAATCGTGGCCCATGATTGTGTTCGATCAAATGTGCCACTTCATGGGCACAAACATAATCCAGCACCTCGGGTGGTGTGCAGATCAAGCGCCATGAAAAGTTCAAACGCCCAGCCGCTGAACATGAACCCCAACGGCTGGCAGTGTCGCGCACGCTAAGCGCACTAAACTCAACACCCAGCGCATCGGCGTGCAATTGAGCCTGTGTTGTCAGGTTCTCCCGCGCCAGAGTAATGAGAGCCCTGCGAGTGCGTCCAGAAAATGATGCGGCCTCAGGGCAAGGTACAATCAATCTGTTATCCGCTTCATGCGCAGCCCCTCGCCCGATCTCATGTGCCAGAACAAACTCTTTCCCGCGAAAGAGAATAACCCCGCCCGGTATAAACGGCATGGGCAATGGCCAATGGCTTAAATGCTCTTCCAGCCAGCTAGCCTTGTCACGAACAAGGTCTTCTGCGCGCTTGCGATCCCGCGCCCGGGGCAACACTACGATCACTTCACGTTTGGCCGCATCAATACGCAAACTTACCCGGCGCGCACGAGGCCTAATGACATAGCGCACCGGCACATTTATTCTTAACGTGGGCATACGTTATGCTTGCGAATGAATTTTGTGATGCGCGGGGCGATGTCATCTCTGAAGCGCTGCCCACTAAAAACGCCGTAATGCCCCACGTCTTTTTGCACATAATCTGCACGCAACTTCGCAGGAATATTGACACACAAATCATGAGCTGCCTGGGTCTGTCCGGCACCTGAAATATCATCCATCTCGCCCTCTATGGTCAGCAGGGCAGTATCAGTCAAAGCGCCAGGGTCAACAATACGGCCCCGATGACGCATCAGACCACGGGCGAGGGTATGCTCCTGAAAAATTTCACGAATGGTTTGCAGATAGAACTCTTCGGTCAGGTCCATAACCGAAAGGTATTCATCATAAAAAGCGCGATGGCGCTCAGTGCTGTCACCATCACCAGCAACCAAATGGTCAAAATAATCCCGGTGCGCATTGACGTGGCTATCGCTGTTCATCTGGATAAAACTGGCCAGCTGGATAAAGCCCGGATAAACCCGGCGCAATGCACCGGCATGGGGAAACGGCACCGTATTGATAACATTGCGCGCAAACCAATTATGGCTTTTGGATTTAGCCAATTTGTTGGGCAATGTGGGCGAACGGCGCGTATCAACAGGCGAGCCCATCAGGGTAAGACTGCCCGGGCGGGTTTGCTCGCCGTCTTCTGCCATCAAGGCGGCAGCGGCCAGCACCAATGGCCCGGGCTGGCACACCGCGAGTACATGTGTATTTGGCCCCAAATGCCGCAGGGCACCGCGCACCTGATCTATATAATCATTCAGATCAAACCGGCCTGCCATCATCGGCACTGTGCGCGCATCAGACCATTCGGTAATATACACCTCATGAGCGGGTAAAAATGCTTCTACAGTACCCCGCAACAACGTCGCATAATGGCCGGATAGCGGGGCCACAATCAATAATTTTGGATCATCGTTTCTGTTAGCAACATCCCGGTCAAAATACGTCAGCTTCATCCAGGTGTCTGCTTTGGCCGTCCTTGGTGTTACGGCAACCTTTTCGCCATCGATTATGGTCGTATCAATGCCCCATTCCGGTTTGCCATAGTGCCGGGTCAGGCGTTCAAACAGGGCCGCGCTGGCGCTTAATGAGCGCCCGGCAGGGGTGATGCTCATGGGATTGAGCGGCGAGGAAAGCATCAATCTGGTCCCGTGCGCCATTTGTCGCCAGGGCGTCAGTGCCGCACGGGTCATTTCATAGGCACTATACAGCATTTAGCACCTTTGCCCGTCCAGATGACGACGTAGACAATTGGCAATGTCATCAACACTACTGGAATGGGTAAATACAGCGACATATTTCCCGTTTTTATCCATCAGGAAAATGGCGCTGGTATGGTCCATAATATAGCCCTCCCCTTCGCCAACTTTCTTGAAATAGACGGCATAGGCTTTGGCGACAGAGGTGATTTGCCCCTCTGTTCCGGTCAGCCCCACCAGCCCGTCGGGGAAGCTGCCTGACACTTCATATAGCGCCAGGTTTTCCGGAGTATCGCGTTCAGGGTCAACGGAGATAAAAACCGGCGTGATGAGAGTTTTGTCTTCACCCAGTGCCTCCAGCGCCGAGGCCATCATTTGCAGTGAATACGGGCAGACGTCAGGGCAAAAGCTGTAGCCAAAATATACCAGCATGGGTTTACCCAGAAAATCCGCCTCGCTGACGACATGGCCTTTGGAATTCATCAACATGAACGGCCCGCCAATAGCGGCACCCTTTGTCTGCGGTTTGGTATCCAGAACCATCTGAACGGCAAAACCAATAGCGATCACCAGCACCATTGCGGCGGCTATCCAGCGTATCAAACGCAAAGTATGGGAAACGGGTATGGTATTCATGAGTGCACCATAAAGCTCCAGCGCTCGTCCGCCAGAAGTTTTTCATTGTAGCGAACAAGTATAGCATATTGGACAGTGAAGACCCTGATTTTGTTCTCTACAAGTCAAAAAAATGAGGCTATACATTCAGCCACTTGCAAGTGAAAGATGCATGAATGCGATTACTCCACATCACAGATTTACATATCCTTGCAGATGAAAATGCAGAGTTATATGGCGTTGATACTTTTTTATCGCTGAAGCTGGTCCTCGCAAGGGCTTTTGAAGAAGACGCAAAACCTGATTACATTATCGCCACTGGCGATCTGTCAGAAGATGCTACCGAACAATCATATATGAGGTTGCGGAGACTATTTTTGCAAACGGGTGTTCCTGTATTCGTTATACCAGGCAATCATGACAGTCTTACATGTATGAACACGCACCTGATTGGCAGATTGATAACAATGGATTTTGTTGCAGAACTCCCGGTCTGGAAAGTTATTTTTCTCAACTCACAGGTACCTGGCCATGGGTATGGTCATATTTCACATACACAAATTGGTGCGCTGGAACGCCAGTTAGAGAACGACAGACAGGCACCATATCTGATCGCACTACACCATTCACCATCCACCCATTGTATGGGGGAGGACTGTCAGCTGGATAATGCAGACATGCTTTTGGGCGTCCTGGATAAATTCGCCAATGCTCGAGCCATTCTTTCCGGGCATGCGCACGTCAGGTTTGATGAAGTCCATTCACATTTAAAGGTGATGACAACACCAGCCACGTCTGTGCAAGTTACTCACCAACACAGGACGACTTCACAATCTGATGATTCTGATGATTTTTTATCAACGCATGAAATTGATGCTGACAGACATGGGTTTCGTTTTCTTGACCTTGCGGCTAATGGCGAAATGCAGACCATGGTCTATTATGCTTAGGGTTTTATCTATCTAGCAGGAGCGCATAATTGTGAGTGACATTGCCTCCATTACCGCCAGCACCACTGAAACCAGTTTCGGCATTCGTAGTCGCACCTTGATTTTGTTGCGGTGGATTGCCGTCATCGGGCAAACAGCTGCTGTGCTTTTTGTTACTTATGGCTTGCATTTTTCCGTTCCTCTGGCTGCCTGTCTTACTGTCATATCCGCCAGTGCCTGGCTGAATATATTTCTTGGCACCACGCTAACCGCCGGGCGTTTTTCTACGCCAGAATTCACCCTTGCACAGCTTGTTTTTGACCTTATTCAGATGGCGTTGCTGCTAGGGTTAACCGGCGGCCTTGCCAACCCGTTTGTGATTTTGCTGGGCGTGCCTGTGGTGGTTGCCGTAACGGCCTTACCAATTCGTAGCGCCAGTGTGCTTGCTGTTTTGACAGTTATTGCCGCGACGACCATCAGTTTTTTTGCTTTGCCGCTGCCATGGATAGAGGGGCAAAATCCAAATATTCCTGACATTTTCATTGCCGGACAAATTGTTGCCCTTGTTACCGCCACCTCTTTTATTTCCATATATGTCTGGCGGGTTTCCCTTGAAGGGCGGCGAATGCAAGCGGCGTTAATTGCAACCGAGGCTGTTTTGGCCAGAGAGTCCCGTCTTTCAGCGCTTGGTGGACTGGCCGCCGCTATTGCCCATGAGCTTGGCACGCCGCTGGGTACCATTGCTCTGGTAGCAAAAGAAATGACACATACTTTGCCAAAAGACGGCGAGATGGGCGAGGATGCGCAATTGCTGGTCGAACAGGCCAGGCGGTGCCGGGAAATCCTCTCACGGCTATCATCGGGCGGAACCGAAGCTGATCCGGTTCACGCACGCCATAAACTCATAGATTTATTAGAAGAGGTGGCCGCGCCATTACGTGCGACAGATATTATTATTACGACCCAGGCCAGCGAAAAAGGCGGGCATAGCGATACAGATGCGCCTGTACTGCGCAGACAACCGGAAATCATGCACGCCCTAAGTTCTCTTGCTGATAATGCTGCTGATTTTGCACACTCCAAAGTCGAACTTTGTGGGGTATGGGATGATCATTGGGTGGAAATCACCATCCGCGATGATGGTCCGGGATTTCCTGAAAACATCCGTGAAAAGCTGGGGGAACCGTATATAACCACGCGCTCTGGCGGTGATGAAAGAGGCCATGGGGGCATGGGCCTTGGTGTTTTTATCGCCAAAACACTCATCGAACGAACCGGGGGGGTGATAAAGATGGGCAAAAGCACTACGTTAGGTGGTGCCAAGATTCATATTATCTGGTCGCGCACTAAAATTGAGACACATACATCTATATAATGGCTGGCACGTTATATCCCCGATACAAACAAGGTTAAGAACAACGCCAATGAATACGACCCCACAACTCGACCTGCCAACGGATCATACGCTGCTTATCCTTGACGACGATGCACCGTTTCGCACACGCCTTGGTAGGGCACTAACCGCCCGGGGCTTTGTCGTAAGTGCCGTCAGCACGGTGGGTGAGGCCATGGATATTTCCCGCCTAAACCCCCCGGCCTTTGCGGTTCTTGATATGCGTCTTGAAGATGGCAATGGCCTTGATGTGGTCTATGATCTGCACAGGCGCCGCCCGGATTGTCGGGTGATTATGCTAACCGGCTATGGCAACATAGCCACGGCGGTTGCCGCAGTAAAAGCCGGAGCGATTGATTACCTTGCCAAACCCGCCGATGCGGATGATGTGGCCAAAGCACTCTTGGCCATGCCAGGTTCCGCCCCCGAGCCACCAATTAATCCGATGAGCGCAGACCGGGTTCGGTGGGAACATATCCAGCGTATTTATGAGCTATGCGATCACAATGTTTCTGAAACTGCACGGCGGCTGAATATGCACCGGCGTACCTTGCAGCGCATTCTGGCCAAACGCGCGCCACAATAACGGCCTAAGCCGCCTCGGCCAGGAACACCTTTTCACGCCGGGATGGAAAGCGATAGAAAACATGCGTTCCAATATTTGCAGTACGCAATAATGTTTTTGACCAATACGGGCTAATTGCCACCGTATGGTAATGCGTGGCCCGGTGGATGGTTACATCTGACATCCCCAACACAGCATGAATGGCCGCTTGCCGGGATCGTTTCCAGCTATTGCCTCTTGGGTTGCGGGTCATGGAACCGTCACAGGTAAAGGTAAACTGACACCCGGTAATCCGGGTCGAGCCTTCAAAGACAACATCACAAATATTGGATGGATAAGCCCGGTGCTTGACCCGGTTAAGCACCACCTGCGCTACGGCTAGCTGGCCTTTAAGCGGCTCACTGCGAGCTTCATAGTAAATGGCCTGGGACAAACAGTTTATCTCGTTTCTCTGACCGGCTGCGGTCTCAAAGTGACGTTTGGTAAAAGTTTCCAGCGAGGCCATAATCCGCAGGTCTTCCTGCATGACTATTTTTACGCCCCCGGTTGCAAAAGCCTGTGCATAGGTTTGTGCATCCGGTGCTTTTGTTACCACTTTCACCACAGATGAATTTTCAAGAAAGTCATTGGCAAAAGCCTGCCACTTACTGTTATCAAGCTGCGCGGCACCGCGTGTTGCCGTGACCTCGAGCATGGATGGCACGGCCATCGCCAAGGCAATAGCAAGGCAGGCTAGACCAAATTCTGGTCTGACCAAAGCACGCCAGTGTGGCGGCCGATATGACTTCACCATCGCCATAAGCCCCTGAAGACCTCTTTTGCCGCGCGCAAGAAGAATCGCGCAATGACTGAAAACTAGGTGTCGCATGCTTAATAATATCCTAACCGCAGAGCACGTAGCCAGCTTATCAATTCCAGTCAATGGCAATCAGGCATAATAATTTTCTAATTTTACAACAAAATGAGGGGAATAAATGTTTGTATTTTCCCTTATTTAGTATTTTTATTTTTTTTGCGTTTCTTTTTAGCAACCTGCTTAAGGGCCGCCTGAGCCGCCGCCAGCCTTGCAATTGGCACGCGATAAGGTGAACAGGATATATAGTCCAGGCCCGCTTTTTCGCAAAAATTGATGGATGCTGGATCGCCGCCATGCTCGCCGCAAATGCCCATTTTAACATTTTCACGCCCGGCCCGGCCGCGCTCCACCCCCATACGTACGAGGTCACCAACGCCGTCCTTGTCCAACGAAACAAACGGGTCTTGTGATAACAGCCCCTTTGCCAGATAGGTGTTCAAGAATGAAGAGGCATCATCACGCGACAAGCCAAACGTGGTTTGGGTCAAATCATTGGTGCCAAAAGAGAAAAACTCGGCATGACGGGCCAGCTCGTTGGCGCGCAGTGCCGCGCGCGGTAATTCAATCATGGCACCATAACTATAGGTTACGGGCGCACCGGCAGCCTTACCGACATCTTCGGCAACCCTGGCTACACGGTCTTTAAGAAATTCCAGCTCTGCGCCTGTAGCCACCAGCGGGATCATCACCTCGACCTGCGGGGCGATGCCAGAGGTATCACGCACCTGCACGGCGGCCTCGAAAATGGCGCGTGCCTGCATCTCGTATATTTCCGGATAGGTAATCCCCAGTCGGCACCCGCGATGACCAAGCATGGGGTTGCTTTCAGCCAGTTCACGCGCCCGCGCCATCAGCGCATCTGGCGTAAGGCCTGTCGCTTTGGCAACCGCTGATACATCTTCGGCGTTGTGAGGTAAAAATTCGTGCAAGGGCGGGTCAAGCAGACGGATGGTAACTGGCAGCCCTTCCATCAAAGTAAAAATCTGCACAAAATCATCGCGCTGCATGGGCAGGATTTTATCGAGCGCCGTAATGCGCGCCGTCGGGGTTTTGGCCAAAATCATTTCGCGCACAGCGGCGATACGTTCTTCATCAAAGAACATGTGTTCAGTACGGCAAAGACCAATGCCCTCGGCACCAAAACGCAATGCTGTTTTCACATCCTCAGGGGTATCAGCATTGGTGCGTACTTTCATACGCCGCGCCGCATCTGCCCAACTCATCAGTACGGCGAAATCACCACTTAACTTTGGCTGGGTCATTCTGCCTGCGCCTTTATACACAGCCCCCTTGGCACCATCGATCGTGATAACATCGCCTTTATTGATACTTATGCCATCAGCCGTAAACCGCCCGTTCTGGCGATCAATTTTGATCGAACCAGCACCGGAAACACAAGGACGCCCCATGCCCCGGGCTACTACGGCAGCATGACTGGTCATACCGCCACGTGCGGTCACAATGCCCTTGGCGGCGTGCATGCCATGAATGTCTTCGGGTGAGGTTTCAACACGCACCAGAATAACGTCGGTCCCGGCATTGGCCATGCTTACTGCTTCATCGGCATCAAATACTACCTGACCAATGGCCGCACCCGGGCTAGCGGGAAGCCCTAGGGTAATCAGTGGACAATCGCAGGCACCATCCAGCGCCGGGTGCAAAAGTTGATCCAGCGCTGCCGGGTCAACACGTTGCACCGCTTCATCGCGGCTGATCATGCCCTCGCCCGCCATTTCCACAGCGATGCGCAAAGAGGCAATGGCTGTGCGTTTCCCGGAACGGGTTTGCAGCATCCACAACCGCCCGTCCTCGACAGTAAATTCAATATCCTGCATGTCGCGGTAATGGTCTTCCAGCGTCTGGAACACATTCGCCAGTTCGCCATAAATTTTGGGCATGATTTCTTCAAGACTGGGCGACGTTTCACCCATATCTTGCCGCGCCTGTTTGGTCAGCACTTGCGGGGTGCGGATACCCGCCACCACGTCCTCGCCCTGGGCATTAACCAGAAACTCGCCATATATACTCTTTTGTCCGGTTGAAGGGTCGCGGGTAAAGGCCACGCCAGTGGCGGAGGTTTCCCCCATATTGCCAAATACCATGGCCTGAACATTAACCGCCGTACCCCAGCTTTGCGGAATGTCGTGCAATAACCGATAGGTCTTCGCCCGGTTATTCATCCACGATCCAAACACAGCGCCAATGGCACCCCATAGCTGGTCCACGGGATCTATGGGAAA
Source organism: Robiginitomaculum sp. (assembly GCA_021776515.1). GTDB lineage: Bacteria > Pseudomonadota > Alphaproteobacteria > Caulobacterales > Maricaulaceae > Robiginitomaculum_B. Next base: position 44,745 of record JAJFFS010000016.1, on the reverse strand, counting down.
TGGTGTGCCCAGATCATCCTCGACTTGCACCAGATAACGCCCGGCGACAATTTCCCAGTCATCGGCGTTCAGTTCGGTATCCAGCTCATAGCCCTGATCGTCTTTATAATCGTCCAGCAATTCCTCGAACACATCATGGTCCAGCCCCAGAACCACGCTGGAATACATCTGGATGAAGCGCCGATAACTGTCCCAGGCAAAACGCCGGTCGCCTGACCTCGTGGCCAGCCCCTCAATGGTATCTGCATTCAGGCCAAGGTTCAAAACCGTGTCCATCATACCCGGCATGGACGCCCGACCGCCAGAGCGCACCGAGACAAGCAGCGGATTTTGCGCATCACCAAAACGCTTGCCGGTTTTGCCCTCCAGATCTGCAAGTGCCGCCTCAACCTGCGCTTTTAATGCCTTGGGGTAGGCACGGTCCTTTTTGTAAAACGCGGTGCAAACCTTGGTGGTGATGGTAAAACCCGGCGGAACAGGAAGGCCCAGCGCGCACATCTCGGCCAGATTGGCACCCTTGCCGCCCAGCAGGTTTTTCATCCCTGCATCACCCTCGGCAGAGCCACCACCAAAGGCATACACCCATTTCTTTTTGTTACCCGGCCCACTCATATTTTTTTCCTCGTCATTCCGGCGCAGGCCGGAATCCAGTCTTGGGTCACTACTATGCCCTCTAATCCTTCGACAAGCTCAGGATGAGGGCTTATGGTTATGTCCAATGCACCTCATCCTGAGCTTGTCGAAGGATGTAAGGTTTCACAACACTCACCCCGCGATTTTATCAAAGTCGGCAACAGCACGTAAGGATTGTCGAAACATATTCAAAAGCGCTAGCCGGTTGGCGCGTAATTTTGGGTCATCCGCATTAACGGTTACCTTGTCGAAAAAAGAATCAATCACCGGACGCAGAGGCGCCAACGCCGCCATGGCTGCGGTGTAGTTTTCATCTTTCAAAGCCAATGCCGCCTTTTCCTGCGCTTCGCTTAGCGCAGCATAAAGCGCTTTTTCCTCGGCTTGGGTGAAAAGCGCCGGATCAACATCCTCATCAATCGCCGCACCGTCTTTTTTCTCTTCGATTTTGACAATGTTGGAGGCACGCTTGGCCCCGGCCAGTAATGGCTCACCATCCTCAGTTTTAAGGAACTCACCAAGGGCACTCACCCGATCAACAATGGAAACCAGATCGTCCTGTTCTGGCGTCAGCACAGCATCGATGAGGTCATGCCGCGCACCAGAGTCGCGCAGGTAAACTTTCAGGCGGGAATGGAAGAAGGGAATAAGCGCCACCGGGATGGATAAACGCACTCCATTTTCCAACACCAGCCGGATCACGCCAAGGGCTGCGCGCCTTAGCGCATAAGGGTCTTTGGAGCCGGTAGGTTTTTCATCTATCGCCCAAAAGCCCACCAGTGTATCCAGCTTGTCGGCCAAAGCAACGGCAACACTAACTGGATCGGTGGGTACGCTATCGCTTGGCCCTTGGGGTTTGTAATGGTCACGTATGGCATCGGCGATTTGGAAGAGATCAGCTTTTGGCAGGTCTGAAAGCCCCTTCTCCTTCGAGGCTCCCTGTGGTCGCACCTCAGGATGAGGGGGATGAGCGCCAGCCTTCTCGCCCTCATCTTGAGGAGCGCCCTTTTGGCGCGTCTCGAAAGACGGGGGCGAAGCTTCAGCCAACGCGTAATAGCGGCCCATCACCCCTTGCAGGGAAGTGAATTCCACCACCATTTCGCTAGTCAAATCGGCCTTGGCCAGACACGCAGCACGTTCCGCCAGAGCCGGGTCCGCACCAACGACAGGGGCCAGCCCGCGTGCCAAAGCGTCCACCCGTTCCATCTTGTCGTAAATGCTGCCTAGTTCTTGATGAAACACCACATCGCGCAGTTTTTCTACGCGGGCCTCAAGCGGTGTTTTGAGGTCCGTGTCCCAGAAATAGCGGGCATCGGCGAGGCGGGCGGTCAGCACCCGTTCATTACCCGCCGCAATGGCTTTGCCGCCATCGGGGGCTTGCAAGTTGGCAATGACGATAAAATGCGGGGCTACGTTACCGGTTTTGGGATCACGAACGGTGAAATATTTTTGGTGCTTGGCCATGGACAACTGGATCACCTCGGGCGGCAATTCCAGAAAGTCTTCGTCCATATCGCCCAGCAGCGCCACCGGCCATTCGGCCAGTCCGGTAACTTCGTCAAGCAGTGCCGCATCTTCGGCCAGTTGCAGATTATGTTTTTTGCATAGCGTCGCAATCTGATCACTAATCAGCGCTTTACGTTCCGCTGCGTCCAAAATGACCTTGCCGTCCTCAGCTAAGGTTTTCTGGTAATCAGCAAAACCGGAAACCTCGAACGGCCCCGGCCCCATCATGCGATGGCCATGTATCTGGTTAGAGGTACGCACACCGGCCACTTCAAAATCGACGGTTTTGCCATTCAACTGGCAAAGAATGCCATGCAGGGGCCGCACCCAGCGAAAATCGCCCGCGCCCCATTTCATTGACTTGGGCCAGGGAAATTCGCGCATCAGTTTGGGTATAATCTGCGCCAGAGCTTCGCCTGCGCTTAAGCCCGGTTTTTCTATAATGGCAACGTAAAAGGCGCCTTTTTTGGCTTCCTGAATTTCGCATTGTTCGATACTTTCCAGCCCGGCCCCGCGCAGAAAACCGGCGAGCGCCTGCTCTGGCGCACCAACGCGCGGGCCTTTGCGTTCTTCGCGTTGGTCCGGTGCTTTTAGCGGCAAGGTATCAATGACAGCGGTCAAGCGGCGCGGCCCGGCAAAACTGCGCAAGCCGGTAAATTCAAACCCTGCGTCTTTAAGCCCATCACCCAACAAGCGCGCCAAATCCGTCGCTGCACGGTTTTGCATACGGGCGGGGATTTCTTCGCTAAAAATTTCAAGGAGCAGTTCTGCCGTGCTCATGACAATCGCTCCGCCGCCTTGGTGCGCGCATTTGCCGGGCCATCGCCGGTATTCACCACGCCCGCCTGTTCGATCAAGAGCACTTTGACCTCGCCCTGATCCGCCACCGGGCGGTGTTCCACGCCTTTGGGGATGACGATCAATTCGCCGGGGCAAAGCGTTTCCACACGATCACGAAATTCAAGCCGCAAGGTGCCATCCAGAATGTAAAACATCTCGTCCGCATCGCCGTGGGCATGCCAGGGAAAATCGCCCGCAAGGCGTGTCAGTTTAATCTGATGATCATCCAGATCCGCAATGATTTTGGGAGACCAGGTTTCAGAAAATCGTGCAAACTCTGCCTCAAGGTTGATTGCCGTGCTCATAAGTTGGCCTCCTCAATGGCAACCCATTCCCTGGCACAACCCTTGGTCAGATCGCGCACACGGGCAATGTATGACGCGCGCTCGGTGGCCGAAACCACGCCCCGCGCATCCAGCATATTAAACGCGTGGCTGGCTTTGAGGGCAAAATCATACGCCGGCAGCGGCAATTGACGCTCCAGTAATGCGGCACACTGCTTTTCTGCATCTTCAAACCAGCGCTTGAACATGTCGGTGTCAGCAATTTCAAAATTAAATGTTGAAAACTGGCGCTCGTTTTCCTGAAATACGTCGCCGTATTTCAGACCCGCGCCATTAAAATCAAGATCATAAATGCTGTCCACGCCCTGCACATAGGTGGCCAGACGTTCCAGCCCATAGGTCAGCTCCCCTGAAACCGGGCTGACATCCATGCCGCCGACTTGCTGAAAATAGGTAAACTGGCTGACCTCCATGCCATCGCACCAGACCTCCCAGCCCAGACCCCAGGCGCCCACAGTGGGGTTTTCCCAATCGTCCTCGACAAAACGCACATCGTGCAACTTCATGTCGATACCAATGGCCTCAAGGCTTTTCAGGTATAGTTCCTGAAGGTCATCGGGGTTGGGCTTCAAGATCACCTGAAACTGGTAATAGTGTTGCAAGCGGTTCGGGTTCTCACCATAGCGGCCATCGGCAGGGCGACGCGAAGGCTGCACATAGGCGGCGCGCCACGGCTTTGGCCCAAGGGCGCGCAAAGTCGTTGCCGGATGCAATGTACCGGCACCAACCTCCATGTCATAGGGTTGTAAGATGGCGCAGCCCTGATCAGCCCAATAGCGTTGCAGGGTCAGAATCACATCCTGAAAATTGAGCGGTTTCTTGTTTGTCGCAGCCATAGGGTTTGACCTACCCAGACACGCCCCAAAGGGCAAGGCATTATTGCGACCAAAATCAGCCGTCGGGGCACTTTGAAAGTTCTAAATCAATGCGCTGTTCACCGTTCAAAATAACTTCAGCCTCAGGGGTCCATGAACTGCGCTCTTTTTGGCCCGTTTCATGAATAACCAAAGGGGGCAGCAAAACCAGAGGGCTTTTTACATTTCTTCTGGCACGCAAAATGATCCGGTGTGCCGCTTCGCCTTTGCGCGGGGCAATGGGCAGGATGCGAATATCACCGGCCCGTCCGCGAAAACCATTCAGGCAATCATCCAGTCTATCGGCGCGCTGAACAAGCGTTATATACCCCTTGGCACGGGTCAGCCGCAGCGCCGTGTTAATCCAGTCTTTTAGCTTGGCATCATCGCTGATAAAGGCGGTGTCCTTACCCGTTTTAGGCAAACGCAAAGCCTTGGGGTCATCAAAAAAGGGAGGATTGAGAAACACATGATCAAAACTATCAGGCTGCAAAGTCTTTGGTGGCGACAACACACTGCCCTGAATAACGTCAACCTGGTCTTTCATGACATTGTCGGCAATGTTGCCCTGGGCAATGGCAAAAACATTCTCGTGCTTTTCCAGCCCGGTAAAATGCACGCCCGGATTTAAATGCGCGGCGCATATAAGCGCTGTGCCAGCCCCGCAACCCAGCTCCAGGGCCTGTTGCCCTGCCTTTGGGTGAAGAGCACTGGCCAGCAACACTGCATCCAGCCCCGCGCGATAGCCTTTGGCCTGATGGACGTTTACGTGGCCGTTTAGAAACGCAATTGATTCAGGCATTGTCAGCGTCATATTCCTGTTTGATGGTCAGGAGCATTTCGCTGGCCTCTTCTTCTTCCTCATCCAGCACCAGCAAACGGCGTTGAATGGCCATAACCGAGCCATCCAGCACACTGGCATGGTTGTCAAATACCACCGGATGTAAACCGGTATCCTTTAATACCATCTCGACATAAGAGAGCAAAACCTGATCATTAGTGCGCAATATTTCTTTCATACCGATTTCCACAATTACCTGTTCATGAACATACACAGAAACATAACCACCCTTGCCGCGCAATCGGCCTCTCTCTATTCTTGTGCTGGAATGAGGTTTGCTCAGGGGCCAAAATTGACACTCAGCACGACAATGGAGCCAAAGCGCCAGACAAAGACCAATGCCGCCGAAAGGTTGGAGACTGCATTTGCGAATGAGCTGGCGCAGGTCAACGTGATTATCGTAGAGCGGATGCAAAGTCCGGTTGGCATGATCCCTGATCTGGCATCGCACCTTGTGCGCGCCGGGGGTAAACGTCTACGCCCGCTGATCACTCTGGCTACTGCGGATTTGGCCGGGTATGAGGGTGATGCCCATTACAAACTGGCCGCCACCGTAGAGTTTATCCATTCGGCGACCCTTTTGCATGATGACATAGTTGATGGCTCGCCCATGCGCCGGGGTAAACCGGCAGCGAATACAGTGTGGGGCAATTCTGCCTCTGTTCTGGTGGGTGACTTTTTATTCGCCCGGGCTTTCTCGCTAATGGTCGAAACAGAACGTCTGCGTGTATTGGACATTCTGGCCGGAGCATCTTCTATTATTGCTGAAGGTGAAGTCCGCCAGCTCGCCGCTATCGCTAATCTGAATATGAGCGAAGCCGAATATATGCAAATCATCGAAGCCAAAACTGCCGAATTGTTTGCCTCAGCCGCACGGGTTTCTGCGGTCATTGCCGATCTGCCACAAGAGCAAGAACTAGCGCTTGATCGCTATGGACGAGAACTGGGTCTTGCTTTTCAACTGGTGGATGACGCGCTTGATTATGCGGGCAGTGCTGCCAAGCTTGGCAAAGCCGTTGGTGATGATTTTCGTGAAGGTAAAATCACCATGCCCGTGGCCAAGGCCATGCAGGCTGCGAATACTGATGAGCAAAAATTCTGGAAAGAGACTTTTAGCAAACCGACGCGAACCGATACAGATTTGAATGAAGCCATGCGTCTGATCACCAAACATGATGCCGTGCGAACTACCCTTGACCAGGCAAGGGTACACACCGCCAATGCCAAAACTGCTTTGCAAATTTTTGCCCCCGGCAAGACCCGCACACTGCTTTGCGATGTTTGCGACTTTGTTGTTGAGCGCTCTTTTTAAAATGGGTATCCCTGATTGGTTGTTTTATTCCCTGGCCGCTCTTTTCGCCGCCATACTTGTTTTTTTTTCCCTCCAGTACTGGCCAGGAAAACCACAAGATGGTGGCCCGTTTTCAGGGGCCCCGGAAGACGGGTTTGTCATCTCGGGAACACAGTTAAACCTGATGCAAACAGCGCAGGGATTAACGGCATCCCTGATGGAAGAAGACGGGGTTACTTTTTTGCGAGCCGCCGCCGGGCAAGCCCCTGATGATGGTACTGGCTCAGCAGGTGTGTTTCTGACCTTGCCGCTCAATTTCACGAATGCTTTTGCACAAACAGTAATTGAGCTAAGCATGAAGGTTCGCAGCACCGGGCCAAACCCTTCACCAAAAACCATGCTCAGCTATTACGCATTAGGGCGAGCGAGCAGTCCACGCACTCTTTGTCCTCTGACTGCAAATTGGCAAGCCTGCACCGTGCTCTGGCAACCACCAAAAGCGGTTAAAAAAACCGATGTGGATTTTATCGGGATATGGCCTGATCTGGAGGGCCTGAGCCGAACCGTTGATATATTGGAGGTCAGGGTAAAACGGCTAGACAATATAAAACCTGATACGTCAAAAAAACCGGCGGCGCCAACGCCTGGCCCAAACAAGTAAGGGCATTTCAACTAACCTGTGCAGCACCTCACCTGTAAATAATGCCAAGCCTAGTATAAACGGCAACATAAAAACATTATCCAATACACCATCAGCGGCAAATAACCCCCAAAGCCGACCACCCACACTTAGGGTAAGAATATGACTAAGATAAAGCGCATAGGATTGGTCACCTAGCCAGACCAGTGCCTGTGAAAACACTTTTCCTGCCTGCTCTGCCCCCGCAGCACCGTAAACAATAAGCGAGACAGGAAAGGCAAAACTGGCCGCCCGTGGCCAGGTTTCCCAAAACACAAGTCCAAAATGCAAAGAAACAAAACAGGCGGCAATAAAAAACACTACCCCCACCCACAAGGCCAGTAACCACCCCCGAGCGCCAAATCGCTTTAAGGCCAAAGCCGCCAAAGCCCCGCCCAAAAACTCAAAACCTAGGGGATGAGATAGCAATTTTAACACCGGGCCATGTATGGCCACATCTGTCAGAAAACCGGCAAGAACTAATGCGCCCCATAGCACCAAAGCCCAAAACCGAAAGCGGGGGGGCAGCAGTATAATGGCCGCGAAAACCAGATAAAAATACATTTCATGGACTAGCGTCCACCCCACCGCCAACAAGGGTTGGACGTGCGCGGGCCACAAGAAAAAAGACTTGATTAGCGAAAATTCTGCATTACTGGCAAAGACTAAATCCGGGCGCGAAAACCAGATCATTAACACCAATGCACTTATAAACCAGTAAAGCGGATAAATGCGACTGGCTCTCGCAAATATGAAAGAGGCCGCAGACCTCGCCCCCTTGGGAGCGCCCCATGCCACATAAACCATAACAAAGCCGGAAATGGCAAAAAACAGATCAACACCGGAAAAACCGACACTAAAAACATTGCCAAGAAGCTGATCCCCGGCATACTTATGTTCTATGTTTTGTAAGTGAGATAATACAACCATCAGAACGGCTAAACCGCGCAAAGCCTGAATATTTGCCAGGCGAATAGGTTGGGCTACAAAATTCATGGTCCTCGCTTAGCCGGATTAGGAAGAAAAGGAAATCCACAATTGCCTGAAACAGTATTTACCCCGCCCGCCCTTGTCACCATACCGGTTGTGGATCAACAGGCGCGTTTCGCCGTGCGCCGTGTGTTTTGTGCCGGCCGCAATTATGCTGATCACGTCGTGGAAATGGGCGGGAACATTAACACTTCACCACCAGTGTTTTTTGCCAAGCCAGCCGATGCACTGGTTAGCGATGACGGTGACGTGCCCTACCCTCGGGCCACTTCAGATTTACATCATGAGGTCGAACTTGTTCTGGCGCTCGGCAAACCATTACGTCAGGCCAGCGAAGAAGACGCATGCAATGCCGTTTATGGACTGGCCGTGGGTGTGGACCTGACACGACGTGATTTGCAAGGTCTGGCGAAAAAAAAAGCGGCCCCGTGGACCGCCGCCAAAGCCTTTGATCACAGTGCACCCATTGGCCCGATCACACCATTGTCGGGACCATTAGGCCCGTTAACTGGCCCTATTCGCCTGCGTGTTAATGGAGATGTACGACAAAATGGTGATCTGGCACACATGCTCTGGCCACCGGCAAAATTGCTGGCCGCTTTATCTGAACTGTTTGATCTGAAAGCAGGTGATCTGGTATTTACCGGAACCCCGGCGGGCGTTGGCCCCTTGCAACGTGGGGATATGGTTGACGCAAAAGCACACGGCACCGCCGATCTGCATTTTACAATTATTTAAGCGCCAACACCATGAACCAGGTAAAAGGTCAAATTACCCACGAACAGTGTTGCGGCCACCATTAGTATCCACCGTGACGGCTGTTTTTTTGCTGCACAGGAACTGTGGCCGCAGGTTTGTGTCCCACAATCACGCCGGGCACTGATCCATTGCGCCAGCACGCCCACCATCAGGGCAAAGCCGGAAAACACCAGTAAATGCAGCTCAAACTGGTGCATGAACAGATGAACGCTGCCTACCCACGGGGCCACAGCCGTCAACGCACCAGCACCAGCCGTCAGAGCAACCACATTCATCAAAGCGGGCAATCCACAGCAAAACACATGGCTAAACAGCGCAGCCAGATTAGCGTGATGGGCGACATGAGCGATACGTTGCACGAAAATTATCCTGTTTCTGCCTCAAGATGAGGTACGTCTTTCTAGGCGTTATATTATATCATAATAGATAACGCAAAAAGCAAGCGAAAGACTGAAATTATATGTAGCTAGAGCGAACCTTACCAAAAATAAATTTGCACTTTTCATCTGACAGGCATAGATAAACGCTATTATCGTTCAAAGACCGGGTTATGTGATCTAACAACGATACAGCAAAGCGAGGACAACACCATGTTACACCTTCTTGGCCTCATCTTGAAGGCAATCATCACCGTAGCCATCGGCATTATGGGATTCACCTGGGAACCAAAACAGGAGATAAAATCACCTCAGAAGAAAGAGGATGAAGGCGAAATTATCTTGCCCGTTTACCTCAACGTTCCCTTGCAAAACCCGTTAGTGATTGAAGCCAGCCTCAAAGGTAAAGACCGTAGCTGCACCCATGAGCAGCGTGTGGCCATCACCCCACAAACACCAAAGCGCCTGCGGGAACTAAGCGACTCTATTTAAAGTAAAACACGAACAGCTATCCAATCTCGGATACTCATGAGGTTTGATTATAGCAGGCCAGTGACGCCCATCCTTCGACAAGCTCAGGATGAGGGAGCTTTAACTCAAAGCTCAGGATGAGGGAGCTTTAACTCAAAGCTCAGGATAAGGGTGCTTTAACTCAAAGCTCAGGATAAGGGTGCTTTAACTCAAAGCTCAGGATAAGGGTGCTTTAACTCACACCTCATCCTGAGCTTGTCGAAGGAGAGGTGCTAAGCCTCAAAAGGTATCGTAATATCCTCGGCTATTTTATCGGCGCAATGAAATCGAAGAAGCATCTACCCCCGGGAGAACTTCTGAAACTTGATGCGCTTGGGCAGGTCTGCATCTGGCCCAAGGCGGCGTTTCTTGTCTTCCAGATAATCGGCAAAATTACCTTCAAACCACTCCACATGGCTATCGCCCTCAAAGGCGAGGATATGGGTAGCTATGCGGTCAAGAAAAAAGCGATCGTGAGAGATGATAACGGCGCAGCCTGCAAAGTTTTCCAACCCTTCTTCCAACGCCGCCAGCGTCTCGACATCCAGATCATTGGTCGGCTCATCAAGCAGCAATAAATTAGCTTCGGTTTTGAGCATTTTGGCCAAATGCACCCGGTTCCGTTCACCGCCCGAAAGCTTGCCTACGGGTTTTTGCTGATCGCCGCCCTTGAAGTTAAACGCACCGACATAGGCGCGGCTGGACATATCGCGCTTGCCAAGAGTGATCACATCAGCACCGCCGGAAATTTCCTCCCAGACGTTTTTATTATCATCCAGTGCGTCGCGGCTCTGGTTGACATAACCAAGCTTGACCGTTTCACCCAAACGCAAGGCACCATTATCGGGCGTATCTTCACCAGCAATCATACGAAACAGTGTTGTCTTACCCGCACCATTGGGTCCAACCACACCGACGATACCGCCCGGCGGCAGGCGAAAATTCAAATCCTTGATCAGCAATTGTTCGCCAAAGCCCTTGTCCAGATCTTGCGCCTCGACCACAACACCGCCAAGCCTTGGCCCCGGCGGGATGGTAATCTGGGCAGTGCCAACCTGTTGCTTCTCGGCTTTGTTGCGCAGTTCTTCATAGGCATCAATACGCGCTTTGGACTTGGCCTGACGCGCTTTGGGAGATGACCGGATCCAGTCCAGCTCGCGCCCCAGAGCCTTGCGCCAGGTTTCGTTTTCGCGGCCTTCCTGCACCATGCGCTTTTGCTTTTGGTCTAGCCAGGCAGAGTAATTTCCCTCGTAAGGTATGCCGTTGCCACGATCCAGTTCCAACGTCCAATTCGTCAGATTATCCAGAAAATAACGATCGTGAGTGACCAGAATAATCGCACCGGCATACTCACTTAAATGGTGTTCCAGCCAGGCTACGGATTCGGCGTCCAGGTGATTGGTCGGTTCATCCAGAAGCAACAAATCAGGTTTCGCCAGCAACAGGCGGCACAAGGCAATGCGGCGGCACTCACCGCCTGAAAGTTTTTCAACGCTTGTATTTGCTGGCGGGCAGCGCAACGCCCCCATGGCCATCTCAATCTTGGAATCAATATCCCAGGCATCGGCGGCATCAACCTGCTCCTGCAACGTATTCATTTCTTCCATAATCTCGTCCGAATAATCTTCGGCAAGCTTCATGGAAATGGCATTATAATCATCAAAAAGTTTTTTCTCGGCGCACCCTTCAATTACATTGCCCCACACATCTTTTGTCGAGTCCAGCACCGGCTCTTGTGGTAAATAGCCAGCGCTGGCCCCTTTGGCGAGCCAGGCCTCGCCAGTAAATTCTGTATCCTGCCCGGCCATAATGCGCAAAAGCGTGGATTTACCCGAACCATTAACACCGACCACACCAATTTTTGCATCGGGAAAAAATGATAAATGGATGTTTTCCAGAACTTTTTTACCACCAGTATAAATTTTGGAAAGATCTTGCATATGATAGATATACTGACGAGCCATCTTTTTCTCCTGCCGGGTTTTATGTGTCGGCGCGCACATGTATCCATGGTATTTGAATATGGCAATGGTGCCACGCATTACGAGGTCATGAACCATTTATGACCAACCAGTGACTGTAATTTAAGTTATTTCTAAACTGATAGAGCGGTATCTTTCACCTTCGCAACAGCTTATGGCATGATGAATTGCCATGTCGGTATAAACAAACGGTACACAAGAATTGAATTTTTCTTCCTTCCATAAACACAAATCATCCAAAGCCATATCAGGCCCTGGTATTGCCAGTTTGTGCGCTGCCCTCTTTCTGGCAGGATGTGGGCCAACTAAAACCGTTGCACCAGAAACACCGCAAATACCGGAAACACCGTCTCAAGCGGAAACACCCGGCGGCTCAATCACGCGGCAAACCTTTTTTGGAAACCCGGTACAATACCAGGGCCGCATCAGCCCCGATGGTGCCAAAGTAAGCTGGTTGGCTTTACGCGACGGGGCGCTAAACCTTTTTGTTGCTGATGCGGATGGGAAAACCAAACCCAAGCAATATACATTTGGCAGTGATGGCGTGGAAATACATCGCTGGACACCAAACAGCGCCTATATTCTTTATTCACGGGCCTTTGCCGATACAAAAACAACACAGGCTTTTGCTCTGAATGTGCAAACAGGCGTAGTTCGCAATTTGCTGCCTGTTGATGAAGGTAACAATGTCTGGCTGGAAGGGGTTTCCAAAAACTGGCCGAACACTGCTCTTGTCCGTTTGCGAAGGGCTGGCGAGCATTTGTTTGACCTTTACCGCATTGACCTTGAAAGCGGCGAAAAAAAGCTGATAGCCAAAAACCCTGGTTTTGCGTATTGGGTTACAGATTCGGACAATGTACCGCGTATTGGCATTAAAAATGGCGCAAACAATAGCCAAACCTGGATAATGTTAGGCCAAAATGGCAAAAACCTGCCCTTGCTAACGCTCAAAGCAGACGACATATCACGAACCCGGCCACAGCAAATGGACGAGACATCAACCAGTCTTTATCTCATCGATGGCCGGGAAGGATTGTTTTCTTCATTGACACGCCTTGATCTGCAAACAGGTGATCGTGAAGTACTTGCCACCGGTACTGATGGGGATATTGAAGACACCCTGTTTCACCCGGTCACAGCAGAACCATTAGCCTACTTCACCAACGGCCTCATACCACACTGGAAAGCCATACCCTCCGGGTTTCAGCCTGTTCTGGATCGTTTGGAAAAAGCACTTGGGCCACGGTTTTTTATCCTGGCCGCAACAAATACTGTTGATCAGCTTGTAATATATAGCGACCGGCCAGAGCATCCAGGCATATATTCCCTGTTTGATTTGCAATCTAATAAAATCACCACCCTTTTCGAGACCATGCCGACGCTGGCCAGCCGGTCATTAGCGCCAACAAAAATTCTCACACCCCGGGCACGTGATGGCTTTAAACTGGTCACCTATTTCACCCCGGCACAAGAAGAGGAGCCAACCACCGCGCCACTGGTTGTCATCCCTCAACCCTGGTTAAACTCACGGATATCCTATGGCTTTGATCCGCGCATTCAATGGTTAAGCAATCGCGGGTATAACGTGCTGGAGGTTAATACGCGCGGCGCCTCCGGACTGAGCCGTTCTTATGCCCAAGCCGGTTTTGGAAAAGGTATACTGCGCGCCAAATATGATCTTGCTGATGCTATTCAAGCCGTACTGTCAAAAGGCTTGGCCGATAAAAACCGCATAGCCGGGTTTAGCTGGAATTCTGGCGGGCGCACAGTTTTAAACCTGTCGGCCACTGAAAATACAGCCCTGCGATGCGCTGTAGTTATCGACCCCGCCCTTGATATTGCACACATTATCAATCACTCCGCAGGAAAAAAAGTTTCCCCGTGGCGCACTCGTTGGAAGGTTAGTGCAACTAAAGGGTCGGACCCTGATCTGATCTTTGCCACCTCACCCATCACACATGCCGGGAAAATCCGCACGCCTTTGCTGGTATTACAAAGCAATGCCAATGATGCACTGGACACAAATACAGCCCGCAACTTTGTTAAAAAGGTCCGTTTTGCAGGTGGCAACGCAGCTCTGGTGTATTTCCCGGAGATGAAAAAAGAACCTTTTGGCGAACCTGATTTTATCCCTATGGCGGCCCTGACCGAAGCGTTTCTGGCCGACTGCCTTGGCGGGCAGGTCCAGCCCATTGGGGACGTCCTTGATAACCTGACCTATGAAGTTAATGCCGGGCCAAAAGGGGTGCCAGGGCTGAAATTACGTTAAGCCCCGTTCTTGCCAAGGGCATCACGCACCTTGCCGTATTCACCACCCCAGCCATCGGTCATGGTATTACGTATAGCCCATAACTCTGGATAAAACTGGCGGCGAATGCCCGCTTGCAGTAAATCAACAGAGCGCCCTTTGAGAGAACTGGCACCCAGGCCAATAGAACGGGCAATAAGCTGCATGTGACGATAGCCAAAACGCTGGAACTTGGAATCAAATTCAGCAAGGCACTCGGCAACTTTATAGGCATCACAATGGCTATATTCGCTGTCATAAATACTCTCGACCGTTTTGCCATCTGCCTCAAGATAATGGGCATTAAATGTTTCCCACAACAAGGGCGCCATGCGCATCAACACCCGAAAGCCGGGGGATTCCTGACCACTGCCATTGCCAAGCGCCAGACGTATCTGCTGATATTCCTTGGGCGACATAGTTTCCAGTAAGGCCAATTGCTGGTTCATCATGGTTTGCAGCAAATCCACCCGCGCAAAAAGCGTGGTAATCCGGTTGGTGTTTTTCTCGGCCATGTACTCATCAATATCAAGAAGCGTATAAGCCATAAGCTTCATCCACAGCTCTTCAACCTGATGAACAATTTGAAATTGCAACTCGTCCTTGTTGCAAAAATCCTCAAAGGGTTTCTGGCACGCCAGCAAGGCATCGGATTTGAGGTAAACCTCATAATCCAGCCCGGTCTCCCCCTTCATCATTTTATAAAAACTCTGACGATCCATGGTGTCTCACTCCTTGCTTGCGCCAACGAACTCACACCACCAGCGCTAATTTTCAACAGCAAGATACGGCTTTCTTATTATCATCTCAAACATGTTTTCTCTTTATAATTTATAAAACATAGGGTATTTCACTATAAATATGAAAAATTTAGTGAAATAGCATTGTGAAGAAAGCGCGGGCTAAATGGACAAAATTGATCACAAAATTCTGACCATCCTTCAAGAAGAAGGAAGGATCAGCAACGTAGCCCTGGCCAACCGCATCAATCTTTCACCCACGCCTTGCATGCACCGGGTACGTCAGCTTGAGGAAAAGGGATACATTACCGGCTATCATGCAGCACTAGACCCCGAGACACTGGGCTTAAATGTTTGCGCCTTTGTGCTCATCAAACTGGAACGCAACACCCGCGATCAGGCCGACGCTTTTGAACATGCGATTACCAGCATACCAGAGGTAAGCGAGTATTTTTCCACCGCCGGCACCCATGATTATATGGTGAAAATCTACGCCCGCGATCTGCGCGCCTATCAGCAGATCATCAATGACAAAATCGCCACGCTACCCTTTATTGATGATGTGCAATCCACCATCATTCTTGCCGAAAAACGAACGGGCGGAGGGCTATGTCCGCAAGGATGAGTAGAATTTTATGGCGATTTCTTGTTAGCCAGAGCCTGCTTGCGCCGCAGTTCCGGCGGGTCCACGCTATCGTCTGCCATTTTCTGCAATACCGGTATCAGTTTTTCCGGTGGCCAGATGTTATTTTCGCACAGGTTCATGAATTTCTCCGCCGCCGGATCGCCAACATTTATCATTTCCACCTGTCCCCCATACTCGGCCCAAAGCGTAGTAAAAAGCATGGGGCCGAATATGGTACTGGCATAATCCTTGTCTATTTCAAAACCCGGTTCGATGAACCTTCCTAGCATGTGGTCATTAAACGAACCTTTGCGCGTTTCTGCTCTATTATTGGAGTTGGTAATCGTACTTACGGGATTGTGCCCAAGTGGTATTTCACCGCTCACTTGCAAATCCATGCAATGCCCGAAAAGGGTAGCGCCTGCTTCTTCGAACATGGTTTTTTGTGCCTTGTTCAAACCGCTTTTTGCGTTCATTTTGCCCTTTTCAGGATAAAACCTTTTCATCAGATGAAATGTTTCATGAGCCAACGTACCGGCAAAAAGAAAGTCATTTTTTGCGATAGGCAATGCACGAGCATAAAAGTTTAACTCAAGCGTATTGTTGCGAAAAACCCTGGTGATTTCCCCATCAATTCTTTCATCCCAACCGATGAGGTGGATATTATAGGTGAAGGAAAAAGACGGTTCAGCGGGCCACATCCGGCCACGCACCGGCACCAGTGCATCAATGAATTTTTCCGCCATGATGGCGGTATTGAGACTCAGTTTTTCAGACGGCTGGTGATAATAAAACCGCAAGCGAATGCCCTCCCCTTGGCTATCGCTTATTAAAACCCCCGGCAGTTCTGCAAGCGGCTGCTCCCCCTTCATAACAGAAACGGACGTATAGGTTCTCTGCCCCAGAAAGTTTCTACCTACAGATATTCCACGCGGAGTGACTCTGTCAGTAAACACATGAGTCATTTTTTTTATTTCTGTTATATGCGGCCCAGACCCACTCATTTGTGACTGTGAAGTTGCACAAGCGACAACCGAGACCGGTAAAACTAAAGTCCAGAATTTTAACCGCTCACACAACTTCACACTACTTATCCTTTTAACCACATAGCATTACTTGCGACCCGCCAGATGGGCATTCTGTCCAAACACTTGCTGCCATAGCAACCGGTGAAGAATTATAATCTACAGTTAATGAGGCAACATTCGTCCCTTGGGTTGTGCCAACTACCATAGGGATAAGGTCAAGATCAATTTTGTGTATATCTGCTGTGATGAAGCCTATCCAGTTCTCAATAGATTGCACTTCTGTTGTCAATATTTCATCTCCGTTACGCACCCAAGAAAAGGATGAAGTACCGATTGTCTGTCCACTTTGACCACTCAATATAATAGTAAATTGACCGGATGCAGGTAATGATACAGTGGTGCCTGTCATATCAAATTTGATTGCTGAAAAGTTGATAGCCGAAATAACCTCAGAACCGGTTCCCAACGAACCGATGGGAACGGTAATTTCCACACCAGGCGCGCATGTCGTCTCTTGATATGGTCCATAAGTATTTGTGTGGCACGGCACCGTTGGAACAATGGTTGGATCTGATGTCGCACACCCGCTCAGCATCAAAGCCGTTCCACCAAGCAAAACTGTCATTAAATCGTATCTCATATCTACCTCCCATAAAATTATTCCCGCACAGTGCGAAAATCAACACATTGTAACTGTAGAGGGGGGGGGGCGAGTCAATACAGAGCTTGAGGACAATACTAGAATGCACCTAAACATGTTGAATTTATTGCTTTATACATTTTTGCAACAGCGATAATATGCAAATATCAAATTTTATTCTTTTATTTCCCCTAACCCATATTTCATTGCAGCCTCATGGCTGGCGGCAAAGAACCAATCGTCGTAAAATACCTTTATGACCCAATCATCACTGCCCAAGGTATTACCCTTTGCCGGATCGCCGCTTGACCGGTGTGAAAATCTGCGCCGTGACGAAAGCGCCATGAGCGCGATGGAGCAAAGCGAGAGGGCGCTGTTTCTGCCCTTCTGGCGCGGTCAGGTCTTTGTCATGAGTGACGGCGCGCCAGCTTTGATACAAGTTAAGGCACTGGATACATTATCCATTGCTGATCCGGGGCCCGTGCTTTTGGGCACCGAAGGAAACAACGCGCAACCCTGGTTCGCCATTAGCCTCACCGAAGAGGATGCTGCCGCCGATGATTTTCCGCTTGCCGGTCTGGGTGAATGGATGGACCTGCGCGTTGCAGCACCCCTGTTCAAAGCGGCGGATCTGGCCATTGTTGGCCGTGCGGCGGCCTTGCTGAGCTGGCATAGTCGGCATCGGTTTTGCGCCAATTGCGGTGTGCTGACTACGGCGGCCGAAGGCGGCATTAAACGCGAATGCGCCGATTGTGGTACCGAGCATTTCCCCCGTACCGACCCGGTGGTGATCATGCTGGCTGTGCGCGGCGATCAGTGTTTGATGGGGCGGCAAACGGGGTGGCCGGAAAACACTTATTCCGCCTTGGCCGGTTTTGTTGAACAGGGCGAAAGCCTGGAAGAAGCCTGCGCCCGCGAAGTTGGTGAGGAGGCCGGTGTGAGCATCGGGGCGGTGCGCTATGTGCTTAGCCAGCCCTGGCCCTTTCCTTCATCATTGATGATCGGCCTCATTGCCGAAGCCTTAAGCGAAGACATCACCCTTGATGATGAACTGGAAGATGCACGCTGGTTTTCCCGCGATGATGTACGCGCCATGCTGGCCGGCACCCATGAGCACTACCATGCACCCATGTCATTTTCAGCGGCCCATCATTTGTTAAAAGAATGGGCCGCCAAAGAAGACGGCTAGCGGGATGGTTCCCATTTATTGATGGCAAAACCTGCATCAACCGGCGTTTCGGCAATGTGATTGGTGTAGTTGGACAGGGTTTTCATGGCGACGCCAAGAATGACCTCTAAAACATTGGCCTTGGTATAACCGGCATCCAGAAATACTTTTATTTCCTCGGCGCTGACAACACCGCGCTCTACCACAATTTTCCGTGTGAAGGCCCGCAAAATCTCCAGCCGGTCATCGTCTATATCTTCATCATCGCGTACCGCCATTATGGCATGGCCGGCCAGCCCGGCACCCTTGGCAAGGCCCGTATGAGCGGCAACGCAATATTTGCATTCATTTTCCACCGATGCGGTCAGCAATACCAAATGCTTTTCTTCCGGGGCCAGAGTGGATTTTATAAATATTTCCGAAAGCGTCATATAGCCCTCTAACGCTGCCGGACTTTCTGCCAACTCACCCAGCAAGTTTGGCACGGCGCCATAGGCGGCCTTGGATTTGGCTAGAAAGGGCCGGGCGGCCTCTGGCGCATTGGTTTCGTTGTATATATTAAAGGCCGTCATGGCTTTCTCCTTGATCAAAGCTGAAAATGTAAGTGGATTTTAGGTGTGAATAATACCAGTGCGCCGCGATCACGAGTGCGTGTCTGGCGCTGCTATTGAGCGAAACGGATCGGCTTCATAGGTGCCCAGCATTTTAATTTCTACGGAGTAGAACGCCAATTCCTCCATCGCCAATTTAAGGCTGCGCTCATCAGGATGCGCCGCTACATCGGCATAGAACCGCGTGGCTGTAAACGACCCGCCGAGCTGATAACTTTCCAGCTTGGTCATATTCACCCCGTTGGTGGCAAAACCGCCAAGCGCTTTATAAAGCGCCGCCGGAATATTGCGGACCTGAAAAACAAAACTGCTCACATAAGATGTATCCGGATCAAAACGCGGTACGCTGGCCGTGCGGGACATGACCAAAAAGCGTGTGGCATTGTGGCTGGCGTCCTCTATGTTTTCCGCCAAAATGCTAAGGCCATATATTTCTGATGCCAGTTTTGATGCCACAGCGGCATCTTCGGGGTTGCCCAATTCGGCGATCATTTTTGCCGCACCGGCGGTATCCTGCGCATGGGCAGCATTAATCCCCAGCCGGTGCAGGCTGAGGCGGCATTGGCCCAGCGCCATTATGTGGCTATGAGCGCGCTTTACGGTTTCCAGCGTTGCGCCGGGTACGCCCATCAAAGCATGATGGATAGGCAAAAATTTTTCAGCCTCAATACGCAAATGAGATTCGGGCAGTAAATAATGAATATCCGCAACACGGCCCGCCAGCGTATTTTCAACCGGGATCATGGCCTTGTCTGCATGGCCTTCTGAAACTGCACTAAAAGCCTCTTCAAATGAATAACACGACAGGGGTTCCATATCAGAATAGTGTTCCACGCAGGCCTGATGAGAATAGGCCCCGGGTTCTCCCTGATAAGCGATTTTTTGCTTCACTGTGTCTGCCCCTTTTTCCATGACGCCCGGATACGCGCCAGATCTGCCGGACTGTCAATTCCCGGACAGTCTTTTTGTACCAACCCGCATACAATTTTCATGCCGTCTTCCAGCGCCCGTAATTGCTCCAGCCTTTCGCTTTGCTCCAATGGCGATGGTGGCAGATCGCAAAACCGGTCCAGCGCCGCCCGGCGAAAGGCATAAATGCCGATATGATGCCAGAATGGCCCTGCCTCCTCGGGCGTGGTACGGGTAAAGCCAACCGCCTGAGCTGGCTTGCCCAGCACCGCTTTGGCCAGTCCCACTTCGGCCAGCACCATTTTGACTACATTTTCATCCGTGCGCTCGCCTTCATCCACGCTACTAAAAGCAAGAGTGGCAATATCAGCATCCGGGTCCGCTTGCAGCGCCGCCACCGCCTGGGTCAGATGTTCCGGTTCCAGTTCCGGCATGTCACCCTGAACATTGACTACAATCTGCGCCTGCCGTTCCGGGTCAATAATATCTGCTGCTGCGCGTACCCGGTCACTGCCCGATGGCAAACCTGCCTCAGTGAACACAGCGCGCACACTATGCGCTTTTGCCGCCAGCATAATTTCCTCATCGCCCGCAGCAATAACCGGCGCACCCAGCCCGGCGGCTTGCGCGGCTCTGGCTACACACACGACCATGGGCGTCCCTCCCAGATCAGCCAAGGGTTTACCGGGCAGTCGCGCAGAGGCCATACGCGCAGGAATGATGATTAAAACACTCATCAGATCAGTTTATCAGGCCCGTTTTGCACAAAGGCAAGCACTTGTGCGCTACAAGTGGTTGCGAAGACGCGCATTGCATGCGAAATAAATGAGATTCGCAATTATGCGCACCGGATTTGGTGCGCCAGTCTGAGGGGGCGCCAGATGGGCGATCTGTTTTGGAATAAAGTTTTTGCTGCCGTGCTAACTACGGCACTGGTTATTTTTGGTGTCAAGGAACTGAGCCATGCCCTGATCCATCCACATGAACCAGCGGAACCCGGATACAAAATTGCCGTTGCTGAAGAAAGCAGTGGAGATGAAGGTGCCGTTGAAATAGTCGAAGAGGTCAGCCTGGCGCAAATGCTAAGCGAGGCCAGTGCCTCTGCCGGAGAACGCGTTGCCAAGAAATGCACGGCCTGCCATAGCTTCGATAAGGGTGGTGCCAACAAAATCGGGCCAAACCTTTGGAATATTCTGGGGCGCGCCGCCGCTTCCCATGATAGTTTTGGTTACTCAGACGCCATGCAAAGTTTTGGTGGCACCTGGGATTATGAAACCCTAAGCGCCTTTTTGGCTTCCCCCAAAGCGGTTGTGCCAAAAACGGCCATGAGTTTTGCCGGTCTGAAAAAAGCCAAAGATAGTGCTAATATTCTTGTGTATTTGCGCTCGTTAAGCGATACGCCTCTGGCCTTGCCTGCATTGCCTGTTACCGAAATTATGGAAGATGCCGAAGCCGTAGTTGAAACGGCTGGTGATGAAGCAGAATCATTGGCCGAGGCACTGGGTGCCGATGAAGCCACAGAGCCTGCAGAGGACCATGGCCCTGAATAACGGTTATTGACTGACTGATTAAGAAAGCCGCCGGATTGCAGTGATTGCACCGGCGGTTTTTTTTATGCGCCGAGCAGCTTCCTCCAATGGCTCACGAGCCACCATCATGTGGTGAGCATTGGCATGAAGAACGGTTTTCCCGTCCAGCATGATCCCTACATGGCCACGCCAAAACACCAGATCGCCGCGATATAACCCTGATAAATCAGCGTTAATCTCAATTGGCTGGCCCAGCGCATTTTCTTGTAAATCACTATCGCGCGGTGCCGAAACTCCACCCGCTTGCAGCGCATTTTGCACCAGCGCAGAGCAATCAAGACCAAAACTTGAGCGCCCGCCCCAGACATAGGGCGTATTTTCATAGTGCTCAGCGTGGCTCACCCAGTCAGAGACTGCATCACCAACAGGCGCTGTATGTCTGGCAAACACCCAGCCGTTATCCGGGGCGATCTGCAAATAACGATCCTCTTGTGCCGCGCAGGTAAAGATGGAATTTTCATGAGCATAACCCCGCAAGGGAGCCTTCAGGTCAGGCGCAGAAAATATGGGCGTGCGCAAAGCGCTGACCCGGTGATCAGGTACACCGACTATAATGCCAAGTCTGTCGGCGGGGATATATCCCACATAACCATCACGTTTTGCCTGCCCCCAGGCCCAGCCATTTTTTTGCTCGTACACATCAAAATACTCGCCTAGCAATAATTCTGTTTGTAATTTTGATGTCGCATCCGGTACGCCATATAGCGGAGCAAGAGACACGCAAACCAGCATTGTCTGCGCTTGCACGTAACGCGCCGCCTTGACTGTGCCGCGCAAGTGCTCTGCGGCAAGGTCCGGACGGAACGGGGTCAGGCGGGGGTCGTGTAAGTCAGGTTTTGGCATATCTATCCTGCAACATTGCAAAGACCGCGCGGGGGCCTTGCGCGTCCCCACCCTGGGGGTGTGCGGGGCGCGCCTTGGACACCCAACCAAAAATATCAAAATGTAGCCAGGGAATATCACCAACAAAGCGACGCAAAAATAATGCCGCGGTTATTGACCCTCCCATAGAGCCGGGTGCCGCGTGGCAAATATCAGCAATGGGGCTGTCCAGCATTTTATCATACCCGTCCCAAAGCGGCATGTGCCAAACCGGATCGCCGGTTTTCTTAGCTGCCATTTGCAGATCAGCCACTATGGCTTCGTCATCACTATAAAATGGCGCTATTTCCGCCCCCAAGGCCACCCTTGCCGCACCGGTAAGCGTGGCAAAATCTATCAGCAATTCCGGCTTTTCCTCACTGGCACGTGCCAACGCATCAGCCAGCACCAACCGACCTTCGGCATCCGTATTGTCAATCTCAACGGTAAGCCCCTTGCGGCTTTGCAAAATATCGCTGGGCCGGTAAGCATCACCCGATATGGCATTATCAACAATGGGCAGCACCATGTGCAATTGCACCGGTAATTTTTCCGCCATAATCATATGGGCCAGCGCCATGGCATTGGCGGCACCGCCCATGTCTTTTTTCATCAGGCGCATATATTGCGCTGCCTTGATGTCCAGACCACCGGTATCAAACACCACGCCCTTGCCGACCAGGCCGATTTTCGGCGCATCCTTTTTGCCCCAATGCAGTTCAACAAGGCGGGGTTTGTGAACCGACGCCCGACCAACCGCATGGACCATCGGGAAATTCTTCTTCAGAAGGTCATCACCAACAATGGCATTGACCCTGGCTCCAAACTCTGCACCCAGATCACGGACCGCCTGTTCCAGCGCCTTGGTATTCAGATCAGCAGCAGGTGTGTTGATAAGATCACGGGCCAGATAAATAGCCTCTGCCGTTTGGCGTGCCGCGCTGGCATTGGCAGCATGAATATAAATTCGTGCCGGTGGACGCTTGCGGGGAGAATAACGTTCAAAAAAATACGCGCCCATCAGCCAGGCCAGCGCCAAATCTTGCCGATCAAGAGCGGCAGGGGCAAACGTAAGGTGGTAATCGCCCTCCGGTAGTCTGGTACTGGCATCACCAAGGGCATAGGCATTTTGGGCCTTGCCAGCACCTAATAATGCCAAAGGTGTTTTGCCAGACCGTGGAATGAGAAGAAACTCACCAGCTTTTGCAGAAAACCCGGCAGCACGAACCAAAGTACCCAGCCATTCTGGTACGCTTTCCAGCCAGCCTTCAAACATAGCGCTAGACAGAATATGGAGCGGAACCTGTTTTGGGTCGGCCTTGTTCAGCATGGCATCAAGCATGAATATTTCTGTCCTTTGTATCGTTGCTTGTTAACTCATTTTTGACGATCTTAAGCGCACATTTGCACATTGTTAACCATAACCCAGTGAGCTCACCTTATGCGTATAGCCTCTCATCTGCGATATGCAATGCTTGGTACAGCACTTGTTTTAAGCGCCTGTGCAACCGCCCCTTCGGATGAAGAAGATGCCTTAAAAGCAGACTTGCAGCGTGAAATAGCACCACAAACACGCGAAGCGCGTGCTACTATCGCTCGTCAGGATGTACTGACCCAGGCGGCTTTTTGGGCCAAGGAATATGACAAAAACCCGGGTGACCGCGAAGCAGCACTGGAACTGGCCCGCATTGTCCGCATACTGGGCAACCCTGAACGTGCCGCTGAGGTGGCTAGTCAGGCGCTAACTTTGTACCCCAAGGATGCTGATCTTCTGCTGGTGGCCGGACAAGCCCTAATAGAAAATGCCCGCGGTGCCCGCGCCATAGATTTCTTGCAATCTGCCTCCGTACTGGCCCCCGGAAACTGGCGCACGCATTTGGCGCTTGGGGTTGCTTATGACCAGATCAGCAAGCCGGTAAGAGCGCGGGCAGCCTTTAACCACGCCCTTGCCCTGCAACCCAATAATCCGGGTATTCTTTCCAATCTTGGCCTCAATTATGCCAGTGATGGTGACCCAGCCATGGCAGAGCGTTATCTGCGCCAGGCGGTTGCCCATCCACAGGCCCCGATCCAGGCGCGCCAAAACCTTGCTCTTGTCCTTGCCCTTCAAGGTAAATTTGACGAAGCAAATGCACTGGCCGCCGAAGATTTATCCATCGAGATGGCAAGCCAGAATGTTGACTATGTCCGTTCCATGGTAGTGCGGCCAAGGCGCTGGGAGTCATTACGCAATGAATAAGCCTTTACTTAGCAGGTTTGATCGTTTGGCCGGTGCAGCGGCAGCACTGCATGGTTTATTTGCGGTGATTGCCCTTGCTGCATCGGCTCATATTGCTACCAGTGCAGAAGCAGCAGACCTTTTGATGCGTGGCGGACAGATAGAACTTTTTCATGCGTTGGCCATTTTTGCGGCCCTTTGCGTTGGTACACGGCTTCCTGCCATTTTCTTTGCCATTGGCGCAACCGCATTTGCCCTGCCGCTTTACCTGCATGGTCTTGCCGGGTTTACCGCCCTTGGCTTTCTGGCACCAATAGGAGGGGTAAGCCTGATCGCAGGGTGGGTTTTGCTGCTTTGCAACCTGCTATTGCCTCAGTTGCGTACAGCCTGAATACTTTTTATTTCACGTCATTGAGACTCCCCCTGAAGCGGATATACGGTTAAGTTGGATGCAAATACCAGCGGGAGAACATCATGGGCGCTCAATCAGGAAAACATGTATCACGTCGCGGCATTCTGGTTGCAGGTGCGGCATTGGCCAGCAGCACCGCAATGGCTCAGGAAGACAAGACCCCGGATGAAGTACCGCAAGCAGACCCTGCGTCCGAGACCCTGAGCCCGCGCATATTAGCCTGCGCTGAAAAGCTGGTGCCAATTGAGTTTACGCAACAGGAACGAACGCAAATCCTGAACGGAATTGAAAACCAGCTGCAAACCATCGCCACCTTGCGTGGGCAGAAGTTCGAGAATGAACTGGCACCAGCACTTGTGTTTGATCCACGTTTGCCAGGCAAACACTTTGCCCCACAAAAAAACATAGTGCGCATTCCAGCAGCCGCAAAATATTCTTTCCCTGCAAAAACGGATGACATTGCCTTTGCCTCCATCGCCCAGCTTGGACAATGGTTACGCAATGGCAAACTGAGCAGCGTTCTACTAACCCAAATTTACCTTGATCGTATTGCGCGTTTCGGAAACAAACTGGAATGCTTTGTCACCGTGACAAAAGACTTGGCACTTGCCCAGGCCGCCGACGCAGACAAAATGTTGGCCGCAGGGCATGATCTTGGTCCGCTGCACGGAATACCTTATGGCGTCAAAGACCTTTTTGATACCAAGGATATTCTCACCACCTGGGGTGCTACGCCATACAAGGATCGCGTTGCCAAATCAGATGCACACATTGTTACCAAATTGCGTAACGCAGGGGCCGTTCTGCTAGGAAAAACCACTTGTGGTGCGCTGGCCTATGGAGATATCTGGTTTGATGGGAAAACACGTAATCCATGGAATTTGAAAGAAGGCTCATCTGGCTCCAGTGCCGGTTCAGCATCGGCGACAGCGGCTGGACTTTTGGGATTTTCCATTGGAACTGAAACACTTGGTTCCATTGTTTCACCATCCAATCGGTGCGGCGCAACCGGGTTACGCCCCACCTTTGGACGCGTATCCCGATCCGGGGCCATGGCGCTGTGTTGGTCACTTGATAAAGTGGGGGCCATCTGCCGTAACGTAGAGGATACCGCCCTGGTGCTCAGCGCCATTAATGGTGCTGATGTGAACGACGCCAGTTCTATTGATATGGGATTTTCCTATGCCCGCAATCAGGGACAAAAAGAGCTGGTCGTTGGTTATGACCCGGCATGGTTCAAAGGCGATAGTGCCAATGATATTGATCGGGCGGCATTGAACACTTTGAAAAACCTCGGGGTTAAAACAAAACCTGTTAGCCTTCCTGACCTGCCCTATGGCGTTCTGTTTCTTACTCTTGTTGCCGAAGCCGCTGCGGCATTTGAACAGCTGACATTGTCGAACCGCGACGACCTGCTGGTTTGGCAGGACGATAATGCCTGGCCCAATTCCTTTCGCCAGATCAGATTTTTATCATCAGTCGACTTTATTCAGCTCGACAGGTTACGGCGTAAAGTCATGCTTGGCATGGATAAGGTTATGGACGGGGTGGACGTGCTCATCACCCCCAATTTTGCCGCCAACCTGCTGGTTATCACCAATTACACAGGCCACCCCTGCCTGACATTACGCGCGGGTTATCATGA
This sequence comes from Robiginitomaculum sp., assembly GCA_021776515.1. Classification (GTDB taxonomy): domain Bacteria; phylum Pseudomonadota; class Alphaproteobacteria; order Caulobacterales; family Maricaulaceae; genus Robiginitomaculum_B. Next base: position 18,409 of record JAJFFS010000016.1, on the reverse strand, counting down.
TGCACCGGTGCGCGGGGCAGGTGAGACAGCTGATAAAACACCTGTTCGGGTACCACAAAATATTTCACTGATTGGCCGGTTATTTGAAGAAGGTAAAATGTGCGCCCTGGGGCATCGGCTGGAAAGTGCATTAGCCGTGCATCAGGAACATCCACCTCATTTTTAGGATAATGAGCGAAGAAAGCTTTGGGTAGCACCTTCAATTAAATCCAGCATGTGTACAAAGCCTTCCTGACCGCCATAATAGGGATCGGGCACTTCACAAATAACCGGATCGGCGATCAGGTCCAGAAATAGTTGAGGCGTCGTTCCGCCCTGAGGGCGCAAAGCCATCAGGGCGGCCACATTGCTTTGATCCATGGCAAATATATGTGTGAAACGAGAAAAGTCTTCGGTGCACACTTGCCGCGCCCGTATATCTCGCATGTCTATATCACGTGTGGCCGCCGCCGCTATGGCGCGTTTATCTGGTGCCTGCCCCACATGCCAGTCGCCAGTTCCAGCCGAATCCACAAAAAGTGAAACCCCGGCCTGTTCCGCCCGGATACGCAGAACTGCTTCAGCACTAGGCGAGCGGCATATATTGCCAAGGCAGACAAAAAGAACTTTGAGCTCTTTTGGTCGTTCATTCATAGATTGGCATCATCCGGGGTCATCGTGCTGGAAAAGCGGCGCACAGACTGGCGCCAGATGGTAATCTGTTCACGAATGTTTTTCAGGCTTTGACCGCCACTAAGATAAATATCCATCTCAAGAATGACATTGGTTTTATTCATGGCATAAGCGCGGGTAAAGCGGTTTGACGAATTCCAGGTATTAAGCTGCACAAAAACGGTCGCAGCCGTAGCACTGGTTTGAAACACAGAACGCAATTGTAATTCGGAACACCCGTCCTCACCCTCACAATCATATCCCAGAACGGACCATTCAACCCCGTCGGTAATATCAAAACGCTGATTGGAAACAATACCCTTGCCATCAATAGGTACCTGCACAAAACGCAAGCCTTCTAGCAGAAGTGTTTCAGCCAGATCATCCATGCTAATGCCATTATAGAGTCTTAGCGCAGAGGCCGTGTCTGACAAAGCAGGCGCAGCACAGAAAACAGTGAGCAGCACAAGCAATCGGAAAAGGGGCTTTAGTGTCTTTCTCAAAGACCTGGCAAACGTATTTTGCTACCTTTACGGATCGTCACCTTACCGCCGCCAGTTGATCCATCGATTAGTTCCTCACGATGTAGCCGTTCAGCCTCGGCATCCGCATCCAGCATGGTTTCATCGGCGATATAGGTGTCACCACCACGCCAAAACAATATCCGGTCAGCAAAACTTTTCTTCTTGATCGTCAGTTGTGCAGTCTCAGAATCAAGTTTTGTACGTATTGCGGGATCAAATGAACTGCTTGTGCTACTGGCAATAAGCGCCCGCTCACCAGTCGACGCCGTGCTGGCAGATTGTGCTTGCCCGAGTATCGCCCGTCGTGCGGCCTCGGAAGCCCGTATATCCTGCAAGCCCATCTCGCCCGGGCGCGGCGGTAAAAGATTATATTCTGGTGGCACAACCAATGGCGCCATCGTCAAAACCTTAAACTCATCTGGTTGGTTTTTACCACCGCCCAGCGTGCCACACCCGCCCAATATCAGGACAGAACCAGCAGAAACAAAAAGGGCAATACGCAGTGGATTCATCATAAATTCTCCTAGGGCCGGGCAGGTTTTACCTGCACAACCCCCACCAGCCAAGCCTATCATACACTTTTTTGACGTCGATCCACCCAAAAAGCATCTACCAGCATCAAAATAACACCTATCGTGATGGCTGAATCGGCTACATTGAACACCCAAATGAAGTGAATATCTGAAAAATCAATAAAATCGACAACTTTGCCAAACCGCAAGCGATCAATCAGGTTTCCGGCGGCACCACCGATAATCAGACCCAAAGAGGCGGCCATAAGACGCCGATCCGCCCGCCAAAGCCAAACCACCATCACCGCCATAACCATAAGCGCGAAGGCAGACAGCAACAAACGACCCGCCATGGAATCAGCCCGAAAAAGCCCGAAGCTGACCCCGGTATTCCACACAAACGTAAGATCAAAAAAAGGAGACAGCTCAATATGTCCCAATGGCCTTTCGCGCAGGTTCAGAACATTCAGTACCCAATGCTTGGAAAGCTGATCCAATACTACAATCAAAGCTGAAAGTGCCAAGCCAAAGTGCCAAAACGGGCGGTTTTTTGAAGATGTTTCAGCCATGGGCCGTATCCCATTCACGCACGGCCTTTGCATCACGCAGAGTTATGTCCGGGTAAGACGCATCAGCATTGGCCGCATCGAAATATTTCCATGAGCGGGAACATTTCACCCCGGGCGCCTTTTCAACAAGGACGCTGACCCCGGGTGCATCACCAAGGCGAAAGGCATTATCTGGTCCTTCTTGTGCAGTTAAAACAGCCTGGCTGGTGATGAACACATCGGCCAGAAACTCAGCCTCCGCGCCTTCTGCCTGCGCAGTAATGGCGGCATGGTCAGCAGCATCCTGGGCAAACACTTGCGGCATAGCTTCCAGGGATGAGCCAATGAGTTTGGCGCTACGCGCCTCTTCCAGTGAACCCAGCACAACCCGGCGCAGGTTAGTGATGCGCGTCCAATCCGCTGCCAGAGCATCATCACGCCAGTCTGTGGGCGTATCCGGGAAAGTGCGCAAATGCACCGAATCAGTATCGGAGGGAAACCGCGTCAGCCATACCTCTTCCATGGTGAAGGGCATGAGCGGCGCAAACCATGTAACCAGGCGTTCAAAGATAAGATCCATCACGGTACGCGCGGCAAGGCGGCGCGGCGACTTGAGAGGATCGCAATACAGCGCATCTTTGCGAATATCGAAATAAAACGCCGATAACTCCTCATTGCAAAATGCAAACAGCAGGGAAAAAGCGCGCTTATAATCCAGCGCTATATAGGCGGCGCGAACCTCCTCATCCATCACAGACAAGCGATGCAGCATCAGCCGTTCCAGTGATGGCATGTCTTTTGGCTCTACCTGTTTAGTTTCGTCAAAACCTTGCAGTGCGCCCAGAAGATAACGCAAGGTATTACGCACTTTGCGATAACTGTCCGCCGCCGTTTTGATAATCTCCGGCCCCATGCGCATATCATCCTGCACATCCGATGAGGCCACCCACATACGCAAAATTTCCACACCATTGGTACGGGCAATGTCCGCCGGGTCGATAACATTGCCCAGTGATTTTGACATTTTGCGCCCATCATCAGCCATAACAAAGCCGTGGGTAAACACACCATCATAAGGCGCGCGGCCCCGTGTGCCGCAACTTTCCAGCAGGCTGGACTGAAACCAGCCACGGTGCTGATCAGTGCCTTCAAGGTAAAGATCGGCGGGCCATTTCAGATTTTCCCGGTTTTCCAGCGTAAAGGCATGGGTGCAACCAGAATCAAACCAGACATCGAGTATGTCCTCGACCTTCTCGTAAGCTTCCCAGTCATCCACCAAGCCAGAGAGGAAACGTTCTTGCGCATTTTCCGCAAACCAGGCGTCGGCACCCTCAACCTTAAAGGCCTCGATAATACGAGCATTGACCGCTTCGTTCTGCAAATACTCCCCCGTACCCGCACGGACAAACAATGTTAGCGGCACGCCCCAGGCACGCTGGCGAGAAATCAACCAGTCTGGCCGTCCATCGACCATGGCCGAGAGGCGGTTTTTACCGCGCGGCGGGTAAAAGCGGGTGTTTTCAATGGCGGCAAGTGCCTTGGCACGCAAGCTGTTTTTGTCACCCTCTTCACCCAGGGCAATGAACCATTGCGGGGTATTGCGGAAGATAACCGGCGCTTTGGAACGCCATGAATGCGGGTAGGAATGCTCGATCCGGCCCCGCGCCAACAGCGCCCCGGTTTCAACTAATTTATCCACCACAGCCGCATTGGCCGGGCCGTCCTTGCCAGTTTTCTTGCCTGTGGTGCGGATCACCTGAAGCCCGGAAAATAGCGGCACATGATCGTAATACGCTCCGTCTGGGCCGACGGTTTCGGGAATGTCTTTATAGCCATTGGCCAACCAGACATCATAGTCTTCTGCACCATGCCCGGGCGCCGTATGCACAAAGCCGGTGCCAGCTTCTTCGGTAACATGTTCGCCCGCAAGCAGCGGAATTGGAAAATCATAACCTTCGCCAGCGAAGGGGTGGGCGCAGGTCAACGTGGATGCATCAACGTCCGCGAGGCGCGTAAACCCAGATACTTTTGCGGTTTTGGCAACCTCTTCCCACAGACTGTCAGCAACGATTAGTTTTTCACCCACGCGAGACCACGGGGTAAAGTCGCTATCATCAATCGCGGTAACTTCATAAAGCCCATAAGAAATGCTTGTATTATACGAGATCGCCCGATTGCCGGGAATGGTCCATGGCGTCGTGGTCCAGATAAGCACGCTTGCGTCCTTCATCTTGCTGGCACGTTCTAGGTTAACAGAAACTGGTGTGCCTGAAACAGGAAATCTGACCCATATCGTCGTGCTGGTATGGTCGGCATATTCCACTTCGGCTTCGGCCAGTGCGGTTTGTTCCACCGGGGACCACATTACCGGCTTGGAGCCACGATAAAGTTGGCCGGACTGTGCAAATTTCAAGAACTCGCCAGCAATGGCCGCCTCGGATGAATAGGCCATCGTGGTGTAGGGATTGCCCCATTCGCCCTGCACACCCAGACGCTTGAACTCTTCGCGTTGTACGTCTAGCCAGTGAGACGCATAATCACGACATTCTTTACGAAATTCGGCCAAAGGCACATCGTCCTTATTGCGCCCTTTCTTGCGGTATTGTTCCTCCACTTTCCATTCAATAGGAAGACCGTGGCAATCCCAACCGGGAATATATTGCGCGTTATAACCCAACATCTGATGCGAACGCGTCACAAAATCCTTGAGTATCTTGTTCATCGCCGTGCCAATATGCAAATGACCATTGGCATAGGGTGGGCCATCGTGAAGCACATATTGTTCACGGCCTTGAGAAGCCGCACGCAATTGATTGTAGATATTCAGTTTTTCCCAGCGTTCCAGCCATTTTGGCTCGGCTTTGGGTAAACCTGCGCGCATGGGAAAATCGGTTTTGGGCAAAAAAAGCGTTTCGCGGTAATCACGAACGCTTTGCGGTTTTGAAGCATCATCCGTCATGGCGGACCTTTATATTTGATTGTGATTGAGGGAATAGCGAATTTGGCACGCCGACGCCACCGCCTTTATGGCAATGTGTCGGCTAGATAATTCGTATAATTATGTATGTCATGGCGTTACAATCAAACATGGAAAACCGTCTAACAGGCCTAGCCCGCACGGTCCACCTCCCCATTCACTTTGCTGTCCCGCTCCAGCAGGTCTCGTGCAGTTCCAATATCTTTTGCAATTTGTGCCTTGAGTTCATCCAGTCCGGAGAATTTTTGTTCGTCCCGGATAAAGTGCTCCAGTGAGACCTCAAGTGTGCGCCCATAAAGGTCGCCGGCAAAGTCAAAAAGATAAATTTCCAGTCGTGCCTCAACCCCGTCCACTGTGGGGCGCACACCAATATTGATAACACCAGGAAGAAACGCCCCTTTCGCCTCAATACGGGCCCGCCCGGCATAAACCCCGAACCGGGGCTTCACATAATCACCAAGCGATAGATTAGCCGTTGGCACGCCAATGGTGCGCCCACGCTGCTCCCCGCGCATGACAAGTCCTTCAATGCACCACCGGCGGCCAAGAATATGAGTCACCTGCGCCACATCACCTTCCTTTAGGGCTCGTCGTACAGCGCTTGATGAATATTTCTCTGCCCCGCCGCCTTCAAGGTCAACAACGCTCACGTCAAAGCCGTATTCCTTGCCTAATATCTGCAAACTTTTTGTATCTCCTACCCGGTCACGACCATAATGAAAGTCAGCGCCCACACTGACATGAGAAACACCCAAGCCATCAACCAGTACATCGCGTGCAAAGGCGCGGTCATCCATCATGCTCATGGACCGATCAAAAGGCAGAGCAAATAAAAATGACACGTCCCGCTCTTCAAGAAGGCGCGCACGAGCCGCATCGCTTTGTAAGCGCTCAGGTGCGCTGCCCGGTTGAAAAAAGCGGCGCGGATGAGGATTAAAAACCGCAACCCCCAAGGGGGCCTTCAGCTTTTGTGCAGCTTTGGCAGCACTTTCAATCACCACCTGGTGCCCCAGATGCACACCATCAAAATTACCCATGGCAATGGCGGCGCCACGGGCATCTTTGGGTATATTTATATAGTGATCGAAAGTTTGCATCGATTTAGCTCACAGGTTTCTTCTCTACCATCACGCCCGCAATGCCCTTGGCCACAACCTTGCCCTCTACAGAACAATTGACCGCCATTGTCACTTTTCCCCGGCGCGTGTTAATTTCAGCGACTTCGGCATGGGCCAATACAGTGGCACCGATGCGTACCGGTGCCCGAAATTTCAGCTCCAGCGTCATAAAAATAGCGCCCGGCCCCGGCAAATCATTGCCTAAAATTGCAGAAATGTATGATGCCGTCAGCGCCCCATGGGCAATACGACCACCAAATGGAGTATTGGCCGCATATTCTTCATCCATATGGATCGGATTATAATCACCACAAATGCGGGCGAAATCCTCTACATCCTGTTCTGTCACCGTATGAGCGACTTCCTTGCTCATACCAACCGTAAGGTCTTCAAGATAATAGCCATGACGTGGATCAATTTTGGCGGGTGTCTTTTTATTCATCATAATGCCCATTTTAAAATCAGTGTTTTATTTTTACTCTTTATAGCCTAGCTGACAATGTTTCAGCCGCTAAAATTATTTTTAAAAAATATTAAGAAAAGAAAGCTAATAATCCAACCTAAGGTTCTTAAAATCTGTGATAACGTTGGCTAGGGTTTATGCATCAGCTAGAAAAAGTTTTAATGCAGACCTCTGTTCTGGTTGTTGATGACCAGCGGTTCTCACGAATTATCCTCGGTGACATGCTACGCGGTATGGGTGTGCAGCAAGTGCATATGGCCGAAGATGGTCTGGAAGGCATTAAACAATTCAAGACATGGCTGCCTTCACTTGTCATCACTGACTGGAACATGTCCAAAATGGATGGTCTGGAATTTACCAAATGGATCCGGACATCAGAAGACAGCCCCAACCCGGAGATTCCCATTATCATGCTGACGGCCAATAATCAGCAAGAACAAATTACCCAAGCCCGTGATGCCGGGGTTTCCGAGATTATCATAAAGCCAATCGTTCCCAGCAATGTAGTTGAACGTCTCACTTCTGTCATTTTCAATACACGCAAATTTGTCGATAGTTCAGACTATTGTGGACCTGACCGGCGAAGGCGTCAAAATAAAAACTTTAAGGGGCCCATGCGCCGCCTGACAGACCCTATTCTGGTGAACGAGAAAAGTCCGGAAGCCTTGCAAGTGGTTCAGGATATCCATCACATAACCCAAGAAATGATGAAAGCCGCCAAAGCACTGGATGTTACAGATCGTAAACAGGTGTTGGAGATATACAATCAGGCTATAGAAACCAAAAAAATGGCCCTGCTGGCTGAGGACATCAATCTGGAACAGGCCTCTGCTTCCCTAAGCCAGTATATCGAGACCATGGGTGCCACTGGCAAAATGGAAGGCCGTGTTGTGGACATGCACTTACAGGCGCTTGTCAACCTGATTCACCTCCCTGATTATGACAGTGAGAACCGTGATGCCGTGGTTTCTTCATTGCTGGCCCTGGTGAAAAAGAAATCACGCATAAAAAGTGCATAAACAAATGCGTGAACCCGGGTGCCGTGGTTAATCACGATGCACCTTGTGCGGCCCGCACCATAAGGTTTTTCTCAATTTTTTAGATAAAAACTGCACAATACCTCATATTTTTGATCTGTTTTAACTCCGTATTCACAATGCTTGTTTATCTTAATAATGCCGCAATAAAGACGGCGGGTTGGAAAACGCCCAAGTGGGCAATGGCGAATGGAGTGAACAATGGCTGTCGATATGGCAATGCCCATCTTGGTGGTTGATGATTATAAGACGATGATTCGTATCATCCGAAATCTTCTCAAACAACTGGGTTTTGATAACGTGGACGAGGCCGCTGACGGTCAGGAAGCCTTTCAGAAAATGCAAGGTGGGTCCGGGTTTGGTTTGGTTATCTCTGATTGGAATATGGAACCTATGACCGGGTATGAATTACTCAAACAGGTTCGTGGGGATGAAAAGCTTAAAGGTACACCGTTTATAATGATAACGGCTGAATCGAAGACAGAAAATGTCATCGCGGCCAAGCGAGCAGGCGTCAACAATTATATTGTGAAGCCGTTTAACGCTGCCACACTGAAAGCCAAAATATCCTCTGTTATTGGTGATTTTTAAATTTTTCTCAGGAGTTCATTATGCCTGCAAATGATGTAGCAGCCAAAATCAGAGATGCCCTAAACGATATCAAGGCTGCAGATCTGGATGATCCGCGCCTGATGGAAGTTTTAAGTTTGGCCGAAAACCTTGTGGATTCGATGAAAACTTTTTTCGGGTCACTGGACAATTCTGTTCATGGGGAATTTCTCCATATAGCAAAATATATTGCCCGTACCCGCGATGAAATTGCAGCCCTTCGGCCCAATGACATTCGTGAATCACGTCTGCCAACTGCCGGAGCAGAGCTGGAAGCCGTTGTTAACGACACCGAAAATGCGACTGAAACCATCATGACAATTGCTGAAAACATTATGGAGCTTCAGCCCAATAACCTTGAGGACTATAAAGCCCAGGTTGACGAAAAGATGGTGGGTATGATTGAAGCCTGCTCATTTCAGGACATTACGGGGCAGCGGGTTTCCAAGGTGGTCAGCACGTTAACCCATATCGAAGAACGCATTGCCCGTTTTTCCAATGTAATGGGGGTTCTCGACGCAAAAGATGATGATGATGACGAAAAAGATCAATGGCGCAAGGAAAACCTTCTCAACGGACCGCAAATTGCCGGACCGGAAACAGGTCAAAATGCTATTGATGCGTTGTTTGACGGCGACATTTCTGACGATCAGCTGGGTCAGGGTGCCATTGATGATATGTTCGACTGAACCTCACAAAAACAAAACTTCAGGCAGCGTTACTTTGTGATTCACCATTGAGTAGTGCCATAATGGCATCTTCATTAGGCGCATTACGAACGTTCTGGCGCACTTCAGGGCGGCGCAATACGCGCGATATTTGCGCCAAGGCCCGTAAATGCGTAGAGCCCTCTTCGTCTGGTGCCAAAAGCAGAAAAATTAGATCCACTGGCTCATCATCAATGGCATCAAAAGGTATGGGGTTTTCCAACCGGAAGAAAAACCCGGTAATGCTTTGCAAGCCTGGATAGCGGGCATGAGGAATGGCCACACCACTGCCAACGCCCGTAGAACCAAGGCTTTCCCTCTCCAGAACGGCTTTGAGTAAATCCGGTGCAGACAGACCAAGTCTGTCAGCAGCCCGACTACTAATCAGGTGCAAGGCTTGTTTTTTGCTGGTTGGGCGCAAACCGGAAACAACAGCGCCACCTTTCATAAAATCCTGAAGGATCATGATGTACTTTCAAAAATTTTGCAGGCGACGGCCTAAAACCGTGGCAACGCCCTACTCCGGGATTTAACTTTGTCCGGGGTTAAGCCAACCTATATGCCCGTCGGGACGGCGATATACAGCATTTAGCGCGCCATGTGCAACATTGCGGAACAGCAACATAGGAGCATCCGTCAAATCCATTTCCATTACGGCTGTAGATACACTCATCGTGCGTAGTTCGGCGGTTTTTTCAGCGATGATAACGGCCTCAATTGGCTGTTCATCTTCGACATCATCATTGTCATCATCATTATCCTCCAGAGACTGAACCGCATTTCGTCCTGCCTCCAGTACAAAAAGCGGCGCCTCTTCGGCAGGCAAATTCCCCTTATTGCTCTTATGATGATTACGTAGTTTACGTTTATAGCGCCGCAGACGTTTTTCTAGTTTGGTTGTTGCCTCATCTGCCGCAGCATAGGCATCACCTGCGGATGACTGGCCATGTGTGTGCAAAACAACACCTGAGGGAAGATGCAAGGAACACTCAACACGAAACCCGGCACCATCGCGCGTTATCACAATAAAGGCTTCGGACGGGCGATTAAAATATTTCTCAACCCCTTCGCTGACCCGATCAGTAATGCGGTTACGCAAAACATCGCTGACATCAATTCCTTTACTGACAACTTGAATGTTCATTGTCGTGCTCCTTATTGTGGCTAATTTAGAGGCTCGTTCATAGTTTAACAGATCGGTACGCAAAACGAAGGATGCAAGTTGGTTTATCTGTATTTTTCCACATAATAACAGAAAATCCCCCTGTTATTTCATATACTTTGCTTCAAGACACGTCGGCGCTGCACAGATGATGGTATATGCATCGCTTCGCGGTATTTTGCCACTGTGCGCCGCGCAATATCGATACCTGCTTCTTTTAGCATCTCGACAATACGGTCATCAGACAACACTTCAGCCAGGGTTTCATGTTTAATCAGGCCCTTGATACGATGGCGCACAGCTTCGGCAGAATGGGCTTCGCCACCATCAGCAGAGGCAATCGCAGCGGTAAAGAAATATTTCAGCTCAAAAAGCCCGCGCGGCGTCTGAATAAATTTGTTGGACGTCACCCGGCTAACTGTCGATTCGTGCATCTCGATAGCATCAGCAACCGTACGCAAGTTCAGAGGGCGCAAATGCTCTATGCCGTGGGCAAGAAACCCATCTTGTTGGCGAACCAGTTCACGTGAAACCTTCAATATAGTGCGCGCTCGCTGGTCAAGACTTTTCACCAGCCAGCTGGCGTTTTGATGACAATCAGAAATAAAGGTTTTTTCCTGCTCAGTTCGCAGGTTGGCATTCACTTCGGTGTAATAGCGTGAATTGACCAAAACCCGAGGTAGGGTTTCTGTGTTTAGCTCTACCGACCATCCCCCATCCACCTGTTCAGCAACGATAACGTCAGGGATCATCACCGCAGCGGTTTCACCGCCAAAGGCCTGCCCGGGCTTGGGGGTAAGGGCGCGCAATTCACTAATCATGTCGGCTAAATCTTCGCCATCAACCGCACAACACTCCTGCAAGGCGGCCATATCGTGCCGCGCCAGCAAATCAAGATTTTCGATCATCGCTTGCATGGCTGGATCAAATCTGTCGCGTTCGGTCAACTGTAAAGAAAGGCATTCACGCAGATCACGGGCCATGACGCCAGTAGGCTCAAAGGTTTGTAGCTGGGTCAGGATGTTTTCCAAAAGTGATGCTGAGACACCAAGGCGGGTAGCCTCTTCACCAAGGTCAACCCGCAAATACCCATCATCATCAACAAGCCCGATGAGGCGCGCGGCAATCATACGGTCTTTAGGGGAAAAGCTGGTCAACGCCAATTGTGCGGACAAATGCTCTGCCAGTGTTAGTTCACGCGTCGCTGTCTGCTCTATAATCGTAGAGATACTTTCCGCGCCAGAACCACCACTATTACCACCAGCAATACTGCTCATACTTTCAGCACGGCGGGTTTGTTCGCCCGCATCTTCGCGGCTAGTGGCGTAAGTGGATTCAAAATCTCCATCCACTGAATCGGTGGCCGCTTTGGCAGAAGCGACAGAGCTGTCATCAATACTTAATTCAGCCGTGTCATTTTGTGAAACCTCGTTGCCTTGCGGCTCACCTTGCTCCCCCTCCGGGGCATCGCTCTTATTACGTTCCAGCAAGGGGTTTCGCAGCAATTCGTCTTCGACATAAGCGGTCAGCTCAAAATTGGACATTTGCAGCAGCTTAATCGCCTGCTGCAATTGCGGTGTCATTACCAGAGATTGTCCCTGCCTGACTTCCAGTCTTTGCGCCAGCGCCATCTTCGCTACCTTAAATAAAACTGTCACCCAGATATACACGGCGTACATCGGGGTTTGACATAATTTCGTCAGGGCTGCCTTCAAACAGAACTTCACCATCATAAATGATCGAAGCCCTGTTCACGATTTCCAGTGTTTCGCGCACATTGTGATCGGTAATCAGGATACCAATGCCGCGGCGGCTTAAAAATTTTATCAATTCGCGTATGTCGGCAATAGCCAACGGATCAATGCCCGCAAAGGGTTCATCCAGCAGAATGAAAGATGGTTTAGTCGCCAGAGCACGGGCAATCTCCACCCGGCGGCGCTCACCGCCGGATAATGCCAGTGCCGGTGATGTACGCAAATGCTCAATATGCAACTCAGCCAACAAAGCTTCAACCATTTCATCGCGCTGATCTTTCTCGCGCACAGCAAGTTCCACCACACCGCGAATGTTTTGCTCGACACTCAACCCTCTGAAAATAGAGGTTTCTTGCGGCAAATAACCAAGTCCCAGACGCGCGCGCTGGTACATAGGCAAGGCTGTTATATCCTGGCCATCCATCAATATACGGCCATAATCGGCAGCAATCAGGCCGGTAATCATATAAAAACAGGTAGTTTTACCAGCGCCATTGGGCCCCAAAAGGCCCACCACTTCACCACGGGCCAATGCCAGGGACACACCTTTTACGACCGCGCGCTTGCGAAAGGATTTACCAATACCGTCCACATACAGGCCATCGTCAGGGATCAAAGGGTCGTCTTGCATTCAAAATTTTCCATACGTGCCATCGCGCAGCATTGCGTCGTTTCTATTAGTACCCAACAGGCTTAATGATGGGTGAAATTCCACCACTATTATTCTTGTTCTTCCTTGGTTGTTTCATCAGCTTTTTTTGTTGGAAAAAAGGCTGCTCTGACCCGGCCAGGTGTTTTTCCATTAGACCGGGTGGCATCAAATACTGCCCGCCCGGTACTAATTTCCAAAATCAGTTTATCGCCACGGATAACGTTTTTACCTTGCGTAACCACCACATTGCCTGACATGGTCACCTGATCATTGCTAACGTCGTAATTGGCCCTCTCGGCCTTGGCCACTTGTTTAGGCGTGACATAATAGACATTGCCTGTAGCGATAATTGTTTTTACATCACCCCAGCTTGACCCAAGTTGAGCCCCTGCATTGTCGTCTACGCCGGTGTTTTCAAACAGCACATCAAGTTTATCAGCACGCAGCCGCGCATCATCCTGAATGGCATCCACCTGTCCGGTGAAAATGGCCTGGTTTTTGTTATCAAAAACTTCCAGCTTGTCAGAATCGATTGTAATTGCACCACGCTCGGCACTCAGCTGCGCATAGGCTGGCAGGGCAGCAGAACATGCCAGCATTGCCATCGCAGCCACCTTGTACAAGGCTTTACTCATTGGAATCTCCTTCTTCATCTTTGCGCTCTTTAATATGGGTGATAACATTCCCGGAGAATATTACTTTTTCCCCACCATTGATGATTTTATAGCTGTCAGAACGTACACTACCCATGGGGCCGGTGCCGCTCACAGGTTCATCACCTTCAATAGAATCAGTGCCAATAAAAAACCGGGCGTGCTCGGTCTCATATTCATAGCCATTGGGAGTTGTCAGCACCACATGGTCATAAAGGTTCAGTATTTTTAGGTTTGCCTGATAAACGCCGCGTCGCGCCGTCACCTGAGAACTGTCCACACCTGGTTCTGTATCCAGACGCGGGTTGATCAGATCAGTGGTTTCAGGCTCATCGCGGCGCCTGGTGGCGGTATCAGCAATAACAACATAGGGCCGCCCGGCATTGTCTCGACCTGAAAAACGCGGGTTTATCATACGTACCTCACCATCCGCATCAGCCAATGGAGGAGGAGAGGGAGGGGCATCTTTACGCAGGGCATTGATGCCAATATAGGCCATAACCACAGCAACAATCACAACAGATAAAATCAGAAACGACAACCGCAACAGACGAATAATAGTGCTGCGTTTACGCGCAGCATCCAGTGTCATCCTGCGTCGGGGTTCCCAACTCAGTTTGCTTTCTTGCTGGGTGCTTCCTGAATCTACGCTCATATTGCTATCCGCTTTGGCGCGTCTCGCCCGGTTCATATATAATGGCCTAAACACCAGACTCCAACGGCCCAAGGCAATGAATGAGCAATAAATAACCGTAATGACGGCAATTTTCAGACCATTTTCCGGCTCAAAAATCGCATAATTGGCTAAAGTTTTCGATCCTGAACGTTAAGCATGGGCAAAAATATCTGTCTCTGCCCACCCAGCCAGGTCAAGAGCAACACGAACAGGTAGAAAATCAAAACAGGATTGCGCCAGCTCCATCCGCCCTTCGCGCGCCAGCATGATGTTCAGCCTGTCTCGCAATTTATGCAGATAAAGTACATCAGAGGCGGCATAAGCCTGCTGCGCCTGGCTTAATTCATCGGCCCCCCAATCCGAACTTTGTTGCTGTTTTGACATATCCTTACCAATTAATTCACGAGTGAGATCCTTCAGGCCATGACGATCAGTATATGTGCGGACCAGTTTTGAGGCTATTTTAGTGCAATAAAGCGGTGTCATCACCACACCCAGATATTGCTGAACCATAGCCACATCAAAGCGTGCGAAATGGAATATTTTCTGCACGGCGGCGTCACCAAGAAGTGCCTTCAGATTAGGGCAATCGTAACTGGTGCGGTCAAGTTGCACCAAATGAGCATCACCATCACCGGTGCTAAGCTGCACCAGGCACAAAGGATCACGGGTCAGCGACAAGCCCATTGTTTCAGTATCCACGGCCACGCTGTCCGTAAAGGTAACGCCTTGGGGCAAATCTTTTTTGTGTAAAAAAATGGTCATGTACAACCCTGCTTATAATGCCGATGTGATGTGTAGGCTCGAATCATCGTAGAATTTATAGATTGTAATCACATAAATGACGAGACAGGCCCAAATCATATGCTCATCAGGCCCTGCCAATAGAACATGAGCAGGAGAAAATATTGTGACCGTAATAATCTCCCGGTCTCATTTTATGATCCGGACTCATTCAAGCGGAAGACAAACAATCTCAATCCCATCAGATGACCAAGGCAGAAGCCAGGGCGGCTGGATGCCTGGCTTAAATTTTTCCCATTCTTTTTCATTTTTATATATTTGTTTTTTTACGCAATCCAGAGCCTCTGTAGGTCTCTCTGAGACAACCCTTTTCATGGCCTCCACCAAAGACTCAACACTTACATCCGCCCATACTAATGAATATTTTGAATATTTACCGTAGGTATCAGCAGAGCTATCAACTTCTATTAATTTATAATCCAATAAGAGTTCTTTTTGATCCTTCATATAATCCATATTGCCAGACCATGAGGTGGCAAGTACGCATTTATTATTCATGACGGCCTCTGCCAAGGCCAAGCCAAAGCCTTCTGACCTATGAGCAGAAACCACGCAATCAGAAGTGTTTAGAAGTTTGTCATAATCACTTTTGCTTAGGGTTGTATCGATGCAAACAATGTTGTGGCTTTCACCAATAGAATTATTAACAAGATTAATTTGAACTCCGCTAAGGTGCTGTGTCTTTATTATAAGCTTCTTTTTCGTATCATTGTGAAAGGAGGCTTTGAAGGCCTTAATAACCGTAAGAATATTTTTTCGGCTCAGGGACGACCGGCCATCAATCTGGGCAAAAAAGGTATAAGGCTTTCCCTCTAAGCGCGAAGGTGTAGCTTGATTAGTCGGCTCTTCTGAGCACATGGCCACAGGGTGTGCCAAGATGTGAACAGGGCGTTTCAGTGTAGACATTGCGTTTGCCACAAACTGGCTGGGCACCAAGACAGCATCCAGCACCTTTTCAGCTCGTAGCCATGACGGAATAGCTTTTTCAAGCTCCCACACCCAATATCCCAAACGTATTCCCTTGGGGCACATTAAGGGGTTTGTCCGCGCCAGAACTTCTAAAAGCTCTGGGGGGTTTAAATGAATAAGCCAGGCGCTATCACGATCACCAGGAATTGTTTGGTTGCATAGGGGCATGAGATCAAAGAAAGGCCGCACATCGTGCCGTGTAACAATGAAACCCTGTTTTTCCAACCCAAGGGCGGTCAGCTCAACGGCTCTTCCCAGGCCAAACTTTCCTTCAAAAAACCCAGAAACCGTAATTTTTTTAGGCAAAACTGCTGTTGACTGATGTTTTGCTTTTGAAAAAACCAAAAATGCCAGCACAGCAATGCCTTTATGAGCCAGCGCGCCCATATGCTGTTTAAATGTATTAAAAAACATCATAAAAATAAACTTAGACTTTCACGGTTGTATATAGCTTAGAGGCATTTAACGCGCCCTGCTTTTATTGGGATTTTGTATTTTTTAGTAAAAAAGCTCATCATAAGCAATACAGAAAACTTACTTTACCTGAATCGCGAATTGAATTTCGAAATTCGCCGTAACCTTCAACTTTCCACATTATTCCGCCTCTAGGCGGAGAATATCATAAACAACACCCCCGCCTTCTAGGGTCGCCTCTAAGGAAAATGATCAAATCACAAACTATCCCGCACCGACGCTTGCAATACCTCAAGGCCTAAGCTTAATATCCATACACGGAATTAACAACACTCTCTACAATACAACACCATAAATCTGTCCCCTTTTCTATGAAGCACCCCGCAACCAAATACCTAGCACCAGAGCGCGTACAGCATGCAAACCACTGACGACCCCAAGCAAAAAACAAGGATACTGGTTGACCTTAAACCGGCTCTGGATGGCTATTCCGGCATACCACAGGAAACCCGGCTTCTCTTTGATAATTTCAAGCGCCTTGGTGATGAATATAGCGTTGATGGATTACTTCAACATGGCAGCGGGATTGTTTTATCAAATGATCCAAAGCAGTATGTACGCATGGCACCGCACGAGCGTGTGATCCTTGATTCGCAATTGGTGTCCTCGCTTTGTACCGGCTTGGTTAAAGCCATTGTCCCCAGGTTGCCAGCCCGGCTTCAACTAGCGCTTTATAAACAAATTTTATACTGGAAATCTTTTGCCAACACCCCCATTAAAATGGGAATATTCCAGTCCAGTTTATTTAGCGATTTTATCTGGAGATATTTTTTTTCCAAAAGCATCGGCATTGAAGAAAAAGAACGCTTAACCGCATCACGATTTCGGGTAATTGAACCATCAAGAAGTCATATGCATAGTATCGGCTTGGGTGGGTTGCGGCTTTTTCCATCCTCAAAGTATCTAAAGCTGGACACAAGAAAATACGACTTTCTGGTATCACAAACGCCCTTTCCCGCGCGCTTGATGGGAAGCACGCGACTGATTGTGCGCTATCATGATGCCGTACCGATTTTGATGCCACACACAATCGGGGATAGAATGACCCATCAGGCCATGCACTATCACGCGCTCAAGGCAAACGTGGAGTCTGATGCCCTGTTTGTATGTAATTCAGAGGCGACACGAGACGACTTATTATCAATTTTTCCGCAAGTGGAATCACGAACAACCGTTATCTATAATGTAGTCATGCCAGATTATTTCCAAAGCGATGAACCTAAAGAGAGCGCATGGAATATCATCAACAATCGACAGGACGCAGAGGATAATCACCTCGGCGAAAAAGCACCCTTCAGTACAAGTGCGGATGCCGGGGAAAATAGCGATAGCGATTATCTGTTGATGGTCTCGACGATAGAGCCACGCAAAAATCATGAGCTCCTGTTATCAGCATGGGAAAAAGTGAGGCTCAAACAGCACAATAATCTGAAACTTGTGATCGTCGGATCCAGGGGGTGGGATTATGAACCCGTGATTAAAATGATGCGCCCATGGATACGCCGCGGGGCCCTTTATCATTTGACCAACGTCCCCGCACAAGAACTACGTGTTCTTTACAAACACGCCGCAGCTACTATTTGTCCCAGCCTTGCTGAAGGGTTCGACTATTCAGGTGTTGAGGCCATGCGCTGCGGGGGGCTGGTTGCAGCATCAGACATTCCTGTACATAGAGAAGTTTTTGGAGATGGGTCAGCATACTTCAACCCTTATTCCGTCGAAGATGCTATTAATGTTATCAATCGTCTACTGGCGCCTGAAAATGTTGATGAACAAGAAGCGTTACGCCAAAATGGTGTGCAAAATTCCAAACGCTATGAGGCCAGCGCTTTACTCCCTCAATGGCAAGATTTCATTCAACGTAATATTTCGGCCAGCTAGAAGCACTACCTCCAAATGAGGTGCTTAGGTCACAGTTATATCAAAACGGATAATGTCCTTGCTGTTGAGTGCGCGACATCCAGGTGAGTTAACTGGTTCGGTAATACCCCCCTTTATAGAGGGCATCGTAAGTAGAACGGTTATGCGGCTATGGACATGTCCATGGCCGATTTCTGTTTTGGCGTGATACCGCCGATAGCCATATTGGGTCTTTCGTTATTGTAAGTCCAGAGCCAGT
>JAJFFS010000015.1 GCA_021776515.1 Robiginitomaculum sp. | reverse complement strand
TGCGCCAAGGGGCTACGCCACGGCTACGGCGTTCATGCGGTGATGAATGATGTTCCCGAAACCCGCATTAAGAACTGGCTCGGCCATGCCAGCCTCGCCACCACCGAAATCTACCTCAACATAGCCGTAGCCGAAGACCGCCTGCTTGCCAAAAAAATGTGGGCGGCATGAGTGAGAAGCCAACAAACGAACAACTCATAGACCTGATGATTGACCTTATGGCCGATCTGGAACGCATTGAGCTGGAAACCCGCAAGATACGCGAGCGTGTGGCGCTGGTGTCTAATGCGCTTACGCGGGGTGGGTCGTAACAAGAGGGCATCCGGGCGGGCTTTCGTGAACCAAGCCCGCAAAGCGCGGTCTTGGCCATTCGGCTTCAATCCCTGATGCAATATTGAGCCGCCTCGTTTAAGGCGGCATTTTTGTATCCAAGGCTTAGGGCGGCCCCGCCCTCGGCGCACTCCAGCAAAAATAGACGTGGCCGTGGCTCCGCGCTCCGCTTGTGCGCCCGCACCAAAACCACGTCGATTTTCCCTTCCGTTTGCACACCCCGACTTCGCCAGTGGGCAAGGGTTCATGCGAACCCCAACCCCTACGGAAGGACAAGAAAATGGAAAACCAAATTATATGTGGAGAATCTGCAAATCTATTAAAACAAGTGCCAGAGGGCAGTATTGATCTTGTGGTGACAGACCCGCCTTATCTGTGCCGCTATAAAGACAGGGACGGGCGAACACTGGCCAATGATGATAATGCGGGCGCAGTTCTGCCCGTCTTTGATGAAATATACCGGGTCATGAAGCCGAACAGCTATTGCATCAGTTTTTATGGATGGAATGCGGTAGCAGCTTTTACTGATAAATGGGCAAGCCTTGGCTTTCATACCGTGGGGCATTTTGTCTGGCATAAACCCTATGTGTCTAAAACAGGCTTTGCCCGATATTGTCATGAATCCGCATTTCTGCTGGCAAAGGGCTACCCCCGCCAGCCTGACAATCCGATTTCTGACGTGCAGCCATGGGAGTATTCCGGCAATAAAGCCCATCCGACAGAAAAGGCCGTAAGCGTTATTGCGCCGCTTATAAGGAGTTTCTCAAAGCCGAACGATCTTGTTTTAGATCCGTTTCTAGGCTCCGGCACAACCGCCGTAGCAGCAGCGTTGAATGGGCGGGATTATATCGGAATTGAGCTTGAGCAGCACTATTGCGATCATGCCAACCGCCGATTGGCAGGCGTGAAACAAATGCGTGAACGAGAGCAGGTAAATTTATACGGAGTTTGAATAGTCAGCCAGCTTGCCCTTGAATTTCAGCGCCATCAATACGCTTTAACCCGGCAATAATATCACCGGCTTGAGAACGTACTTGCGCCAGTTCCCATGCATCCTGCATCCTCATCCATGCTTCCGCCGTGGAGCCAAATACGGCCTCCAGCCGCAGCGCCATTTCTGGCGATATGCCGGATTTTTCGCCGATAAGGCGGGTCAGTTGCTGGCGCGATACGCCGAGGCGCTCCGCCGCCGCAACAATGCTTAAACCGGCTTCGCCGATCAGGTCTTTAACAATTTGGCCCGGATGGGCCGGTGTGTGCATATTCATGGCGCGCTCTCTTCCTCATGAAACGTGGCTATCAATTTTCTGCGGCATAAGCTGATAGCCAAAGGCATTGATAATCGCATTGATATTTTCAAAACGCGGATTACCCTTTGATGACAGCGCTTTGTAAAATCCGCCGCGTGTTAAGCCAACTTGTTCGGCGAGTTTGGCCATGCCTTTAACTTGTGCAACCACACGCAACGAGGACAGCAGCGCCCCCGTATCGCCTGTCTCGGCAAACTCCTCAAATAGAGTTTCCATGTAACTGTCAATTTCTTCTGGATGGTCACGCAAATATTTCGCTTCAACCTGATCCAGTGTGTCGTAATTCTGCTTACTCATTTTTCCTGTGCTCCTTCCAACGTGCCTTTGCTATTTTAATGTCCTTGTTTTGGCTGGCTTTATCGCCGCCACATAAAATAATGACAATTTGACCCGCATTTTCACCGAAATAGACGCGGTATCCAGCACCAAAAAACAATCTTAATTCTGAAAGACCCTCACCAATTGGTTTGCAATCTCCAAAATTTCCTTGTTCTAACCGTCTCAAACGCGCCAAAATTCGTTGCCGCACCTTTATATCTTTCAAACCATCTAGCCATTCAGAAAATGGCCGATTGCCTCTTTCATCACGATAAATGACTATTTCTTTGGGCGTTGCTGCTTTTGCCATCTAAGCTCTACTTTCTGTATGGTAACATGTGTCTACTATAATTGACAATTAATTTTTGCAATTACAATTCTGGCGTATATGTGTTTTTGTAGCCCTGCATATTTCTTTCCAAATCCAGCCTATCATGCGCCAGCTTTTCCTGCATGACTTCATGTTTGCGAAGGACATTATAGCGGAATATTTTAATGTGCCTGCGCTCGGTTAAATGGCTGTGGATCAGCATATCGCGCTCTTTATGGTCATGTTTCATGGCGGCACCAGCTTCGCGCTCATTTTGTTTCTGAATGCGCTTGTGCTCACCGCGTAAGTAATCCCACACACCGCTTAGGCCTTTTCTAAATCTGGCCTGCCTGGTTTTGTTCTCATGGTCGCGGCGTTTACCTTGACGCTCTTTCAGAGCTTGGCGCTGCATTCGTTGCCGCGTGACCAGTGCCTTGCGGCGGCGCTCAAAGGCGGTGCGGGTTTTGGCGTTTTCGTCTGATAGCTCACCGGAGAGGCGGTCAAATGTTTTACCCATATCATTGGTAATCAGGGTTTGTGTTTCCGCCACACTTGGCAAATCTTTGCTTTTCCCCAAACGGCCACTCACTTCTTTGGTTTTCAAACCAAGCCATTTGGGCAAGTTATAAACCTCCTGCTTGTGATCCAACACCACAAAGCCGCGCCTATCACCGCGTGCCAACCAATACCCGCGTTCCTGCAAAGCCTGTGTGAACGCTGCCTTGCTATCGGATATGGCCCACGAATCTTGTAACGCCGTTTTAATGGCGCGAGGGTCTTTGCCTTGCCTTTTGGCTTGTTGCCACTCAGCCAGCGTAAAGTTGCGCGGATTACGATTTGTCTTGTCAATCAGGCCATCCGGCATATCCCAGCCATGTTCGATGAAGAGTACGCGAGTAAGGTCAACAAGGTTTTTGCGGTCATAGGGCATATGAACCGCTTTCATCTCTTTGGTATTGATCCGGCTCCATACGCAATGCGCATGGCGGCGACCGTGCTTTTCATGAAAGACAATGGCGCGGGGTTGGTTTTCAAGCCCCAACGTTTTCTCTGCGCGATCTATCACGGCAATAAATTCATCCGTTGAAACCTGTTTGTTCGCCGGAGGATTGATCGACAGGCTATAAAGGAACTTCTTGCACTGTGTGCCACGCGACAGCGCATAGACTTCATTAAACGCCCCATGTAAGGATGATGCAGCAAAGCCCCGCACCTCATGCACATCTACATGCTCATTCTCTGGCTTCATCAGATGCACCGCTAAATCCTGCGCACCGCCGCGCTGATTGCCAACAAGGATCATGGCTCAATCCTTTGCCACGATGCCAAGCGCAGCGATTAAATCTTGCCGCATGGCCGCAATATCGGCGCAGGCTTGGTTTAGTTCATCCAGAAGATCATCCGTAACCGGCAATGCTCCCATATTCGCAGCCTTGGCAATCTGGTTCATATTGGCGGCCAGCCGTGACTGCCCAAGCACCCCCAAAAGGCGGGCGTGGGCTTTTTGATCGGTGGAAGGCGTGCGTAATTTTCGGCGTGGCACGGTATCTTTGCCGAGGGTGCATTGCCGGATATAGACACTCACGGGAAACCTTCCGGCTTTTTCCTTGAGCAGGGCTTTTTCAGAAGGGGTCAGGCGAAAGGAATACAGCTCGCCAACTTCTTTGAAGTTTTTACGTGAATAATCCTGCGCTGCTTTGGTGAAAGCACGGTTAGGCTGAACAGGTTTTGAGGAAGAGGGGGAATGGCTCATGGTTCCATCCCCGGATTATTTAACTCTGGTATATTTAAGGCTTTAAGTTCGGTATCCCATTCTGCTAGAACATCAATGAATTGGTTCAAGTCTGGTTCCGCTAGGGGCACCATTTTTAGCTGTCCTACCGCTTCGCTGCTTGAGGACACCAATTTTCTTGTCTCGCGGCGCGAAGAAGCGCCTCCGACGGGGCGGCGAACGATCGCCGGGGCGCAGTCGCGCCCTTTGGTGCGGTTCAAGGTTGGTCTTTCAGGGTGTTGTTCTACGGTTTTTGGTTACCAAACTGGAGTTCGGCAAGGCGGGTGTAAAGGCCACCGCGTGCGAGAAGTTCACTATGGGTGCCCTGGTCAATAATTCGACCCCCATCCATGACCACGATAGCATCTGCCCGCAATATTGTAGCCAGTCGGTGTGCAATAACGATTGTCGTTCGATTTGCCGATATGGTTTCAAATGCATCCTGAATGGCCCGCTCATTTTCAGAATCAAGTGCACTTGTAGCCTCATCCAGCAGTAAAATAGGGGCATCACGCAACACCGCCCGGGCAATCGCCAAGCGTTGCCGTTGGCCACCCGATAGTGTTGTTGCGTTTTCGCCAAGCACTGTATCATACCCCTCAGGGAGCGCGGTGATAAACGCGTGGGCATTCGCCGTTTTCGCGGCAGCGCGCACCTCATCATCGCTTGCTGATGGTTCGCCAAAACGGATATTTTCTGCCACCGAGCCAGAAAAAAGCGGCGCATTTTGCTGCACAATAGATATCGCTTTGCGCAAGGTTTTCGGGTCAAGTTTTTTAATGTCTGTGCCATCAAGACTGATGGTGCCTGATTGCGGGTCATAAAACCGAAGGAGGAGCTGGAACATCGTGCTTTTGCCCGCGCCGGAGGGGCCGACCAGGGCTATGGTTTGGCGCGGCTTTGCCTTTAATGAAACCTGGTTCAAAATCATCGTTTCCGGCCGTGCTGGATAATAAAAATCGACATCCGAAAATGTGACTTCACCACGTATAATTGGTATATCTGCCGTCAGGTTTTCTGGTTGTGTAATCTCTGGTGTTGCGGCCAATAACTCCATCAGACGTTCTGTTGCTCCGGCGGCACGCATAATCTCTGCGTAAGTTTCGGTCATGACACCAACGCCCATGACGGCAACAAAAGCGTACATAATAAACTGTGTCATGGCGCCTGGCGTCATGGTTCCGCTTTGCACTTGGACGGCACCGAACCACAAGACTGCGATCAAGCCGCTCAGCACAAAAGTGGAAATAATGCCCGTCATCAAAGCGCGTACGCGAATGCGCCGCAAGGCGACATCAAATGTGGTTTCCACGGCGCGTGCAAAATTTGACCTTTCCTGTTTTTCTCGTGTGAAGGCCTGTACAGTTTCAATGGCACGCAGGCTTTCACCAGCGCGGGCCGAGGCATTGGCAAGGCTGTCCTGGCTAAGGCGCGAAAGCCGTTGCACGCGTCGCCCAAAGAAAAATATTGGCCCCAGGATCACAGGGCCAACCGCAAGCATAAGCAAGGCCAGTTTCCAACTAACAACAACCATGAGGATGAGGGCACCAAGCGTTGTCGCAATAGTTCGCAAGGCAACAGAAATGGAGGAGCCGACAACGGTCTGGATTAACGTGGTATCCGTAGTTAATCGTGAAAGCACTTCGCCCGTGCGGACGAAAGCATAATATCCTGGGCTTAGGCACAAAAGATGATCATAAACAGCGCGGCGTAAATCGGCGACAACACGCTCGCCGAGGCGGCTGATAAAATAGTAACGCAGCGAACCCGTAAGGCCAAGTAAAAGGGCTAAAACAATCCCGGCACCGAAATACCCAGCCAAGTGGTCGCCAAAGGCAAATTGTTGGCAAATTTCAGAATTTACCGCACCGGAAAATCCGCAATCAACAACCAGGCGAAACGCAACAGGTAATAAAAGTGTCAACGTAGAAGCAAGAGTAAGGAAAATCAGAAAGGCAATCAGAAGTCCGGGGTATTTCAGAATAAACGGAACTAGTCGACGCAGCGGTTTTGCATTTCTGGATTTTTTGCGATGATCCCGATCATGTTGCAGCTCTGCTGCAAATGATGAACCGCGGTCGGTATCCACCTGCCCACGAGGCATCTCATGAGTTGATGTCGGTGGAGGGTCTTGCGCCATGTACAGTCTCTTTTTATTAGGGTCAGGACACATTTATTACATGTAATTCTGTTTGAAAGGAAAGGTTGAGATGCCAGTAAAGTCGACGAAGGGCAGGTTTGTCCTTTTTTGCGCAGACTTATCGTCGCTGTTTGCACTTACCTATCGAGCAGGCACGCACAGAACGGGCGAAATTAACAGGTTCTGGCCCTGTTGAAAATGCGAGGTATCTTTATTTTCACAATCCCGGTGAAGGCCGGAATTGAATAGCGAGTAACAATAGATAGTTGCCTTTATGGCGGTGATACCCTTTGTCAGCCCGTTTTTTTGCGTGAAGCAACGGGCCAATAGCCCGACAGGATACGTTCGCCGGTTTTGCCGTTTTCAACTTCTTTTTGAACCCGGGCACCGATGCCAGACAAATTGTGATCGTGCATACGATAACAAAAGAGGGCTTCGGGAATGTAGGCACCGGTCCAGCCATTGGCGATGATGCGACACCATTTGTCCTGTTTAGTGCCCTTGCGAACGGTTTCATCAAATGGCGCGCATTGCTTCATAGCTTCCATCACGACCAAGGCAGGCTCGGGAATATAGCTAAGCGTTTGAATAAGTTCGGCATCAAAGGGAGCAGAGCGTCCACGTTCCAGAAATTCACCATTGCTGGAGATTAAATGGCAATCCATATAGACAAAGCCCACATGCGTCTCTTCTGCGCGCGCCCGTTCCAGAACGGCCAGGCAGCGTACAATATGGTTATCCATCAGATAGTCGTCAGAATCCAGTAATAGACAATATTGCCCGGTTACCACTTCCATGGCGCGATTGACCGCTGCCACCTTGCCGGCATTTTTCTTTACTTCAATCAGAGTGATGTCGAGCTTGCCTTTATAGGACGCTATTTGCTCGTTAATCACTTCGACCGAATTATCCGAACTGGCATCATCAACAATGACGATTTCCATCGGAGAATAATCCTGCCGTGCCAGGCTAGCTATGGTTTCACCAATAAACTGGCCATAATTATGATTCGGAATGATAACCGACAATAGGACCGGAGTTGCAACACCACTCATAGACTGTATCCACTTTTCAATTTGCGGCTCCCAGGGAACCACATAACTTAACCCCAAAAAGAGTGTTTGGTGCCGCTCGTAAATTTTCAAGCAGCGCCGATGTAATACGCTCTATTTGTACTTTATCTTCGTCGACAATGGCCGCCTGTTTGGCAATGCCATCGCTTTGGAACGTGCTCGTATCAGAATCATCCTTTGAATGGAAGCGAAACTGTGTACACATATCAGCAATCACCTGCTTGTTTGGCGTAAAGGAAAATCCAAATTTCAAAACTTCCCCGAATGTATCAGGTCTAAGGTTATGATAATCTAAAGCCTTTATTTTTGCCATGGGTGATTGCATTATCGTATTGAAATAATTGTTATAACAATGCGCCAGATAAACCGCATCGCTCATTTTTTGAGTCTCGGCCAGACCTTTCCCTGTTAAAAAAGACGCTTGAGGCCAGTCTCTGGCCACTAAAACAGCTGTGGTTTCCTTAATAACCGATGCAATGACTTCTACTGGATTGCGGAAAAGAAAAAGACAGTGAACTTCGGGAAAGGCTCGGGCAATAAAATCAAGATATAACGTATTCCAACTGATAAACTTTACAAAACTATGTTTTTCAGTACCCAAACGCGGGCGCGTCAGGGCAAAAACCAGATTGCGGAACATGGTTATCGTACGCTTGTCATTTGGCAGTTCGTTTTGCCAGTCATTTGTTTGCGCTGCCCAGAAACCGCGTTGTAACGGACCACCCTGGTTGACCACGCAATGTTCTGGCCTGCGGGCCAGTGCTTTGCCCAGCAACGTAGAACCACACCGCGAGGTATGAAAAATAAACCCGGTAGGTAACAGCGCATCCGTGATAAGGTCATGTATTTCAAGGACATCAAGAGATGAGGCAAAGGCCTCTTGAATCATGCCTGCCTGCGCCAGGCGTTCTATGGTAAACAGATGCTGCCAGTCCCGATAAGGGTGTGTGCCAATATCTATCCAGTAAACCCGCCCGCTTTGCTCATTGTTATTGGCTGGTTCAATAGCCGCAGGGATTAGTCCAGGCGTGGACCTTATACGCTCTATGGCTACTTCATCAGGCACCAGCGTGTCGAAGCGGCCCGGCAAGAGCCGCTTAACAACCTCATGGTCTGGTAAAGCGTAGATAGGCAGCATTTTTTTAAAGACTTCCCCGGTATTTTTTTTACCCATAGCCTAAACATGTGCATACGCATAGTCTTTACGCCAACACGGCGAAACTCAGATAAAAACCTCCCCTGATGCAGCTTACTCTTGCGTGCCTGACACGGGTTTGACATTTTGCGCTCAAATGTAGCTAGTTCAAACTAGAAATCCGTATGTAGAGGATGGATGAGATTAATGGGCGTTGACCCTAACCTTAACCCGAACCGGAACCCGCTTCAAGCGTATGGACACTGGCTGGCTGAAACATCGGATGCCTGGCCCGATGTGGCTCGCCATTCCGCCTGGCGTGAGTTGATTGACCAAATCGGTGTGACTATCCCTGGTGCGCTGGAACCAGCAACATCCATTGCTGCCAGTGTTGTCAGTACATGGGGTGAGGGACCAAGCGCGGCTGCGGGGCAAAGCCACCGGCTTGCCGCGCCCTGGGCTGCGCTGGTGAACGGCACAGCAGGTCATGCACTGGATTTTGACGATAACTTTGATCCCTCAAAATCGCATGCCACGACGGTCCTTTACCCATCCATTCTGGCTTTGGCAGAAGAGGAAAGAGCTAGCGGCGCTGCCTGTATTGACGCCTATATTTGTGGACTGCAAATTATTGGCAAGGTGGGGCAGGGGGTGAATCCCTATCACCGCGATCGGGGTTGGCATGCCACAGCTACGCTGGGCGCTGTGGGTGCTGCCGCTGCTTGCGCACGACTGATAGGCCTTGATTCAGAGCGTGCTTCTTATGCGCTTTCGCTTTCCACTAGCATGGCCGCAGGGTTTATGTCGCAGTTTGGCACTATGGCCAAACCATTGCACGCCGGGTTAGCCGCAAAGGCGGGGATTATGGCCACATGTTTTGCTCGTGCGGGGTTGAACGCCGGTATGAATACGCTGGATGGCGTAAATGGCATGAACCGCCTGATGGTCGGGCCGGATTACGAGCACTTGCGTGACACGCTGAAAAATCCGGACCATGGCCATAGCTTGACCTTTGATACAGGCTCTGTCGGTGAACCTTTGCTGATTACCGAGCACGCGTTTCGGGTCAAACGGTTTCCCAATTGTGGGGCTTCACATCGTGCTCTTGATGGACTTCTTATCTTGCGAGAGGAACATGGATTTGGGGCCAGTGATGTGGCCAGTGTAGATGTTACCTTGCCACAAGTGCATGTGAACAATCTGATGTATCATGACCCGCAAGACCCTTTACAGGCTAAATTTTCTTTTGAATATGCGCTGGGTACTGCACTGCTGACCGGTGATTTTCATTTAGGTGATTTTACGCCAGAGGCTGTTATGAGGCCCGAGGTGAGGGCGCTTTACCCGCTTATCCATTTGCACGGCGTTGATGCGCTGGAGGGTGCGTGCCCAACCGAGGTGAAAATCACCTTGAAGGGCGGGCAAATTTTTGAAACCGTACGCACCATGCCACTGGGCAGCAAGTTTGCACCATTTTCGGATGAACAATACTGGGCAAAGTTTGACCGCTGTGCAGAGCCGTATTTGGGTGACGATGATTTGCAAGGCCTGAAAACGGCGCTTGTTAATTTTCAAACCCTTGACGATATAACGCGGATGACCAGTTATCTTGCCCAAACTTTTAGGAAACCAACATGAGTAAATCTAAAAATTCTGCGACCCGGCCCACCGTGCTGGTCCTTGCTGCCAGTCGCTCTGGTGCAGATGACCCTGTGGCTCGCCTCAAAGGCACTTCGCATAAATGCCTGGCGCCGATTGATGGCGTGGTTATGCTGGAAAGAGTGGTGCAGGCCATACTGGATTCTGATGTTCTGGGGCAGATTTATGTTTCCATAGAAAGTGAAACATTATTGCGCTCTGTCCCGGCCCTGCAAAGCTGGCTTGATGAAGGTGTTATTCGTATAGCCCCTGTCTGTAACAACCTTGCAGACAGCGTGTTGGCCGCCGCAGAAATGATGGAGCCTGCATTTCCCATGGTCATCACCACCGGGGATAATGCGCTGCACACACCTGAGATATTGCAGGACTTTGTAGGCCAGTTTAATGCGCAGACAGGCGATGCAGCAGCTGGTTTTACTACGGCAGAAACTGTGATTGCAGATTTTCCCGAGGTTGGCCTAGCCTACCATCGTTTGAAAGACGGGGGGTATTCCTCGTGCAATCTTTATGCGTTTCGTTCGGACAAGGCGCTTACCGCCGTGAAAATTTTTGAGGGTGGTGGCCAGTTTGGTAAACGCCCCATGCGTATTATCAAGGCCTTTGGCATTTCCCCCTTCATTCTTTACAAATTCAAACTGGCAACGCTGGATCAGTTGTTGCAAAGAATTGCGCGTAATCTGGGAATTTCTGCAGACGTTATCATGCTGCCCTATTCGTATGGCCCCATTGATGTTGACAATATTTCGTTTTTTGAAATATCCGAACGCGCCTTGGCGACAAGGCGTCTTGATAAAAAATAAAGTCAATTTTTCTGCAATTTAGTATTTATACCCAAAAAGGATAGAGTTGTTTAACTAACTTTTTGAATTTTCTGTTCTGAAAATGTTTCCTTTATTGCTTATGTCTTCGTGTCGTGCTTTTCTTTTCAGGTGAAGTTTTTTTATTTCTGGGGATAGATGTGAAGTGGGTTATTGCACTGGCGGGTTTTATCGCTTTGGGCATTGCTGGTATATATTTTGATGCCTTTGTTCGATTACCCGGTGGTTCAAGTGCCAGCGCTATAGAAAATGTATTGCAAACGAATGCAATGCAGGTCTTGCGTGCGTCGGGCATGGACTGGGCCCATGTAAAAGTGAGCGGTCAAATGGCCCATTTGACAGGTGAGGCTCCATCAGAGGCTGAACGCGATGAAGCCTGTGATGTGATTTTACGCAGCCAGGGACATGGCGGCATTATAAGAGGGGGGATAACGACGGTAAGCTCAAAGCAGGTGCTCATTACCACAATAGAGCCGACCACCTCGTCTGCCGTTACCAATATTTCACCCATGCCAGTTGAAACTTTGCCCGATTTAACAGAGACCTTGCCTGAGACAGAGGATGTTTTAACCGAAGAGGCCGTTGATACGGCAGAGCAATGCCAGCAATTATTTACTAAGGCACTATCTGATAATGCCATACACTTTGAGACATCAAAGGCAGACATCACACCAGATAGCTTTGAGCTTATGGGTTCACTTGCCCAGATTGCCACGCGTTGTTCTGCATATCGCCTCTTGGTGACAGGTCACACTGATTGGTTAGGTGATCCTGCTTTTAATGACTTTTTGTCAGCACAACGCGCGCAAGCAGTCAGTAGCCATCTGGTCGCCAAGGGGACGCCGGAAACACAAATATCCAGCCACGGTGTTGGTTCACGCGAGCCTTTATGTCCGGAAAATACCCGTTCTTGCCGAAGGCGGAACCGCCGGATAGAAATAACAGTAGAACAAGAAAAGGGATAGACGCATGATATGGCTTGCCTTGCAAATGTGGATTTTGCTTGCCCTTAGTTTAGTGCTGGGCTTGCTGGTAGGCTGGTGGGTATGGCATCGCCCGTCTGTTAATACGGATGAAGATCCGGACAAGGAACTGGCCCATTTGCGCGCCCGTGTAGAAGAATGTGAGGCAGAGAAAACCAGATTGCGTTCGCATCTTCTTGAATTTGAATCAGAACAATCACAACTGGCTTCTGATCCCGCTGAAAGTGAAACCGAGCCCTTTCTTTATGAATCACCCACAGATGGGGCGCCTGATGACCTGAAATTAATCAATGGTATTGGCCCGCAACTTGAAAAAACCCTGAACGAGCTGGGCGTCTATTATTTTCACCAGATTGCCGCGTGGACTGATGGACAAACCAGCACTATCAACGACAGATTGCGTTTCAAGGGACGGATAACACGCGACAACTGGCGCCGACAGGCAAGTGAACTTGCAGTGCGCAATTAACCTCAGCCCGGCACCAGTGCCAGCACCCGCAAGGGGCTACCTGACCCTCCGACAATTTTAAGTGGCGGTGCAATGATAATTGCGCCGGTGGGCGGTAATTGGTCAAGATTGGTCAGGCTGGCCAGGCCAAACTTGTTGGCACCATGCATCAAGGTATGACAGGGGAAGGCAGGTTCAAAGGCGAAGGCTTGTCCGGCATCGGTTCCCACGGTTTCCACGCCAACACCCAGTATGTCCCGCTCTTCTGCCAGAAATGGAATGCAGGCGGCGTCCCAACCGGGGGTATGTGGGCCATCTTCAGCAAAGTTGAGAAAATCTGCCGGGTCAGTTCGTTTGGACCAATTGGTACGAAACAGAACCCATGAATCAGGGGGTATTTTGCCGTGTTCGGCTTCCCAGGTTTTGATAAATTCTATGGTTACCAGAAAGTCCGGGTCGCTCTCCACTTCTTTAGTGGCATCCAGAACGCAGGCGGGGCCTATGAACCTTTCAACCGGAATGGTGTCGGTTGCATTGTTTTCATAATCCTTGCCAGTGACAAAATGGATGGGCGCATCAAAGTGAGTGCCAGTATGCTCGCCGCATTTAATTTTGTTCCAGTACCAGGCAGGGCCGCGCTCGTCATATTTTGACAGAACCTCAATTTCAAAGGGCGGGTTTTGCACAAATTCAGGGGGCAATTGCAGCACCGGGGTTTTTGGCTCCAAAGGTTGCGTCAGATCAACGACACGTACGCCGCCGCCGCCAAGGGCACCTGTAAGGCTGGCTAAAATATCTATCCCGTTCATGATGTTCTCCGTTTTTGTAAATGTTGTACCGCCTTTTGCAAGGCTAGGCCGTCTTCATCCAATAGTGCTGCATCTTTCAGTTTTTTCAGGTATTTATGGGCATCAGGCTTTGCTTGAAATGTCTCTAGCGCGGCCATAATGGTCGTATAATTTCGCAAACCCCGTTCATGGGTGTCGCCATAGCCTTTGATGAGGCGTTGCAAGCCGGCGATTTCACACGCCAAAGCATAATTGACGGGGGCCGCGTTGGTAATGGCATTTAGCCAGCTTTCAATGCGCCCCGTTTCTATCGAATAGCGCAAGCTGAGCCGTCTCAATGGCTTAAGAGCGGCAAGAACAGAAAGAAACAAAAACCCGCGCAAAGACGTGGTCTCTACACGCCGTCCTTTTTTGAAAAATTGGCCCAGTCCGGCTTTTAGTTTTTCATGACGTGAAAGATAGCGGCCCAGAGGTGCGGGTAGAACATCACACAGCTCTTCTATACGCGGGTGCATAAATTCAGTGACACTAACGATTTGATCTTTTTTGGCAGCAACATCATTTCGTAACCTTGCAAGCCGACTGGAGCGGGTTTTCAGATCGGCGACCCTTATGGTGTCTTCAAAACTCATTTTGAGGGCCAGATAACGCCCTAGATCACGGGTCAGGTGCCATTTTTTGTCTTTGCCATTATTCACCTGATCCAGCTCATGGATTGCGGCCATACGGTCAAGATAAAGCGCGCCATAGCGCACATCCTGAAAATCCACGCATCGTTTGAGGCCATGAACAAGTGTGTCATGAACCGCCTTGGGAAATTCATCATGCAGGCGTTGTAACAGGGGGGCAATAAGGGGGGCGGGCGTTATTTTCACTTCTTGTGGTTTTTGTGATGGGACGTCATAGCTAGCCGCTTTATCAAAGCCCATACCAAAGCCGCGCAAATTTGCCTCTACGGCTTTGTTGCTTGCCTTTATGGTGTTCTCAAAGGCCTTGCGGGGAAAAGGTAATTTTCCGGACCCGGCCAGAGCGCCAAATAATACCGAACTGATGATGCTGTGGGCATCATTGGCCGTTTGTTCCATATCAAAGCTGATAAACTGCCCGGCGGTAGCACGGGCCAGTTTGCGCACATGCTCAGGGTTTTGGCGTCCATCACCCATCGGCTCTTTCTCGGAGATAGCAAAAACCCGGTGGTCAGAGGCAATCAGGGTAGTCTTGGCCGTTACAAATCCGCGTAATAATGCTCGCCCGGCCTCCATCATTTCAGAGGCGATAACAATGTCCACATCACCGGGAATGGGTGTCAGGGTCAGAACGGGGTCTTGTCCCGCTTTTTGGGCACTGACTTTGGCAAAAAGTTCAACATAATAAATTGTAGCCCCGGTGCGTTGAGCAACGCCCGGCACCGAGGTGGATTGCGCGATATAGCCCTCGGCTTCGGCCAGGGCGATTATCCAGCCAGCCAATACGCCGCCGCCTTGTCCGCCCATGGCGGTGATGGCAATGGTGATCGGACGCACGGGGTTCATGCCTCGCCCCCGAATGAATATTTGGCGCGGGCCTTGTCGGCTCGGCGTTGCAGAAAACCAATAACCGCGCCACGAATGCCGGCACGTAACCGATCCCATAAGGACGGGTTTTCAATCAATTGGGCGCTATAAAAAGAGGGGCATAATATGGCGGCATGGGCAATTTCGCCGCAAACACCACAACCAACGCAATCATTATTGACGCGGGTTATCGGGTCTTCACGCAAGGGATCCGGGTTGTCCACAATGGTTAGGGATGGGCAGCCGGAAAGACGGATGCAGGCATGATCGCCGGTGCAGGTATCCGGGTCCACGCCAAAACGTGTGCGCACAATACGCTCGCCGTTTTTGATCGCTGCATTTTGCAGGGGCTTTTCCCTGCGTTGCCGGTTTAACATGCACTCGGACTGGGCGATAATAATTTTGGGGCCTTTTTCGTCCGTGCTCAGCGCTTCTTTGAGTGTCGCCTTCATTTTACCAAGGTCATAAGTATTCACCGGGCGAACCCATGAAACCCCAAGACCCCGGACCGCACGCTCTATGGGTTGGCCGGTAACGCGGGTCTCATTGTTGGCGCGTGAGGACAGCAAATCCTGCCCGCCTGTGGCCGCTGAATATCCATTGTCGATAATCACCAATATGTTGTCGTTTTTGTTAAAAACCGCATTGCCTACGCCGCTGGTCAGGCCGTTATGCCAGAACCCGCCATCGCCCATAATGCTGATTGTGCGTTTGGTTGCTTTGGTATTAAACGCCGATGCTCCGGACCAGCCAAGGCCATACCCCATGGTGGTGTTGCCAATATTAAAGGGTGGCAGGATGGAGAAAAGGTGACAACCAATGTCGCAGGAAACGTGAAAGTCACCCAGTTCCTTTTGCACCAGTTTCATAGCGGTAAAGACAGGTCGTTCAGGACAGCCGGTGCAAAAGCCCACGGGCCGTAAAGGCACTGTCTTGGCCAGTTTTTTCTGATCTTTAGAGCTCAGAGCCGCGTTTGTGTTTGTTGTCACCTGACCTGGCGCGTGGGCTGTGAAAAACTGCCGTAAGCCGTCCAGTAAAACCTGGCCAGTATATTCACCGGCGCGTGGTAAAACCTCTTTGCCCACTACCTTGGTTGCCAAGTCGGCCTGGCATAAAATGGTGTTTAGTGCCTGTTCGATATATTCGGGCTGGCCTTCCTCGACCATTAATACGGCGCGTTTATCGGCACAAAAGCCGCGCACCTCGTCCGGGATCATCGGATAGGTGACGTTCAGGCAATAGATCGGAATTTCCGTTCGTCCAAAGACATCGGCCAGGCCTGCAAGTTCCATGGCTCGCATCAGCGTATTGTAAAGCCCGCCCTGCACGATAATGCCGACATCGCCACCATGGCCGCCCAGAAACTCGTTTAGTTTATGCTTTTTGATGAAAGATACGGCGGCGGGCCAGCGGTTTTCAATCTTTTCCACTTCATGGACAAAATTGGAAGGGGGCAGGACAACCCGCCCATAATCGCGCACCGGATTTTCCATGGCATCAGCCAGGGTAAATACTGGCCTTACGTTGTCTTTGGCGACAAAGGAGCCCGATACATGACAGGCGCGAATTCGCAATTCCAGCATCACCGGCGTGTGAGAGGCTTCGGACAGGGCAAAGCCATTTTCCACCGCCTGCGTGATCGAGGTCAGGTTCGGGCGCGGATCCAACAGCCATATTTGCGATTTCATGGCAAAGGGGTGGGAGCGTTCCTGCATGATTGAGGAACCTTCACCATAGTCCTCGCCAACGATGATCAGTGCGCCGCCCATCACTCCGCTGGAGGCAACGCTGGCCAGCGCATCCGAGGCAACATTGGTTCCCACGGTGGACTTCCATGTCACCGCACCGCGCAAGGGATAGTTGACCGAGGCTGCCAGCATGGCCGCTGCTGCGGCCTCATTGGCGCTGGTTTCAAAATGAACCCCAAGGTCATTCAAAATAGGTTCGGCGTCCGAAAGCACGTCCATCAGGTGAGAGATAGGGGCGCCCTGATAGCCGCCGACATAAGAAACGCCCGCCTGCAACAGCGCCTTGGTCACCGCCAGTATGCCTTCACCGTGGAAGGTTTCACCTGCGCCGACTTTCAGTTTTTGTACTTCTGCGTCAAACGATCGTTCTGCCACGCTATGCCTCCCAAGGGGCTATCTTGCCGTGTGAGAAACAAAATGGCTAGACCGGACAGTAAAATTATTTTAGAGCTAAGGTATATATATTTTCTATAGAAGGGCACGGACATACTGTCTTTGACAGTCTATGGCTTAGCGCTAATATGAATCATATAAAACAGGCAGGATATGACGGTTAAAGCAAAAAAAGCACTGATAACCGGCGGTGGTTCCGGGATTGGCCTGGCTGTTGCGCACCGCCTTGCCCATGATGGTGCTGAGGTCATTGTTGCGGGCCGTAATGAAACACGACTAAAAACAAGTGGCTTTCCTTATATTTTGATGGATGTGACGGATCAACAGTCTGTCACAAGCGCCTTTGCCGAGGCTGGCCCCATAGACATTCTGGTCAGCAATGCTGGATCTGCCGCTACAGCACCGGCGCTAAAAACAGATCTGGATATGTGGCAAAATATGCTGGCTGTTAATCTGACCGGCGCTTTTTTGTGCGCACAGACGGCCATTCCGGGCATGATAGAAAAGGGCTGGGGCCGCTTCATTGTGGTTGCTTCCACGGCCTCGTTAAAGGGGTATGCCTATACCGCTGCTTACACGGCAGCCAAGCACGGCGTGCTGGGGTTGGTAAAAACGCTGGCGATTGAGCTGGCCAGAACAGGGGTGACGGCAAATGCGGTGTGTCCGGGTTTTACCGAGACTGAACTGGTGGCAGGTTCGCTTGAGACAATTATGAAAAAGACCGGGCGGTCCGAAAAAGGCGCTTTAAAGGCTTTGGTCAGAGACAACCCGATGGGCCGGTTAGTGCGCCCCGATGAAGTTGCCGATGCCGTTGCCTATTTGTCTGGCACCGGGGCAGCGGCTACAAACGGGCAGGCAATCATTGTCGATGGGGGGGAACTGGCATCATGACCGATGGCCGCGATACTTTAAGAGCATGGCTGACACTGCTGGGCACCTCCAATGCCATCAAGAAATCTGTGGATGCACAATTGCGCGACCGTTTTGGTGTTTCTATTTCCAGGTTTGATGTGATGGCTGCGCTTGACAGGCGTGATCCGGATGGTCTTCGCGCGGGTGAATTGTCGCGTCAGTTAATGGTCACAGTGGGCAATACCACGCAGGTCACGGCCCCGCTAATCCGCGATGGGCTTGTGCAGCGCCGCATCAGCCCGCAGGATGCGCGGGGGGTGATATTCTCATTAACCGCGAAGGGGCGGACGCTGTTTAGTGAAATGGCGGTTGAGCACAAAGTCTGGATACATCAGGCTTTTGCCGGTCTTTCGACCAAAGACCTTGCTGATTTACGGAATTTGTTGGACCAGTTGGAACCGGACACGAACATGAAACGGAAAAGCGCATGAATCCGAATACCTATGCACCGGAGCATTTTTGCTGGACCTTTGAAAATGGTATTGCCCGTATCACACTCAACAGGCCGGAACGTAAAAACCCCCTGACGTTCGAGTCTTATGCTGAACTGCGCGATTTGTTCCGCGATCTGGTTTATGACAAAGCCGTTAAAGCCATTGTTTTTGGCAGTTCGGGTGGCAATTTTTGTTCTGGCGGCGATGTTCACGAAATTATTGCACCGCTGACCAAAATGGACATGACACAATTGCTGGATTTTACCCGCATGACCGGTGATCTGGTCAAGGCTATGCGCGGCTGTCCGCAACCCATTATTGCTGCTGTGGATGGGGTCAGCGTTGGTGCGGGTGCCATTATCTCTATGGCCTCAGATATTCGTCTTGCCAGTCCGGAGGCCAAAACAGCGTTTCTGTTTAATCGGGTTGGCCTTGCCGGTTGCGATATGGGGGCGTGCGCCATGCTGCCGCGCATTATCGGTCAGGGGCGG
Organism: Robiginitomaculum sp.; assembly: GCA_021776515.1. Taxonomy (GTDB): domain Bacteria; phylum Pseudomonadota; class Alphaproteobacteria; order Caulobacterales; family Maricaulaceae; genus Robiginitomaculum_B. The sequence continues at coordinate 196,927 of JAJFFS010000015.1, read as the reverse complement.
GCCAGTGAGTTGTTGATGACCGGGCGCAGTTTTTCCGCCGAGGAGGGCGAACGCTGGGGCTTTTTTAACACCATCCACCAGGCAGACCAACTGGACGAGGCCGCCATGAAACTGGCCAGCCGTCTGGCAATGGGTCCAAATTTTGCCAATGGCATCACCAAGAACCAGCTGAATATTGAATGGGATATGAGTTTGGACACGGCGATAGAGGCCGAAGCCCAGGCACAGGCTATTTGTATGCAAACCCGCGACTTTGAACGTGCTTACCATGCCTTCGTCGCCAAGGAAAAACCGGTTTTCGAGGGCGATTGATGGCTGATACAAGTTTTCTTGACTGGCCGTTTTTTGAGCCTCACCATATTACTCTGGCTGAGGAGCTGGAAGCGTGGGCTTTGCGCGAATTGCCAGCTATTGTGGACAGTAAAACCGCCCATGATGATGTTGATGCGACATGCAGGGCTTTGGTGCGGGCGTTGGGCGCAGGCGGCTGGCTTCGCTATTGCGTTCCGGCAGAGTTTGGTGGCGTGCACGAGCACCTTGATGTGCGCTCTTTGTGTCTTATTCGTGAAATTCTGGCGCGTCATAGCGGCCTTGCTGATTTCGCATTTGCCATGCAGGGCCTTGGTTCTGGCCCCATCAGTATGTTTGGCACCGAGGCACAAAAACAGGCTTATTTGCCGGGCGTTGCGGCGGGAAAGAAAATTGCTGCCTTTGCCTTAACTGAACCGGATGCCGGTTCAGACGCAGCAGCAATGACCACGCGCCTTGAGGCCAGTGGCGAGCATTATCGGGCCAATGGTGAAAAGACATATATTTCCAATGGTGGTATCGCTGATTTTTATACGCTTTTCGCCCGTACCGATGTCGGGGTTAGTGCCGTTATTGTCGATGCGGACACAAAGGGACTGGCCGTTGCAGAACGCATAGAGGTCATCGCCCCCCATCCACTGGCGCGGCTGGAATTTAAGAACTGCGCCGTTCCCAAAGCGAATCTTTTGGGTGAGGAAGGGCGCGGTTTTAAAATTGCCCTGGCCACGCTGGATGTTTTTCGCACCAGTGTTGGTGCTGCCGCATTGGGGTTTTCCCGGCGGGCATTGGACGAGGCACTGAGCCATGCGCGCACCCGCGCCATGTTTGGTACGACACTGGCAGAACTGCCCATAGCGCAAGGCCTGTTGGCGGAAATGGCGCTGGATGTGGATGCTTCGGCGCTGCTGATTTATCGTTCCGCCTGGACCAAGGATGTGCAAAAAACCCGTGTCACCCGCGAAGCCGCTATGGCCAAACTTTATGCCACCGATAGCGCCCAGACCGTCATTGACAAGGCCGTGCAATTACTGGGCGGCCTTGGCGTCACCAAGGGGCAAAAGGTTGAAGAACTTTACCGCGAGGTGAGGGCGCTCCGTATTTATGAAGGCGCCTCAGAAGTGCAAAAAATTGTCATCGCCCGGCAGTTGTTGCAAAGTCCGGAATAAAATTATGAGCACGTTTGATGTCCGCAAAAAAATTCGCTTCGGCCATACTGACCCCGCAGGTATTATGTTTTACCCCCGTTATTTTGAACTTCTGAACGAAGTTGTGGAAGACTGGTTTGCTGATGAGTTGGGCATGGGTTTTGGTACGCTCTTGGCCGATTATGGCGTTGGCGCCCCTTTGGGTGATGTGCAGACACGTTTTAAGGCACCTTGCCGGATGGGCGAGCATCTACTCTTTCGGCTAACCGTGGTTGAAGTGCGCCGCGCCAAGGTTGTGGTCAATGTTTCCGTGTTGGATGGAGCCAATGAGCGCATCCGTTCAAAACTGGTGCTGGTATGCGCTAAAAAGGACATGTCTGGTGCCAGTGACTGGCCTAAAGCTATCCATAGCCGTATGTGTGAGTATCAGAATCAGGGGAGCTGTTCGTGAAACGCATATTACAACCAAAGGGCTGGAAACGTCCCAAAGGCTATTCCAATGGCATGGAGGCCGAGGGTCGTCTCGTGTTTACAGCGGGTATTATTGGCTGGAATGGGCAGGAAGAATTTGAAAGCGATGATCTGGTTGAACAGACACGCCAGACATTACTCAATACACTGGCCATTCTGGCCGAAGCTGGTGCAGCCCCGGAACATATTGTGCGCATGACCTGGTATATTACTGACCGTGAGGATTATCTCAGCCGACAAAAGGAAATCGGCCAGGTTTGGCAAGAAACAATGGGCAGGCAGTTTCCCTGCATGGCTTGTGTTCAGGTGCTGGCGCTGATGGAAAGCCGCGCCAGGATTGAGATCGAAACCACAGCCGTTATTCCGTCCGTATAATCTTTATTTAACAGTATCATTTTGCAAAGAAGCCTGCAGGTTTATCAGGCTGTCAATTAGCGTTCTTTGTTGTTCTTTTGGATAATCACCAAGTAAATCACTGACCCATTTTTCGTGATCTTTTGCCATTTTGCCAAACAATGTGGCGCCCTTGGGCGTTATACAAACGATCACACAGCGCAGGTCATTTGGTGAAGGTTTCCTGCGTAGCAGCCCCTCATTTTGCATTCGATCCAATAGCCGTGTGATGTTACCTGACGAGGTCAGTAATTCTTGGGATAATTCTCCGACTGAAATGCCTGTGCCCGTACCGCGATCCAGTTGGGACAACACATCGAAGCGTGCCAGTGATTGACCGTATTCAGTGCGAAATTTTGCATTCACTTGTGCTTGCAGTTGCGCAGAGGTTTTGGCGAATTGCAGGCACAGCTTCAGGGCGGTTTTGTCGTTCATCGAAATGTCAATCCAGAATTTAGTTTACATGTAAATATCTTATTGCTAAAATAAATGCAAGCTAGGGAGAATTGTGATGAAAATTACAGTGATTGGTGGGGGGCCTGGGGGGCTCTATTTTGCGCTTTTGACCAAAAAAGCGCGTCCGGATTTTGATATTGAGGTTTATGAACAGAACAAAGCCGATGACACCTTTGGCTTTGGCGTGGTGTTTTCGGATGAAACACTGGATGAGTTCCTTAGTGCCGATCCAGCCTCTTACGATATGATCCGCGACAGCTTTGCCCATTGGAGCGATATTGTTATCGAGCATAACGGGGATCGCACCATTGTGGGTGGTAATGGCTTTGCCGGCTGCTCACGGCTGACGCTTTTGCAAGTGCTGCAGGAACGGTGCGAGGCGGTGGGTGTGCCAATTCATTACTCCACCTCGATAGATCCCGATGAACTGGAGACGCGCTTTCCTGATTCTGACATTATCGTTGCCGCTGATGGGATCAACAGCGCTATTCGGGATAAGCACAAGGCCGAGTTTGGTATGCACACCCAGTTGCGTCCCAATCATTTTGTCTGGCTTGGTTCCAAGCGGCCATTGGATGCGTTTACCTTTTTCTTCAAACAGACAGAGCATGGCCATTTTTGCGCCCATACCTATCAATATGAAGAAGGTCGCTCGACCTGGGTGGTGGAGACCACGGATGAGTGTTGGCGGGCCAGCGGTTTTGCTGATATGGATGAGGCCGAGTGTGCAACCTATCTGGAAGGGGTTTTTGCAGATGAGCTGGACGGCTATGGCTTTATCACCAATCGTTCGCTCTGGCGTAATTTCCCGGTTATAACCTGTGATCGCTGGGATGCTGGCAATATCGTTCTGATTGGCGATAACAAGGCGACGGCACACTGGTCCATTGGTTCGGGGACCAAGCTGGCCATGGAATGCGCCATTGGTCTCTCAAACGCCGTTTTGGATAATGCCGGACACGTCCCAGCTATATTCGAGCAATATGAGAAAACTCGCCGTACGCCAGTGGAAATTGTCCAGCATAATGCCGGGGTATCCTTACGCTGGTTTGAGAACATGCCGCAGCATTGGGACAAGTCGCGCTATGGGTTTGCGTTTTCCTTGATGAGTCGGGCAAAATCTATCACCTGGGATAATTTGAAACTGCGTGATGCCGCGTTTCTTGGCGCAGCGGAAGACGAATTTTACCAGCGCTACGAAGCGCAAACCGGGCACGATATGGGAAAAACGCGCCCGACACCCATGTTTACGCCGTTTGCTTTACGAGATCTCACTATCCCCAATCGGGTTGCCGTGGCCCCTATGGCGCAATATAGCGCCAAAGATGGCTGCCCGACGGACTGGCATTTTTCTCATTATACGGCGCGGGCGCTGGGTGGCGCAGGCCTGATATTTGCAGAAATGACGGCCCCCAGTGCTTGTGCGCGGATCAGTGATGGATGCACCGGGTTATGGGATGACAAGCAGGAAGAGGAGTGGCGGCGGATTACCAGCTTCATCCACCAGAACACCAGCGCAAAAATAGCCTTGCAGCTTGGCCATGCGGGGCGCAAAGGCTCTACCCAGCGCGGTTGGGAAAGTGCGGATCATCCCAAAACGTCTCATAACTGGCCGATATATTCGGCCTCGCCTATTCCTTACATAGAAGGTGTATCTGCTACACCAACGACCTTGGGTCGCGGCGACATGTATAGGGTTCGTGATGATTTTGTTGCGGCTACAGTGAGGGCAAATCGTGCTGGTTTTGACATGCTGGAGCTGCATTGCGCTCATGGCTATTTGCTCGCCAGTTTTTTATCTCCTCTGACCAATACCCGCGAAGATGAATATGGTGGATCGGTGGAAAACCGCGTGAAATTTCCGCTAGAAGTTTTCACCGCCATGCGCGCTGCCTGGCCAGAAGATAAACCCATGTCTGTAAGGCTGTCGTCGTCTGACTGGGCAGAAGGCGGGCTTGATCTGGATGACCTGAAAGTCATTGCCTTGGCGTTTAAGAGTGCCGGAGTGGACATTATCCATGCGTCATCCGGTCAGACGGTACCGTGGCAGAAGCCCGTTTACGGGCGTATGTGGCAGACGCCGTTTGCCGAATTTATCCGCCAGGAAGCGGGTATTCCCACCATTGCTGTGGGTGATATTACCCTGCCAGAGCAAATCAACACCATCATTGCTGATGGGCGTGCGGATTTGTGTGCCTTGGCACGTCCGCATTTGAATAACCCCAATTTTACCCGCCAGGCGGCAGGGCATTACGGTGTGCGTGATCAGGGCTGGCCACCACAATATGAAACCGGGGAATATCAGCTTTATCGTGAAGCTGAAAAAACCAACGAAAAAGCCCATGATCTGGCCATCAAGGCACGCCCCAACCGCCGCCATTACCAACGGGCAGTGAAGTAAAACCCTGTCGTCATACCGTCGAAAGACGGTATCCAGGGCAAAGTCACAACTGGCTTCCGTTTTGCAACGGAATGACGGTTTTTGGTTTCAGACCAGCAAACCCCGGTTTTTCTCCAGCGCAGCCAAAACCGCTGCTATGTCTTCCATAGTATTGTAAAAATGTGCTGAGACGCGCAGATTTCCATCGCGGCATGAGGTGACGATGTTGTCGGCCTCCAGAGCGGCAACCAGGGCATGGTCGTCTGTGCTACGTATTGCCACCATGGGGCCCTGGGCGTTGTCTTTTAGCTGACTAGTCAGGTTTCCTCCCAGCCTTGTAACGCCAGTTTTTAAGACGCGATTTAAGTCTTGCACATGCTTGCGTATATTTTTGACACCTACGTTCAAAACATAGTCCAGTCCGGCTTGGGCGGCATAAAGTGACGGTACACTGGGCGTGCCTTGCTCGAACCGCCGGGCATTGGGGGCTGGCTCGTTTCCATGAATTTTCATGGCGTGAATATCGGCTTGGGCGAACCATCCGGTTTGCAAGGGATAGAGGTTCTCGATCAGGGTTTCTCGCACGTATAAAAATCCGATACCGGCGCTGCCCAGCAGGTATTTCAGGGTGCCGCCAACGGCAAAGTCCACATCCAGTTCACGTACATCAAAGGGTACCGCGCCAAGGCCCTGATAGCCATCGACCAGCATCAGTGCGCCAGCCTCATGGGCGATCTTGCAGATCGTTGCGATGTCGTTCAGTGCCCCATGGCGATAACACACCAGCGGCACCGCAACCAGCAAGGTGCGCTCGTCCACCAGCTCGCGTAAATGCTCAATATCCAGTTGCCCGTCCTGCTCGCGTACATGCACAATCTCAGCCCCGCGCGTGGCCTGTGCGTGCCAGTTTTGTGCTTCGGTTGGAAAGGCTTGATCGGTGGTCACCACGCGATTGCGCTTACCCTTAAAATCAAGGCTGCTGATAAGGCTGCTCAAGGCCGCCGAAGCCGAAGTGGTAACGGCCATTTCGTCGCCCTTCGCGCCAACCAGTTGGGCAAGGCGGTCACGCACAATTTCATGGCGTTCGCACCAGTTCATCCAGTCCGCGCCGCGTGTTTTTCGACAATTCAAATACTCGCCATAGGCGGCCTCAACCTGATGAGATAACGCGCCATAAGAACACGAATTAATGTAATGTGTGTGCGTGAATATTGGGAAATCAAGCCGGTAGTTTTCCATGTCACATGCTCACTTCCAAACTGCGATCAAGATAATAGCCAAAGGCACGACTATTCGTAACACCCATACCCATAAGCTCTCAAGCAAGGAGGGTAAGCCTAACTTGCCTCGTACCAGCCGGGCAACAATCCAGCCAGTAAAGAGGGCTATTACAAAGCCATTAAACGGCAATAATATGCTGGCAATGGCAAAATCCATTACATCGAAAATGCCTTTGCCCACAAATCCGGGTACAGCATTTAGCGGAAAGAAAGTTTTCCAGATATTGAAAGAAAACAGCGCGGCAATACCAACAGCCCATGCGGCTGTTCCCGCCAATAGTGTGCCGCGTGTCCGCGATATTCCGCGCCGTTCCTCCATCCAGGCGACCACCGGTTCCAGTGTGCCGATCCCGGTGGTAAAAGCAGCAAAGAACAGAAGAATAAAAAATGTTGCCCCCACAAAGGCACCGCCGCTCATCTGTCCAAAGGCGGTAGGCAGGGTAACAAAAATTAGCCCCGGCCCACCTGCTGGATCCAGCCCTTGGGCAAATACAAGTGGGAAAATAGCCAGCCCCGCCATCAGCGCAACGCCGGTATCAATCAGGGCAATAATAGCAACGGAGCGCCCCAGCGATATACCTTCGGGCACGTAGGAGCCGTAAGTGATCATAACACCAACCCCGATAGCCAGCGAGAAAAAGGCCTGTCCGGCTGCCACAATAATGGTCTTCCCGGTGACTGCGGACCAATCCGGTGAAAAGAGAAACGTAAGCGCTTGGGCCGTATCGCCGGTAACAAGGGCATAGCTCATCAGCCCGGCCAGCATAATGAAAAGCGCCGGCATCAGTATGCGCGACAAGGCCTCAATGCCACCTTGTACACCCCGGACCAGTACCAGCATAACGCTGCCCAAAAATATGCTATGGACCAGCAATAACCGCCACGGGTTTGCCAGCATGGCCTCAAAGCGCCCCGTTGCCACTACGCCATCGGCACTTGCTACTTTGCCTGCTAACCCCTGCACAGCAAAATCAACGGTCCAGCCACCTACGACGCTATAGTAGGCAATGCCAACAAAGGCGATAAATACACTCAGGACACCGATAATATTCCAGCCATTATTACTGCCTGTTTTAGTAATGAGTGCCTTGATGCTGTGGATTGCACTGCCACCTCCGGCGCGCCCCAAAGCAAGTTCGGCCAGCATAATTGGTATGCCGATAAGGAACACACAGGCGATATAAATCAGTACAAAGGCACCACCGCCGTTTTCACCTGCCAGAAACGAAAAACGCCACAGGTTACCAAGCCCGACCGCTGCCCCTGTAGTGGCCAGAATAAACCCAAGGCCGGATGACCAGCGTTTGTCGTGCATTGTGCTATCCCCTAATAATTAATTGCTGGACTGCCAGCCGGGTAAAACGCGCCCATTAACCGCAGACCCGCCGGGGCAGTACATTCCAGAGAATGTCCCTGACGCTTGGCCAGAAAAATTATGTCGCCTGGTTTAACCGGGGCGCGACAGTTTTCTGTCCACATCATGCCCTCACCGGAAAGGATGACAATAGCCTCCTCATAGAGATGACGGTGAAAGGCCGCGCGGGACAGGGGAACTTCGCCAATGAACTGCGTAACCTCCCTGGAACCAACCAGATCATCTACCAGAACCTGAAAGAATCTGTCTGCCATAACATTGGCTTTTTCGTGATCGACGCCAACACGGCGTTCCGGGAAATTTTCATCAAACGTACCATTTGGGCTATCCGGCCAGCCTACCTTGTCGATTTCGGGACAAATGGCCGCCATGATGGTTATGGGTTCCTCGGCATGGATGCGAAACGCCTCATCGGCTTTGACATAAATTCCGGTTTCAGTTTCAACGGCAAAGCTTTTGTCTTCAATGTCGATTATACATTTACCAGAAACCACAAAAAGCACGGAATCACTGCCCTTATGGCACCGCCAGGGCGTACTGCCTTTATCGGCACAAAACCGCAGAAGACTAATGTGTCTGGCGTTATCTTTGGCCCCGATCAGGGTTTGCCAGCCCAGTGTGCCGTTACGTTCATCCTGCGCCGGGTCAGGGGTTAACACATAGGCACCTCCATCCAGCATCGCCTTGCCGCCATTTTGCGCATCGCGCTTAACCAGTTTGGCCGCGCTCATGGCGGCTATTTCATCTGCGGTAGCTTCCTCATAGGTGTCTTGCAAATTATTGTGTGCGCCATCGCAATACGGTCCAGACCGGGTGTGTTTGCAGGCACATAAAAGTACCTCCTCGGTTTTCTCGGCGATAAATGCCAGCGGTTTGAAGTCTGTTCCTGCGTGGGCTCCATCGCAAAACGGCTGGTTTTTGCTGCGCCCGCAGGTGCACCAGAAATAACGCTTTCCTTCCTGCAAGGCTGTCAGGCAGGGTTTGTAGGACGCGATCTCTGGCTCAAGTGTTTTTGATTCATTCTTTGACATAAAAATACTTTAGTCCTTAACAAGCATTTGTGCTATTCAAAATTTGAGGATAGGTCAACAATATGGGAGAAAAGTCCATGGGTTTGAGCAAAATCAGCCTGTTTATAGTGATAGCACTGGCGTTGGCGATGCCAGTACGCGCGCAGATCGAGTTACCTGATTGGGACAGCGTCGAAATAACGACGGTAGATTTGGGCAGCCATATCACAATGTTGCAAGGCTTTGGCAGCAATATTGGCGCCTATACCGGGCCAGGTGGTGTTTTTCTTGTTGATAATGAATACGCGCCGTTATCAGCTAAAATTATGGCCGCTCTAGGCGAATTGACCGAGAGCAAAGTGCGTTTTGTGATCAACACCCACTGCATCGGGATCATCGTGGCGGTAATGAAAACTTTGCCAAAGCCGGGGCCATTATTGTTGCCCAGAAAGATACACGGCGCATATTAGAATGGGCGCAATCAGAACCACAGATGCAAAGCGAAATAACTTCATCGCCAGCTACCTTGCCGACCCTGACTTATGATAAATCGATAACGTTTTATCTTGGCGAGGAAACCATTGAGGTACGACATATCCCTTTTGTACATACCTCGGGAGACAGCCTGGTCATTTTTAAAAAGGCTGATGTCATTCAGACTGGTGATATGTATTTTCAGGGGTTTTATCCCTTTATCGACGTGCAGTTTGGCGGCTCGATTGACAATATGATCCGGTTTTATGATGAACTGTACGCTATGGCCGGACCGGACACTAAAATCATCCCTGGCCATGGACCGATAGCCAATCGTGATGATGTTCGTGTCTATCAGGGTATGCTCAAAACCGTACGCAACCGCGTTGCCATTGCGATTGCAAAAGGCACCAGTGTGGCCGATCTCAAGGCGGCAAAACCTTTGGCTGATCTGGACCCGGAATGGGGTGATAACCTTATTACCGCTGACTGGCTTCTGGATATGGTTTATGCAGACCTTGTCAAAAATGGTGAAGATAATGACTGAGGCAAACAAAACCGCGCTGGAGCGCGAATACTCACCCAGTTCCTGTGTAGATGATATTGGCGTTTTTATTGACGAGTATATCCAGCAAAGTGCGCTTATGCGTAAAACCTATGCTGCCAATTTGTATGAGAATTTGCACTATGGTGATGCGCCGCGGGCGATGATGGATGTTTTTGTGCCCTCCGGCACGGGCCCGTTTCCAGTTCACGTTTTCATTCATGGCGGGTATTGGCAGGCGTTATCCAAGGCCGAAAGTATCTTTGCGGCCAAGAATTTTCTCGACCAGGGCATTATTTTTATTGCTCTGGATTACACGCTGGCACCGGATGCCAATTTAGCGCAAATCACCAGTGAAGCCCGTGCTGGCGCATTGTGGGTATTGCGCGAAATATCGCGTTTTGGCGGTGATGCAACCAATATCACTATGTCCGGCCATTCGGCGGGGGCGCATTTGCTGGCCGAGATTATTGCTATGGATTGGCCTGGTGCCGGGTTTGAAACTTGTCCGCTAACGGGTGCAGCGCTGATTAGCGGCGTTTATGATCTGCGCCCTCTTGTACAAACATATATCAATGACGCCCTTGGTATGAGTGATGAGGATGCTGCCACTGCCAGCCCGCTATTACACCTCCCGCAAAGTGCTTGCCCGCTGATTTTCACCCATGGCGATAACGAAACTGATGCTTTCAAACAGCAGACAAAAATTTTCCATAACGCCTTGAAGGAAAAAGGCTTTGAAAGCGAATATATGCCTATGGCAGGGTTTAATCATTTCGATATAATTCTGGAACTGGCTGATCCGAAAAGCCCACTCTTTGTTGCGATCATGCAGCAGATGATCATAGCATAATAAAACAACGCCGCCGATGGAATTAACCCATCGGCGGCGAAAGTTTTGGTGCGATAATCCATAAATCAGGGCATGCGTACCGTGATGTTCAGGCCATAGGTTCTTGGCCGGGTTATAAGAAATGCCAGTGGATCCTGGTCAGAGGCAATGGCATCAACAATGCCGCGTTCATCAAACAAATTGTTGACAAATAATTTGGCACCCCAGCGATCATTCTCCACACCGATGGTCGAATTGACTGTGGCATAGCCGCCGACGGTCTGGGTGAAGGGATTTAAGCCAGGGCCAGTGCCTTGCGGGCGAAACTCGGTTTGGTATTTTCCGACATAGGAAAAATCGAGCCTGGCTATGCCTTGCAAGGTGTCGCCAACCGGGTAGGTGTATTCAGCCGAAGCGTTAAACGTGAACTCTGGCACATTAGGAATATCATCGCCTTTGTGGCCTGGATTGGTCACTTCGATAATATTACCCGGGGTTACACCGGGCTGATCCTTGACCAGTCTGGCGTCGGTAAAGGCAAGCCCGCCCGACACCTTAAAGTTATCGGTAAGCTTTGCTGTGCCGTTCAGTTCGATCCCCTGAATGCGGGCATCACCGGCATTGGCAATAAACTGAAACGCACCGGTTGCATCTTTACTGACCGACTGCATGTTTGACCAATCGATCTGATAGACAGAAAGGTCAAAGAAAACCCGGCCATCTGCCACGCTGTTCTTTATGCCAACTTCATAGTTCCACAGGCTGTCAGGTCCAAAATTGCGCGGCACACCAGCGATCAACGGCAGGCTGGCGGCGTTCAGACCACCCACCCGAAAACCTTGTGATGCGGTAGCAAAGATCAACAGATTATCATCGGCTTTATAGGCCAGGTTGAATTTAGAGGTGACTTTGTTGTTGCTGTCATCATTGGGGTCCGGGTCCGGACGGTTGGCATTGGGAAATCCACCAAAGGGGTGAGTTTGTACTTCAGAAGATTTTTGTCTCGAATGGAAATACCGAAGCCCGGCAGTGGCTGTCAGCTTGTCAGTCAGATCAACTGAAGCTTCACCAAACAGGGCTTCCTGATTGATGGTGCCGTCATTAGTCCGGCCAAAAAAGGCGTTACCCGTACCGGCCAGTGCATCGGTGTCTGGATCAAATGGTCCCAGTGCAAAGCCGGTAACCGGATCAGAGGCGATTACTTGCACTTCAAAATTTGTTTTTTCGCGCTGGACCAAACCGCCCAGTACAACTTGTATTGGTCCATCCCAGTTTGAGGCATAGCGCAATTCATTAGACCAGACGCGGCGTGATTGTGGCTGCTTGGTAATGGCCGGAATTGGAACACCAAAGAATAACAGGATTGGCGTTGAATCAAAATTGAAATTCAATTCCCGATCAAACCAGTTTGTGGTGGCGGTAATGGTACCGTTATCCATTCTGTACTCGCCTGTCAGGCTGTAAATTTCCCAATCATCATCCCAGACATCGCTGGTGAACGAGGTGGTGGTATAATCACCGCCTTGAAAGGTTGGCAGAACAGTGGTGGGCACATGGCCGATGGTGCCTGTCGGCGTTTCACGAGAGGTGCCATTGGAATGAGTGCGTTGTATCATAACTGAGGCGTCAACCGTAAACTGCTCGTTTGCGGCAAGGCGCAACATGGCGCGCGTACCCCAGGTGTTTTCATCATTGATATTGTTTTGCCCCAGACGAACATTATCAATATAGCCCGAGCGCTCGTCATTCCAGGCCACAACCCGTAGGCCCAACTTGTCCTGCGACAGAGGTAAATTGACCATGGCGTTAACGCCCCAGTCAAAACCACCGTGTTCTGTGCCGCCCACACTGCTATCAATATAGCTTTCCATTTGATCCAAACTTGGCTTTTTCGGAATCAGCTTGATAGTACCAGACATGGAATTTGCGCCATAGAGTGTGCCTTGTGGCCCTTTCAGCACTTCGATGCGTTCAAGGTCATAAAGTTTGGTGTCCACGCTGCGTCCACCGCCATCTTCCTTGTTGGAACCGGTAATAACGGCTTCATCGAAATAGACACCGGCAGTTGACGCTCCGATGGAATTAATGCCGCGTAAAAAGATACGCTTGTCGCCCGGTCCAAGGTCTTCATAGCGCAAAGAAGGTACGGCTATGGCCCAGTCGGCAAAATCCTTGACGCCGCGTGCGGCCAATTCATCACCAGAAATCGCCTGCACCGGTATGGCGACATCATGCAGAGACTGTCCGCCTCGTTTAGAAGCCGTAATGATGATTTCATCAGAATCGCCATCGTTATTGTTCTGTGCCATGGCAAGTGTTGGTACACATGCCATGACCAGCATGGATGCGCCGGCGGCTAGCTGTACACGGGTATGAGCACTAAAATTTTTCCTCTTTGAAATTTCTGCTTTCATTATAACGTTCCCCTCAATTTATTTGCAATTGCGTCGCTTTCTCAACATCGTAAACAATACAGAAAACCGTTTTTGCGTTCCTGCGAGTGAGTTGATGTTTTTATAATTTAGCTTGTTTTAATACTAAAGTAAATGCTTTAACACTAAAGCAAATGGGCAAGCGATAATGCGAAGAGGTTTCGTGACGGCAGATGGGGGTCAGGTAACGCCATCGCGCTTGGCAAAGCGCGGGTTTTTCCAGAGGTTTTGTTCCATCACTGTTTTGATGCCCTGCACGGCATCCCACACATCAACATGGCGCGTATAAAGCGGCGTCAGACCAAAGCGCATTACGTCAGGTGCCCGAAAATCGCCGATGATACGTTTCTCGATCAAGGCTTGCATGATGGCATAGCCTTGGGGGTGAGCAAACGCGATTTGGCTGCCACGATCCTGGGCATTTTTCGGACTAATCAGTTCAAACCCGTATGGTGCGCATTGCTCTTCCATAAGTGCGATAAACAGGTCGCCAAGTGCCATGGATTTCTCTCGCACCACGTGCATGTCGGCGCGCAGCATCATATCCACGCCAGTTTCCAGTGCAGCCAGTGATAAAACGGGCTGCGTACCGCTCATCAATTGACGAATATCACCCGCCGGGCGGTAATCGCGCTCAAAGGCGAACGGCTCCGCATGGCCCCACCAGCCGGTTAGCGGTTGTTGCGCCTGTCCCTGATGGCGTTTCGCAACATACAGAAATGCTGGCGCACCGGGGCCGCCATTCAAGTATTTATATCCGCAGCCAACGGCAAAGTCGGCCTTGGCCGCCTCAAGATTAACCGGCAATGCCCCGGCGCTATGGCACAGGTCCCAGCAGATCAGCGCCCCGGCGTCATGGGCGCGCTCTGTAATCTTGTCCATGTCATAAACATGGCCGGTTTTATAATGCACCTGGGTGAGCGCCACGACGGCAATATCTGGCGTAATCTGCGCCTCAAAATCGTGCTTTTCAGCAAAGCGAACCTCATGGCCTTGGCCTAGCTGGCGGACAAGCCCTTGCGCAATGTAATTATCGGTGGGGAAATTACTCCCCTCCATCAAAATTATCTTGCGGTCCGGGCGCAATTCAAGGGCCATGGATAACAGCTTATAGAGGTTAATCCCGGTGCTGTCGGTGACCAGAACTTCGTTTTCCCGGGCGCCAATTAAACGGGCGATTTTTGCGCCAATACGTGCGGGTAGATCAAACCAGCCATTTACATTCCAGCTGGTAACCAAATCCTGCGCCCATTCTTTTGATACCAGCGTTTCAATGCGTTCTTTAGCGGCACCAGGCATGGCCCCCAGTGAATTGCCATCAAGGTAAATCACACCATCCGGCAGAGTGAACTCATCACGAAATTTCCCAAGTGGGTCATTGGCATCGCGGGTAACAAGGCTTTCGCGGGTCAGGGCCACAGGGTGCTCCCAGTATCAAAACCTGATGGCTATCACACCTGAAAACCCATGCCTAAGCAAATTACATAATTATAGCTGTACTGGCTGGTGCGGGGATAACTTTAGCAGGCTTGCGCATTGACCAGGGTCATTTAGGGACACCAAGCCTGATTTGAGGGGCAATTATAGGCATTTTTCACGCTGTAAGCATAATTTATGGGGCGCGTGAGTATCAGTTAAGGGACAGCATCTGACCCTCGTGTACGAACATGAGGATAAAGTGATGACTATCCCCACAGTGTCACCCCAGCCCTCACTTTCGTAAGGGTAAACTGACCGGGGCCTATTTTGATGCACGACTATGGATTGCGGCCTTCGCCGCAATGACGGTGGTTTGAACCCGGAAAACATCCCAAACTTTATCCAACCGGGACGCTGGTGAGGTATGGTTGTGGCTGGTTGGGGCCTCTACCCCGCCTCGGCAATCATCGCTTCGCGCAGGGCCTTTTTGGCTATTTTGCCAGAGGCGATCCGGGGCAGGGCTTCATCATGAAACACTATGATGGAGGGAATTTTAAAGGTGGCAAGCTGCGCAGCCAGATCAGTGCTGAGCTTTTGCGCATCAAGGCCGCTTTCGGGACGGGCATAAACCACCGTTGCCACCACTTCGCCAAGGCGGGCGTGAGGTACACCAAAAACGGTGGCTTCCAATATATCAGGGTGGGCGCATATAGCGGCTTCCACCTCTAGGGTGGCAATATTTTCGCCGCCGCGAATGATGATGTCTTTAATGCGATCAACGACGTAAAAATAGCCTTCTTCATCCTCGACGCCCACATCCCCGGTACGCAGCCAACCATCTTTGAAGGCTTCCGCCGTGGCATCGGGTTGGTTCCAGTAACCGCGAATATTGGCTGCTGACTTGATACAAATCTCGCCGCGCTCCCCAATGGGAACTTCATTGCCATCCGGATCACAGATTTTCATCTCAACAATAGGGCGTGGTGGTTTGCCAATGCTGGAAGGGCGGGCCAGGTAATCGCTCCCGGCTATGATAGAACCAATACCATTGGTTTCGGTCAGGCCATAGCCAGCCAGTGGACGCGCCTGGTTTAACATATCGTTGAGTGGTTTGACGTGGTCTGGTGGGCGCGCTGCCCCACCGGCACCCAGATCCGTAAGGCTGGACAGGTCATAATCGTCACGATTTGGGGCGTTCAAAAGGTCTGCAGACATGGTTGGTACGCCAGTAAGCGAAGTAACACGCTCTTTTTCAATAAGGCGCATGGCATCATTAACATCCCACTTGCGCATAAGAACCATTTTGCGCGCGGCGACAATGGACACGAGGAAAATCACCAGACATCCGGTAACGTGGAACAGCGGGATGGTTTGCAGGATAACCGCTTGTGGTGCGTCTTCGCCGGGCGTTTCGCCGTGTGCGTTTTGCATGGCAAGGCCCATCAGGGCATAACCAAGAATGCCGGTAATAGCACCGCGATTGGTTGATACAGCGCCCTTGGGATGGCCGGTAGAGCCAGAGGTGTACATTAATGTGGCATCGTCCTCTGGGTCTATGGCGACCTCTGGTGGTGTGGTTTTGTTGTTACTGGCCATCAGGACATCATAGTTCAGCAGGCGCGGGTGCCTGTGATCAAATTCACCGCTGACGATCATTGTGAAATTCTGATTATTCAAAAGCGGTGCAATGTTTTTGGCCCGCCTGGGATCAGCAAGAATGATTTTGGCACCACTATCTTCCAGCGCGTAGGCGACCTCTTCGGTCCCCCACCAGGAATTGAGCGGCGTTGCCACGGCACCTGTCATCAAGGCACCGATAAAGCCGATAATCCATTCGGGCCGGTTGCGCATGGAAATGGCGACCTTGTCGCCTTTTTTAATGCCAAGCCCGGTAAGCACATGAGCAAAGCGTGCCGAAGCTTCATAGGTTTCACGAAAACTTAAGCATACATCATTTTCAACAACGAAAGGTAGGTCGTCATGTTCTAACATCATGCCAAACATATCGCGCAAACTTGCCGGGGCTTTGGCAAAAACCGCATAGTCAATACCATCGATGGTTTCGTGACCTACGGCCAGATCGGCATCCGGTGCGGTTGCCGCAGCGATGAAAGCTTCAACATGATCTAGAAAACTCATATTTTTCCCCTGTTGTCTCCTTTATTTTTTTACAGGATTTTTTGCCTCGGGATAGCTGTATAAGTGTTTTTTTGGATTATT
Organism: Robiginitomaculum sp.; assembly: GCA_021776515.1. GTDB lineage: Bacteria > Pseudomonadota > Alphaproteobacteria > Caulobacterales > Maricaulaceae > Robiginitomaculum_B. The sequence continues at coordinate 180,187 of JAJFFS010000015.1, read as the reverse complement.
TTGCCGCTAGGACCCAATAATCGCCTTGGTCTCCAGGTATTCCTCAAACCCGAATGCCCCCCATTCGCGGCCATTGCCAGATTGTTTATAGCCGCCAAAAGGGGCGGACATATCTAAACTGGCACCATTGACGATCACTTGTCCGGCCCGCATTTGCGCCGCTATGTTGCGTACGCGCGTGGTATCAGCACCCGAAACATAAGCGGCCAGACCATAGGGCGTATCATTGGCAATTTTGATGGCATCGGCGTCATCCTTATAGCCAATGAGGCACAGCACCGGACCAAACACCTCCTCGCGGGCAATCGTCATATCGTTAGTTACATCGGCAAAAACCGTGGGGCGTACGAAATACCCGCGATTGAGGCCTTCTGGCCGTCCGGGGCCGCCCGCCGCCACACGGGCCCCTTCTTTTATAGCCACCTCTATCAAACCTTGTATTTTGCCCCATTGATTGGCCGAGATGACCGGCCCCATCACCATGCCTTCTTCGCCCGGGTCTGCGACAACAACCGCACGCGCCACGGCGGCGGCAATAGTGGCCGCTTCATCCATGCGACTGGTTGGCACCAACATACGCGATGGAGCATTACAGCTCTGGCCGGAATTGATGCACATGGCTTGCATGCCGCCGGTAACCGCTTTGGCAAAGGCATCACCTTCAAGGTCATCAAGAATTATATTGGCTGACTTGCCCCCTAATTCCTGTGAGACGCGCTTGATGGTGGGGGCGGCGGCGCGTGCCACCTCGATCCCGGCGCGGGTGGAGCCGGTGAACGACACCATGTCGATCCCCGAATGCGCTGAAATGGCGGCACCGACGCCGGGGCCATCCCCATGCACCAGATTGACAACCCCGGCTGGAACGCCGGCATCGTGCAGGATTTGCATCAAAATTTGCGCCGAGTAAGGGGACATTTCTGACGGTTTCCAGACGCTGGTGCAGCCCGTGGCCAGTGCCGGGGCCAATTTGCAGGCGATCTGGTTTACTGGCCAGTTCCACGGGGTGATAAGGCCGCAAACACCAATGGGTTCATGGCGCACTATATGGTCGCCATTTTTATGTTCAAACTCAAAACTGCCCAGCACTTTGGCGGCTTCGGCAAAATGTGCCAGTGCTGACCCGGCCTGTGCTGTACCGGACAACCATTTGGGTGCGCCCATTTCCAGGGTCATGGCTTCGGCCAGATCGTTCATACGGGCCTGATAGGCGGCAATAATGGACTGTAAAAGCGCCAGGCGGTCTTCGCGGGATGTTTGGGAAAACGACTCAAAGGCGCGTGTTGCTGCCTTAACGGCTTGGTCTACATCGGCTTGTTCGCCAACAGCGACGCTGCCGCTTTGTTCTTCATTGGCCGGGTTGGTCACTGTCAGGGTGCGGCTTCCCGTTGGCGTCATCCATTTCCCGTCAATATAAAACTGTTTGATTTCACGCATTTGCCAAGTTCCTCATTTAGATTTTATACCCAGAGTAACGTCACATTTGGGTGACGCAAGCGCGGCTGTTATGTGCGCTTCAAATCGCGTTGACTTGGGGGCGGTCATGGCTATAGTGCGCCGCTCGCTGCCCAAGGCTTTTGTTTTGTGGTAGGCGACGCTATGAGATTTTGGGAAAACCCGATACGGCTGGCTTTGGCTTTGCCGTTTGAAAAACGAGAAAAATATGTTTGCGGTGATTAAAACTGGTGGCAAGCAATATAAAGTTGCCAAAAATGACGTGCTGATCGTTGAAAAGCTGGACGTTAATGACGGCGAGGCTGTTGTATTTGATCAGGTGCTGATGATGGGTGAGGGTGATAACATCACCGTCGGTTCGCCAATTGTCGAAGGCGCTCAAGTCCATGCCGAGCTTCTTGAAACCCGCAAGGGTGCCAAGATTATTATCTTCAAGAAAAAACGCCGCAAGGACTATCGTCGCACCAAGGGCCATCGGCAATTTGAAACAGTAGTTCGGGTTACGGACATTCTGGCCAAGGGCGCTAAACCTGCTGCGGCTAAAAAAGCAGTGGCAAAGCCCACGGCCAAAAAGGCCGAAGCCAAGCCAGTTGCTGAAAAGAAAGCGCCTGCCAAGAAGGCAGAGGCTAAAGAAGCTAAACCTGCTGCAGCCAAAAAGGCACCTGCCAAACCTGCCGCCGCTAAAAAAGCGCCGGCAAAGAAGGCGGCTGCCAAGAAGCCTGCTGCTGCCAAAAAAGCACCGGCTAAAAAAGCCGCTGCCGCTAAGAAGGACTAAATACAATGGCACACAAAAAAGCTGGTGGTTCATCCCGCAATGGTCGCGATAGTGCTGGCCGTCGTCTTGGCGTCAAGAAATTTGGTGGCGAGCATGTGATTGCTGGTAACATCATTATTCGCCAACGTGGCACCAAGGTGTATCCGGGCGATAATGTTGGCATGGGCAAGGACCACACCCTGTTTGCCCTCGAAGAAGGCAAAATTCAGTTTTCACGCAAAAAGAATGACCGTTCCTATGTATCGGTTGTCCCGGCAAACGAAAAATAAAGCGGCGGAACATGCCGCCTAACTGGTGGCCGGTAAGTTTTCAAAAGGGAGATGGCTGGGCCGTCTCCTTTTTTTGTTTCATGGAGGACCCCATGGATTATGAAATTGAAACCGTGAAATGGATGGTGTTTGTATTTTTTAGGCGTCACCCTGATGAAAACCGGCGTCCAGCAGGGACTTATCTCTGGATGCCTGTTTACACCGGTATGTCAGCGATGGCTTAATCCGAAAAAAGGTGACACAAAAGCATTATGAAATTTCTTGATCAGGCTAAAATATATTTACGCTCCGGCAATGGCGGGGCGGGGTGTATCTCGTTTCGCCGGGAAAAGTATGTGGAACGCGGCGGCCCTGATGGCGGCGATGGCGGCAAGGGCGGTGACGTCTGGGTGGAGGCCGTAGAGGGTCTGAACACCCTGATAGACTATCGTTATCACCAGCATTTTCGCGCCGGAACCGGCGTTCACGGCATGGGACGTAATCGCTCGGGCTCGGCTGGTGAGGATGTGGTGCTAAAAGTGCCAGTGGGTACGCAGGTTCTGGATGAAGAGCGTGATGAGGTGTTGGCTGATCTAACCGTAGAAGGTCAGCGCGCTTTGCTGCTGAACGGCGGTAATGGTGGCTGGGGCAATGCGCGTTTTAAATCCGCGATTAATCAGGCACCGCGCCGGGCTAATCCGGGTGAGGACTATGAAGAACGCTGGATATGGCTGCGCCTGAAGCTTATTGCCGACGCCGGGCTGGTGGGGCTCCCCAATGCGGGCAAGTCCACATGGTTATCGGCGGTCAGCGCTGCCAAGCCCAAAACCGCCGCCTATCCCTTTACCACCTTGCACCCCAATCTGGGCGTCGTTGATCTTGGCCCCGGTGCGCGCTTTGTGCTGGCGGATATTCCGGGCCTTATCGAGGGGGCATCCGAAGGCGCAGGGCTTGGCTCGCGGTTTTTGGGTCATGTGGAACGTGCTGGTGTGCTGGTGCATCTGGTTGATGGCACCGCTGATGATCCGGCGACAGATTACCGCACCATTCGTGCCGAGCTTGACACCTATGGCGATGTGCTGGCGGGGAAGAAAGAAATTGTTGTGCTGAACAAGATCGATGCCCTCGATGAGGAGACGCTGGCGCAAAAACAAAAGGCGCTGGGCGATGCCTGCGGCTGTACGCCGATGCTGGCCTCCGGGGTTTCCGGAAAGGGCGTTAAGGCCGTCATGCACAAGGCGCTGGAACGGGTGAACAAGCAAAACAAGCAAGACAAGGACACCGGGGAAGAGGAGCCATGGCAACCGTAAACGCTTCCTCGACCTGTGCCGAAGTTTTGGCCAACGCACGCCGTGTTGTGATCAAGGTGGGTTCTTCGCTGTTGGCGGATGCTCAAACCGGGGTATTGCGTCATGACTGGATGGCCTCACTTGCGCAAGATCTTGCTGCGTTAAGCCGCGTAGACACAGAATTCCTTATGGTGTCCTCCGGCGCGGTAGCGATTGGCCGCGGGGCGCTGGATTTTCCCGATGGAGCGCTGGCACTGGAACAAAAACAGGCTGCTGCTGCTGTGGGGCAACCCATACTGGCCGGTGCCTGGGCTAGGGCCTTTGCCCCTTTGGGGCTTGTGACGGCGCAAGCTTTGCTGACGTTGGAAGATACCGAAGACCGCCGCCGGTGGCTTAATTCACGGGCGACGCTGGAGGCATTGCTGGCGCAAAAGGCAGTGCCAATTATCAATGAAAATGATACCGTGGCCACCGATGAAATTCGTTATGGGGATAATGATCGTCTGGCCGCCCGCGTTGCGCAAATGAGCGGTGCAGATGTTCTGATTTTGCTCTCCGACATTGACGGGTTGTGGAGTGCCGACCCCAATCGCCAACGGGATGCACATCATATTCCTTTTGTCGCGGAATTGAGCGATGAGGTTATGGCTATGGCTGAGGGGCCAAATCCGGGCACAAACCTTGGCTCGGGCGGCATGATAACCAAGCTTATGGCCGCGCGCATGGCAGTGCAAAACGGCTGTGCGGTTATTCTATCATCGGGTCTGTACGATCACCCCATAAAGGCTTTGATGACAGGCGCACAAGCAACCTTGTTTGCCCCTTCAGCTTCAATCACAGATGCGCGCAAGGGCTGGATTGCCGGGGCTATCAAACCTGTGGGTGCTGTCCATGTGGATGCGGGTGCGGTGCGGGCTCTGGGAACCGGGGCCAGCCTGTTGCCGGTGGGTATGACGGCCTGCACGGGTGATTTTACGCGCGGCGATGTATTGGCCATACTGGATACTACGGGTAAGGAAATCGGGCGCGGTCTGGCAGCGTATAGCGCAAACGAAGCCACGCAAATATGCGGATTACGCAGTAAGGAAGTAGAGCAAAAACTGGGCTATAGTGCCCGTGCTGCGATGATCCATCGTGATGATATGGTGCTTTTGAACAAGGATAAGGACCAATGACGGGTGATGGTATTGAGGCGGTTCTGCTGGACATGGGCACTGCGGCACGTGGTGCGGCAAAGCAGCTGGCATACCTTGGTGCCGATCAGAAATGCCGGGCCCTTCATTCTGCTGCAAATGCGGTTCGTGGATCCGCTGCGGGGATTTTGACGGCCAACGAACAGGATATGCAACGCGCCCGGGAAAAAGGGCTGGCACCATCATTTCTTGATCGATTGATGCTGGATGATGCCCGCATCGAGGCTATGGCAGCCGGTGTGGATGCCGTGGCCGAACTTGATGATCCTGTTGGGCAAATTGATCAGGAATGGACCCCTCCTAACGGATTGCGTATCTCCCGCGTGCGCACGCCGCTGGGGGTTATCGGCATGATCTACGAAAGCCGCCCTAATGTGACCGCTGATGCCGGGGCGATCTGCGTCAAGGCCGGCAATGCGGTGATTTTACGCGGCGGGGCCGATGGGTTTCATTCGTCCATGGCGATTGCCAATGCTTTTCGTGCCGGATTGCAAGCCGAAGGATTGCCCGCCAATGCGGTGCAATTGGTGCCCAGTGTGGATCGCGCTGCGGTGGGGGCGATGCTCGGCGGGTTGGATGGTGCGATAGACCTTATCATTCCGCGCGGCGGGAAAAGCCTGATTGCACGCGTACAATCAGATGCGCGTGTCCCGGTATTGTCGCATCTGGAAGGGTTGTGCCATGTCTATGTGCATGAGGATGCTGATGCGGATATGGCGCGGGCAATTACGCTCAATGCTAAAATGCGTCGTACCGGCATTTGTGGTTCTGCAGAAACGCTGCTTATCGACCAGAAATGCGCGCCCAAACTCTTGCCCTTGATTGCCAAGGATTTGCGAGAAGCGGGCTGTGTTTTGCGCGGCGATGGCCGGTCGCGCACGCTGTTTGCGGATATGGAACCGGCCACTGAAGAGGACTGGAAAACCGAATATCTGGACGCAATTCTTAGCGTCCGTGTCGTCGATGGGCTGGATGATGCCTTGGCCCATATTGCCAAATATGGCTCGGCCCATACCGACAGTATTGTCACCGATAATGCCGAGGCGGCGACACAGTTTTTGAACGGCGTTGATTCGGCCATTGTGCTGCATAATGCTTCAACCCAGTATGCCGATGGCGGGGAATTTGGATTTGGTGCCGAAATTGGCATTGCCACTGGCAAGCTACACGCACGTGGTCCCGTCGGCCCGGCGCAATTAACCAGCTATCATTATGTGGTGCGTGGACGTGGTCATATCCGCCCGTAATATATTCCCCCCGGCCCCTGCGGGTCTGCGGGTCGGGCTGTTTGGCGGCTCGTTTAACCCGGTTCATGAAGGTCATCTTCATGTGGCGCAAACCGCAAAAAAACGCCTGAATCTTGATGCGATATGGTGGCTGGTCTCGCCCGGAAATCCATTAAAAGGTGATGCAGGACAGGCCGATTATGACCAACGTCTGGCAGGAGTGCACAAGGTGGTTGAAAAAAACCCCGGCCATTTCGTCTGTACTGCAGAGGCGGCATTGGGGACGCGCTATTCCATAGACATCTTTGCGGCGGTGGGGGCTATTCGCCCGGCTATCCGGCCGGTTTGGCTTATGGGAGCAGATAATCTGGCCAGTTTTCATCTGTGGAAAAAATGGGAGGATATGGTCTTTGCCATGCCTATGGCGGTTATTGCCCGGCCACAGGATGAGGTCCGGGCGCGATTTTCACCTTTTGTGCAGCGCTTTGGTTTTGCGCGTTTGCCGCAAGAGGCAGCACCTGTGCTGGCGAATAAAAAAAGTCCGGCATGGGTCTATCTGACGGCGCCCTTGCATGATCAGTCCTCAACACAGTTAAGAGACAGTCTTACAGGCTGATAAACGACTGCATTTACACCGCAATTCAGGCATGGCGTGCAGGGGCAAGGCGTGTTATCAGGTTCGCCTGTTATCACCGGAGAGAAAGGAATCCTCCCCTGAGCACCGAAACGGCCAACCAGAGCCTTGAGGAAAGTACAAATGCCCCTCAGCCTGGACTGATGGAACTATCAACGCAGCAAATGCAGACGTTGATTGTATCCACTCTGGATGCAGACAAAGCCGAAGATATTGTCTGTATAGATTTGCACGAAAAATCTTCTGTTACCGATGTTATGATTGTTGCCAGCGGACGCTCGCAGCGCCACGTCAGTGCGCTTGCCGATCACATAGTGCGGACATTAAAAAAAGAAGGTCTGGGTAAGGTTGCCATCGAAGGCATGCCAGCCTGTGACTGGGTGCTGATTGATGCTGGCGATGTAATATTGCACCTCTTTCGCCCCGAAGTTCGTGAGTTTTATAATCTTGAAAAAATGTGGTCTGCTGAGGCATCCTCAGCGGATGGTGAAGCTTAAGTGAAGCTGACGCTGGGTGTGGTGGGCCGGTTACGGGCCGGGCCAGAAAAAGACCTGGCATCGGACTATATCACCCGCGCGGCCCCACTGGGCCGGGGGCTTGGGTTTTCAAAAATTGAGCTGACCGAGTTTCACCCCAAGGGTAAGGCCGATAAAACAGCCATGACCTGTCATGTGCTGGATGCGTTGCCTGTGGGGACCATGCGCATTGTACTGGATGAGCGCGGCAAGGACATAAGTTCAACCGAATTTGCCCGTTTATTGGCGCGCTGGCGTGATGAGGGCGCCAGTCATGCAGCTCTGCTCATTGGGGGTGCCGATGGCTGGGGCGGACAGATGCGCGATGGTGCCGCCGCGGTTTTGCGCTTTGGTTCATGGACATGGCCGCACCGGCTGGTTCGCGTTATGGCGGCCGAGCAAATATACCGGGGGCTCTCTATATTAGCACAATCACCTTACCACCGGGAGGACTAGATGGCTGGCCCTGGCAGGTGGTTTTTCCTGATATTGATGATGTTTAATATGCCGGCAATGGCGCAAGAAGCGCCGGGCCGGGAAGCCGCCGACCGATTGGATACCGAGCACGAAAAGGCCGAAGCGCAGGCCAGCGCATTGCGTAAAAGCACAGACCGGGTTCGTATAGAAATTGCTGATTTACAACAGCAGCTCATCGCCCTTGCGGCGAAGCGTTCGACCTACCAGGAAACGCTTAGTGATACTGAAGATAAACTGAGAACACTTTCCTTTGAAGAAACAGCAATTTTGAAAAAGCTGGATGCCGAGCGCGCCGGGTTGATGGATTTGCTGGCGGCGCTGGAGCGTGCCGGAATGAACCATCCGCCAGCACTGGCTGTGTCGCCCGATGATATTACAGCGGCCGCACGCGCGGCGCTGTTGCTGTCGGGCGCCGCACCGGAATTAAAGGCGCGCGGCGATGCGCTGGCCACGACCCTGACGACGTTAAATCAGGTGCGCGCCAGTATAATTGTGGAAAAAGAACGGCTTTTGTTACAGGGCCAGACCTTGCAAACCAGTACGGCGACGCTGGAAAATCTTTTGACGCAGAGACAGGCATTGGAGAAAACATTACGCCGTAACGCCAATACAGCGGCCAGGCAGGCGCAGGTTTTTGCCAGCCGGGCATCAACATTACGTGAATTGATTGATCAGCTTGAGCTTGCTGCCAGCCATAATTCACCTCGTCACAAACCATCAAAAGAACTCATACCCGACCCTTCCGACCAGGCCAGTCCTCGGCAAAAACCAGACCCTGATGCGGTTATGCCATTTGATCCGTTTATCGCGCCAAGTGGCCGTTTTGCTGATAGTCGCGGGCTTTTACGGCTGCCCGTACAGGGGACGATCGCCTATGCTTTTGGCCAGGCAAAAGATAAACCTCGTCGCTCGGGTCTGGTTGTTCAGGCGCGGCGCGGTGCGCAGGTAACAGTCCCTTTTGACGGTCGTATTTTGTATTCCGGGCTGTTTAGAAATCTCGGTCGTCTCTTGATCCTGAACGTCGGTAATGGTTACCATATTATTATCGCAGGCTTGGAGCGCTCTTTCGTCGTGTCAGATCAGCTTGTTCTTGCGGGCGAACCGGTTGGCGAACTGGCGGATCGATCACGACCAGCCCCGGAACTTTATCTTGAGTTCCAGAAGGACGGGCGTTCTATTGATCCGGCACCCTGGCTTGAAAAAGATGGGGGTCATAAAAAGACCGGGGGCTAGAAAAGGGCAGACGGGAATACAAAAGGGGCCAAAGTGTCCCAAAATAAACTGGCCCGGGATTTGAATAGATCCGGGGTATAGGCCCATAAACAGGGTCAAACATAAAGGTGGTGAACATGCGGTATTTATCTTTGGTTCTGGTGGCGGTTGCCGGTTTGCTGGCTGGTGGTGTGGGCCTGACCTTCACTATGGCCTCAGCAGAATCAGGTAATCGGGCAACATTTCAGGAACTTGGCCTGATGGGCGATATTCTTAATCGCGTCAAAGCCGATTACGTGAGCGAGACCGAAGGGCCGGAACTGGTTGAAGCGGCCATTCAGGGTATGTTGCACTCACTGGATCCGCATTCAAGCTATCTGCCACCGGAGGGATTTCGTGACATGCAGGTGCAGTCCAGCGGCGAATATGGTGGTCTGGGTATCGAAGTGACAACAGAACGTGGTGTCGTCAAAGTCGTATCTCCAATTGATGATACGCCAGCGATGCGCGCCGGTGTTAAACCGGGTGATTACATTACGGGCATTAATGGTAAATCCATTATCGGCGAATCACTGGACGAATCCATCGATAAAATGCGCGGCCCGGCGGGTGCGCCCATTACCCTCAGCATTGCCCGAAAAGGGCTTGATGAGCCTCTGGAAATTGAAATTATTCGTGCCGTGATAACAGTGCGTTCGGTCACCTGGCGGGTTGAAGGTGATAGCCTGGGCTATATCCGCGTTGCCACTTTTAACGAAAACACTGACGACCTTCTGGGTAAAGCCTTTGATGGCCTTACCGAAGAGCTTGGTGATAACTTAAGCGGCATTATTCTGGATTTGCGTAATGATCCGGGTGGCCTTCTGGATCAGGCCATTGCCGTGTCAGACGCCTTTCTGGACGGCGGGGAGGTTGTTTCTACCCGTGGTCGTGACCCCGAAGACATAGAGCGTCATAACGCCCGGCGTGGTTCTCGCATTGGTAATCTTCCCGTGGTGGTGTTGATTAATGGTGGCAGCGCCTCGGCTTCCGAGATTGTTGCGGGCGCGTTGCAGGACCGCAAACGGGCTACGCTGGTTGGTACAACCTCATTCGGCAAGGGTTCCGTACAGACAGTGATCCCGCTTAATGGTGGGCGTAACGGTGCCTTGCGGCTGACGACGGCGCGTTATTATACACCCGCCGGGCGTTCTATTCAGGCTACTGGTATTGAACCGGATATTGAAATTGCCGCCGAGCGTAGCGAAGAACCCGTAGAGCGGATTAGCGAAGCTGATCTTCCCAATGCCCTGAAAAATGAGCTGGAAAATTTTGAAAAAGAAGAAGCCCTGAAAGAGGATGCCGAAGCAGAAAAAGATGTTGCTTCTGCTGAAATGCCACCCGAGGATTATCCAAAGGACAAGGATTTCCAGTTGGAACGTGCCAAGGAAATTCTAGGGCAAATGGTCCTTAGCGGAGAAATATTGGCCAACGCCGGGTAATCCTCTGGATTATTGCGGCGTTACCGCTTTCTTAACTGCGTGCCTATATTTCGTTAACCATGTTTTGGTGAGCGGATAATTATGGCAATTAGTGCAAATATATTAAGCAGGTTTTCAATGCCCCGGGTACCCCGGATCAATCCTCACGTGCTGGGGGCCATTGTGCTCAGCAGTGTTCTGGTGCTTGGGGCTGTGCGTGTGCTGGTTTTTGGTGATCCTTTAGCCGGACAGATGGAACAGGTATTGGCCATTCCTGCGGTTAGCCAATCTGCCTCGCTTTCCGGGCATTTACGTATCGATAAGGGGCATGAGGCTGACGGGGGCTTTGTCATTACAACGCCTCATGACGAGCCTGTACTGGATGGGGTTGAGGATCCGGGCAGGGCTCATCATAGCGTTGACGATGATAATGGTTCTTCGAGACATGCTGCGGCCAAAGCTACGCCAACAGGGCCTGTGCCGGATAAGGCCTTAACGGCACCGGGGCCGGGTGGTGTTTTACCTGTTATTGCCGCCGACGGACGCCGTCCGGCAGACGTGTATGCACGGCCATTTAACTTGCCGGCAAAATCTCCGACGATTGCTCTTATCGTTGGGGGGTTGGGGTTAAAAGAGGCCTCAACACTTGCTGCGATCAACGATTTACCGCCAGAGGTAACGCTTTCTTTTGTGCCCTATACCCGTGACCTGCAGGGCTGGATTAACCGTGCCCGTGCGGCCGGTCATGAGGTTATGCTGGAATTGCCAATGGAGCCTTTTGATTACCCACAAAATGATCCCGGCCCACAAACCTTGCTGGCGACAGTAAGCGCCGCCGAAAACACCCGCCGCCTTGAATGGTTGTTAAGCCGGGCATGGGGTTATTTTGCTGTTACCAATTATATGGGGTCAAAATTCACTGCCTCGGAAACTGCTTTGGCGCCGGTTTTGCGCGCATTACGCCAACGCGGCGTGGATTTTATTTATGATGGCGAGGCCCGGCGCTCTTCGTTAAGCAGTGTTGCGGATGCCGAGCATTTAAGGTGGACGACGGCGGATCGTATTATTGATACGGAACCTTCATCAACTGCCATTGATGAGCAGTTATTGCACCTGGAGGCCATTGCCATTCAGAACGGTACGGCTCTTGGGGCCGGGTTTTCCTGGCCCATTACCATGGAGCGGTTAAAACACTGGACTGACACCGTGAGCAGTAAGGGGTATGTGCTGGCACCAGCATCGGCTGTTTTGAGTGCGCGCAAAGGAAGTGCCAGTATTGAAACACCAACCAGCAGTGATCCACAAATGGTTGCGCGCGCGGGGCATTAACGGGCATCACATGACCAAGCGTAAAAAAGACAAGCTGGTCAGACATCGGCCCAATGCCGCAGTGGTATTATTTAACAAGGACGGCAAGGTCTGGATGGGGCATCGTGCCGGGGGCATTGGGGATCAATGTTGGCAGTTTCCCCAAGGGGGTATTGATCCGGGCGAGAAACCCTTGGCGGCGGCGCTTCGTGAACTGGAAGAAGAAACCGGTATAAAGCCAAAACATATTAAAAAAATAGGCAAGGTCAAAGGCTGGCTATCTTACGATTTCCCGGAAGATGTACGCCATGCCCCTAGCAAAAGGTTGAATTGGGACGGGCAAAAACAAAAGTGGTTTGCTTTTCAGTTTACGGGCAAGGACAAGCACGTTGATCTTAATGCGCATAAGCCGCCTGAATTTGATGACTGGAAATGGGTGAGCCTTAAAAAGGCACCAGACAAGATCATCTCCTGGAAACGCCATGTCTATGACGAACTGGTGGTCCAGTTTGGGCGATTTGCAAAACGTGGCTGAGTCTTGACCGGGCACCTGCCAGCCTGATTTTGTGCCAACACAGTCTTGCCAACCTCGACAAAACACTCCACAAATGGTGGTTCAGTTTCTATATTGACTATCCCCCCCCCCACTATCGTAACCATATATTGTTTTTCGTGCTTTGCGAGAATACATTTCAGGGAGAAAGTAATGAAATATAGTTTAATGGCCGTTTTGCTTGGCGGAACAGCGTTGGTGTTGAGTGGTTGCGCTTCTACATGTACTGTCAGCGGGGAGAGGACAACCGGCCCCGGTGGGTCAACCGAAAAAATAGGTGGAAGCTGTACCTGGACACGCTCGGCAAATGCTTTGAGTACTATATTCGGTGGGACGAGTGCTTTGCAGAGTGCTATTGCAAGCTTAAGCCTTAATCTTACAGGAACAAATGTAGGCGTGGAAAATTCGGGACTTGTTCTTATAAACATCAAAGACGAGAATAATAATAAGCTGGGCGCAAATGCTTTTTCTTGGCATAAAAATGGCGACAAAATTGAACTAGACGATCCAGCAGCGGCCTCAACATGGGCAGGGCCTATGAGCAATGCTGCTAAGTTAGAATTTACTTTCCCTTCCATATCGCTGGAAACGACGACAGGAATAAATGCTTTCATGTTTGCACTTGAGGAAAATGGTAATCCACTAGCTGCTGGTGGGGAAGTATGGACAGAAAATGTGACAGTGTGCCAAGATGGTAATCTCTGCCTTGAGCCATAAAATTCTAACTTTCTTTCTAGAATTTACCTATATCAAGAAAGGGCAGTTATGCAGGGGGTGCACATGCATATTTCTATTCTTCGCACGTTTGTACTCCTTGCCTTTTTTTCAATAACGGCTTGCAGTCACATCGGCGGATTCAAAAAACCCACTCTGGGTGAGCGGCAGAATGTATCTATACACGCTGTTCAGTTATTTCACCGCAGTATTATCTTCCCCGTTTATGGAACACAATCCATCCTAGGTGGTAACAAAAAACAAAAAATCTACCAAAAACGGTATTTGATCGAGGTTCATACACCGGCCACACACATTAAAATTTCTTATCGCGGAAATGTGGGAAAAAAAAATGTTAGCCCGAGTTTTTTGAAGAAAACCCAAACCCTTGCAGACAACATTACTTCCGGATTGCAGACACTGTCCAACTATGGATGGGACAGCCAAATTAAATATACGGTGACACTTGTTTTTGTAGATTCAGATGTTTTTCTCGATAAAACCCATTACTTTTTTAACAGAAAGAAGAATATTCGAATCACTTTTTACTTCCATAAAGATGATCTTGATGCACCTGACGGATTCGCGGTGCTGGCTACCCTTTTTCACGAGCTGTATCACTTGCTGACATCCTATGAGAAGCCATCCTACAAGGGGGCAGTATCCGAAAACAAGATTCTGGAGGAATCGCTGGCCACCCTGCAATCGACCTGTACGGCACTGGACAGTATTGGCTTTGCCTATACGCTTTTGAACGTGCAACAAGCCTATGATGCGGAAGAGCAAAAAGGCGCAGGCTGGACCGATATAATACTTAACCGTCCAAAAGAGCTTAAGCCATTCATGAAGGGGCCAGCAGGCAGCCTGTTATATCAAACCATGTGGTCCAAAATCACCGGTGGGCATCATATTATTTATGATGGCAGCCCCCAGGCGCAAGAACTTCGCCAGCGGTGCAGAGCATTCGTGCAAGACCCTGTCGCATTTGAAGCTCATATCAGAGGACTCACAGCTGGAGGTTATGTCTCGGCGACCACACCTGACCAGCCATTGCATTGGGGGCATAAAAACACATTGGAGGAATGGACCCGCAGACAGAGGCATACAAACCCCGAGCAAGCCCAGCCATAGCCCTCAAGTGAGAGGGGAAAAACACCGGGCAGATCACAGGTTTGCCCTTATTACGCATTACGGTGACCAGGTCATGGTTTCATATACATGGTCAAAATGGCTGAGAATCGCAGATCAGTCATATTTGCTCAAAATGAGTATTAAATTCTGCATCACCCATTGTCCTGAAATGCGAATACGATTATCGCTAAGAGTCTGTTTACTATAATGCGCCAGTTTAGGGTGTCATTTTGATTAGTAACAACCAGCAATTTGCCGAGAGGTTCCATGAATATTCATGAATATCAGGCCAAAGCCGTTTTAGCCGGTTTTGGTGCGCCGGTGTCGCAAGGCTACCCGGTTTTTTCTGTTGATGAGGCCGTTGAGGCCGCCAAGCAATTGCCCGGCCCGGTTTATGTGGTCAAGGCGCAGATCCACGCCGGTGGGCGTGGCAAGGGCGGCGGGGTCAAAATTGCCAAAAGCATTGATGAAGTTCGGACACACGCCGAGGCAATTTTAGGCATGACGCTGGTCACGCACCAGACAGGCCCGGCGGGCAAGGAAGTGCGGCGGCTGTATATTGAAGATGGTGCCGATATTGCCAACGAGTTCTACCTTTCCATGTTGGTGGACCGGGAAAGCTCGCAAGTTGCTTTTGTGGTTTCCACCGAAGGCGGTATGAATATTGAGGAAGTGGCCGCTGATACGCCTGAAAAAATCATTACATTTAGCGTTGATCCGGCAACCGGGTTATTGCCTCATCATGGCCGGGCGGTGGCGCGGGCGCTGAACCTTTCGGGCGGTGCCGCCAAACAGGCCGGCAAGCTTGCCGGTATTCTTTACAAGGCGTTTGTCGCCAAGGATATGAGCCTGTTGGAAATTAACCCGCTGGTGCTTACTGGCGGCGGTGATCTTGTTTGCCTTGATGCCAAAATGGGCTTTGACGGAAACGCACTATATCGCCACCCGGACATTATGGAGCTGCGCGACGAAAGCGAAGAAGACCCTAAAGAACTGGAAGCGGCGGGCTATGATCTTTCCTATATCTCGCTGGATGGGCAAATTGGCTGCATGGTCAATGGCGCTGGTCTGGCCATGTCAACCATGGATATTATCAAGCTTTACGGATCCGAGCCGGCCAATTTTCTTGATGTTGGTGGCGGTGCCACCGCAGAAAAAGTAACGGCGGCGTTCAAAATCATCACCTCTGATCCGCAGGTCAAAGGCATTCTGGTCAATATATTTGGCGGTATTATGCGCTGTGATGTCATCGCCGAGGGCGTGATCACTGCGGTGCAGGATGTGGGGCTGAAAGTACCATTGGTGGTGCGTCTTGAAGGCACCAACGTAAAACGCGGCAAGGAAATCATCGCCAATTCAGGCTTGAATGTGATCTCCGCCGATGATCTGGATGATGCGGCACAAAAAATTGTTGCCGCCGTAAAGGAGGCCGCTTGAATGTCTGTCCTCGTTGATAAAAACACCAAAGTCATTGTGCAGGGCCTTACGGGCAAAAACGGCACATTCCATACTGAACAGGCGCTGGCTTACGGCACGCAAATGGTTGGCGGGGTTACCCCCGGCAAAGGCGGGTCCAAACATATTGGTCTCCCTGTTTTTAATACCGTGATTGGCGCCAAAGAGGCCACCGGGGCCACGGCCAGCGTTATTTATGTGCCGCCACCCTTTGCCGCCGACGCCATTGCCGAAGCCATAGCCGCCGAGATCGAGCTGGTGGTTTGTATTACCGAAGGCATTCCGGTTCTTGATATGGTGCGGGTAAAGCGTGCCTTGTGCGGATCTAACACGCGCCTTGTCGGTCCAAATTGCCCGGGTGTTATTACCCCGGGTGAGTGCAAGATCGGCATTATGCCGGGCCATATTCACAAACGCGGCTCGGTTGGCGTGGTTTCGCGCTCGGGCACGTTAACTTACGAGGCTGTGGGGCAAACCACGGCTGTGGGTCTGGGGCAAAGCACCTGCATCGGTATTGGTGGTGATCCGGTGAACGGCACTAATTTTATTGACTGCCTTGAAATGTTTCTTGGTGATCCTGAAACTGAATCCATTGTTATGATTGGTGAAATTGGTGGTTCTGCCGAAGAAGATGCCGCTGAATTTCTTAAACAATCCAAAATTAAAAAGCCTGTCGTGGGCTTTATTGCCGGGCGTACGGCTCCGCCGGGGCGCACCATGGGCCATGCCGGGGCGATTGTTTCGGGCGGCAAGGGCGGCGCCGAAGACAAAATCGAAGCCATGCGTAGTGCTGGCATTACCGTTTCACCTTCACCAGCCGCGTTGGGGTCTACGCTGGTCGAGGTTCTCAAAGGCTAAAACAAGGATAGTCGCTCATGGCAGATCCCGATTTTCTTTCCGGCACTAATACTGCTTATCTTGAAATGATGCAGGTGCGTTTTGCCCTCGATCCGCAAAGCGTACCCGAAGACTGGCAGGCCTATTTCAAGGCTGAAAATGACGTTATGCCATCCCCGCGTCCATCCTGGGAGCGTGGGGACTGGCCGGTTGAAGCCAATGGCGAGCTAACCTCGGCGTTAACCTCTGACTGGCCGGACGAGGCCGCGATTGCGGATAAGGTCAAAACCCGCAGCCCCGAGGCCAGCGCCCATGATGTGCGTGCGGCGACGCTGGATAGTATCCGGGCGCTGATGATGATCCGTGCCTATCGTATCCGTGGGCACCTGGCGGCTGATCTGGATCCCTTGGGCATTGAAAAACGTGGACCCTGGCCAGAGCTGGACCCGGCCACTTACGGGTTTGGCCCTGATGACATGGACCGGGAAATATTCATCGACCATGTGATGGGAATGGAAAGTGCTACGCCCCGGCAAATGCTGGAAATATTGAAGCGCACATATTGCGGCACTTTTGCTATTGAATTTATGCACATTTCCAACCCGGAGCAGAAATCCTGGGTGCAGCGCCGCATTGAGGGCAAGGACAAGGAAATTCATTTTACGGAAATGGGCCGCAAGGCAATTTTGCGTAAATTGATTGAGGCAGAGGTTTTTGAACAGTTTCTGCACAAGCGTTATCCCGGAACCAAGCGTTTCGGCCTTGATGGCGGCGAAGCCCTGGTTCCGGCGATGGAACAAATTTTAAAACGCGGCGGTGCACTGGGGGTTTCCGAAATTGTGCTGGGTATGCCACACCGGGGGCGGCTGAACGTGCTGACCGCCGTGATGGGCAAGCCCTATCATCAGGTATTCAATGAATTTGCTGGCGGTCATAGCTGGGGCGCGGATGATTTTGCTTCGGGCGATGTGAAATACCATTTGGGCGCGTCATCAGACCGCGAGTTTGATGGCAATAATGTGCATTTGTCACTGACCGCCAACCCGTCGCATCTGGAGGCCGTCAACCCGGTGGTCCTGGGCAAGGTGCGGGCTAAACAGGAACCAACAGCACCTGATGACGGCCATACGGAACGCGGCCATGTGATGCCAATTTTGCTGCATGGTGATGCGGCTTTTGCGGGGCAGGGCATTGTGGCGGAATGTTTTGCCATGTCAGGCCTTGTGGGCCACGGCACTGGCGGCACGCTGCACCTGATTGTCAATAATCAGATCGGTTTTACCACCGCGCCGCATTTTTCACGTTCTTCGCCTTACCCTACCGATATTGCCCTGATGGTGCAGCCTCCGGTGTTTCATGTGAACGGCGATGACCCTGAAGCCGTGGTCTATGCCGCAAAAATTGCTACCGAGTTTCGCCAGAAATTTGGCGTGGATGCCGTGATCGACATGTTTTGCTATCGCCGTTATGGCCATAATGAGGGTGATGACCCCTCGTTCACCCAACCGATTATGTACAAGCGCATCAAGGGGCATCCGACCACCCGGGCGATTTATGAAAAACGCCTGATAGACGAAGGTGTAACAACATCAGGTGAAGTAACCGACTGGATTACTGAATTTGAAGATTTTCTGGATGCTGAATTTGAACGCGGTAAAACACATGAGGCCAAAAAGGCCGACTGGCTGGATGGCGAATGGGCCGGTCTTGGTGTTGCCCCCGATGGGGAAGAACGCCGGGGCCGCACAGGGGTTTCGCTAAAACGCTTAAAAAGTCTTGGCAAAAGGGTCACGACATTTCCAGCTGATTTGGCCGTACATAAAACCTTGAAACGGGTGATTGATGCACGAGCCAAGGCCATTGACACTGGCAAAGGACTGGATTGGGCCAGTGCGGAAATGCTGGCCTTTGCCACTTTGCTGGATGAGGGTTTTCCGGTGCGTCTTTCCGGTCAGGATAGTGGCCGTGGCACATTCTCGCACCGTCATAGCCGCGCCATCGACCAGGAAACCGAGCACCGTCATACTTTCCTGCACCATATCAGTGAAGATCAGGGAACATTTGAGGTCATCGACTCGCTCTTGTCCGAAGAAGCCGTGCTGGGGTTCGAGTATGGTTATTCTCTGTCGGCCCCTAACGCCTTGACCTTGTGGGAAGCGCAATTTGGTGATTTTGCCAATGGCGCACAAATGGTGGTGGACCAGTTTATATCGGCTGGCGAGCGCAAATGGCTGCGTATGTCGGGCCTGGTTATGCTGCTGCCTCATGGGTATGAGGGGCAGGGGCCAGAGCACTCTTCGGCGCGCCTGGAGCGGTATTTGCAAATGTGTGCCCAGGACAATATGCAGGTGGCAAATTGCACCACGCCGGCAAATTATTTCCATATTCTGCGCCGCCAGATCCACCGTCAATTTCGCAAACCATTGATCCTGATGGCCCCCAAATCATTGCTGAGGCACAAACGGTGTGTTTCAGATTTAAATGAAATCGGCGCCCGGTCATCTTTTCACCGGGTGTTGTGGGATGATGCACAAATCAAGGATCGCCGCGCCAAGGTAAAGCTGAAAGCCGATAAGGATATTGCTCGTGTCGTCCTGTGTTCGGGCAAGGTTTATTACGATCTGTTCGAGGAGCGTGAGAAGCGCGGCATTGATAATGTCTACCTTATGCGCGTCGAGCAGCTTTATCCTTTTCCGGCAAAATCCCTGATTAATGAGCTGTCGCGTTTTAAAAATGCTGACATGGTCTGGTGTCAGGAAGAACCCCGTAACATGGGGGCCTGGAACTTTATAGAACCCAACCTGGAATGGGTGCTGACACGCATCAAGGCGCGGTTGCACCGCCCGCGTTACGTGGGGCGTCATGCCTCGGCCTCAACGGCCACGGGCACCATGGCCAGGCATATGGCCGAACTGAATGCCTTTATGGATGAAGCCCTGAACCTAGAGAAAAAATCATGACCGATATTGTTGTTCCCGTACTTGGTGAAAGCGTTACCGAAGCCATTGTTGCCGACTGGAAAGTAGGCGAGGGCGATGCGGTAAAAAAGGACCAGCTTTTGGTCGAACTGGAAACTGACAAGGTCTCGCTGGAGGTTAGCGCCCCCGCCGATGGAGTGATCAACAAGATTGCTGCTCAGGAAGGTGATGAGGTGGAGATCGGCGCATTGTTGGCGGTGTTGGAAGAAGGGGCAAGTGCCGCCAAACCAAAGGCCGCCCCAAAAAAGGCCTCACCCAAAAAGGACAGCGGAAAAATCATCGATATTGCCATCCCGCAAATGGGCGAAAGCGTAGGCGAGGGGGTCATTGCCTCCTGGATGGCCCAGATCGGCGAGGCGGTGAAAAAAGATGCGCCGCTGGTGGAAGTGGAAACCGATAAGGTGGCCATCGAAGTACCATCGCCAGTTGACGGCGTTCTGGTCGAACAATTGGTCAGCGAAGGCGATACGGTCGAGGTTGGATCGGTCATTGCGCGAGTTAGTCAGGGCGGTGATGCCAGCGCACCTGTTGCGGCACCTGCCTCTGCGGCCCCGGCCACTCAAGACAGTGCGCCAAAGTCTATGCCGTCTGCGGCTCGTGTGATGGCGGAAAAGGGCGTTGATCCGGCCAGTATTTCCGGCACAGGCAAAGCCGGGCGCATTACCAAGGGTGATGCCCTCAGCGCGACGGTCACACCACCGGCGGCTTCCGTTGCACCGCGAGATACAGGCCCACGCGAAGAGCGGGTGCGTATGTCGCGCCTGCGCCAAACCATCGCCAAACGCCTGAAAGAAGCACAAAACACCGCCGCCATGCTGACTACCTTTAACGAGGTGGATATGAGCGCCATTATGGCGTCGCGGGCGAAATACAAAGACCTGTTTGCTAAAAAACACGGGATTAAACTTGGCTTCATGTCGTTCTTTGTGAAGGCTTGTGTTACCGCGCTTAAAGACGTGCCAGAGGTTAATGCTGAACTGGACGGCACTGATCTGATTTATAAAAACCATTATGACATTGGCGTTGCCGTGGGTATCGACAAAGGCCTGGTGGTGCCGGTGGTGCGCGATTGCGATGTTCTCTCGATGGACCAGATCGAGATGGGCATTGCAGGCTTGGGAAAAAAGGCCCGTGACGGCAAACTATCCATGGCCGATATGCAGGGGGCAACCTTTACCATCACTAATGGCGGGGTTTATGGCTCGCTGATGTCCACACCCATCCTCAACGCCCCGCAAAGCGGCATTTTGGGGATGCACGCCATCAAGGAACGCCCCATGGCGGTGAACGGCGAAGTTGTTATCCGGCCCATGATGTATCTGGCGCTGTCCTATGACCACCGTGTGGTTGATGGCAAAGGCGCGGTAACCTTTCTCGTTCGCGTCAAGGAATGCCTGGAAGACCCGGAACGCCTGCTGTTTGATTTGTAAAGTTAATCCTCACACTATCCTCATCCTGAGCTTGTCGAAGGATGGAGTATAAAACCCCTCGCCCTTCTACAAGCTCAGGGTAAAGGCAATCAGTTTTGTCGCGGGTGTCATTCAACATTAAAGCTTTTTTAGGTGCTTATATATGATGAGAGCTTTAAAGAGGTCATTCTCATGATTAATAGTATTGAACGTATCGTAAAACACAAAATCGACCTTCTCAACCTGGCAACGTTTCTAGGGCCTGTAGGGTAATGGGTCTCAGTCGTGGCGTTTTCTATCATTACAAGGAAGCAGTGAGAGATGGTGTGCGCAGGTTTTTTTAGCGTGCATTATTTATCTTGCATAGCCAAAATTTGATAAGGTGAAAATCTGATAAATCGCACCCTAACCAGTGAAAGCAAGCGATGGCAAAGGGCGGCATGTTAGTTTTAAACGATGCGATAAATTACTGTTAGGTCAATCATACCAAGCAAGTAATAGGAAATGTTATGCCATCACTAATAAAAATACTCTCATTTGCAATATTTACAATAATAATTTCCAATCAAGCAACTGCCAGCCAAGCAGAAGCGCTAGTCTTAACGACAGAAAAAGGCTTTGAACTTAAAGCGGATTATTATCAGCCTGAAAACAATGGGGAAAGAGCGGTTCTTTTATTGCACCAATGCAATTTTAATCGCACTATGTATGATGATATAGGTAGGGAACTCAGTCTGCGTGGCATACATGCACTAAGCCTAGATTTTCGTGGGTTCGGTGAGAGTATTAACGAAGAGACTGACATGAAAAAATTCGGAAGAAATGCTTTGATGGCTTATTTGAAGCATTGGCCAAAAGACGTGCAATTGGCTTATGATTTTCTACGCAAGAAAGTGGGCAAAAATGGCATAATTGGTGTGACCGGCGCAAGTTGTGGTGGTCGTCAAGCAAAAGTATTGGCAGAAAATAACCCTATCAATGCGATAAGTTTCTTTTCATCAGCCGTAGTACATAATGATAATGAGGACACGATCGCTGATTACAAAGCAATAGCAAAAAAACCAACTTTATTCATTTCGGCAGAAGAGGACGGCACCTTTGACGGTACCCAGAGAGGCTTTAAGCTAAATGAAAACATAAATTCTAAATTTGTTTCTTATAAAGGCAAAGCCCACGGTTACCCCCTGCTAAAACAGGATAAATACTTAGCAAAAACGCTGGTTGATTGGTTTGACAGCAACTTAATTAAATAGTCATTCGATTAGCAACCATTGATCACCTTCATAATAGGACTTGTACCCTGTAAGGGTTTATTCGTACGATTTGTGACTGACTAAGAGTTGTCGTTACATAAACATTCAAGACCCATTCACCCATCCTAACCAGCTAAGTAATGGTCTCTTTCTTTGTGTTTAACCGCGTTCCTTATCCAGTACTTCGCGCAAGCGGGTGAGGAAGGGCAATGATAAAAGCCTCAGCTTAATCCGGCGACTTTGAGGGCAAAGGCATATTCCAGCGCCACGGTTTTCAGGCCTTCAAAGCGGCCCGTAGCGCCGCCATGTCCGGCGTGCATTTCTGTTTTGAGAAAGTATGGGCCTGCATTGGGCGCAACTTCGCGCAATTTCGCCACCCATTTTGTCGGTTCCCAATAGGTGACGCGAGGGTCGGTTAGTCCGGCGGTTGCAAGAAGAGGCGGGTAAGTGCGTTCAGCAACATTATCATAGGGGCTATAACTGGCGATATTGGCAAAGGCGGTTTTATCTTCGCATGGATTTCCCCATTCGGGCCATTCCGGCGGGGTAAGTGGCAGGGTTTCATCTGACATCGTATTCAGCACATCGACAAACGGCACGGCGGCAATAATGCCGCCAAATAATTCTGGTGCCATATTCATGGCAGCGCCCACCAGCAACCCACCGGCGGAACCACCCATGGCAATAATGCGCTTTTCAGCGGTGTAGCCTTTGTCGATCAGGATTTGTGCCACAGCTATGAAATCATGAAAAGTTTTGGGTTTTCCCGCGCCTTTTGCCGCCATGTACCAGGCATGGCCTTTGGCACTGCCGCCGCGAATATGGGCGATGGCATAGACAAACCCCCGGTCCAGCAGGCAAAGTCGCCGGGTGGAGAAGGCGGCCGGGATGGTGATGCCATAAGAGCCATAGCCGTAAAGCAATAGCGGCGCAGAACCGTCACGTTTTAGCCCTTTGCGATAGACAAGGCTGACGGGCACCTGTTCGCCATCATCCGTCTTGGCCATAATGCGCTCAACGCTATAATCGTCCGGGTTATGCCCGGAAGGAATATCCTGGGTTTTGCGCACTGTTCGTTTGCGTGTGTGCAAGTCATAATCATATATCTGTTCTGGCCCAGCCGGTGATGAGGTGGAGAAGCGCAGGCGCGTTGTCTCAAAATCCAGCAGGGGCTCCAGGTCGAGATCATAGGCGTCACCGTCAAAGTGAATATCGTGCTCGGTGCCTGTTTTCAGGTCCCGCACAATGATCCGCGGCAACGCATTCTCGCGTTCGAGGCGCACATGATAGCCCTGAAACAATCTTTGAGAGAGGCGCTGCACGCCATTTTTGGGCGCAATGAGGTCTTGCCAGTGTTCCCGCCCGGGTGTTGCTTCTGGTGCGGTAACGACCTTGAAATCTTCAGCCCCATCGGCATTGCTCAGGATGTAAAAAGTCGCGCCTGCATGGTCTACATGATATTCCATATCGCGTGTTCTGGGGGCAATAAGCTTTGGTGTGGCGTTTGGGCTTTGGGTGTCCAGCACATGGACTTCGCTGGTGCTGTGGTCGTTTGAGCATATAAGAATAAAGCGCTTGTCACTGGTTTGCCCCAGGCTGAGGAAAAAACCTTCATCCTCTTCGCGGTAAATCGGTGTGTCAGACTGTATTGCGGCACCCAGTTTATGGACGCGCACTTCACGTGGCCGATTGTTCTCATCGCGCCAGACCCAAACCAGTGCGGCGCTGTCTGCACACCAGATAAATTCGTCACTGGCAGAAACAATCAGGTCAGGTAAATCCTCGCCGGTTTTCAAATTCTTTATGCGGATCTCGAAATACTCGCTACCCTGTCGATCTACCGCATAGGCCAGAAGCCGGTGATCCGGGCTATGGGCAATTGTGCCAAGGTCAAAATAATCGCATTGGCGGGCGAGGGCTTCGGCATCCAGTAATTCCTCTGTTGTTTTCGATAATCCATCATCGCTTAAAACCGCACGGCGGGCATAAACCGGGTGTTCGCTGCCGGTTTTATAGGCGCTAAAATAAGCGTAGGGGCCATCTTCAACAGGTACGTCTTCATCGTCTTCGCGTATCCGGGCACGCATTTCAGCTATGAGGGTTTTCTGTAAACCCTTGGTGTCAGCCAAAGCGTCATCGCAATAGGTATTTTCAGCCAGAAGGTGGGTGCGTATATCAGCGGGCAGGGCCTCGGGGGCAAGCATAACCTCTTGCCAGTTTTGCGCCCGCAACCAGAAGTAGTTGTCCTCGATGTGTTCAGTACCATGCTGTGTTATGTGTTTGCGTTTCACTGCCTTGGGGGCAGCCAGGGGGGAGGTGAATATTTTTGAGGCAGGGTTCATGGGCTATATATGACCAGATGTTTTATTCAGGGGTGAAGTCAAGCACGGTACCATTGACGCAATAGCGCAACCCGGTGGGCCTTGGCCCATCATCAAACACGTGACCCATATGGGCTTTGCAATTGGCGCAATGGATTTCGTTGCGGGACATAGACAAACTGTTATCAGTGTTTTGGCCCAAGGCATCAGGGGTAATGACATTAAAAAATGATGGCCAGCCAGAGCCGGAATCATATTTATAGGCTGATGAAAATAACGGTGCATCACAGGCAACACAGGAATAAATGCCCGCCCGTTTTTCATCCAGCCATGGGCCAGTGAAAGCGGCTTCGGTAGCACAGGACCGGGCAATGCGCTGTTGCTCTGGTGTCAGTTTATTGTCGGCCACCTGTTTTCCCCTTGATAAGGCATTGTGCGTTTAATGTGTGCATAAAGGCCGTGCGCTACCTCATCAAGCCATAATGGCGGGCCAGGCGGTCAAGCGCGAGCTTAAGCACTATTTTAGCGGTGCGTTTTGGCCATTTGCGGGATTTTTCCAGCCCTTCCAGATTGGTCTCACGAATACACAGGCTGAACACTATATCATCCAGGCCGGGGCCAAGTGCGTTTAAGGCTTCCATAAACCTGTCCTTGGCAGCAAGGGCGCTGTCTGCGGCGTCCAGTACCGCATTGCGTGGTCCTGATGCAGTAGAGCTGCGTGCCGGTGCATCCCAGTTGGCACAAAGCTTTTGTGCCAATGAAGATCGTTCATAATCCTCACGCAGACGTTCGGCGGCGGCAAATTCGGCGGCGGTTAAAAAAGGCGTGCTGTTTGTCCCGGACCGCCTGCGCAACCATGCCAGCGGTGACACGGTAGTGTTTTTCCTGGCTTTGAAAAATTTACCATTCTGGTCAATAAGGTGAACCGTTTGTATGTCACAGTGCTGTGCTGCATAAGCTTCATCATCGTCGCCCGCCCGTTGTCGGGACAACCAGGCTCTTGACTGTGCATTGGTGCACAATGTGTGCCGGTTCTGAGCGTCTAATACACCTTCGCTACAAGCTTTTTTTGCTTCTGCGGCATTAAGCCTGGCGCAAAGCTTGTCATCAATACTGGCCGCAAACGAGCCATCTGGCTGGACCTTTAAAACAAGTTTGTTTTCCACCATGCGCTCAATAACACGGATCATTTTTTTTTGCTGTCGCGGAGACATCAGCTTTGAAACGCAGCGTGCAGAATAGCCGGGGCCGGTGCTGCGCGCAGAACGCTTTCCAACCCTTCAAGCAAGGCGTCAAATTTTGGGTCATCACGGCGATCTTCAACGAGGTGGCAGGCGTGAGAAACGGTAGTGCGGTCACGGCCAAACGCCATAGCAACCCGAGAAAGGCTAAGTTCAAACGAGATGTGAGCAAGGTACATGGCGACTTGTCGGCCAAAGGCGACATTGGCGGTTCTGCGCGTTATGGCATCCATGTCCTGTTCAGGCACCCCAAGGGCATAAGCCACCAGGGTGCGGGTGAGGCGGGCGCGAGCTTCATCTTGCTCCCGACGGCGATAATATTCAGGGTTCATCTTGTCCTCCAACTAAATTAATGATCGGGAGGTAGGATAATTGCTATCCCCGGTTGTAGGATTATGTTCCTATTATGCGAGTGTGTAAAGCCTGTTGAAAACATAAAACATGATAAAAATCATGGTTTATGTGTTGGCTGTGCGCAGGTTTAATCCCGGGGATAAGTCCGCAAGTGGCGTAAAAATATCATAAGCCAGTATAGTGCTGACATCCCCGTTATTATCAACCAGAGGAAATTTAAGCCAATATTGGGCCAAAGTGGAAAGCACTTGATAATCACCACCGTGCCAGACAAGGGGAGTGACGCCGCATAAGGGTTTGCGATCATCAACCAGTTTTTCGTGAACCTGTTTCCAATGAGGTAAGGCTTGCCCAAAGGGTAAGTCATCAAGCGCTTTACCGGTAATTTCAGTTTCCAGAACTGAGCGTAACCCTGTGCCAGCCAGTCTGATCTTGAATGAACGTGCCGTGTCATTCTGGATAACATCTGTCAGTGTTATGTAGGGAAGAAATTTGATCATATCTCGAGGGTGTAATGCCTGGCGAGATGGCAAAATACCAGGACGGCATTTACTGCGCCAATAATCGTATAAGCTACGCTGTTCGTCGAATTCAAGTTGATGCTTGAATGGTTCTGTGCGTTCGCCCATTTTCAACCCCCTCGTTGCCGTATGGTTTGTTAGCAAAGTGATTCGTTTGGTTAATATCTATTAACTTGTGGAATCTGCGCAAGAGTCTCTTGACTCTTTTTTTACATTAGGGAATCAGAAAGCAGGAGCCGAATCGATTAATCGGGTAATATGCCAATAAAAACAAAGCCCGGCGGTGAGCCGGGCTTTGCAGAAAAACTTGTTAAGAACTTGTGTTTACCGACCTCGGCCACGCCTTCCGCGTCCCAATCCCATCTCTTTGGCTAGTTTTGAGCGTGCTTCGGCATAATTTGGCGCTACCATGGGGTAGTCGGAAGCCAGTCCCCATTTTGCACGATACTCATCTGGAGATATGTCATATTTAGCCCGTAAGTGCCGTTTAAGGGATTTGTATTTCCCCCCATCTTCCAGACAGATTATATAATCAGGTGTGATGGAACGGCGGGGTGAAACAGCTGGCTTTTGTGGTGGTGCCGGCGGCGCATTACCCTCTGTCTCTGCCAGGCTCAAGGCGCTATATACACAGCGAATAACATCTGGCAATTCAGATGTTGAAACAGTGTTATTGCCAACATAGGCGGTAACAATATCGACGGCCATTTCAGTGATTGCAGTTTTTTCAGTCATATTAGATCTCATCTTAAACTAAACGTGTTCAATTAATATAATAGCCAAAAATGGGAATGACAATCAAGCTTTTATATAAATAGCAGCAAAAAATAAAACTTAAGTAGGCGTCATGTTTAGTTAATACCACTGATTGATGTACAGGGCACATAGTAGTGATCATGTGTCTGCACGCAGAAAGTCTGCATAAAGCGTGAAATTAATTATGGTATAGATGTATGGTTAAGGATTTTCAAATTTTTATCCTATTTAAATAAATGAATAAATATAGTTATAAAATTATTTTTATTATTCGCAGACACTAATTTATGAATGACATTTATGGCAGAGCATGAAAACGATACAATTAAGGCGGTAATATTATATCAATATTAGCATGTATGGGTTGTGTAGTTAAAATAATTCTTAATTAGTTTGCCATATATACGGCCATCAAAGCCAATGTGAGAAATGCCGCTGCCCACCCGGCCAATGCTCCGGCGGGGAATGACCGGCTAATACCGCCATTCGGGCTAAGAAATATAGCCAGCATGGTAGAAATACTACGAAATGATGTACTCAACCCACGCATTGAATGTGCCCAAAGGCGCGCAATAATGGCATAAGCCCATTGCCCAATGGCCTTACCGGGTTTGCGCCAGAACCAGTCTACATCCAGAATTGTCATACGTTTTTCAGATGGGTACCAACCAAGCCGCATAAGCAGGGCAAAGGCGAAAATGGCAGCCAGTAATAGCTGCATCTGGCCAACAATGTGGCCAAGCGTATAAGGCTCATAATTATTGGCGTAAGGCAGAAGTGCATAAAGCCAACGATGATTAACGCCAATGAAAACACTTAAAAATGCGGCGATTCCCATGGCCAACAACATGTTCCACGGGGCTTCCTTGACCCGGCGACCGCTATCGTGGGCAAAGAAAGAGAAGTACGGGATTTTAATCCCGGCATGTTCCAGCACCCCGGCGCTGGCAAACACGAGGGCTAGCCAAATAATCCAGTGGCCTTCATCGGCAACGGCGGCCAGGATAAGCGCTTTGGTGACAAAGGCAGAGAGGAACGGGAAAGCAGAGATGGCACCGGCCCCGATAAGGCAGAAGAATGCCGTGATGGGCATGGAGCGGAAAAGCCCACCAAGCTCTGAGGCTTTGGTGGTGCCGGTGCGATAAAGTACGGCCCCCATGCTCATGAACAAAAGCCCTTTGAACAGCACATCAGCGAAGGCGTGAGCCGCCGCGCCATTAATGCCAAGGCTGGTGCCGACCCCAATACCCACAACCATAAAGCCAAGCTGGTTGTTGATAGAGAAAGAGAGAACGCGGCGTAAATCGTTTTCAATAACTGCAAAAAACACGGGAAAGAGCGCCATGATAACGCCGACATAAATCAGAATTTCGGTCCCGGCATACCCGCGCGCCAGCGCATAAATTGCCATTTTGGTGGTAAAGGCAGAAAGCACAACGGCACCGGTTATGGTTGCCTTGGGGTAAGCATCTTGCAACCAGCTGTGCAGCAGCGGGAAAGCGGCTTTGACGCCAAACCCAATAAGGATGAGCCAACCAGCCAGCCCGGCCTCAAGCCCGATATGTTCAAATGCCCAGGACCCGGTTTGCGCGTGAAGTAACACCGCACCGGCCAGCAAGAGCACGCCGGAAGCAATATGCATGACAAGATAGCGTATGCCTGCATTGCGCGCCGCCGCAGTACCGGTGCGCCAGATAAGAAAAACCGAGGTAAATGCAGTTATTTCCCAGAACACAAACAGGGTAATGAGATCACCAGCAAAAACCGCCGCCATTGCTGCGCCGCCGTAAAGTACGCTCATACTATCTTGCAGGCGATCACGTTCATGCAGGGCGTAGATCGCATTAAGGAACGCCGCAATGATAAAAATCAAACCCCATATTCGGCTTAACCCGTCAAAACGAAACGTGGTAAGACTGATGCCGATAGTATCAATGTCCATGTGAGCAAAATCGCCAAAGGCATTCATTCTGAGCCAGAAATAGAGTGCCAGCACTGGCGCCAAAAGCATCACTGACTTGCGTGCATGATGCCAAGGCAATGCGGCGATCAGCAGGCCAGCAGCCAGAATGACCCAGGCAGGATTAATTGCATTGCCAAGAAGCTCAGTCATCTTCGGTGCTCTCCGGGTAATAGTCCTCGGAACGACCGGTGGCGCGGCGTAATGGCCACCCCATCAACACGACAAAGGCAAAGGCGGCAAAGCCAAAAAAGGCAAAAAAACCTTGGTATTCTTCAAAGTGGAAATGACCGTGCCGATGGATCAGAAAGTCCGCACCCATGCTGAGCACCATGGCAAAGCCTACAAAATATAAAAAACCTTTGCGCACCCTATCGCTAACCAGCCACAAAAAAGGCCGCGCAACAGGATGAATATCCTCATCATGGGCGGGCTTGCGCGGTGCAGCAGATTTGGAAGATGCCTTTTTAGGTGTTTTGGTGGTGCTCATTGCATTCCTCCGCTTTCAAAAACGGGGCGTAAAAAATCAAGGATAGGCCCAATGGCAAAGAACAGGAGGATGGTTCCTGCGGCGGTTAATACAGGCGGAATAACCGTCAGGCGTGGTGCCGCTGGTATTTTACCTTTTTTCACATCCGGCTTACCAAAAAAGGCACGTACAGGTATGGGCAAAAGATAGGCCACATTCAATAGTGAAGAGACAATAAGGGCGCCAATAAAGATACGATTGATCGGGTCAGTTGCCCCCATCATCAACATTAATTTGGGCCAGGCACCGGCTAGAGGCGGCAGACCAATGATGGATAGGGAGCCGATTAAAAAGGCACCAAATACCCAGGGCATGGATTTCCCCAGCCCTTTCATGCCGCTGACATTGGTAATATGTCGTGCGGTATAAATGGCGCCGGCGCACATAAACAGCGTGATTTTGCCCCAGGCGTGCATGATGATGTGCAGCGCCGCACCAAGTGCGGCCAGAGGTGTGGCAATCATCGCCCCCAGGGTAATGTAGGAAAGCTGGCTGATGGTGGAATAGGCCAGTCGCTCTTTTAAATTATCCTTGGAAAGCGCAATCAGAGATGCCAGCACAATTGAAATTGCCGCGACCCAGGCCAACCAGTGGGCCGCCGGTAATGTGCGCATAAAGTCCAGCCCAAAGATATAGACCGACATTTTCAGCATGGTGAAAACCCCGGCCTTGACCACCGCCACAGCATGCAGAAATGCGCTTACCGGTGTTGGGGCGACCATGGCATTGGGCAGCCAGTTTTGCACCGGCATAATGGCTGCCTTGCCAATGCCAAATACGTAAAGGATCAGCAGGACGCTGGCCAATGCGGGGGTGATACTGCCCGCCAGAAGTCCGCCAGCCATGAAGTCTGTGGACCCGGTTAAAACCTGAGTGGCAATGACCGCAGGCAAAAATAGCCCAATGGAAGTACCCATCAATATGCTTAGATAAATACGGCCACCGCGCCGGGCCTTTTCATCGCCGTTATGGGTAACCAGCGGATAGGTTGAGAGGGTCAGTGCTTCGTAAAACACAAACAAAGTGAACATGTTGCCCGATGCGGCAACCCCCATGGCAGCAGCTATGGCAATGGTGAAGCTGAGATAAAAGCGGGTTTGGTCCTGGGCGTGATTGCCCCGCATATAACCAATGGAATAAAGCGAATTGATGAGCCAGAGCGCACTGGCCAGTGCCGCAAACACTGCGCCTAAAGGCTCCAGTGTAAAGTTAAGCGATAATCCGCCGACCATGTTTATCAGGGTTAGGGTAGGGCGGGCACCTGTATCCACAGCCATTACTAAAAGGGTGACATTGGCCAGCAATGCCACACCGGTAAGCAGTGTAGCGCTCTCACGCAGGTTCGGCCAACGTGAAAGAGCCAGCACGCCAACAGCGCCGGTAAGCGGTACGGCCAGCAGAAGTAATAAGCCAAGTTCCGGTGTCCAGCTCATGGTGCGCCTCCACCAAAAAGTACATTTGCAGCGGCATCGGCCAATCCCTTGGGCAAGCTGGCATCAACAAAGAACCAGACGTTGGCCACAGCCAGTAATACCAGGGGAATGAGTGCCAGCAGGGGAGCTTTGGCTGTTATTTTTTTCGAACGTCCTTTGGTTTTGGGGGCAGGTTGCAAATACATCGTCTCCAGCATTCTGCCGACATAGAATATGGCTAATACAGAAGAAATAAGGATCGCTGTGGCTGCCCACCACCAGCCTTTTTCCAGCGCAGCGGTAATCAGGAAATATTTACCCCAAAACCCGGCCGTAAGCGGCACGCCAATAAGGCTGAGGCCACAAATGGCAAACGCGGCGGCGGCGACAGGCATGGTTTTGCCAAGCCCGCGTAAATCCTGAACCTGACGCACGCCAAAGCTAAGCGCAAAAATGCCAAGCCCCATGAACAACCCACCCTTGAGCAGGGCATGGTTGAAAAGGTGCAACAGGCTGGCTGAGACGCCTGCCATCGTACCCATGGAAAGCCCCAACAGCATATAGCCAAGCTGGGCCACCGAGGAATAAGCAAGAAGTTTGCGCAAATCAGTTTGGTACAGTGCCTGTACCGAGCAAATAACCATGGCAGCAACAGCCATGGGGGCGAGCACCAATCCTAAAAACGCGTCGCTAAAGGGCGATCCAGGCAAGAACACACCCAGCGTAAAGCGCACCATGGCATAAAATGCCACCTTGGTTGCCGTGGAAGCCAGAAATGCCCCGACAACTGTTGGCGAATAGGCATAGGCATTGGGCAACCAGGTGTGCAGGGGGAACATGGCTGTTTTCAGCCCCAGTCCAATAACGATAAAGGCAAAGGCAGCGCGCACAACGCGATCATCACCGTGCAGGCGCAATTGCGCCGTTATGTCCGCCATGTTGAGGGTGCCGGTCGCCATATAAAGAAGGCCAATGCCAATGACAAAAAACGTCGCGCCAATAGTGCCTAAAATGAGATAATGAAAGCTGGCCGTCAGGGCGCGCCTGTCTTGTCTGCCGCCC
Organism: Robiginitomaculum sp.; assembly: GCA_021776515.1. Classification (GTDB taxonomy): domain Bacteria; phylum Pseudomonadota; class Alphaproteobacteria; order Caulobacterales; family Maricaulaceae; genus Robiginitomaculum_B. Next base: position 147,909 of record JAJFFS010000015.1, on the reverse strand, counting down.
ATGGCAATCAGAACGTAAGTGGAAATTGAGGAAATTTCCAAAAACACAAAGACGTTGAATGCGTCCCCGGTAATGGCAACGCCCAACAAGCCTGTAAGACAGAGCATAAATGCGGCAAAGAACGCGGCTTGATCCTTGGGGGCAATTTCTCTCAATACGCTTGGCAAGCCATAAAAAAGTGAAAGCACACCCATTCCCGCCACCAATAAGAGGATCAGCATGTTCAGCGCATCAATATTATAAGTGATCCCCAGGGGAGGGGCCCAATCACCAAAGGCATATTCCACACTGCCGTGTTCAAGTACCTGCCCATAAAGGATCAGCGCCATGGCAAAGGTGGCCAGGCTGATGATGATCGCCCAGGTCCAGGCAAGCCGTCCGCGCGAGAGCACAAGGGCAATAGGGCCGCTAAGTAATGGCATAACCACCAAAAGGGCAGCAGATTGCATAACCAGCCAGGCTGGTAGCCATGTCAGAAAATCCGGGGCGAAAGAAGCATTCATGATGCGGCACCTTTCACAAATTGATGATCGGCTTCTTGCAATTCATCCTCTTCGATAGAGCCGTATGCCTCACGAATACGAACAACCAGTGCCAACCCGACAGCCAAAGTGGCGACACCCACCACAATCGCCGTGAGGATCAGTACATGGGGAAGCGGATTGGAGTAAAGAACGCCGCCCACCATAGCCTCATCTATGCTTTGCGCCATGGATGATGCCGCGTGTCGGGTGCCTGTGGTTGCATGCTCTGCTACGGCTTCACCGTGATCTGCTATGGCTTCACCGTGATCTGCTATGGCTTCACCATGATCTGCTATGGTTTCACCGTGACTGGTATCGGTTTCGCCGTGCACACCTTCCAGAATGGGCGGCTGGCCACCGGCCACTTTTGAAATAGTGATATACAGCTGAAAAACCGAAGTTTGGAAAACACCCAGGCCGACAAGTTTTTTAATCAGATTGCCCGTGGCAATGACGATATAAAGCCCGGTCATCATCAATATAATGACGATAAAATAGTTGAAATGGCCGGTCAGGAAATGCCAGATATCAATGTTTGATCCCATTCTACCAGTCCTTGTCACTGATGTCGGGCTGACGTGAGGTGAACCCATAAAAAATAATCAGCATAACCGAAGCGACGGTGACCAGTACGCCTATCTCTACAAACATAATGCCCAATTCTTGCCCATGAGTTGGATGGGCCGGGTTCAAAGTGTTGTAACTGAGAAAATTGCCGCCAAGCAGCAGGTTAATCACCCCGACGCCACCATAGATCAGCACCCCCAGCGCCGCACCAAGGCGCACCAATGACGGAGGTACAGCTTCCTTGGCGGCATCAATACCAAAAATCAACGCATAAAGAACAATGGAAGAGGCTATGATTAAACCGGCCTGAAAACCGCCACCGGGACCAAAATCACCATGAAATTGAACATAGGCACCATAGACGATGATTATCGGGATCATCAATTTGGAAACCACCCGCAACACCACATGGTGTGAGCTCAGCGATTTTCCTGCCGCTGTCTTGGCGGCGACACTTTTCTTTTTGCGCCGCGCCGGACCGCCAAGGCCCAGAATAAGAATGACCCCCAGCCCCGCTGTCAGGATCACAGTGGTTTCACCAAACGTGTCATAGCCCCGATAACTGGCCAGAATGGCACTGACGACATTGGGAACACCAGTATCAGGACCAGTTTGTTTAAGGTATTCAAGGCCGACATAGGCATTAGGTGCTGATAAAGGATCGCCAAAGGAGGGCATATCCACCGTGGCATAAAGTAGTGCCGCACCAGTGGCACAAACAATGATGAGTGCTGCCCAGTGTCGTGCCGGTTTGGCAGGGGCGGCCTTGCGGGCAGTTAGCAACATGGCCCCTAACATCAGAACGGTAGCAATACCGGCACCAACCGCTGCTTCGGTAAAGGCGACGTCAACAGCATCCAGTGAGACAAACCATGCGGCAGAAACCAGTGAATACACACCTGATAACATCACGATGGCAAACAGGTCTTTTAAACGCACAATAGCAATGCCGACAGTGACCAGCATCATCATGAAAACAAGATCAATCACCGTGAAGGCGTCGATGGGGGTCAGAAACTCACCGTTCATGATTTTACATCCGTGTCGTCTTCGGGCGGATTGCTATGGTATGTGCCAAGGCGCGGTTTTAGACCGGCCTTGTGTGCGGCATTGGCCACCGCGTGTGTTGCCGCCGGGCTGGTCAGCAATAAAAACAGCCCAACCAGGGCTAGTTTGGCACTGAGCAATGTGAGCCCGGAAAACAGGATAAGCCCCGTAAGAACCAACAATGTTCCCAACGTATCGGTTACGCCTGCGGCATGCAGGCGGGTATAAAAGTCTGGCAGGCGTAAGACGCCGCTGGCCCCGATTAAGATAATAACACCACCAGCCAGAAGCACGATGCCAGCAAGAAAAGGGCGTATAGTATCCAATATGTGTATGATCTCGCTCATGAATTTTCGCCACGACGCTGCATACGTGAAAGCGCTACATCCAGTGTGCGATAACGGAAGAACTTCAAAATGGCGATGGTGGCTATAAAGTTCATCAACGCGTAAAGCAGGGCAATATCAACGGCATCGGGTCGCCCGATCAGGAAGGCAAAAACACAAAGAAAAAGTACCGTCTTGGTGCCAAAGGAATTTACCGCCAGCACACGGTCATAAAGCTCCGGTCCGCGTAACAGGCGCACCAGCATCAATGTCATACTGGCCATCAACAGTAAATTAGCGGCAAAAATCATGCAGAACTTTCCTTTTCACCGCAGGCCCGGGCACACCGGGCCGACATTTCAGCAAATCCGCCTTTGCCGGTCATTTCTTTAAGCACGGCATGAACAATGATTTCGTCGTCATCCAGATCAACACTGACTGTACCCGGTGTTAGCGTGATTGAATTGGCGTATAACGCTCGGGCAAAATCCGTACGTGGCAAGGTTTTTACGCGGACCATACGAGGGGTTAGAACCATATCTGGTGCCAGAATGGTGCGGATGACGATAATATTTGCCTTGATGACTTCTTTTAATAGCCAAGGCCAATAGAGCATAAATTGCCACAGCTTGTGATAAGGCGAAGTTTCCGTATCAAGTATGTGCAACCGCCAGGCCAGGGCCGTTGTGAATATTGCAGATCCAGCACCCAGACCAAGCAATAACGTGTTGTCATAATGGCCTGACAACACTAGCCAAAGCACCGCCATCGCAGTCGTCAAGGATATTGCGTACCCCATTTACTCCCCATTTCGCGATTCGTTAACAATGATCACGTCCATCTTTTCTAACGACGGAAAACCGCCTTGGCGAGTCTTGCTTTGAAGAAAGAGCAACACTCGCTACCAAGGCCGTTTATTATGTACGTTCCCCAAACTGGATGCTGAACGAGAGACCAAAGGTGCGAGGAGGCTCATAACGAACAGTCTCGTTCTCGATCAGGGGGCCAAGGCCAGCGCCCCACAATTTATTCACCGCAGGCAGGTTCACGTCTGCAATGTTTTTCACCCAAAGGCGTACCTGCCAATTTCCGTGACCGGGTTCATAACCTACCCAGCCATTGGCAAGACCATAATCCCCTACAAAACCAGGAGACCCAGGTGGTACAGTTGCGGGCGCAGTTCTGTTCACATAGTCGATATGTGCGGATAACTCCCCACCGTTGGTCAGAGGCCGATGGTAGTCCAGAGCAGTGCTCAAGCTCCATACCGGCGCCGTACCAAAACTGGTCCCGGCAAGGCTTACCCCGGGGCTGGGGCTAAATTCATCATAGCGTGTTCGCACATAACCCACTACTGCTGAAGCGTTCAAATGATTGGAGAGACGGGCGGTAAGGTCTGCCTCAAATCCGCTGATATGAGCCTTGGCGGCATTGGTCAGGCTTTGCAGAAACAAAAAAGGTGGTCGGGAAACCGAGGCTTGTATGTCTGTATAATCCATAAAAAAAGCTGTGGCATTGACGCGTATTTTATTATCCAGAAACCGGGATTTTATCCCAGTCTCATAATTGGTTACAAATTCGGGTTTGGTAAAAAAGCCTTCACCGGCAGCGATGTCGGCGGCAGAAACAAAGTCATCCTTGATGGCAGCGCTGCGATAGCCACGGCTGATGTTGGCATACCCCATAATCTCATCGTGAAACTGATAGCGTGTGCCAACCATCCAGGAAACGGGCTTATCGCTAACCCGGGATTTGGCACTAAAGGGCGGTAGGCCGAAGACCTCAAACACTTCGCCAAAGCTGTTATAATCTACTGTTTTGCGGTCATGAGTGTAACGTATGCCGCCATATACTGTGAGTTTGTCATCAAGATAAAAATTGGCATGGGCAAAGGCAGCCAGACTTTTTGTATCTGCGGCGACGCGTTGTCCGTCCAGTGTATCTGGTGGGTGGAATTGCGACGGAATGCCGATGACCTGTTGCAGGAAGGCGCTGCCCATGACCGGGAATGTCGGGTCAAAATTTCTTTGAGCATCAAGGTAATAAAGACCAACAAGATAATCAAAGCGAGAGTGTTGCGGGGAGGTCAGGCGGATTTCCTGTGAAAATTCTTCTGCCTTGCCGTCAAACTGTGCCTCTGTAATGGAGAGGGGCAGCCGGTCGCCATCTTGCAGGTAAAAATCATCCACATGTGACCAGCCCGTTGTCCAGTTTAATGTATGGCCTTTGGCAAAAGAGTAATCAGCATTAAACGATAAACTTTGGGCTGATTGTTTGTGAATTTCATCCTGATCGAGATTAATGGTAAAGGGAATAGTGTCAGAGCCAATATTGGTTATGGCTTCGCCCATGGTATTGGGTCTGTCGTCCTTCTCCTGCACCCGCAAGGCCAATTGTGCAGTCAGTTGTGTATTGGGGTGGTAGCTAACTTGCGCACTAAAGGCGGTATGGTCTTCTGCGCCGGCCTTTCGTCCTGTGAAAGCGTTTGCGATATAACCACTTTTGTCACGTTTATAGGCGGCAAGGCGCAAGGACAAAATATCCTTTGCCAGTGGCAGGTTGGCCCGGGCCAAAATCTGTCGCAAATCCTGATTGCCAAGATCAATTTGAATGCCGCCATCTGTGGCGCCATCCGGTTGAACGGTGGTGATGTTGATGGCGCCTCCGATGGTGTCGCGGCCAAACAAAGTCCCTTGCGGCCCTTTTAGAACTTCAATGCGGGTAATGTCTGTCATGGCAATATTCATGGCCGTATCGGCATTGACATAAACGCCGTCAATATACACGCCAACAGCGCGCCCGGTACTTCGTGTTATGCCGGCATTGATCCCGCGAATAGTAATGAAACTTTGCCCGGCTTCTGTAGAAGCAGGCATCCACATATTGGGTACATGGTCACTCAGGTCTTCAAGGTCTACAGGTTGATAGGCCTTGATTTCCTGGGCTGAAAAAGTGGTGATAGAGATCGGTACGTCCTGCAAATTTTCAGCACGCCTTGTCGCGGTAACAATGATCTGATCAACCGTATTACTCCCTTTATAATTTTTATCTTCGGCTCCCCGGGAGGGCGTCGGGGACAAGAGAGCCCAAAGCAGAAAAAATATACCGAATGCTGAATACCTCTTGCCTTTGCACAGCAAAGCTAGCCCAAAATACTGCTCGGTATTGATGTTTGAAAACGCGTACATAAAAAAACCCTTTAGCTACAGTCAGCTTCGGGGCGTTTTACAGACCTAGATAACGCACACGCCCTCTGCATGCCGTTTGGACATGCAAAAGTGTGTGCGAGACACGCTCGTCTGTTCGACCTTCTACCATCCGGACTATAACCGTCGGCTCCGGGCTCTCACCGGTATCTGCTAGTCAGTTGCTTTCATACAAAAGACCGGCTCGCGGGCTTGTCCAGTCACACAAACATGGCTGGCATTACCGCCGGTGGGGACTTTCACCCCGCCCCGAAGATCTATAATTGCGGAAAACCCGCGCGCTGGCTTTAGCATGCGCGATAAAATGCGCAACACGCGTTTCGATTAATTATCACCCCAGTGGCCATATCCCAACGCAGCAGTGCGCTCTGATGTGGATACGTCCGTGTCGTTGCCTATGCCCCTTGGCGCCCGTATTTCACTCTTGGTTTCTGTCGTCATTTCAGCACTGAGTGTCCAGTTCCAGTATCGCAAAACAGTTTGCGCCTTGTTTGATGACAGGCTGTCGAAACAATGAATAACTCTTTGCATATCGGCATCGGGGTTTTCCTGTGTGCCTACAGGGCGTTTTAGCGCATGCCAGAGTTTAACAAGATAAGCTCTCTTTAATCCGGTAGCTTTGCACAAAACAGCCAGCGGTTCTCCACCATGGTCACTCATAATCTTGGCACCAGTGACCGGCTTGATGCCACTCAGGTAAGAAATTTCCTCAGCCATACTGGCATCCAGGCCAATTTCCATAGCCATATCAATGGCGTTTTCGAGGCTGCTATAAAGGCTTTTATCTATGGCACCCCGGCTTCGCTGGCGACGTTCAATAAATTGCATGGCCGAACGCACCAGCGGGTCTTGCCAGTCTTCTTCGGCCATCATGGTAAAAATATCCCCGGCAGCATCCTGCATTATTTCTCGCCCCACCGCGAAACGCTCAAGTGCACGAGTGCGTTCTGCTGCGTCTGCCCACCAGAATAGGGCGAACCCCTGCGCCGGGCGTAACTCTGCACGTTTCAAAAGTGCGCCGCAAAGCGAAGGATATTCCCGGCTTAGCTCCACGGCATGTTCCAGGGCATCTTGCGGGATGTGCGCTGTTTGATTGTTGAGCACATGGGCCACAACCTCTGGTTCGCCAGGGGCTAATAAAGCCTCACAGACCAGTTCACTCAATTCTTTGCGGCGGGCGATGACCAGACGGTGGTCCAGTGTCGCCGTGCGGGCTGTTTCCACCAATTGAACATCGCTAATGGCCTCGCTGTCGGCCAGAATAATGCGGGCAATTTCTATATCGTCCCGGGCAAGAAAGCGTATTAAACCAGTGGCTACATCGCCCAGCGGCGCAATGCGGCGTGCGCATTGTTTGCGTAATTTGATTGAACTTTGTGTCAGAATACCGACCAGTAAATCACCAGACATATGCCTTTCTACCGGCGTAATTCGACTGGATGGCAGGCATAGAATGTCTGCCAGACGCCGGGCAAGGATAGTGCGTGTATGCCCTGTATTAGTATCTGGCGTAACGTCTGATGCAATAGCGCTGACGAGCGGCATGATTTGGCCTTTTGATGACTAGAGAGGCCAGTCAAGCATTAGTGGGTTAACCTTTGGTCAAAAAAGCTGCCCTTGGGGGCAGAACCTGTTCATCACGGTAATACGGGTTTGTCGCGTTCGGCATTTTCCACAAACAACATGCCAAGGCTGGCGACAAAGAAACTCACCGCCATAATAAACAGCATAGGGCTTTTGATATAACTGCCATCATCGGCAAAGGCGACCGGGGCATTAATGCCCAGCCAGGGGGAGAGGTGAAAGGTCAACGCGCCCGCCAGTAAAGCCAGTGCCAGAAGGGCGCCATAAAGGCGTGTCCGTGGCAGCAAAAGTAAAAGCGCTGCAGTGATCTCGCCCGCGCCCGTTATCATGCGCGCGCCTGGCTCGAATAAACCAATGCCGGATTGTTCCGCCATGTACTGGAATACCGGATTAGCGCCGCCGAATTTCTGCGCACCCATCAAAATAAAAAAACCTGCCAAAATAATGGCCAGTCCCCAACGTAGTATTGTCATAAACTTTCTCTCTATCATCGAAGATAGACGCTATCAGTGCAGTAGGCAGCAGATCAAGACACGATATGAGCACACAGATGTGTTCTTGTCTCAGGTTTTCGTGAGCGTAGCTTGTGCTTCAGCCTGTATCCGCTCGATCATGATGTTAAGGCCGTTGGCCCGTTGTGCCGATAGGTTTTCAGCCAGGCCAATAGCATCAAACAGGGCGCGGGCATCAATGGCAGCTATTTCTGTGGCTGGGCGGTCTGACATAAGCCTGATGAGCAAAGCGGCCAGTCCGCGTACAATATGGGCATCGCTATCAGCGCGAAAACGAAGGCGCGGTGGATTGTCTGCCACTGTTTCACTGACCAGCCAGGCCTGACTAACGCAGCCCTTGACCTTGTTGGTTTCATTGCGCTCTTCTGGCGCAAGTGGTTCAAGCGCCTTGCCCAGTTCGATGACGTGGGTGTAGCGTTCTTCCCAATCGTCCAGAAAGTCAAATTCGTCAATGATGGCGCGCGCGCGGGTGTCGTCCATGAGGGGTCAGGTTTCTTGCCATGAAATATCGATATTCATTTGGCACATAGTCGCACGGACGCCTGCTGGCAAGGTATTCAGATCAGTTGGAAGGTTGTTTCGTCTCTGGGTCTTTAGATAGCTGGCCAGAGAGTGTTGATGCCGCCATGCTCAGTATATCGCGGCCAGCCGCGCCGGTTTTAAGCGCGGATTCGCATACTTCTGGCTGTTTTTCGCAAAACCGGGCACCAGCCGCTGCCGCGTCCAGTACGGTTGTCGTGGATATATTGGCAACCATTTCAGGCGTTTTTAGCGCCGCTGGATCGCGTGGCAGGAAAAGGCATACAATGCCTACCCAGAATATGGATTTTAGAATGAAACCCAATGTATTCCCCATCTCAATCGCTCTATTGCGATGTATGAGGGGAGTATGCTCAAACTCATTTTATAAGCAAGCAAAGCCTCTTAACGACGTTAAGAAACAGTTGCTTTAACCGATTGTTTTTATGCAATTATTGTTCAAACAAGAAACGAATTTGATTAAAATTTGATCTAATGTGTTGTTGGTTGTGCTGTGCCTGTAAATGCTGCGATGCACTGTCCCGCATCGTTAAGCTGATGGCGGGAAATGCAAAAACTATCCTCATAAGCATAGCGTGTGGCGGCCACACATTGATTAAGGTGCAGACGTGCCCAGTCCACACATTCAGCCATATAATCGGGTGTGTTGTGCGGGGGAGGAACGCTTGGGTAGGGGGTGTCATGGTCAAGGATCTGCAAGGCTGCGGCAGCTAAAATATCCTGCAACTGACCTTGATATGAAGGAGCTACGGTTGGTGCTGGCGGGGTTGTTTGCGCCGGGCTGTTGGCCATGGCCGCATTGGGGCCAATATTGCTCACTATTTTGGCCAGTAAATTCTGGTTGGATGGCAAGGACACAAGGGCTGTACTGTTGGCAGGGCTGACAAAGGTTGTGGGTGGCAATGGTTCGTAAGCCCCCATGAGAGAGTGCAACAGATGCTCTGGCATATCCTGCGGCGCAAATGGTGCATCGCGCAAACCTGCCAACCTTGCCGCCTTTCCGCCTCGCGCTTTTGATGCCCATTTCAGGCGTTGCAAGGTGTAGGCATGGGTTTTATAAATTTTGCCCGCGAGCAAGGCTGTGCGTCCATCCTCTTCAATAGTTTTCAGAACTTGTACCCGTGCCTGTTGATAACCTGGCATTTGTTCCACATAGGCGGGATTTATGAGTAAATTTTTGATCAGTACTTTTCGGTCGTATGTGCTGCCCCAGCTTTCTATACCGGCGACAAAAAAAGAATTTTTCATGGCGTCCAGAACAGCATGGGCGTGGAACGCTCTGGAAAATTTGGCACCATCAAAACTGGCCAGGTCGACCATAAGCCGTTCCAGATCTTCTGCAGAAGTGGGTGAAACGTGTGTGGCATGTTGAATGATAGTGCGAAAACGAGCATAAGGCCCGGCCGCCAGAACCAACGCTGGCCAGGTCTTGGGTAATATGGTTATGGGCGTGCCTTCGGATATCAATGTTTGTGCAGGCAGTCCGGTATTCTCGTACAGGCCACCAATAGCGGCCGTATGGGATGCCTTGATTTTGTCGGGGGCTAGTCTTGGCGTTGGTTCCGCGTTTGTGGCGTTAGCTGTATTGGCCAGGGAAAGCAAAAAGGCGCCAACAATAATAAACAAATATCGGGCCATGGCTTGTTGCTTTTCCTTACTATTGTGTGTGCACATTAGTTACGCTTGGCAAAATTAGTGCAATTACCTTGCCATCATTTTAGACTATTAGGTGAGTTTCACCAAGCGCTCAGTTTATCTGTAAAATTAGTGCAATGCCTAGGTCCATGTTACCGTGTTATTGAAAAATAATCAATAAAAACAATTGGATGATTGTTTTACCCGCCTTGATGTCACCACGTTTGATTCAGTATTTGTTAATAGTGTAGGCAAAGAATTGCCTCATGACAGATGAGTTGATTCCAAAAAACAAACCGCGACGTGTTTCCGTTAATGCTCTGGCCATGCCTTTATTATGGGGTGGTGGTGTGCTGGTTTGCGCCGTTATTACGTTATTTTTAAACGTGGCTGCTGCCCGTCCGACCGTACTGATACTGGCATTAATCGCCAGTGCGCCGGCTGTGCTGAGTGTAATCGTCAGCCCGTTTTTGGAAGAAGACTGGGCACAGGCCCTTGTGGTGTTGGCCTGGACCGCACTGGCCGGATTAGCTGTGGCTGCTGTGGGGACTATGTCAACGCCGTTTGTGGTTCTTTTTATATTGCCGGTGGCTGCGGCGCATAGCCTGGGCGGTCCGCGTCTGACGATGGAGGCTGCTGCACTGACCATGTTTGCTGTGGCTTTGGTTGTTGCTATGGAATCCGGTGGCATATTGCCTTCTGTGCCTGTCAGTGCAGACCCGGCAGGTTTAACCGGACCGTTAAGTGTTATTCTGACATTGATTGCCAGCGCCAGTGCGCTTGTTGTGCGTCGCCAGGGGGGCTGGGATGCGCACTCTTCGCGTCTGCGTCTGCTACGTTTTGCAACGGACCCTCTATTATATATTGACTCGAGAGGGCGAAATCTTGCCGCTTCACCTGAGGCAAGGCGTATTCTGGGCGGGGCTAGACGATTGGGCAGCGTATTAAGTGCATCGCACCGGGAGAGCTACTCTGCTGCTGCCGAGCGGGTTATGCGCTCGGGCCATAGCGAAGACGTTGAGGTGGAAATACCTTTGCAAAAGGGAGAGCCGGTACGCCTGTTTGAGTTGCGTCTGGCCCGTGATGCCGGAAATATATTGATGGTTTCGCTGAACGATATTACCGAGCGCGCTGAACGCGAGGAAAAATTAATCGCTGAGCGGGATGCCGCGTTAAGTGCTGCCCGGGAAAAATCACAATTCCTGGCGGGCATCAGTCATGAATTGCGAACGCCGCTAAACGCCATCATCGGGTTTTCTGATATGATGAAGGCAAGGTTGTTTGGTCCATTGCCAGCAAAATATGCTGAATATGCCGATCTGATTTATGACAGTGGTCGTCATCTGGTTGACCTTGTTGGCGATGTGCTCGACATGTCCAAGATTGAGGCCGACCATTATGTTCTGACAAAAACCGGCTTTGATGCTCGTGATGTCATCAGTTCAAGTGTGAAGCTGATGCATCTTGGTGCAGAAGAGGCCGGGGTGAAGCTAAGGTCACATTTGCCAGATGGCGTCGTGCCTGTATTTGCGGATCGAAAGGCTTTGCGGCAGATTTTATTCAACCTGATTTCCAATGCCATTAAATTCACACCGTCAGAAGGCACGGTAACGATCACCCTGAGCGCGCAAGGCGACGATGCCTTGATTGCCGTCCGGGATAATGGCGTTGGCATGTCAACGGAGGATGCCGCCCTTATTGGTAAACCGTATCAACAGGCTGCCAGTGCACAGATCACGAATGCCCGTGGTACGGGTCTTGGTATGGCTCTGGTAAGCTCTCTTGCCGAGCTGCATGGCGGTAGTATGCGTGTACAAAGCGAACTGGGATGTGGCACTGATGTTTGTGTTCGCTTGCCCGTGATTGATGGTAGCGCCCTGGGGTTAGGTGAAGTGACACAGCTTGACGTGCGTGATCATATCCGCCGCGCACAAAGTGCCAGTGAAGAGATCGCTGAGGGCTCAAGGAAAATTGCCGGGGTTCAGTAAGTCGGTATGCTGACGCTTTATATTGGCAACAAAAACTATTCCTCATGGTCTATGCGGCCTTGGCTGGTTCTCAAAAAATCCGAATTATCCTTTGATGAAAAGCTGATACAGCTTTATGTGCCGGGGGTAAAAGCCAAGCTTTTGGCACTTTCACCAGCAGGTACCGTGCCGGTCTTGCAGGTTAAGGATGAAATGATCCCCGATAGTCTGGCGATTGCCGAATGGGCGGCTAAATGTGTGCCGAACCTGTGGCCAAAGAACCCGGACGATAAACAGTGTGCGCAAGAGCTTTGCAAACAAATGCAAGATGATTTTGGTGCATTCAGAAATGCCGCCCCGATGAATTTGCGCAGGCGCACAAACAACCAAATGCCAGAGGATGGGCTGCAGGATGCCGCGCATTTACAAGCTTGCTTTGAAGATTGTTTAAGCCGCCATGACGGGCCGTTTTTGTTTGATGACTGGTCAATTGCTGATGCTTTTGCCACGCCCTATGCCACACGGTTTCATTCTTATGGCATTGCCCCCGGTCTCAAGGTGGACACCTATTTCAGCGAATTGCTGGCCGATGAACATTATCTGGAATGGGAGATGGCGGCCCTGGCGGAAAGCGGGACCATATCTGTGGTCGACGAGGTAGAATAACCGCTTATTGTGGATTACTGAAAATCACTATTTGTCTCAAGAGCTTCGCAGGCAATGTAGTCATCTACCTCATATTTAAATTGCCGGGCGGCGTCTTCAAACCGCTCTGCCTTTTTCCTGTATTTTTGTAACAGGCGGATGTATTCGTAAATTTCTGAAATGTACTGATCCATTTCCCATTGGGTGCAATTATGTTTGCCTGTAAGTTTAATATCTGACAGGCATTGTGGCGCATCAGGTTTGTTAGACGGTGAAGGCGGATAAGGCTCATGTTCCGGCATTCTGGGTTCGTTACAATAAGCCCATGCGTTACTGGTATGAACTAAAGCAACAAAGCCCACACTCAAAGTCATCATAAAGCGCTTAATAAGCATTTAGCCTCCATGTTGTCCCGCGAAAATTTGTAGTCCTTTTCATTCACTGCTTCTACCAGTTTTGTACGGCACAATACAACAATACGAGCCATGCCGTTACAATCGACAGGCTGGAAAGGCCGCCAAGTGCGGCAGCCAGGCGCTGAACCGCTCCGCCGGAAAACCGAAAGGCATTAATGCCAAACGCCCGAAATACATAAGGCAATGGATTAGCCCACCCGCCAAAGACCATGAGGAACACAATCCACAAAGGCGGTGCTAACTCAAACAGCAAGATCAGGCCGCCAGCCAGCCCCTGCATCAGGCCCAGCATAATCCAGTCCAGATGTGCAGCGCCAATATGTTTGAGGTTTATACGGCTGGTGGATTTATTCTCATGGGCTTGCAGCGGGATGAGCATGAGAAACCCGATAAGGGAAGAAAACAAAATGGCTGCACCGCCGCTGAATAATAATATCTTAGCGCTTTCAATCGGCATGTCTGACCTCCTTTGTATTTTGCTCTTCTATGGTTTTGTAAAAAGGCATGATGTGAGAACCCTCATAGTCATACCCTCTTCACCCTGAGATGCGAAGGCCCGTTTTTTGGGCCGAGACTCGAAGGGTGCTTCTGAAAATTTATGTCCTTTGTTTCCCGCCCCGCCTTTTGGAAAGCATTTTAATGCCGTCCCAGTCCTTATGTATCAATGCTTCTTTTTTCTTTCGGCTCCAGCCCTTGATTTGGCGTTCTGCGGCGATTGCGTCGGTAATGCGTTCAAAATGCTGGCACCAGATCAGTTCCACCGGGAGTCTGTGCTTGGTATAACCGCCTCCAAAACCGGATTGATGCTCCCTTACTCTTTGTTCAACGTATTCGCCGCGATGCGAGCCGACATAATATGACCCATCTGAACATCGCAGCATATAAGCCCATGCGGTCATGGAGTGTTTTCCTTTGACGATCCTTCGAGGCTCGGCTTCGCCTCGCACCTCAGGATGAGGTGTTTTTTATAACCTTGCTTTTTAGCCCTCTGCTATTGCTTTTAACTTTAACGCCTCATCCTGAGGTGGCGCGAAGCGCCCTCGAGGGATGGATTGTTTTTTATGCAGAACTAATCATGGGTAGCAGTTTGTCTTCAAGTGCTTTTAATGCTGTTTTGTATTTCTGGTAAAATTCATCTTTATCATCAGAAATACCTTGAATGATGCGCCTGAGAGCGTTTCCACGTTCGCGAATTTCAGTTAAATTATTCTCCCTTTCGTACTCATCAGCACGGTTGTAACGCTCTTCTAAAGCAGAAACTATCTCGTTACGTATCCATAATATTTCTACAAATACCTTATGAACTTCATCCCCCAGAAGGGCTTTGGTAATAGGAAGGTGCGCTGTTACTTTCTCGAAAAACGCCTCATGGCGCACTATGCGCTCTAAACCGCGTTTATATTCGGCTTCATTTTTTTATTGCCTGTAAGGCTCAAATTTTCAACGGAAATAGGTGCGCCTACATACCGGATATTCTTGAAAACATCATCCGCCTCGTATATCAACTCAAGGCATTTTTCAGCGACCTCCGCTTTACGTAAGGTCGCTCTTTTTTTGATCCAGAGTTCGGCAGTTTCCTTGGCCCACCAAGCTACGAGCAGGACTGTTCCGGTCTGCAATAACGCTATCACTTCGGTCGTGCCAAACTGCCAGGGACCGAAGGACATTTACTACCCCTCGCGCTGCGCCATAAACGCCAGGCGTTCAAACAATTGTACATCCTGTTCGTTTTTCAGGAGTGCGCCGTGCAGTGGCGGGATGAGTTTACGTGGGTCACGTTCGCGCAGCGTCATGGCGTCGATGTCTTCGGCCATGAGCAGTTTCAGCCAGTCCAGGAGTTCCGATGTGGAGGGTTTTTTCTTCAGGCCGGGTGCCTTGCGGATGTCATAAAATATTTTCAGAGCTTCGGCGACAAGGCGTTTTTTGATGCCGGGGAAATGCACATCAACAATGGCCTGCATGGTGTCGTCATCAGGAAAACGAATGAAGTGGAAGAAGCAGCGGCGCAAAAAGGCGTCGGGCAGTTCTTTTTCATTGTTCGAGGTGATAATGATGACAGGGCGCGTTTTGGCGCTGATAATTTCGCCGGTTTCATAAACATGAAACTCCATACGGTCGAGTTCCTGCAACAGATCGTTGGGAAACTCGATGTCGGCCTTATCAACTTCATCAATCAGCAGGACAGGGCGCGTTTTTGAGGTAAACGCCTCCCACAATTTACCCTTGCGAATATAGTTTTTAACGTCCTCAACACGTGGGTCGCCAAGTTGGCTATCGCGCAGCCGGGCCACGGCGTCATATTCATAAAGCCCTTGCTGTGCCTTGGTGGTGGATTTGACGTGCCATTCAATAAGCGGTGCATCCAAGGCTTTGGCAACTTCAATGGCCAGCATGGTTTTGCCGGTGCCCGGCTCGCCCTTGATCAGCAAGGGCCGTTCCAGGGTGATGGCGGCATTGACTGCAATGGATAAATCGTCAGTGGAAACGTAGTTTTCTGTACCTTCAAAACGCATGGCTTTTCCCTTTTTTCTAGGGAATTAGGTAACGGTACAGGTTCTGCCCCGCAAGCAGAAATTACCCTCAATCAGATATTCAGGCGGCTTTGCTGCATTTGATCTGTTGTGCCAGTGCGCTGGCAACCCGCACCATGGTCTCATCCCAGGCACCAAATTGCTTTGGTGAAAAAACCTGCGCCGTAGGATACCAGGGGATTCCATGAGTACCGTGCAAAGGCCAGTGATCAGCGCTGGCCAGAAACCACACCAATCCGCCGTGGGCCGCAGCAAGGTTGGTTGAGGCATTCATTGGACCGATAGTCAGGTCAATTGCCAAACCAGCGGCGGCAACGCCATCAAGGTCATCTTTGAGGTCTAGCCCCGGAATTTCATGGATGGTTACGCCCAGCTCTTTTTGGGCCTGGGTAATTTCCTCTTCGCAGTCGCCATATTGCATGCTGACAAATACAGCGCCCGGCGTTTCCAGTACCGGTTTCCAGGCATCAAACGGACTGAAATATTTTGACCGGCTAACATTCATCAGCATGGATTTCCAGCACAGGCCAATCTTTGGCCCAGCGGGAAGGGCGGCAACGGCATCTGCCATGGTTTTGACCTTTTGCGGGTCGGGGATGAGATAACCGTGATGGCTTGGAAAGTCGTCTAATGTACTGCGGTGTGCCGAAACTGCGTTACCCATGGGAATGTAAAAATCATATTGGCCCCAGTCCTTGATGTCAGGGATGGCACGGATTTTCCGCCCTTCATTGTCGACTGTTATATGCCGGACCAGAGTTTTAGGTGCAAAAGTACGCTGTACCATGGGCATAAGGCGCCGTTCCACGGCAAAATCAACTCTGCCTTTTGGGCCTACAGTGTCGATTAAATCCTGGGCGGCGTTCATATAAAGTACTTCATCGCCCAATCCCTGCTCGCCCATAAGCAGGACGCGCTTGCCCGTTATATCCTCTGCGCCATCCCAGCGAGGGGCTTCGATGGCGTCGATTACATTTGAAGCAGCAATGGGGTTGAAGCGGGAAATATAAGCTTTCCAACCTTCTTTCAGTCGCCCCAGTGCCAGATAGGTATGGGCAAGCCCGTGCTCTATGGTGACCCGGTCTTCCGGATCTGTGGTCAAAGACAAGGCTTTTTCACCCGCTTCGGCGGCACGGGGGCGATCACCGCCCAACCCAGCCGCATAGGCTATATTATGCCAGACGCGGGCGCTTTTGGGGTCAAGACGCAAGGCTTCATCGTAAAAGGTAAGGGCCTGCTCAGGTTCACCGGATTCCAGCATGACCGTCGCCAGCGCATTCCATAGCATCGTGTAGTCCTGATGCGTGTATATGGCCGCGCGGATCAGTTCTATGGCCTCATCAAATTCGCCCAAATCCCGCAATACACCACCCAGATTGATCACACCATTGGGATCATTTGGTTGTAAATCGAGAAATAATTGTAAAAATTTTCTGGCTGCAGGCAACATGTCCAGTTTCCAGGCAACCAGGGCTATGTTTTGATACACCTCACCATCACTGGGGTTTAGCCGCCAGGCGCGTTCATAAAAATCCAGTGCCTTTGATAAATGTCCCAGCTTTTCCAGGGCAATCGCCATAATGTGGTTGGCCGCAGCATTGTCTTCGTCAATATCCAGCGCACGCATCGTCAGTTTGGCAGCAGCGGCATAGTCAGTAGCATCGATTGATTTCTTAGCCCGGCGTAAAATCGGTATTATTTTTTTATTTGCCTTTGTACCTCCTGCTTTTGCCAAGTCGGGTAATCGTGCACCGCCAACAGAACCTTTCGCCTCTCGTTCTTGTTGTTGGGGGCTTTCAGCAAGTATGGACTGTAATGCAATCGACACGGGGAACACCTTCTCTGACTGGGTCGGGAGTACAAAGGATGGGGTGTATCGATTAATGTGGTGCTAACATTAGAAGCCTGTTGCGATTGAATCGCAGGGCTTCGTTAACCAATCTGTTTTACCATTTGCATAGATGTTTTCACCAGAATGTCTCTTCTGGCAAATGTATTGCGTGAAGGGAATGGATTGGAGCGGGGAATATGCCTCTAAAATTATCACTAAAGCCTGGAGAGCGTTTTGTGCTTAATGGTGCCGTTCTGGAGAACGGTGATCGGCGATCCAATCTGGTTTTGCAAAACCATGCGGCTATCTTGCGCGAAAAAGATATTATGCAGGAAAGTGAAGCCAACACACCGGCGAGGCGGGTCTATTTTCCGGTTATGTTGATGTATCTTGATGCAGAACAAAGTGACAAAAATTACGATGAATTTGTATTGCGCATGAGTGATTTTATGAGCGCAGTGCGCAATCCTGAAATGCTGACGCAATGCGTTGCCATCAGTCGGGATGTAATGGCGGGTGAGTATTATAAGGCACTCAATAAGTGCCGTAAGCTCATGGAATACGAAGAGGGAAGGTTGGCGCATGTCACTGACGGCTTACCAGCAGGCGTCCGCACGGGCTGAAGATCCACGAGACACTGAATATCGTTTATTCGGGATGGTTGTTCGGGCATTGGTAGAAGTTAAGGGGTACGACCGGAGTAATCTGGGTGCCTTGGCTTCGGTCATAGACTGGAATAAACGTGTTTGGGCGGCACTGGCACAGGATTGTGCTGATGACCGCAATGGCCTTAATGATTCCCTGCGTGCCGGTATTATTTCTCTGTCTATTTTTGTCGAAAATTATTCAACTCAGGTTATTCGTGACGGCGTAGAGATTGACCCTCTGATTGATATTAACCGCACCGTTATGCAGGGATTGGCACCGGCGGCAGCGCCAACCCATAACAATGCCCCGCCAGCGGGCATGGTTCCGGCCACAGGCTGAATCGCAAGTTTGCATCGTATATTTCTAACAATTTTATAAGCAGTATTTGCCGGTATGACAGTTTGTGCCTGGTCAAATATGCCGGTTTTGATATTGGTTCAAAGCGAATACTGATTGTCTTTTAAAAACATCAATAAATACAAAGCCATACATTGTTACTTTTGATGGCTGGTTCGGCATGTTCATTGCGAAGTATCTGATGGACAAGAATGTCTATCGGCCAAAATGGCCGTTCCCCTTACAGAATGGAAGGACCCCAAAATGGCTATATCAGTCAATACCAATGCAGGTGCGCTTGTTGCCCTGCAAAACTTGAATGTGACCAGTAGGCAGTTAGAAAGCGTGCAAAATCGTATTAGTACAGGTTTGAAAGTAGCATCTGCCAAGGATAACGGCGGCGTGTTCGCTATTGCTCAAAAATTGCGCGGAGATGTGCGAAGCTTGGGTGTTGTGGATCAGTCGTTGAATCGGGTGCAATCGCTTGTTGATGTGGCTTCGGCCGCTGGGCAGGCAATTTCAGATTTGCTGATTGATTTGAAAGAAAAGGCGCTTGCAGCGACGGATACGTCACTGGATGCGCAGTCTCGTACTGCATTAAACGAAGACTTCGTAGCATTGCGAGACCAGATCAAGACTATAGTGGCAAATGCCAGTTTTAACGGGAAAAACCTGATTAATGGTAGTACTAATTCCGTTACGGCACTGGCAAATGCTGCTGGTTCAGCGGTCATTACCGTCCTGGATGAAGATCTGTCACTGGGTGGTGCCGTTGTTACAGTTGGTGCGGCAGAAGTGATTAACACTTCAGCGGCAGCGGCAACGGCTTTGGCCGCCGTCAATGCGTCATTGACGAATGTTAATTCCTCATTGGCACGACTTGGCACCAAGTCAAAAGCGCTTGAAATTCATACGAGTTTCACCACCAAACTGTCTGATGCCCTGACAGCCAGTATTGGCAATCTTGTCGATGCTGATCTAGCCAAGGAAAGTGCGAACTTGCAAGCCTTGCAGGTCAAGCAACAGCTTGGCGTACAGGCGCTTTCAATCGCCAACCAGGCACCACAGACAATACTGGCTTTCTTCCAGTAAGGTCACTCAATTTCTGGGGTCGCGTTTCTACGCGGCCCCATTTTTTTGCATTTTATTTACCATAACTCTGGTGCGTTTATTCCGACCCGGCAAGAAATACCGGCCAAAAATCGCATATCCCGGCATTTTTTGCCGTGCCAATATGGCGCAAGTTCTTGTTTTTTGGCGGTAAGCTCTTGATTTTCCTGATTACTAGGCAAAAACCTCCTCAATAGATTTTCAACTGGCGCGTGCCTTGCAAGTGCTCCGACGGGTCAAAGACCCCGGCTGCGCAAAATGCGCGGCGTGAATAGCCAGAATGGAAAGGAACCAAGAAATGGCTTCTGTAAATACTAATGCGGGCGCGCTTGTCGCCCTACAAAACCTCAATAGAACTTCTAGTGCTTTGGAAACAGTTCAAAACCGTATTAGTACGGGTTTGAAGGTTGCCAGTGCAAAAGACAATGGCGGTGTATTTGCCATCGCGCAAAAATTGCGTGGCGATGTTCGTGCTTTTGATGTTGTTAAAGAGTCTCTGAGCCGTGTTGGTTCTGCTGTGGATGTTGCGTCTGCTGCCGGTCTGGCGATTTCTGATCTGTTGATTGATTTGAAAGAAAAGGCTTTGGCAGCAAAAGATACGTCCCTTGATGCTGCATCTCGTACCGCGATTAACGAAGACTTTAAGGCGCTACGCGATCAGATCACAACTATTGTTACCAACGCTACGTTTAATGGTACAAACCTGATTAACAATACAACTGCTTCTATCGCAGCTTTGGCAAATGCTTCAGGTTCATCCGTAATTACGGTTTTGGATGAAGCCCTGCAACTGGGTGGAGCCATTGTTACTCTAGCTGCGGCAGATGATGTTTCAACGCAAACTCTTGCCTCGACAAATCTGGCCAAAATTGAAGCTTCGATCACTAATATCAATGCTTCATTGGCGCGTTTGGGTACCAAGTCAAAGGCTTTGGAAATTCAGTCAGGATTCGTAACGAAACTGTCTGATGCCCTGACCGCCAGTATTGGCAACCTTGTCGATGCAGATCTGGCCAAGGAAAGTGCGAACTTGCAAGCCTTGCAGGTCAAGCAACAGCTTGGCGTACAGGCGCTTTCAATCGCCAACCAGGCACCACAAACGATTCTCGGATTCTTCCGATAGTCTAAACGATAGGGATGTT
Organism: Robiginitomaculum sp.; assembly: GCA_021776515.1. Lineage (GTDB taxonomy): Bacteria > Pseudomonadota > Alphaproteobacteria > Caulobacterales > Maricaulaceae > Robiginitomaculum_B. Next base: position 127,342 of record JAJFFS010000015.1, on the reverse strand, counting down.
GGCGAAAGCATGGGGTCCGCTTTCGTCAACACTTCCTTCGAACGGCCTGGTCTAAACGCGCAGAAGACGCGGTGGCCAGGCCCATCGAGGAGGCCGAAAAGACGGTTTAGGAAAAATGGCAAACGAGATACGAAAATTTCCGTTTCTTGTACCGCCTTCAACCAAAGTTGGTAGTGGTGGCGGTACAGCCACGGAATCGCCCAAAAAAGAAGTTCAGGACGCTACTGTAGATACAAACACTTCCGTATCTGACGTCGCTTCAACCAGGATTGAAAGTGAGCCTGTGCAGGTCGCTGCTAATGTACGTCTGGTTATTGAAAAAAATGAAGTTTCAGGCGGATATATCTATAAAAGTATAGACGGTAATACAGGTGAGGTTATTCAGCAATTCCCTCGTGAAGAAATTTTGCGCGTTATCGCAGCCTCACGTGCTGCCGAAGGCATGATCATTGATACCGAGGCCTGACAGGCCTGATACTCTTGCCGCTAAAATGGCACCCGGCAAAAGCCGCCGACCGGCAGGTCAGGTCTGGATGTTATGGTTAATCTTGCCGACCAAAAAAAATATCAACTGTGTAAATCTTTGAAATTAAACAAATTATTCGTGTTCATAATTTTGGCACGAGTGTTGCTCTGTCTATGTGTCAGGGGGGCGGATAATGCTGCCCTATGAGTGAAAACTTACGAGTCGGAGCCTATCATGACAGTCAGCGTCCATACTAATTCCTCAGCCCTTGCGGCTCTTCAACAACTGAATAAGACAAATTCTTCGCTGGATAACGTTCAGTCACGAATTAATACCGGGTTGAAGGTGGCCGGTGCCAAGGACAACGCAGCAATTTTTGCCGTTGCGCAAGGATTGCGATCAGATATTGGAGCTTATGATGCTGTCAGCACCTCGCTGGACCGGGCCGCATCAATCGGCAATGTGGCATTAGCTGCGGGCGAATCCATTTCCGATCTGCTTATCGAATTGCGAACAAAGGCGACAGCAGCCATTGATACTTCAATCGATACATTTTCTCGCAAGGCTTTTGATGCTGACTTCAAGGCCATCATTTCACAGATCAGTACTATCCTGAACAATGCTGCTTTTGATGGTGCTAATATTCTCGATAACTCAAACTCACCTGGTATCGGGTTTCTTGCCGATGCAGATGGAACGAGTGTCTTGACGCTAAAAACCCAGAACCTGTCTTTTGGGGGAACAATTATAACACTGGCTGCCACGGCCAGCCTGGGAACGGTAACACTGGCCAATGCCGCTGTAACCGCTGTTAAAACGTCACTGGACAATGTTAATCAGGCCCTTGCAAATCTGGGTTCGGACATCAAAAAAATTGAAGCGCACAGTATATTTGTCAACAAACTGACAGACTCGCTTAATGTTGGTGTGGGCAACCTTGTTGATGCTGATCTGGCGGTGGAAAGCGCCAAGTTGCAAGCCTTGCAGGTACAACAACAATTAGGGGTGCAGGCGCTGGGCATTGCCAATTCGCGGCCCCAGATAATTTTGTCACTGTTCCAGAACTAGGCTCCGGACAAATCGGCGTTTAGTCGTCGGCTATCTTTTTACTGACATTGTTTTACACTTCCCTTTTTGGGGGATGAGTGCATGCGTACTGTTATCATCATGGTTGTTTTGGTTCTTGCCGGGTTTGCACTTTTGGCAATTGGTAATGCTGCTGAACAGGCAAGTTTACGCCAACAGGCAGACATAGCCCGCACAGCTAGTCAGGATTTTTCAAAAACCCTTAAACAACAATTGATCAGCGCCATAAATGCAGGCGGTCCCGAGGGGGCTATTGGTGTATGTCAACACATTGCTCCGGAAACTTCTGCGCTATACGCAACCGATGATATGCAAATTGGGCGCACGGCGCTGAAACTCCGTAATCCGGCCAATACACCAGATGAGTGGGAGCGTAGTGTGCTAACAGGCTTTAAGGCAGCAATGGCAAAAGGGGTAAGCCCAAAGGAACTGGAACGGTTTGAATTTATTGCCAAAAAAGGGGAGGGGAGGACGTTCCGTTATATGAAAGCTATCCCGGTGGGTAAACCCTGTCTGGCTTGTCACGGCAGTACTATATCCCCATCCGTTCGTGAAATTCTGGCACAACAATACCCCGAAGACAGGGCGGTGGATTTTGAACCTGGCGATTTACGTGGTGCCTTCACCATCACCAGAGAAATGCCTTAACCGGCAAACATAAGTTTAAGCAAATTTTGTAATCCGCGCGCATTCAAATGTTCTGGATTGGTATTTGAAACATAGGAAAAGTCAGAGGCTACGGCTTTTGCATTTGTGTCCAGATAACTTTGCCGGTGAGTGTTGTTGTGGCTGGGTAAAATAACATAGCGATCTTCCAGTTCCAGCGTGGAATGCGCGTCATCAAGAGGCACCATGGTTTCGTGTAGTTTCTCGCCCGGACGGATGCCAATAATGCGATGAGCAAGACCTGGTGCAATAGAGTTGGCCATCTCAACCGTGCTCATTGATGGGATTTTTGGCACAAAAACCTCGCCTCCCCGTGCCATTGACAGCGAGGAAAGTACAAAATTTACAGCTTGCGGCAACGTAATCCAGAACCGTGTCATACGCGGGTCGGTGATCGGTAAATCCTGGGCACCTTCATCGACCAGTTTTTTGAAAAAAGGGGCAACAGAGCCTCGGGAACCAACCACATTGCCGTAGCGTACAATAGAAAAGACCGGGCCATCATTACCGCCCATGGCGCTGGCGGCAGCAAAAATTTTGTCAGAAGCCAGCTTGGATGCACCATAAAGATTGATCGGGCTGGCGGCCTTGTCTGTGGACAGTGCGCAGACCTTGCTAACCCCGGCAGCAATGGCGGCGCGCACCACATTTTCTGCACCCATAACATTGGTTTTTATACATTCAAATGGATTGTATTCGGCAATCGGGACATGTTTTAGCGCAGCGGCGTGGATAACCACATCAACGCCCCGCATGGCTTGTTCAAGCCTGGATTGATCGCGCACGTCGCCAATAAAATAACGCATATACGTGTGCTCATCAGGGTTAAACACTTGCGCCATTTCATACTGTTTTAATTCGTCTCGAGAAAAAATAATCAGCTTGGATGGCTTGAACTCATCACAAATGGTGCGGGTGATTTGCTTGCCAAATGAACCAGTACCCCCGGTTATCATGACAACTTTGCCATCCAGATTGATGCGTGGATTGCAAAAGTCACGGTGGATGGCCGTTGTTTGAACAGGGGATGCGGGTTTTAGGGCTGGTTGTGCCATGACGATTCTTTCTTTGTGATACAAAAGACAGGTTCCTACTTTATGGTTAACCAGACGTTAGCTGCCCGTCGTCACAATGCGATTATGACTTGCGCCGTTATTGTTCAGGCCCGTTGGGGCTCTTCGCGTTTGCCGGGAAAAACCCTGGAGCAAATTGACGGTAAACCTGCCCTTTTATGGTGTCTTGACCGGTGCCAGGAAATCGCTGGTGTTGATGTGGTGGTCTGTGCGGTGCCAGGGGGGCGCACAGATGACAGCGTGGCTGAAGTGGCCCTGGATGCTGGCTATTTTGTTACCCGTGGTTCCGAGAGCGATGTGCTGGCGCGTTATGCCAAGGCGGCCCGGGAAGTGGAGGCACAAACGGTAATGCGGGTAACGTCGGACTGCCCGTTTATTGATCCGGCCATTTGCGCGCAGGTGCTGGCGCTACTTACGGGCTCTGATGTGGATTACGCCTGTAATAACATGCCGCCGCGTTTTCCTCATGGGCTGGATTGTGATGCGTTTCCGGCGGCGCTTCTGTTTGAGGCAGAACGATGTGCCAAAGACCCTTATGAGCGCGAACATGTCACACCCTGGTTGCGGCGGCACAGGCGATTGAGCAAAGCGTGCCTGCGTGGTCCCGGTGGTGGGCTTGAGCGGTTACGCTGGACGCTGGATCATGCCTCGGATTTGGAATTTTTTCGCCGCCTTGTCGAGGCTTTTGGTGACGGTGCAGAGTATGCCAGCGCCGCACAATTTGCCGCCCTGTGCCTGCGTCGCCCTGACCTTGTTGCCATCAATGCCGATGTTATTGAAGAGGCGCGGTTGAATGATGAAATCTGCGCTCCCCTGCAAACAGCACCAATGGCGCTTGATTATGCCGCCTGAAGGGCAGAGTGCCTTATGCGCGTTCTGATTCTGGGCAGCACTGGCCTTTTGGGCCGGGTATTATGTACCAATGCCAGACGTCGCGGATTTGAAGTTATTGGCGCGGCACGATCCGGTGCGGATTACGATGTTGATATTCGTAAAGAGGACAGCCTCAACGCTCTGTTAGAGAAAACCGCACCAGATCTGGTGATCAATGCGGCGGCGAATGTCAATATTGCCGCGTGTGAAACTGACCCGGCGGCGGCGCACCTCATTAATGCGCGGCCCTCGATTTTGCTGGCCCATTGGAGCCAGACCTATGACAAACCTTTGGTGCACATCTCCACCGATCAGCTTTTTGACGGCGATGGTGATGCCAAGCATGATGAGGATGCAGGTGTCACGCTGTGCAATGAATATGCGCGTAGCAAATACGCCGCCGAAGGGTTTGCCCTGTCGGCCCCCCTGGCCTTGGTAGTGCGCACATCACTTGCCGGGTTTCACCCGGACGGGCGCGGCTTTGCCCATTGGGCGATGGATGTGTTGAGCAATCATAAACCACTGACATTGTTTGATGATTTTTATGGCTCGACCATTGATGCGCCTGCTTTTGCAGAGGCATTATTTGATTTGGTGGCGCTTAAGACCTGTGGGCTTTTAAATGTGGCCAGCGGCGAAATTTCCTCAAAAAAACAGTTTATTCACGCTCTTGCTAACGCCGCAGATATTACCCTTGATTGGGCGCAAACCGGATCAGTGGAGACACTAAAACCACGCCGTGCCCGCTCTTTGGGGCTGGATGTGCGCAAGGCCGAGACGCTTTTGGGTCGGGCCTTGCCGGGGCGCGAAGAGGTTTGTACGGCACTCATCGCGCAATGGAGACAAAATTCATGAGATGGACAACGCAAATTAATATTGGCGAGCGCACCATTGCGCTGGATCAACCCACCTATTTCATTGCCGATATTGCCTCTTCTCATGATGGGGAGCGGGATCGCGCGGTTGACCTTATCCATCTGGCCGCCAAAGCCGGGGCCGATTGCGCCAAGTTCCAGCACTTTTTGGCAAAGGATATTGTCTCTGATGAGGGGTTTCGGAAAATGGGTAGCCAAAGCGCCCATCAGGCGGGGTGGAAGCAGTCTGTCTTTGAAATTTTTGAAAAATACCAAACACCCCGTGACTGGACTGATACACTGGTCAAGGCCTGCAAGGACGCTGGTATCGATTATATGACCACGCCTTACGATCTGGCGGCGCTGGAGCTGATGGACCCGGTAGTTGATGCGTGGAAAATTGGCTCGGGGGATATGGGCTGGCCGCAATTTATCGGGGCCGTGGCGGCGCGGCAAAAGCCGGTGTTTCTGGCCACAGGGGCCAGCACTATGGAAGATGTGGAGCGCGCCGTTGAGGCTGTGCTTGCCCATACACCCAAGCTGTGCCTGATGCAGTGCAATACCAATTATACCGGGGCGCAGGAGAACTTTGCCCATGTTAATCTTAATGTTCTGCGCAGTTTTGCCGTGAAGTTTCCGGGGCTGGTGCTGGGGCTGTCCGATCACACGCCCGGCCATGCGACGGTGCTGGGGGCGATCACTCTGGGCGCGCGGGCGGTGGAAAAACACTTTACAGATGACAATACCCGCGATGGCCCTGATCACGGGTTTTCCATGAACCCGCAAAGCTGGCGCGAGATGGTTGACCGGTCCCGCGAACTGGAACTGGCGCTTGGCGATGGGGTCAAACGCGTGGAACTGAACGAGCTGGATGCCAGCGTGGTGCAGCGCCGCTCTTTGCGCGCACGGCGCGATCTGGCAGCAGGCACAGTGCTTGCTGCAGAAGATTTGGTAGCATTGCGCCCATGCCCGGAAGGCGCGGTGGAGCCTTATGAGGACGACATGGTCGTGGGCTTGCCGCTGAACCAAGGCTTGAACAAAGGCGAGGCACTGACATGGGAAATGCTGGGATGAGTGTGCCAACCCTGAGCGGGAAGCACGTTGTTTTGCGGGCTATTAAACCCGGCGACCTTGAGCCTTTGCGGCTTTGGCGGAACCGCCCCGACTACCGCCAGTATTTTCGTGAATACCGCGATATTACACCAGCCATGCAGCAAAACTGGTACGATAATATCGTGCTTGGTGATGAGCGCGTGCGTATGTTTGCCATTACCGCGCGCAAAGATGAGCGCCTTCTGGGGGCTTGCGGTTTGTGTTATATTGACCCGCACAATTCCAGCGCCGACTTTTCTCTCTATATCGGTGCCGATGATCTTTATATTGATGATAAATACGCCCCGGAAACCGGGGAACTTCTTCTACATTATGGTTTTGAAACACTGGGCTTGCACCGCATCTGGGCGGAGATTTATGCCATAGACGAAGCCAAGCAAAAACTGCTGCCCAGCCTTGGTTTCACACCGGATGGCCGTCACCGCCAAGCCCACCGGATGGAAGACGGTAAATTCACCGATTGTCTGTTTTATGGCTTGCTCAAACCGGATTATGGGCGAAAAAAGCATTAGGGTTGAACTCATTCACAGTTAGCCGTCACCCCGGCCCTCACTTCAAATATGAAATTTTATCGGTTGCTAATATATAAATCTTCGCTTATATAACTTCAAACTTATATGGAGGCAGTCATGCTGAATGATATCGAACGCCATCTTGGGGCCGTTGAACGTCGGGTTGTTTCGCTGGAAAGGGACGGCGCGCCGGCACGCGCGGTGACCTTGAGCCGCATTTATGAGACAACAGTCGACGATTTATGGGATGCGGTGACGAATAAGGAACGCTTGCCCCGCTGGTTCGCCCCCGTGGCGGGCGATCTGCACATTGGCGGGCATTACCAGGTGGAAAACAATGCGGACGGCAAGATCGTCCAATGCGAACCGCCGCACATGTTTTCGCTCACGTGGAAGTCCGGGGGCGATGTAAGCTGGGTGGATGTCAAGCTCAAGGCGGAAAGTCAAAAAGTGACCCGCCTTACGGTGACGCATACGGCGAAAGTGTCGCCGCATTGGGAGAGGTTCGGCCCTGGGGCTGTCGGCATCGGGTGGGAGCTTGGCCTATTGGGCTTGGCGCTCTATCTTGTCGACGCCGAGGCGGACAAACTGGACGAGGAAGCCTTCCTAGCAAGCGCCGAGGGGAAATCCTTCGTGCGGGGAAGCAGCAAAAAGTGGGGCGAGGCCGCAATCAGCGGCGGCGAAGATCCAAAAAAATCCCTCGCATCCGCTTCGCGTACCGCGGCTTTTTATACCGGCGAAACTGAGGCTAGCTAATGCATGCCTTTGATGTAGTGGGCGACCCGGTGCGCCGGCGCATAGTCGAGGTGCTTGCAGACGGAGAGCATACGTCCGGCGAAATCGTCAAAATCATTCAAGATGAATTTGGTATAACACAAGCGGCGGTCTCTCAACATTTAAGGGTGTTGAGAGAAGCCGGATTTGCAGGTGTGCGGGCGGAGGGCGCGCGGCGCTACTATAAAATTTCGATTAAACCCCTGCTCGAAATCGACGCCTGGCTGGAGCGCTTTCGTGGTTATTGGGAGCCGAAGATGGATGCGCTCGCAACTGAAGTCGCACGCGGTAAAAAACGCCGCCCGGCAGCGAAACGAACCCTCAAAGATTAACCCCTACCGAGCCATTAATTGTCAGATTTTGGATTACGGCGACAGTTTACCAAATACACTTAATTACTGTTTTCGGTTGGCACGCCCTCACCCCTCCAACTTTTCTCACTAGATCGGGAACATCAATGCTGGTGTCATGCCGGATCAAGCCCGGCATGACGAATGAGGATGAAGTTATGGGTGTCATTCCAAGGGACAGTTGCTGTCCCTCAAGCGTCCCTTGCGTCTGCCATACGCCGCATAAAACCACGCTGATTTACCCTCATTTGTCCCTTATTGCCCCTCGGTGTCTCTTGGGTTTGGCGCACTTATCCCCGGCCTGTCTGGCGGGCGCATAATCAAGCTGTGCGGAATGGCATATTGCCAACCCGCACGGCTCTTTGACAGTGTGAATATTGATCTGTGAGGCCTTTACTGTTCGAGGCTGCGTTGGGTTTTGCCCCTCCCCTTCGACAAGCTCAGGGTGAGGTGTATATCAAGACAAGGCAGCTCCCCTTCGACAAGCTCAGGGTGAGGTGTGTATCAAGACAAGGCACCTCCCCTTCGACAAGCTCAGGGTGAGGTGTATATCAAGACAAGGCATCTCCCCTTCGACAAGCTCAGGGTGAGGTGTATATCAAGACAAGGCAGCTCCCCTTCGACAAGCTCAGGGTGAGGTGTATATCAAGACAAGGCAGCTCCCCTTCGACAAGCTCAGGGTGAGGTGTGTATCAAGACAAGGCAGCTCCCCTTCGACAAGCTCAGGGTGAGGTGTATATTTGGACTTTTTATCTCCCCTTCGACAAGCTCAGGGTGAGGTGTATATCAAGACAAGACACCTCATCCTGAGCTTGTCGAAGGATGAAGCATGACGTTAATCAACTGGTAAAATGGTGTCAGCGCACACTTATCCCCGCAAGGTTTACCTCTTTGCCCCTTGTTTTGCCAGTTTATCAAATTCCATCAGTTCGCTTGCCAGCGCCTCAAACTCATTTAGCGGCACCATATTGGGGCCATCTGAGGGGGCGTTGTCCGGGTCCGGGTGGGTTTCGATAAAGACCGCCGCCACGCCGACAGCAACAGCGGCGCGGGCCAGAACCGGAACAAATTCTCTTTGCCCACCGGAGGCACCGCCCAGACCGCCCGGTTGTTGCACGGAATGGGTGGCGTCAAATACCACAGGCGCACCTGTAGCGGCCAACACCGGCAAGGCCCGCATATCACTCACCAGTGTATTATAGCCAAAACTGGCGCCACGTTCGGTTATCATGACATCGGCATTGCCAGCCTGGCGCACTTTTTCCACAACATGAGCCATATCCCACGGTGCCAGAAACTGGCCTTTTTTGATGTTTATTACCCGCCCGGTAGCAGCGGCGGCCAATAAAAGGTCTGTCTGGCGACACAAAAAAGCAGGTATTTGCAGTATATCTACGGCTTCGGCCACCGGGGCGCACTGTTCGGGTGAATGCACATCGGTCAGCACTGGCACATCCAGGGTTTCGCGAATTTCAGCCAGAATTGGCAGCCCTGCTGCCATACCTATGCCGCGCACTGCCCCGGCACTTGTACGGTTTGCCTTGTCAAAAGATGTTTTAAAAATTAGGGGAATATTCAGCCTGTCAGCGATCTCCTTTAAGGCTGTGGCCACGTCTAGCGCATGGTTGCGACTTTCCAGCGCGCATGGCCCGGCTATGAAAGCCAAAGGGAGTTTGTTTCCCAGGCGCACACTGGCTCCCGAACGGGACGGCAGCTTTACTGTATATGCTGGCATAATGAACGTCTTTCCAATTTTTGCGACGGAAAAATGTACCGTAACGCGTTAAATGAAGCAAAGAGTTTTAAAATTCTGTCTTTTTGCAAGAAATAATGTTAATTAGTATTAATACCGGCGTTCATACTGGACTGACGGTCAAATTTTATATACATTGTTTACGGCGGGGATGGAATGTTTAGGGTGCCGGCTATGCCGAGGATAATGGGGGAATATTGAGTGAGTTCTAGTGTAGCGTATGACCCCGAGGAAATTCTAGGTCGCAAAGAACAAGATATTGAGTTAGTCTCCTTAGGGGCACATCTGGCCGGCAAGCGGGTTTTAATAACAGGCGCGGCGGGCACAATAGGGTCAGCATTATCGCGTGCGGTTGCGGCTTCTGCCCCGGCGTCCCTTGTTGCTTTTGATCATGATGAGTATGGCCTTTACACCTTGCGCGGGAGGCTTGATGAATTGCAGGCCAACCTTCAGCGCCGCGTTGTATTGGGTGATGTGCGCGACAAGGCGAGACTGCGCCAGGTTTTTATGGATGAGCGCCCTGAAATTGTTTTTCACGTAGCGGCACTCAAACATGTTGGTATGGTGGAAGATAACCCTGCTGAAGGGGCTGCAACCAATGTGCTGGGTACCCGCAACACATCCGATGTTGCTTGTGAATTTGGTGCGCAAGCCATGGTGCTGATTTCAACTGACAAGGCCGTGCGCCCCCATAACATGATGGGTGCAACCAAGAAAATTGCTGAAGAATTATGCCGTGCACGCGATATGGATTCCAAATCGTCAACACGTCATATCGTTGTTAGATTTGGGAATGTATTTGGCTCTTCCGGTTCAGTGGTGCCTCTTTTTGCTCATCAGATAGAGCGCCGTCTGCCTGTTACGATTACTCACTCTGAGGTCAAGCGTTATTTCATGACGGAGCGTGAGGCTGTTTCCCTTGTTCTTGAGGCGCTTCACATTGGTATTAACGATGATGATAGTCGCGGAGGGCTTTTCTTTCATGATATGGGGCCGGGGGTTCTTATTGCGGATATTGCCCGACGGATGATTACCAGCAAGGGATTGCGGCCAAATGTCGATATCCCCATTGTTGTGACCAAGCTTCGTACCGGGGAAAAAATATCCGAGGCCCTTCTTGCTCCTAGTGAAACAGCAGAGGCCACACTCTCCAATCAGGTTGCCCTTGCCCGGGGCAAGATTGACCGCAATCAGGTTTCGCTAACACTGAACGGACTAGACGCCGCCTGTCGGTTAAGTGATGAAGTCGCTGTGCGTCGTATGCTGAACAATTATATTCATGCAGATGTAGAAGCGCCTGCGCCAATCAGGGCACAAGATGGAGCCGCTAACTCCGCCATGATCGTGGAAGGCTGAAAACCTGGGGCAGGGTCTAGGGGTCAGGGGCTAAGGCAACACTTATTCACTTAACATAAATTCCCAAATTTCATCAGAATAGTAAAATAGGCGACGTTCGCGGGGCAAGCCTATTACGTCAGGGTCCTTGCGCAGGCGTTCCATTGCATGGAGGCGGTCGGAAAATGCCTTTTCAGTTAACTTGATAACTTTTCGCGGAATTTGGGCTCGTAACAAAATATCGGTTGATTGTTGTACCATTGACTTGGAGCCAGCCAGATATTGTCCCTCTAGCGCGGCCTTGCAGGAAATCATATTGTGCGCGCCCTTAAAATTGGAAACCTCACGATAATGATCCAGAGTATTAACCACAAAATCCAGTTCTTCGCGTAAAGCGGGGTGCTGTAAATAAATTGCTTTGGCTTCAGATATTTTGCCTTCAATCTCGGCCTTTAGTCCGTCATCCTGTTCAATAACAAATATCAAATCAATGTCAGAACCTCTTACCAGTTTGCCGGTGGTGCGTTCTGGTCGGGGTACGAGATGAGCCATGTTACGGCAAACATCTCCGGCGATCAGAACACCTGTTCGCTCAAGAATTTCTGGTGATAAAATTTCGTCAATAATCTGTTTTGCAATGTCACGTTTTTCATCTGAAATACGTACATGTTCCTGCCGTGAAATTTCGGCATCACCGACAGCCTGTTCGAAGTTTGCTAACGTTGAAATGCGGGTATATGTCAGAAAATCACGCAATATGGATGGGCTGAGGCGGGCTAATCCTTCAATTTTTTTATCGATTCGCAAATAATAATGGCCAAAAGGCGTGGAGTAGATTTTGCCACTGTTGTGACAGGTACGCCAGATTTCAAAATAACGATTTCCTAATGCCTCGGCGAGTTCCACGCCAAGGACCGAACTTTGGTTAGTCAGAATTTCTAAAATCTCGGCCTCAAGGACTTTGTCCAGCATCAGGTTATTCTCCTACCAGCGTCCTGTTACAATGACAGCACACTTGCCAGACTACCAGCGTAGTTAAGCAATTATTTTTTAATTACGAGAATCTTGCCCAAGAATTACGGCAATTTAAGTCGCGGTTTGTCCGATTTTCGCATAAACTAACCCGAATACTTTTTAGCATTGAGAAAACGATCATGTTTAATCGCCTTTTTGTCACCGTTTCCTTAGGTCTTGTCATTATGGCAAATACCAATACGCCAGGTGCGGCCACAGAAGATCTTTTGCGTCATGTTGGCTTCGGCGGGGTTTGTGCTGATTGCGATCTTTCTGGCAAAGACCTTTCAGATGTTGCGATGCAGGGGGCCAGTTTTCCCAGGGCAAATTTCACAGGAACCAACCTGACAAAAGCCCGGATCAGCGGCGCTAATTTTGGCAAGGCCGTATTTAAAAGGGCTGATCTAACGGAGGCCCTGCTGGAGGGGTCAAATTTTGCTCGTTGTGATATGACAGGTGCAAAGCTGGATGGTATCGAGGCACAGGGCATTAATTTGTCATACGCCGTACTTAACGGAGTTCAGGGTGCCGATGCCGAATTGATTGGTTCAAACCTGTCACATTCAAGCATGGTTGGCGCTAAAATGCAGGATGCTGTTTTTGATAACAGCAATTTAAGTTACGCCGATCTTTCAAGGGCGGATTTGAAAGATAGCAGTTTGCAGAATACCAGATTATTCAAGGCCGTTCTTGATGGGGCAAAGCTGGTCGATGCCGATTTTGAAGGTGCAAATCTGAAACAATCTGAATTTGGCCGTGCTGATGTGCGCGGTGCCAATTTTGAGGAGGCCATGTTGGTCGGTGCTGATCTTTCCCATGTCAAAGGCCTGCGACAGGAACAGCTTGATGGTGCTTGCGGCGATGCTGAGACAGCCTTGCCTGAAAATTTGACATTACCTATCTGCGATGAAGCTGAATGGGTCAATGCCCAAACGCGTAATGGTTTATCTGTGTTCAATTATTCCTTTTCATTTGATATGTCGGATGAAGACCGTGCCGCTCTGGATAAAGCCACGAGGGAGGCCGTAAGAGAATCCGGTTACGCTATGCAAAAGGCACGCATTGCTCTGGCCGAGGCCTTAACGGACGGTAATTATCCCAAAGTCATCATTGAACGTGATGGCCAGACATATTCCTGGCCAAATTTTGATGATGTGCGCAGTGAGGAACAGCGGGCGCTGGCACGGGCGCAACGGGCGCTCGATGGCCTGGAACTGAATAACCGCCGTGCGCAACGGGCCCTGGATGTTGCGGTTCGCTCACTGGCAAAGGCGCAGGCAGCCTTGCGGTCTTCTCACGAAGAACAAGAACTGGCGGGCAGGGAATAGGCGATCCTAGTTTTTAGGTTTTGGCGGCTCTACAACGCGAATATGCAGCTCTTTAAGCTGTGCATCCGAGACCGTATTGGGCGCTTGCATCATCAGGTCTTGCGCTTGCTGGTTCATCGGGAACAGGATCACTTCGCGGATGTTTTCAACGCCCGCAAGCAGCATGACAATGCGGTCAATGCCCGGCGCAATTCCGCCGTGTGGCGGTGCGCCATAGCGAAATGCGTTTAACATGCCGCCAAATTTGTCTTCGACCACATCAGCCCCATAGCCCGCAATTTCAAAAGCCTTGAGCATAATTTCTGAACGGTGGTTCCGGATGGCCCCTGATGACAGCTCTACACCATTACAAACAATGTCATATTGGTAGGCCAGAATTTCCAGCGGGTCCTTCTCCAGCAATGCCTCCATTGCGCCTTGCGGCATGGAGAACGGATTATGCGAGAAATCAACGCGCTTTTCATCTTCGTTCCACTCGAACATGGGGAAATCAACAATCCAGCAAAAACGGAATACGTTTTCCTCAATAAGGCCCAGATCAGCGCCAATTTTAGCCCGCGCGGCACCGGCCAGTTTAATGGCATCACCGGCCTTGCCGGCGGAGAAGAAAAGTCCGTCTCCGGCTTTGATCCCGGCACGCTCCGCAATAGCGCCAAGGGCCTCAGCAGAGAAAAATTTTGCAATGGGTCCCGTTGCGTTAAGCTGTCCTTCTGCTTCGACAAAGCGCATATAACCAAGGCCGGGAGCCTGCATTTCTTTTTTTGCCCAGCCATCCATTTTATCGAAAAAACTACGGGCATGTTCGCCGGTATCTGGTGCCGGAATGGCGCGAACAACGCCGCCGCCTTCCACGATTTTCTTGAATACGCCTAAGGTTACATCTTCACGCGAGACAAGGTCAGAGACATCGCAAATTTCAAACGGAATACGCAGGTCAGGCTTGTCGGTGCCATATTTTAGCATGGCCTCGGCATAAGGGATGCGCGCAAACGGCTCGTCCGGCACATGACGCTCGCCAGCAAACTCCTTGAACACACCGTGCAGGACTGGCTCAATGGCGTTGAACACGTCTTCTTGCGTGCAAAAACTCATTTCCATATCAAGCTGATAGAACTCGCCGGGGCTGCGATCAGCGCGGCTGTCTTCATCACGAAAACACGGTGCGATTTGGAAATATTTGTCGAAACCCGAGACCATGATGAGTTGTTTGAACTGCTGCGGCGCTTGCGGCAGGGCATAAAATTCACCCGGGTGTATTCGTGACGGCACCAGAAAATCCCGTGCGCCTTCGGGCGAAGATGCGGTTAGAATAGGTGTTTGAAACTCGGTAAAGTCCTGTTCGATCATCCGCTGGCGGATGGAGGATATAATTTTCGAGCGTAACAAAATATTCGCGTGCAAGCCTTCGCGGCGCAAATCCAGATAACGATAGGCCAGGCGTATATCTTCGGGGTATTCCGGCTCGCCAAACACAGGCAGCGGCAGTTCAGCGGCCTCGGACAGCACGTCCATTTCCGTTACATGCATTTCTACCGCACCGGTGGGCAGGTTTTCATTCACTGTCTCGTCATCGCGCGCCACCACGTCACCGGTGACCGAAACAACGCTTTCCACGCGCATCCGTTCCAGCGTGGCAAAATGCGGGTTTTCCGGCAACAGCACAATTTGCGTTACGCCAAAATTATCGCGCAAATCAACGAACAATAGCCCCCCATGGTCGCGCTTGCGGTGTAGCCAACCGGCCAGACGGGCGGTCTTGCCAACGTGTTCGCGGCGTAATTCGCCGCAGGTATGAGTGCGATAAGCGTGCATAATTATTCTCGAAATCAAGCTCTTGAAACAGGCCGCGCCAATGAAACGGTTTTACCCGCAATGTCAATTGCAAGCGGCAGGTTTGTTGAGAAGGAGACCGTTCCCTTACCTCATGGTGAGCCTGTCCCCTTACCTCATGGTGAGCCTGTCCCCTTACCTCATGGTGAGCCTGTTCCCTTACCTCATGGTGAGCCTGTCCCCTTACCTCATGGTGAGCCTGTTCCCTTACCTCATGGTGAGCCTGTTCCCTTACCTCATGGTGAGCCTGTTCCCTTACCTCATGGTGAGCTTGTCGAACCATGCAGTCTCACTCCGATCCTTCGACAAGCTCAGGATGAGGCAGAGTTTATTTTCATTACTGGCTTGTCCAAGTAATTCTGTCCAGCATTTCACTGATTGCCCTTAAACAGAAAAACTGGTGCCACACCCGCAGCCGCTTTTGGCGTTGGGGTTGTTGATCTTGAAGGCAGCACCGATCAACTCGTCTGAATAATCAATTTCAGAACCGCTGAGAAAATCCAGTGAAATCTTGTCTACCAGCACAGTAGCCCCATCACGCTCAATCACCAGATCATCCTCATCAGGGGCGTCAGCAAAATCAAAGGTGTAGGAAAAGCCGGAGCACCCACCACCCACTACGGCAACGCGCAAGGCAGCATGGTTATGTTCGGTCATGATTGCCTTTATACGCCTGGCGGCGGCAACAGATAAACGCACGTCTGGGTTAGTCATGGGTTTTGCTCCATACGGGGAGTAGGAATATAAGCGATAGTTGTTATATGGTGATACCTTAATCGATTGCAAAGCAAGTCAGGTAACACAAGTTCAATGACAGAAATTTTTACTATTCCGCCACGGGCGATATTTGCCTCCAATCCGGCTCGTAGTCGGGGGCGGTTGCACCCTCAGGCAGCCAGCGCCACGCGTACCACATTTCAACGTGACCGTGATCGGGTTATTCATTGCACCGCATTTCGCCGTCTGAAACACAAGACCCAGGTCTTTGTTGCCCACGCGGATGATTATTACCGTACGCGCCTGACCCATTCATTGGAAGTGGCGCAAATCGCCCGCTCTATTACCCGGGTGTTGGGGCTTGATGAGGATCTGGCCGAGACATTGGCGCTGGCCCATGATCTGGGCCACCCGCCCTTTGGCCATGCGGGCGAGGATGTTCTGGATGAAGCCATGCAAAACTATGACGGCTTCGATCATAATGCCCAGACGTTACGCATTGTAACACAGATGGAGCATGTCTATCCGGCTTTTGATGGCCTTAATCTCACCTGGGAAACCCTGGAGGGCGTTGTCAAGCATAACGGCCCATTGTGTAAAAAAGCCGGGGACCGTAAGGGATTGCCCTGGGCGTTTACCGCCTATGAGGGCTGGGCATGGCTGGAGCCGCATACTTTTGCCGGACCAGAGGCGCAGGTGGCGGCGCTGGCCGACGATATTGCCTATAACAATCACGACATAGATGATGGCCTGCGTGCGGGGATCATTACCATTGACCAACTCATGGAATTGCCTTTGGTGGGGCCGACTTTTGAAGAAGTGATGGCTGAATATCCGGATATGTCACGCAATCGGGTTATCAGCGAGGCCGTGCGTCGTCTGATTGGCAAATGGGTTGATGACCTGTTGACCGAGACCCATACACGCATCTCGGCAGCTAATCCACAAAGTGCAGATGAGGTGCGGGCCATGACGGCCCCGCTGGTCGGGTTTTCCGATGAAATGATGGTCAATATTACGGCGCTACGTAAGTTTTTGGGTGAAAATATGTATCGCCATCACACTGTGAACCGCACCAGGACCAAGGCACGCCGCGCTGTGCGGGAATTGTTTGATGTTTTGTTGAATGAACCTGACCTTCTCTCGCAGGAATTATATGCGCTAACCGACGGTCCCAAAGGTCAGGCAACAGCCCGGGTGGTATGCGATCATATTGCCGGGATGACAGATACTTTTGCCATGAAAGAGCATAGACGCCTGTTGTCTATGGACAGCTATCTCTAAGATGTATTCTGGCGCAAAGTGATTCGCACAGGACAATAGGATTGGGTCAGGACATTTGATGGCCAAGAAGGACGATAGTATTTATGCGCCATCACCCGGACGCTCCGGGTTTGATGCTCGCCATGATGGCGATGAGGGGCGCGGCCCTTTATTGTTGGTGGTTGCACTGGCTGTACTGTTGGCTTTTGCCGCAGTCGTCTACACGGCCTATCATCAGGGCTTACGCAAGGGCGGACGTAACGCTGCGCCTCATGTGACAGCAGAACCCGGGCCTATCAAAGTTCGTCCGACAGAAAGCCATGGCACACCAACGCCCAATCTTGGCAACCGGGCGTATGAACCATTGGATGATGTTGAAGCTGCTCCTGCTGAAGACATTACGGTCGCACCGCTTGGTGAAAAGCTGTTGCCACGCCCGACTAAGGTTGAGGTGCCGTCATCTACCCCTAAAGCTGTCGAGGCAAAGCCTGACCCGGTGCCGGTACAAGCCAGGCCGGAACCAAAGCCGGTCACTAAAAGAGAGACCAAACTAGCAGCAACCGATGGCAAATTTGTCGTGCAGATTGCTTCCTTTCGTTCAGAAGACCAGGCGCTGGCCGCCTGGGCACGGCTTGCCGGGCGTATGTCTGCGTCAGTATCCAGTCTGGCCCCTGATGTGCAGCGTGCGGACCTTGGTGCCAAGGGCGTATATTACCGTCTGCGTGCAGCCAGCTTTCCCACTCGCGCGGCGGCAACCGGGTTTTGCGACCAGCTTAAAAAAAATGGATCTGATTGCCTCGTGGTGCGTCGTTGAGTGTGCGTGCCTGTATTTTTGGCTGTGCCGGTCCGACACTAGGTGCCGATGAGAAGCGCTTCTTTGCCGAGGCGCAGCCCTGGGGCTTTATTCTGTTTGCCCGCAATTGCGAAACCGAAGAGCAGATACGAAACCTTTGCGCTGATTTGCGCGAAGCGGTTGGGCGCCATACCCCTATCCTTATTGACGAGGAAGGTGGCCGGGTTTCCCGGTTACGCGGCCTTGGTGGACGTATTGGACCGCCCGCAGCGGTCTTTAGCAATTCTGGCTTGCTGTCAGAAGAAATGTACGCTGCTGTTCGAGCCAATTACGCGGCCATCGGGGCGCGGCTGGCGTCTCTTGGCATTGATGTTGATTGTGCGCCGGTGCTTGATCTGCCCGCCAGTAATGCAGACCCCATTATTGGTGACCGGGCCTTTTCAACAAAGCCAGAATTGGCCGCAAAGCTGGGGCAGGCCTGCCTTGATGGGTTAAACGCTGCGGGGGTCAGCGGGATTATCAAACACATCCCCGGCCATGGCCGCGCCGATGTTGACAGTCATCTGACATTGCCGGTGGTAAGTGCATCAAAAAATGATTTGCAAACCCATGACTTTTTACCTTTTTCTGCGCTGAAAAATGCGCCTATGGCGATGACTGCTCACGTTATTTATGAGGCGTATGATCCGCAAAACGCCGCCACCTGCTCTAAAATCATGATAGAAGAAGTCATTCGGGGGCGAATCGGGTTTGATGGATTGTTGATGAGTGATGATCTCGATATGAAGGCCTTAAGCGGTACTTTGGCAGTGCGTACCCGCGCCTCAATTGATGCGGGTTGTGACGTGGTGCTGCATTGCAATGGTGTTCTGGACAATATGCGCGAAGTTGCGGATGCTGCGCCGTTGCTGACAGGCAAAGCCCTCAGCCGTGCTCATGCAGCGCGAGCCGGAATTAAACCATCCAGCCATGATTTGAAGACCCTGGAAGCTGAGGCGGATCATTGGATGGCGCGACTGGGTGCCAGAAAACCGGGGGCCACAGCATGAGTGTTCAGGAATTTGAAGAAGATCTGCCGTTTGAGGCAGCGCGCAATGCCCTTGGTGATGGTGCGGCGTTGGTGGTGGACCTGGACGGTTTTGAGGGGCCGCTGCACATACTCTTGGAACTGGCTCGCAAGCAAAAGGTAGATTTACGCAACATTTCCATTCTTGAGCTTGCTGAACAATATCTGGCCTTTATTGAACACATCAAAAAGGTGCGTATCGAACTGGCGGCCGACTATCTGGTGATGGCCTCCTGGCTAGCTTATTTGAAATCACGGTTGTTATTGCCCAAGCCACAAACCGAGGATGACGAGCCAAGCGGCGAGGAAATGGCCATACGTCTGGCCTTTCGCTTGCGCCGTCTTCACGCCATGCGTCTTGCCTCTAACGCGTTGTTGCAACGTACGCGCACCGGCATGGATACCTTCACACGCGGTGCACCCGAGGGCGTGAGGCGTATTACATCGCCTGTCTATGAAGCCAGTATTTACGATCTGCTCAAGGCCTATGCGGTGCGTCGCTCGCGGGTGGCGCGGGCACACCTGACGATGAAAACACCTATTGTTTATGCGCTGGAGGAAGCCCGGGAACGGCTGGAACGGGTGCTGGGGAAGCTAAAAGAATGGACCGTGCTGGACGCTCTCTTGCCCAAACACCTTAACCCGGGTGCGGAGGAACCCCCGCGTGCCTCATTGCTGGCCAGTTCACTGGTCGCCTCGCTGGAACTGGCCAAGGATGGCAAGGCAGAATTGCGCCAAACCGGCGCGTTCTCACCACTTTTTGTTCGCTCCTGCACAGGTAAAGGGGCAGCAAAATGAGCGAAAGTGAAAACCCGACACTGGATGCCATAGAAGAAGCGGTAAAAGCGCTGGCAGTTCGTTCTGCCCGTACAGCGGGTCATGATCAGGCCCCCCGTCTTCCCGGTTTGCATCCGGTCAGCGTCCGCGATGAAGAACATTATCGTATGCTTGAGGCGCTTATGTTTGCCGCTGCTGAACCATTGGACATTGAAAGCATTCGGGCCCGCTTGCCGGGCAATGCCGAATGCACGGCGCTTCTGGCGCGGATGCAACAGGAATATGGAGAGCGCGGTATTCATCTTGTTTGTATTGCCGAGAAATGGCGACTGCAAACCGCACCGGATATTGCCCATATTCTGACCGAAGAACGCGAAGAACCGCGCAAGCTCTCCAATGCTGCGCTGGAAACGCTGTCTATCATTGCCTATCACCAGCCGGTCACCCGTGCCGAGATCGAGGACGTGCGCGGCGTTGCGGTCTCTAAAGGCACGCTGGATTTGCTGATGGAGATGAAATGGGTACGTCTTCGGGGTCGCCGCCGCACGCCGGGGCGGCCTGTTACCTATGGTACTACTGATGCTTTTCTGGCTCATTTCGGACTGGAGCGTATTGACGATTTGCCCGGGAAGGACGAACTGAAAGCTGCTGGCTTGCTGGATAGTCGCGTACCTGCCGGGTTTACTGTCCCCAGCCCCACCGATGTAATGAGTGAAGAAGAATTGCCGCTGGATGAACCAGAGGCGCAGGATGCCGAGTTTCATACTGATTATGTGGGCGAAGATCCTGCGCCGTAAAAACACCTCGCCAAACGGTCAACCGACGGGTATCCTGTTTGCGCTCGTTGAATAAAATATATGAGGATAGTCATGGGTTCTGTTGGTCCATTACAAATTATTGTTGTTGCTGTTGTTGCGCTGATCCTTTTTGGCGGGCGCGGGAAAATATCCTCGGTCATGGGTGATTTGGCCAAGGGTATCAAAAGCTTTCGCAAGGGCTTGAAGGATGATGATCCGACCCTTGAAGATGCCGGGGAAACCATTGATGGCACCGCTAGGCGTGAAAAAAGCAAATCCTCTGAAGACTAATACATCATGCTGCCACAACTTGGTTTTATAGAATTTTTACTGATTGCCATTGTCGCGCTTGTCGTGGTGGGTCCACGTGATTTGCCGGGCATGTTGCGTAAATTGGGGGCGATGGTGGCCAAGGCACGCGGTATGGCCCGCGAATTTCAGGGCGCCTTTGACGACATGGGCCGCGAAGTGGAACTGGACGAATTGCGTCATGAAATTGAAGAGATCAAGCGCTCTAATCCGGTCACAGCCATCGTTGAGGATCTGAAAAAAACCGAGGATGAAATGCGTGATGACGCAAAATCCTGACGAAAAAGCCAACAAAACTGATAACGATGAAGATGAAGTAGAAGCCAGCCGCGCACCGCTTCTGGATCATCTGATGGAACTGCGCAGCCGCATTATCTGGACGTTGATCGCGGTGGCTGTGGCTTTTGGTGTGTGCTTTGCCTTTGCTCTGCCGATTTACGATCTTCTTTTGCGCCCGTTTACGCTGGCGGCTGAACTGGTCAGCAAGTCATCCGGGGAAACCATAATTCCGCAATTGATTTTCACCGGCCCGATGGAGTTTTTCTTCGTCAAGGTGAAACTGGCCCTGTTCGGGGCGGTGATCCTGGCCTTTCCGTTTATAGCTTTTCAGGTTTATCGTTTTGTTGCGCCGGGGCTTTATCGCAATGAACGTGGGGCATTTCTTCCCTTTATGTTTGCGTCCCCGGTTCTGTTCACCATGGGGGCCAGCTTCGTTTATTTCGTCATGATGCCTATGGTTATGCGCTTTGCCCTGATGCAGGAACAAGCCCCGGATGCCGAGCGTATCGCCATTCAGTTATTGCCTCGGGTCAGTGAATACCTAAGCCTCACCACCACGCTTATTTTGGCCTTTGGTTTTTCATTTCAGTTGCCGGTGGTGCTCAGCCTGATGGGCCGTGCCGGGCTGGTCAGTGCATCCGCTTTGCGCAAGGGGCGCAAGTTTGCCGTGGTTGGTATTCTTGCCTTTGCTGCCTTTTTCACGCCCCCTGATGTCATCAGTCAGATATTGCTGGGTATTCCGGTATTGCTTCTCTATGAAGTCTCTATCTTCAGTGTCGCCCTTATCGAGCGTAAACGCGATGATAAAGATGAAAAAGATGAAAAAGAGGATTAAATTCAAACGCTGATCCTGTTTTTTCTTTCCTAAGTTTACCCAAAGGGTAGAGGAACTGCGAATGCCTTCTTGCAACACATTACCCTGTGGACGAAAAGCTATGGTGGGGGTAAACCCCAACGTCTGAAACAACGGACACCTGCCATGCACGATATAAAAGCCATACGTGAAAACCCGCAAGCGTTTGATGCTGCCATGAAACGGCGCGGATTAGTCGCCCAATCGGCTGATTTGATGACGCAAGATGAAGGTTTACGGGCTGCGATTGCGGCCAAGCAAGATGCCGAAACGGCACGCAATGCAGCCTCCAAAAAAATTGGCGCAGCCAAGGCCAGTGGTGATGAAGCCGCGTTTGAAAGCCTTCGCGCAGAAGTTGGTGCCTTGAAGGGCAAAATCGAAGCGGCGGGTGAAGACGAGGCCCGTATCGGGGTGGAGCTTCGGAACAAGCTTCTCTCACTACCCAATATTATGGCTGACGATGTACCTGAGGGCGCGGACGAAAGCGCCAATGAGGAGTTGCGCACTTGGGGCGAGCCGACGGAGCTGGGCTTTGCAGCCAAGGATCACACCGCCCTTGGCGAAGCATTGGGTATGCTGGATTTTGAATCGGCGGCGAAAATATCCGGGGCGCGTTTTGCCTTTCTTAAAGGCGATCTGGCGCGGCTGGAGCGGGCTTTGGGTGCGTTTATGCTGGATGTGCAAACGCAGGAACATGACTTTTTGGAAGTTTCGCCACCATTGCTGGTGCGCGATAATGCACTCATCGGCACCAACCAATTGCCCAAATTTGCCGGTGATCAGTTTCGCACGACCACGGACCATTGGCTGATCCCCACCGCCGAGGTGCCGCTAACCAATCTGGCCCGTGAAGCTATTCATGACGAAGCGGGTCTGCCGCACCGCTATTGCGCCTATACGCCGTGCTTTCGTTCTGAAGCTGGTTCGGCGGGCAAGGACACACGCGGGCTGATCCGTATGCACCAGTTCATGAAAGTGGAAATGGTGGTCATCACCACACCGGAGCAATCTGCCGCCGAACATCAGCGTATGACCAACTGCGCAGAGGACGTGTTGCAACGCCTGAAACTGCCTTATCGGGTGATGCTGCTTTGCGCCGGGGATACCGGGTTTGGCGCACAAAAAACCCATGATCTGGAAGTATGGCTGCCCAGTCAGAACACCTATCGGGAAATTTCATCGGTTTCCAGTTGCGGGGATTTTCAGGCGCGGCGGATGAACGCTCGTTGCCGGGCGGTGGGCGAGAAGAAAGCCCGCTTTGTGCACACCCTGAACGGTTCCGGTGTTGCCGTGGGCCGGGCATTGCTGGCGGTGATGGAAAACTATCAGCGCGAAGATGGCAGTATTGAAGTACCCGAAGTGCTGCGTCCGTATATGGGCGGGCAGGGGGTTATCAAATCATGATCCCGCAAAACCCGCGCATTCTTTTATCCAACGATGATGGTATTGATGCACCGGGCATCAAAATGCTGGAACGTGTTGCCCGCACCATGTCTGACGATGTGTGGGTGGTGGCACCGGCCAATGAACAAAGTGCGGCCAGTCGGGCGCTGTCCATTCGTGAGCCTTTGCGGGTGACCAGGCGCGGGGATAAAAGCTTTGCCGTCTGGGGTACGCCCACCGATAGTGTGATGATGGGCGTGTTGTCACTGGTTGAGGGCAAACGGCCAGATCTGATTTTATCGGGCGTTAACAAGGGGCAAAACCTGGCCGAACATATCACCTTGTCTGGCACCATTGCGGCGGCCATTCAGGGGATGGAGCTGGGTATTCCCTCTGTGGCGCTGTCGCAAACCTATCCGTTTACGGAAAATTCTATCATCCACTGGGAAACGGCAGAATATTATTCACCGATAATATTGAAGCGATTATTTGAACGTAAATGGCAAAAAAATGTGGTGATGAATATCAATTTTCCCGACTGTCCGCCGGATGAGGTTAGCGGTATTCAAACAACCCGTATGGGGCAACGCGATCAGGGACAACTGGAAGTGCATGAGCGGGCTGATCCCGGTGGGCGGCCTTATTACTGGCTGGGCTTTAATGGTGCCCTGTCGACGCCGCCTGAAGGTACAGACCTGTGCGCCGTCTATGCAAAGCACATTTCTGTCACGCCTTTACATCTGGACCTGACCCATAATGCCACGCTTGCCAGCCTTGAAGGCGCGCTTGAAGGTATTGTGGGTGAACCCTAAGTCCATGAGCCAGACCGAACCCGATATGCGCGTTGTAGAGCTGATTATGGCTTTGCGTTCAGAAGGTATTGTTGACAAGGCGGTGCTGGGTGCGCTGGAACGTATTCCGCGTGAACAATTTGTTACCGTTGATTTTGGAAAACGTGCGTACGAGAACCGCGCCTTGCCCATTGCCTGTGGGCAAACGATTTCACAGCCCCTGGTAGTGGCGATGATGACCGAATCCTTGTGCCTGACACCGCGCCTGAAGGTTTTGGAAGTTGGCACCGGCTCGGGTTATCAAACCGCAATTTTATCGCTGTTGTCGAGGCGGGTTTATACGGTTGAGCGTTATCGTACCTTGATGGAAACAGCAGAGAAGCGCTTTGGTCAATTGCGATTACATAACATTGTTACCCGGCTGGGTGATGGTATGCTGGGCTGGCCTGAACAGGGCGACTTTGATCGTATTATCGTAACTGCCGGGGCAGAAAAATGCCCTCCCGAACTGTTGGCGCAATTGCGTGATGGTGGTTTGCTGGTAGCCCCTATAGGGCCGCCGGAACAACAATTTGTTACGGTGTTCAGACGTGATGGTGAAGATTTTCATCAGCGTCAGATTGCGCCGGTGCGCTTTGTGCCCCTGATTTCCGGTATTGCACGCACGTTATAGGCTCTGTTCCTGAGCAGTATTGTCAGGAATCTCATGATGGGGCTAAACTGGAAAACATGATTCGTTTTCTGTTGCCGCTTGGCCTTTTTGTCCTTTTATCCGCGTGTGGTTCCCCCCGTGCGCCCGCACCGGTTGTGATGCGTGGTGATGAACCGCTGAGTCCGCCGTCATATGATGAAACCATACCAGATGCTGCGCCTGTTGAACCGGTAGACAGTATGTCACTGGAACCGCTGGAACCGACAGTATCACCACAGTCCTCTGTGCGCCCGGATTTTCCCGTGCGCAAAATGGCGAGCATACCGTTTGATGCCCAAGCGGTAGCAGCCCGTAATTCTGCTTCGGGTGCCGCTGCTGGTCTTGCATCTGTGGCTGAGAATATCCCTTTGGTGCCGTCACCGGATCAGGTGGAAGTGGTGCCGGCAAGAATACGCCCCGCCAGCATTGAGGTTGGCAAGGGGGAAACCCTGTTTTCCATATCAGAAAAATACCAGATTGCGCTGAAACCCCTGATAGCTGAAAATAATTTGAAAGCGCCCTATGCCTTAAACGCCGGGCAGACGCTGAAATTACCGGCACCATTGCATTATCGCGTGCGGGCAGGCGATACGGTTATGGCAATATCCCGGCGGTTTTCCCTGGACTTCCGCTCGTTAGCGCTGATTAACGGTATTGAGCCACCTTTTGCGCTGCGTACAAATGAACTTCTTATCCTGCCGGCTTTGGCACGTGGTGCAGATGGGCAATGGAAAAGCGCGGTGGCGATAAAACCAAAGGTGCCGGGTGTTAGGCCGGGGGGGACTAAACCTGCTGTGAAGCCACAAGTGCGTGCACCGGCAAAAACGTCAACTTTTGCCTGGCCTTTACAGGGGAGCATTGTTTCCGGCTTTGGGGTTAAACCGGGCGGCACGCGCAATGATGGCATCAATATTTCTGCGCCAGCCGGGACAGCGATACGTGCTGCCGGAGCCGGGACAGTGGTTTATGCCGGGTCCGAGTTGAAAAGTTTTGGCAATCTTATTTTGATCCGTCATCCCAATGGCTGGGTTAGTGCTTATGCCCACAACAGCAAGTTGCTGGTTAAAGAGGGCGCCAAAATTAAAACGGGAGACAGCATAGCCAAGGTTGGTGCGACAGGTTCTGTCAGTACACCGCAATTGCATTTTGAAACCCGCCGGGGGCGAGACCCGGTAAACCCGATGTTACATTTACCCAAGCGCAGTTAACGCCTCTTTTTGGCCTCTGTGGCAATTGCATTTCACGCTATCGCTCTTATATTCTGCGCAGCCGGACAAACATGGTCCGGAGCTACGCTGCCCGTTTGTTCGGTGCGGCACCATGACGAGGAAATTTTATGACTGCTCCAGCAATGACCGCAATGCTTCTTCAGGCTGCACCAGCTTCAAGCCCGCTTTACAGTATCGGGATGATGGTAGCGCTGTTTGCCATCTTTTATTTTTTGTTGATCAGACCTCAGCAAAAACGTGCCAAGGATCACCGGGGCATGGTCGATGGGGTCAAGCGCGGCGATAGCGTGGTGACCGGCGGTGGGTTGATTGGAAAGGTCGCAAAGGTCAACGAAAACGAGGTGCAGATTGATCTTGCCGAAGGTGTACGCGTTACTGCGGTCAAGGCGACCTTGCAGGATGTGCGCTCAAAGACGGCACCCAAACCTGCAAATGATGTTAAATCCAGTGCAAAAAAGTAGTAAAACATGCTGCACTTTTCTCCGTTAAAACAATCCATTATATGGTTTCTTGTCGTTATTGGCCTGGTTTTCGCGCTGCCTAATGTGCTGCCGGAACGCATTCGTGGCGGGCAAGATGTGGTGGGCACGCTGCCATCGTTTGTGCCGAGTAAAACGGTTAATCTGGGGCTGGACTTACAGGGCGGCACGCACCTTTTGTATGAGGTGGATGTAAGCTCGGTCAAACAAGCAAAGCTGGAAGCCGCGGTTGACGATGCGCGCCAGTTTTTGCGTAGTGAAAAGCCGATTATTCCGGCAACCGGATTTCGCATTGTTGACAGTACTGTCAGCTTTCGTCTGGCCCGGCCCGCGCAAATGGACCTGGCCTTAAAACGGCTGGAACCAATTAACACTGTGGATCAGGCTTCACTGTTGACCGGTGGTGCGAAACCTCCCTTCGTCATTGAAAGTGATCCCGTGAGCGGGCGCATTTCCTATACTCTGGAGGACGAGGCACTGGAGAAGGAAATTCGGGATGCGGTGGCGCGCTCAATTGAGGTTATCAGGCAACGTATTGATGAACTGGGTACCCGCGAGCCAACAATTCAGCGCAAGGGCGATGATCGTATTATTGTTGAAGTGCCGGGCAAAAGTGATCCGGAACGGATCAAGGAACTGGTTGGCCAGACGGCTAAAATGACATTTCATATGCTGGATACATCCGTCAGCATTGGTGAGGCCATGGCCGGGCGTATCCCACCCGGTGCTAAACTGGTCGAAAGCGTAAACCCGTCAGAGCCCAATGTGCTGATCCGCCGTCGCCCACTTGTTGATGGCGAGGATCTGATTGATTCCAAGCCAAGTTTTAACCAAAGCGGACAGCCTGCTGTGTCTTTTCGCTTTAATGGCAAAGGTGCGCGGCGTTTTGGCAAGGCCACTGCAGAAAACGTCGGGCGGCGCTTTGCCATTGTTCTGGATGACAGGGTGATCTCCGCTCCGGTGATTAATTCGCCAATTCTGGGAGGTTCCGGCATTATTGAGGGTGGGTTTACCACTGAAACCGCCAATGACTTGTCGATCCTATTGCGTGCAGGTGCCTTGCCGGCAAAGCTGACGGTTCTTGATCAGGGCTCTGTAGGTGCTGAACTGGGCGCGGATTCCATTAGCGCCGGTACCATTGCGCTGATTATCGGGTTTGTTGCCGTGGTTGTCTTCATGGTGCTGGTTTATGGCTTTATGGGCCTGATTGCTGATGCGGCACTGATAGCCAATGTGTTGCTTATCGTCGGTGCGCTTTCTGCCTTGCAGGCGACATTAACATTGCCGGGGATTGCCGGAATTATCCTGACAATCGGTATGGCGGTCGATGCCAATGTTCTCATCTTTGGGCGCGTGCGCGAGGAATATCGTTCCGGGCGAACACCCATTAATGCGGTTGAAACCGGCTTTATCAAAGCGCGCTCAACCATACTTGATGCTAATATCACAACCCTGATTGCAGCGGTGCTGCTCCTGCAATTTGGCTCCGGCCCGGTCAAGGGTTTCGGGGTGACGCTGGCAATTGGTATTTTCACGTCTGTGTTCACCGCCTTTGTGTTTTCCCGAATGCTGACATCCTATTGGTTGTTCAAGGCCAAACCTAAAGCTCTGCCGATTTAAGGACGTATCATCATGGCACTTGCCCTTTCCCGTTATATTCCGCTTGGCACAAAAATCCCATTTGTGCAGCAACGTTTTTATGCATTCGGACTATCCAGTGTTGCTATTGTGGTATCCATTGTTGCGTTTTTAATGCTGGGGCTGAACTTTGGTATTGATTTTCGCGGTGGTTCACAAATCCAGATCGCTACGGAGGGGCCAGCAGATCTGGCCCAAATTCGTACCGTGGTTTCCAATTTGGAACTTGGTGATGTGCAGGTGCAGAACTTTGGCAGCGATTCCATCGTACGCATTCGGATCGAACGTCAGGCTGGCGAAGGAACGCAGGGCGCAAATGCGCAACAGTCCGCCATTAAAATTGTGCGCGCGGCACTGGATGAAAATATAGACGGTGTGAGTTATCGCGCGACTTCGGTCATCAGTCCCAAAGTGTCTGGTGAGTTGGTCAATGCAGGTATATATGCCGTTGTTGGCGCGCTGATCTCAATGTTGATTTATATCTGGTTCCGGTTTGAGTGGCAGTTCTCTGTTGGTGCCGTTGTGGCGCTGGCGCACGATGTGATTCTGACCATAGGAATGTTTTCCATTTCCCAGTTGGAATTCAACCTCTCCATCATTGCGGCGATTTTGACCATTGTCGGTTATTCGATGAACGATACTGTGGTGGTTTATGATCGCATTCGTGAAAATTTGCGTAAATACAAACGGATGCCTTTGGCCGATGTGCTAAACCAGGCTATCAATGAGACGTTGTCGCGCACAACCATCACCTCGATTACAACGCTATTGGCATTGTTTGCGCTGTTCTTTTTGGGTGGAGAGGTGTTGCGCGGTTTCTCATTCGCCATGATCTGGGGTGTCGTGGTGGGTACTTATTCCTCCATTTTTGTAGCGGCCCCGATCCTGCTGGTTCTTGGGGTGCAACGCGGCGAATTTGAAGAGTGAAATAATTGCTTTTTCCCGTTTGTGGCGGATTGACGCACCCCCCCAAGCATGCGTCATAATACACCACCATAGATTCTAGGGGCTTATTATGGCTGGTATTCTTTCCAATCTACGTTCAACAATTATTTCCTCCATTATTCTGGCGATACTCATGTACGCGCTTTATTACGCACTCACCGGTGCCGAGTATTCCGGCAGTGCCGTGACCATGGCATTTTTGCGTTGGATACATGTGGTAGCTGGCGTCATGTGGATTGGCCTTTTGTGGTATTTCAATTTTGTCCAGATCCCCAATATGGCAAAAATTCCTGATGAACAGAAACCGGCTATTGGCAAGGTTATTGCTCCGGCGGCTCTATTTTGGTTTCGCTGGGGTGCAGCGGCGACCTTGCTGACGGGCCTGATGGTTGCTGGTCATAACGGGTATCTGGTGCAAACCCTGAGCCTTGGTGCCATGGACGGTTTTGCCAACGCTCAGCATGTCTTTTTAGGTGTTGGTATGTGGTTGGGCATTATCATGGCGTTTAATGTGTGGGTGATTATCTGGCCGAACCAGAAAATTGCTTTGGGCCTGATCGATGCCCCTGCCGAAGCCAAACCGGCGGCGGCGCGCACGGCCATGCTGTTCTCGCGCACCAATACGCTATTGTCCCTACCCATGCTGGTTGCCATGGCCGGGTCGCAAACGCTGTTTGGCTAGATAAGGCCAGCGCCACACCAATGCAGGGTTGAAATGGCGGTATTTTACCGAGGCATTGCGCAAACCTACCCAACAGCCGTTCGGGCAGAGGGGATGCATGTCTTTGATGAAACCGGAAAGCAGTATCTGGACATGTGTGGCGGTGCCGCTGTTGCCTCTTTGGGGCATGGGCACCCCCGCGTTGTAGAGGCGCTTTGCCAGCAAGTCAGCACCATGGCCTATGCGCATACGTCGTTTTTCTCTAACCATCCGCAAGAGCAATTGGCCGAGGCGTTAGCCGCCAAGTATTCTGAACCAGGCGCAAAGGTTTATTTCACCTCTGGCGGATCAGAAGCCAATGAAACGGCCCTGAAACTGGCATGGCAATATTGGCGCGCCAAAGGGCAGGCCAGCAAGCGCAAAATCATCAGCCGTGTACATAGCTATCACGGTAATACCTTTGGCACGCTATCCGCCAGCGGCAATTTACCCCGCCGCCGGGTGATGGGGGATTTGCTCATAGACTGGCCCCGCATTCCTCCCTGCTATGCCTATCGTCATCAACATGACGATGAAACAGAGCTAGATTACGCTTTGCGCGCAGCCAACACCCTTGAGACGGTAATACAAAAAGAAGGCGCGGATACTATCGCAGCCTTTATCGCCGAGCCGGTTGTCGGGGCATCATTGGGGGTGGTGCCGTCGGCACCGGGGTATTTCAAGCGCATACGCGAAATATGTGATGCCAATGATATATTGCTGATCGCAGATGAAATTATGTGCGGTACTGGCCGTACGGGCACATTTTTTGCCCATGAACAAGACGGGTTTTTGCCAGATATTGTAACCCAGGCCAAAGGCATAGCGGGCGGGTATCAACCGCTGGCGGTGACTTTGGCACGGGCCAAAGTTCATCAGGCCTTTGTTGATGCGGGCAAAGGCTTTGACCACGGCCATACCTATGTTGGCCATGCCAGTGCCTGT
Organism: Robiginitomaculum sp.; assembly: GCA_021776515.1. Classification (GTDB taxonomy): domain Bacteria; phylum Pseudomonadota; class Alphaproteobacteria; order Caulobacterales; family Maricaulaceae; genus Robiginitomaculum_B. Next base: position 96,660 of record JAJFFS010000015.1, on the reverse strand, counting down.
GCCGCCGGGCTGGCCGTTGTTAAGGTAATAGACGACGAAAATTTACTGCAAAACGTCAACGATATGGGCGCAATATTGCAAGAAAAGCTAACAGCAAACTTTGCCCAACACCCCCATGTTGGCGACATTCGCGGGCGGGGTTTGTTCAGGGGTATCGAGATCGTTGAAAACAAGGATACCAAAACCCCTTTTGCTGATGAGATGAAAATTACCGGGCGTTTGAAACAAACTGCCATGAAGCACGGTCTGATGTGTTATCCAGGCGGTGGTTCGGCACGCGATGATCTGGGTAGCCATATTCTTCTCGCGCCACCGTTTATTCTGAGAGAAGAGCATATTGATCAGCTTATAGATAAGCTGACCCTCGTTTTTGCAGATATTTTTGATGCCTGACCCCTTTATCATCATGTCAGCTCCCAATGGGGCAAGGCGGCAAAAAACTGATCACCCGGCACTGCCGATTACACCTGATGAACTGGCTCATTGTGCCGTGGAAATACGCGATGCCGGTGCCAGTATTATTCACCTGCATGTGCGGGACGAGGAAAATCAACATTCACTTGATGTCGAACGATACCGCGCCGCCATTACCGCCATCCGGGCGGCCATCGGTCATGATCTGGTGATCCAGGTGACCAGCGAGGCGGTTGGGCGCTATTCGCGTTTTGAGCAAATGGATATGGTCAAGGCATTGAAACCGGAGGCGGTGTCACTGGCTTTGCGGGAAATATGCCCGACAGATGCTGATCTGGCCGATACAGCACGATTTATAGACTGGATGAGCGCCGCGCGGGTTTTCCCGCAATACATCCTTTATGATGAGGTCGATCTGGCACGCTTTGAAGTCTATAGAAAAAAAGGTATTTTTAAGAATGATACGCCGTTTGTGTTGTTTGTTTTGGGGCGTTACCAGGCCAATGCCCCTGAAGCAGGAAAACAGCCACACCCCTTGATCGCGCAAAGCCATTCAGCTGATTACCCCTGGGCAGTATGCGGGTTTGGTACCAATGAAGGCGATGCCATCGCCCATGCTGCCAAATCCGGCGGGCATATACGTGTCGGATTCGAAAATAATATCTGGCGAAAAAACGAAGAATTACTCTCTGGTCACGATGAAATGATCGCGGTGTGTGTAAATGCCGGAAAAAGGGCCACCCGTTCTATTGGAACCGCAGATGATGTAAGAAATATGCAACACAATGGATCATAATCACACAATTGGAAATATTATTCCCGGATAAGCTTTTGCCACCCTTGTCATTGCCCCTAACAGGTTCTACAAGTTTTTTTCTGCATCCATAGTATTAGAGGGTGAAATGGTATTAATTATTTCAACGTCTGTTATGATCGTGGTGTGAGAAGAATGTTTTTAAGCTGCGAAAAATGAAAAGTCGCAGCTAATAATAGTAACTTGATCCTTAGAGGGGGACACTATGAAATACCTAGAACAATTAAGGCAAACATCCATGTTGGTGGCTGTCTCTGCAGCAGCAACAATTGTGGCAATGCCAGCCTTTGCTCAGCAAGGCGATGATGAAGTATTTGTTGAAGACGAAATTGTAACGATTGGCTCAAGAAGCAGAAAAGCCCGGTCTGTACAAAACTCACCGGCTCCGATTGATGTATTTTCCGGCGCGGAATTTAGCAGCTCCGGCAATACCGCCGACATTATTGATATGTTGAACACGCTGGTGCCTTCTTATACGGCATCACCGGCAACCGGTGATGGTAGTGCCTTTATCCGGCCAACCTCATTGCGCGGCATGTCACCGGATGAAACCTTGATCCTGGTTAACGGCAAGCGTCGTCACCGTTCAGCACTGGTACAGTTTTTTGCCCCGGCTGCGGGTAATGGCTCGCACGGTGTTGATGTTGGTATGATCCCGGCGATGGCACTGAAGAGCGTCGAAGTGTTGCGCGATGGCGCCGCGGCCCAATACGGCTCGGATGCAATTGCCGGTGTGATGAACTTCAACCTTAAGGACAACCGCGAAGGCGGTGAAGTCATGGCCCAGTATGGTGAGTTCTATGATGGCGAGCAAAGCCTCAAAGTTGCTGGTAATGTAGGCCTGCCGGTTGGTGACAATGGCTTTCTAAGCATTAGTGGCGAATTCGTGGACAATGATGCATTGTCACGCGGCATTCAACGCCCCGATGCTCAAGCACTGATTGATAACGGCGTGCAAGGTGTTGGTGAAGATAGCCCATTTGGTGATGCGCCATTTGTGCAAACCTGGGGTCGTCCTGAAACCAGTGGTACACGGTTCTTCGTGAATTCCGCTGTTGATTTATCAAATAATGCGGAATTTTACACGCACGGCAATTATGGGAATACTAAAGGACGGTATCGTTTCTTCTACCGCGGGCCAGGACATGCGACCCTTGCTGCTTTGTCGGCTTTGGGCTGGAACGACCTTCCGCAGGGTTTCACACCGTTTCTGGATGGTGATCAGATAGACTACAGTCTGGTTTCAGGTATCAAGGGTGAAACTGCCTCTGAATGGTATTATGATTTCAGTCTTGGTTATGGGAAAAGTTCACTGGACTATTTCCTCAACAACACCATTAACCAGTCATTGGGACTGAACCAGGGCGGCGAACCTCAAAGAGACTTTGATGTTGGTGGCTATGACCAAAAAGAGATTAATCTCAATGCTGATTTCTCCAAGGAAATCGCTGACAATCTCAACCTTGCCTTTGGTGCAGAATGGCGTGAAGAAACTTACGTTGTTATCGCTGGTGAACCTAATGCCTCTATTGGTGCAGGTTCAAGCGGTTTTGCCGGGATTAAGGCACGGGATGCTGGTGCTTTTGACCGTAGGAACTTTGCCTTTTATGCAGATCTGGAACATGACATTACCGATAAATTCCTGGTTCAATATGCTGTGCGTTATGAGGACTTCTCTGATTTCGGTGACACCATCAATGGTAAAGTTGCTGCACGTTATATCGCCTCCGATAGCATAACGTTTCGGGCAGCATTATCGACTGGCTTTAAGGCGCCAACGCCTGGTCAGGCCAATGTCAGCACCACCATTACCACGTTTGATGGCATAACCGGTCTACAGGTTGAAGAAGGCCTGGTGTCATCAACAAGTGCTGCAGCACTTGCTGCTGGCGGCACGCAGTTGAAAGAGGAAAAATCGGTTAACTACAGCGCCGGTGTTGCCACAAGGCTTGGTGAGAAAACCTCATTGACCATTGATGGATACCGGATTGAGGTTGATGACCGTATTTATCGTACTGGCGATATTCCGGTACCCGGTAGCACAACTGGTGCAACCGTGTCTTTCTACACCAATGCACTGGATGTTGTATCCAAAGGTATTGATGTGGTGCTGACTTCAAATTTTGTTTTGAGTGATCAAATCGATACCGATATTGCCTTTGCTGGCAGCTACAACAAAGTAAGCGTAACAGGGCAAACCCCGATTAACGGTATTTTGCCTGTGAGTGACGGTGTCATCGAAGACATTGAAAACAACTATCCAAATCTGCGTTTTAATCTATCTGCTCATACACATATTGGTGAGAAATGGGACTGGCTGGTTCGGGCTAACTTCTTCGGCAGTCACTTTGATGAGCGCGGCAGAATTGGTGCAGCTGTTCAACCTAGTGCCAAGATTGGTTCAGTCGTTTACATTGATACTGAAGTTGGGTTCCAGGCAACAGAGAATGTTCGTCTTGCCGTAGGTGCCGTGAATATCTTTGATACTTTCATTGATGAGATCGGAGCACCTAACTCAAACCGTCTTAGCGTTGGTCTGCAATTCCCACGTCGTACAGCCGCCAATTATGAAGGTGGTTCCTGGTACGCGAAGTTGAACCTCACGTTCTAATCACTATTTCTTATATGGCATTTATTCTGCCATTTAAGAAATAGAACTTACAAAAGAACGGCGGCAGGTAATCCTGCCGCCGTTTTTATTTGTGCTAGAGCCTAGATCTAGGATCTGAACCCAATTGGATTACGCAGTTCTGTTTACCATGAAAGGTGCAGATATTATATTAATTTTCCATTTCTCAAAATCGGGAAATTATTACCAGGGTTGATCAGATCCTCGCGGCTGCCATCATCGTGTATGCGTACCGCACCATCGGACATATATTGTAAAATATAGGCCTTTCTGGTCTCATCGGTCAGGTTAGGCCCGGTCATGTGAGGGGTCAGTGAAGAAAATATGACCATGTCACCGGCTTTGGCAGGGGTGCACACGGCCCGCTCAACGATGCTGTCGCGATCCAGTTCTGAAATAACCAGCCCTTCTTTGCCTTGCTCATGTGCAAAGGTTCCATTGCGGTGCAAACCAGGTAGCACCCAGGGGCAGCCGTTTGACGCATCTGCATCAGTCAGCGCCAGCCAGCAGGTCACGTAATCCTGTGGTTCGGTATATGTGTAACCATTGTCCTGATGCCAGGCAAAATCAGCATCATGGTGTGGCTTTTTATAAACTGCCTGATCCCAGTAAAGTCGCACGTCCAGCCCGATAAGGTCGTGCATCAGATCGCGCATCAGCACGCTGCTGGCAAAATCGCGCAAATCTGGGTGCTGGCTTGCCAGATTGCAGGCAAAGGTCATCTGGTTAGTTTCAAAAACAACAGGTTCGTCACTATCAAATGTCAGTATGGTTTTGGATTCGCCAGCCTCTAGGGCATCGATGGCAGACAGCAGGGGGCCCAGTTTTTCAGCCGTTACGGCACCAGGAACAAAAGCATAACCCTTTTCATTGAAATCGGAGACAGTTTGCATGTTCAATTTGCGCAGACTGTCCGTGGGCCGTTCACGCCAGGTAAACTCACCATTTAGTTTATGACGTGGCGGCAATATCATGCGCCGTGACTTCCCCCAAAGCTGTAATAGCCTAGTCAGTCAAGGTCCACTTGCCATGATCGTCAAGCGCCCGCACTGTAATAAGGCGCCTTCTGGCCCGGGTTTTCTCTTTCCCGCGCAGTTTTTTACCGTTTTCGTCTTTTGTCGGGGCATCTATTGGTGGAAATAGTCCAAAATTAATATTCATTGGCTGGAAACTACGCTTTTCCACGAGGTGTCCACCCGTGATATGAGCCAGTAAAGCGCCCAATGCTGTTGTCACTGGTGGTGATTCTACGGTGCGTTGCTGATATTGTGCGGTGGCAAAACGCCCGGCCAAAAGCCCACACGCTGCGCTTTCCACATAGCCTTCTACGCCCGTGATTTGCCCGGCAAAGCGCAGGCGCGGCTGGGCTTTTAGCGACAGGGTATTATCCAGTACAACGGGTGAGTTCAAAAATGTGTTGCGGTGTATGCCGCCAAGGCGGGCAAATTCGGCATTTTCCAGCCCCGGTATGGTGCGAAAAACATCCTGCTGCGCGCCGTATTTCAATTTGGTTTGAAACCCGACCATGTTGTACAACGTGGCCAGGGCATTATCCTGACGCAATTGTACAATGGCATAGGCCTTTACCGTGGGGTTGTGTTCATTGGTCAGGCCAACCGGTTTCATCGGGCCATAACGCAAGGTTTCGCGGCCCCGCTCTGCCATTATTTCAATAGGCAGGCAGCCGTCGAAATACGGGGTGTTTTGTTCCCAGTCCTTAAATTCGGTTTTGTCTCCGCTCAGCAGAGCGTCGATGAACGCTTCATACTGGTCCTTGTCCAGAGGGCAGTTAATATAATCTGCCCCGTCGCCCTTATCATAACGGGATTGAAACCAGGCCGTGTTCATATCGATGCTGTCGCGGTGCAATATGGGGGCGATGGCATCAAAGAAGGCCAGGGCATCTTCACCGCTCAAATCCAGTATGGCTTCGCTTAAGGCAGGTGAGGTAAGCGGTCCGGTGGCAATGATAACATTGTCCCATTCTGTTGGCGGCAGGCCCGCTATTTCACCGCGCTCAATGGTGATTAGCGGATGCGCCGCCAACGCGGCACCAACTTCATCAGCAAAGGCTTCACGGTCTACCGCCAACGCCCCGCCGGCGGGCACTTTATGCTGGTCCGCACATTTCATGATGAGCGAGCCGCAGCGGCGCATTTCCTCATGAAGAAGGCCAACGGCGTTATTTTCGTGATCGTCAGAGCGAAACGAATTGGAACAAACCAGCTCGGCCAGTTTGTCTGTCACATGGGCATCCGTGCCGCGTGTGGGCCGCATTTCATGGATGATAACGGGTACACCAGCCTTGGCGCATTGCCATGCTGCTTCGCAGCCCGCCAGCCCACCACCGATGATATGAATTGGTTCTATGGTCATAAAGATCGGTATTTAGACCTCACCGGCTTGCGTCAAGCCTTGTTGGCATTGTAACCTGAGGGTAGGTAGAAAATAATTTGAAATTCCGCGCAAATACCTCAAACATGATTTTTGCGTACCGACCAGATGAACCCGTCATACCAGAAGTGCAGAATCACCACGGTCAGGATGAAGGCGTACAGCCAGGTGGAGGGAATTTCGACATATTCCTGCAAAACCCCATAGGCAATGGGGGGGAGTAGAAAGAGCGCAAACGGCAACCATTTTTTGTGCCGGGACTGCCCAAGCCCCACTCGGTTGGTAAGCGCTTTGCCTTCTTTTAGCCAGACAATGGCAAAATACTGAATGGCGTGAAACGCGTTCATCACCACAAAGGCAATAAAGAACGGATTAAATCCCCAGGCGACAATTGAGGTGATCGCGGTGCTGGCCAGCAATATTACTTTCTGGACAGAGATTTTGTACCCTTGCCGGGCCAGTCGCCAATAGCCGAAAACGTAAATGGCAACCATCAGCAATGAACCGGCGATAACCCATAGTCGTATGATGCCGGCCACGCCTTCGACCGTCTGTGGAAATGCCGCCAGTGCCGCCCAGCCTATTTCTTTAAATTCACCAAAATCTTCAACATGATCCATGAGCGCCGCCCCGGCAGCAATGGGGCTGGCGTAAAAAACATAGTTGATCCAGCTATCCAGCATACGTCCCGTGTTAGGCGGGTTTCCTGCTTTCATGTCATAGATGCGGCCCAGCCCGAAGGTCTGCATGGCGGAGTGATAAATATCCCAGAACGTCGCCAGAACCGACATGACAACCATAAACCAGGGCATGAGCCCCATAGCAAAAAATAATAATACCGGCACCAGGGTAAAGCGTAGCGGCCAGCGCCCGAAAACCTCTGCATTGCCGTGAGAGCGATAAAAAACGGCGAACAGATGCGAGGCCGTCAGAACACCGCCAAAGGTGTTCAATATCGCATCATCTTCATGAAATGGTAGCCGCTGAATCTCCCATAACGGGGTCTGTGCCAGCCCCAGACATATCAACAGGCACAAAATTGGTGAGCCCAAAAACACCAGAGCATCAAAGACAGGTGAATGGATGCACCGCGCCGGGTTTTTTAACTCATTCCATGATTTTGACCAAAAAACCGTCCAAGGGTGGGTCGCACCTTTGCCCTCAATTTCGGACTCTGCAATTTCCATTATGGTTTTCTCGACTTCTGCGCGAAGAATGTGCGTATAGCTTGCATTATTTTGGTTAAAGAGAACTTATGCCAACCCGGTAGGGTAGGGATATCAGTTGACATTCTTTGCAAACCAGTTTCATATCGAATAACGATAAAGAGGGTCTGGCATGACAGAAAATTCAGATCAGGTGCCAGTGTTACGCTGTGTCCTGTCGGCATTTGTTTTTTTGCGGAATAATTTTACCTGGTTTTACTGGGTAGGCAGCCTTTATGTGCTGATCAATCTGGCAAACACCTGGTTAGTTCTTTTTTTCCCGACATCACCGGGATTAAGCGGCATGGGCGCTTTACTCGGCATCATTCTTATTCCGTTGATGGTTATGTCGTTTGCAGCTTATTTGCGCCGTGGTCTGGGTATGCCATCGTCTGGCCTGTTGGGGTTACAATTGGGGGCTGATGAGCTTCGTCTGTTCGTGACCATATTTGCCGTAGGGGCTGTTGCGGCGTTTATTGTTTTTATCGGGGCTCTGGCTGGTGTGTTTGTGCTAAGCGCGGTCATCGCCAGTGTTGTGGACCAGGCTATTGTAGAAGCAGAACCCGCCAGCGTATTTACCCATGCAGGTATAACAGGCCAGATCGCGGTGGCCTTGGTCGGTTTGGCGGTTGCAGCCTTGGGCCTTTATACATTGGCGCGATTTTCCCCGGCCTATCCGGCGGCTATCGCAGAGAGACGCGTTGTGGTTTTTGAGGCGGCAGTGTGGAGCAAAGGGCAGGGCTGGCGCATGGCGCTTGCCATTATCCTGACCAGTTTGCCGTTTTATGTTCTGCTGGCCCCAGGCATGGTGCAATATGCACAGCTTGCTCTGGCGAGCATACCTGCGGGTGAAGGGGCGCAAGTCATCTCCTCCATAGAGATAGATATGCGGCCTTTATTATGGTTTTTTATCTTGTCTGCACTTTTGTGGCCGGCCTCTAATGGCGCCATTAGTGGGTTGTATACCACCTTTTATCGCGGTCTTCGCGCCAATAAGGAGGACGCATCATGAGTGAAGCCAACAGCCCAAAGCTGGAAATCGGGGACGTTTTATCCGCCGGGTTTGGTCCGCTGAAATCACGGTTCTGGGGCCTTATATTTTGGGTGGGTATTCCCCTTATGCTCAGCTATCTGGTTCTCCTAGGTGGGGCTACATGGTTGTTCTTTATAAAGTTTAGCCCGTTCTTCATGGCGATTATTACCAAAGAAATTACAGCGCTTGAATTTTCCGATTTCGCCCCGGCTCTTTGGGCTTATATTGCTGTACTCTTTATAGCGTTCATCCCGCCAGCATTGGCAAGAGCCGCACTTTTCAGGTTTCACACAACAGGGAAATTCAAAGGTGTTTTCTTTGCCTTTCGTTTTGGTGCTGATGAAATACGCCAGTATATTTTGCTATGGTTGATCATCATCACCACAACAATATTGCCAACTGCTACGCTCATAGCGGGTATCATGTTGGCACAAAAGCTGAATTTTTCTGGCTTTATGGTTGGCCTTATCGTGCTTTTCTTTTTATTCCTGCCTATTGTTATGGTACTTTTTGCCATTCGTTTCTCACTGGCTTTTGCGCAAACTTTTGTTGAAAAGCGCTTGCGCCTGTTTGGCAGCTGGCGTCTGACGCGGGGGCATTTCTGGGTTTTATTTTTGGCCTTTGCCGTGATGGTGATTTTGTTTGGTCTGCTTTCACTGGTGGTGAATACACCGGCGAACATATTATTTTACATGCAATCTGAAACCGGGTGGATTAGCGATCCACAAATACTGGCTGATCTTGACCCTGCTGAAATTCCAGACCTGCTCCGGGGGACCTTTTTGAGTACAAAAACTATTATCGCATTTTGGGGGGTTATGGTTATGGGAACCCTGGTCAATGTTTTACAGATAACCGCGTATAGCGGGGCCTCTTTGTTTGCCTTGCGGCAACTGACAACAGGCCCATCCGAGCCAGTGCAAAATTCTAATAAACAGGAATAAACCATGGTTGAGAATGTTCGCAAAATTCGCCCGATAAAGGCACAGCCCTTTGGTGATTATGGTCCACACCCGCGCCTGCATCCGGTTTATGCGGCCCTTGTCTTTATTGTGGCGGTCTTCGTTATGGTGGTGGGCCAGGGGTTAGGCGTAGCGGTTTTGGCCTTTGCTCAAGGAATGGCTGACAGCCTGAGAAGCGCGGAAGCTGGGGGTTTTGAGGGTCCCATGGATCCAATAGGCCTTCTCTATATGTTGATTGTCCTCTTTGGTCTGGGTGCCATTCTTTCTCTTCTTTGGGTACGGTTTGTTGAAAACCGTCCACTGGCCAGTATGGGCATTCGCGGCGAGGCGGCACTAACCCGCTTTGTCCGTGGGTTAGGGGTTGGGCTGGCTTTTAATGCCATTGCCGTTTTGGCGATCTTTGCGTTGGGTGGATATAACGTGGTGGCAATCATGCCGGCGTTTAGCTCTTCTGCTACGCTTATCATGATAGCCCTCCTGCTGGTCGGGTTTATCGTTCAGGGCTCAACCGAAGAAATTCTCATGCGCGGCTGGGTGATGTCGGCCATGGCGGCACGGTTTGGACTGGTGATTGCCGTTGTCGTCAACTCAACCGTGTTTGCCGCACTGCATCTGGGCAATGAAGGACTGGGTCATATCAACTGGATTGCCATGGCCAATATTGTTCTGGTTGGCCTGTTTTTGTCATTTTATGCTCTGCGTGAAGGTTCGCTGCTCGGGGTATGTGGCTTTCATGCGGCCTGGAACTGGCTGTTGGGTTTGGGTTTTGGCCTGGAAGTGAGCGGTCAAGATATTGATGTACCCGCACTGATTGTGGATTTTGATAGAAAAACAGACGTGGTTGATTGGCTCACCGGTGGCACATTCGGGCCGGAAGGCAGCATCACGGTAAGTGTGGTCCTGATTATAGGGTGCCTCTGGTTCCTGTTACCAAAGAAAGGATGAGACTATGAGCAAGAATGGTTTTTCAGCCGACAAGGCCGCATTTTTTGTCTTTGATAAACGCGAGGACAAGGCAGCACTGCGGCGGTTAGGCATGGTTTATGTCGCCGGGCGGCTGATTTTATTTGTCATTGTGATGTCTATAACGGCACCTTTTCTGGTTGGAACTTTGCCGGAATTACTTGACCTGGATCCGGATTCGACCCAGTTCGCCATGGAAATTCAGTCCTTTGCCAATGTATTTCAAACAATTGGGCTCGTGGCCGGGGTGATCTTCCTGCCCCTGTTTATATCCATTTATACGGCGCTGTTGCGCTGGATGATCCACGGCCAATCCGGTAGCAAGAGGATTGGTTTACGCTTTGGCGAGCAGGAGTTGCATGTGCTGGTGGTGTTTATAGCCGTTACTGTATTGCTTGTATTCGGGATGATTTTTTCGATAATCCCCTTGGCTATTATCATGGTTGTTGCAGCAACCCTGTTGAAGGCAGCAGGGAGCGCCATGGTCGCGCTTGCGACCATTCCCTTTGGCATTATCTGGCTTGGTGTTGTCATCTGGTTCGCCGTGCGTTTGTCACCGGCAACGGCACTAACGGTGAAGCGCGGTAAGATCCAGATTTTTGAAACGTTTGCAGTTAGCAAAGGGCATTTCTGGGGATTGTTTCTGGCCTATGTCTTGCAGTTTTTTGTTATCATAGCCGCGTCCATTGCCATTGTGTTTATTGCGCTATTGGTTTCCTTGCCGTTCCTGGGCATTGGTCTGGCCATGTTTGGCTGGAGCGAGCCTGATATGGCCAATGTTAATGCCTATATTGCCCTGGCGGCTGTGCCCGTTCTGATTATCTCAATCACGGGTTTTATACTTGAGTATCTGCGTTATGCCATGGGGGCTGGCGTTGGTGCATGTCTGGTTGTTGCCGAAGGTGTACCTGCTGTAAGCATTAAGGACGAGGCCAGCAAAATCACATGATTGCCTTTGCTGCGCCTGGCGATAACGCCAGACCTACGCCCGTTTGGGCGGCTTTTATCCTTTTGTGGACATTTTGGCTGATTGCCAATGTGGCCACGGCGCCCGTTGTTTTTCTGATTATGACACCGTCATTGTTGGAGGGTGAGACAGCCGGCCCGCAAACCATGGGGCTGGTCATCATCCTGACTCTTTATTTGATGTTCAGTGTTTTTGCCGCCTGTGCGCTGATCTGGGTGAAGGTTTATGAGCGGCGCGGTTTTGCCAGTGCTGGCCTGATATGGCGCGGCGCTGTGGGGCGTTATGGACGGGGATTGTTCTGGGGCGCCGCCTTTGCTTTAGGGCTGATACTGGTTGGGGGGCTGGTGGCAGTTTTGCTGCCGGGGCCGTTGAATGAAACCGTGCCGGATTTTTCTTTTGAAATATTGCTCCGCCCATCAACAGTGCTGTTTTTTGCGGTGCTGACATTTGGTTTGTTATTGCAAAGTATGGCCGAGGAAATCATCTGTCGTGGCTGGTTATTGTCCAGTATTGCCATGCACCATGGGCGCGTTATTGGACTGGTGGTGAGCGCGCTTTTTTTTGGCTCCTTGCATATTCATTTTCTTTTTTTTGGCAATATTGCCGCCGGGCTTGTCGCCCTCGCTTCGGTTATCTTCATGGGGTTTATGCTTGGTCTTTATGCCTTGTCCGAGCGTTCTATTGCAGGCGCAGCGGGAATGCACGGTGCTTTTAACACCCTTGTTTTTGGCTTTGCACTGGCTGCCATTTTGAGCACAGGCCAGGCCTCCGGGCCGCTGGAGGGAATAAATGCAGCTTATGAACTGAGCACCCAGCCCAAAAGCCTTAGCGCAGAAGGGTTCGTGCAGGGCGGGCTTGCGCTGCTTGTATCACTTTTTTTGTGGCGGCGTTTGCGGGGCAAAACTAACGCTCAAGAAGTGGTTTCAAATACCGCCCGGTCCAGCTTGCCTTGACCTTTGCCACGTCTTCGGGCGTGCCATCGGCAACAATCTCACCACCGCCATCGCCGCCCTCCGGGCCGAGGTCTAAAATCCAGTCTGCCTGTTTGATGACATCCAGATTGTGTTCGATGACCACGACCGTATTGCCGTTTTCAACTAGCTCCTGCAACACCTCCAGCAGCTTGCGTACATCTTCAAAATGCAGGCCCGTTGTTGGCTCGTCCAGGATATAAAGCGTGCGTCCGGTGGCGCGTTTGGACAGCTCCTTGGAAAGCTTCACCCGCTGTGCCTCGCCGCCTGAAAGCGTGGTGGCTTGCTGGCCCACATGGATATAACCAAGACCCACCCGTTGCAGGGTCAGCATTTTGTCGCGCACACTGGGCACGGCCTTGAAAAAATCCGCCGCCTCATCAACCGTCATGTGTAAAATATCAGCGATGGATTTCCCCTTAAAGCGCACCTCAAGGGTTTCGCGATTATACCGCGCTCCGTCACAGACATCGCACTGCACATAAACGTCGGGCAAGAAGTGCATTTCAATCTTGATGACGCCGTCGCCCTGGCAGGCTTCGCAGCGCCCGCCCTTGACGTTAAACGAAAACCGCCCGGGTTTGTAGCCGCGCGTCCTGGCTTCGGGCAGGCCGGCGAACCAGTCCCGAATGGGGGTGAAGGCCCCGGTATAGGTGGCCGGGTTTGAGCGCGGCGTACGGCCAATTGGCGATTGGTCGATGTCGATCACCTTGTCCAGATGCTCCACGCCTTCCAGAAAATCGTGCTTCATAGGAAATCTGGATCCGCCGTTCAGCTTGCGCGTAACCGCCTTATACAGTGTTTCAATGGTCAAGGTGGATTTGCCGCCCCCCGAAACCCCGGTAACGCAGACAAACAGTCCCAGAGGAAACTCCGCTGTGACGTTTTTGAGGTTGTTGCCGCATGCGCCTTCGAGACGCAAAATTTTACGGGCGTTGACCTCGCGCCGCTTTGCCGGAATGGGAACCGAGAGTTTGCCGCTTAGATACTGGCCGGTGAGACTCTTTTTGGTTTTAAGAATTTTTGCAGGCGTGCCTTCGGCCACTACTTCGCCGCCGTGAATGCCGGCCAATGGCCCCATGTCGATGACGTGGTCAGCGGTGAGGATAGCCTCCTCATCATGTTCGACCACAAGGACCGAATTACCCAGATCGCGCAGGTTTTTTAACGTCTCCAGCAGGCGTGCATTATCGCGCTGGTGCAGGCCAATACTTGGCTCATCCAGTACATACAAAACACCCGTGAGGCCGGAACCGATCTGGCTGGCCAGACGAATACGCTGGCTTTCACCGCCTGATAATGTGCCGGAGCCACGAGATAGCGACAGATAATCCAGCCCAACCTTGTTTAGAAATGACAGGCGCTCGCGGATTTCCTTGAGTACCCGTTCGCCAATGGATTTTTGCTTGTCGGTTAGCTCGTCCTCTAGCGCCAGAAACCAGTCACCGGCCTCGGCAATGGATTTTTGCGCGGCTTCGGCAATATCAAGGCCGCCAAGCTTTACCGCCAGTGCCTCTGGTTTCAAGCGTTTGGCATGGCACACGGGGCAGGGGGCGGCGGACTGGTATTTGCCCAACTCGTCCCGTACCCAGCTGCTGTCAGTTTCGCGCCAACGTCGCTCCAGATTGGGGACAACACCTTCAAAGGTTTTTTCGGTCTCGAACTTGCGTTTACCCTCGGTATAGACAAAGCACAGGGTTTCATCGCCGGTGCCATAGAGCAATTTGTCACGAAAGCTTTCCGGCAAGTCAAACCACGGCACATTCATGTCGGCTTTGAAATGGCGGCACAAGGCTTCCAGCGTTTGGCGATACATGCGCGAGGTGCCACTGGCCCAGGGCTTGATCGCGCCTTTTTCAAGCGTTTTTTCTTCGTCAGGTACCACCAATACGGCATCAAATTCCAGCCGCTTGCCAAGGCCATCACAAGACGGGCAGGCCCCGAAGGGATTGTTGAAGGAAAACAGGCGCGGCTCGACCTCGGCAATGGTAAAGCCGGAAACCGGGCAGGCGAACTTCTCTGAAAATAGAATGCGTTGCTCATCCGCGCCCTTATTGACACCATCATCGTTCTTGTCGGCCATCTCGGCCACGGCCAGCCCATCGGCAAGGCGTAAGGCGGTTTCCAGACTGTCCGCAAGGCGGGTTTCCAGATCAGGGCGGATCACCACCCGATCTACCACTACGTCGATATTGTGTTTGAATTTTTTGTCCAGCTCCGGTGCGTCTTCGATGGCATAAAACTCATTGTTGACTTTCAGGCGCTGGAACCCCTGCTTCATTAACTCGGCAAACTCCTTGCGATACTCACCCTTGCGGCCACGTACGATGGGGGCCAGCAAATACAGCCGCGTGCCTTCGGGCAAGGCCATCAGTCGGTCCACCATCTGGCTGATGGTCTGGCTTTCAATGGGCAGGCCGGTGGCGGGAGAGTACGGCACGCCGATGCGCGCCCAGAGAAGGCGCATATAATCGTATATCTCGGTCACCGTACCCACGGTTGAGCGCGGATTGCGTGAGGTGGTTTTTTGCTCGATCGAGATGGCAGGGGATAGCCCCTCAATGCTTTCTACATCGGGTTTGGCCATTAGCTCCAGAAATTGCCGCGCATAGGCCGACAAGCTCTCGACATAGCGCCGCTGCCCTTCGGCATAGATGGTATCAAAGGCCAAAGATGACTTGCCCGATCCCGACAGGCCAGTGATGACCACCAGCTTGTCCCGGGGAATATCAACATTGACCCCACGCAGATTGTGCTCGCGGGCACCGATAACGCGGATGAACTTCAGGGGATCAGGCATAGTTTGTTTTTACGACTCATTTGACAAAGGGAACATAAAGTGAACAATATAAAAGCTGTATAGATTGTTCAAGCATTTTTATATGTCCAGTTCGAGCAGCAATTACAGGTTTGGGCTGGACGGATTGGTTTGAGCATGAACAATCGTGCGGGAATCAGGGCTTCAACGTCGGGGAGACGACAATGGCAGGTGTGAACAAGGTAATTCTGGTAGGTAATCTGGGCGCGGACCCGGAGGTTCGGCGGATGAATTCCGGTGATCCGGTGGTTAATCTTCGTATTGCCACGTCGGAAAGCTGGAAAGACAAGCAATCGGGCGAGCGGCGTGAAAAAACCGAATGGCACCGGGTGGTAATTTTTAACGAACACCTGGCCAAGGTCGCCGAGAACTATCTCAAAAAAGGCTCCAAGGTTTATATTGAGGGCCAGCTCACCACCCGCAAATGGCAGGACCGTGATGGTCAGGACAAATACACCACCGAAATTGTGCTGAACCGCTTTCGCGGCGAACTGCAAATGCTGGATAGTCGCGGCGAAGGCGGCGGTGGCGGTGGTTCCTATGGCGGTGGTGGTGGCCAGCAAGGCGGCAGCTATGGCGGTGGTTCATCCTCTGGTGGTGGTGGCGGTGGCGGTCAGCAAGGCGGCGGCGCTTCGGAAAATTTTGACCGTGATATGGATGATGACATTCCATTCTAGGCCAATAACAGTTGCCCCTTTGGCCTAAACACCTCTGCCATGGGCCTATTCTGTGCTGTCGATGACATGGGTTTCTTTGCCTATGGCAACAGCACCTGGGCCTGGTGCGGGGTTGGCGTGGGGCATACACAATTCGTCATAAAATATGCCGGAGATGCCTTTAGTTCCATTGTGTTGCAGGAACACTTCAAGCGGGGCAAATACACATAAGCAGCCACCTCCAATTATGCACTATTGCGCCCGTTACCCTTCTGGTTCCAGCAGCGGTTCTTCATCACCCAATGCTTCTTTTCGTGCTGCCACATACGCTTCCAGTTTTTCTAATACGGCGGGGTCAGTAGGTGGCGGGGTGAACTCGGCCAGAATTTTTGGCCAGATCTCGGCTGCCCTTGTTGTGGCGTCCTTGGACCCGGCAAGGACCCAGTTTTCATAATTTTGCCAATCGCTCACAAAAGGCGCGTAAAATGCTGTTTTGTAGCGTAGTCAGTCTTTATTGGATTCTAAGATTATTTTTTGTGATGGTAAGAACTATTTATCCGTTTTTTGCAAGATGCAGACGATTGCGCGTTGTGTTTTATCAAACAGGATTACACGGCCCGTGCGGCTGCTACAGCCTCAACCACAGCCTCAAAGGGCAATAGCGCAGAGGCGTGTCGTTGTGGATATTCTTTTATGGCGGCCAGGGTTTTTAGTGCAGAAAAGCGCCCCTCTGGCGCAGACAAGCCATCTTTTACCATGGCGCGAAACCTGTCACGCGCGTGGGTTAACTCTGCCAAATCAGCACCATGGACACCGGCTCCTAAAATTGCCGAAGCCGCCTGACCCAAAGCGCAGGCTTTGACCTCCTGGGCAAATTCTTGCACGCGCCCGGTTTTGTCCAAGACCACTTGAACCTGAACCCGTGAGCCACATAGCCGTGCGGTCCTGGTGGCACAGCCGTGAGGGTTGTCCAGCGCACCAAGGTGCGGGATGCCTGCGGCGAGGGTAAGTATGGCAGTGTTATAAAGCTCGTGGTCCATGGATAGGATATAGGCTTTGCCTAGCCCCGCCGCCAGATGCTGCCCTCAGCCTTATCTTCGATAACAATATCCATTTCGCTCAAGACATCGCGGATACGGTCTGCCTCGCCCCAGTCCTTATCGGCACGAGCTTGAACGCGGGCAGCAACCAGAGCATCAATAGCGGCGGCATCAAGGTCCTTGTCGCCAAGGCCTTTATCGGTTTTGAACCATGTTTCCGGGTCTTCCTCGAACAGGCCTAAAAGCTTCCCAATGGCCAGCATTTCACCTTTAGCCCGTGCCTGTTCTTCGGGTTTTTCAGCCTTATTCGCTTGCGTTGCCAGTGTGGATAATTTGGCCAGCGCCTGCGGCGTATTAAGGTCATCATGGAGCGCAGCCATAAAATTTGCAGGTGCGGAAGCCTTAGCTGCCTTCACATCGCTCAGGCGGCGCAAGGTGCCATAATAGCGATCCAAAGTGGTTTTGGCTTGTTCCAGCAAGCTTCGGGTCCAGTCAAGCGGTGCCCGGTAATGGGCACTGAGAAGCGCAAAGCGTAGCACTTCGCCCGGCCATTCTTCCAATAGTTCATGAATGAGTTTCACATTGCCCAGGCTTTTGGACATTTTTTCTGAATCAAAATCAAGAAAACCATTGTGCAGCCAGTAATTGGCGAGACGTTTGCCATCGTGAGAGCACATGGACTGGGCGCGTTCATTCTCATGGTGCGGGAAGACAAGGTCTTGCCCGCCTGCATGAATATCAATGCGTGTGCCCAGAACGGCCTCGATCATGGCTGAACATTCCAGATGCCAGCCCGGTCGGCCTCTGCCCCAGGGGCTTTTCCAGCCCGGATCATTGTCATCGGCGGGTTTCCACAACACAAAATCTGCCGGGTTATGCTTATAGGAAGCCACTTCAACGCGGGCACCGGCGATCATGTCTTTCAGCTTGCGATTGGACAGCTCGCCATAGCCATCAAAGCTGGTGACATCAAAGAGGACATGGCCTTCTGCCTCATAGGCATTACCGGTTTCGATCAGGCGCTGGACCAATGCGATCATTTCTTTCATGTGTCCGGTGGCGGTCGGCTCGAAATCAGGTTTCAGCACGTTAAGTGCCGCCGTGTCTTCGCGGTAAATTTTGGCGAATTTTTCGGCGATGACAGAGATGGAAACCCCGCCTTCCTTGGCGGCAGCGTTTATCTTGTCATCCACATCGGTGATGTTGCGCGCATAGGCTACATGGTCGGCGCCGTAAGTCTGGCGCAGCACCCGATAAAGCACGTCAAAAACTACTGCCGGGCGGGCATTGCCGATATGGGCATAGGAATACACCGTTGGCCCGCAAAGATACATGGTCACGCGCGAAGGATCGGCAGGATGGAAGTCGCGCTTTTGGCGGCTGTATGTATCATAAAGTTGCAAGGGCATGGCGTGGCTTATCTCAATTTTGTGTATTGAGCGCACTCAATACGCATTTGCGCCAAATGTGCAATGGGGCTGAACAGGGTTTTCCAATCACGGGGCGCTCACGAAACCATGAACGCTTTAGGGTTGCAGTACCCGGCATCATTCCCTAATTTAAGTATATCAGTCACGACGTGACGTCATTGGGTGGGCGTTAAGACCGGGTGATCCGGCTCGACCCCCTCCCCCGAACCGAACGGGGTTTATTATGGATGCTTTTAATACCAAACGTGCGGCGCTTATCGCTGTGGAAGATATGGATGTGCGGCCATCGCGCAGTGAGGCCGAGGCGGCAGTGCGTACGCTATTGGCCTGGGCCGGGGATGATCCGACCCGCGAAGGGCTGCTGGATACACCAAAGCGGGTAACCAAGGCCTTTGGCGAATGGTTTGCCGGTTATGATGGTGATCCGGCTGACATTCTCTCGCGTACATTCGAGGAAGTCTCCGGCTATGACGACATTGTCATGCTGCGTAATATAGAAGTGCAAAGCCATTGCGAGCACCATATGGCACCCTTTATTGGTGTTGCGCATGTGGCCTATTTACCCACAGGCCGGGTGGTGGGGCTCTCCAAGATTGCCCGCGTGGTCGAGATGTATTCAAAACGTCTGCAAACACAGGAAAATCTGACGGCACAGATTGCCAAAGCCATTATGGACGAGCTGGAACCACGCGGCGTGGCGGTAATGGTCACTGCCGAGCATCAGTGCATGTCTACACGCGGGGTGCATCATGGCGGTGTGGATACGGTGACAACGCGCTTTGATGGTGAGTTCAAGGATAGCGAAGAATTGCGGATGCGGTTCCTGCGGTTGGCTGAACGGACCAAGAGTTGAACAATGGCAATATTTGAACTTGATGGTATGGCGGCAATAACACCGCCTGAAGGGCAATATTGGGTTGCCCCTAATGCCAGCCTTATTGGCAAGATAGAACTGAAGGAAAATGCTTCTGTCTGGTTTAATGTGGTGGCCAGAGGCGATAATGAACTGATCAGTATTGGTGTGCGCTCCAATGTTCAGGACGGCAGTGTTCTACATACTGATATGGGTTTCCCTCTAACCATCGGCGATGATGTGACCATCGGCCATATGGCCATGCTGCACGGCTGCACCATTGGCGATAATACGTTAATCGGTATCGGGGCTACCGTTTTGAACGGTGCGCGGATAGGTAAAAACTCACTTGTTGGCGCCCATGCCCTGGTCACAGAGGGTAAGGAGTTTCCTGATAATTCCCTGATCGTTGGCGCACCGGCAAAAGTTGTCAGGGCGTTAAGCGAAGATGAAGTAACTATGTTAACCGCTTCGGCAGAGCACTATGTGCAAAACGGGAAGCGTTACGCCGCCGGGATGCGTGAGATTAAATCGTAACGGCCATTTTTTATTCACTTTCCTGCCAGAACTGGCGGATGAGGCTATCTGCATCCTTCCCGATATTGAACCAGGCAGATTTTCCCTTGCTGGCATCAGCAATAAAGAGCGCATCATCATGACCCAGCGCTTGTGACAGGGCATTGCGCAAGGCGTCTGCTCTTGCGGGTGCGCTTAGCAGCCAGACCTCGGGCATGACCTCTGTAGCAACACCAAAATCACTGAGGGTCTCAACAAAATTTGCATGAGAGCTTTCGGTAATTTTGGCGAATATTACAAACCGGTGGCTTGTAGAAGGTTCCTCTGCTTTTGAGATCTCGCCATGGGTTTGCGTGAGGAGGGATGCCAGTTCGGTATCATCTTGTGCGGTCAGAAATTCACCCTCTGCGCCAATTCTCACCTGTGATCGGGCATTCAAGCGGCCTTCACGAGCAAAAGTTTTCATCCGCTCTTCCCCATAGGGGCCGTAAACTGTTTCCTTGACCTTGATAAACCATCGCGGTTTAGAACTCATCACGCATTGTCTCCACTACTACCTGGCGAGCGTAGCATAAGAGGTAGTTTGAACACCACATCTTCATGCGCACTGACGAGGTTTTCAACGCTAACGCTAAAACGTGCTTTTAGCATTGCCAATAAATCAGAAACCAGAGATTCCGGTGCCGATGCCCCGGCGGATATACCAAGTGTATTCACATTATCCAGCCAGCCTGGCTCTATGTCTTCTGCACTTTCGATTAGACGGGCTTGTGCAGCCCCCGCACGGCGCGCAACTTCGACCAGACGCATGGAGTTTGATGAATTTGGCGCGCCAATGACCAGCACCAGTTCACAATTGGGGGCAATAGCCTTGACCGCCGCCTGCCGGTTTGTGGTTGCATAACAAATATCTTCACGGTGTGGTTCGGCTATACCCGGAAACCGTGCTTTTAAGGCACTTACGATGTCGATGGTGTCATCGACGCTCAAAGTGGTCTGGGTCACAAAGGCCAGTTTTTTTGGATCAGCAGGTTCAACATTTTCAGCATCCTGACGCACCTCGATAAGCGTGGTGGCGCCTTTTGGTAATTGTCCCATAGTGCCGACCACTTCGGGGTGGCCCCGGTGGCCGATCAGAAGAACATGTCGCCCGGCTGCAAAATGACGCTCTGCCTCTACATGCACTTTGGATACCAGTGGGCAGGTCGCATCCACGTAAATCAAATTTCGTCGCTGGGCTTCTTGCGGGACTGATTTTGGAACGCCATGGGCCGAAAACACAACGGGCCGGTCATCGGGGCATTCATCCAGTTCATCAACAAACACGGCACCCAGACGTTCCAGATGTTCAACGACATGTCTGTTGTGGACAATCTCATGGCGAACATAGACCGGAACCCCGAATTTCTCGATGGCCCGTTCAACAATCTGAATGGCCCGATCCACGCCAGCGCAAAACCCGCGAGGGGCGGCTAGCAAAATAGTCAGAGATTTTTCCGCTTCAGACATGTTTTTCAGACATCTTTCGTTGCTGTTTGCTTCGCAAGGCGATACATCAACGCGGGTCTATCAAACTCTGCGCCCCGGTCAACGGCCAGCGCCTCGCTCTGTCGGATGAATATTTCTTATGATGCAATCGCGAAACCTCCTTGTTCTTGCCGCTCTGCCCCTTGTTCTGATGGGCTGTAAAACGGTTAGTGGTGTCTTAGAAGAAAAGAAAAATATCGGGCCATGCCCGGCAGCTTTGGTGCTGTGGGATGCAGCCCGCAAGGTTGAAATTCACGGTGCGGAAAAATATGAGAATGTTGGTTTTACCGGCGAACTTCTGGGCACCCGTTCATTTTGTAAATATTATGATGATAACCCACTCACTGCGGATTTGGATATAGACATGGCCTTTGGGCGTGGCCCGGCTGCCGAGGGTGATACCAAAGAATACAAATATTTTATTTCTGTTGTTCGCAAAGATATGGCAGTTATCAACAAACAGGTGTTTTCAACAAATATTCGCTTCAAATCTGGTGAGCAGATTGTTTATCGTACTGAACATTTTGGGAAAATCACAATTCCTCGTGCCAAAGAGAATACGTCAGGGTCTAATTTTGAAATTATTGTCGGTTTTGAATTGACGCCTGAAGAGCTGGAATTTTCTCGTTCTGGCAAGCGCTTCAGGCTTAATTAAGGTCAACTATGACCACGCTTGCTGAACAACTCAGTACCCTTGTGGGTGCCGCTTTTATCGCACAGGACTTACCAGCGGAGCTAGGGCAGGTGCAGATCTCTGGCCGGCCTGATTTGGCCCCGTTTCAATGCAATGGTGCCCTTGCTGCCGCCAAGCTGGCTAAAAGGTCGCCCCGCGAAATTGCACAGCAGATCACCGACGCGATCAAGGCCGACCCGCTTATTACGCAAATCAGCATTGCCGGTCCTGGGTTCCTGAATATTATTCCCGCAGATGCTGCTTATGCGGTGCAAGCCAATGCGCTCTTGGGTGATGTCCGTTGCGGTGCAACGCAAACGCAGACACCGCAAAAGATCATTATAGACTTTGGCGGGCCAAATGTGGCCAAGCCCATGCATGTCGGGCATTTGCGCTCCTCGGTTATTGGTGATTTTTTGCAGCGCGTGGCGCGTTTTGTTGGCCACGAAGTGGTCAGCGACATCCACCTTGGTGATTGGGGGTTGCAAATGGGCCATTTGATTACCGAGTTACAGGACGAGCAGCCGGATTTGCCTTATTTTGATGAGGGGTTCTCCGGTCCGTGGCCTGCACAGCCGCCGGTATCGCTTGATGATCTTTCGCGGCTTTACCCGCAAGCAGCGGCTAATGCCAAAGCCGATGAGGCGCGCATGAGCCGTTCGCGCAAGGCAACGTCAGCCCTGCAGGCCGGGCGCCCCGGCTATCGGGCATTGCTTGGTCATTTTATTGCTGTATCACGCGCCGGGCTTGAGACTGATTTTAATGCACTGGGTGTGCATTTTGATCTGTGGAAAGGCGAGTCGGACGTTAACGACCTGATCCCGGATATGATCGAAAACTTCAAGGCGCGGGGCGTAACCGAGATTAGCGATGGCGCACTGGTCATCCATGTTGCCCGTGAAGATGACAAGAAAAAACAGCCGCCGCTGATTCTGCTTTCGTCTGAAGGCTCTGCACTTTATGGCACAACTGATCTGGCGACAATTCTGGATCGTAATAACAAAATCGCGCCCGATCACACACTTTATGTGGTGGATCAGCGTCAGGGCCAGCATTTTGAGCAAGTCTTTCGTGCCGCAGATAAGGCCGGATTAATGGCCGAAAATGCGTTGGAGCATATCGGTTTTGGCACCGTAAATGGGGCGGATGGCAAGCCATTCAAAACCCGCGCAGGCGGGGTGATGCGCCTGTCTGACCTACTGGCAATGGCAAATACTGCCGCACGGGCGCGCATGGTTGAGGCGGGCATTGGTGAAGGCATGGGCGAGGAAGTGCTTGTTGATATTGCCCGTAAAATCGGGCTGGCAGCGATCAAGTTTGCCGACCTGCGCAATCAGCGCCTCACCAACTATGTCTTTGATATGGACCGCTTTACCGCCTTTGAAGGCAAGACCGGGCCGTATCTTCTCTATGCGGCGGTACGTATTAAATCTATTTTGCGCAAAGCACACGATCAGGGTTTACAAAGTGACACCATCAAACCTGAAATGACTGAGGAAAAGATGCTTGTCCTCGCTCTTGATAGTTTTGATGCCGCCCTGCATGGCGCCTGGGCCAAGCGGGCACCACATATATTATGCGAGCATGTTTATGAGCTGGCGCAGGCGTTTTCGCGCTTTTATGCGGCTTGTCCTATCTTGCCGGAAAAGGATGAGGCAAAACGATCTTCCCGCCTCGCCCTTGCCAAACTGACCCTGCATCAACTGGAAATCGGCCTTGACCTTTTAGGCCTGGAAGCCCCGGAGCGGATGTAGGCAATCAACCCTTGCGGGCGATATTGACCTGATGGGGGTAGGGGATGGAAATGCCGTTGGCGTCAAAGGCTTCTTTCACATTCTTCATGGCATCGTGATAAATGCCCCAATAATCATCGCTTTTACACCAGACCTTGGTGACAATATCCACCGATGATCCGCCATGGGCTGTTACCCCGGTAAATACATCAGGGCTTTTATGAACACGGCTGTCGGCGCGCAGGGTTTTTTGGATAATCTCCATGGCCTTGCCAATGTCATCACCGTAATCAATGGAAAATGTGAAATCCACGCGGCGTTTTCCGTTGGCTGAATAGTTGGTGATGACATCGCCCCAGGCGCTGCCATTGGGAACGATGACTTTTTTATTGTCGCCGGTTGCCAAAACCGTAGTGAACAAATTGATGTCCTTGACGGAGCCGGCTTGCCCGGCAACTTCAACAAAATCCCCCAGACTATAAGGCCGAAAGAGAATAATCATCATACCGGCGGCCAAATTGGATAATGTACCTTGCAGGGCCAGGCCAATGGCCAGCGTGGCGGCACCCAATGCAGCAACCAGGCTGGTGGTTTCTACGCCAAAGCGCTCCAGCACTGCGATCAATACAATCGCCATAATGCCGTAATAGGTTATAGAGGCAAAAAAATTGCCAAGTGTATCATCTATGCGCTCGCTTTTTAGCGCCGTAGAGCGGATTGCCCGGCGGACCACGCCAGCTACAATCATACCAATTATGAAGGTCACGGCAGCCAGAAGAACATTGGTTCCCGCGTCTATGCCTCGTTCTAATAGAGCGCTTATGGTTTCTGTATTCAGCAATTCATCGGTATTCATTCTGGTCCCCGGTATGATTCTACATCAAGCCATGTTTAGCAGAGAATTATCCAGGGTATAGTTATCCGGTATATTTTTTTACTGCTTTTTTAAAAATAGAATTTTTGCCGCCCCATAGGGACGCTCGTCCAGTATGTCCCAACCCTGTATTTGTGGATTTTCATCGGCGGCACATTCAAAAATGGCACAAGAACCCGGGGAAAGCCAGTTGCCCTTGATAAGCTCCGCCAAGGTGTTTTCACCCAAACCTTTATGGTAAGGCGGATCAAGAAAGACCAGATTAAACCTTTCACCCAATGGTGCCGGTTTCTTTCCCAGTTGAGTGGCATCGCGCCGGTGGATACGGGTGGAACCAAAAAGCCCCAATATTTCGATATTGTCGCGTATAACGCCACGGGCCGCCGCATTGTTTTCCACAAACAGGCAAAACTCTGCGCCGCGCGAAAGTGCTTCAAACCCCAATGCACCAGAACCGGCAAAAAGGTCGATCACCCGTGCACCCTTCAGAGTACACCAGTTATTATGTTCCAGAATATTAAATATGGCTTCGCGGGTACGCTGCGCTGTGGGCCGGGTATCACGTCCTGGTGGGGCGGCCAAAACACGCCCTTTGAATTCACCGCCAGAAATGCGCATTATGATTTGCCTGGCAGCATCCCGCCCAATTGTTCACGCATTTGCTTGGGTCGCACTTCATCCACCGCGCCGCGGGCCAGATTGCCCAGGATGAAGGGTCCGAAAGAAATACGGATCAGGCGGTTAACTTTGAGGTCAAGTGTTTCCAATGCCCGGCGCACTTCGCGGTTCCTGCCTTCTTTCAAGCGCACTTCTATCCAGGCATTGTCACCTTTAATGCTTTCAATCTTTGCCTCAATTGGCCCACTGCGTTGTCCGTCCAGCATTACGCCTTTTTGCAGTCGATCCAGCCTGTCCTGGGAAACCCGGCCCCAGGCACGTACGCGGTAACGCCGCGTCCAGCCGGTTTTGGGTAGCTCCAGCTTTCGCGCCAATGCGCCATCATTGGTTAACAGCAACAACCCTTCGGAGTTTAGATCCAACCGGCCCACCGAGATCACCCGCGGCATGGTTTCGGGCAGACGGTCAAATACGGTTGCGCGTTCTTTTTCGTCATGGTGGCTGGTGACCAGACCCGAAGGTTTGTGATAACGCCAAAGCCGCGGGGCAGGGGGCGCACCCACCGCCTCACCATCGACGCGGATGTCCTCGGCACCGCTGACCAGAAAAGCCGGTGTGTCCAGCACCATACTATCGACGCTGACCCGGCCAGCGCCAATCAGACGTTCGGCCTCACGGCGCGAGGCAATTCCTGCGCGCGATAAATATTTAGCGATACGCATTTTTTCATCTTGTTTTTTGTCAGCCACTTGACGCTTGCCCTTTCTGGCCTGATCTAAAGCTATGGATCAGCTAGAGTTCGATCAACGCTTCATGTCACGAGCCATAAGCCTCGCGCAAGCAGCAAGTGCGGCTGGAGAAGTTCCTGTGGGTGCTTTGGTGGTTGATCCACATACTGGTAAGATCATTGCCGAGGCGGCTAACGCACCCATTGCAGGTCACGACCCCACCGCTCATGCGGAAATATGCGCCTTGCGGCTGGCAGGGCAAAAACTCAAAAATTATCGCCTGCACGGATGTTGGCTTTATGTCACGCTGGAGCCATGCGCCATGTGCGCCGGGGCCATAGCCCATGCCCGTATTGAGCGGCTGATTTTCGGGGCCAGCGATCCCAAAGGCGGCGCGGTCATTTCTGGCACGCAGTTTTTTGAACAGCCAAGTTGTCATTGGAAGCCGCAAGTCACCGGCGAAATTATGGCAGAGGAAAGCGCAAACCTGCTGACCACATTTTTTAAGAAAAGGCGCTCATAAAAAGAGCGGCTAAAATAACCAATGTGCCCTGTGAATCTGTGATTTAAATGGGCTTGGAACCAACAGCTCAAAAGGGTGGTATGATAATAACAAGGTGCTGTTACCCGCTGACTTCCAACCCCCGCTTTTCCCTGCCTCAACCACTGGTCCAAAGCTTGTCATACTGCTAGTCTTTAAGGCTGAAAACCGCCCGATTCGAGTATCTTGATCGGGCAGTGTTTTTATGTGGGTATTGAAGGGGTTATACGTTGAGCGAAACGGGCGACAAGACACCGGGCAACATTGATGGTGACGGCCCCGGCGGGCCGGGCGAAGAAGAGGGCGTAGCGCCAATTTCCATCGTTGAGGAAATGCGCAAATCCTATCTTGATTACGCCATGAGCGTAATCGTTAGTCGTGCCATCCCCGATGTGCGTGATGGCTTGAAACCGGTGCATAGGCGCATCATCTATGCCATGCACGAAAGCGGCTATACCCACGACAAGGCCTACCGCAAATGCGCCCGTGTGGTTGGTGACGTGATGGGTAAATATCACCCTCATGGTGATCAGGCGATCTATGATGCGCTGGTGCGTATGGCGCAGGATTTTTCCATGTCGTTGCCGTTGCTGGACGGACAGGGCAATTTTGGCTCGCTCGATGGCGATCGCGCCGCCGCCATGCGTTATACCGAAGTGCGCATGGGCCGCTCTGCCGAAGCCTTGCTGGCGGACATTGGCAAAAGCACCGTAGACTTTATTGAAAACTATGATGGTTCCGAGAGTGAACCTGCGGTTCTGCCTTCGCGCTATCCCAATATGCTGGTCAATGGCGCAGGCGGCATTGCGGTGGGCATGGCGACCAATATACCCCCCCATAACCTTGGCGAAATTGTTGATGCCACACTGGCCATGATTGATGATCCGGCGCTGGATGATGCGGCGCTGCTGGCCATGGTGCCGGGGCCGGATTTTCCCACCGGCGCGCAGATCGTTGGCCGTGCCGGTTCACGCGCGGGGGTTACCACGGGGCGTGGTTCAGTGGTGATGCGGGCGTGCTGCGCCGTTGAGGAAATTCGCAAAGGGCGCGATGCCATTATCGTCACCGCTATTCCCTATCAGGTGAACAAAGCTTCGATGATTGAAAAAATCGCTGATCTGGTTCGTGAAAAACGGGTTGAAGGCATTGCTGATTTGCGCGACGAATCAGATCGTGATGGCCTGCGCGTAGTGATCGAGATCAAGCGCGATGCCAATGCCGAGGTCGTGCTTAATCAGCTGTATCGCTATTCACAATTGCAAACAAATTTCAGCAGTAACATGCTGGCCCTGCATCAGGGCCGCCCGCAATTGATGAATGTACGTGAAATGCTGCAAGCCTTCATCGCCTTTCGTGAAGAAGTGGTGGCAAAACGCACGCGATTTGATCTGGGTAAATCACGTGATCGCGCCCACGTTTTGGTGGCGCTGGCGGTAGCTGTCGCCAATATTGACGAGGTCATTGCACTCATCCGTACGGCCCCGGACCCGGCCTCTGCCCGTGATGCCCTGATGGGCCGCGCCTGGCCGGCCCGGGATATGGGACCGCTGGTGGAACTGATTGCAGACCCGCGCTCGCGCCTTGACGATAATGGCGATATTCGCCTGACCCTGGAACAGGCCAAGGCCATTCTGGATTTACGCCTGCAAAGACTGACGGCGCTGGGCGGTGAGGAAATTGGCGATGAGGCCAAAAAGATTACCTCAACCATTGCTGACTTGCTGGATATATTAAAATCCCGTGACCGGATTATGGAGATCATCCGCGAAGAACTGCGCGAGAGCAAGGAACGCTTTGCCGTGCCGCGTCGCACAGAAATTATTGATGCGGAACTGGAAATTGACGATGAATCGCTGATTGCCCGCGAGGACATGGTGGTGACCATTACCTCTGGCGGTTATGCCAAGCGCACCGCGCTTGATACCTATCGCGAGCAGCGCCGTGGCGGCACGGGCCGGGCCGGTATGACCACCAAGGATGAGGATTATGTGACCGAGGTTTTTGTTGCCTCAACCCATGCGCCGATCCTGTGCTTTTCGTCCACCGGCATGGTGTACACCCTTAAAGTCTGGCGTTTGCCCCAGGGCGACCCACGCACCAAGGGCAAGGCGCTGGTCAACCTCTTGCCGCTGGATAAGGGCGAGACGATAACCTCCATTCTGGTCATGCCCGAGGACGAAGGCAGCTGGGGCGAGCTGGATGTGATGTTTGCCACGCGTTCGGGCCATGTGCGGCGCAACAAGTTTTCTGACTTCGCCAATGTTATGCGCAACGGCAAAATAGCCATGAAGCCTGATGAGGGTGATGGCATTATTGGCGTAAAGGCCTGTTCGGCCAATGATGATGTGTTGCTGACCACCAGAAATGGAAAATGTATCCGCTTTCCAGCGGATGCTGTGCGGGTGTTTGTCGGGCGCACATCAACCGGGGTGCGCGGCATCAGGCTGGCGGGCGATGATGAGGTCATATCCATGGCCATCTTACGACATATGGACATCATACCGGCCGAAGCGCGGGCCTATCTGAAACATGCCAGTGCCATGCGCCGGGCCATTGGCGAAGATGACAGCGTGGAAACCTCAGCACCGTCTGATGAGGACGATACCGGTGAAGACCTGGCGCTTGGCGTTGATCGTATTGCGGCGCTGGATGCGGCGGAGCAGTTCGTGCTGACAATATCTGATAACGGCTATGGCAAACGCACATCAGCCTATGAATACCGGGTTTCCGGGCGCGGCGGCAAAGGCCTGTTTGCTCATGACCTGCGTCTTGCCAAAATGGAAGGGGCGCATTTGGCAGCCTCGTTCCCGGTCAATGATGGCGATGGTATTATGCTGGTTACCGACGGTGGTCAGCTTATCCGCGTCCCTATCGGTGGTATTCGCATTGCTGGCCGCGCCACAGCCGGTGTCACCATTATCCGCTTGAAAAATGAAGAGCGCGTGGTTGCGGTGCAACGTATTGTTGAAACTGATGAAGATGAAGATGGTGATGAAAAGGACGCAGCCGACGATGCAGCAGGAACAGAAAAACCTTGAGGCTGAACCGCTTCATGTGCTTGTGAGCTACGCTTGCTTGGCATAAACCTGACCCTGACTAGTCAATAAAGAGGCATTTATGAAAATCGGTCTATATCCCGGTACTTTTGATCCCGCCACTAACGGCCATATTGATATTTTGGGTCGTGCGGTCAAACTGGTGGACAAACTGATTGTAGGCGTGGCTCGCAATACCGCCAAGGGGCCATTGTTCAGTCTGGATGAACGCGTTGAGATGATGCGTACCGAGGCAGAGCAATTTAAAGGCGTGGCAGATATTGAAGTGCGTCCCATGACTGGCTTGCTCATTCAGTTTGCCGAGGATGTGGGGGCGCAGGTCATTATTCGGGGGTTGCGTGCCGTTTCAGATTTTGAATATGAGTTTCAAATGACCGGCATGAACCAGCGCCTTAATGCGGACATAGAAACCGTGTTCTTTATGGCTGACCCCCGTCATCAGGCGATAGCTTCGCGCCTGATAAAGGAAATTGCCCGTTTGGGTGGGGACATAACGCCCTTTGTTTCGCCCTATATTGCCGGGCAATTAATGGAGAAGATCAAGCATAATGCGTAAGATAATCCTCTTTTTAGCCCTGATACTCTGGGCTTGTGGTGCACCCAGCCAGGTTGATACGGCCAAGGCCCAGGAAAATAAAGCGGGCCAAGGTGCTACGGATGATCCACAAGCGGTTGTGGATGCAGATACATCCCGTCCCCTTGGTGCCGCTTTGCCTGCTGGCGTGCCTTCCCCATTGGAAGCGGCGGAACTGTGGCGCGAGGTTTTGCCGGAAAACTTGCTCTATCTGAAGACGTTGCACGGCATTACCCTGATCGAGATGGCGCCGGAGTTTGCGCCTAACCATGTGCAGCGTATGCGTGATTTGGCCAGCAATGGCTATTTCATAGGCCTTCCCTTTCACCGGGTTATCAAAAACTTTATGGCTCAGGCGGGCGATCCTTCACTGGTGCGCCGACCGGAACCAACTACACCGCCTTTGCAGGGTGAGTTTAAATTTCGTCGCTCTCCAGCACAGAAAATGACAGTTGTGGGTGAGGATCGCCGGGCCAACACCGGCTTTGTTGCTGGTTTTGCAGTGGCTTCGCAGCCTGATGCACTGGCGATGATGACGGCAGATGGTAAAGTGCGTGCATGGGCTTTGCATTGCCCGGGGGCAGCCTCCATGGCGCGGACCAGTGATCCCAATAGCGCCAATGCACAATTTTATGTCACCACTGGACACCCGGACTGGTTGAACGGGCAGTACACGTCCTGGGGGCGTGTTCGTGCCGGGCAATTGGCTGTCAAGAACATTAAGCTTGGGGAGCCAGCCTATCCGCCAGACATGATAGACGGACTGACACTGGGTAATGAAATGCCAGTTGAAAAACGGGCACGGGTGTGGGTTATGCACACCGATAGTAGCGCCTTTACCACTTACCTTGAACAGCAAAAAGATGCCAGTGGTCGATTGCCCGGGGTTTGCAAAATTGCTGTGCCGGTTTATGTGCAATGGGCTAGTGCAGAAACACAACCACAAGAACAGGACAATCAGGAATGAGTGATAACGATCAAATTCTTAACTTTGAGCTTTCAACCGGCGAGGTTAAAATCCGCCTGCGCCCCGATCTGGCACCCGGCCATGTAGCCCGTATTAGTGAGCTGGCTAATGACGGCTATTATAATGGTCTGACATTTCACCGCGTTATTGATGGGTTTATGGCTCAGGGTGGTTGCCCTGATGGTACGGGTATGGGCGGCTCTGGCCAGCACTTAAAGGCCGAGTTTAACGCTGAGCCACACAGGCGCGGTGTATGTTCCATGGCACGTTCTCAGGATCCAGATAGTGCCTCATCACAGTTTTTTATCTGTCTTGATGATGCAACCTTTCTCGATAACCAGTACACGGTCTGGGGTGAGGTTATCGAGGGTATGGACGCTGTTGATGCCTTGCCCAAGGGCGAGCCACCGGCGACACCTGGTGTAATCGTTAGCGCAAGCGTGGCGTAGCGGAGGCAATTATGAGCTGGATAAAACGGATATTATTACAAGAATCCACTGGCCGTTTGCGCCGTATGTACGAACGCATTTGCGGCCCAGCTGGCCAGCTTGATAACATCCTTACGGCACATTCCTTGCGCCCGCATACGTTGGAAGGCCATCTGGCGCTTTATAAAAACACACTGCATCACAGTGCCAATACCCTGACCAAATCCTTTCTTGAAACCGTGGGGGTTTATGTCAGTGCGCTAAACGGGTGTCGCTATTGTGTAGAGCACCATTTCACCGGGTTAAAACGTATTCTTGAAGACGATGATCTGGCCGAGAGTATGCGTAAAGCTTTGGAAAGCAATATTCTGGAGCCCGTGTTTAACTTGCGCGAACAGGTGGCGCTTCGCTATGTGCGCACACTGACCCAGTCGCCAAACGCCCTTATAGAGCAAGACATACACGACATGCGCCAGGTCGGTTTTGATGATGGCCAGATCCTGGAAATTAATCAGGTTGCCGCCTATTTTTCCTATGCCAACCGCACGGTTCTGGGCCTTGGGGTGAAAACCGCGGGCGAGATGCTGGGGCTGTCGCCCGGCGACGAAAGTGACCCAAAAAATATGGCGCATGAATAAGCAGCCAATACCAAGCCTAAACCTTCATGCGCGTTGATCTGTTTGATTTTGACTTGCCCGAGGCGTGCATTGCCTTGCGTCCGGCTATGCCGCGTGATGCCTCGCGGCTTTTAGAGGTTATGCCGGGAAAACCTTTGACCGATCGCATGTTTACCGACCTTGCAGAATGTCTGCGCTCCGGTGATGTGCTGGTTTTGAATGATACAAAGGTTTTGCCTGCGGCGCTTTATGGTACCCGGCCAGCGCGTGAACATGGCGGTGGTGGCCCGGTTCATATCGAAGTTAATCTGCACAAACGGCAGGGTGACAGTAATTGGCGCGCCTTTGTACGCCCGGCAAAGCGTTTGCGTGCCGGTGATGTTATCCAGTTTGGTAATGGGGATGAGGCTTGTATGGCGGGCGCACTAAACGCGCGTGTCGCAGAAAAGCATGAGGGCGGTGAGGTGACACTGGCCTTTGATTTTTCCGGGATAGTTCTGGATGAAGCCATTGCGCGTGTGGGGCAAATGCCTTTGCCGCCCTATATTGCCCGCAAGCGTGCGGTGGATGAGCGCGATGAGCATGATTACCAGACTATTTTTGCCAAAGATGTCGGCTCGGTGGCTGCGCCAACGGCCAGTTTGCATTTTACCGACGCGATGTTTGCTGCGCTGGATGCCCGGGGCGTGGAGCGTCAAACCCTGACCTTGCATGTGGGGGCGGGGACGTTCCTGCCAGTAAAAACGAATGACACGACGGCGCATAAAATGCACGGCGAGCGTTATGAAGTGAGCGCACAAACCGCCCAGGCGCTTAATGCCGCCCGCGCAGAGGGGCGGCGCATTATTGCCGCGGGCACCACGGCTTTGCGCACGCTGGAAAGTATTGCGGGCGAGGACGGCATTGTACACGCCGGGGCAGGGGATACGGACATATTCATTACGCCGGGGTATAAATTTCGTGCCGTGGATGGATTGCTGACCAATTTTCATTTGCCGCGTTCAACCCTTTTTATGCTGGTCTGTGCTTTTGCCGGTCTGGATGAAATGCACACCGCCTATGCCCATGCTATTGCGAGCGGGTATCGTTTCTATTCCTATGGCGATGCGTCTCTTTTGTGGCGGAAATGATGGAGATTGATAAATCTGCCGTTTACCCTCACCCTCACTCACTCTGAGCTTGTTCTTTTCCCCTCATCCTGAGCTTGTCGAAGGACGAGGGAACAACTCCGCCTTTCGACAGGTTCATGGTGAGGTTTGTATATTTTTCTCCGTCATGCGTTCTTCGACAAGCTCAGGGCGAGGCCAAAATTCACTGTAAGGCATCAAAACCGGCCCCGGCCTTCGCCCGAGGTGACGGGAGAAGGAAGCAATAGCCACCCCTCACTGCGAGAACGCTGTTGCATACGTTTCCAGCGCTCTTGGTTGGATTGTTCGGCCTAGAAAAAAGCACCTTTGGCAAAGGCTAACAGGCCAAATAGGCCAATCCCCCAAGCCAGTGAACGAATATATGAAATACCAACAATATAAAGAAGGGCGTGGGCAACTCTTGAGTAAAAGTACACTTGCGCACCTAAGACGGTCATTTCGTTTGATACGCCCATTATGGCGGCGGTTAATACCAAAGGCATGAACAACACCAGGCCGGTGATATGGTTGCCGACGGTGCGCTGGGCGCGCCCGGCCAGTCCTGGGAATGAGGCGGGGGCATCCTCCCTGTTTCCTAAGGCAGCTTTAAGGCCAACAATGGGGATAGTCACACTGGCCTGTATCAAAATACTAACGAATAGTACGGCGGTGACGCCGAGTAGCATACATAATTCTATTGTCATAATTTTCTCCCTGGCTGGTTAATACTTAGCATCAAGGTGTAAATTTGCAAAAGCATAGTTGCTATGCAGTGTTGAATAATGCCCACTCCATAGGGGCGCTAACCCATCCGTAACCCTGTTGTGTTGCAATGCTAGCCCAGCAGGAGAAAAACGATGGCAGAAACACGCGCAGATACCCTGATAGAGCAATATGGCAAATTCTCGCCTATGAGCGTGAATGAGGCTGATGCTATGGCCAATAAGGTGTTTGGACAAAATCCGGCGGACCAGGAGGAAGCCGAAATTTTGCTTGGTGCCAGTGGATTGTTTGACCAATCAGATGTTGGCTGGCGGCACATTGTAACGCAGCAATTGCGGCGTTATTTGTTGCAAGACTTACCGCGTGGTGAATTGCAGGATGGTGCCGAGGACTGGCTCATTGCGACACTGGCAACGGCGCAAGTCGAAAAAAGAACAGCACTGGAATTGATTCAAGACATTATGCTTAATGCTGATAATGCCAGTGAGAGACTGGGCCGAATTGGCCTTCGCTCTGCCCTTGCCAGCATGAAAGCGGTTGCAACCAGTATATCGAAGCAGAAAGCTAATACGGGCTAATCGGCAAGTATTTTTTCAGCAAAAGATTTAGGGACCAGAAAAACTGCACACGGAGCTTCACGCACAATATCGCGTGAGGGCGCGCCGTCGAACAGGGCTTTCCACGCACCTTTCTGGTGGGTGCCGACAACAATCAGGTCTGCATTTTTGTCTTGCGCAAACTCAGTAATTTCCCTGGCCGGATCGCCTTTCAGCACAACCGCCTCAGCGCCACGCATGGCCTTTGTTGCCAAGGCTTCAAGTTCTTTTTTCCGTTTATCTCTGGCCTTGCGATCTTCCTGTATATTGGCTTCAGACGGCATCATGGCCGTGGCTCCCATGGGATCGGCAATGCCCGTGGTCATGGCGTATTGTAAATCCGGCCAGACATCGACAACCCACAGTGCTGCCTTGTCTCGTTTAGCCAGCGCGGCGGCGGTTTTCAGCACACCCAAAGCAAGATCATCGTCAAGGTTAATCCCGGCGACTATGGTTTGAAATTTCATCATGCTCTCCCAAACTTTAAAATGGTATTGCCCATAGAATATGGAGTATTTTACCCCGATTGAACAGGGGCAGGGCGTCGCAGGGTGAATGTGGCAAACTTCGATAAAGGTCTTTTCAAGAGGTTATGTTCCCTGTCAAACTGTTCGGTGCAAAAGGAAGGTATATTTATGGATTCTATAAATAACAAAACCGCCGTAGAACTGGTGAAAGCCATTAAAGCCAAAAAAGTGAGCGCTGTTGAGGTCTTACAAGCCCATCTGGCGCGTATAGAGGCGCGTAATGATACAATCAACGCTGTTGTAACACTGGATGCAGAACGTGCCATGGCCCATGCCAAAGAGGCCGATGATGCGTTGGCCAGAGGTGAGGATTGGGGGTCATTACACGGACTGCCCATGACCATAAAAGATAGCTGGGAGACAGCCGATCTGCGCACCACAGCCGGGGCGAAGGAATATGCCACTCACGTTCCCAAGGGAGATGCGGTGCCGGTGGCGCGCTTAAAAGCCGCCGGGGCGATCGTGTTTGGGAAAACCAATTTACCCGCCCATGCCGCCGATATTCAGACTGACAACCCGCTTTTTGGTAAAACCAATAACCCTTGGGATCAAAGTCGAACTGTTGGGGGCTCTTCGGGTGGAGCCGCGGCGGCCTTGGCAACAGGCATGACGCCTTTGGAGCTGGGCAGTGATCTGGCCGGTTCGATCCGCGTTCCGGCGGCCATGTGCGGGGTTTATGGGCATAAGCCAAGCTTTCGTGCCATACCTATGCTGGGGCATGTGCCAGGGCCACCCGGAACACTTAGCGAGGCTGATCTGGCCGTTGCCGGGCCTTTGGCGTGTGATGCCAGTGATTTGAAATTGGCCATGAAAGTTTTGTGTGGGCCAAGCACACGCGAAGGCACAGCGTGGTCGCTTGATTTTCCAAAACCCCGCCATCGTGCCTTGAAAGATTATCGTGTTGCCTGCTGGTTTGATGATCCATATTGCCCGGTGCAGGGGGCGCTGCGGGACAAACTGGAAGACATGGCTGATGCACTGGAAAAAGACGGCGTTAACGTTGATCGCAATGCCCGCCCACCGTTCTCGTTGCAGCAAAACCATGACATCTATTACAGCCTGTTGGCGGCGGTGGCCGCAGCGGGTCTCCCACCCGCGACTTTTTCAAAATTAGGAAAGTCTTTGCCCACACTGAAGCTTGCGGCGCGCCTGGGACTGGCCCCTGATGCCCTTGTTGCTTATGTCAAAGGGGCAACGCAACAGGCCAAAGAGTGGATCCGGGTTAATGAAGCGCGCGCGCATTTGCGTGCCGGTTGGGATCAATTTTTTAGTGAATATGATTTGATGTTGGCGCCGGTTCTGCCCACCAATGCGTTTCCCCACACGACGAAGGGCAGTGTGGTAAAGCGCACGCTGGATATAGATGGGGTGTCGCGCAGCTATCTTGATCTTTTCGTATGGCCGGGGCTGGCGGGTGCCAGTTATTTGCCGGCCAGTGTTGCCCCCATCGGGGTTGCCTCGGATGGTTTGCCAGCAGCGGTGCAAATTATTGGACCTTATCTGGAAGATAATACCTGTATGGATTTTGCTGCAAAACTGGGTAAGGTTTTTGGCGGATTTACAGCGCCGCCGCAATAAAGGCTTTGCGAAAAGGCAAGACTGGCATTACCCTATTTCACTGATAAGGGCGTCCTCAAATAGCGAGCGCCAGCATCGCGATAGGACAAGGCAAGAGAGTGGAGATTAGCCATGAAAAGACGTGAGTTTTTGTATAGTGCAGCCGCCTTTGGCGCGTTGGCCGGATGCAATCCAAAAGGTGAGGCTATCGTTGCCAAACCAGCCGCCGCAGCAAAAGAGCAAGCCTCATGGATGAAGGATGCCCTGGCCCACGGTGAAATGATCGCATCGGGCGAAATGACGGCGCTGGAACAGGCTAATATTGCCATTGAACGGGCTGGAAAACTCAACGAAACACTGAACTTTCTTGTGACACCCAGTTTTGAAAAAGCCCGGGCCGAGGCACAAGGGGCGCTTCCACCTGGTCCTTTTTCCGGCATTCCAACGCTGACCAAGGATTTGGTGGCAACCAAAGGTCTGCGTACTGCTTATGGATCCCGCGCCTTTATAGAAAATATTTCTGATGAAAATCACGGTTTTGCCGATGTTATGGAAGGCGCAGGCCTGGTCTCTATCGGTAAATCCTCAACGCCTGAATTTGGCTTTTTACCAACTACTGAGCCTTTGGCGTTTGGCCCAACGCGCAATCCATGGAACCCGGAACATAGCTCTGGCGGCTCGTCGGGTGGTTCGGCGGCAGCGGTGGCGGCTGGCGTTGTACCGATGGCGCAGGCCTCCGATGGCGGCGGTTCAATTCGTATTCCGTCCAATTGCTGTGGCCTGTTTGGTATGAAGGCATCACGCGGACGCTGGCCGGACGCAGATGGTTCACCGTGGGAGCTGAGCGTGCGGGGCTTTGTCACCCATTCGGTGCGCGATTCGCAAACCGCTATGGCAATGATGGCGGCAACCGATAACGGATTGGCCGCGCCAGTACTGCCTGAAGGTGCACCAGAAAAGAAATACAAAATCGGCTTTTCCACCCGTGATGTCTGGGGCAATGAAGTTCATCCTGATTGTAAAAAGGCGGTGCTGATGGCGGCCAAAACCTGCGCTGCGCTTGGCCATCATGTGGAGGAAGCCACCCCGGCGTACACCGATGAAGCCTTTTATAATGCCTTCATGACGCTGTGGTCGTTTGGTGCCAAACAGGTGGTTGGTAATGTTTCCAAGGCTATGGGCGGCAAGCCGGTTCCGCCAGAATTACTGGAACCGATGACCTGGTGGCTTTATGCCAAGGTTGCCGACAAGGACGCAAGCGTGCTGGAAGACGTCTATGCGCAATTTGCCGCTGAGCGCGAAGCATCGCGCGTCTTTCATACTGACTATGATTTTTACCTCACGCCTGTGTTAGGCGAGCCTCCGGCAAAGATCGGGCAGATCGACCAAAGCGGTGATCTGGATGTATTGAGTGAATGGTTCAAGTCCTATGTGGCCTTTACCCCGTATGCCAATGCCACGGGCCATCCAGCCATGTCTGTGCCGACGCACTGGACAGACGATAATGTGCCGGTGGGGGTCCAGTTTGAGGCTGATATGGGCAATGAAGCCAACCTTTTTGCACTGGCCAGCCAGATCGAGGAAGCCGCGCCGTGGGCGCATCGTTGGCCGGAACTGGCACTGATGTAGAAGGCGGCAAACCTGGGAGGAAAAGCTATGCTTGCCAGCAATTTACTGGTTGCTTCTGCCATGGTCGTGATGACAGCCTTTATTCACCTCATGGGGTTGATGGTGTTGATCTGGATTATGCGTAATTCCAGAGCTTCTGAACATGCCGAGATTAGTGTAATGCGCTCCAGCACCATTATTATGCTGGTCATATTGGGTCTGTTTTTCCTCCATACGGTTCAGGTTTGGCTCTATGCCGCTCTTTATTTCAGGCTGGGTCTTTTTGGGACATTTGAGGCCAGCCTTTATTTTTCCACCAGTACATTCACCACGGTGGGTTTTGGTGATCTGGTGGTGGCACCGCGCTGGCGTTTGCTGGCAGCCATTGAATCAGCCAACGGCTTTTTGCTATTGGGCTGGTCCACCGCCTTCCTGATCAGTTTGACAGGACGTATGCGTTCACTGGAGAGCAAGTGGTTCGGGGAGGATGACTGAGGGGCTAGGCTGCCTTGTCATAGTATGGCTTCCATAATGTGATGGTAATGGGCACCAGAATATTAAGGAAAAAGGCTGTGACCATGAGGGTGTAAAAAGCCTCGGTATTCAAAATTGAATTTTGTACATAGGCAATGTCTATGACCACAAAGGCCAGTTCAGCCCGGCCCAGCATACCAAAACCAATGAGCAGGCTGGCTTGCCAGTTCATCCCCCCGGTGA
Source organism: Robiginitomaculum sp. (assembly GCA_021776515.1). Lineage (GTDB taxonomy): Bacteria > Pseudomonadota > Alphaproteobacteria > Caulobacterales > Maricaulaceae > Robiginitomaculum_B. The sequence continues at coordinate 57,804 of JAJFFS010000015.1, read as the reverse complement.
AACGCGCCGCCAGCGATGCCGAAAAAACCTGCGCTATAAACACACTCATCAGCAAAATAGTGATGTGGGGTATGACCGAGGCAAGAATATCCCAGTCAAAAACCAGCTTGGTGCCTAGTTCAACAAAGAACACCGGACCAATCCAGGTGAAGGCAACGTTATCGACGATGCGCCTGGTATCGGCATAAGACCCCTTGTCGTCTTTACGTCCAAAATACTCTTCCTTGAGGATTAGGCCGGCCATATAAGCCCCGATCGCCGGGTGAAAACCAAACTCATGGGCCAGTAAACCAACCAGCAGAGCCAGCAGCAACACGGTCAGGGTTGAGTGCCGTCCAAATTCCAGTAAATGCGTTATGCCAAAGCTGCGCACCAAAGGCACATGTTTCAGCCACCCCTTGACCTTGTGCGGAAATAACCAGGCCCCCAAAACTGAAACGATAAGAAAAAATGCAATAGCCTTGCCGGCAATCAGGGCAACGCCCGGCAGGCTTGCCGTGCCTTGTCCGCTGGCAATGGGAACCACAATGGCAACCAGTGCCAGTGAAGCGATGTCGTCAAGGACAGCTGAGGTCATGATACGTTTTGCGGCAATGGATTTGTGCAGGTTCAGGCCTTTCAGCGATACCATGGTTAAGGATACGGCGGTTGCGGTCATGGTGAGTCCGCACATCAAGGCGATGTTGCTGTCTTGCCAGAAATAATCAGCGACCAAATAAGCCGCCAGGAAAGGCCCAACTGCCCCAAAAAAAGCGATGCCCCAGCTCTTTTTGATGCTGGCAACAAAGTTTTGGGTGTTCTCCTCAAACCCCAGTGCAAACATGATAAGAATAATGCCCAGTGTGGCCAGGCCAGAAATAAAGTGGTCACTTTCCAGTGGCATCAGGCCGGTATTGACCATGACGGCACCCAAAGCCAGGAACCACAAAACCGGTGTTAGCTTGGTTTTACGGGCCAGGATGTTGGCGATAAATACCGCCCCCCAGATCAGTGCCAGATGATTAAGTGATTCCATAACTCAACTATTCTCTTACGGCTTCTTTTGTGACGGCCTCTAAAACGCCGCGCATTTTTCCAAGTGTAGGGTGGGTAGCGTCTATGCCATACCACGCACCCAGTTTCTCCGGGCTGAGAAAAGCAAGTTTTGTAATGCCATCCTCGTCCCAGACAAGCACTTTGACGGGCAAATCAAGACCAATGCGCGGGTCAACCTTAATCAATGGCGTACCAAGTTTTGGGTTGCCAAAAACAAGCACTTCTTCTGCGGGTATGGTTTCGCCAATTTTTTGCGCTCCGGCAGCATGGTTGATGCGTGCAAAAACCCTGGCACCCTTTGATGTTACCGCTGCTTCCAGCCGGTCCATGGTTTCTGTAACACCATAAGGGCTGGTTTTGGTGATCAGTTCATCATTGGCGGTTTGTTTGGGCATAGCCTGGCACGCCACAAGAAGAAGACCTAATCCCAGAAAAACAAAAATACGCAAAACGACCCTCCCAAATAGCGAAACTGTTGCAAGACTAATCCGGGTCGGCACGCAGGGCCAGTGCAGATTGATCAAAAAGAGCACGGCGAATGGGCCAAACCCAGTTTTCCCGTTTTGGAGAATAGACTCCAAATTCAGCGGCAAAATCAAACGAGCACCATCCTATGCCTCGTGCTTCAGCGGCGCGGCGCACTGTGCGTGTCCATAAGGCGCGGTCCTGCATGTTGGTTGCCTTGGTAGCCCCGAATTCGCCAAGCCAAACCGGATGACCACTGGCGCGTGCCATAGCGGCGACGCGATCAAAATTCCGGGCAAGCTTTTGCTTTTCTTTTTTACTACCCCAGGGCCGTCCGGCGGGCGGGGCCCCTTCAAACCAGGTTGCACCCTGATGAGTGAACTTATAGGGGCTGTAATAATGAAAGGTCAGTGCCAGCCGTGGATCATCTGGCGCCTGATAACGGGCCAGACCATCTATGCTATTCCAGTTGTCGCCGCCGATAATCACCCAGCGGTACGGATTACTAAGGCGAACTTGTGCCAAAAGCTGATCTGCCAAAGCTTGCCATTGCGTGGCTTGCAGGTTTTCCCGTGGCTCATTCAGCAACTCAAAAATGACATCAGCCGGGGCATCGGCATAATGGCGTGCAATTTGATCCCACATCGCCAATGCGCGTGGACCATGGGTTGCAGGGTCAGAATACAGCTCTCCATAACTGTGCATATCTATAATAATGGTCAGGCCAAATTCACGTGCTTGATGAATGACTTCATCAATGCGGGAAAAAAAGACCGGGTCTATGGTGTAGGGGGCATGGGTCTGCGCATGAGAATGCCAGGCGATGAGCACCCTGACACTGTCGAAACCGGCCAGCGCAATGCGTTGCAAATCCGTTTTGCGAATAACATAACCCCATTCGCCTTCATGAGGGGCGTTGAGCGCATTGGCCAGATTAATGCAGCGCTTTGCCGGAAACTCGGCGGCTTGCGCTTTGGTATTCACAGGCGCGCATGCACTTATGGCCAGGGCCAGGGCGGCCAGAAGGGGCAGTTTCCAGTTCATGGGGTGTAACTAGCACATTGATCTTGAGAATTTGCCAACAAAAATGACGAGAGTTGCGGCTTGGTCTATGCAGGGTTAAGACTGACACAAATATTTTATATTCTGGCAGGGCTTATGTTTACAAAAATTTTGATTGCCAACCGGGGCGAGATTGCGGTGCGGATTATCCGTGCGTGCAAAAAACTGAGAATTGCCAGTGTGGCCGTTTATTCAGAGGTTGATGTAAACTCACTGGCTGTGGAACTGGCCGATGAGGCGGTATCAATTGGTCCGGCACCGGCGGCGCAAAGCTATCTTGATATGGAAAAAATCATTGCCGCTGCCAAGAGCACGGGCGCAGAGGCGATACATCCGGGTTTTGGGTTTTTGTCAGAAAATGCTGCCTTTGCTCGTCGACTTGACGAAGAAGGCATTACCTTTATTGGCCCCAATACCAAAGCCATTGAAATTATGGGCGACAAGATCGCCTCCAAGAAGTTTGCTGCCAAAGCCAAGGTCAACACTGTACCGGGGCATATGGGCCTCATTGAAAACCCGGACGAAGCGGTAAAAATTGCCAAAGAAGTTGGCTTTCCGGTCATGATAAAGGCCTCTGCGGGCGGCGGCGGCAAGGGCATGCGCATTGCCACGAACGAGGACGAGGCCCGTGAGGGGTTTACCTCAGCACGCAACGAGGCGCGCACGGCCTTTGGTGATGAGCGCATTTTTATTGAACGCTTCATTACAGATCCGCGCCATATTGAAATTCAGGTTTTGGGCGACAAGCACGGTAATGTCATTCACCTGAACGAGCGTGAATGTTCTATCCAGCGCAGAAACCAGAAAATCATCGAAGAAGCCCCGTCACCCTTTCTGGACGAGGAAACCCGTGCGGCCATGGGGGCTCAGGCCGTGGCACTGGCCGCTGCGGTTGATTATGACAGCGCCGGAACGGTTGAATTTATTGTTGATAAGAACCGTAATTTTTTCTTTCTGGAAATGAACACCCGGCTTCAGGTTGAACATCCGGTTAGCGAAATGATTACCGGCGTCGATCTGGTCGAACAGATGCTCCGTGTGGCAGCGGGTGAAAAGCTTGCCCTGAAACAAAATGATATAGGCATTAATGGCTGGGCGCTGGAAACACGGATTTATGCAGAAGACCCATACCGTAACTTTCTGCCTTCCATAGGCCGTCTCAGCCGTTATGCACCACCCAAACAATCCGATGCCGTGCGGCTGGATTCCGGGGTGCGGGCCGGGGATGAGATTTCCATGTTTTACGACCCCATGCTGGCAAAATTGATCACCCATGCCCATGATCGCAAAGGGGCTATCAAGGTTATGCAGGCCGCTCTGGACGGCTTTGATATTGCCGGCGTGCAATCAAATATCCCATTTCTTGGTGCCGTTATTGCACAAGACAGGTTTCAGTCGGGCAATCTGACAACGGCTTATATTGATGAAGAGTTTGCCGAAGGCTTTCATGGCGTTGTCCCTGATGCCGGGGCGCAGCGTATTTTGTGTGCGGCTGCCGTTTATATGAGTGCCATATTGCGCTCTCGGGCGATGCAGATTAGCGACAGGATAACACCGCCGGAACCTGTTTCGCATGACTGGGTTGTGCTTCTGGATCGCAGTCAGCACCCTGTGCAAATTAGACTGCATGATGGCGGCGCCGAGATAATGCTGGAAGGAAAATGGCATGATTTGCTCAGCGACTGGAACCCAACGCAGCACGTTTTTGAAGGCAAGCTGGATGGCACACCTTTCGCCCTAACACTGGATGATGAAACGGAAGGCACCTTGCTGCGTTATCGAGGTGTACAGCTGCGTGCCATTGTCTGTTCGCCGCGTGGGGCTGAGCTGCACGCCCTTTTACCTGAAAAAATGAGTGCAGATACCAGTAATGATATTCTAAGCCCCATGCCAGGCCGGGTGGTGCTGGTGGAAATAAAAGAAGGGCAGGAGGTCAAGGCCGGTGAGCCGGTCATGGTCGTTGAAGCTATGAAGATGGAAAATATCATTCGTGCCGAGCACGATGGATTGATCAGCAAAATTTATGTTGAGGCGGGCAATAATGTTGCTGCTGATGAAGTGCTGGTAAGTTTTGCATAAACGCCAGGGGCAGTCTCATAAACAGTGCCATCTTGACCCTGTTTATGAGTTCTAACCTTGTTTACGGTTTTTTTATTCCGGGTACTGCATTGGCAGCGGCAGGCGCGGCCTTAACATTTGCGGCAGCCGCTTGCGCGGGTTGCGGGTTTTTACGCGTACCTAGTGGATCATTGTCGTGGTGACATTGTCCTTCAAAAAAGGCACCATTTTCCATCGCCAATGTAGAGTGAACAATGTCCCCTTCTACATGGGCCGTAGAGGCCAGTTGAATTTGGCGAGCGCGTAATTTGCCAATAACCTTGCCACGAACGGTGATTTGCTCGGCGTGAATTTCGCCTTTAATTACAGACTTTTCACCAATGATCAGTGCCTTGGCGCGAATGTCGCCCTCAACGCTGCCATCAAGTTGAATTTCGCCCTGGGTTTTGACAGAGCCAGTAATAGACAAGTCAGAACTGAGGATGGATGGGGTGGAATTGCGTGTCATATTTTTATTCGTTCCGATCGGATTGGCGGCGGGAGTTGCCCCTTTGCGGTTGGAATCATTACCCTTGTTGAACATAAAGACCAGCTTTCAAAAATTTCTGAGGATCATATGGTTTTCCTTTGAACCATACTTCGTAATGCAAGTGAACTCCCGTACTGCGTCCGCTTGAGCCCATGGCACCAACTTGCTGCCCTGTTTTTACTTTTTGGCCGCGTTTGATTTTTATTTTTGCCATATGGCCATAGCGGGTTTTGAATCCAAAGCCATGATCGATTTCTACCAATCGGCCATAGCCTGCCCGCCAGCCAGCATAGGTGACTGTCCCGGCGGCGGTGGCCGTGATGGGGGCTAGCCGGAAGGCGCCAAAATCTTGCCCGGAATGGTGTGCAGCACGATGGGTGATGGGATCAATTCGTGTGCCAAATCCACTGGTGCGCCGATGCTCTACCGGTACCGGGGCCCCTAAAGGTACATCGTGGACCATGCCCTGCAACTGTTCAGCCTTCGCCATTCTTCCGGTCAACCGGGCGACCCGGCGGGTAAAACCCTCATCCAGTGACAAGGCTTCCCCGAAAACCTGTGTTTCGTTAAGAGCGATCAACGGGCCACCAACTTTATTCTGATCCTGGGCCAGCATATCATTCAGGCCTAGCCCGGTCATGGACAGCACTGCCTGCAAACCTTCGATACGGTTTTCTATGCGTTCTTCAGCAGAGCGTAAAAGTATGTTTTCCTGCTCATGCAACTGGGACAGGCGGGACAGAGGGTCAGAAGCAGGTGCAGCTGCGGCAATATTTATGGTCGTAACTGAGCGGGACTGACGGGGGGTCTGATCATCAGCAGCGGCATTCATCACCAACAGGCTGGAGCCATCGGGGCCCGGGAGTAATGTGTCCAGTGCGGAACTGTTACCCTGGTCCAACAACAGCTTTAAGGTGTTGAGGCGGCGTTCAATATCATTGGCGGCGGTCGTAAATGCGGTGGTGCGGTTATCCAGAAGTGCCTGGGTGGAGGCTTCTTTGGCGCGCGCTTCAGCAACAAGTCGTTGAAAGTGCATACGACTGGCAAAGGCCTGTTGTGACTGAGAGGAGAGCAAATGACCGCTAAGAAACACGCTGGCAGTGGCATAGCCGAACCAGAGAAATACAGCCATGGCTGTGCCGGTTGCAATGATTTGCATGCGGGTGCTCAAAGAAAGATAGCGCACTTCTCCCTGACTGCGGTGATAAATCTGCCGCTCAGGAAAAATATGCTCAAGAACTTCCCGTGCCCTTCCCAGGACTCGTGCGATCATCCGATCCCCCTGATTATTTCATAAACACTTGTGTTCGCTCGGGATAAAAGCGGATTACCAGCATGATTTCAACACTAAAAACATTAACAAGCACCTATTCTGGCATTTTCAGTCCCATTTTATGCCAAAATTTTTGTATATTCCCCAATCAGGGCTGAAATTCTGGTAATACAATCTGCTAAGGCCTGCACGTTCCCGGGCTTCATGATTGAAAGGCGGGCGTAAACCGGCAGGCAAATAGCGTTTGACCAGCGTTTGAAAATGGCGCTGTGGCGTTTCGCCTTTGGTCTCACACACCGCGTTAAACCAGCGCACACCTTTGGCAACATGTCCGATTTCTTCTTCAAATATAACTTTCAGGACAGCAGCGCTTTTTTCATCTCCTGCGCGTTCCAGTTTCTCAATCATTGGCGGAGTGACATCAAGGCCGCGTGCTTCGAGCAGCATTGGTGCGATCGCCAGGCGCGCAGCCAGATCGTTGCGGGTATTATGCGCAGCCTCCCAAAGCCCCTGATGCACACCCAGTGCGCCATAATGGCTGCCAAGCTGCATGAGGCGTTTGGTAATCATGGTGAAATGGCGTGCTTCATCATCGGCAACCTCAAGCCAGTCGGTGACAAAAGACGGACGGTCCTTTTCAGTCAAAGCCGGATCAAGGGAAAATCGTGCCAGCATATCCAGCGCCAGATCAATAGCGTTCAGTTCAATATGGGCAATGGCGTGTAAGAGCGCGATACGGCCCTCAGGCGTGCCAATACGCCGACGTGGTACGGCGCCCGGCATTACTGTTTGCAAATATTCCGGGCGCCCCGGGGTTTCCGGCAAGTGATGTGCGTCTTGTTTGCCAAGACGTATGGTGCTGTTTTGCCATTTTTCCGCCAAGATACGGGTTTGCAAGGCTTTTTGTTCAGGATCGCACTCGCGTAAAATTGCCTCAGCACGATGCAGAAGATCAGGCATTATGTTTTTCAACCTCGGCCAACACCTGTTCTACATGACCCTTTACCCGCACCTTGCGCCAAGCTTTGGTGATTTTCCCTTCGGGGTTGATGAGGAATGTTGCCCGTTCAATGCCCATATATTTACGCCCATACATGCTTTTCTCGACCCACACGCCATAGGCTTTGATGGTGTCGAGCTGTTCATCGGCAGCCAATATCACCTTCAGATCATGTTTTGCCTTGAATTTGTCATGTTTTTGGACGCTATCTTTGGAGACACCAACGATAATGGCACCTGCATCAGCAAAGGCTTTTATCTGTTCGGAAAACCCAATGGCCTCAGTGGTACAACCTGATGTGTCATCCTTTGGATAGAAATAGAGAACAAGCGTTTTGCCACGAAAATCATTCAGGGATACAGTGCTGTTGCCGTCTCGTGGCAAGGTGAAATCCGGGGCAACTGAGCCCTCTGTTGGTGCGGTGCTCATCATAACTCCTCATAAAGCAAACTTGGGATAGTATGAGCGTGATAATGCCCAAGCCAGCCAGTTGGACAAGAGTTTTGTGAATAATACATCCGCCTATCTTAAAAAAATACCCGAATGGGTGCGCAATATGGGCCGGCATGAGCGCATCTGGCGCGCGACACTTGTGCATGGACTGGAAGTTGTTGCCCTGGCTATGGCGCTGATCATGGCCATTTGCGGTGGTTTGGCGTGGCGGTTAGCACAAGGCCCGGTTTCACTTGAATTTTTAAGGCATGATGCCGAGGCCGCACTGGCAAGGACGTTTGAAGGCAAAGAAGCGCACATCGTCACGTTACAGGCCAACTGGTCAGCGCAAGAGCGTGCAATCGTTATTGCTGCCCGGGATGTGCAGGTTCTGGGCGAAGGCAATCAGGTTTTGGTTCAGGTACCGCAATTGGATGTGGGGCTTTCTGCTATAAGTCTTCTTCAGGGGCGGGTTGTTATGGAACGCATTGTCGCCATCGGTGGCGAATTTTCCTTTGTGCGGCGAAGCAATGGTGAAGTGGGTGCGGGATTGGGCAAGCCGGAGCAGATTGTTGTAAACCCGGTTTCAACGCAGGAGAGCAAGGGCACCAATAGCGCGTCACTTCCCGAAGTGTTAAGTCGATTACGTGTTATGGCTATGCGTGATGCGCTATTACACTTTGTGGATGAACGCTCTGGTGCCGACTGGGTGGCACCTCATGCCAATGTGCATTTTGTGCGCGATGGAGAGCGCATTACGGCACAGGCCAATGGCAATATTGAAAGCGCAGCGGGCATAGCGTCAATTTCCATTATCGCATCGTCACAAATTGACTTTTCACGAATGAATGCAGAACTGACGCTGAGCAATGCCGTACCGGCCGCACTGGTGCCGTCAATCGGCGGAGCCTGGCAATGGCTTGGCGGCATTGATGCGCCCCTGAACACCCAAATCGCCTTTGCTACGGGTGCAGACGGATTATTACGCTCAGCAGACGGGCATATCAGCCTTGCCGAGGGCGTTTACCGTACAGGTGAAAACGAGACGCCCATCGAAAGTGCCGATATTGTATTTACTTTTGACCCCATTGACGGGGCTGTGAGTATTGAACTGGGAGAAATACGTTCAACATTGCTCAGCGGCAAGCTCAAGGGGCATTTTTCCGGGCTGGATCCCGCACGGTTGGTCATTGGTGAGCAAGTTGGTTTTGACCTGAGTTTCGAGGATATACGCGTAAATCCGGAAGGTGTATTCGCAGAACCAATACCGATAAATAGGCTATGGCTAGATGGATATTTCCAGCCGGCGCCAGGTCTGGTGGATTTCAAACATTTTGATATTAGTATTTTTGACTTTGCCCTGCATGGGGCTGGTGTCCTGACCTTGCCAAATGATACGCTGGATGATGATGCGCCACTTTTCACCCTCGCTGCGCGTGGCGATGGTCAGATAAACCCGGCGCAAATTCTTGCCTTGTGGCCTCCTGCTTTCGCTAAAGGTGGGCGTGACTGGATTGATCGTAATGTGATCGCTGGTCGGTTACATGATTTTGTGCTGGATGTGCGTTTACCACAGCGTGTGACCAAGGCAAAACGTCTTGAAAATGAAATGCTGACACTGTCATTTGCCTTTGATGAGGCGGTTTCGCATTACGTGAACTCCATGACGCCCTTGCGTGATGGCGAAGGTACTGGTGTGTTACGGGGAAACAGATTTGATCTGAACATGAAGACGGCTCTCATCCGCGAGACAGTGCTTACAGACGGGTTTGTGCAAATTCCCCGGCTTAGTCCCAAAGGGGTCACGGCACACTTTGGTGGTCATACCAGTGGACCGTTCGGTGACATTGTAAAACTACTGGATGAAAAACCACTTGAATTTATTAGCAGATACGGACTTTCCCCGGAGGCTATCACCGGGCAGGGCGAAGCAGACTTTTCCATATCCCGGCCCATGCGTGTGAGCGTGCCAGCACGAAAGGTCGGGTTTTCAGCCGCAGGAACGTATCAGGATATTCGCGTGGCCGAACTTGTTCGGGGACAGGATATTTCAGAAGCGATGGCCAGTTTTACTGCAGAACCAGGGGGTATGGTGGTTGAGGGTAAAGGGAAATTTGGCGCCATACCGGGTAATTTTATATGGCATGAACGATTTTTTCCAGAAAATGAACCGCGTACACGGCTTGAAGTTGACGTGATCACGGATGCACAAATTTTTGATGATCTGGGCATTCCTACCAGATTGTTTTTGGATGGCCCTGTGGGGCTTCATCTGGAAACAACGGGCGAGGGGATGAACATATCGACTGCCGCCCTTACTGCTGACCTTACCACGGCACGACTGACCTCTCCTGGTGACGATTGGGAAAAACCCGCAGGTCAGGAGGGTAGCGCCGAGCTTCTGGTTAAGCGCCGCCCCGACGGTGGTTATGAAATCAAGGACATGGAGGCACGTACCGAAGGGTTTTTGCTAGCGGGTGATCTTGATATAACCGCTGAGGGCGGTCTGCAAAGTGCACGTGTCAGCCAGGCACGCATGGATGGCGTCTTTGATTTTTCCGCTGATATAGAACGTAGCAAGGAGGGAGCATTTGTTATTAATGGCGATGCAACCATGCTTGATGCGCGTGGATTTGTTCGAGGACTAGCCCAGGGTGCAAGTGCTAATCTTGGCTTTGAACTGGATGCCAACATTAAATTTGAACGAGCGCTGGTTTCAGACCAAATGACGCTGAAACAAGGTGAGGTAAGCTTCAAAAGAGGTGTGCAGCAAATTGAAAATTTGACATTTAGTGCCGACACACCAAATGGGACCATCAATTTTGCTGTCGCCCCGAATGCGGAAGGTCAGCGGCAACTTGACGGATATACAGATGATGCCGGTCTGGTGATCGAAGCATTTTTCGGGGCAGATAGTATTCGTGGCGGGGTGTTGCAAGTTGATGGTGAGCTTGGCAATGGAGAGGCAATAAACACCAAACTCAATCTGGCCATGAGTGATTTCAAATTGGGCAATGTTCCGGCTGTGGCCCATATGCTCACGCTAGGTTCGCTCTCGGGCATTGCCAATACCATGAGTGGTGAGGGTATAGGGTTCAAGAGGCTCGTGGCTCCGCTGGAGTTTGAAAACGGCACCATGCACATTGGTGAGGCCCGGGCGACCGGGCCTGCGCTTGGGGTCACGGTGACGGGCAATGTTGATTTGGTACAAAAAACCATGGCGCTAAACGGTGCCCTGGCACCGGCGTATTCGCTTAATTCAGCACTGGGGAAGATCCCTGTACTTGGCGATGTTCTTGTTTCTCGCAAAGGCGAAGGCCTGTTCGGCCTTTCGTATCAGGTGCAAGGCCCGTTTGAAGAATTGCAGGTTTTCGTTAATCCGCTGTCGGCGTTGACGCCGGGTGTCTTGCGGCGAATTTTTGAAGGTGGAAAAAACATTCCCCCTGGCGATCCGGACTTAAAAGAAAGCCCAGAACAAGAGCCGGTTCCAGACCCTCCGCAAGACGTAACCGTAACGCCAGAACCGCAATCAGGCGGCGGGGAGAACTAAAGCGTGTTTTTTCTTGCCAACGGAAAGCTTCAGGTTTTCCCGGTCCGCAAAATCATCACCTGAAATACCAAGCTGAATATCCGTTATGGCCTTGTCGTTAAGTTTTAACGCACCGGCTTTGATATGGCGTTTGGCTTCCCCGCGAGAGGCCACAAGCCCGGCCCGCTCAAAAATTGCAATAAGAGGCACACCTTCGGTCATTTCGTCGGCGCTGAGATGTACTTGTGGCAGGGCATTACCAGAGAGGCCTTGCTCGAAGATGGCCCGCGCCGTTTTTTCTGCCTCTTTCGCAGCATCCTCACCATGCAAAAGCGTGGTGCAGGCATTGGCGAGCACTATCTTGGCATCGTTGATTTCGGCACCCTCAAGGGCTTCCTGTCCCGCAATGTCATCCAGCGGCATATCGGTGAACAGACGCATGAAACGGCCCACATCTGCGTCTTCGCAATTGCGCCAGAACTGCCAGTATTCATACGGGCTGCGCTGCTCTGCATTCAGCCACACAGCACCATCTGCGGTTTTACCCATCTTGCCGCCGGACGCGGTGGTGATCAGCGGCGCGGTAAAGCCAAAGGCTTTTTCATCGTTGCGTTCTTCACCAGTCTGTTCGACCTTGTATTTATGGATAAGTTCGCGGCCATTGACGATATTGCCCCATTGGTCAGACCCGCCCATTTGCAACCGGCAGTCATAACGCTGGTTCAGTTCCAGAAAGTCATAGGCCTGAAGCAGCATGTAATTGAATTCCAGGAAGGTCATTTCCTGTTCCCGGTCGAGCCGCCGCTTGACGCTTTCCAGGGCAATCATGCGGTTGATCGAGAAAAACCGCCCAAAATCGCGTAGAAATTCAATATAGCCAAGGTTTTCCAGCCAGTCAGCATTATCAACCATAATCGCATCGGTGGGGCCATCTCCAAATTTCAGAAATTTGGCAAATACGCCTTTCAAACTTTCCTTGTTGGCATTGATTTTTTCATTGCTGAGGACCGGACGTGACTTGTCCTTGTCAGAGGGGTCACCAATTTTTGTGGTACCGCCGCCCAGAAGGACAATGGGCCGCCCGCCCGCCTGTTGCAGACGGCGCAATAACATAATCTGTACCAGCGATCCCACATGCAAACTGGGTGCGGTGCAATCAAACCCGATATACGCCGTGAGGCCTTTTTGGGTAGACGCCTCGTCAATACCCTGTAGATCAGTTGCCTGATAGTGATAACCACGGGCAATAAGGGTGCGAACAAAATCTGATTTGTACTGGTCCATGGGACATACTTCCGGTTATGTTGAGCAAGCCTCTTAGCGGGGTAAAAGCATTGCGAAAAGAGTTTTTATAAGGAAAACACATGCGCGCCATAGGATTGATGAGCGGAACCTCGCTGGATGGTATGGATGCGGCATTGCTGGAGACCGACGGTGAAGTGGTTACAGGATTTGGTCCGGCGCTGAGCATCCCGTTTGCCAAAGATGATAAAGCTGTTCTGCAGCAGGCCGTGGACGACGCGCTGGTTTGGCGCTTTGAGGGCGACACTCCGCCCAGTTTTGCGCCTGCCTCGTTCGTTTTATCTGCTCTTGCAGAAAAGGCTGTGCGCGAAATCGTGCAAGAGGCCCGGCTGACAATGGACGCCATTGATATCGTGGGCTTTCATGGCCAGACAGTGCTGCATCATCCGCCCACAGGCGGCAACACCGGACAGACTTGCCAGATTGGTGGCGGTGAGGAGCTTGCGGAGGCGTTGGGTGTGCCGGTGGTTCATGATTTTCGTAGCCGCGATATGCAAGCAGGCGGGCACGGCGCACCGTTGGCACCGGCCTACCACCGTGCCCGGGCGGCTATGTTGAACAAGCCCCTTATGGTGTTGAATGTTGGTGGGGTGGGAAATCTCACATATCTTGGTGAAAATGATGAAATTCTGGCCTTTGATACAGGCCCGGGTAATGGGCCGCTGGATGCCTGGGTAAGAAAAAACGCTGCCGGGGATATGGATTTAGGTGGGGCGTTGGCCGCCAGGGGGCATGTTGATGAGGGTATTTTGAGTGTCCTTATGTCAGCGCCATATTTTACGCAAAAGCCACCAAAATCCGCTGATCGTTGGGATTTTGATCTGACCCCGGTGCAGGGATTAAGTCTTGAAGATGGTGCCGCAACGCTAACCGCATGGTGTGCGCAAAGCATTGCCTCGGCACTGGTATATTTACCCGAACGGCCACGCACAGTTTTGGTTTGCGGAGGCGGGCGTAATAACCCTTGTCTTATGGCGCAAGTGCAACAGCGTACGGGAATTGCCGTTCAGGCTGTAGAAACGCAAGGCTGGCGTGGCAGTGACCTGGAGGCCGAAGCCTTTGCCTATTTGGCGGTGCGTGTTTCACGCGGTTTGCCAACAAGCTGGCCCGAAACGACAGGGGCCAAAGCCCCTGTATGCGGTGGTGTCATCACCAAGGCCGCCAGATAAAGGCAGGCTTACCGCCGCCCCTTTTTCGTCTGCATGTATTCTTCCAAAGAAGGGTCAACCGCGCCGTTGTGGCGATAATCAAGATAGGTTTCAACTTCCGTTTCAAGTTCTTCGACATGATTGTCAAACAAATGTCCGGCGCCAGGTACGATTTTATGGGTGAGCAGTGTGCCCCTCTGAATACGTATTTTTTCAGAAACCCGTTCAATCTCGTCTGGTGGGCATATACGGTCGTCTGAGCCGTAGATCAGCAAGCCCGAAGCCGGGCAGGGCGCCAGAAAGCCAAAGTCATACATATTCATTGGTGGTGACACAGAAATAAAGCCCCGGATTTCCGGTCTGCGCATCAAAAGTTGCATCCCAATCCATGATCCAAAAGAATGCCCGGCAACCCAGCAAAAGGACGCATTGGGGTTTAGCGCCTGCATCCAGTCCAGTACGGTTGCCGCGTCCTGTAATTCTCCTTGCCCATGGTCATATTCACCAACACTGCGCCCGACCCCGCGCGCGTTAAAGCGTAAAGTAGTATAGCCACGCCGCCGGAAAATATCATAAAGGCCAGTCATAACACGAGTATTCATGGAGCCACCGCCTTGTGGGTGGGCATGCAGGATCAGCGCCAATGGTGCATCTTCTGCTTCAGCGGGCGAGTAATGACCTTCCAGACGACCTTCTGGGCCGGGGATGATGACTTCAGGCATAATGTTTTGGTCCCGTATTATTTGCGTTTTCAACCATGAAAGTAGGTTTTATTTTTTATGTATCAACCGCATATAGTCGTATATTTCATTTACTTAACTGCTATTTTATTCTTGACTAAAATAGTGGGTTATTGCAGTTTTTATTTCAAGTGTAGCGTTTGGTTTAATGCCTTCGTTGATACGATTGCCGCCTTCTAGCATAGCCTTGGCGCGCATGGCGAGACATGAAGTGAGAATAAGGGAAGAAAGTCATGAAACTCAGTGCAAGAGGACGCTATGCGGTAATGGCTTTGGCCGACATGGCATCGATAAAAGAGCAGGGGCCGGTAACGCTTGCCGAGATAGCTGAGAGACAGGATATTTCCATATCCTACCTTGAACAACTTTTTGCCAAATTACGTCGCTGTGGCGTGGTTAAAGGTGTGCGTGGCCCTGGTGGCGGGTACCGCCTTTCCCGCCCGGCAGGTGAGACGAGTATAGCTGAAATTATTATGGCGGTTGATGAACAGATTGATACGGTGGCCTGTGATCGCGACTCAAAACTAGGGTGTACCGGGCGTACCGGACGCTGTCTGGCTCATGACCTTTGGGATGAACTGGGGCGTCATATCTATCTGTTTTTAAGCTCGATAACTCTGGATGATGTATTGCAAAAAAGGGTACTGGGTGCTGCCGGTGGCGCACGTATGATGGAGAAAATCTGAAGGTATGAGTGTTTACCTTGATTATAATGCCACGGCGCCGTTACGCGCCGAAGCCCGCGCGGCCATGCTGGCGGTCTTTGATGCACCGGGTAATCCATCTTCTGTGCATGAAGCCGGGCGACGCGCCCGTGCGGCCATAGACGATGCCCGGCGCACACTTGCCAGTGCTTTGGGGGCGGCAGATGGCGATGTTGTATTTACTGCCGGGGGGACAGAAGCCAATAATCTTGGGCTATTAGGATTGGCAAAGGCCAATGATTGCACGCATTTTATTGTCAGTGCAGTTGAACATTCATGTATTCGCGTAGCGGCAGGGACTGCCGGTTTGCCTGTAGAAACCATCGCCGTGACCTCTGATGGCATGATTGACCTTGAGGAACTCCAGGCGCGTCTTGATACTCTTCCGGGTGACGCTCGCCCGTTACTGGCGCTGATGACAGCTAATAATGAAACCGGGGTTATTCAGCCGGTTCAGCAAGCGGCAAATATGGTGCACGAGGCAGGTGGGTTTATCCATGTGGATGCAGTGCAGGCCTTTGGTAAAATGCCGGTTCGTCTTGCCGATATGGGGGCCGATACGCTGGCCGTTTCGGCGCACAAAATTGGCGGGCCAATGGGCATGGGCGCGCTGGCTTTGGCTTGCGGCACCAAACTGGCCCCGACGGCTTTTGGCGGCGGGCAGGAAAGTGGCCGGCGCGGTGGTACGGAAAATGTTCCGGGCATTGCCGGTTTTGCTGCGGCAACCAATACGGCGATGAAGGACCTGGACGAGTGTGAGCGCATTGCGGCGCTGCGCGATCATCTGCAAAGCCGTTTGCTGGCAGTGGCACCCGGGGCCGTGGTGGTCGGCGGCAATGCGCCGCGTCTGTGCAATACCCTGTGTCTGGCAACACCAGGGTTTGCTGCCGATACACAACTTATGAGCATGGATTTGGCCGGTTTTGCCATTTCCTCCGGCTCGGCCTGTTCTTCGGGCAAGGTCAAGGCCAGTGTAGTGATGCTGGCGATGAATTTGCCGGGCGATTTGGCTGCCAATGCCGTGCGCATCTCGCTGGGAAAAAATACCAGGCAAGATGAACTGGATGCCTTTGTCGCGGCCTGGGGTGAGGCCTATGGCCGCGTCTGCCTAAAAGGGAGCGGGTGATGGTTGAGATAAAAGAAAGCATTGATCGCTCGACCGTAGAGGCCGCGCGCGGGCTTGAGGCCGATAAATATAAATACGGCTTTAGCACTGATATAGAACAGGAATTTGCCCCCAAGGGGTTGAACGAAGACATTGTGCGCTTTATTTCGGCCAAAAAGGACGAGCCTGAATGGTTGCTGGAATGGCGCCTTGCCGCTTATCGGCGCTGGCTTGCCATGGAGGAACCAACATGGGCGATGGTCAATTATCCCAAAATTGACTATCAGGACATGTATTATTTTGCCGCACCCAAAAAGGAAGGTGACGGCCCTAAAAGCCTGGACGAGATCGACCCGGATATTCTGGCGACCTATGAAAAACTGGGCATTCCCTTAAAAGAACAGGAAGTTCTTTTGGGTGTTGAAGGCGCACCAAAGGTGGCGGTTGATGCGGTATTTGATTCTGTATCCGTGGCCACTACATTTAGGGCTGAACTGGCCAAATCCGGGGTAATTTTCTGTTCTTTCTCCGAGGCCGTCCACGATCACCCGGAACTGGTGCGCCAATACCTGGGCACTGTGGTACCGCCCACAGATAATTTTTTTGCCACGTTAAACACCGCCGTTTTTTCCGATGGCACCTTTGTTTACATCCCCAAGGGGGTGCGCTGCCCAATGGAGCTATCTACCTATTTTCGTATGAATGCGCAAAGCACCGGTCAGTTTGAACGCACGCTGATCATTGCTGATGAAGGGGCTTATGTCTCTTATCTTGAAGGCTGCACCGCGCCGATGCGCGAGGAAAATCAGCTTCATGCCGCCGTGGTTGAACTGGTTGTGCTGGACGATGCCGAGATCAAATACTCCACAGTGCAAAACTGGTGGCCCGGCGATGAAGATGGTCAGGGCGGGGTGTATAACTTTGTCACCAAGCGCGCTGACTGCCGGGGTGTGCGCTCCCGCGTGTCATGGACACAAGTGGAAACCGGCTCGTCTATCACGTGGAAATATCCGTCCTGCGTTTTGCGCGGGGATGATAGCCAGGGCGAGTTTTACTCGGTGGCCATCACCAATGGCGCACAACAGGCCGATACTGGTACCAAGATGATCCATTTGGGCAAGAACACCCGCTCGCGCATTATTTCCAAGGGGATTTCGGCGGGTCGGTCTAACAACACCTATCGCGGGTTGGTCAGCGTGCATCAAAAGGCCAGCGGGGCGCGTAATTTTACCCAGTGTGACAGCTTGCTCGTGGGCAATGAATGCGGCGCACACACAGTGCCTTATATTGAGGTAAAAACCCCGGACGCGCAGCTTGAACACGAAGCCACCACAACTAAACTATCCGAAGAACAACTCTTTTATTGTCGCCAGCGCGGCCTTGATGGCGAGGAAGCCACGGCGCTGCTGGTTAATGGCTTCGCCCGGGATGTTTTGCAAAAACTACCCATGGAATTTGCCGTCGAAGCGCAAGCGCTGGTGAAGGTTAGCCTGGAAGGGAGTGTGGGGTGATGGTTAAAGCGATTATGCCTTTCCCCGTCATACCGGCGGAGGCCGGTATCCAGAGCAGCGCGAATGCTGGCAAAGCGCACGCTGGAATGAACTCACACCTGGACCCCGGCCTTCGCCGGGGTGACAACTAGGAAAGAAAGTATGACCGAGAAACACAATAAACCTGTCCTCAACATTGACGACGTGGAACTGATGGATTTTGGAAATGGCGGGAAATTTGCCGCTAAACTGGGGCGTTTTGGCCCGGCCTTGGGCGCGAAAAACCTGGGCTGTATGTTGACCATCGTGCCGCCGGGAAAACGGGCCTTTCCGCATCATGCGCATCTGACCGATGATGAGATGTTTTACATCATTGAAGGCCAGGCGGATTATCGCTTTGGCGAGGAAACGTATCCCGTAAAAGCGGGTGATATGCTGGGCGCACCGCCGGGCGGGGCTGAGGTCGCGCACCAGCTTATCAACACCGGTGATACGGATTTGAAGTATCTGGCATTTTCATCAAGCAGCCAGGCTTCTATCGTTGTGTACCCGGATTCAGACAAGTTTGTGGCCACTGCCGGCATACCCGAAGGCGGCGCACCCTGGGATGCAAAGTTTCGGCATTTGGGCTGGCAGGGAAAAGGCACAGCAGAATATTTTGATGGTGAAGAATAATGATTAAAATCAAGGACCTGCGCGTAGGTGTTGAGGGTGTCGAAGGTGACATCATCAAAGGTTTGTCACTGGATATTCCGGCGGGGCAGGTGCATGCGATTATGGGGCCAAACGGCACCGGTAAGTCGACGCTGGCCAATGTGCTGACCGGGCGCGAGGGCTATGACATCAAGGGGGGCAGCGCCCGCTTTGAAGGCGAAGATTTACTGGCTATGGAGCCAGAAGAACGCGCCGCCATGGGTGTGTTCCTGTCGTTTCAATACCCGGTTGAAATTCCGGGCGTGCCGGCCATGACTTTCCTGCGTGCCAGCCTCAATGCCCAGCGCAAACGGCGCGGCGAGGATGATCTGTCTGCGCCTGATTTTCTGAAACGGGCGCGGGACAAGGCGGCGCTGTTGAAGGTCAAGGCAGACATGCTGAAACGCCCGCTTAATGTCGGATTTTCCGGCGGTGAGAAAAAGCGTATGGAAATTTTGCAAATGGCGGTGCTGGAGCCTCGTTTTGCCATACTGGATGAAACCGATAGCGGGCTGGATATTGATGCCCTGAAAGTCGTGGCCGAGGGGGTCAATGCCCTGCGCGCGCCCGACCGTTCCATGCTGGTGATCACCCATTACCAGCGCCTTTTGGATTATATCAAACCTGATGTGGTGCATGTCATGTGGGATGGCCGGATTGTGCAAAGTGGCGGGCCTGAACTGGCACTAAAACTTGAAGCCGAAGGCTATGATTCTTATGCAGGGGCCGCCGCGTGATTGCACGTAAACCCCATCCTGCGGAGGACGCCCTGCGTGCCGCTTATGAGGCAATGTCGCCAAGCCCCGTGCGGGCAGAGGCCTTTGCACGCTTTGCCAAAACCGGCTTGCCGCACCGGCGTGTGGAAGCCTGGAAATGGACTGATGTGCGTCAGGCTTTGGCCAAAAAACCTGATGAGGCAACAAGCCCCGTTCGTCGATTAAAAGCGCCATCGAATGCGATGGTCCTTCGCATTGTCGATGGGCAAATTAAAGACATCCCGGATTTACCAATTGGTGTGCAGCTTGGCATTGGTAAAGTGGTTGCTCTGACAACCAAATTGCCAATGATTAATCTGGCCGGTGCTTTGGCGGCGACAAGTATAACCTTGCGTATTGAGGGCAACATTGATGTGCCACTTTTCATAAGCGTTGAAGGGCAGGGACATAGCCAGATAAAAGTGGAGCTGGCGGCCCAATCCCAGGCGCATATTATCGAGGATCATGGTGCGCAAACGGGGTTTTCCAATACAGCATTGCATTATGTCTTGGCAGATAACGCCCGTTTGAGCCGATTGGTGCATCACAAATCCGGCGCCGGTGCGGTCCATGTGGTGAGCGCCGATATTAGTTTGGCAAAATCGGCAAAACTTGACCAGTTTTCTCTTGGTTTTGGGGCGCGACTGGCGCGTCTTGAAACCTGGGTGACCTATCAGGGTGAAGATGCCCGTGCACGGCTAAACGGCGCGTATTTGCTGGATGGTGAACGCCATGCGGACCAGACCTTTCACGTGGACCACGGGGTTGAGAATTGTACTACGGCGCAATTGGTGCGCGGTGTGGTGAAGGATAGCGCTCGCGGCGTGTTTCAAGGCAAATTTCATGTTGCGCGGGCAGGGCAGCATACGGATGCCAGCATGAACCATGATGCCATAGTGCTGAACGCTGGTGCCTGCGTAAACGCTAAGCCGGAGCTGGAAATTTATGCGGATGATGTCGCCTGCGCCCATGGTAATACTAGCGGTGCGCTGGATGAAAATGCACTGTTTTATATGCGCCAGCGCGGTCTTGATGAAGCCGAGGCCAAGGCCTTGCTCATTCGTGCATTTGTGGGGGCGGCATTTGATGATCTCAAGGACGAAACCTTGCATGATATGATGATGGAGCCGATAAAATTGTGGCTGGAGGAAAAGTTATGAGTGCTTCATTTCTGCAAGCGCCGGCCAGCTTTGACCCCTATGCCATCCGCACAGAATTTCCTGTGCTGGGCAGAACTGTGAACGGCAATGCCCTGACGTATCTGGATAGTGCCGCATCGGCGCAAAAACCTGCTTGCGTTATTGATGGTATGGCAGAACAAATGCGCACCTCTTATGCCAATGTGCATCGCGGTTTGCACACTATGGCCAATGAGACCACGGAAAGCTTTGAGGGCGCGCGCAAAACCGTCGCAAAATTTTTAAATGCTGCTGATAGTGATGAAATTATTTTCACCTCCGGCACCACCGAGGCGATTAACCTGGTGGCCTCCGGCATTGGCGCTGATTTGGCCCCGGGTGATGAAATCATCCTTTCGGAAATGGAACACCATTCCAATATTGTGCCCTGGCATTTCCTGCGGACACGAAAAGGCGTGGTGCTGAAATGGGTGGGGGTACTGGATGATGGCCAGTTAGATATGCAGGCCTATAAGGATGCCTTTGGCCCCAAAACCAGATTTGTTGCCCTAACCCACATGTCCAATGTTACTGGCACCATTACCGATGCGAAGGCGCTGGTCGACGTTGCCCATGGTCATGATGTACCCATTTTGCTGGATGGATCGCAGGCCGCGGTGCACATGCCTGTTGATGTTCAGGCTTTGGGCGTCGATTTTTATGCGGTTACCGGCCACAAGCTTTATGGCCCTACGGGCATTGGCGCGCTTTATGGCAAAGCCGATAGACTAAAGACCATGCGTCCTTATCAGGGCGGCGGTGAAATGATCGAAAGCGTCAGCAAGGATAATATCATCTACGGCGTGCCCCCCCACCGCTTTGAGGCCGGAACGCCACCCATTCTGGAGGCCATTGGCCTTGGCATGGCGCTGAACTGGATGATGGGGTTGGACCGGATTGCCCTAGCCGAACATGAAAGCGCTTTGGCGGCACGGACTACCGAAGGTCTAACGCAATATAATGATGTGCGCATTATTGGCGAAGCGCCGGGCAAGGGTGCGGTGGTGTCCTTTGATGTGCGCGGCATGCACGCTCATGATCTGGCGCAGTTAATGGATCGCTATGGCGTGGCGGTGCGTGCCGGCAATCATTGCGCCGAGCCATTAATGCACCGCTTTGAGGCCAGCTCTACCTGTCGGGCCAGCTTTGCCGCCTATAATACCGACGAAGATGTGGATCGTTTTTTGGAGGCCTTTGCCAAGGCCAGAGAGTTTTTATCATGATAAGAATACAGAACAACAACGCCCTCATGTTGAGCCTGTCGAAATACGAGGGCATTACATTTTTCATCCTTCGACAAGCTCAGGATGAGGAGATAGCTGGGGATTGTTGTGGATAGTAAACTAAGGGACACCATTGATATTTCAGCGCCCAAGCCTGAGGTGCCGGAAGCCGTTTCTGGCTCTGCCCTGCCCAAGGAAGAACTGGACCGTTTGACCGAGGATCTGATTGCCGCCTTCAAAAGCGTGTATGATCCGGAAATTCCGGTTGATGTGTACGAACTGGGCCTGATCTACAAGGTTGATGTCAGCGATGACCGCGATGTTGATGTGGATATGACGCTGACGGCGCCGGGCTGCCCGGTTGCCGAAGATATGGTGCTTTGGGTGGAGAACGCCGCACGCTCTGTGCAGGGTGTGCGTGATGTAAAAGTGAACCTTATCTTTGATCCACCCTGGGATCCCTCACGTATGTCTGATGTGGCACGGTTAGAACTGAATATGTTTTAAAAGGCTTGTCCAAGCGCCTTGCGCTCTGCCGCATTCATAAACAAGCCCAGTTTGGTGCGCCGCCACAACACATCTTCGGCGCATTTGGCCCACTCATGTTGTTTTAGATAATCCAGCTCTGCCGCATAAAGTCCGCCGCCAAAATGCTGACCCAGATCATCCAGACTGTTGGCTTTGTCCAAAATCAGTTCCAGGCGGGTGCCATAGGTGCGGCAAAGACGCGCCCTCAGCGCATCTGGCAGGAATGGGTATTGTGCCTGAATCAGCTTGCCAAAGGCCTCTAGCGAACCATTTGGCAGATCACCACCGGGCAAGGGCATTGTGCTGGTCCAGCGTGGTTTGGCATTACCAAGGCACCTTGCAATCTGGTCCACTGCCTTTTCAGCCAACGCCCGAAAGGTGGTGATCTTGCCACCCAGAACGGTTAGCACCGGCGCGCCGTTTTTCTGGTCAGACAGTTCCAGATGGTATTCGCGTGACAATTCGGATGCGCTGGCATCTTCATCGCCAAATAATGCCCGCACGCCGGAATATGACCAGACAATGTCTTTCTTGCTGATCTTGCCAGCGAAGAAATGATTAGCCGCATCAAGAAGGTAGTCGCGCTCATCATCATCCAGCTTTGCCGTGTAAGGGTCGCCGGTAAAGGGCGTATCTGTGGTGCCAAAGAGGGTGAATTCGCCCTGATAGGGCAGGGCAAACAATACCCGCCTGTCATCATGCTGAAACAGAAACCCACGTTCGCCATCAAACAGTTTGGGCAGGACGATGTGGCTGCCTTTGACCAGATGCATACGCGCCACTGCCTTGGCACCAGTGCAGGTATCCATAACATCCACCCACGGCCCGGCGGCGTTTATGACGGCACGGGCACGCCATGTTTTGGTTTTGCCGTCACCATCTTTCGCCGTTACCAGCCAGTGATCGCCTTCACGGGTGCAGGAAATAACTTTGGTGCGGGTGTGAATGTCGGCGCCGTGCGCTTTGGCATCCTGTGCATTGGCCACAACTAGCCGGGCATCATCACTCCAGCCATCTGAATAGACAAAGGCCCGACCCTCGGTGTGCTGTAAATTAGCGGCTTCAACGCAGTCCTGCAATTTCACACTGCCGGATTTTGGCAGGCTGGAATGCCCTCCGATGTGGTCATAAAGCCATAATCCGGCGCGGATCATGATGGCCGGGCGCATGGCTGGTATATGCGGTAATATCAGGCGCAGGGGCGTTACCAGATGCGGCGCTATATTCAACAGGCGTTCGCGTTCGGCCAAAGCTTCGCGGACCAGTTTAAATTCGTAATACTCAAGATAGCGCAAGCCGCCATGGACCATTTTGGTGCTGGCAGATGAGGTGGCACCGGCCAGATCGCCTT
Organism: Robiginitomaculum sp.; assembly: GCA_021776515.1. Taxonomy (GTDB): domain Bacteria; phylum Pseudomonadota; class Alphaproteobacteria; order Caulobacterales; family Maricaulaceae; genus Robiginitomaculum_B. The sequence continues at coordinate 34,204 of JAJFFS010000015.1, read as the reverse complement.
GTTCGCAGAGCACTACAGAGAGGCCGCGCCCGGCCGCGTCACGGGCAATCCCCGCACCATTTATACCGCCGCCAATAATCAAAATGTCTGTTAGTTGTCCCATACATCTTCCTTGGCTGATTTTTCTGTTCCTGTCAGCCTTTCATCTGCTAGAGTTCACCAAATTTTTGGGAGGGCATCGGGTGAGTGACAAAACAGCAATTCTGGCTATTGATCAGGGAACGACATCCAGCCGGGCGATTGTGTTCAGCAAGAGCGGCGAAATTATATCGCTGGCACAGCAGGAAATTCCGCAAATTTATCCCAAACCCGGGTGGGTAGAGCATGATCCTGAGGAAATATGGCAAAGCACTTGCGCGGTCATTGAGGAGGCTCTGGGCGAAGCCCGCGAACAGGGCTGGAATGTGCTCTGCGCCGGGATCACCAACCAGCGTGAGACCAGCATCATCTGGGATCGGGCCTCTGGTCAGGCCATCCATAATGCCATCGTCTGGCAGGACAGGCGCACAGCGGCTATTTGCGCCGACCTTGCCGCGCAAGGTTATGAGGAAGTCGTGAACGCCAGAACAGGCCTTGTGCTGGATCCGTATTTCTCTGCCAGCAAAATCGCGTGGATACTTGATGAAGTGCCGGGTGCACGGGGGCAGGCCGAGGCAGGCGAGCTGGCCTTTGGCACGGTGGAAAGCTTTTTACTCTGGCGGCTTAGTGGCGGCGAGGTGCACCTTAGCGATGCCACCAATGCTTCGCGGACAAGCCTTTATGATATTCACCACGGGTGCTGGGATGAAGACTTGCTGGAGCTGTTTCAGGTGCCGGGGGAGTTATTGCCTGATGTCTGTCCCAATGCCGGGAAATTCACCCGCATTGCCACAGGGTTACCGGGGGCAGGTTTGCTGATAACCGGCATGGCGGGTGATCAACAGGCCGCAGCCATCGGGCAGGCATGTTTTGCACCCGGCGATAGTAAGTGCACTTTTGGCACCGGCGCGTTTATGCTGGTCAATACCGGGGACAGGGCCGTGCGCTCGGAACACCGGCTATTAAGCACCATTGCCTGGGAGCTGGAGGGGGTGCGTTCTTACGCGCTGGAAGGTTCCATCCTGTCGGCGGGGTCTACCATGCAATGGCTGCGCGATGGGTTGGGGGTGATGGATGATGCCTCAATGAGTGAGGAAATGGCCAGATCCGTTGAGGATAATGGCGGTGTTTATCTGGTGCCGGCCTTTGCCGGTCTTGGTGCGCCCTGGTGGGATGCGGAGGCACGCGGTGCGCTGGTTGGTCTGTCGCGGGGAACAGGCGCTTCGCATATCGTCCGGGCAGGGCTGGAGGCTGTGGCCTATCAGTGCGCTGATTTGATGCACGCCATGAAGGCTGATGGCATTGCACCCAAAAGCCTTAATGTTGATGGCGGTATGACCAAAAACAACTGGTTGATGCAATTCTTGACAGACATTGTGGATATGCCTGTGGCGCGTCCGAAAATCACCGAGACCACAGCCTTTGGCGCGGCGGTGCTGGCCGGTATTGGTATCGGGCTTTATGAAAGCCTGGCCGATGTGAAAACCCTTTGGCAGGAAGACGCACAGTTTAAGCCCACTATGGACGACAGCTTGCGCGAAGAGCTGCTGGATGGCTGGCAAGAGGCGCTGGGGCGGGTGCGAAGCCGTTAGGATAACAAACACCCCCGATCTGTCATTATCGGGCTTGTCCCGGTAATCCGGTTTGTGTTACATTGTGTACATGAGTGTACAATCCACACAAAGCACAACAGTTACCGTTCGTCTTCCGCGATCGCTTCAAGAACAATTGGCCAAGCTGGCTGGGCATACGCAGCGGTCGAAATCCTATATCGCCCGCGAGGCCATTAATGCCTATGTCGAGCGTGAACTTGAAATTGTTCAGGGCATAGAGCAGGGGCTGGCGGATATTGAGGCGGGGCGTGTTGTATCGCATGAAAATGCAGCCAGGCGCATTCAAAATGCCGCATCGGGAAAATGAGAAAAGTTGTCTGGGCGGAAACGGCCCTTGCCGATTTTGAAAAATCTATTGCCTATATTGCCCGGGATAACCCAATGGCTGCACAAGCAGTGGCCAAGCGTTTGAATGATACCGTGCAACGCCTAGCGAAAAGCCCTGTTGGCCACATTGGCCGTGTCACTGGCACATACGAAATGCCTGTTCGCAAAACGTCCCAAATTATTTCCTATGCTTTAGGTGATGATACCATCGCCATCGTGCGGATCATTCATCAGCGCCGTGACTGGAAACAGGGTGAATGGCCGCAAGAGTGATGCTTATTTCAAAGGGCCGTCACCAATTACGGCACCGATGCGCTTTTCAAGTTTTTCTCGTAGATCATCTGCGGTTTCCCAGACTATATGGTTAAATTGCCGTGTGTCAAAATGAACGTGATCTATGTTGTCTTCATGACAAGTCCAAATGACTGGGATGTTTAGTCCTTGGGCAAACCCCGCTTCATAATATACGCCGCCTCGCGGCTTGTCTGGTTCTGAGGTGAAGTCAGCAACTACAAAACGCGAGCGGCGGATTTCTGCAATGATCTCATCGTCAATTTTGTTGATAGTCTCTTTTTTGTTGATACAAAGCGGTCTGTAGCCACTGTTTTCGATTGCACGTTCAAATCCTTCTTCCTGGTTTTTTTTCATACTGGGGTCAAACCACATGGCGATAAAGCCTTGGGCTGAATCCGGGTTGGCGCCATCAAGTTTTTCGAGGCGGGCATAGCCTGCAGGCTTGAGTGTCAACGTGTCTAACACCTGCCCATTTTTAAAAGAATTTTCCGTTAATTGTGTTCCATAGGCTATCCAATTCCCTTGCTGGCAATATTGTATTAAATATGTAATTTCAGAGGTTTCTTGAGAACTTGTCCATGCAAGAAATTCATTTGTTGTATTATGCCGCTTTTCTGGGTCATTGCGCAAATCAAAAGTATGAGGATACCCAATTAATTTATTTTTCAGTTCACTTTGTCTATTTAAATATAGCAGTAAACTTTCAGCGCGTTTGTGGACGGAAGGCAACTTCATTTTTTTCACGTCATCGAATAGGGCACCTGTTATTCTCGGGCAGGAGGTGCCTAGCCGCCGCTGTTCAATCAACCATGTAGTAAGCAGCACTTTTTCCCGTGCGGTGGCACTTGTAAGTGTCGGACCGGCGGTGATGTCATCAATAAAATATTTTCCCCCAGCACGAAGAGATGTAACGTAATGACCGCTTTCTTGCCCGGCATTATCGGTTGCAGTTGTTCCCCAAATTGGGCATTTGCCATTACCGTTCATTTGCATTCTCCGTGTGCATTTTTCTTCATGTGCTACAATGGCTTGTTTTGATAATTTTTCAATTTTTTAAACATCTGCCCCGGCATTTCTTCCTTTGTGTTCTGTTTACCCCTTCCCCGGTGAATGCTGTTTACCTATAGTCGCCTGGACGGCAAAAAACGGAGACGTATTGTGGGACAACACGCGCAAAAATTTGATTATGTTATCACCGGTGCCGGTTCCGCCGGGGCGACGATGGCGAGCCGTTTGACGGAAAACCCGGACGTGACGGTTTGCTTGCTGGAGGCGGGCCCCAAAGACAACCGCACCAGTATCCATACACCGGCCATGATTGCGGACGCGCTTTTTAGCGATGATTTGAACTGGCATTACGATACGGCACCGCAGGTCGAGCTGAACAACCGTGAATTATACTGGCCGCGCGGCAAGACGCTTGGCGGGTCATCCTCGGTCAATGCGATGATTTATATTCGCGGCGGACAGGTAGATTATGAAGCCTGGGAAAAACTGGGGGCGACAGGCTTTGGCTGGAATGAAGTGCTGCCGTATTTTCGTAAATCAGAAGATCAACAGCGCATAGATGATCAGCTTCATGGTCATAACGGACCGCTAACGGTCTCGGATTTGCGCTATATCAACCCCTTAAGCGAGACGCTTGTGCGCGCCGGGATAGAGCGCGGCCATCCGCAAAATGATGATTTTAACGGGGCAAGCCGTATGGGTGTTGGTGCCTATCAGGTTACCCAGCGCGATGGTCGGCGCTGTTCCGCCGCCGTTGCCTACCTTGGTAAAGAAGTTCAGGCGCGCCCAAACCTGACCATTATGGTGGAAACACTGGCCACCAAAGTCATTATGGACGGGACACGTGCCGCCGGTGTTCGTGTGCGCACCAAGGGCGTGGATTCTGATGTTATGGCCAAACGAGAGGTGATCGTTACCGGTGGAGCGGTCAATTCTCCGCAAATTCTGATGCTTTCGGGCATTGGCCCGGCGGACCATTTGCGCGACATGGGCATTAGCGTTGCCATTGACCGGCCCGGCGTTGGTGGAAACCTGCAGGACCATCTGGATACGGCAGTGTGTTTTACAGAAAACACCGGCGCGTCTTATGCCTATAGTTTACGGGCCTTGCCCAAGCAATTAACCGAGGCGGTACGTTATCTTTTTACCCGTCAGGGCATGTTGACCTCGAACGCGGCAGAAGTGGGCGGTTTTGCCAGCACCAAAGGTGAGGATGAGCCGGATATTCAGCTACACTTTATTCCGGCAATTATCGGGGACAGGGATGCGCCGCGTAACAAGGTGCATGGTATGACCCTGCATTCCTATGTGCTTTATCCGGATTCGCGCGGCACTATTCGTCTGGCCAGTACCAACCCTGAGGATCACCCGGTGATTGATCCGCAATATCTGACTAAAGGTCATGATATGCAGACCCAGATTGCCGGTGCAAAAATGGCGATGGATATTATGCAATCCCCCGTCTTTAACGAGGTGCGCATGGACCATTACTCGCCTGAAAGTTACCCGCAAAGTGATGCAGAGTGGAAAGCATTTGTGCGCGAAAAGGCCGAAACCCTGTTTCATCCCATAGGCACCTGCAAAATGGGCGCACCGGATGATGAAATGGCCGTGGTGGACCCTCATTGCCGGGTATATGGCGCAGAAGGTCTGCGTGTGGTTGATGCCTCGGTCATGCCGCGCCTTGTGGGTGGCAACACCAATGCCCCCACCATCATGATTGCCGAGAAAATTGCCGAAATAATGAAAGCAGGTGGTTAGGGTTAGAGGTCAAGTTTCGCCATTTTAGGGAAACCCTTTCACCCCGAGGCGAGCTTGTGCCATACTCAACGTATTAGGGGACGTGATTTTTGTACTGGCTGGTAAAATATATTTTATTGGCGATGGCTGGCCTTGTTTTGGCTGGCTGTTCGCATCTGCCGTGGCGTCATGCCAAGGGCGATCCGCTGGAACCGGTGAACCGTGCTGTATTTGCCTTCAATACTGTTGCTGACAAGGTTGTTCTCAAGCCTGTTGCCAAAACCTATCAAACCGTAACACCCCGGCCAGCCCGCAAGGGAGTTCGTAATTTTCTGGATAATTTGCAGGCACCTGTTGTGTTTGTGAATGACGTTCTTCAGGGCAAACCAAAACGAGCGGTCAAAACCCTGGCTCGTTTTACCATCAACACCACGGTTGGTATTGGCGGTGTTCTTGATGTGGCCAAGGGCGCGGGAATAGAGAAACATTACGAGGACCTGGGCCAGACACTGGCGACAAAGGGCGTTAAGCCGGGGCCGTATCTGGTCTTGCCACTTTTTGGGCCAACCAATGCCCGCGACCTGACGGGGTTGGTGGTCGAGGAAGTGCTTTCTCCGCTAAGCTTTACCCGTTTCAAGGGCAAACAAACTTTTGGCCGTGCTCGTCTGGCTCTAAACACTATGGACCGGCGCGCCGAATCCATTGTTCAGATCAAGACAATTCGTGAGACAACTGTGGATGAGTATGCCAGTATCCGAAGTTATTACGAACAAATCCGAAAAGATGCGATTGCCGATGGCGCACTGGATATTGATACATTGCCTGATTTTGATCTGGATGAGTAAACTCTATGTGATAACGAACAGGCAATGCTGGCATGTTCAGTCATCGTTCATATAAGTTTTGTTTACTAGGGGCTGAACTCAATTGGATTACACAATTTTGTTTGCCGGGAAAGGGTCAACATACGTGATTTATCGCCTTCTCATTCTTGTTTTGGTTGTTCCAGTGCTTGCCTGCGGTGGTTGTGCCAGCCGGGCCAGTCGCACCGAAGGCGACCCGCTGGAGCCAATGAACCGGGCTATTTTCGGGTTTAACTCTGCTGTTGACAAGGCCGTGCTTATACCGGCTGCGGTCACGTACCGTAAAGTCACCCCCAAACCGGCCCGTAATGGCATACGTAATTTCCTGCACAACCTGAGTAGCCCGGTGATTTTGGTCAATGACCTGCTGCAAGGGGAGTGGAAACGCGCCGGAGAAACAACCGCGCGCTTTGCCATCAACACCACGGTGGGCATTGGTGGCCTCGTGGATGTGGCGGCACGCGAAGGCATTGAAAAACACAAGGAAGATTTTGGGCAGACCATGGCCGTAGCCGGAATTACGCCGGGCCCTTATCTGGTGCTGCCCTTGCTTGGGCCCAGTAATTTCCGTGATGCGCTGGGGCGTTTGCCTGACCATTATTTTTCACCTTTGGCGCATACTCAATTTGAAGGCAAAAACACATTTAACGACACCCGTCGGGTTACCAAAGCCATAGATAAAAGAGAGCGCGCATTAAAGGCGGTCGAAAAACTAAGGCGCAATGCTGTGGATGAATATGCCAGCGTGCGCGACCTTTATTGGCAAACGCGCAAGGAAAAAATCAACAATGGCGACTTGGCGGTTGAGGAACTGCCCGAGTTTGACATCAGCCTTTATCAAATCACGCAATAAAAATACCGAGAGTTCAGATATGCAGAATAAACCTACATTTTTTCTTCTCACCGCCTTTGCGCTTCTGGCTTTGCGACCTATTCCCGCCATGGCCACACCAGAGGCGCAAAGCTTCGTTAGCCAGAAAGTGGCTGTCGCCTTAGACACGCTTTCTGACCAGACGCTTGATGACGAGCAAAAAACAACGCAGTTTCAGGAACAAATTCTGCAAGTTGCCGACATAAAAGTCATTGCAAAATTTGTGCTGGGCGCTTACGCGGCCAAGGCCAGCCCGCTGGAACTGGAAAACTTTACCAACGCCTTTCGTGCCTATGCCCTAAGCGTTTATCAGGCAGAGCTTGGGCAATATGGCAATGAGGCCTTGCAGGTTCATAAATCTGTGGACCGCAAGCCGGGCGATTGCGTGGTGGTGACTACCTTGTCTGGTGGGACCATAACCAAACCACAGGATATTAAATGGCGTGTCCTGAAGATTAAAGGCGCATCACGTGTGGTCGATATTGAGGTCTCCGGTGTCTGGATAAGTCAGAACCAGCGCTCGGACATTACCTCGATGATAAAACGCAATGGCGGCAGTATTGATGTGGCCAGTCAGGCACTATGGGACCGGGTGCGATAACCCTCCCCCCTCATCCTGAGCCTGTCGAAGGATGGTTCGACAAGCTCACCATGAGGGTAAATAAATGAACCCGTCTGAATGCCCTGAACCGTCCCCACACCCTCATCCTGAGCCTGTCGAAGGATGGCTCAGGATGAGGAGGCACAGGCTCAGAATGAGGTCTTAACCCTAACCCTACAGCTTGTATCCCGGCGGCAAGGGGGGGGCTTCGCGCAGCAGCACAATGGAAATCCGCCGATTGCCGGGCATAAAGGGATCATCAGGAAACAATGGCTCTGAGCCAGCTTTGCCGGTGACCTGATACAGGCGATCTTCGGCCACATGGCTTTCCTGTAATATCTGGCGCGAGGCATTGGCGCGATTAAATGACAAATCCCAGTTTGAGTATCCACTAACCGCCGATGGCGAGGCATCGGTATGGCCGTATATGCTGATACGGTTGGGCAGGCGGTTGATAATCTTGGCGACCGAGCGCAGCAATACCATGGTGTGGGGCAGCAAATTGGCAGAGCCGGGCTCGAACATGGAGCGCCCCTCCTGATCCACAATCTGGATGCGCAAACCTTCCGGGGTTTGGTCGACAATCAGGTTTTTGGAAAGCTCGGCTAGCTCAGGCATGTCCTGCATGGCTTGACGCAATGATTCAGCCGCTGATTGGAAGGCCATTTCCTCGCGCCGCGAGATGGCCTGCTGCAAGGCGCTTTCAGAAACTTGTGTACTGGGCGAACCATTGCCTTTTGAATTTGATTGATCCGGTGTCTTTGCCGCTTTGGGTTGCAGCTTGGTTACCAGTTCGGTGGTGCCGGAATTGCGTGCTCCGTCTTCACCAAGGGATGTTCCGCCCAAAATGCCACCGGCACCGGAGAGCGACTCGCTGATGCTGGCTGGCGCAAAATAATCGGCGACGCCGCGTTTTTGTTCTGGCGTGGTGGTATTGATCAGCCACATCAGCAGAAAAAACGCCATCATGGCGGTCACAAAATCAGCATAAGCCACTTTCCAGGCACCGCCATGGTGGCCGCCACCGGATACCTTGATGACCTTTTTGATAATTGGACGATCGTCTGACATGATTTTCCCACCATATTCTTTTGCGGCCAGAAAACACGAAAGCAGTTAATTTCAGGTATAAGCGCGACGTTATTGCGGATTTAAGGTCAGAACAGAGGTGCCCGGCGGCGGTGATTGCGGTGTCCAGTCATCGCGTATTTGTATGTATTCGCCATCTGCCCAGCGTCTGGCCATGTCGCGGTAATGCGGGGAAAGAACCTGGCCTGACTGCCCGGGCGCCGCCATAAATAGTGACGCATTCATATCGGACATATCGTAAATGGCGCGCATGCTTGGCCCCCACGGCGCATCAAAATTACCGGCGCGATAGGAATAATGCGACACATTAGGCGTGGTGCCATCGCCGCCCACAGGCACGCGTACAGAAAAGAAATTTTTCAGCACAGGTACGCCGCCAAAGAGGGGATGCGCAAAAACGGCCTCATGGGCATCGCCCCAGCGCCAGTTCTCGGGTTTATTGCCATATTCTTGTGATAAAGTTTGGGCAGCTTCATCAAAGGCTTTTCCGGCTATGTCCTGACAGGTTTCACGTGCCGCTGTGCTTGTATCATCACACCAGGGCGCATAATTGCCGTTTAGCACTCTTTCCATAAAGCCGTTGCGTGGTGTCCAGAAGCGTTCAAAATCGTCGCCCAGATCATCAGCATAGACGAGACGGCTAAATTCGCGTCGCCAGCCAACATAAATCAAACCTTCGGGGCGGCCCGGGGAAAGGTTGCCATCCCAGCGCGCGGCTATATTACGAAGGTGCTGCCCTGCCTCAGTCTTTGGTTGCGCCGCCGCAAATAAAGGCAGGGTGCGGCGCGCAAGGTCCGAGACCGTATCCATCTGCATGGCAATAAAGCTCTGCGTATCATGCTTGGGCGTTGCTTCAATGTTTTCAACAATGCGCCGGATGCGGTGAAAGCCATACCATTGATCGGTGATATAATAGGGATAGCTGTCCGGAACAATTTTGTTATTGGCCGTGGCCACATAGTGTTTACCAGGGTTCAGGGTGCGCGGCAGGCCTTCATAGGGGATTTCACCAACCCAGTTTCCCGCCTCATCGCGCAGGGGAACCCGTGCCGGTGCAACAAATCCTATATTGTTATTTACATCTGCATAAACGATATTTTGTTGCGGCATTTTAAAGCGGCTTAGGGCGCTATCCAGATCATCAAAGCTGGCCGCATCAATATTGGCCAGGCCAATGGAGGCGGTGGTATCATCACCATCATCCAAAGTGGTGGTCAGCACGACGCTCTGCCCGTCGCCGGCCATTTCTGCGGCGCGGAACCATTGTGGAGCCAGCACCACGCCGCCATTGGCAAATTTGATGGCAAGCGATACATCCTCAGCCCCTTTTACCTTGATGGTTTCAGTTATGGTGCGGGTTTTAATGGTACCTTTTTGTACCAGTTGCATGTCAGAGGTGTCTGGCCCGGTATTGGTAAACCCCCAGGCAATGGTGCGGTTGCGGCCAAGGGTGACAAACGGTGTGCCGGGCAGGGTTACCCCCAGCACCATCATATCGGGTGCATTCATGCGCGCATAATACCAGATACCGGGTGCCGAGAGTGCCAGATGCGGATCATTGGCCAATAACGGCTTGCCGCTTGTGGTCATGGTGCCATCGACCACCCAGTTATTGGAGCCCTTGATCTTCTCGCCCATGGATGAGCCCAGTGCCGGGGCCGCATCGTCTTGTGCAGGAGGGGCAGGCGGATAAACCGAGCTCATGTCTTCTTCGCGTAAGGCGATCGGGGCATTGTCAGGATAAGAGGGTAGAAACTGCGCCAGCCGTTCTGGCCCGAGAATGTCTAACAGGCGTTTACGTCCCGGTTCTTCAAACGCATCCCCGGAGAGATTATACGCCATCACCTTGAACACAGTCATCGTATCTGCAGGTGTCCAGGGCTCTGGCCGTGTGCGCAAGAAAATGTATTCGGCAGGGGTGACATAACTCTTGGCGCTGATAATGGCGTTAACTCCATCAGCATAGGCATTAATGGCGCTCTGCTCTTTGGTGTTGAGGTGATCCCAGGAGCTTATCGCGGCGCGGTGCAAACCCAGTGTACGCATTTGCGCATCTGTTTTCAGGGCGCGTTTGCCCACCAGTTCAGACAAGCGACCCGCGCCATAGCGTCGGCTCATATCCATTTGAAACATGCGGTCCTGGGCGTGGGCTACACCAAGGGCGTAAAACGCGTCATGACGATTAGAGGCAAAAATATGCGCTATACCATCGATGTCCCGGGCAATTTTCGCCTGAGACGCGAGCTTTGTTAAGGTTAATTCTCCCTTAACTTGCGGCAATGCGCTTTTGATGCGCCAATAAAGTCCGCCAGAACCCAAGGTCAAAATCAACACCAAACCAATAAGAGACCAACTGCCCCAGCGTAAAACTGTTTTCATCTTCTACTCCTGCCCCTAGATTAGGGTAAGCTATCAAAGCAAAAGCATAAGGATAAGGCAAATGGCAAATTGTGCGTTTATAGGTTTGGGCGTTATGGGGTATCCCATGGCGGGGTATCTGGCGGCTGCGGGTCACAAAATTCGTGTCTGGAATCGCACGGCGGCCAAGGCGCAAGGCTGGGCAAAGCAACACAAAGGCGAGGCCGCCGCCAGCATAGAAGACGCGGTGCAAGGGTGCGAGGTGGTTTTCGCTTGCGTTGGGGATGATCCTGATGTGCGGGCCATCACCGACAAGGCGTTTGAGGCCATGAGCCCCGGCGCTGTTTTTGTAGATCATACCACCGCCTCCGCTGCCCTGGCGCGCGAGCTGAACATAGAGGCCGGCATTCGCCAGCTGGGGTTTGTTGATGCGCCGGTTTCTGGCGGGCAAGCCGGGGCAGAGGCCGGACAGCTGGCCATTATGTGCGGGGGTGAGGCCGGGGACTTTGCTAAAGTAGAGCTCCTTATGCAAAGCTATGCCAAGGCCATCACCCTGATGGGTGATGTGGGGTCGGGGCAGTTGACCAAAATGGTCAACCAGATTTGCATTGCCGGGGTCGTACAAGGCCTTGCCGAGGGGTTGCATTTTGCCCGGCGTGCCGGACTTGACGGGGAAAAGGTCATCGAAGCCATCTCCAAAGGCGCGGCGCAAAGCTGGCAGATGGAGAACCGCTATCAAACCATGCTGCGCGGACAGTTTGATTTTGGTTTTGCGGTGGACTGGATGCGTAAAGACATGCGTATCACGCTGGATGAGGCCCGTACCAATGGCGCTAGTTTGCCGTTAACCGCGCTGGTGGACCAGTTTTACGCCGATGTGCAGGCCATGGGCGGCCATCGCTGGGATACTTCCAGCCTGATTGCGCGTCTGGAAAGAGACGAGGGTTAGGCAGGCCTGAAAAACCGTCATATTATCGATTATCTGAAATACATTCTTGTGTAAAAATAATCTCTTTGCGTATGGAGAAAGCAGCGGTTAAGGGCTGTTCAGTCAACCAGGCAGCGGATGGCCATAATGGCGCGGCCAAGAATACGGGGGCGTTTGGTTGGAAAAAAGGTATCAAAACGTCCCGGATCTCCGGCTGGTTCAAAACGCCCGGGGTGGTTTCGCCAACGTCTCACCAAGGTTTTTTGTTCCCATTCAAAAAGATAGAAGCCTCCATCTTTCAAAGGACCAATGTGCCGATCAAAAATGATGGTGGTGGTGGCAGGGAAAGCGCGACTGACTGCAGGGTCATCACAATCCAGTGCAAAAGGGGTCTTAACCTGTACCGAAGCGGCCAAATGGCGGATCGGCGCAGCATTCAGGCCTTCGCTTGCGTTTGTTTCCATGGGCCAAGGCAGCACTGGTACATGCATAATCGGCGTATCAAAATAGCCGTCATTATGTGCCTGTGTGGTAGTCGCGCTATTATTAGCGCCGTTAATATGCCCTTCCAGCAACCATAGGCGCTGAACGTCCAGCGCGTCTGTCAGCCTTTCCAGCGCGGTTTCGCGGGGGCTGTGACTGCCATTTTCCCAATTGGCAACAGTGGGTTGGCTAACACTGGCGGCCTTGGCCAGGCGTGCTTGACTCCATTGCCGGTTTGTTCTGGCTTCACGAATACGCTGACCGATTTGTGTCATGTAATCCCCCTGAATATTTGTGTAACCTATTAAAAAGTATTTGTAAAACTAATAATGCGTAAAATTGCTGATAATTTACCGGAGAGCGCGAAAAACATGCTTCAAATACGTGGTTCAGGGAAAATGTTTCGCGTATTTACGCGTTTGTTGGCATTGAAGGTAAAAAAAAAGCGATTATTTGACGAATTTTTGACGAATTCCTCTTGACGATGAAAATTTATTAACTAAATTTATATCAGAAATCGAAAATTTATGCGGGAACTGCCCCGCAGACTGAGGAGTTAAGATAATGTCTGGTGATTATTGCACTGATGATGGTGCGCGCCGTATCAAGTTAAAAATTGAAGATTATTGGCGTGACCGTGGCTATGATGTTGATGTTGCCCTGGTAGGGGCCAGTTTCGTTGCCGCCATGCGTTCAGCGCGTACTGATGTACGTTCTGACATGGTCAATGGACTGCCACGCCATCGCAAGGCTGCCTAAACAGGCACCCTTCTTTCGCGTTCGCGCGATTGCCTAATTGACAACCCTGAAAGCCCCGGATGTTCCGGGGCTTTTGGTGCTGGGGCTTTCTCTTTTCTGTCAAAGCGCTGTTGGCCCTTTGATGGTAGCGGCTATTTGCCATCAACAATTGTATATTTACCGCCTTTTTCCAGGGCGCGTTTGTAGGCGGGGCGGGCGTGGATGCGTTTCAGAAAAGCCATTGAATTTGGCCATTTCTTATTTAAACCGCCACGACCCGCAGCGGCTTCCAAAGGAAAGCTCATCATGATGTCGGCACCGGTCAGTTCTTCGCCGGCAAACCAGGCATGCTTGCCTAGTTCTGCCTCAACATAATCAAGCTGGGCTTTGATTTGTGGCTGGATAAAGTTTTTCAATGTGCCTTTGGCAATACCTTTGGCGATGGGGCGTGCGAAAAACGGCATGGGACGGGTGGGCAGAATATCAAACACCAGTTTCAGCAATAATGGTGACATGGCCGAACCTTCGCCATAGTGCAGCCAGTAACGATAAAGCAAATGTTCTTGAGAACCCGTTTCGGGTATAAGTTTGCCGGTTTTCTCGCACATATATTCGACAATCGCCCCGGTTTCGGCGATGACCTTGTCACCATCGGTGATGATCGGTGATTTGCCCAGGGGGTGTATTTTTTTCAATTCTGGCGGGGCCAGCATGGTTTTAAGGTCGCGCGCATAACGCTTGACTTCATAGTCGAGACCCAGTTCTTCCAGCAGCCACAAAATGCGCTGCGAGCGTGAATTTTCAAGGTGGTGAACAATAATCATATTTTTTCTCTTCGTTGGTCATCGGTTTTTAAAGTGAAGAATGGCCTCATATACTTGGGAAAAATGATCCAGTACCAGATCGGCGTCAAGCTTTATCGCAGGGGGATCACTATAGCCATGGCTCATAAGGATGACGGGCACACCTGCGGCACGGGCGCTGGCCAGATCTGCAAAACTATCACCGATCATAACAGCCTTGGCTGGCGGGGCGGGCGCTATGGCTGCCTGTACGTGCGCCGGGTCCGGCTTTTTTGCAGACACATTATCGGGGCAAAAAATACCGTCAAAATATGCGGTCAGGTCAAGCGCTGCCAGAAGGTTATGGGTTAGCGCCTCGGGTTTGTTTGTACAAATGCTCAGGCGTGCCCCGGCATTGGCCAATGTGGTAAGGCAATCGATGACACCATCAAAAACACGGCTATTGATGGCGATGTTAGCGCTATAAAATTCAAGAAAATGCACGAGCCGCTCATCCACATCACGAACCTCTGGTGTAATGCCGCCCTTGTTGAAGGCGCGTTCAATCAAGGCGCGTGCGCCCTGTCCGATCAAATCCCGCACTTGTGTTGTACTGGTTTCAGGTACGGCTGAGCCTCTCATGCAGACATTAAGTGCCCGGACCAGATCAGGTGCCGTATCGACCAGCGTGCCATCCAGGTCAAACGCAATGGAATAACCTTTCAGAGACATGGTTTTCTCCTAGCGCTAGGGCGTATTGACGCGCTACATAGATGGGACAATAACGATTCTTCTAGTGAGGTGCTCTATGCCCGAATTGCGCGGCGCTGTCATCCTGGCGGCAGGCCATGGCACACGAATGAAAACAGCACTGCCCAAAGTGCTGCATCCCGTGGGCGGACAATCCATGTTTTCCTGGGCAGTTGCTTTGGCGCGTGAGGTTAATGCGGCACTAATCTGTGCCGTGGTCAGCGACAAGTCTGGCGCGGTGGGTAAGGCCGCGGCCAGTGAGTTGGGCGGTGGTGCCGTCGCCGTGCAACACCCGCCGCAAGGTACTGGTGATGCCGTCAAGTGCGCCCGGGATGTGCTGGATGGTTTTGAAGGTAATGTCGTTACGCTTTATGGCGATACACCACTCATTCAGGCACAAACCATAGAGCGGGTGTTCGCGGCGCTGGATGGGGACGTCAGTATCGCTGTGCTTGGCTTTGAAGCCGCTGAACCGTCAGCCTATGGGCGTTTGATACTGGCCGATGACGGCACGCTGGATTGTATTGTTGAAGCCAAGGATGCCAATGACGAGCAAAAGGCTGTAACATTGTGCAATTCAGGGGTTATGGCAGCCTCGGGGGATCTGCTTTTCTCGATACTGGATGAGGTGACCAACGATAATGCCAATGGCGAGTATTACCTCACTGACGTGGTCGCTCTTGCCCGAAAGCGCGGCCTGAAAGTGGTTGCCGTCAGTGCAGATGAACAAGAACTGATGGGGGTCAATTCACAAGAAGAACTGGCCACTGCCGAAGCTCTGTTTCAGATGCGCAGGCGCTCTGAATGGCTGCAAAACGGGGTTCGCCTAACAGCGCCGGATACTGTTTATGCAAGCTGGGATACGCATATTGCGTCCGGCTGTGTCATTGACCCTTTTGTGGTGTTTGGCCCTGGTGTCTCTCTGGGAGAGGGAACCCATGTGCGTAGTTTCTCACATCTTGAGGGTGCCGTGGCAGAAGAAAACGTGGCCATTGGTCCTTATGCCCGCCTGCGCCCGGGCACTGAACTGGGCGCACATGCCAAGGTCGGCAATTTTGTTGAAACCAAAAAAGCCAAAATTGGCGATGGAGCTAAAATCAGCCATCTGTCATATATTGGCGATAGTATTATCGGTGCCGATGTAAACATAGGTGCAGGCACCATCACCTGTAACTATGACGGCTTTGACAAACATACCACAACGATAGGGGCCGGGGCGTTTGTTGGCTCAAACTCGTCGCTGGTGGCCCCGGTGCGTGTGGGGGCCGGGGCGGTTATCGGCTCGGGCAGTGTTATTACCCGCGATGTCCCCGATGATGCACTGGGCGTGGCGCGCACCCGTCAACGGGATATAGAGGGCTGGGCCGAAACATTCCGAACGAGGAAAAAACGAACATGACTGGCGAAACAGCAAAATCACACGCCGCCCGGGCCGCATTGAACTATGTAAAAGACGGCATGGTTTTGGGCCTGGGTTCCGGTTCCACAGCGGATATTTTTACCGAACTGTTGGGCCTGCGTGTTGCCGACGGGTTAACTGTGCAGGGCATTCCCACATCACAAAACACCGCCGATGTAGCCACTGAGGCAGGGGTGCAATTGCTGCCCATAGAACAGGCAGACCGGATAGACCTGACCGTGGATGGTGCCGATGAGATCGGCCCGAAATTTGCCCTTATCAAAGGCGGCGGCGGTTGCCTGTTACGCGAAAAAATTATCGCCAACGCATCAGATTTAATGATTGTCATTGCTGATGAAAGCAAAATTGTCGAAACGCTGGGTGCCTTTGCCTTGCCGGTGGAGGTGGACCGTTTCGGCTTTACCATTACCGCCAAAAAGGTCTTTGATGTGCTGTGCAACACCGGGATTGCGCGCCCGGGTGTGGTTCTTCGCGTGGACAAGCGCAGTGGCGAGCCTTTCATCACCGATGGGGGGCATTACATACTGGACTGCGCCTGCGGCACGATTACCCATCCGGTGAAAACGGCGGTGCAACTTAGTGCCGTGCCTGGCGTTGTCGAGCACGGTCTGTTTATTGATCTGGCGCGTGTGGCCATTATTGGTGGTGAACACGGGGCCGAAGTTCTGGAGCATTGACTATGCAAGAGCATGTGGACCTGTTTGTTATTGGGGCTGGCTCTGGCGGGGTGCGTGCGGCGCGCATGTCGGCCCAGTATGGTGCCAAGGTCGCCATTGCCGAGGAATATCGCATTGGCGGCACTTGCGTCATCCGTGGCTGCGTTCCCAAAAAATTTATGGTCTATGCCAGCGCTTATGGGCAGGGTTTTGAAGAGGCAAAGGGCTATGGCTGGCAGGCCGACAATGTGCGCTTTGACTGGAAAGCCCTGATCGCGGCCAAGGATATGGAGATAGACCGGCTTTCGGGAATTTATCGTCGTAACCTTGGCAATGCCGGGGTTGAGATGTTTGAGGAACGTGCCGAGCTGGCCGGGCCGGATACGGTGCGCCTTGTCCCCTCCGGGCGCATCATCAAGTGCGATAAAATTCTCATCGCTACCGGTGGCACCCCCCGTGCACTTGGCTTTGCCGGTGAGGAACACACCATTACCTCGAACGAGGTGTTTCACCTGCCCGAAATACCAAACCACATTGTCATCAATGGCGGTGGTTATATTGCCTGTGAATTTGCCAGTATTTTTGCCGGCCTTGGGGTGAAGACCTGCTTGATTTACCGGCGGGATCTGGTTTTGCGCGGCTTTGATGATGACGTGCGTACCCATGCCCATAACGAGCTGATCCGTCAGGGCGTGCAGGTTATCACCCATGCCAATATTGATGCAGTTAAAAAGACGGACGCTGGTCTGGCTGTACATCTGGATACCGGCGTTATTCTGGATTGCGATCAGGTGATGATGGCAACCGGGCGCGTTCCGGCCACAGACGGGCTGGGGCTGGATGCGGCAGGCGTGAACACAGCCCGGGGTGGCGCGGTAATGGTGGATGATTTTGGCCAGACCAATGTGCCTTCTGTCTTTGCCGTGGGCGATGTGACCGACCGCATATCGCTTACCCCTGTGGCCATTCGTGAGGGCGCAGCCTTTGCCGATAGCGAATTTGGCGGGCGCCGCCACAGTTTTGACCATAAGGACGTGGCCAGTGCCGTCTTCACCCAGCCGCCGGTAGGCTCTGTGGGCCTTAGCGAGCATGAAGCCCGCGAGAAATATGGCCAAATAGACATATACAAATCCAGCTTTCGTCCCATGCGCCATACGGTCTCTGGCTCTGCGGAAAAATACATGATGAAGTTGGTCGTGCGCACCGAAGACCAGGTCATGGTGGGGGTTCACCTGATCACCGATGCCGCACCGGAAATTATTCAAGTGGCCGCCATTGCGGTAAAGGCTGGCCTGACCAAAGCTGAGTGGGATGAAACCTGCGCCGTGCATCCTACGGCAGCCGAAGAACTGGTGCTGATGCGCGAAAAATTCGTACCGCCCCCACTGGAAGACGGCGAGGCGGTTTAAGGGAAAATTTAATGCACATTGCATTTCTAACCTGCAAAAATATGCACTCTCAGAGCCCGGATCGGGGCATGGACTGCCGCGAACATGATCTGGAGTTTGGGGCCTTGCAAAGCGAAGGCGCGGCGCGGGGTATTGTCTTTGAAGAAGTGGTGTGGGATGCGCCGGGTGTTGACTGGAGCCGTTTTGAGGCCGCCCTTGTTGGCACCACCTGGGATTACCCGCAAAAGCTTGAAACCTTTTTTGAAACCCTGACCTATATCAGCAGGCAGACGGCGCTGTTTAACCCGCTTTCGCTTATGCGCTGGAATTTGGATAAAATATATCTGGCCGATCTGGCGGCAAAAGGCGTACCGTCCA
This sequence comes from Robiginitomaculum sp., assembly GCA_021776515.1. Lineage (GTDB taxonomy): Bacteria > Pseudomonadota > Alphaproteobacteria > Caulobacterales > Maricaulaceae > Robiginitomaculum_B. Next base: position 15,839 of record JAJFFS010000015.1, on the reverse strand, counting down.
TTCCTACGCTTTGGGCCGATCGCGCTAGTGATGAGACAATCCTGAGTGCCTTTGATGAGTTGGGGACTGATACTATCGTTATCAAGCCTCGTATCGGGGCCGGGGCTTGGCGGCAGGCTAAGTTAGGCCGCGGCAAGGCATTGCCCCCAACAAAAGATTTGCCACCAGATGCTTGCCTGATCCAACCCTTCTTGAGCAATGTTGCAGAACTCGGTGAGGTATCCTTGCTTTACTATGATGGCATATTCAGCCATGGCGTCCGTAAAGTACCGAACACTGGCGATTACCGGGTTCAATCAATTTATGGTGCCCAAGAAGTGGTTCATGAACCCGATACACAAGAATTAGCTGCCGCCGAATCAACTATTGCTGCTTTGCCCGCCGCGCCACTATATGCGCGCATTGATCTGGTACGCGATGCAGACCAGCATCCGGTTTTAATGGAGGTCGAGCTTATTGAACCTTACCATTATGTCGAACAGGGGCCGGGGTTTGCCCAACCCCTGATTGACGCGCTTTTGGCACGATTGGGATAGCGGCAAGCCATATAAAGGGGGGCAGCCGCAGAGAAATGGCTCAACACCTGTGGGCGGTGGGCTTAGAATCTGTCATCCCGATCAAAATCATCATGATCATCATCGTCTTCACCACCGGCCACTGCTGCGGCGACACCAATGGCCAGAATAACACCGCCAGCAACTAAAATGCCTCTGTTAAACCCACGGCGATGAGCCCGGTCACCCTCATTTTCATGGGTATGGGCATTCAGCACATAGGCCTTTTGTTGCAAAGGAACGCCATTGAGTTGCAAGGAGGAGAACCCCTTTGCTCCCATGGACAGGTCAAGCACGTTAATGTTGCCGCCAGAATGGGCAAAGGCGCCAGACTGTTGGTTTTGTGATTGCATAACATTGCGCATTTGCAGTTTCAAACCACTGCGAAAGCGTGATGGTGCATCATTTTTTTTGCCCCCAAGGGCAAACTTAAAATAGGCTTTGGCGGCCATATCGTTACGCGAGCGCAGGTCCTGAACGGACTGACTGCTTGCATTAAAAGGATCGGCGAATGCAGGTGAAACACTGGTCATTACCATCGCCACAGCCAAGGCAGGTTTGATTATTATATTGCGCATTGATTTCCCTCAAATAAGTGTTGTTACAAAAGAAGGACGTTACGGCGGGGCAAAACCCTCTATTACATCGCCAACACATCTAAAAAATCAGCTTTGGCAGCACGTTGGGCTTTGCGCAGCCGCAGCATTGCGATATGAAGCCCAGTCAAATTTTGCAAAGGTATTCAGATGGCCAACTGGTCCCCATCAAGCTGGCGTGCAAAGCCCGCCATGCACATACCGGATGATTATCCGGATCCGTCCGCTTTAACCGCAGTGGAAGAACGCCTTTGCCATGCGGCACCTTTGGTGTTTGCCGGCGAAGCCAGGGCGCTTAAAACAGAGCTGGCGGAAGCTGCCCAGGGTCGTGCCTTTGTGTTGCAAGGCGGAGATTGCGCTGAAAGTTTCAAGGAATTTTCCGCCGACGGTGTACGCGACATGTTCCGCGTATTGATGCAAATGGCGGTGGTGCTGACCTTTGCTGGTGGACGTCCGGTCGTAAAACTGGGGCGCATTGCCGGCCAGTTTGCCAAGCCACGCTCATCACCAGTGGAAACCATAGATGGTGTGACACTGCCCAGCTATCGCGGTGATAACATCAATGCCATGGCCTTTACGCCCGAAGGCCGGGTGCCGAACCCGGAACGCCTGATGCAGGCCTATAACCAGTCAGCTTCAACACTGAATTTGTTGCGTGCGTTTGCCACTGGCGGTTATGCGCATTTGGGCAATGTTCACCAATGGACACTCGGCTTTGTGACCCGCAGCCCTGCGGGCGCACGATATCGTCATATCGCCGACAAGATCAGTGAAACACTAAACTTTATTGATGCTTGCGGGATTACCGCCGAAAGCGCACCGCAACTGGCCGGGACCAGTTTTTATACCAGCCACGAAGCCTTGTTGCTGGGTTATGAACAGGCCATGACCCGCATAGATAGCACCTCGGGTGACTGGTACGATACCTCAGCTCACCTTTTGTGGATCGGAGATCGCACGCGACAGGTTGATGGTGCCCACGTTGAATTTTGTCGGGGCATTAAAAACCCCATTGGCATCAAGTGCGGCCCCAGTCTGGCCCCGGATGAATTGCTACGCTTGCTGGATGCACTGAACCCCGGCAACGAGCCAGGCAGGATTGTGCTTATCAATCGCTTTGGTGCGGGCAATGTAGAGAAATACCTTCCTGCACTAGTGCGCGCCGTGGAAGGTGAAGGCCGCGCCGTGGTCTGGTCATGTGACCCTATGCACGGCAATACGCAAAAAACCGGCAATGGTTATAAAACCCGCCCCGTAAGCGCCATTCTTGCTGAAGTTGGTGAGTTTATGGAAGTTTTGCGAAGCGAAAATGCCTGGCCCGGCGGTGTGCATTTTGAAATGACTGGCAACGACGTTACCGAATGTATTGGCGGCGCCCGTGAAATTACCGAAGATGACCTTTCCTCACGCTATCACACTCATTGTGATCCGCGACTTAATGGCGAGCAAGCACTGGAACTGGCATTTTTAATTGCCGAGCAAATGAAATCACACCGTGATAACGCAAAGGCCGCTGAGTAACCGTAAATGCTTTACGTGCCCTAAACCAAACTTAAAAAGTGAGGTTGCAATATATATGGTCAACCGGGAAAAATAGCCTTTATTGCGCTTTAAAAAACGTGCCCAGTTTTTCAAATTCCGTATCCCGGCCTGAAGTTTTGCGCCAGACAAGGCCAATGTCGCGGGCGCTGGCACCTTTGGCCAAGGGAACCAGGGCAAGGTCTGATAATCGGGCAAGGCCCGCATCAATGGCTATTTGTGGCAACAGGGTGATGCCAAGGCCACCAGCAACCATTTGTGCCACGGTTAGCAATGAGGCACCTTCCACCCCCCTTTGCGCATTGCGGGCGTCCAGTGCGCAGGCGTCCAGTGCATGTTCGCGCAAACAATGTCCGTCGGCCAGTAATAACAAGGGGTTTTCTTCAAAATCATCGGGCGTTACCGATTTTTTACTGCCAAGCGGGTGTCCTTTGGGGCAAGCCAGTTGAAAAGCATCGCTAAACAGCGTCAGGGTTGTAAATTCCTCTGTGGGCCAGGGCAGGGCCATCAGGACAACATCAATTTTTCCCGCCCTTAGCGCGTCCAAAAGGCGCAAGGTCTGGTCTTCCAGAAGTATCAGGTCAAGTTCCGGCTGGCTTTGTCGCAAAACCGGCAGGCAACGGGGCAAAAGATAAGGGGCAATCGTAGGAATAACCCCAAGGTGTACGGTGCCGGTAAGCGGTTGACGCCGGGTCGCGGCCAGCGCGCGTATATCGTCCGCGTCGCGTAATAACCCTTGCGCGCGGATTGCTATTTCCTGACCCAGTGAGGTTAAAATCACTTTGCGTTTGGTACGCTCGGCCAACTGGACCCCTAAGGATTGTTCCAATTCGCGTATGCCTGCCGAAAGTGTGGATTGTGTGACACCGCATGCCTCGGCCGCTTTGCCAAAGTGCAAGGTGCGCTCCAGCGCTGTCAGGTATGAGAGTTGGCGAAGGGAAAGGCTCATTAATTGATTTATCCACTTAGTTAAATGGAAATATATCGTTTTACAATGTTTGTTGCAACCCATTACATTGCATCCATCGAAATTCTAATTAGGAAAATCCCATGATCGATAATCAACTCCCCGACGTTAATTTCAAAACCCGTGTTCGCAATGATGCACTGGACGGCGACAACCCGTTTGAGTGGAAAAATGTGACCAGCGCTGACCTGTTCAAGGGCAAAAAAGTAGTGCTGTTCGCGCTGCCGGGTGCTTTTACGCCAACCTGTTCGTCAACGCATTTGCCGGGCTATGAGGCGGCCTTTGCCGATTTTAAGGCACAAGGCGTAGATGCGGTGATCTGTCTTTCTGTCAATGATGCCTTTGCCATGTACCAATGGGGCAAGCAGCTTGGCGCGGAAAATGTATTTTTACTGCCAGACGGCAGCGGCGAATTTACCCGCAAAATGGGTATGCTGGTTGATAAGTCCAATGTGGGCTTTGGCTATCGCAGCTGGCGTTATTCACTTTATGCCGAAGATGGCGAAGTGAAAACGTTGTTTGCTGAAGACGGCTTTTCCGATAACGGCGTCACCGACCCGTTTGAAGTTTCCGATGCAACGACCATGCTCAACTGGTTGAAAAACCGCTAGCAGCCTATTCTTTTTCTATCCTTCGACAAGCTCAGGATGAGGCAGTGACGTATATCTGTCATCCTGAGCTTGTTTCTTCCTCATCCTCTGCCTCCGCCGGGGCAGGCTCTGAGCTTGTTTCTTCCTCATCCTGAGCTTGTCGAAGGATGGAGGGGCATAATCCCGCATCACTTTACGATTTTGCCGCATTGCAGCACGGGCGCGGGCGCGCTAGACGAGTGGGTAACGATTCCCCCTTAACTGGAGACCCCTATGGCCCGTAAAAAAATCGCCCTTATTGGCGCCGGTATGATCGGCGGCACACTTGCCCACATTTGCGCCCGTGAAGAACTGGGCGATGTCGTCCTTTTTGATATTGCCGAAGGTGTTCCGCAAGGAAAAGCACTGGATTTATGTGAGGCCAGCCCGGTCTTTAGCCGCGACAGCCATGTCACCGGCGCGCAGGATTATGCGGATATTGCTGGTGCAGATGTTTGCATTGTGACTGCCGGTGTGGCGCGCAAGCCGGGCATGAGCCGCGATGACTTGCTGGGCATCAATCTCAAAGTGATGAAATCAGTGGGCGAAGGCATTGCCAAACACGCCCCGGACGCTTTTGTTATCTGCATTACCAATCCACTGGACGCGATGGTTTGGGCCTTGCGCGAGTTCTCGGGCCTCTCTACCGACAAGGTTGTCGGCATGGCTGGCGTGTTGGATTCAGCGCGTTTTCGCTGGTTTCTGGCCGAAGAGTTCGGCGTTTCCGTTGAAGATGTCACCGCCTTTGTTATGGGTGGTCATGGCGATACCATGGTGCCGCTAACGCGCTATTCCACCGTTGCTGGTATTCCGATCCCCGATCTGGCCAAAATGGGCTGGACGACGGATGAAAAAATTGAAGCCATCGTGCAGCGCACCCGCATGGGCGGCGGCGAGATTGTTAAACTGCTTGGCACCGGTTCTGCCTATTATGCCCCCGCGGAAAGCGCCGTGGATATGGCTGCATCTTACCTGAAAGATAAAAAACGGGTGCTGCCGTGCGCCGCGCATTGCGACGGCCAGTTTGGCGTCAAGGGCCGCTATGTGGGCGTTCCTGCAGTCATAGGCGCGGGCGGTGTGGAACGCATTGTCGAAATTTCCCTGAACAGCGACGAACAGACCATGTTTGATAACTCCCTGGCCGCCGTAGAAGGCCTGATCGAGGATTGCATCAAGCTGGATCCAAGTTTGGGTTAGAATAAATGCCTGATGAAATAGTAAAGTCACTGAATAAACTTGCTGAATCTATCGATAAAGCTGATTTTGGCATGGAAAAGAAAAACCCAGTACCATCGGCTAAGTTGATGCGGCATGAATTGGAACAAAGGGCATATCTGAAATTAAAAAATTCATATGACCTTGCACTGGAATATCACCGTGCTGCAGATTATTACGCTCAAGGGTCAATACGTCTGTCTTTAATATTTAATGGGGGAGCACTTCTTGTATTGATGAATTTTGTTATTGCTATGATTCGGAGTGGGAGGGGAATTGAGGACAAGCTAGCGGAACAAATTGGGGTTGCGTTTATTATTTATGTATTTGGTGCTTTTTTGGCGATAATTGCTTCTGCAACTTCTTATTTTGGAAGCGTGTTCGGGACACGTGAAAAAGCATTTAAAGCGAATGAATCTGTTTATGATCAGAGGGTATCTGGGTATCGCGAAATAACGGAAAAGCCAAAGGTAAAAAAATTTTCTGGTAAAGAAGGGGATTATATTAAAAGGAATTCTTTGTATGCCACAATTACGCGCTATGTAGTGATAACTGCAATGCTATCGGCTTATGGATTTTTTATTTGCGGAACAGTTATAGCAAACAACACACTCTTTCTCATTTTAAATGGAATGTCAGAGCAATCTGTGGCTGTAGGCGATCAAACGCCAGTAACGTCAGAATACATGGTTTATATCCCAAAAAATCTAAAATAACCATCTTGGTTAGTTTAAGTAATCAATTTGAAGCCCTAACCCATCGTTTTTACAGGTCCATAACAATGGCAGTTGGTGGTGTGGTCATTGACCATGCCCACCGCCTGCATGAAGGCATAGACAATGACGGGGCCGCAGAATTTGAAGCCGCGCTTTTTCAGGTCTTTGGCGATGGTTTCTGAAAGTGCGGTTTTGGCCGGGACATCTTTTATGCTGGCCCAGGTGTTTTGCAGGGGTTTGCCGCCCATAAAATCCCACATATAGGCCGAGAAGTCTTCGCCGCTCTCGGCCATGTCCAGAAATATTTGCGCGCCATTAATGGCGGCCTGACATTTCAGGCGACTGCGGATGATACCGGCGTCATTGAGCAGGCGCTCCATATCGGCCTCGCCATAGGCCGCGACTTTCACCGGATCAAATCCGTCAAAGGCGGCGCGGATGCTGTCCCGTTTGCGCAATATGGTAATCCATGACAGTCCGGCCTGCATGCCATCCAGCACCAGCTTTTCCCAAAGTGCCTGGCTGTCGTATTCAGGTACGCCCCATTCTTCATCATGGTAGGCGCAATAAAGGGCGTCTGCCTCTGGCACCCAGTCACAGCGGGTCAGGCTCATATCTCAGTCTCCGGTAATGTTATGTGCAGCGTTGTACCATTGGCGGTAATCGGCGTGCCAGCTTTTTGTGCGCTCTGTAGCCGGTCAGTGCGTATCAGCGCCAGGGCTTGCCCGCCGACAGATGAGCGTACATCGCCAAGGCGCGCCTCGCCCGCCATAATATCCGTACCAAACTCTGGTGCCGGGCTATCAAATTTCGCCAATACGATGCGTTTTCTAATGGTGCCGCGCCGTTTCATGCGGCTCACCACTTCCTGCCCCACATAACAGCCTTTGCGATAGGCCACACCCTGTTGCAAATCCATATTAATGTCAGAGGCAAACACCTCCTCCATGCCAAAATCAGCCCCCTGATCAGGAACGCCAGCGGTAATGCGGTTTTGCTCATAGTCTGGCGGGGCAGGGGGCAGGTCAGCGCGCGGGATGATAGTGCGCTTCGACAGTTCGGGGGAGCGCGGGTCAGTAAATCCAGCCCCCAATGCCACCATATGGGTCTCACTCATATCGTCTATGTCTACCTTGGCACGCAGACGGAACATGCGCAGGCGACGCATTAAATCAGCATTGTTTTCTTCAAGGCAATCCAGCCAATAACCACCGCTATCACGGTTGCTAATAAAGAAAACATGCAGGACTTTGCCTTGCGGACTAAGCAGCGCGGCATACATTAAGTCATCATTGGCAAGGCGTGCCACATCATTGGTTACAAGGCCTTGCAGGAAATCTGTCGCGTCTTCGCCGGTTATGGCAAGGACAGAACGGCGGCGGGGGGGTGCGAAAATGCTCATAAGGGGTATATTCGCTCATCACTTCATTTTCGCAAGGCGAGTCGTAAAAAAATGACTGAAACTTTTGATCTGCTTATCACGGGCGGCACCCTGGTTAATCAGGATGGTACTGGTCCGGCGGATGTGGGCGTGCGTGATGGCAAGATCGTTGCCATTGGCGATCTGGCCCGTGCCGATGCGGGTGAACGTATAGACGCCAAAGGCTTGCATGTTTTGCCCGGCGTTATCGACACGCAGGTGCATTTTCGTGAACCCGGGCCGACGCATAAGGAAGACCTGCAAACCGGTTCGCTGGCTGCTGTCATGGGCGGTGTTGTTGGCGTTTTTGAAATGCCCAATACCAGCCCCACCACATCTACTGTTGAGGCGTTGCAGAATAAACTGGCTTTGGCCAAGGGCCGGATGCATTGCGACCATGCGTTTTACGCAGGCGCAACCAACGATAATGCGGATGTCCTGCCCGATCTGGAACGGGTGCCGGGGTGCGCCGGGGTCAAGGTGTTTATGGGGGCGTCAACCGGCTCATTACTGGTCGCCGATGATGAAGGGGTGGCCCGTGTTCTGGCAGCTATTTCGCGCCGTGCCGCCTTTCATTGCGAAGACGAAGACCGTCTGAATGCCCGTAAAAATCTGGCGCGAGAGGGGGATTGGACCTCTCACTCCGAAGTGCGCGATGCCAAGGCGGCATTGCTGGCCACTCAGCGACTTATCCGGCTGGCGCGGGCGGCGGGCAAGCGCGTGCATGTGCTGCATGTTTCAACCGCCGAAGAGATGATTTTTCTGCAAGCCCATAAGGACATAGCCACGGTTGAGGTGACGCCCCAACACCTGACGTTAACGGCACCGGGCTGTTATGAAACCATGCAAGGGCGCGCGCAAATGAACCCGCCGATTCGCACCAACGCGCACCGCACGGGGATATGGACGGCACTGCAAACCGGCATTGTTGATGTGATCGGTTCAGACCACGCACCCCATACGCTGGAAGAGAAGGCAAAGCCGTACCCCGCATCACCATCGGGTATGCCGGGGGTGCAATATCTGGTGCCGATTATGCTGGATCATGTGAACAAGGGCCGCCTTAGCCTTGAACGGTTTGTGGACCTGACCAGCGCCGGACCAAAGCGGATTTTTGGCCTGGCCGGGAAAGGCAGACTGGCCGTTGGTTATGATGCTGACTTTACCCTGGTAGATATGAAAGCGCGGCGCGAAATAACCGATGCCGATAGTGCCAGTAAAAGTGGATGGACGCCATTTCATGGTAAAACTGTAACCGGCTGGCCCATGGCCACAATAGTGCGGGGCCGGGCCGTTATGCGGGATGGGGCGCTGGTCAATTCCGGCCTTGGAAAGCCCATACGCTTTGAAGAGGTTCTATAGAATTTTATTTTAAACTCATCGTTTGCCGATATGGCAAAGATGCGTTATGCAACCTTTGGGGGGCAGGATAAACCTGACAGGAGAATACAATGAAACACCTTATAACAACTACATCGCTTGTTGCTGCTTTGGCAATTTCAGGCAGCGCACTTGCCGGTTCCATGGAAGACGATCTTCATGGATTATGCATGGGTGACAGTGAAAACACCACAGAAGGCTGTGGCTGCACAGTTTCACTGGTAAAATCAAACATGGAGCCAGAGGCCTATACCTTGCTTCACGGGATAGCTACGACGGAAGAGGGAAGCGAAGAGCAGAGCGCTAAAATAACTGAACTGGGCGCGACACTGGAGCAGATACAGGCCATGAGCGAGACATTTCAATCCTTGATCGGAGACATTGAAACCAAATGCAATGTCAGCATCAATAATACTGGTGGTGAAGGCGAAGGCTGACACTATTTTTTTTGAAGACTAGCCATAGCTAAGTAAAAGGGGCCGGGTGCGTAATCACCTGGCCTTTTTAGTTGACCATGCCTGCACGCATGGAAAATTCACCCCGGCGCACGCGGGCAGGCAGGCGATGTGCCATTTCTGCCACCACATCTTCGCCGTAAACATCAATAAGATCGGCAAACGCTGCAAATATAGCCGATGTTGCAATTTGCTCGGGCGCGCATCCGCGTGTCAGCGCTATATCCCAGGCATCCAGAATTAAATCCAGCGCCCGGTCTTTTTGTTCGCTCTTTGGTAAAGTTTCCACAGCTTCGCACTTGGCGCGCATTGCCCACCCCTTAAGTTCATCCATCCACAAGTCCGGGCAGTTAGTCTGCCTCTTGACTATCTCAGGTGTAACTCAATGAAGATAAGGATCTGCTAACGCGGTAGATAAAATTTGCCCTTGTTCTGCTTTTAGCCGTTTTTGTGCAGCAATTTGACTGACCGTTTGCGGCGTACAGACGGGGTAATATCTTTGTTGCTGACGATAGCCATGATTAAACGCAGAAATCAAGTCATCGCGCTCATAGGTTGATAAAGCTTCCAATTGCAACATTTCACCCATACGGCTGCGCCAACTCTGATCCTTGCGTCCAACGCATACCGTTGTCAGATAATGAATGGCCCCCAAAGTATCAGCGAGCAATGTGCGGTTTTGCGCCGTATTTGGTGGTCGCTGAACGGGTTCCTGTGCCAGCACAGGTGTGGCCAGCAGCCACATAACCAGAATCCAGGTGCGCTTAGGCATAATACCGGCGCACATAGGTGAACGACCAGATGAAGGCAAATAGCCAGCCAATAAACGTCCAGCCCAGCAGAAAATTCAACACAAAAATAGCGCCAGCATTATGATGGCCGCGTATTAACGCAATCAGCCATGGCAGGAAGTAGAGCAATAGGGGAATAAGTGCGAACTCCATCGCAGGTCTCCAGTTTCTATTGCCCCTCAGCATTTACAATATAGGGGCACAGGTCGCTCGCGTAAAGGTGAATGGCCTGTGTTTATGCTTTGCCCTAGGATCAGCACCAATAAGTCACAATAGCATAAAGAGGCCAACATGCGGTTTTTAATTTTAATTCTTTCCCTGATGGGATTTCTGGTTTCACCGGTACTCGCCGAACCATCGGGCAAGCTGAAAAAGGCATGGCCCAATACAGATTTTTCAAAAACCAGCATCAAGTATTCATCAATTATGAGTGGCGGGCCACCCCGAGACGGGATCCCTTCCATCGATCAGCCACAGTTTATCCCCATCAAAAAATCTGACCTGCCGGGTAATGAGCCGGTGATCGGGCTGGAAGTAGGCGGCGTGGCACGGGCCTATCCTTTACGGGTTCTAACCTGGCACGAGATCGTCAATGATGAAATCGGTGGCGTGCCGGTTATTGTGACGTATTGCCCGCTTTGTAATGCAGCCATCGTTTATGATCGTCGTTTTGAAGGTGCCAGTGGTGCGCCCACCTTTGGCACATCCGGGCTTTTGCGCAATTCTGATCTGGTGATGTATGACCGTCAAAGTGAAACCTGGTGGCAGCAATTCTCTGGCAAGGGCATTGCTGGACAGCATAATGATGTCAAACTGAAACGCCTGCCATCACGACTGGAATCTTTTGATAATTTCAAAAAGCGCTTCCCCAAAGGCGAGGTGCTGATCCCCAATGATCCGAACGCACGGCCCTATGGGCGCAACCCTTATGCGGGCTATGACAGTGCTGCCCAACCGTTTCTTTACAAAGGCGATTTGCCCCGGCGGGTGCCGCCCATGTCTCGTGTGGTAGTGGTGGATGATACCGCCTATGCACTAACCATGATCCGCAAACAGGAAATTTTCACCGATGGTGATGTGCGGCTGACCTATGAGGGCGATCACGCCTCGGCGCTGGATAAAGGCCGTATTGCCGATTCGCGTGCGGTGCCGGGTGTTTCGGTGAGTAAAAAAGGTGCCGATGGTACATGGGCCGAGGTGCCTTATGATGTGACCTTCGCCTTTGTGTTTCACGCTTTTAAGCCCGACGGCAAGTGGAAGCTGAAACCGTAAATCATTTTTTGTTGCACAGCACCAACTGGCGATTTATGTCCTGTGCATGACAGATGAAAACGGGAATAAACCACCGGCAGGGTATGAGTTCTGGTCAGCCGAGGACCGGTTCGAGCATACCAATGGGCCGGTATTTGTGCGCAGTGACAGCAATCAGGAGCCGGGGCAGGGGGTATTAAAACTCTATGCCCAAAAGAAACATTGCAATGGCGGCGGTGCGGTGCACGGTGGTATGTTGATGACGTTTGCCGATAGCGCGATGTTTGCCATCTCCAGACATGCCTTTGAGGGCGATCACGGGGTTACCGTGACCATGAATAATGAATTTGTCGCCGCCGCCTGGCCTGGTGAATGGATCGAGGCCGATGGCGAACTGGTCCGTAAAACCAAATCCGGGCTGATGTTTGTGCGCGGCAAGCTGTATAGCGGCGAAAAAATAATTTTGCTGTTCTCTGGCGTTTTGAAGCGGATCAAGGTTTAACGACGCAGGCAACACACAAATCGTGTCATCCCGGAAAAACGAAGTTTTATCCGGGACCCATTGTGCAGGTCAGGTAGGATTGAGGCATCACAATAGGCCCCGGTCTACACCGGGGTGACGATTGAAGGGATAGCCATCACCTTACCCCCGTTTAGTAACCAAGGGTCATGGGTTTCTTTTGGGTTTGTGGATGCATTAGTGTGCTTCGACGACCGGCACAGTGAGGTTGGGAATGCAGGAATTTCCCGATTTCATCGGGGTTTCCAATCGAACAACCAAACAGGCAGACCATTTGCGCAAACGCTCGTTTTCATCAAGCCAATCGCGCAGCCGGTCCATATTGGTTTTAAATTTTGGCTTGAGCTGTTGCCCGTCCTGACGATAAAAATAGCCTGGCTCTTCTTCCATGCCTGGCAGGAGTTCATCTTCAACAAAAATAACATACCGAAGATACTTTCTGGCAACGCCGTCAAGTTCAGAATAATAAAATCCGAGGTCAAAAAGCAGATCAGGTGCGAACAAATCCGTCAGCTGATCTTGTGGAAGAGACTTCCAGGTATTTTGCGGAGGCATATCAGAGCCCGGAACTCGATAATAAAATGGCGGAAGCATTTTTCCCTTGGCTCTTTCCTTCTCCCACGCATTAAGGCCTTGACCGATCAATTTTGTAAAAGCGGTATCCATACTGTTTATATGTTGCATGTCCAGGCGCAGGGTCTCGACAACCTGGGCCTGTTTGGCCTGCAGCGTTTTTCGTTCCTGATAATTACCAATCCACACGCCGATGTATACGCCCACCACGACAATGAGAAAATCAATGCCAACGGCAAACCAGTTCTGGGCTTTGACGTGTTCGGTGATGCGACGAAGAAGCATGAAGTGGTTTCTTTCAATTTATTGTTACAAACAGTCAGTTTGGCACGTTATCGCACACCGGATGTTCATAGCGCATTGCAGACAAGAATGACAAGAATAACACGATCGGTGCCTTAGGTTGGATAAGTTTGGGGTGCTTTATGAAAACACAACGTTCTCAACATTCTCGTCGGTCTCCGGCTAGACCGCACAATCCATTGTGCACACCACAAAACCAGCCATTTGACGGCTGACCTTCCGTTCAAGCCGAAGGGCGACGAAGGAGAATTAAAAAAGGGATATACCTCAGTTTATCCCCATTTTGCCGTATGGGTCAGTTGAGGGTCACATCAAGGGGCAGTGGCTGTCCCTTGCCACACTCTTATAGCCCCATAACGACCCCTTAAATCACCCGCAGAGCCCCTGAATTGACCCTCATTTTACCCATAGAGCCCCTGAATGACCCTCGCAAAACGGGGATAAACTGAACCTGTCCCCCCCGTCAGAAGAACCGCTATAATTATAAAAATTTAGGGTGAAAAATATATCTAACGAACGTATGAAGCACCGTTTACATCAAATGTAGCCCCGGTGGCAGAAGGGCAGGTGCCGGAGAGAAGAAAGCTGGTAAGCGCAGCAATCTCATCAGGTGCAGCCATGCGGCCAAGCGGAATTTCTGATAAGGCCAGGGCTAGCTTATCACCGCCCTTGGGGGCCATGTCCGTATCAATCCATCCGGGCGCTATGGCGTAACAAAGAATGTTTTCGGCGGCTAAGGCACGGGCCAGTGTGCGGGTTTGCGCCAATAAGCCACCTTTGGCCGCCGCATAGGCATCATGGTTGATGTCATCGCCGCGCTCCCCTGCGCGTGAAGCAATGTTAACTATGGTTCCCCCGCCCATTTGGCGAAATGCACCTGCGGCACAGCGGCATAACTCTGCCGGGGCGACTAAATTAACCGCCAGATTATCAGCCCAGGATTGTCGCCAATCCTCAATGCGGCCAGTTAGCGGGCTGGCCGGATCAATGCCGGCATTATTGACGAGCGCCGTTATGGGGCCAGCCAATTGTGTGGCGGCATCCCAAAGACGCTGTCCGGCACCGGGTTTGCGTAAATCCTCGCCTATGCAACCCAGAACCTGCGTTCCAAGGTGTTTCTGCACGCGACGGGCCGCAGTTTCATTGGCACCATAGTGCACAATGATATTGGCACCCTTTTGGACGCACTCTTTGGCTATGGCCGCGCCCAGGCCACGGGATGCACCGGTGATGAGTATGGTCTGGTTTTTCAAGAGCATAAAAAAGCCGCCTGTGTTTTCTTGACGTGCACCATAAACAGAAATGCGCAGCGCGTATGCAGATTTAACTTTGCCTTGCACATTTTTACGGGAATAAGGGAGCCACACAGACAAGGGGTTTTTATGAGCGTTTCAGGTTTATCCGCAAAAAGTGCAGGTTTTTACCGCAACATCGTCTTAGGGTCGTTGTTCGTTATTTACACCTTCAATTTTATCGACCGTCTCATTTTCAGCGTTCTGCAAGAACCCATAAAGCAGGAACTGGGCCTTACAGACCTGCAAATGGGCATCTTGAATGGTTTGGCATTTGCCGTTTTTTATACCGCCATAGGTTTGCCAATTGCCTGGGCAGCGGATCGCTTTAATCGCGTCAATATTATTAGTCTTTCTCTGGCGATCTGGAGCGCATTTACTGCGGCATCCGGGCTTGCCTTGAATTTCTGGCATATGTTTGCTGCTCGTTTGGGAGTGGGGTTTGGTGAAGCGGGGTGTACACCACCATCGCATTCCCTGATCTCGGATTATTATCGTGCGCCAGAGCGGGCGCGGGCCATTGCCATATATTCACTTGGTATTCCCGTTGGCGGTCTGGTTGGCTTGATTGCTGGTGGCTGGGTTGTTGAGAATATTGGCTGGCGACAGGCCTTTTTTATTGTTGGTTTGCCAGGATTGATTGTTGCCATTCTGGCGAAACTTATCATCCGTGAGCCAAAACGCGGTGCGTTTGACCGAGTTGAAAAAACCGACCCGGTACCATTTCTTGAGGTATTTCGGGCGCTTACTAATAACCGGACTTTTTGGATGTTCAGTATTGCCGGATCGCTCACATCATTGGGTGGATATGCGCTAAATGCCTGGATGGTGCCGCACTTTTTACGCACTTTTGATATGAGTTATGCAGAGGTAGGGTTTAAGTTTGGTATGGTTGGTCTGGTGCCGACGGCGGTTGGTACATTCCTTGGGGGCTGGCTTGCCGATCATATGGGCAAGGATAACTTGCGCTGGTATTGTCTTATCCCGGCCATATCAACAATCATTATGGGACCGATGTTTTTTATTGCCTTGCAAATGCAAAACCCCTGGTGGTTGATGGCGATCTGGGTCCTGCCGGCAATTAGTGCTGGTGTATGGTTTGGACCACTATTTGCTTCAATACAAAATTTGGTTGAGCCGGGGATGAGGGCCTTTGCCTCTTCTATCAATCTCTTTGTGGTCAACATTATTGGCTTGGGTATAGGGCCAGTTCTGGCAGGCGGGTTATCCACATATTTTACCCTGCCTGATGGTAGTAACGAAGCGCAGGCCTTGCAAACCTCGCTTTCTATCGTTGTGTGGGTGTATGTCATTAGTGCAATATTTTATTATCTCGCCTCTCGAACAATTACCAAAGATTGGCATGGGGATGGAGATTGAACCGGGTTTCGACGTGGTTGACCTTTTAAGTGTGTAAAGGTGCTGAAAAGAACACATTGGCACTTCACATCGAGTGAAAAGAGGTTACAAACACCGCTCACTTGATGGCGATAAATATTGAACGCTAGGCAAGTGATGCGGGGTGGAGCAGCCCGCCCGTCGCCAAAGGCGACTATACAAAATGCTCCGGGCTGTTTTGCAGCTCTATAATGGTTTAACGCGGGGTGGAGCAGCCCGCCCGTCGCCAAAGGCGACTAT
>JAJFFS010000014.1 GCA_021776515.1 Robiginitomaculum sp. | reverse complement strand
AGAAATCGGCCATGGACATGTCCATAGCCGCATAACCGTTCTACTTACGATGCCCTCTATAAAGGGGGGTATTACCGGTTGGGAATGGCGCTTCTGCTCAGCATTCTGCCCAGCATTGATCCGCGGCGGAAAAACCTGCTGCGGTCGTCCCTGCCCTATTCAATTGTCTGGATTGGCACGTTTATCGTGCTGACCTTCGCCCACATGATGATGGTGCTGAACGCCGCCGGAACGGTTGATCTGGAGACCGTGACGGATGGTCCGGGTTTGCTTAAATGGATTGCCATACTGATCGGTGCCTTTATCGCCGTTCTGGGCGCGGTGATGGGCAAGATGCGCCCAAACTGGTTTATGGGGGTGCGCACGCCGTGGACGCTGTCGTCTGATCTTTCGTGGGACAAAACCCACCGCCTGACCGGCTGGCTGTTTATGCTTACTGGTCTTGCGACCCTGATGAGTGCACTAATATTGATCCCGCGTTGGGCCCTGATCATTTTGCTCGTCGGCATGGCGATCTCAGTTCTTGTCGCCGTAGGCTATTCATTTTTGGTGTGGAAAAATGACCCGGCCCGCGAAACACTGGTGCCTGAAGACGCCGACTAGGTATGGATTACAATAACGCTTCTATTTCACGAATGGCCTTTGCGGCATCAAAATTCAATATGTTAGCCAGCTTTAAAAACTCAATCACATCAACCCGGCGCTGCCCGCTTTCAAGCCGTGCAACAAAGGATTGATACTCACCAAGCCCTTTGGCCAGTTCAATCTGGGTGATGCCGGCAGCAACGCGCTTTTGAATTAATAACTCAATAAGCACCCTTTGTTCCGCTGATCCAAGTGTTTTAGCCAAACCATTACCCCAACTGGTTACACCGAAGGGGCTTTATTTATATCTGTTTATCAGTTATCTCAAAAATAGATATAATGAGTGGTGAAATGCGGCTTGATGATGCTTTTCTGGTTTACAATAGTCGTTTTCACTGCCCCCGTTTGCGCGGTTTTTATGTGGGAATTCTGGCTTGGCTCAATCAAGCCCGCTCTTATTCCAGAAAGTGAAATCATTGCCAATGCCAACGCATTGATATTACAGCACCAAAACCGTGCCACAGAAATCGCCTCTATAGAAGAAGATCGGGCCTGGCGTTACGGCCAGACGTTTGAACGGGGAAAATGGCGGCGCATAAAGCGCTATATTTTAAATGAGTCTGCCGACTAACCCGCAGCAGATTTATTCATCAGGCTCCGCACATACTGAAACACCAAAAACCCTGCCAGTATGGTAATGGCAATCAGCGGCACGATGGCTTTTGCCTTTTCGCCGCCCACTTCGCCCAGCACATGGAACAAGGCAAAGGTCAGACCCGCATAGACCATGCCGGAAACAATCACCCACAGGGAAAACGAGCTAAAAGGTGCCTTGAAAAACCCGGACGCCAGATAAATCGGTATGCGCGTGCCGGGGATAAAACGCACCGCCATCAGCGTATGGCCAAGACGTTTCAACACCTTGCCTTTGGCAGACTGCACGCCATTCCATTGCGAAAAGCGCTCGGCCCAATGGTGTGTTCGCGCCGCGCGCCCGGCCCAGTATTTCCATAAATCACTGGCACTAAGACCAACCACAAGCGAAACAAACAGCCAAACCGGCACGCCCAACCCCATGCTCGAGGCCGAAGCGGCAGCGATAACGGCGGCATCCTCCTGAACAAACGGGGCCAGAAGCAGACAAAGATAAATACCCCATGGATAGGCCGCCAGCGCCTCATTCATCATGTCCATTTATTTGTCCTTTTCATACCTGCGAGGGCTATATTTCTACATTGAACAAGGATTGCCTACAGTACAGATTGCGCTTTGCCCATTGACTTTCAATGCCGATGCGGCATTTCCACACTTACCAATATTATTCTGTGGAGCACAGTCATGGCGCACGCGCCCAAAAAAGTTGTCCTGGCCTATTCAGGCGGGCTTGATACTTCAATTATCCTTAAATGGCTGCAAAGCGAAATGGGGGCCGAAGTGGTGGCCTTTACCGCCGATCTGGGCCAGGGTGAGGAACTGGAACCCGCGCGTCAGAAGGCGCAGGAATTGGGTGTTAAGGAAATATTTGTCGAGGATCTGCGTGAAGACTTTGTCCGCGATTATGTGTTCCCGATGTTTCGTGCCAATACCGTTTATGAAGGCCAGTATCTGTTAGGTACGGCCATTGCGCGGCCATTGATTGCCAAACGCCAGATTGAAATTGCCCATGAAACCGGCGCCGATGCGGTGTGCCACGGAGCCACCGGCAAGGGCAATGATCAGGTGCGGTTCGAGTTGGCCTATCTGGCACTGGACCCGGATATCCAGATCATTGCACCGTGGCGGAACTGGGAATTTGGCTCGCGTACTGATCTTATTGCCTATGCCGAAGAACAGGGCATTCCGGTGCCCGAGGACAAACGCGGCGAAGCACCGTTTTCGGTGGATGCCAACCTTCTGCACACCTCCTCCGAAGGCAAGGCACTGGAGGATCCGGGTGTGGAAGCGCCGGAATTTGTCTATCAGCGCAGCGTGTCCCCCGAGAACGCGCCGGACAAACCCGAATACATTGAAATTGGCTTTGAGCATGGCGATCCGGTCAGCATTGATGGGGTACTGCTATCGCCCGCCAGCCTGCTCACCCGCCTCAATGAGCTGGGTGGCAAGCACGGCATTGGCCGTCTGGATTTGCTGGAAAACCGCTTTATCGGGATGAAGTCACGGGGCATTTATGAAACCCCCGGCGGCTCAATCCTGCTGGTGGCCCACCGCGGCATAGAACAGATCACCCTGGACGGCGGGGCGACGCACCTTAAAGACGAGTTGATGCCACGCTATGCCGAGCTGATTTATAACGGCTTCTGGTTCTCGCCAGAGCGCCGCATGTTGCAAGCGGCCATTGATGCCAGTCAGGAAATGGTTGCCGGTTCAGTACGCCTGAAGCTTTACAAGGGTTCAGCCAGTGTGGTCGGGCGCACCTCATCGCGCTCGCTTTATTCGCTGGACCATGTGACGTTCGAGGATGATGTGGTGTACGATCAGTCCGATGCTGATGGCTTTATCGAGCTGAACGCACTACGCCTGAAACTGCTGGCCCGACGCGACCGCCGAAGCGGGAAAAATAGATGATATTAGTCAAAAAAATTTGGTTGTACATCCTTGTCTTTATACCCTCCCGCAACGCGCTGACGGGTCAGAATGTTTTTGCCAAGCATGTAGCAATATTCAGATGATGGTAAAAACCCTATTTCCCGCCCCTGCAATTGCCCTTTGCCTGATTTGGTTTTTGTCGTGCACATAACCGTGTGGATCTGTTGGTTTTTTTGAAGAAAAAGGGAAAGGGATTTTAGTCTGTGAGGACGCTCATAAAAGCGATCAGTCCATTTTACTTCAACACACCATTCAGGTTTTTGCTGTGCACCCAAACCAACAATATCAACTTCGCCATCATTTGATTTATCCCATCGGGCAAATCGTAAATTTTTAAGCTCTGAACTGTGAAACCATTGACAGAAAATGGCTGTTTCGACCAACGCGCCCATTGCCAAATCGGTTTCGTCTACAGGACCAAACAAAGCGGCGCGCATGGACGGGCTAGTCAAATAAACTTTGAAAAATGTTGCCCGGGTAAATTTTTTCCCTGTCTGGTCTATACGTGCGACCCGTTTAATCAGAAACGCGGCTTCCAGATAATCTAAATAACGTTTCAGAGTGTTTTTTGAAACACTTGAGCCTTGCGAAAGGTTTTCCAAAGATACTTCTTGCCCTGTATTATAAGCCAATGTTGTAAAAAGAGCATTTAACTCTGTTACGTCACCTATGCCATATAAAGAAGGCAAATCACGCAATAATACTTTTTCAATAATATCGGACCCCAACCTCTTGGCCAAACTTTCCACACTGTCATTTGACAAGGCTATTTCGGGATAACCGCCAAGGTTGATGTATTTTACAAAGTGTTGGTTAAGGGCTGTCAAATCTATTGAACGGTATGAAAACTTGCTGATTTTTTCAACGACATCATTTTCTACACCCAGCAAATCGAGATATTCAGCAAATGTAAGAGGCGGTAACAGGTAATCGGTGAAGCGTCCCGCACCTGACTCTGCGCTTTTCATTTTCAAGGCACCTGCAGCCGATCCGCTAGCGACAAAGCGAACTGCCGGATAGCTATCAACCAAGACCTTCAACTGACCTTCCCAATTCTTGACCACTTGAATTTCGTCAAAACACACTATTGGTTTGGCGCTCTGTTTTCCAATTTGGCTGTTCAGGAAAATCTGCACAGCACGCTCCAACGGCAATCGATTATAAATGGGGGCATCCATGCTGAGGTACAGCAACTCATGTGCAGGGTGGCCTGAGCTAATCAAATCAGTGATGAGCTGGTGGATCAGTACTGTTTTACCGACACGCCTTGGCCCCATCAGGACCACAGCACGACGAAAAGCCGTTTGCATTGCCTCCTCGGCAAAACTCTCAAAATACGCGCGCTTTTTATACCCTGATACTATGGCCACTTGCCCGGTTTTCCACCAGGGGTTATCGACCCGCATACGGTCGAGTATATCATCTTCTGATATTTCCAGCATAGTTGCCGCCAATAAGATTATCTTGTTGATCCTATTGTGTCGCTATTTACAACAAAGTCAATTGATTGATCTTATTTTATTAAGATGCGAATTAACGTCAATAAACTGAGCTTATTTATGACTAACCCTCATTCTCAGGCTCACACTGGGCTTTGGCTTTATCCTGCAATGCTTCGGCTTTCATGGCCATTTTGAATATCTCGCCGGGCGTTAATCCCATGGCAGTCAGGGCTTTTAGTGCTGATTCCATAGACCCCCGATGGGTCGGGTCGGTTAGCACTGTGAGGGCAGAAAGTTCTTTTGAACTGGTGTTATCGGCAACAAAACCGGCATAACATTCACACATCCCCGCTGGTTCACCTTCGGCAATGCAGGTATCAGCCAAAGTGCGCGCATCGGTCGCAAGCACCGGAGTCGATATAGCCGTTCCGCTAAACATGACAATAAAAACAATGGATAACATTTTTATATTTTTCCTTATAAGCAAATGACATCCCATTCTATAGAACAAATAAAGCGTTCTGAACATGAATGATGGATGAACAAATGGTGAGCACCCTCGACGTGGGCGGTTCTAGCCTCCATATTATGATTGTCCTTTACCACATTCATGGAGAAGACTGATGCGCAAACTATCCCTCCTCGCACTGGCTGGCGCCGGATTAGTGCTAACCGCCTGTGCCACGGCAACCCCCTACCGAGCTGCCGTTAATTCCTCTAGCGGCTATAGCGAGCAAAGCATAGAGAATAACCGCTATCGCGTTTCCTTTTCAGGCAATTCAATCACCAAGCTGGAAACGGTTGAAAACTATTTGCTCTACCGTGCTGCTGAACTCACCAAGCAAAACGGTTTTGACCATTTTATTATTGCTGATCGCAATACCGAAAAGAAAGAACGGCAGACCTCCAGCGGTTACGCTGGCTTTGGCAGTCATCACGGTTTTGGTTATGGCGGCCGTTATGGCTTTGGCTGGAGTTATTACAGCCCGCATTTTGGTTATGGATATGGCTATAGACCTTTTTATGATGGTTATGATATTCGCCAGATCACCCGGTATACGGCTATTGCTGAAATTGCCATGTATAGAGGCGCAAAACCAGAAGGTAATGAACAAGCCTATCAGGCCGAAGGCGTCCTAAGAGAGCTTGGCGCAACAATTGTCAGGCCTGAAGACATAGCAAAATAGGCCCAAAAGCACACTCTAATATGTGAGCGATAGACCCAGAAGCGCCATGCGAGGCAAGCCCGGCCGTAACCCGGCCGGGCGACGTGCTACGGCATAAGTGCTATCAAAAAGATTACGCACACTGGCCGAGATACGCACGCCATCACGAACCTGCCAGTACGTACTAACATCCGCCACCACGTGGCCCTCTACACGCGTTGCAATGGGAATTGGACCTTGCCCGGCCTGGGTGCGCACTGCCCCAACAAAAGATAGTGACAGTTCACCACCAAGCTCATCAGCTTCCAGTCCCAATGCTACCGAACCCTGATGTCGCGGAATATAAGGCACTTTGTCACCAATACTGACGGTGCCCCAAGGCTCAAAGCCGCTTTGAAAGCTGGTTTTAAATTTTGCCTCGGCAAACGTATAAGCAAAGCGTAGAGGGAGGCGATAAGGCACCTTCAAAGCATCTGCAATATCCAGCTCACCAGATGCTTCAAGCCCGATCACATCTACCTTGCCACCATCAAACTGATTGCCAATGGCGGCACTGCTGCCCGTTGAGGCGGTCACTGTTCCCACCATATTGGAAAACGCATTATAAAACCCGGCTATATCAAGCCTGACCCCCTTGGCATTCCAGCGTGCGCCAAGTTCCCAGTTTGTGGCTGTTTCCGCGTTTGTTTTGGCCCGGCCAGGTGCGGGCGGCGAGAAACCTTTGTGTACCCCGCCAAACAGGGAGACATCATTGCTGATATCAAAAATCATACCCAATCCAGGGATAAAGGTATTCAGGGAATTATCAGTTTCCTTTAATGCCATGCCCGTGCGCTCCGGGTCGGCCTTGCCAAAATCATCACGATGCAAATCCACTGTTTCCAGCCTCATGCCCGGCACCAGTGTCCAGCGACCAGCGGTTATTGTATCCTGCACTGAAACGGCAAATGCCTCTGCGCTATCAATACGGTTGGATTCTGTACCAGCAACATCAACGCCCGTACGAACCAGCGCGCCATGATCCATACGAAATCGCTCCCACCACTGGAATCGATCTTGCAGATCTTCATGGTAACGGGCGCTCAGTTCAAAATTATGGCTAGTCCCGGCAATATCGCCTACCCAACCCAGAACGCCCTGAATACCCTTGGCGTAATAATCACGGTTATTGTGCTTTATCAGCAGCGCACCATCGGCAGAAACCAGACTTCCCTCGCCTTTCAGAATAGCCAGCTCTGGTGCAAAATTCTCCGGCTGAGCGAGAATTTTAGCAATGTCAACGCCAGAATTTCCTGCATCTGCTGCACTGCCAGAAGCGCTTACCCGGTCAAGCTTGAACCAGTCACGTGAAAAGTCCGTACGATAAGCCAAAACCGTCCCGTCAAATCCACCACCCAAATCACCCTGCCAGCGCGCCGAAAAAAGTGAGTGCTCGCCAGTAAACTCATCCCGGGCAGAGCCGTTATAACGACGCAAGGGCGTAGCCTCGAAATCTCCATCAGTCAGACCCAGATACGTCTCATCAGAGATCTGGTCAGAATACTGGGCCTTGAACTCCAGGCTTTGCTGGCGATGCGCATTGCGCGGTGATTGCAGACGCAGTTTCAATACATAATCTTCTATTTCAAAACCTGTATCGCCACCATTATCCAATCGTTTGAAACCATCTGAAGAGTCAAAATAGCCTTCACCCAAAAGGCTGACACGAACACCCGCTTCATGCACAGGTCCACCTAGCCATATATGGGCGCGGCGGGTGTCAAATTCGCCTGCACGAACATCAGCTCTTGCGGCAAATTTATCCGGCAGTGCCGTTGAAAACAGATTGACCGAGCCACCTTGTGTGCGGGGGCCATATTTAATACCGGCAGCCCCTTTAATGACTTCTACACCGGAAAGGCGCCCTGTGGATGGGAAATAGTAAGCCGAAGGTGAGGCATAAGGGGCCGGCGCGATCAACACCCCGTCTTCCATCAAGGTGATCTTTGCCGATCGATCCAACCCCGTGCCACGAATGCCGATATTAGGCCGCAGACCAAAGCCATCTTCTTCCTGAATATTCACGCCCGGCACTGTACGCAATACGCGATTGATGTCGGTATAATTTTGTAATTGCAATTCATCCAGGCCGATAAAACTGGCTGATCCCGGCACATCATCCACCGCTGCTCGTGAGCCGGTAATGATGATCCGGTCATCACTGGGCTGTAAAACATTATCAATGTCAGCATCAAGACCCGCAGCGACAGAAGGCATGGCAGCACCTGCCAACAGCAAAACGCGCAAAGCCCTACCTATGGTGAGTTGCTGATAAATCGAGACAAACATAACTTTTAAAGGACTCCACATAAAAATATTCTGGGTCACACTTTGCGAACCATTCTCAAATAAAGCCTATATTTTGTAATTGCAACTCATTCGCAACAATAAAGCGTGTTTTATCTGCAAATATGAACCTGCCTCTGAAGCATACGTCCATAAACAGGGGCAGGGTGGCGCTATTCGTTAGCGTGGTATCTAGGGTTTAAACTCATTCAAATGATTGAGTTCACGAGGAGGGTTTTGTCTAAACACGAGAAAGGGTGCAGAAAACATGGTATGTTTTCAAGCTCTTTATACGCCGTTAAACGAAAAACATGCCTTGCATAGGCCGGTAGCCTTTGCTGAATTGGCTTTCGTCCATTCAATATTCTCTAAATAAAGCCATTTGAATAAGCCCGCATCCTAGTCCGGTGAAACCGAACCAAGCATTACTGGATTATCAAAACCAAGAGCGTGCAAACGCCCCGCCTGTGTCTTGGCATCGCCAACTATCACATAATGCATTTTATCTGGGCGCAGGTATTTTCCAGCCAGTTCCTGAACGTCCTCTACTGTCATGGCTGCAATCTCAGCGGCATTGCGCACACGATAATCGCTGGAAAAACCATAGGCGCTTATCTCGCCCAGCATAGAAAGCTTGGCCGACAGGGTTTCAGATTTTAACGCCTGACCTTTGATTATCGCGCTTTTTGTTGTTGCCAGATATTCGCTTGAAAAAGACGGGCCATAGTCGGCCAAAATATCCCTGATTAACTGCGCAGATTCCAAAGTTACATTGGAACGAACACTGGTCCTGACACTAAAAACGCCCCGGTCCTCTGCCGCTGCAAAGCTGGACCGAATGCCGTAGGTATAGCCTTTATTGACCCGCAATTCGGTCATCAGTCTGGATGTATAGATATTGCCAAGCAGATAGTTCATGGCGTTGGTTTTGACATAATCCGGATCGGTAATGGCCAGTGCCGGATAGCCAAAGCGAAAGCTGGACTGTTTGGCACCGGGTATATCATAGAAATGAACGGTTGAGCTTTGCGGCGGTGCAGCGCGCGCAATGTCCAGCTCTGCATTGGCCTTTCCGGTCCATTGACTGGCCAGCCCTTGCAGGGCTGCCTCAACCTCGTCAGAGGATACATCGCCAACAATGCGGAACTTGGCGTTGGCGGGGGTGAAACTGGCCGCATAAAATGCCTTGAGATCGTCAAGTGTGACGGTTTCCAGCTTATCTTTCGCCCCATATTCATAGACGCTGTAAATATTGTCAGCCGGGTACAATATGGCCTGAAACTCCCGGGCGACAATAGAATTTGGATTGGCTGCGCTTTGATCTATATCGTTGGCCGCCTCCAGCATCAGCGTATCAAATTCTACCTCGTCCCACCGTGGTTCCAGCAGCATTTCTTCGGCCAACGCCATGGTTGTGGCAAAATGCCTTGCCAGTGTGCTGCCGGTTACAAAAGTGCCATTGGTATTGCTGAAAACAGAAATACTGGCACCAATAGACTTGATGGCATCTTCCAGTTCCGCTGTGGTTTTGTTGGCTGTGCCTTTATTCATCAGGGCCGCGGTTAATGTTGGCACGGCAGGTTTATCAATGGAGGCTCGGATGTCCCCGGCATCAATTTTCAGGCTAAAATAAATCAGCGGTGTTTCGTCATTCTCGATACCATAAAGCGCAATGCCGTTTTGGGTCTCGCCGCGCCACACGGTTGGTGTTGGCATGGTGATGGTCCCACCAAAGGCGGGCTCCAGGGTTCTATCGAACGCTGATGCCGTTGGGGTAAATGTGCGCGCCGTTGGATCGAACTCCGCCACGGCCTCTGCACCCTGGACAATTTTTTCTTCGGCTATGCTGGCCGTAACCGCACCAGCCAGTGCCAGGGCGTCTTCGCCCCTGGGGACAAAACTGGTGGCAACGTAGTTTTTGTCTTTGATGTAGGTTTGATAAACCTGCATCACATCGTCAGAGGTCACCGCCTGAATATTGCGAATGTCCTGATGAATAAAGCCGGGGTCATTTGTGTAGGCATTATATTCGCCCAACTGGATGGCTTTGCCCAGAACGCTTTGGATGTTGCCATAAAAATCAACTTCCAGCCCGGCCTTGATCTGGTTCAGATCACCTTCGGAAATGCCATTTTGCTCAAAGCGGGTCAGGCCTTTGTCAATCGCCGTTTTGATAGCGGTCAAATCTTGCCCGGCATTGGCCCGCACCATGATGTAATATTCCCCGGCCAGTTCGGCGCTGTTGTTAAAGGCGCTGACCGTGGTGGTCAGTTTTTCTTCATCAATCAGAACTTCATTCAAAGGTGCCCTTTTGCCGTCGCTAAGGTAGGTGGCCAGAATATCCAGCGCGTAAGCATCTTTGTGGAACTGCTCGACCGCTGGCCAGACCAGCGTCAATTGCGGCACTTTGGCAAAATTGTCTTCAACTTTCAGATTGACAGTTTCATCCAAAGTTCCTGCGCGCGGGATAAGCGCGGCAACCTCATCGCCCCGGGGAATTTCTGCAAAATATTTCTCAACCCAGACCTTGGCCTGTTCCACGTCAAAATCACCAGTAACCGTCACCGTTACGTTATTGGGGACATACCAGCGACGATAAAAGTTCTGAACGTCTTCAAGGGCTGCTGCATCCAGATCCTCCAGCGAGCCTATGACCTGCCAGCTATAGGGGTGCTCGGGCGGGTAGATGGTTTTGCCGATCAGCCCCCAATTGTGGCCGTAAGGCTGATTATCAACCCGCTGGCGTTTTTCGTTTTTGACAACCTGTTTTTCATTATTCAGAACCGGCGTTGTCACCGTGTTGATGAACCAGCCCAGCTTATCAGCCTCGGCCCAGATAATTTTCTCCAGCGCGTCACTGGGTACGGCTTGAAAATATTTGGTCACATCATTGGTGGTGTAGCCGTTGGTGCCCTCACCGCCAATGCGCGTATTCATTTCATCAAGCCCGCCATAGCCGAGGTTCTCTGAATCCAGAAACAATAAATGTTCAAATAAGTGGGCAAAGCCTGTACGGCCTTTTATTTCCCGCGCCGAACCCACATGCGCTGTCAGGTCGATGGCAACAACAGGGTCAGACCGATCCACATGCAAAATGACATCAAGGCCATTTTCCAGCTCATATTTGATAAACTCAATCTGTTTGATCGCCGCTTGTTCCGGCTGCGTCTTGGGGCTTTCTTTTGTACACCCGGCAAGCGCAACAATAATGCTGGCGGCTAGTGAAATTGGTTTCATCATGATTGAGATATACCTTCTGGTTTTCTGTTGTTATGCCGAAAAGGCATGGACAAGGAGGAACTTTATCTGAAAACTGGCATTTCTCAAGCCAGAGTATGAAGGCATTATATGCGTAAATCCGCAAAATCAGCCACTGGACCAGACCCGCTTGACGGGTGGAGCTTGCCGACATGGTGCTATGATGATCCAGACTTTTATCATGCCGAGTGCCAGCAAATTTTTGCCGCAAGCTGGCAAGTCGTTTGCCATGAAAGCGATATAAATAGCGCTGGACAATGGCACGCGCTGGATTTTCTGGATGAGAGCATCATTGTTGTTCGTGGCAAGGACAACATGGTTCGTGCCTTTACCAATGTTTGTCGCCACCGTGGCTCGCGGCTGGTTGATGGCCAGCATGGCTGTGCTAACCGCCTGACCTGCCCCTATCATGCCTGGACCTATGACTTGCAGGGAAAGCTTGTAGGTGTCCCGCACCGGGAGGATTATCCCGGGCTTGATACCGATCAGCACGGGTTGGCACCCGTTGAGATGGAAATATGGCACGGCTTTATTTTTGTACGCCTGAAGCCCGGCGGGCCATCGGTAGCTGACATGATGGAACCCTTTGAGGAGCAAATTGCCCCTTACCAGTTTGAAAACTTGCAGGCTTTGGGGCGTGTAACCTTGCGGCCGCGTGATGTGAACTGGAAAAAT
This sequence comes from Robiginitomaculum sp., assembly GCA_021776515.1. Classification (GTDB taxonomy): domain Bacteria; phylum Pseudomonadota; class Alphaproteobacteria; order Caulobacterales; family Maricaulaceae; genus Robiginitomaculum_B. The sequence continues at coordinate 8,555 of JAJFFS010000014.1, read as the reverse complement.
GTTGCTGATAATTATTCTGATGTTTTGCATATCCCGGTGGCGCATCCTGGCCTCACCCGTCTTTTCGGACGAAGCTATGGTATTGGGGCAAAGGCGCATGTGGACCGAATGTGGGGCGATCTGGTAGAACAACCATCGGCGAATATATCGGAACGATTATACCAGCACTTTTTACCCCCTGTGCCGCATTTGCCGCCAACACAGCAAAGGCGCTGGCTTTATTTCAAGCTGTGGCCGAATGTGGCGTTTGATATTTACCCTGATCAGGTGGATTTTATGCAGTTTTTGCCCATATCCCCGACCCAGACCCTCATTCGTGAGATTAGCTATGCCTTGCCCGATAAGCGGCGTGAAATGCGCGCAGCGCGGTATCTGAACTGGCGCATTAACCGTCAGGTCAATGCAGAAGATACCGCCCTTATCACAAGAGTGCAGGAGGGGATGAAAGGTTCAAGCTTCTCCATAGGCCCGCTTGGCAAAAGCGAGGTTTGTCTGAGGCATTTTTGTAACTCTGTGCGCCAGATTATACCGCAGGCCCGCCAAAACGAGCGGCCCCTGCCCGGATGGCACACCAGCAACCAGCGTCACAATGAGGATTGAATAATGAGTAAAATCTATGACGCTATCATTATCGGCGCGGGCCATAACGGCCTTGTCTGTGCGTTCTATCTGGCCAAAGCGGGCTTGAATGTACGCATCCTAGAGCGCCGCGATGTTGTTGGCGGTGCCGCCGTAACCGAGGCGTTTCACCCGGGTTTCAAAAACTCGGTGGCCAGTTACACCGTTAGTTTGCTGCAACCCAAAGTCATTGAGGATATGCGCCTTGCCGACCATGGTTATCGCGTCATAGAGCGCCCCATATCCAACTTTCTGCCGCAGGAAGATGGTGGGTATTTAATGCTGGGCGGCGGGTTGGAGCGCACGCAAAAAGAATTTCGCAAGTTTTCCAACCATGATGCTGATGTTTTGCCTGCCTATTACGAAGCTCTGGAAAATGTGGCCAATGTGTTGCGTAGCCTTGCCCTGAAAGCCCCGCCCAATGTGGGCGAAGGCCTTGGCACGCTGGTATCAGCCGCCTTGCAAGGTTTACCGATCAGCAAGCTGCCCCTTGAGCAAAAGCGCGACGTAATGGACCTCTTTACCAAAAGCGCCCGCACCTATCTTGATGGCTGGTTTGAAAGCGAGGCGGTCAAGGCCGCCTTCGGGTTTGATGCGGTGGTGGGCAATTATGCCAGCCCGGATACGCCGGGCAGCGCCTATGTGCTGCTGCACCACGTTTTTGGCGAGGTGAACGGCATCAAAGGGGCATGGGGTCATGCCATTGGCGGCATGGGTAAAATCACTCAGATTATGGCCAGGGTCTGCCGGGAACTGGGGGTTGAAATAAGCCTTGAAAGCCCGGTTGAACAGGTGCTGGTGGAGGATGGTAAAACCACGGGCGTACGTCTGCAAAACGGCGAGGAAATTATAGCACCGAGGGTGATCGCCAATGTGGGGCCGCGCTTGCTTTATGAGCGCATGATGGAACCGGCTGATCTGCCTGCTGATTTCCTCAAAAGGGTTAAATCCTTTGTTACCGGCTCGGGAACCTTTCGCATGAATGTTGCCCTTTCCGAGCTACCTCGTTTTACCTGTAAACCTGAACCGGGCGTTCATCATCAAAGCGGAATTATTCTGGCCCCGACGCTGGATTATATGGACCGGGCCTTTTGCGACGCCAAAATCCATGGCTGGTCAGAACACCCCATTGTTGAAATGCTTATTCCTTCCACCGTTGATGACAGTTTGGCACCGCCCGGTTGCCATGTGGCCAGTCTCTTCTGTCAGCAATTCGCGCCGGTTTTACCAATGGGCAGAAACTGGGATGATGAGGAAGAAAAAGCGGCTGATATTATTCTGGATACTGTGGAGAAACAGGCCCCCGGATTTCGCGCGTCTATTCTGGCGCAAACGCGCCTTTCCCCCAAAGGGCTGGAGGATAAATTCGGCCTTGTGGGCGGCGATATTATGCACGGCAATATGACCATAGATCAGCTTTGGTCGGCGCGGCCAGTATTGGGCCATGGCAGTTATCGCGGGCCGGTAAAGGGGCTTTATATGTGCGGGGCCGGCACTCATCCGGGCGGCGGCGTTACCGGCGCACCGGGGCATAATGCAGCGGCAGTGGTTTTGAAAGACCGTAGCCCGCTAAGGCGGGTTTTCCCATGACACAGCATGATGAGGTCTATCGTTTCAACCGCGCCATTGTGCGCCGACCGGCACGCTCTGTGGTGAGCGGCTTGCGGGCGGAAGATACCGGCGATCCAACCTATGAAGGTGTGATGGCGGAGCATGATGCCTATATTACGGCGCTAAGAGCAAATAATGTGGATGTGACTATCTTGCCTGCATTGGAAGCGTTTCCTGATGCAGTATTTATTGAAGACCCGGCGCTGGTTTTTACCCAAGGCAGCGTAATTTTGCGCTCCTGCGCCGCCAGCCGCGCCGGGGAAGCACAAGCCATCAAACAAGCTTTGCAGGAAAGTTTTAATACGGTTCTGAACCTACCAACAGGCGGCTTTGTCGAAGGTGGTGATGTGCTGGTTACGCCCAGGTCCGTGATGATTGGCCTGTCGGCACGCACAGACCGGCAGGGCGCAGAGGGACTGGTGAAACAATTGGCGGCACTGGGCCAGACCGGCCAGATCGTACAAACGCCGCCAGATGTGCTGCATTTCAAAACCGATTGCGCCTTGCTTGATGAGGAGACCATATTGACCACTGCGCGGCTGGCACGCTCCGGGGTTTTTGACGGATTCAGGACAGTGCTTGTGCCTGATGGCGAAGAAGCCGCCGCCAATGCCTTGCGGGTTAATGACATGGTGTTCATTGGCTCTGATTTTCCCAAAACAATAGCCTTGCTGGCAGAAAACAATTTCGACGTACTGACAATGCCCACATCCCAGATCGGCAAAATTGATGCTGGATTATCGTGTATGTCCTTGCGCTGGCAACAATAAAGGAGTGAGCGCAATCACTGAACCAACCAAATCAGTCGAGCAGAAGGCCAAACCGTCCATGGGGTTTTGGAAAGTCTGGGCGATGACCGTTGGGGTTATGGTCGGCTCCGGGATTTTTTTGCTGCCCGCCGTTCTTGCCCCCTTTGGTACGCTCGGGTTTTTGGGCTGGCTGCTCACCAGCTTCGGGGCCATTTTAATCGCCCTGGTGCTTGGGCGTTTGGCCAGCCGCACAGAAAAAACGGGCGGTCCTTACGCTTATGCCCATGACGCCTTTGGCAGTCTGGCCGGGTTTTTGGTGGGGTGGGGCTATTGGCTGGCCGTCATATTTGCCATTTCAGCCATTAGTGTAGCGTTTGCCGGTTATCTGGGGGCGCTTATCCCGGCCATTGGCGAGAGCACCACCCTGCAAGCCGGTTCTGCGGTCGCCATTATCTGGGCGCTAACATTTATAAATATCCGCGGCGTGTCCGAAGCGGCGGCGGCGCAATTGCTGATGGCTGTGCTAAAGCTGGTGCCGTTGATCGTCATTATCGCGGTGGGCGTATTTGCGGGCTCTGTGGACAATATTCCGCCATTCAATCCGGCAGACAAACCGGTATTGCCCGCATTGGCCGCAACAGCGCTTCTCACCATGTGGGCCTTTTTGGGCATTGAAGCCGGTGTGGTGCCTGCCGGTGATGTAATAAATGCAAAGCGCACCATTCCGCGTGCTGTTGTGTTGGGAACGCTCACCGTGACGGCCATTTATATTGCTTCAACGGCTGCCGTAATGATGCTGGTGCCAGCCGGCGTTCTTGCCACTTCAACCGCACCCTTTGTTGATGCGGCAAAGTCGCTGGGTTCCATAGGCGCGCCGCTGATTGCGGTGGGAGCGTTGGTCGCCACTGCCGGGTCGCTAAACGGCAATATCCTGCTTGGCGGGCAAATGCCCATGGCCGCAGCACTGGACGGGCTTGCCCCGGATTTTCTTAATCGGCGAAACAAGGGCCATGCGCCTTATTTTGCACTTCTGATTTCATCTGGAATTTCAACGGTCCTGCTGATTTTTAATTATGCGGACGGCCTGGTGGCCGCCTTCACGTTTTTGATCTCCATGTCCACACTTTCCACACTGACGCCCTATGCGGTTTCTGCTCTGGCCGATCTACGGTTTTCATGGAAACAGGCGCGGGGCTGGGCTGTCATTGCCCTCATGGCTATCGCCTATTCACTGGTGGCCATGATTGGGTCGGGCCTAAAGGTGCTGATGTGGGGTGTGCCACTTTTGGCTTTGGGGATACCGGTATTTTATTTATTTCAACATAGCCGCTACAGGGCTGACATGAATAGCTAACGCTCTGAGTACCCTGACCCTAAGCATCAAACTCATTGCATCAAACCATTAGGAGCACCCCCTATAACATCCTGCTGTTTGATATGGCTCGATTTTTTGACAAGGCTTGCCTATGTTCCCATTATTGCACCCGGCAAGGCACCCACGGTTGAGGCATATCCATGAGCGAGAAAGAACATCCGCGCGATGATTTGTTGACGACAGAAGAGCTTGCCCACGGCATGGATGTGGATACGCTGGTCGTTGATGAAGTGCGCCTTGCTGTTGCCATGCACAATGCCGGTGCCGTTGAAAAAACATTGGACGAACTAGACCCTGCCGATGCGGCTGATGTTGTCGAACAACTCTCTGCCGGTGAAACCCAGGCTGCGGCACGACTGGCACCGGGCGCGTTTGGTGGCGATGTGCTTGCTGAATTATCAGATGACGCACTGGAAGATGTTGTTGAATCACTAAACCCCCGCCAACTCGCCGATGCCATCAATGAGATGGAGATGGACGATGCGGTGCAGCTTGTTGAGGAACTCGAAGAAAACTTTCGCACCGGGGTTTTAAAACAGCTGGCGCCGAAACTTCGCAATTTGCTGGAATCCAGTCTGAAGTTTGAAGAAGACAGCGCCGGGCGCCTGATGCAGCGTGAGTTTGTTACCGCGCCACAATTTTGGACCGTCGGGCAGTTGATTGATCATGTTCGCCAGAGCTCAAATGAAAATTTGCCGGATGTTTTTTACGAAGTATATGTCGTTGATCCGGCCTTTCATCCCGTGGGTACAGTGGCACTCTCGACCCTGATAAGGGCTGAACGCAACACCCCTCTAACCGAAGTGATGACCAGTTTGAGGGCTATAGTCACCCCGCAAATGGATCAGGAAGATGCGGCCTACCTTTTTGAAAAATACGACCTTCCTTCTGCACCCGTGGTGGATAATGAAGGGCGACTGACCGGCATGATTATGGTCGATGATATTGTTGAAGTGCTGCATGAGGAACACAAAGAGGACATGTTGGCCCTTGCCGGTGTTCATGAGGCTGGCCTTGCCGACACGGTGCTGGAAACTGTCCGCAGTCGCGCGCCATGGCTTGTTATTAATCTGATCACGGCAATCCTGGCTTCAGCAGTGATTGCCAGTTTTAGCGCTGTTATTGCAAAGATAGTGGCGCTGGCCGTTCTGGCCCCCATTGTGGCTTCAATGGGTGGCAATGCAGGGACACAAGGGTTGGCGGTAACGGTCAGGGCCATTGCCTCACGTGATATTACGTCGGCGAATGTACGCCGCATTATTTTGCGGGAAATCATGGCTGGGCTGATTAACGGCCTTATCTTTGCCGTGATTATGGGGCCAATTGCCTGGCTCTGGTTTGATTCAGTCCTTATTGCTCTGGTGATTGGTGCAGCCATGCTGATAAACTTGCTGATCGCTGGTCTGGCCGGTATCCTTGTCCCGCTAGGCCTGAAACGCTTTGGTGCTGATCCGGCTGTAGCCTCATCCGTTTTTGTGACAACAGCAACGGATGTTGTCGGGTTTTTTGTATTCCTGGGTCTGGCAACCCTGATTTTGTTATAGGAGTTTGCATTGCTTAAAACGTGCGTAATGAGTTTTTTGCTCTGGATTGTCTCATTGTCACCTGTGCTGGCAGGGCACTGGAGCACCGGATCACCATTGCAAAAAGGCCGGGCCGGCCTTGGTGTCGTAACCCTTAATGACAAAATATACGCCATTGGCGGTTCCGGTGTTCTTATGCCTTTAAATAATACAGAAACCTATCAGCCCGGTACTGGCGGCTGGCGGGTGGATGCGGACCTGCCGGTAGGGCTGGAATCATTCGGCATGACTGTATTTTCAGGCACACTTTACGCCGCCGGGGGATATGCCGCCGATACGGACGGACATCCAACGTCCAGAATGTGGGAATATGATTCGGCAATTGATGAATGGGTGCAAGGGCCAGCCATGCCCTCCCCTCGTGCAGGCTTTGCCCTTATTGCTGTGGCTGGAAAACTTTATGCCTTTGGTGGCACCGGCCCTGAATCAGAAAAAATATTTGTCTTTAATATCAAAGACCGCCAGTGGAGCACCCTGGAACAGGGATTGCGCGATAGCCGGGATTTGGCCGCGATAGCCATTGGTATGCAGATTTATGTTATTGCTGGCGGTCCGGCCAGCAACCCGGTGGCCGCCGTCCATATTTTTAATACGGCCAATGAACAATGGACCGAAGGCCCCGCCCTGCCCATTGCCCGCTCTGGTCATGCCATTGCCGTTCTGGATGGGGATATTCATGTTCTTGGCGGACGTGGCGGCGGACGAGGCGCATCCCTGGCGGATCATTGGATACTGGATATAAAGGCCGGTGTCTGGTCTGCCTCAGAACCATTACCAACACCACGCACAGGCGCAAAAGCCGTTACGCTTGGTGGTGCGATTTACCTGATTGGTGGCGGCGCAGGGGGCGGCTTTTTCGCCCCGTTTACGGCAATGACAGCAACTGATGTCTGGCGGCCAGACGTAAATAATTAAAATCTGCAAACGCGGCGCAAGGCCGCCTAAAGCAGGAGAAAATGCTGGCCTTGCAGCTGGAGCTGCAGCTAGCGCAGCTGGGACGTGTGTTGCAGAGGAAAATTGTTAAAAATATCATGAACAAGAAAAAATTACTTTTTATTGCGGTATTAATTGTAGCTGGAATTGCAATCCCCATTTACGTAATTCCACTTATCAATTCTTCTATATCTCGAATATACATAGCTCTCATTATGATTTTTGTGCTAGTTTATGCAGTTGTTGCAGAATTCCGGAAGAAATGATGAATGGAATTACGGTAATGGTATGGGATTACGGTGACGGTTTACTAAATGCACTTAACTATTTGAGCCTGATTTTCCGCCCCGAATCGCAGTAGGTTTTACCCATGCTCCGCCTCGTAAAACTTGCCCTCTTTGTGTTTCTCCTGAACGTGTTGTTTGCCGGGGCTGCTTCGGCGTCTGTGCCAACCCGCGGCGATGCTTTGGGGCGGTAATACCCCCGTATTTTAAGGGTGCTCATAAGTAGAATTTTCTCTTAATCAGGATTGAGGAGATTCATCCATGAAGAAGTCACGATATTCGGACAGCCAGATCATCGGCATATTGAAGCAGGCAGAGGCGGGTAGTCCGGTGCCGGAGCTTTGCCGCGAGCATGGTATGAGCAATGCCAGTTTTTACAAATGGCGAGCCAAGTCTGGCGGCATGGACGCATCACTGATGGGGCGGATGAAAGAGCTGGAAGCGGAGAATACGCGACTGAAGAAGATGTATGCGGACGTCCAGCTTCAAAACGATGTGATCAAGGAAGCCATGGCAAAAAAGTGGTGAGGCCGTCCCGGCGACGCGAGATGGCCAGGTGCGCTGTTTCGACGGGGCGGCTGAGCATCCGGGCGGCGTGCATGGCGTTCACGATCAGTGAGACGTGTTATCGCTACCTGCCGAAGTTTTCGGATGAGAATGCCATCATAGCGGACTGGCTGTTGGGATTGACCAGCCGCCAGCGCAATTGGGGCTTTATGCTGTGCTTTTTGTATCTGCGCAATGTGAGGGGCTTCGGCTGGAACCACAAGCGTGTGTACCGGATCTACCGGGAGCTGGAGCTTAATTTGCGTATCAAGCCGAAGAGACGGTTGTATCGGGAGACGCCGGAACCTCTGGCCGTTCCAGAGGTAAAGAACGACGTCTGGTCAATGGACTTCATGCACGATCAGCTGGTTGATGGGCGCAGCTTTCGGGCCTTCAATGTGATCAATGATTACAACCGCGAAGGTCTTGGCATTGAGATCGACTTCTCGCTGCCAGCCCCGCGTGTGATCCGGGCGCTTGACCGGATCATTGAATGGCGGGGTTCACCGCTTCAGATACGGTGCGACAACGGCCCAGAATATATCAGTCACCTGCTAAAGGAATGGGCTGAGAGGCGTGGCATTGGCCTGCGCTTCATACAGCCGGGTAAGCCGCAGCAAAACGCCTATGTGGAGCGCTATAACCGGACGGTGCGTTATGACTTCTTAAACCAGTATATCTTTGAAACCATCGATCAGGTACAGGAGGCCGCCACCGACTGGCTCTGGACTTACAATAACGAAAGACCCAATATGGCTATCGGCGGTATCACGCCAAAACAGAAATCGGCCATGGACATGTCCATAGCCGCATAACCGTTCTACTTACGATGCCCTCTATAAAGGGGGGTATTACC
>JAJFFS010000013.1 GCA_021776515.1 Robiginitomaculum sp. | reverse complement strand
ATCAATCGCATCATACGCCTTGAACTCACCAAAATACTTCGTAATCGCCGCCGTCAACGTCGTCTTACCATGATCAACGTGACCAATCGTACCAACATTTACGTGCGGCTTATTGCGCTCAAACTTCTCTTTAGCCATTTCTTTGTCTCACTTCTTCTCGATAAAACGCTTACTCAAGCGTGTTTTGCGATTACGTCTTCAGCCACTGCCTTGGGAACCGGCTCATAGTGGTCGAATTGCATGGAATATTGCGCCCGCCCCTGGGACATGGAACGCAACTGGTTTACATAGCCAAACATATTGGCCAACGGCACCATGGCATTGATAACATTGGCAGTGCCACGAACTTCCTGATTTTGAATTTGCCCGCGCCGGGAATTCAGATCGCCAATGACCGAACCGGTATAATCATCCGGCGTCACCACTTCGACCTTCATGATCGGCTCCAGCAGCTTGGGTGCACACTGGTTCTTGGTTTCGCGCAATGCAGCACGGCCCGCAATTTCAAAAGCCATAACCGAACTATCAACATCGTGATAGGCGCCATCATACAATGTTGCCTTAAAGTCAATCAAGGGGAAGCCAGCCAGAATACCGGTAGCAGCAATCTGCTTGATACCTTTTTCAACACCCGGGATGTATTCCTTGGGTACGTTACCACCAACAACTTTGGACTCGAACAATTCGCCTTCACCTGCAGGAAGTGGTTCAAACGTAATCTTGACCCGCGCAAACTGACCAGAACCACCAGATTGCTTCTTGTGGGTGTAGTCAATATCTGCGGTCTGCCCCAGGGTTTCGCGGTACGCCACTTGTGGCTGGCCAATATTGGCTTCAACGCCAAATTCGCGCTTCATGCGGTCAACCAGAATATCCAGATGCAACTCGCCCATACCGGCAATAATGGTCTGACCGGATTCATCATCCGTGTGGACGCGAAATGAAGGATCTTCGGCGGCAAGACGTTGCAACGCAATACCCAGCTTTTCCTGGTCAGCCTTGGTTTTAGGCTCAATGGCAATTTCGATAACCGGCTCAGGAAATTCCATACGCTCAAGAATAACCTGACTTTGTGGGTCACAAAGCGTGTCACCCGTGGTTGTTTGCTTCAAACCGGCAATAGCAACAATGTCGCCAGCAAAAGCTTCCTTGATGTCTTCACGTGAATTAGAGTGCATTTCCAACATACGGCCAATGCGCTCTTTACGCTCTTTCACTGAATTAATAAGCGTAACGCCAGTTTCCAGCTTGCCCGAATAAATGCGCGCAAAGGTCAGAGTACCAACAAACGGGTCGTTCATGATTTTAAAAGCCAACATGGAAAGCGGCTCTTCATCTGATGCATTACGCACAATGTCTTCGCCGGTTTTAACATCAACACCCTGAATAGCCGGGATATCGATTGGCGATGGCAGAAAATCTACAACAGCATCAAGAAGCGTCTGCACACCTTTGTTTTTAAAAGCAGTTCCACACAGGATCGGAATAAAGGTATTATCGATAGTACCCTTGCGGATCATGGCTTTAAGCGCATCAACCGATGGCTCTTCGCCTTCAAGATAGGCTTCCATGGCATCATCATCGACTTCAACTGCTTTTTCGATGAGTTTTTCGCGCCATTCCTTGGCCTGATCGAGCAGATCAGCAGGAATGTCTTCTTCGGCAAATTCAGCACCCAGCGCTTCACCAGACCAGATAACGGCCTTCATTTTTAGAAGGTCAATATGGCCGACATAGTCATTTTCGGCACCAATAGGCAATTGAACAGCAATGGCATTGGCACCAAGGCGGTCTTCAATCATGTCATACGACATGAAGAAATCAGCGCCGATTTTATCCATCTTGTTGACGAAAATCATCCGCGGGACTTTGTACTTGTCAGCCTGACGCCACACGGTTTCAGTTTGCGGCTCAACACCGGCATTGGCATCCAGCAGTGCAATCGCCCCATCAAGCACACGCAAGGAACGCTCGACCTCAATGGTGAAATCAACGTGCCCTGGTGTGTCGATAATGTTCAGGCGCTTGCCATTCCAGAACGTCGTCGTTGCCGCCGACGTAATGGTAATACCGCGTTCCTGCTCTTGTTCCATCCAATCCATGGTGGCCGCACCATCGTGCACTTCACCAATTTTATGGGATTTGCCAGAGTAATAGAGAATCCGCTCGGTGGTCGTGGTCTTGCCGGCGTCGATGTGCGCCATGATACCAAAATTGCGGTAATCTTCTATTTTATGAGTACGGGGCATAACGTCGACTTATCCAGATCCGCTACCAGCGGTAATGAGAGAATGCCCGGTTAGCATCAGCCATCCGGTGAGTGTCTTCACGCTTTTTCACGGCGCTACCACGGTTACTTGCGGCATCCATAAGTTCGCCAGCAAGGCGCTCACGCATGGTATGCTCATTGCGGCTGCGAGCCGCGCCAACCAGCCAACGAATGGCCAGTGCCTTTCTACGGTCAGGACGCACTTCAACCGGCACCTGATAGGTGGCACCACCAACGCGGCGGGAACGCACTTCAACACCAGGCGCTACATTTTCTAGCGCTTCATGGAAAAGCGGCAGCGGTTCGCGGTGGGTTTTTTCCTCGACAATTTCGAGTGCCCCATAAACGATTTTCTCGGCGGCAGACTTTTTGCCGTCGCGCATAACGTAGTTCATAAAACGGGTCAGTGTTTGGTCGCCAAACTTCGGGTCCGCATGGACCTCTCGTTTCTCGGCGCGGTGACGGCGTGACATCTATACCACCTTCTCTCTTATTTAGGACGCTTGGTGCCGTACTTGGACCGGCGTTGACGCCTGTCCTTGACACCCTGGGTGTCGAGGACACCACGCAGAATATGATAACGAACACCCGGCAAATCCTTGACCCGGCCACCGCGAATAAGCACCACGGAGTGCTCTTGCAGGTTATGGCCTTCGCCCGGAATATAGCTCACCACTTCATGACCGGAGGTCAGACGGACCTTGGCCACTTTACGCAAAGCCGAGTTCGGCTTCTTCGGTGTAGTGGTATAAACGCGCGTGCATACGCCCCGGCGCTGCGGGCAGGCCATCAGGGCCGGCACCTTATTGCGCTTTAACTTGGGCTTACGCGGTTTGCGTACAAGCTGGTTGATTGTCGCCATAAAGCCTCAATCCCTTTTGCGCGGACTTTCGTCCAAAAAAAACAACCGCACAATGCACAATGCACTGTCGGCAAAACAACAACCACGCAACAAAAAAAGCAACGCGGCACTAACGGGGGACATCCCCAATTTCTGATGTTCCGACAGCGTCTGACTCAGCAGAGTCACAGCCAATCCTTGGAACGAGCGCGGAACCTAGTCCCCGATTCTGATATGGTCAAGAGCACATATGCGCCTTATTCCTTGTTGTTTGCAGATTATTTCCACACAAACAGTGCGGGCGACAATGTCGCAATTGTGCAATATTACGATTCATACGCATAATATCCCAAATCAAATGCCGTATATGACAGGAAACACCCATGACCGCTTCACATTCGCCTGAACCAACATCAGCCTCAAGAATTGCCGCCCGGCGAGACTATAACGGACCCGTTTTTCTCTCGCAGGGCTTTCGGCCATTCTTTTTGGGTGCCGGGCTATGGGCTGCCTTGGCCGTTGCCTTATGGCTAGGCGAATGGCTAGGCCTGCTCCCGCCGCTAATGGTGTTGAGCGCAGGTTGGCATGCCCATGAAATGATCTTTGGCTTTGCCGGGGCCTCTATCGGGGGCTTCATCCTGACAGCGATTCCCAACTGGACGGGCCGTTTGCCGGTACGGGGCGCGGGGCTTGGGGGTCTTGTCTTGTTATGGCTTGGCGGACGCGTTGCCATGGTAAGCACAGACATTCTTGGCTCAATTGGCGCAGGCATTATCGATTCTGCTTATCTGATTATCTTGTCGCTGGTCATCTGGCGCGAAATTATTGCCGGGCGGAACTGGCGCAACGCCAAAGTTGCTGCAACCATATCTCTGCTGGCCGCAGCCAATATACTGTTTCACTGGTTAAGCGCGCAAAATTATGGCGATACGGCGTTGGCTGAGCGTTTGGGCGTGGCGGTATTGATCGTGCTGATTGCCCTTATCGGTGGCCGGGTCATCCCCAGCTTTACCCGTAACACACTGGCCCGGCGCGGCGATCCGAAACTACCGAGCCCGGTTAGCAACACGGACCGCTTCACCCTTATTGTTACGACCATAACCGGCATTAGCTGGGTGCTTTATCCGGAAAGCCTGTTATGCGGCGGTCTTGCTCTGATTTCTTCTGCGCTGCATCTGGAACGCCTGACGCGCTGGCGAGGCTTGGCCGTTCTTGGTGAACCTATGCTGTGGGTGCTGCACCTGGGTTATCTTTGGATCAGTATTGGCTTTGGTTTATTGGCCGCCCATGTTTTTCTAAACCTGGTGCCACAAAGTTCGGCCATTCATGCGTTTACCGCCGGTGCATTTGGCACCATGATACTAGCGATTATGACACGCGCCAGCCGTGGCCATAGTGGTCTACCCTTAACCGCTGACAGGACCACCACCAGCATTTATGGCTTTGTCACCCTTGCCGCCATTTTTCGCGTCACAGGCTCGCTTACAAACATGCCCCTCTATTACGGGTTTTCCGGTATGTTCTGGATATTGGCCTTCGCCGTTTTCGTCATCGCCTATTGGAAAGTTCTGACAACAGATCTGCGAGCCCAAAAGCGGTAAACAAAAAAGGCCGCCGGGAATACCGACGGCCTTTTTAATTTAAGAGAACGCTAAAATCAGGCGCCGCTTTCCGAGGCTGCTTCATCAGCAATCTCATCAGGTAGCGCTTCTTCAGCGCTGACACGGGCTGCTTCACGTTCGGCTAAGGCTTTCATGTCGCGGCCATCAGCAATTTCCTGATAATTGCGCAACGTGCTGCCGGTACCGGCCGGGATAAGACGCCCGACGATGACGTTTTCTTTCAGACCTTCCAGACTATCAGTCTTGCCTTCAACAGCAGCCTGAGTAAGCACCCGCGTGGTTTCCTGGAACGAAGCCGCCGATATAAACGACTTGGTTTGCAGGCTGGCCTTGGTGATACCAAGCAGTACAGGATTTGCCGTGGCTATGGTTTTACCTTCGGCCTCGGTCTTTTCCTGAATTTCGGCAAAGTCATGCCGATCCAGTTGCTCGCCTTTCAAGAGGCCTGTATCACCACCAGAAACCACCTCTATTTTTTGCAGCATTTGCCGCACAATGGTTTCAATGTGCTTGTCATTAATAGGCACACCTTGCAAACGGTACACTTCCTGAATTTCATTCACCAGATACTCAGCCAAAGCCTCAATACCCATGATTTGCAAAATGTCATGAGGAGCAGGATTGCCATCCAGCAAATAATCGCCGCGCTGGATCAAATCGCCATCCAGCACCATCAAGTGCTTGCCTTTGGGAACCAGATAGGTTGAAGGCTCCATAGTTTCGTCTTCGGGAATGATAGAAATGCGGCGCTTGTTCTTGTAGTCTCGCCCATATTCCACCCGACCATCAATTTCAGCAATGATGGCGTGATCCTTGGGCTTACGCGCTTCAAACAGCTCGGCAACACGTGGCAAACCACCAGTAATATCACGGGTTTTCGCACCTTCGGTTGGAATACGTGCAATCACATCGCCCGGTTTAACCACATCGCCATCTGATGAAGAGATAACAGCACCAACGGCCAGCATATAATTGGCAATCCGGCCACCGGAGAGCTTCACCGGCTCGCCCTTATCATCAAGAATTGTCATCGTAGGCTGTACACCGGCACCACGTGAATGCGAACGCCAATCCATAATCACCTTGGAGGAAATACCCGTGGCTTCGTCCATTTCTTCCTTAACGGAAACACCGTCAATAACGTCCAGAAGCTTGATCGTACCACCGGCCTCGGTAACAATCGGGGTCGTATAAGGATCCCATTCAGCAAGGCGATCACCGCGTTTGACTTTCTTGCCTTCACTATAAGGCAAACGTGATCCATAAAGCAGTTTATAGCTTTCGCGTTCCTTGCCATTGGCATCGATAATGGCCACTTGCATCTGACGGTTCATCACCACAAAAGCACCCGTGGTATCTTTCACCGTAGCCCGGTTTTTATAGGCGATTTTACCCTCATGAGCCGCTTCAATGAAGGATTGTTCAGACACCTGCGCAGTACCCCCAATGTGGAAGGTCCGCATGGTTAGCTGTGTACCCGGCTCACCAATGGATTGCGCCGCAATAACGCCAACAGCTTCACCAATGTTTACCGGAATACCACGAGCCAGATCGCGGCCATAACAGGTGGCGCAAATACCAATTTTGGCAGCGCAAGTCAGCGGCGAGCGTACCTTGATGGAAAGCACATCGGCCTCATCAATTTGCTCGGCCAGTTTTTCAGCAATATAGGTATCGCGTGCCGCAATCACATCCCCAGAAGAAGGGTGCACCACATCTTCAGCGCAAACACGACCAAGAACACGAGTACCAAGAGAAACAACGACCTCACCCGCATCAACGACAGCCTTCAGCTGAATGCCGTTATCCGTACCGCAATCCTGTGTGGTGACGATACAATCCTGGGCAACGTCCACAAGGCGGCGGGTCAAATAGCCCGAGTTCGCCGTTTTCAATGCGGTATCGGCCAGGCCTTTACGTGCACCGTGGGTTGAGGAGAAGTATTCAAGAACGGTCAGGCCTTCCTTAAAGTTGGAGATAATCGGTGTTTCAATAATCTCACCGGACGGCTTGGCCATCAGGCCCCGCATGCCGGCCAACTGCTTCATTTGGTTTTTGGAACCACGAGCACCGGAGTGCGCCATCATATAGATGGAGTTCACACTTTGCTCGCTGGGGACATCGGTGCGAATTTCAGACACCGCTTCCATCATTGCATCGGCCACACGATCGGTACATTTAGCCCAGGCATCAACAACCTTGTTGTATTTTTCGCCGCGAGTAATCAGACCGCTTGAGTATTGGTGCTCATAGTCAGCAGCCAATTTACGTGTGTCTTCGATCATGGTTTTCTTACTCGCAGGGATAACCATGTCATCCTTGCCAAAAGAAATACCGGCGGAGCAGGCTTCACGGAACCCAAGGCCCATCAGCTTGTCACAGAAAATTACCGTGGCCTTCTGACCGCAATGGCGATAGACCACGTCAATCACCTTGCCCACAGCCTTTTTGGTCATCAATTGCGATGTCAGTTCAAAAGGTACTTTGTGGTGGCGCGGCAACAAGTCCGCGATTTGCATACGGCCTGGCGTAGTCTCGACGACTGAACGAACCGTGTTGCCGTCGGCATCCTTGGTAATCCAGCGCGCCTTGATTTTGGAGTGCAACTTGATCACTTTCGCATCAAGCGCTGCGTCAATTTCTGCCATATCGGCAAACACCATACCTTCGCCCGGCAGACCATCGGCCTCCAGTGAAAGGTAATAGAGCCCCAACACAATATCCTGTGAAGGCACAATAATCGGCTGGCCATTTGAGGGGCTGAGGATGTTGTTTGTGGACATCATCAGTACGCGGGCTTCTAGCTGCGCTTCTAGTGACAGAGGCACGTGGACGGCCATCTGGTCGCCATCAAAGTCAGCATTAAACGCGGCACAAACCAGCGGGTGAAGCTGAATGGCCTTGCCCTCAATCAACTTGGGCTCGAACGCCTGAATGCCCAATCTGTGCAAGGTCGGCGCGCGGTTAAGAAGAACCGGGTGCTCACGAATAACTTCGTCAAGAATATCCCAAACCTCGGGACGTTCTTTCTCGACCATTTTCTTGGAAGCCTTAACGGTACCCGAAAGCCCCTTGGCATCAAGACGCGCATAGATAAATGGCTTGAACAGTTCCAGTGCCATTTTCTTGGGTAAACCACATTCATGCAGTTTCAGATCCGGCCCCACAACAATGACTGAACGCCCGGAATAATCCACGCGCTTGCCCAGAAGATTCTGGCGGAAGCGGCCCTGCTTGCCCTTGAGCATATCGGCCAGTGATTTTAACGGACGCTTGTGCGCGCCGGTAATCACCCGGCCCCGACGGCCATTATCAAACAGCGCATCAACAGATTCTTGCAACATCCGCTTTTCGTTGCGGATAATAATATCCGGTGCCCGCAATTCCATAAGCCTTTTCAAGCGGTTATTGCGGTTAATCACCCGACGGTAAAGATCGTTCAAATCCGAAGTGGCAAAACGTCCACCATCCAGCGGCACCAGTGGGCGTAGCTCGGGCGGAATGATCGGCACAACAGTCATAATCATCCACTCGGGACGATTTTTGGATTCGATGAAGCTCTCAATAAGCTTCAACCGTTTTACATATTTTTTGAGTTTCAGCTCTGATCCGGTTTCAGCAATATCAACTTTAAGCTGCGCCGCTTCTTCTTCCAGATCGAGATTGATCAGCAATTCACGAATGGCCTCGGCACCAATACCGGCGGTAAAGCTGTCCTCACCATAGTCTGTCTGCGCCTGCAGATATTCTTCTTCGGTAAGAAGTTGACGTTCTTCCAATGGTGTCAGGCCCGGTTCCAGAACCAGATATTGTTCAAAGTACAAGACACGTTCAATATCCTTGAGCATCATATCAAGCGTCAGGCCAATACGGCTGGGCAAGGATTTCAGGAACCATATATGCGCAACCGGTGCGGCCAGGTCAATATGACCCATGCGTTCGCGGCGAACCCGCTGCAACGTAACTTCAACGCCGCATTTTTCGCAGATAATACCTTTGTACTTCATGCGCTTATACTTGCCACACAAGCACTCATAGTCCTTTACAGGGCCAAAAATACGGGCGCAGAATAAACCGTCCCGTTCTGGCTTGAACGTCCGGTAATTGATGGTCTCAGGCTTTTTAATTTCGCCATGCGACCAGGATAAAATTTTCTCAGGACTGGCCAGAGAAATCCGAATACGGTCAAAGGTGGGAGCCTCTGCGTTCGGATTAAAAATGTTCATCACATCGTTATTTACAGGTTGGTTCATAGTGCCGGTCTCCATTTGCCGGTTGAATGAGGTCCGCCCGAAGACGACCCCCTCACCTTAATTCAGCTGTTCTTCAATTCCACATTGAGGCCCAGTGAGCGCATTTCCTTGACAAGGACGTTAAAGCTTTCGGGGATACCCGCTTCAAAAGCATCATCACCGCGTACAATAGCTTCATAGACTTTGGTTCGCCCTGCCACGTCATCAGATTTAACGGTCAGCATTTCCTTGAGGGTGTAGGCAGCGCCATAAGCTTCAAGCGCCCAGACCTCCATTTCCCCAAAGCGTTGACCACCAAACTGTGCCTTACCACCCAATGGTTGCTGGGTAACAAGACTGTAAGGGCCAATTGAGCGAGAGTGAATTTTATCATCAACAAGGTGATGCAATTTGAGAATGTATTTGTACCCAACGGTCACCTTGCGCGAGAATACCTCGCCAGAACGACCATCATGAAGCACAACCTGACCAGAAGTATCCAGCCCGGCCTGGCTCAGCATTTCACAAATATCATCCTCATGAGCGCCATCAAATACCGGCGTAGCCACTGGCACGCCTTTGCGCAAATTACCGGCAAGTTCGACGATTTCCTCGTTCTTGCGTGGCAATTTCACCGTGTCACCATAAACATCCGTCAACTTATCCCGCATGGGTTTAATGTCGCCGGTACGTTGGTAGGCGTCGTAGACCTCGGCAATTTGCTTGCCCAGGCCAGCCGAAGCCCAGCCAAAGTGTGTTTCCAGAATTTGCCCAACATTCATCCGCGATGGTACGCCAAGCGGGTTAAGCACAATATCAACCGCCGTGCCATCATCCAGATAAGGCATATCTTCGATAGGATTAATCTTGGAAATAACCCCCTTGTTACCGTGACGTCCGGCCATTTTGTCACCCGGTTGCAGCTTGCGCTTCACCGCGACAAAAACCTTGACCATTTTCATGACACCCGGCATCAATTCGTCACCGCGTTGCAGCTTGTCTACCTTGTCATCAAAACGCGCATCAAGACGTGCCTTGGCATCGTCATACTGCTTTTTAAGCGCTTCAACTTCGGCCATAACTTTTTCGTCACCAAGACCTACTTTCCACCAGTCCTGACGACTTGGTAGTTCAGAAAGGGCCTCTTCTGAGATTTTACCTTTGCCAAAGCCCTTGGGACCGGCAACGGCCACTTTGCCCACAAGCAAGTCATGCAGGCGACCAAAAATAGAGCGCTCCAGAATGGCCAGTTCATCATCACGGTCCAGACCAAGGCGTTCAATTTCCTGACGTTCAATGGTCAGTGCCCGCTGATCCTTATCAACACCATGACGATTAAACACCCGCACTTCAACAACAGTACCAGCAACACCCGGTGGCAAGCGCAAGGATGTATCACGCACATCAGAGGCTTTTTCACCAAATATGGCGCGCAGAAGTTTTTCTTCCGGCGTCATTGGCGACTCGCCCTTGGGCGTTACCTTGCCAACCAGAATATCACCAGGGTTAATCCGGGCACCAATGGCCACAATCCCGGCTTCATCCAGATTACGCAGGGCTTCTTCACCAACATTGGGAATATCACGGGTAATCTCTTCCGGTCCCAGTTTGGTATCCCGTGCAGCAACCTCAAATTCCTCAATGTGGATTGAGGTAAACACGTCATCGCGCACGATACGTTCCGAGATCAGAATGGAGTCTTCGTAGTTATAGCCATTCCATGGCATAAAGGCGACGAGCACATTGCGACCAAGCGCCAGTTCACCAAGATCAGTGGACGGACCATCACCAATAATGTCGCCAGCCTCAACCACATCACCCACCTTAACCAGCGGACGCTGGTTGATACAGGTGTTTTGGTTGGAGCGCTGGAATTTCAGAAGATTATGAATATCAACGCCAGACTTGGTCATGTCGGTTTCATCGATAGCCCGCACAACAATACGGCGCGCATCCACCTGTTCGACAATGCCTTTACGGCGGGCAACAACGGCAGCCCGGGAATCCCGGGCCACAACGGCCTCCATACCTGTGCCAACAAGCGGCGCTTCGGCTTCTACCAGAGGCACGGCCTGACGTTGCATGTTCGAGCCCATCAGCGCCCGGTTCGCATCATCATTTTCCAAAAATGGAATTAGTGCTGCGGCAACGGACACCACTTGTTTGGGTGATACGTCGATAAAATCCACATTTTCCCGTGGAACCAAAACCACATCGCCGGACACCCGGCAGGTGACCAGTTCGTGCTCAAACGCACCCTTGTCATCAAGGTGCGCATTGGCCTGAGCGATAGAATACTTGGCTTCTTCCATGGCGGAAAGGTAAATCACTTCTTCGGTCAACTTGGCATTTTTAACCCGGCGATACGGGCTTTCAATAAAGCCATATTTATTGACCCGGGCAAACGTCGCCAAAGAGTTGATAAGCCCAATATTTGGCCCTTCCGGTGTTTCAATCGGGCAGATACGTCCATAATGGGTTGGGTGCACATCGCGCACCTCAAAGCCCGCACGCTCGCGGGTCAGACCGCCTGGCCCAAGCGCAGAAACCCGGCGCTTGTGGGTAATTTCTGATAGCGGGTTGTTCTGATCCATAAATTGCGAAAGTTGCGAAGAACCAAAAAATTCACGCACCGCCGCCGCTGCCGGTTTGGCATTGATTAAATCATGCGGCATTACGGTTTCAAGGTCTACGCTGCCCATACGTTCCCGAATGGCGCGTTCCATACGCAGCAAGCCCACACGATATTGATTTTCCATCAGTTCACCGACCGAACGCACCCGGCGATTACCAAGGTTATCAATATCATCAACCTCACCACGGCCATCACGCAGATCAACCATGGTTTTTAAGACGGCCAGTATGTCTTCTTTACGCAAGGTGCGCACATCATCCGGGCACTCCAGATCCATGCGCATGTTCATTTTAACCCGGCCCACAGCCGAAAGGTCATAGCGCTCTGCATCAAAGAACAAACCATCAAACAGCGATTGTGCTGTTTCAGCTGTAGGCGGTTCACCCGGACGCATTACGCGATAAATATCGACCAGAGCTTCATCATGGTCGTTATTCTTATCAACAGCCAGAGTGTTACGGATGTAGGGCCCAACAGTGGCTTGATCGATATCCAGCAATTCAACCTGCTTGATACCATTTTCGCCCATCGCGGCAATTGACTCTTCGTTCAGCTCATCAGCGGATTCAGCGTATATTTCACCAGTTTCCATGTTGATGACATCAGCAGCAGCAAAGCGCCCGATCATGTCTTCATCAGAAAGCAAAAGGTTTTTCACCCCGTCATCAGCCAATTTTTTTGCAGCGCGAGCGGACAGTTTACGCCCGGCCGGGGACACAACCTTGCCACTCTTGGCATCAATGAGATCACGCGATGGCTTAACGCCCTGCCAACGTTCAGCCATAAAGGGAATGCTCCAGCCCTTTTTGGAGTGCTTGGCGGTATAGCTATCGTAAAACGTGGACAGTATCTCGGCACGGTCCATATCCAGACCATAAAGCAGCGTCGTTACGGGTAGTTTACGACGGCGGTCGATACGAACATGCACAATATCCTTGGCATCGTATTCAAAATCAAGCCAGGAACCACGGTAAGGAATAATCCGCGCCGCAAACAAAAATTTGCCGCTGGAATGGGTTTTGCCCTTGTCATGGTCGAAGAATACGCCAGGGCTACGGTGCATCTGGCTAACAATGACGCGCTCTGTTCCGTTAATGACAAACGTACCTTTGTCCGTCATCAGCGGAATATCGCCCATATAGACATCCTGTTCCTTGATGTCCTTGACAGACTTGGCCCCGGTTTCCTCGTCTGTTTCAAAGACGATAAGGCGCAATTTTACTTTGAGAGGCGCTGCGTAGGTAATATCGCGCTGCTGACACTCTTCAACGTCAAACTTGGGAGGTTCAAACTCATAGGAAACATATTCCAAAAGTGCTGATTCCGAAAAATCACGGATCGGAAACACCGATTTGAATACGGCCTGAATGCCTTGATCCTTACGCTCTGCCGACGGCACATAGCGTTGTAATAATTGTTCGTAAGAGCTTTTTTGCACTTCAATCAGGTTTGGCATTTGCACTGCTTCGGGAATGCGACCAAATGATTTGCGAATGCGTTTTCTACCCGTAAACGACAATGACATACTGTCTCCTTTCGTGGCCGAAATGCCACCCGGAGGCCCTATGGAGCGCTCCGCCAAGTCTTCAAAATCTTTCCCTCTCAGCACTGGCATTCACCAGCATTTCTTAGGCAACGTACACATCCGGAAAGGGACGGATGTAGCGCTGTATCCCGGCACACAAGGGAGAGCCCCTATGCGCCGGGATAATAAGCAAGACAGACTTACTTGATTTCGACGGTAGCACCGGCGGCTTCAAGCTTGCCTTTAATGTCTGCAGCTTCGTCCTTGGAAACACCTTCCTTGACGGCTTTAGGTGCAGCTTCGACGAGGTCTTTGGCTTCTTTGAGGCCCAGGCCAGTAATGCCACGGACTTCTTTGATCACGTTGATCTTTTTCTCGCCAAAGGACGTCATAACAACGTCAAACTCGGTTTTTTCTTCGGCTGCGCCGCCGGCATCACCGCCGCCAGCTGCTGCGGCAGCCGCAACAGGAGCTGCCGCAGAGACGCCCCATTTATCTTCAAGAAGTGTTGCCAGTTCGGCAGCTTCCATAACAGTCAACGCAGAAAGTTCGTCTGCGATTTTTTCGATTTTAGACATTTTATTTTCCTTTTGCATTCGCAAAAAATGAGTGGATAGAGTTGCGAAGAATGACGGTTAAGCGGCCTTGTCGGCGTATGCCTTGAGAACCCGAGCGAGTTGGCCAGCTGGTGCCTGTACAACGCCGGCGACCTTGGTCGCTGGTGCCTGCAACAGACCCACAAGCTTGCCGCGAAGTTGATCCAGAGACGGCAACGCCGCCAGAGACTTCACACCTGCCTCGTCAAGAAGCTGATCACCCATCCAGCCACCAATCAGAACGAGCTTTTCATTCTTTTTGGCAAAATCCATAGCTGCCTTGGGGGCAGCAACCGGATCATCTGAATACGCTATGGCCACAGGTCCGCTAAACATAGTGGACGCTGGTTCGCCTGGTTTGCCCGCCAAAGCGCGCTTTACCAAACGATTCTTGACAACCTTTAACTGCCCACCAACTTCACGAAGCTGGGTGCGCAATTGCGTCATTTCCGCAACAGTAAGACCGGCATAGTGAGTAACTACCACCACCCCGGCGTTGTCGAACATGCCTTCCAGCGTGTCGACCATTTTGCTCTTTTGAGCTTTTTCCATTGCGGTCTCCCGTTTCGAGCAGCGAAGCTGCCCAGTTAAGCACCATTGGTTTCGCGGCATCTCTGCCACGCACCTGCCGGTGCAAGACTGCCTGTCCCAGGGCTCGAACGGTTGCCGCTATCTTGCGAAAGCGAATACCTCTCTTACTCTGTCTGCGCAGGGGAATTTTAAGCCAGTTTAATGGCCCCTACGGTCTCGGACAGGGCGGCGGACTGCGAAAAATACAAACAGGCCACCTAACCGGGCCAAAGCCCGGATTCCTGAAAACTTATTGCGATGAAGCGCTAGCCACATCAATAATCACGCCCGGTCCCATAGTGGAACTAAGCGCTATTTTTTTGACAAACGTACCCTTGGCACCCGAAGGTTTGGCCTTAAACACGGCATTCAGAAATGCGCGAACATTTTCCAGTAATGCTTTTTCATCAAAACTTGCTTTGCCAACACCAGCATGGATCACACCGGCTTTTTCAGCGCGAAATTCAACCGCACCACCTTTGCTATCCTCAATGGCCTTGCCAACATTAGGCGTAACTGTGCCAACCTTGGGGTTAGGCATCATGCCTCTTGGCCCAAGAATTTTACCCAGACGGCCAACCAGTGGCATCATATCTGGCGTGGCGATCACTTTATCAAAATTGATCTCACCGTTTTGAATCTGTTCCATCAGATCCTCGGCACCGACAATATCAGCACCAGCCTTTTTGGCTTCTTCGGCTTTGGCATCTTTGGCAAAAACCGCAACCCGCACAGAGCGCCCGGTGCCATTAGGCAGAGGCACCACACCACGAACCATCTGGTCCGCATGGCGAGGGTCAATACCCAAATTCATAGACACTTCGATAGTTTCATCGAATTTTGCCGTAGCATTTTTCTTGACCAGAGCCACAGCATCTTCAACAGAATACCGGGTTTTACGATCAATATTAGCCGCAGCCGCTTTTGTTCTTTTTCCAACCTTTGCCATGATTTACTCCGTAACCTCAAAGCCCATTGAACGCGCAGAACCAGCAATAATTTTCTGTGCCGCATCCAGATCAACCGCATTCAAGTCTACCATTTTAGCTTCGGCGATTTCCCGGCATTGCGCCATGGTAACCGTCGCCGCAACTGTCCGGCCTGGCTCAGTGCCGCCTTTGTCCAGTTTGGCCGCTTTTTTCAGATAAAAGCTGGCCGGTGGGGTTTTCGTTTCAAAGGTAAAGGATTTATCCGCATAGACCGTAATAATGGTCGGAATTGGCATGCTTTTTTCCAATTCCTGGGTCTTGGCGTTAAATGCCTTGCAAAATTCCATAATATTAACACCGCGCTGACCCAGGGCCGGGCCAATTGGCGGGGCCGGATTGGCCGCACCAGCGGGAACTTGCAGCTTGATATAGCCGTCTATTTTCTTCGCCATGTTTCACTCCATTGCCCTGGCTGGGCTAAAAGTTGCGTGGTGCGGCAGGCCGATGGTCTTGCCGGCATGCCTCCCACACGGGTTATAATAGAAAAGCCCTAGAGCTTTTCTACCTGTTCATATTCCAGCTCTACCGGGGTTGCCCGACCGAAAATCGATACGGCAACCTTGAGCCTGGCCTGTTCTTCATCAACTTCTTCAACCAATCCTTCAAAAGACTGGAAAGGTCCGTCGAGCACTTTTACTTTCTCGCCAATATCAAAGATGATGGTTGAGCGCGGACGCTCCACCCCTTCTTCGACCTGACCAACAATACGCGCAACCTCAGCATCTGATACTGGCAAAGGTGTATTCCCCTGCCCCAAAAACCCGGTAACTTTTGGCGTATTTTTGACCAGATGGTAGGCCTCGTCAGTCATCACCATCTTAACCAGTACATAGCCCGGAAAAAACTTGCGTTCAGACGTTATCTTGCGGCCACGACGTACTTCAATAACCTCTTCGGTCGGCACAAGGATTTCTTCAAAAAGGTCTTCAATGTCCTTGTTCCTGGCCTCGATCTTGATCGCCTCGGCCACCTTTTTCTCAAAGTTGGAATAGGCGTTGAC
Source organism: Robiginitomaculum sp. (assembly GCA_021776515.1). Taxonomy (GTDB): domain Bacteria; phylum Pseudomonadota; class Alphaproteobacteria; order Caulobacterales; family Maricaulaceae; genus Robiginitomaculum_B. Next base: position 534 of record JAJFFS010000013.1, on the reverse strand, counting down.
AATATACCATTTTGCTTCGGCCATTATTTAAGCTCCCAGCGCCAGAATAAATTTGACTGCACTGCTGATCGTCATATCCACAATAAAGAAAAACCCGGCCGCCAAGGCCACCATGATAAACACCATAATTGACGTCACCAGCGTTTCTTTCCAGGTTGTCCACGTAACTTTGCGGCCCTCTTGGCGTACTTCGCGCACAAGAGCAACCGGGTTAGTCCGTTTCTTTGTTCCGGCTTGCGCCATATTGTGGTCCTCACTGTGGGCCGTTATGCCCGATTAAACGTCCTGCGACTGGCAGGGGCGGAGGGACTCGAACCCACGACCCTCGGTTTTGGAGACCGATGCTCTACCAACTGAGCTACACCCCTAGCCGCAAGCACAGTCTCCTGCGCCTATTCGATAATTTTGCTGACCACGCCGGCGCCGACAGTGCGGCCACCTTCACGGATAGCAAAACGTAGTTTCTCTTCCATGGCAATCGGCTGAATCAGCTCGACATTCACATTAACATTATCGCCAGGCATCACCATTTCC
>JAJFFS010000012.1 GCA_021776515.1 Robiginitomaculum sp. | reverse complement strand
ACTGGCTCTGGACTTACAATAACGAAAGACCCAATATGGCTATCGGCGGTATCACGCCAAAACAGAAATCGGCCATGGACATGTCCATAGCCGCATAACCGTTCTACTTACGATGCCCTCTATAAAGGGGGGTATTACCGCCCGACTTTTGCATTTTAACTGTGAAAGGGCACGCAGAAGGAAACCGTTCATGTCGATCAGTCCAAATGACTTGTGTTTTATGGCTTTTACCATGGTTGACCGGCATGGCGATAACGCTGCGGTATTAGCCGGGCAGGCCGTTGATGAAATGCGCGCCCTGGGGGATGAGCCACGGACCAGTGCGTGGTTGGCGTTGCAGTCTGTCATTGAGGATGCGCTGGATGGGCGTATTCAGCGCGACCAGGGCTTGTCTTTGCATTGACCAGAAGCAGCAAGGCCGCTAACTGAAAACTATGGACAAGTATTTTCGCGACCTTTTTGACAAAGCCGTGACGCGATTTTCCACGGATACGCCGGCGCACGCCGTAGCCTTTGCCCGCACCGCCATTGCTGGTGGAAAAGACAATTGGCAAAAACCCGCACCACCCATTGCCACTGTCCGTGCGGTAAGTATTCCCTCACCTGAGGGAACCATTCCAGCCCGCCTTTATACGCCACTGGGTGCCGGCGTGGCTCCGGGTCCAGGACTGCTTTATTTTCATGGTGGCGGTTTTATTGTCGGGGATGTGGCCAGTTATGATAGCGCCTGTCGGCGTCTGGCTGCGCATTCACGTTTGCGGGTACTTTCGGTGGACTACCGCCTTGCCCCGGAACACCCTTTTCCAGCAGCTCATGATGATGCACAGCACGCGCTAAAATGGGTCATGGAAAACGCTGATAATCTGGACATGGACGTAAACCGTATTGCTGTTGGCGGCGATTCAGCCGGGGGCACTCTTGCCGCCTGGCTAACCCATTATGCGCGCGAAGAAGGACTGTCTCTTGCGGGGCAATTACTGATTTTTCCTTTACTGCAATTGGTGGAAATTAAATCAAAGCAAAGAAAATCACCGGATGGCCATGTGCTAAGTAGCCAGGCGCTAACCGCTATTCGCACTCTTTATGTGGCCGATGCGGACCCGGCAGACCCCCGCCTGTCTCCATTATTTTGCAATAATTTTCAGGGCGTCCCACCAACACTGATGATTACCGCCGGGTTGGACCCCTTAAAGGCTGAGGGCCGTGCCTATGCCGATAAACTTACCGCTGCGGGTATTGCTGTGCAAAGTCTTCATTTCAAGGCCATGCCGCACGGGTTTATTTCGCTCACCGGGCTGGTACCCGGGGCGCTTGGTGCTTCAGAGGAATGTTTTGAACGCTTTGGCAAGGTTATGCAGTGCCGCTAGGGCTGCTGGCATTTATATTTCAATATGCTCGCCAATCTGGTCTTTGATACGGCGTTTACCGGTCTTGTCATTCTCAACATGACGACGACGGCGACTTGGTCCTTGATAAACCTCTGTATCAATAAATTCACGAGAAGCTTTCAGGGCTGCGTCGACCCGCAAACGCAGACTTTTTGCTGAAAGCGGCATGCTGACAACTTCTGTCACACCGCTATCACGTATGGCTTCAATCGCCGCTTTGGTTTTCTTTGAGCTAATGACTATGACGGGCACATCTTTGACAGCGCCAGTATTTCCAGACCGAATATCCTGCAAAAATTCATCAACCGGTTTGGGCGTAAGGTCGTCACCTAGAATAATCAGGCTAGGACCATTAAAATACATTTGATCAAGCGCTTCTTCGGTGTTGGAAGCCAATATAATCTTCCCAAAGCCCATATCTTCAAGGGCAAACTGATAGAGCGATGAATTTTGTGATTGCCGCTCGACAAGTAAAACCCGAACATCAGGATACTGCTGTTTTCTGACCATTTCCATCCCCGTGCGCTTTTCGCGTCTTATTGTTTGTGGAAGGTCATATACAAGAATGCTGAAAATCAGGTAAATGTCGGCGTACAAATTTTAGCTTATTGGCAATTCGCACACCGCCCATAATGCTCTATGACGCTACGCTTGACGGTAAAACTGCGGGGTTTGTGCTCCTGACCGGGACGCGCACCCTGCACTTCTGTGACTTTGGTGCACGCTTCACAAATGTAGAGAACCGCCGCATGGCCATGCCCGGCTTGCGGACAGGCAACAAAGGCATTGAGGGCTTCAACCCGGTGAACCAAACCGGCATCAATGAGAAAATCAAGGGCGCGATAAACAGTAGGTGGTTTGGCACTGGCGTTGGCACGGTCAATTTGAGACAATAAATCATAGGCCTTTACCGGCGCATTGGCACGGGCCACCAATTCCAGCACGCGCCGCCTTAACGGCGTAAGGCGCACTCCGGTTTTGCTACAATGGCGTTCGGCGTCTTCAAGTATGTCTGGTGCGTTCATGTCTTCTCCCGTAGAATCAGGATAGCAGCTCCACTATCGATGTCACCTTGTAACCAGAGCCTGAGTTTGACCCACCAGAAGTGAGCCACAATCTAACAGAAAGTACACTTGTTTTTTTGCATTTTGTTATGTTATCACATCCGGAATGGGCGCTTTGCCTATATAATGGGTATTGGTTTAGGCTTCTAATAATGACGTTTATGCGTGTTAAAATTTTTATTTTTAGTGCCGGCTTTGCCCTCGGTTTCACTAGCTTTGCCCTGGCACAAACCCCGGACAGCGTGGTGAATAACCAAAAGGCAAATGCAGAAGAAGAAACCATTATTGTTACGGCATCACCGGTTGGTGCACGCGCCGATGAGCTGTTGCAAGGCGTGACAGTGATGGGGCAAAGTGCTCTTGCTGAAGATGCCTCCGCAGGTCTCGGCGATGTACTGGATTCCATGGCAGGGGTGTCTACAACAGCTTTTGGACCTGCTGCCAGTCGCCCGATCATTCGCGGACTTGGCGGTGATCGTGTAAGAATGCTGATTAATGGCGTGGGCATTATGGATGCCTCAACGGCCAGTCCGGATCATGCCGTTGCTGCCGAAGCCCTTGAGGCCACAAGGATCGAAGTGGTCCGTGGGCCAGCCGCGATTGTCTATGGTGGTAACGCCATTGGCGGGGTGGTTAATGTCATTGATGGCCGCATTCCTGAAACACGGCTGGATGCCACCATAGAGGGTCGGCTGGTAGCTGGTGTTTCTTCTGTAGATGGCGGTAATGTCGAAGCTTTACGTTTGCGCACCAACGCCGGGCCATTGGTCTTTAATGCGGAGGCAGTACACCGCCATAGCGGGGTCGAGCGTATTCCCGGTTTTGCCCGCACACCGGCATTGCGGGCTATTGAAGGGGATGGTCCCCAAGGCCGCTTGCCCAATTCAGATCTGACATTCAACACCCGAGCGCTTGGCGGTTCTTATGTGGGCAATTGGGGGTTTAGCGGCGTTTCTTTAAAGCGCAGTACAGCCAATTATGGTTTGCCACAGGAAGAAGCCGCACGCATTGATATGGCGCAAACGCGCCTTGATGCACGCACCGTCACCGACCTTCCTTTTGCTGCATTCGATCAGTTCAGCGTTGATTTTGGTATTTCGGACTACCGACATTTTGAGCTGGAAGATGGCACTATTGGCACGCGCTTTGATAATGAAGGCTGGGAAATGCGCTCTCGCGTCCGGCAAGGTGAGATCGGAGGGTGGTCCGGCTCATTAGGGTTTGATGCCGTGCGCCGAACATTTTCAGCCCTGGGTGATGAAGCCTTTTTACCTAAAACGAGAACACGCAATCTGGGTGCCTTTATCGCCGAGCGTCTCGACTATAAAACCTGGGGGGTGGAAGTTGGCGGACGTATAGAAACACGCAATTTGCGCACTGATTTTGCCGTACGCGACTTTACCACGACCAGTTTTTCAGGGGGGGCTTTTGTGCGCCCGGGCGCTGATATATTCTTGTCTCTGTCTGCTTCACGAACAGAGCGGGCGCCTACAGATATTGAACTGTTCTCTGATGGGCCGCATTTGGCAGAAAGTACGTTTGAGCACGGCAACCCTGCCTTAAAAAAGGAAAGCGCCTTGTCATTTGAGGGCATTGCCCGCTTCCATGCCAAAGGCTGGGATACGCACATCAATCTTTTTCATTCCAATTTTGACAACTTTGTTTTTCTCAGCCCAACCGGGGCTACCATTGATGGGCTGACAGAGTTTGTTTATCTACAAGACAACGCCAAACTTTATGGCACAGAAATTTCTGTTGAGCGGCATTTGTGGACACAAGGTTCATGGAACCTGGATGGGGATGCTGCACTGGAATATGTGCGGGCCCGTGCTGACAGCTTTGGCAACCTTCCCCGCATACCACCATTGGAAATCACCAGTGGACTTACACTTCTTGCCGGCAGGGTTAAAAGCCGTGCCGAGTTCATCTGGACCAATCATCAAACCAGAACAGCAGCTTTTGAAACCTCAACCAAAGGTTCGACGATCATTAACCTAAGCACCACGATAAGGCCGATAGCCGCCAAGGAAGGTGTACGCCTGGTTTTTAAACTGGATAACCTTACCAATGCGGTTCATCGCACCCATGCCTCCTTCCTCAAACAACGGGTACCTGCCGCCGGGCGCTCATTAAGAGCGCGTGTAGTGGCGGATTTTTAATCCTGACTTATTAGTTTCTTCATTTCCACATGCGACAACCTGCCGCTATTACCCACATTAGTTATGTGGTAATGCGATGTGACAGGATGAACGGCTCCAGATGACTGGGCTGACTGCATAGATAGGGAGATAGGCGATGCAATTTTCTAAAATCGCTATTGCGGCTCTGGCCGCAACATTTTTAAGTTCTGGCATTGCCGTGGCCCAGGATGGGCCGTGGCAGGTGCGGGTGCGTGCCATTGCCGTATTGCCTGATGTGGATTCAGTAGTTTCACCCATTGGTGGACGAGCCTCAGTAGATCAGGCCTATGTACCTGAGCTGGATATTTCTTATTTCTTTAATGACAATGTCTCAATGGAACTGGTTCTGGCCACGACCAATCATGATGTATCGGCCAAGGCCACGGCTTTGGGTAATCTTGATCTGGGAGATGTGTGGTTGCTGCCACCAACTTTGGTATTGCAGTATCATTTTGCGCCTGATGCTATGATCAACCCTTATATTGGGGCCGGGGTGAATTATACCGTGACCTACAGTTCAGGTCTGCCCAATACATCACCTCTGGCCAACATTCATTATAAGGACAAAATTGGCTTGGCTCTGAACGCAGGTGTTGATGTTGATATCAATGATGACTGGTTCTGGAATTTCGATGTCAAGAAAATATTCCTGAACACCGATGTCAGAATTGATGCCGGTGGACTTGGCATAGTCAATGCTGACGTAGACCTTGACCCGTGGATTGTGGGTATTGGGGTTGGCCGCCGCTTCTGATCCATATCGAATTTTATAGAAAGCCGGTTTGTGTAAGGCATGAGCCGGTTTTTTTATGCGTCCACAGACAACTATATACATGTGCACAGTTGGCAGACAAGATATGATCCGGTAAGACGCCCGCTGCACAGACCACAACTCATTTGGGGAATATTATGGCGGACACCAATACTGGTACGATTGAAACCACAGGCAATCTTCTTTTTTACAAAAAGCCAGAACCGCTAAACAGCGATGTCCATGGCAAACTGGGCATTACGTCTGACACCAAAACGCCCTTTGCCTTTGCAAAAGGTACGCAGCTTATTCCCATTACTGTTGCTGAGTTTGCCACCTCCGCGCTCTGCTATCCAATTATCTTTGCCGGCACGGAACGCACGCCTGCCGTGGTTATGGGTCTGCAAAAAGATCATAATGCGTATATTGATGCAGACGGGCTAATGGCAGATGGTGCTTATGTTCCTGGTTTTCTCCGTCGCTATCCGTTTGTTCCTGCCACTAATAATGGTGACCAGGAAAACCTGATGGTTTGTATTGACCGTGAAGCCTCGGTTGTAACTGAAAACCCAGAACAACCATTTTTTGTTGATGGGAAACCGTCTGACTTCACCAATCGCGCCATTGAGTTCATACAAAACTATGAAATGGAAACACAAGGTGCCCGCAACTTCATCAAGGTCATGACTGATCTTGATTTGTTCGAGACACAGGATGTTACCATCCCGCAACAGGGCGAAGATGGTAAATCCGTCGTTCAACAAAAAATTGGTGAATTTGTTGGCTTGTCCCAGGAAAAACTCAATAAACTGCCTGCTGAGAAAATTATGGAATTGCGCGACAATGGAGGCTTGATGGCTGTTTATGCGCAAATGCTCTCTCAGGCTAACTGGCAGCGTCTGGTTACCCAGGAAATGAAAAACCCAGCTCAAGGCGACGCAATTGGCACACCTGCTGGCAAGGCCTGAAATTACGCCTAAACTTCTTTTTTGGCGACCATCATATAATTAACAGCACTGTCGCGGCTCAGGCGCCAATTGCCACCAAGCGGGTTGTAACTTACCCCGAAGGGGCCGGTAACCTGTATACCGACCTCCTCCAGCGGGGTGCGAATTTCCTGTGGTTTTACCAGTTTCTCATAATCATGAGTTCCTGCGGGTAGCCAGCGTAGCACTCGTTCAGCCATGGAAATCGCTAAAAGCCGGGCTTTGGGAGTGCGGTTTATGGTGGCAATAATCATCACGCCGCCGGGCCGCAATAGTGCCGTACAGGATTGTAGAAATTGCGCAGGATTTGCCGTGTGCTCGATCACTTCCATATTCAGGATCGCATCAAAACTGTTCGCATCGCCCGGTAACAGGTTTTCTGCCGCTCCATGACGATAATCAATGCCAAGCCCTTGCTCTTGCGCATGAATTTTGGCGGTATTTATGTTGGCACCGGAGGCATCAACACTGACCATGTTGGCACCAAGGCGGCACATGGGCTCACTCAGCAACCCGCCGCCGCACCCGATGTCCAAAATCCGTAAGTTCTCAAATGGTTTGCGCACATTTGCGCTGAGCCCGAAATGATCAGTAATGGTATCACGAATAAAGCGCAGGCGTACCGGATTAAACTGGTGCAGGGGACGAAACTTGCCATGTGGATCCCACCATTCTGCGGCCATGGCTGTGAATTTAGCAACTTCATCAGGATCGATGCTGATGGTGCGTGAAGAGGTGGCGCTGGACGGTCGAGACATGAACAGGAACCCTAGACGTTTGCGTTTCTGCCCCTTACCTACACCGACATGACAGGCACGAACAGGGCGCAGATGAAACGTCTGGTGATGAAATTTGGTGGCACGTCCAGTGCAGATCAGTCGAGACTGGATGCCTGTGCCGCACTCATTGCGGCCAGGTATAAACAGGGCGTCAGTCTGGCTGTAGTGGTTTCGGCCCCCGCTGGCATGACAGATCAATTATCTCAGGACGTAAAAAAAGCTGACCCAAAAGAACAATGGCCTGATGAAGGTGATGCTGTGCTGGCCGCCGGTGAGCAAATCAATGCGGCGCTTCTGGCGATGGCTTTACGCAGACAAGGGTTGGATGCACGTTCACTTACCGGGTGGCAGGCTGGTGTTTTAACAAATGAAAAGCACGGTCAGGCTAAAATTCAGAATGTCGATGCAACATGTCTTGGTAAACTTATTGATACAGGTACAATTGCCGTTATTGCGGGCTTTCAGGGGCTTGGCCCGGACGGGCGCATCACCACGCTGGGCCGAGGTGGCTCTGACCTTAGCGCCGTCGCGCTGGCCGCCGCATTAAAAGCAGAGGCGTGCGAAATTTATACGGACGTCCAGGGTGTTTACAGTGCAGATCCACGCATAGAAACACATGCCAAACCAATCAAACGCCTCAGTTATGACGAACTTTTGGAAATGGCCTCGCAAGGGGCAAAGGTAATGCAAAGCCGCTCGGTTGAACTGGCGATGGCAGAAAAGGTGGTTTTGCGAATTTGTTCCAGCTTTCATGACGGTGATGAGCTAACCACAGGGACAATGATTGATCAGCAAGCTGGTCTGGAGCGCGCCATAGTCCGTGCCGTTAGTTACAGCCGCGATGAAGCCCGAATTATGGTACATGCCATGCCGACCGGGCCAAAAGCCCTAAAGGATGTTTTTGCCGTTTTAAGTAGAGCTGGCTTACAAATTGACCTGATCGTGCAAAGCCCTGGTAAAAGGGCCGGTGAAAGTACACTGGTTTTTTCATTACGCCGCGCTGATGCACAGGAGGCTTTGGACCTTCTGACCAATCCCTGTCATAATCTTGTGTTTCAGGATGTTCAACTTGATCAGGAAATGGCCAAGGTATCAGTGATTGGTATCGGACTGCGTTCACAAACGAAAATGGCACATACAATGTTTGAAGCTCTCTATACAAAAGGTATTTCGATCGGGGCTGTGGCAACATCGGAAACACGTATCAGCGCATTGATCCCCGCTGATCATGTGGAAGTTGCTGTTCGTGCTTTGCACAACGCCTTTGATCTGGACAGGACGTAATTTTGCCAGACTCAAATCGACATCCCGGGCATCGCAAACTGCTCAGTCATATTCGCAAAATTATGGCGGCAGAAGGTACGGCGCAATACCGTCTTGATGCACTGGTTAAAGCCATTGCATCAAATCTGCACGCAGACGTGTGTTCACTCTATTTACGTCGCCCGGATACCAGCATGGAATTGTGGGCAACGTATGGCCTGGACCCGAACGCTGTCCACATTACCCGGCTTGGTGCCGGTGAGGGGCTGGTCGGTGAGATTGTACGCCTCGCCCGGCCACTTAACTTAACCGAAGCACCATCACATCCAGCTTTTTCTTTTCATCCGGAAACAGCAGAAGATCCGTTCCACGGCTTTCTTGGCGTTCCGGTTTTGCGCGGAGGACGTTTGCTTGGCGTGCTGGCAGTGCAAAGCCGCGAAGCCCGGCATTATAGCAATGATGATATAGAAGCTTTGCAAAACGTCTCCATGATTCTGGCTGAAATTGTATCTTCAGGCGACCTTCTCACCGCCCATGAGCTTGAAAATGTTGCTCTGCGCCCCAGCCGGGCAGAAACTTTGTCGGGGCGGCGTATTTCTGATGGTTTGGCTGTTGGCAGCGCTGTATTGCACGATCCGGCTAGATTAAAAACCATACTCATTGCCGAAGACCCGGAGGCAGAAAAAACACGGTTACTAACAGCGATCACAGAGTTGCGGCATGCCGTGGATGCTCTGTACCAAGGTAAGGGAAATCGTCTTGGCGGACCATCACGGGAGGTTCTGGAAGCCTACCGTATGTTTGCCAATGATCAGGGTTGGCTGGACCGTTTATGCGAGGCCGCTGGCTCTGGCCTGAGTGCTGAGGCCGCTGTTGAGCGTGTGCGCGGGGAACATCGTGCACGTTTGCTGAGCGCCAAAGACCCATATTTGCGCGAACGTCTGCATGATCTGGAGGACTTGGCCAATCGATTACTGCGTCATCTTGGTGCCGTTGATGAACTGGTGGAATTACCAGAAGATGCTGTTCTCATTGCCCGGACAATTGGTCCGGCAGAACTTCTTGAGCTGGATCGGTCCCGCCTGAAAGCGCTGGTGCTGGAGGAAGGCTCGCCCACCTCCCATGCTGCCATCGTGGCACGGGCATTGCGTTTGCCGGTTGTGGGACAGGTAACCGGGCTGCTGGATCGCATCAGCCCTGATGATACGATTATGGTGAATGCCGAGGAAGGTATTGTTTCCATTCGCCCCGATACAGATACAGAAGACCTTTTTCGGGTACGCGTTGATGAACGCCGCCAGCGCCGGGCCACCTATGCGCGATTACGTGAAAAACCCGCCCGCACCAGAGATGGTCAGCGCATTACGCTTACCATGAATGCCGGATTGCGGGTTGACCTGCCACAATTGGAAGAATCCGGTGCTGAAGGCATTGGCTTGTTCCGTACTGAATTTCAATTTTTGCTTTCTGATCACTTACCCCGTCTCAATGAACAGGCCCAACTTTATCGGGCTGTTTTGGATGCTGCAGGAACACGCCCGGTTGTTTTTCGCACCCTTGATCTTGGCGGCGACAAAATTCTTCCCTACGTCGCCCATGAACGCGAAAGCAACCCTGCTCTGGGATGGCGAGCCATGCGTATGGCAATCGATCGCCCTGGCCTGCTGCGTTACCAGTTTCGCGCTCTCATTGATGCCACCGGCGGACGGGAACTGAACATCATGTTCCCCTTGATTACCACTTTGACGGAGTTTCGTATTGCGCGGAATTTGCTGGATGAAGAGATCAAACGCATGACACGTTTCGGCTATGAGATGCCGGCAAAGGTACGCGTGGGCTCCATGGTCGAGACGCCCGCTATTGTCTGGCAACTTGAAGGCTTGCTTAAGGAAGCCGACTTTGTTTCGGTAGGGGCAAATGATTTGATGCAATATTTCTTTGCTGCTGATCGTGAAAACCCCAGAGTGGCAGAGCGTTATGACATCCTCAATCCGGGAAGTTTAAATATGTTGGGGCATGTTGCCACTATATGCCGCAAAGCAAAACGCCCGGTTTCAGTTTGTGGAGAAATAGCCGGGCAAAGCGTAGAAGCGGCAATACTGATTGCCCTGGGTTTTACCGAACTTTCCATTCCGCCCGCAGCCATAGGTCCGATAAAGCGGATGATTCTCTCTTTGGATCAAAAAGACCTTGGCACCAAACTTGCAAAATGGGTCGTGGAACCGCAGGCGCGAGTGAGAGAAAACCTGATGGCCTATGCACAGGTCAAGGGACTTTCTTTGTAATCCGTCTGCATTTGGGTAAACATATTTAGGAAATCTTCTTGATCTTGGACGAAACTTGGGTTTTTATGTTGATTGCGGCAAAAATATCGCGTTGAAAAAACCCTTTTATTTCTGTGATTCGGGTTATAACGTTGATTTGAAGGGATATTATAATGGACGCTTCGGGGGCGATCCTGCATCAGACTGACATGGACAATGCGGTTGAAACCGCTTCTCATGGCGTTGGTGACACATTGAAACTTGCGCGTCTGCGCGCTGACCTCAGCCTTCATGATGTTGCTTCGGCGACCAAAATCAACAGTGAATACCTGGAAGCTATAGAATCCATGGACAGGGCAGCATTGCCGCCTCGTGCCTATGCACTTGGTTTTGTGCGGTGCTATGCGAACCATCTTGGCCTGCAGGCTGATGAAATGGTCAGCGATTTTAAAACGCAGTTTTATGATGGTCTGTCGCCATTGGGTGATCTGTCACCACGCCCGGCACCGGCATGGGTAGATTTTCGTTTGCCACGGGGTACCGGCATTGTTTTGGTGGTTGTCTGTGCCCTTAGCCTGGCAACATGGTATGGCTTACGGGCCCCGTCCCAATCAATGGCTGCGGTCCCTGCGGTGCCTGAAGCGCTGGAAGGTTGGGCAAAATCCCAAGACCTGAACAGCGTACCAAACCTTCCCGGCTCACATATCAGCCTTGATGACAGTTGACGACAGCCCTTACACGAGCCAAACCTGACATCACCTTAAATTGAAACTGGGCAGTATTGCGATGACTGACGCCATGAGTGCGCTTCGTCCCTGGCGCGCAATTGAACGGCGCGTCTCGCGTCAAATCATGGTTGGTGATGTTCCTGTTGGGGGTGATGCCCCCATTAGCGTACAATCCATGACCAACACGCCGACGCCTGATGTTGCGGCAACTTTGAAACAAGTGTGTGCGCTGGAAGAAGCCGGGGCGGATATTATCCGCATTTCCTGCCCTGATGTGGAATCGACACAAGGGTTAAGGGCCATTACCCGTGCCGCCAGCGTGCCAATTGTGGCCGATATTCATTTTCATTACAAACGCGCCATTGAGGCTGCCAAAGCCGGGGCAGCCTGCCTGCGCATTAATCCTGGCAATATTGGCAGTGATGATCGTGTCCGCGATGTTGTTCAGGCTGCCAAGGATCATGGCTGTTCCATACGTATCGGCGTTAACGGTGGTTCACTTGAGCGGGAACTGCTTGAGCGCTATGGCGAGCCTTGCCCGGAAGCCATGGTGGAAAGCGCACTGCGTCATGCGGCTATTTTGGAAGATCATGATTTTCGTGACTATAAAATCTCGGTAAAGGCCTCGGATCCGTTTTTGACTGTTGCTGCTTATCAGCAGCTTGCCACCGCCATTGACTGCCCGCTGCACATTGGCATTACCGAGGCCGGGGGCTTGCGCACCGGCACGGTGAAATCGTCTATCGGTCTGGGTATGTTGCTCTGGTCTGGTATTGGCGACACCATACGGGTGTCGCTGTCGGCGGACCCGGTGGAAGAGATCAAGGTTGGCTTTGATATTCTTAAATCACTAAATTTACGTTCCCGAGGGGTGAATATCATCGCCTGCCCGTCCTGCTCTCGTCAGGGCTTTGATGTGATTAAGACGGTGCAAACTTTGGAGGAGCGCCTGGCCCATATAGCCGAGCCAGTGTCCTTGTCCATTATCGGGTGCGTGGTTAACGGACCCGGCGAAGCGGCCTATACCGATATTGGATATACCGGCGGCGGTGCCGGTCATGGCATGGTCTATCTTGCTGGCAAAACAGATCATAAACGCAGTAATGAAACCATGGTTGAACATATTATAGAACTGGTTGAAGCGCGCGCTGCCAGCCTACGCGAGGCCAAGGAATAATATGGCCCACATTCCCCAAACCCGTCTGGATATGGTTATTGATCGCTTTGAGCAGATCGAGGCGCGCATGGGTGCTGCCACAGATGGCACCGAGATCGTCGCTCTGGCCAAGGAACATGCCGCCTTGCAGCCAGTCGCCGAAGCGGCGCGTGAGCTGAATACCCTGCGTAGTGAGCTGGCCGATATGCAAAGCATGGTCACCGAAGGCGGTGAAGATGCCGAGATGCTGGCCATGATGCGCGAAGAACTTGATGAGCTAAAAGCAAAATTGCCGGAACGCGAACGCGCCATGCAGATATTGTTGCTGCCCAAGGACAAGGATGATGCGGCCCCGGTGATGCTGGAGGTGCGTGCGGGTACCGGCGGGGATGAGGCGGCCTTGTTCGCCGGTGATCTCTTTCGCATGTATCAACGCTACGCCCAGCTTCAGGGCTGGAAGATGGAACTGGTTTCGGCTTCCGACGGTGAAATGGGCGGCTATAAAGAGGTCATTGCCTCGATCAAGGGCGATAACACCTTTGGGCGTTTGAAATTTGAATCCGGTGTACACCGGGTGCAAAGGGTTCCCGATACGGAAACGCAAGGGCGCATACATACCTCGGCAGCCACTGTGGCGGTTTTACCCGAACCCGAAGATGTGGATATTCAGATCGCCGACAGTGATCTGCGTGTGGACGTATTTCGCGCATCCGGGCCGGGGGGGCAGTCGGTAAACACCACCGATTCAGCGGTACGCATTACTCATATACCTACAGGTGTGGTGGTTTCTCAACAGGACGAAAAATCCCAACACAAGAACCGGGCAAAAGCGATGATGGTGCTGCGGGCGCGGCTTTATGAGCGCGAGAGGCAACGGGTGGATTCTATCCGGGCCGCAGACCGTAAAGGACAAATTGGTTCTGGCGATCGCTCGGAGCGCATTCGCACCTATAATTTTCCGCAAGGGCGCGTAACCGATCACCGGATCAATTTGACACTTTATAATCTGGGCAAGGTTATCGCCGGTGAAGCGCTGGGCGAGGTTATTGATGCGCTATTGGCCGAAGATCAGGCCGCGAAGCTGGCCGCTATGGAAGACGAGAACCTTTCGTGATCGCAGATACGCCCTCATGGGCCGGGGCAAAACTGGCCATTGTGCGGCGTACTGTGACAGATCGCTTGCATGATGCCGGCATTAAAGAAGCCCCGATTGAGGCTCGCCATATGCTGGATGCGCTGTTCAACACTGAGGCTTCTGGTCACTGGCTGGACCCGGACCAGTCTCTTGATAATGCGCAGGCTGCACAGCTTGAAGCTATGTGCGCGCGTCGCGAAGCCCGCGAGCCCTTGTCTCATATCTTAAGCGAGTGGGGGTTTTGGTCGCTGGATTTGAAGGTCAGCAAGGACGTGCTGACCCCGCGCCCGGAGACCGAGCGTCTTGTGGAAATTGCGCTTGAAACTCTGGGGCCGAAACCGGCGCATATTCTTGACCTTGGTACCGGGTCCGGCGCGATTTTGCTGGCGTTACTGGCTGAATGCCCAAATACCAAAGGTGTGGGCGTTGACCTTTCACCTGCCGCACTTGCCGTCGCCAGGGCCAATGCCGAAAACCTGAAACTTGATGACCGGGCAGAATTTATTCAGGGCAATTGGGATAGCGCCCTGGCATACGCCCCGTTTGATCTGGTGGTCTCCAACCCGCCCTATATTGTGAGCGATGTTATTGAGACGCTGGAGCCGGAGGTCAGACAGTTCGAGCCAATGCTGGCCCTTGATGGCGGTGCGGACGGTCTGGATGCCTATCGCGCACTTCTTCCCTTGATGGCGCACTACCTTAAACCCGGTGCGCGGTTTATTTTCGAGATCGGTGCCGATCAGGGTGATGCTGTAATGGATTTGGCGCAAGGCCATGATTTTTTAAATAAAATAAGCCTTTTTGCTGATCTTGCGGGGCGAGACAGGGTGTTTTGTGCAACGCATTGCTAACTGTGCCGCAAAAAACGCTTGGAATGCACCACAAGGGGGGGTAGGGTCTTACCCAAGGCGCACGAAGGTCAAAAGACTTTCCGTCTGAACCACGCACATTCCTGGAGTTTTTTGGAAAAGGTTTGTGCGCGCTGATAACCCTGCTGAATTGCAGATTGTAACGCATGAAAAAGCTCCATGCCATTTGGGCCGAGCTAATGCAAACAAGAGAAACTTCAAGGACAACAGGCATGAAACGCCAAAGAGGCCGCAGTCGGAATAACAATCATAACAAGTCTCATAACCCCAACAGGGCGATGGAGAGCAACGGACCCGGCGTTAAAGTTCGGGGTGCCGTTACCACCATTCACGAAAAGTACCAGCAATTGGCCCGTGATGCCTCTCTTTCGGGTGATCCGGTTATGGCTGAAAACTACCTTCAGTTTGCCGAACATTATTTTCGAATTATACGGGCGCAGCAGGAACAGCGCGAACAACGCGAAGAAGAGCAGGCCGCCCAGCGCGCTGCCCGCCAGGCAGAGTACGATGCCCGCAAGGCAAAACAGCAAGAACGCAATCAGCAACCGCAACAACAACCTGCCCCGGCAGCACAGCAAACCGAGGGGCAACCTGCACCAAAACCAGAGACCGCAGCGCCCGCCCCGGATAATAATGGCGGCACCGGGCCGATGGATGTTGTCACACCAAAAGCCAGCCCTGCCCCCAAGGCGGCCTCTGAGCCAGTTCCCGCCAAACCGGCGCGCACCCCGCGCCGCCGCGTTCGCCGCCCTGCCGCTGATGCGCAATCAACGGCTAAAACGGCTGATGCCGCTGATTAGTATTCGGCCCGGGCTTTTGGACCCTAAGACAGAGTTACGCTAAGCCTGATCGTCCAAACTGTTGAAACATAATTCTCTCAATGTCATTGCCGGGCTTGTTCAGGCAATCCAGATGTAGTGCAAAATGAGAGCTGGATTACCGGGACAAGCCCGGCAATGACATCAGGTTGTTTATTCTTGGTCATTCATACCCTGGTCGCTTCTCTACTTGCCCATCAGCCATGTCATGCGGTAGGAACATCCAAACGCAGGAATACACTGTGTGGGGACACCGTTGATGAACACGCTTTTCACAGAACTGCGCCGCCGTAATATCTTCCGCGTTGCGGGTGTTTATGCGGTGGTTGGCTGGATATTGATGCAGGTCGTCTCGGTGATGACCCCTGCTTTGGCTTTACCGGACTGGGTAGACAGCTTTTTTGCTATTTTGCTGCTTATCGGTTTCCCGATTGCCTTGCTGTTGGCCTGGGCGTTTGAAATGACCCCGGAGGGGATGAAGCGCACCGAAATTGTGGCTGAGGGTGAGAGTGTAACGGCCAAGACGGGGCGGAGACTGGATTATGTGATTGTTGCCGGGCTCGTACTGGTCGCGGCACTGGTCATCTGGCAGGGGACACGTTCTGCGCCCATCCTTCGACAAGCTCAGGATGAGGTGGGAGGTCAAGCTCAGGATAAGGTCAGAGGTCAAGCTCAGGATAAGGTCAGAGGTCAAGCTCAGGATGAGGTGGGAGGTCAAGCTCAGGATAAGGTCAGAGGTCAAGCTCAGGATGAGGTGGGAGGTCAAGCTCAGGATAAGGTCGGGGTGGTTGCAGAAGAAAACCCTCATCCTGAGCTTGTCGAAGGATCAGAGGGAACCTCGAAGGATGCAGACACAACCCCCGGACCCTCCATCGCCGTGCTGCCGTTTGAGGATTTCTCCTCAGAAGGCAATCAGGAATACTTCGCCAAGGGCATATCCGAAGAGCTGTTGAACGTACTGGCGCGCATTGATGGTTTGCGGGTGGCTTCGCGCACCTCATCCTTTGCCCTTAAAGATCGTGACGCCAGCATGGACGAGATCGCCGAGGCATTGAATGTGGGCCATATTCTGGAAGGCAGCATCCGCAAGGCCGGAGCTACCTTGCGCATCACCGCGCAGCTTATCGACACTGCCAATGACGAACACCTCTGGTCAGAGACCTATGACCGGCCACTAACGGCGGAGAACATCTTCGCCATTCAGGACGAAATAGCCGCCGCTATCGTTGGTAATATCAAGGGTCGCCTGTCTGTTGCGCAAACCAGCGAAGCCGCAAAAACGGCATCATTAGAGGCCTATGAGCTTTATCTGCGTGCCAGAGAGCAAATGATAAAGCGCCTGCCCGATACGTTACGCGCTGCCGTGGAAGGTTTCCAACAGGTGATCGCGCTGGACCCCGGTTTTGCCCCGGCTTATGCGGGTCTGGCTGATACCTACCTTCTTATGAGGTACTATACGGATATGAGCGAGGAAGAGAGCTTGTCTCTGGCCAAACCTCATGTGGCCCGCGCCCTTGAACTGGCGCCAGACTCTGCCGAAGCCTTAACCTCGGCGGCCCTTTTCGCCAACGCTGAAATACGCCCTGAAGAGGCGGTGGCTCTGGCGGAACGCGCCATTGTCGCGAATCCAAACTATGCCGATGCTTTTCTTAGGAAAGGTAATGCGTATAGTGCTTTGGGCGATCTTGATAAAGCACTGATCGTATTTCAAAAAGCCCGGGCACTGGATCCGCTATCCCCCGTCATTCTGGCCAATATTGCCGACGTTCACTTAGCACTGGGCAATAGAGGCGC
Source organism: Robiginitomaculum sp. (assembly GCA_021776515.1). Lineage (GTDB taxonomy): Bacteria > Pseudomonadota > Alphaproteobacteria > Caulobacterales > Maricaulaceae > Robiginitomaculum_B. The sequence continues at coordinate 153,311 of JAJFFS010000012.1, read as the reverse complement.
GGCAAAACAGATATATCGGGACCTTGCGCGATGGAACCCCGATAGCCCGTTTGGGCAGGGCGGGCTGGGTAGCATGTTGTTTGAAGACGGTGATCTCGCTGGTGCCCACAGCCTGTACAAGGATGCGCAAGCCCTGAACCCGGATGCTGCCCAGGTGCAATCCACTCTTGTGGAGATTTATGGGTATGTCGGTCTTCTGGACAAGGCAGAGGCCGTGGCCCGTTCAACCGACGACAGGGCGCTCAATTATTTTTTGCGTGGTGACAACAGCTCCGCATTGGCGCTCTTTGATGCTGATCCCGACAACGCAATCAAGGGGTTTTTCCTTTATTTTATGGGTAATTATTCTGCCGCCTATGCTGATATACAAGCGCGCAAAGCGCAAATTAACTGGGCGGAACGACAACTCGACCCGTCTTATCTGACTACCTTTGCCAGTGTTGCGTTTATTTACCAGCACGCGGGTGATGCTGAGGCGGAAGTTTTGGTTGAAAAATTTGACGCCCATCTTGGCACGAATGGCCCGGTGGACAACCTCTTGGTGGAAGAATTACAAGCCGGGGCCATTGTGCAGATGGTTAAAAATAAACCCAAAAAGGCTTATGACTGGATTGATGCGTTTTTAGACCGCGGCTTTGCCGATAATACATTTTTGCGAAATCCCGCCTTTGACGACCTGCGCGACACGCCGGAATTTGCGGCACGGGAAAAGCGCATGGCAGAAAATGTCGCCAGACACCGCGCCGCCATTGAGGCACAACTGGCCAATCCCAAAGAAAACTGGGTGAAGTGATCAACATACCCAGGGTTTCCGACTTGTCCCGGCAATGACAAAGAAGAAAGAGCGGCCCTCACCCTGAGCTTGTCGAAGGGTGATTATCAGCGCCCTCTGATCCTTCGACAAGCTCAGGATGAGGAAATAGAACAAGCTCAGGATGAGGAAATAGAGCAAGCTCAGGATGAGGTAATAAAGCAAGCTCAGGATGAGGAAATAGAACAAGCTCAGGATGAGGGAAACCAAAATCATATCTGTGGCACCCCGGTTCATTCCGGCGCAAGACTTGCGAAGTCACTGGCGAAACGGCGTAAATTCTTCAAAACCGCGCCGAAATGATACGCTGGAGGTTCGTTTTGATCGCGCTCGCTTTATCTTTGACGGCTGCCATTCTTGGCGCCATGTCGTTTTTTGCTTTTTTTGTCGCGCCTGCCGCTGGTCGCGCCGGGTCTTCAAAGACGGTTCTTTTACTGAGCCGGGCGGTATTTCCCCGGGCCTTTGACTTGTTTGCACTTCTTAGCGCCCTTGCGGCGCTCTTCTCCGCCTTTGGTGGCCAGACGTCAGGTGCTGCGGTTCTCATCATTGCGGCGTGCGCATTTTTGTGGGCAGGCTGGTCCATCACGCCAACACTGGAACAGGCACGCGATGCCGCCCGGGCGGGCGATGAGCTGGCGCTGGTTGATTTTCGCAAAGCACGCGGTCAGGCCATTCGCGCCAATGCCTTGCAATATTTGGCTCTGTTGGCGGCTTGCGGATTTCTTGCCTTTGGATAAGCTGCTGCGCACAACCTGCAAGCGCGAGAACATTCCATGCATTTTGGTGACAGACTGGCCGGGGCCATCCAAAAATACGGCCCGCTTTGCGTCGGGCTTGACCCTCATCCAAACAGTATCCCGGCAATTTTCGGGCAAGGGCTGGTAGGTGTCGAGGCCTTCTTTAGTGCTGTTTTGCAACGTCTTGGCGGACATTGCGGTATTATCAAGCCACAGATTGCTTTTTTTGAACGCTATGGCCCGGAAGGCCTTGCTGTGTTGGCGCGTTTGTGCGCGCAGGCCCGTGATGCGGGGCTTATCGTGCTTATGGATGCCAAACGCGGCGATATAGGCTCAACCGCCAGCGCTTATGCCAGCGCCTACCTTGGCCCTGATGCCTGGGTGCATTGCGATGCCATTACCGTAAATCCCTATATGGGCATGGATACGCTGGAGCCGTTTCTGGGCATGGCTGATGAGCGGGACAAGGGCGTGATTGTGCTGGTGCGCACCTCCAATCCGGGGGCGGCAGATTTTGAAGAATTAATTGTTGAGGACAAACCGCTTTATCAACATATTGCCGATGCGCTGGCGCCCTTTGCCCGGGAACGGCGCGGGCTATCAAGCGGCTGGTCATCATTGATGGTTGTGGTGGGGGCCACCGCGCCGGTTGAAGCGCGTCATTTGCGTTTGGCGTTACCGCACAGCCCGTTTTTGGTGCCAGGGTATGGGGCGCAAGGGGCCAGTGCCGCCGATGCTGTCACAGCTGCCATGGATGGCCAGGGTGTGGTGGTCAATTCCTCTCGTGGTATTCTTTTTGCACCAGGTGCTTTTGAGGCGGATAACGCCGCAGAGTGGGAGTGCATTTTTGACGCTGCCCTTACTAAAGCGCGTGATGATTTAAATGTTGCAATGAAGATGCGCTAGTTTCTGCATGGAAATGCTGGTGGTTTTATCATTCAGTGAAAAATGGCATTGATTAGCCGACAAGCGCTCAATTTTTTTCAATTTTTTGGCGAAACTGGCCAACCCCTTGTGCCAAAAGGGGTTTCGTGTTTTTCCTAACATTGACCAAAACATTGTAGAGCAAAACCGGATCAAATAGTCAGGAAAATCCATGCCTGTTTTTCTATGAAAGTAAATTTTTTCTCAAGCAATTTTCGGCTCTTAACGGTTTGTAAACAAAAAAAGCACTTTTCTTCCTTCCTACATATTGACCCTGCTTGCGAAGCGAAACACTATATGTGGTGTCAGGGGCGAAATTTCTGGCTATTCAACGAAATAAATATAAAACGCGTGAGAAGCGAATGCTGATCACGCACCGGGCAGATTTGTGCCGCATTACCGGGGGTGGAATACACGATGAACAAGACAATGTCGGCTAGTGAAGTAAAGGCATTCAAGGGCGCTCCGGCCTCCGGTAAGGTGGTAGAGGACAACGACAAACAAGCTGGTTTACGCATTGTTGAAGGCATTCAACTGGATTACGCCAAGGACGCCAATTTAACCGAGTTTGGCAAGACCACCTTGCGTGATCGCTACCTTTTACCTGGCGAGAGCTATCAGGATATGTTTGCCCGCGTTGCCATGGCATACGGTGACGATCTGGCACACGCCCAGCGCCTTTATAACTATATGTCTGATCTATGGTTCATGCCGGCAACACCTGTGCTTTCCAATGGCGGTGCCAAGCGCGGTTTGCCCATCTCGTGCTTTTTGAACTCGGTTAGTGATTCGCTTGATGGCATTGTAGAAACCTGGAATGAAAATGTCTGGCTGGCGTCCAATGGCGGCGGGATTGGCACTTATTGGGGCCGGGTACGCTCTATTGGTGAAAAAGTCGGGCAAAAAGGCCATACCGCAGGGATTATCCCTTTTGTGCGGGTTATGGATTCGCTCACTTTGGCTATTTCCCAGGGCTCGCTGCGCCGGGGTTCAGCCGCCGTTTATCTGGATATTCACCATCCGGAGATCGAAGAGTTTCTGGTGATCCGCAAACCGTCCGGTGATTTTAATCGCAAGGCGCTTAACCTGCATCACGGGGTGAATATCACCGATGCCTTTATGGAGGCGGTGCGCGATGATACCGAGTTTGACCTCCTTAGCCCCAAAACCGGCGAACCAGTACGTCAGGTGAATGCGCGCCTGTTATGGCAAAAGCTTCTTGAGATGCGCGTTCAGACCGGCGAGCCTTATATTATTTTCTCCGACACGGTAAACAAGGCCATGCCACGCCACCAGCGCGATCTTGGTCTTTCAGTAAAACAATCCAATTTGTGCGCCGAGATCATGTTGCACACCGGGCCGGATCATCTGGGCAATGAGCGCACGGCAGTATGCTGCCTTAGCTCTGTCAATGCCGAAAAATTCCTCGAATGGCGTGAGGATGAACACTTTATCGAGGACATCTACCGGTTCCTGGATAACGTCTTGCAAGACTTTATCGACCGGGCGCCATCAGAAATGGAACGGGCGGTGTACTCGGCCCAGCGTGAGCGCTCTGTCGGGCTTGGCCTGATGGGTTTTCACTCATTTTTGCAATCGCAAAAGGCGCCGTTTGAATCGGCCTTGGCCAAATCCTGGAATTTGCGCCTTTTCAAACATATTCGTCGCGGTGCTGATGCGGCTTCGGTTAAACTGGCCGAGGAACGCGGTGCTTGTCCTGATGCCGAAGACGCCGGTTTGAAGGCGCGGTTTTCTCATAAAATGGCGATTGCACCCACAGCCTCAATTTCCATTATTTGCGGTGGTGCCTCAGCCGGTATTGAGCCGATCCCTGCCAACATTTACACTCATAAAACGCTCTCGGGATCGTTCACGGTACGCAATACAAACCTGGAAAGCATTCTTGAGAGCAAAAACGCGAATACGACAGAAGTGTGGGCCAGTATTTTGGAGCATGAAGGGTCTGTCCAACACCTGGAAATGCTGGATGATGATGAAAAATACCTCTATCGCACCGCCTTTGAGATAGACCAAAGGTGGATTATTGAACACGCAGCGGATCGGGCCGGGCTGGTTTGCCAATCCCAGTCGGTCAACGTGTTTTTGCCGGGCGATGTCAGCAAATGGGATTTGCACATGCTGCACTGGTCGGCCTGGGAAAAGGGCGTGAAGTCACTTTACTATTGTCGCTCGAAATCTGTGCAACGTACCGCCTTTGCCAATGGCACTAAAGCTGCGGTTAAAGAAAATGACCTGCAAATGGTAGCACCAACCGACTATGAGGAATGCCTCGCCTGTCAATAGGTGCTAGCCGCCGCCTTCATGATCTTGCGCCGCTATGACAGCTGACATAGCGTGCGCCCATGATACAGAACTTTACCGTTAAAGGCGGGCCTGAAGCGGGCCGCGCTCATTTGCCCCTCTTGCGAAGCGCGTTATCGCTGCGCGGGCTGGATGGCTTCATTGTTCCTCATGAGGACGAATATCAAAACGAATATTTGCCAGCGGCAACGGACCGTCTGGCATGGTTGACCGGCTTTACCGGCTCTGCCGGTGCGGCGGTTGTCATGAAGACCAAAGCGGTCGTTTTGGTGGACGGGCGCTATACCTTGCAGGTACGCGATCAAGTAGACAATGCGCTGTTTGCCTTTGCTGATCTGGTAGAAACCGGCATAGCGGGCTGGCTAAGAGAAAATGCCAAAAAAGGTGATAAATTTGGCTATGACCCGCGTTTGCATAGTCCCGATTCTCTTGGGGCTATTGAAAATGCGGCCAGGGTGGCGGGGGCAGAACTGCTTGCGCAGGATAGCAATCCCATCGATATGGTCTGGGACGACCAGCCGTCCATGCCGGATGCCCCCTTATCCGTTCACGCACTTGAATTTGCTGGCAAACCGCACGGCGAAAAAATTGCCCAAATCGCCGAAACTTTAAAAAAAACCAGCGTCGATGCTGCCGTTATTACTTCACCAGCGTCTATTGCCTGGTTATTTAATATTCGAGGACAGGATGTGGCGTGCTCGCCCCTACCGCTTAGCACCGCTTTGGTGCGTGCGGACGGCACAGCAGAGCTGTTTGTTAATCCGGTCAAAGTTACTGACGAGGTGCAGGCGCATTTGGGCAACAGTGTGGCAATCCATACCGAAGAAAATTTACCCGGTGCACTAAAAAAATTGAAAAATGCCAACGTCAGTCTGGACCCCGGCACAGCATCGGCATGGATATTTGAGCAGGTAAAAAAATCGGGTGGCACGGTGTATCGCGCTCCTGACCCTTGTGCCTTGCCACGGGCATGCAAGAACGAAACAGAGGTGGAGGGTGCGCGCCGCGCCCATATCCGCGACGGGGCCGCGCTGACGCGGTTTTTGTGTTTTATGGCTGGCGAAGAAGGCCAGAGCGGGCAGATGGACGAGATCAGCGCCGCGCAAAAACTGGAAAGCTTTCGCGCTGACACGGGCGCACTGACAGATTTATCTTTTGAGTCTATCTCCGGTGCCGGGGCTAATGGTGCCATTGTGCATTATCGGGTCACCAATGCCAGTAACATCAAACTGGAACAGGGGACGCTTTATCTGATTGATTCTGGCGGGCAATACCGGGACGGCACAACTGATGTCACCCGCACTATTGCCATTGGCAATCCCACCGATGAAATGTGCGATCGCTTCACCCGCGTGCTCAAAGGCCATATTGCCCTAAGTCGTGTGCGCTTTCCCGCTGGCACAACAGGAACGCATCTGGATACGCTGGCGCGGGCCGCCTTGTGGGAGGCGGGGCTCGATTATGCTCATGGCACGGGCCATGGTGTTGGCTCTTACCTAGGCGTTCATGAGGGGCCGCAGCGCATCGCACGCGCCTGGAATGATACGCCGCTTATGCCAGGCATGATCGTCTCTAACGAGCCCGGTTATTATAAAACCGGGGAATACGGTATTCGCATTGAAAACCTGCAGGTGGTGACGGAGGCTGAAGCCATTGATGGCGGCGACACGCCCATGCTGGGTTTTGAAATACTAACACTGGCCCCCATAGAGAGCCGCCTGATCAATCCGGACTTGTTGAACAAGGAAGAGCGCGACTGGTTAAATGATTACCATGCCCGGGTTCTGGCAATACATGAAATGGCGTTAAATGACGAAGAATTAGGCTGGCTGCGTGACGTGTGCGCGCTCGTCTGATTGAGAACACTCCCATTGTGTCATTACCCGATTTATTCGGGTAATCCAGTTTTGCATTGCTTCATATCTGGATTGCCTGAACCAGTCAGGCAATGACACTTGGTGTTATTTCCGGACTTTCTAAAACATAAAACACGCTAATCTGGCAGTTCAACCCGGCCATAGATAAGGCTATCGCGCACGCCAATGTGCGTGTGCCAATTGCCTTTCAAACGACCTTCATAGGTCATGCCGCATTTTTCCGCGATGCGAATGGAGCCGATATTGTCCGGGTCCATATCCGCAAAAATACGGCGTAAGCCTTCTGTTTGAAAACCATAATTAACCACCGCATTGGCAGCCTCGGCCATTATACTCCGGCCCCAGGCAGTTCGGCTCAAGATATAACCCAGTTCAGCAATGCCTTCCTTGCGAGGCATTAACACCACCCATCCTAAGGAAGGGCCATCAGTACCTTCGGTAATAATCCAAAGAAAACCATCTGTTTTTTCCATGAGCTCATCAACGCGAGCCTGGGTTTCTGCAATCGTTTTGTGGGCCGCATGGGACCAGTACAAGCAGGCTTCTTCATCACAAAACACCTCAAACAAATCCGGGGCATCTGTTGACTTTAATGGGCGCAGGACGAGGCGATCCGTTTTCAAAACCGGCGGTGGTATTTTCATAACGGCATTTGCGCGGCGAGGCGTTCTTTCATCCGTTCGCTGGCGCGTTTTTTGATACTGGTTGAGCGTAGCTGGCCGCAGGCGGCATCAATATCGCGGCCCCTTGGTGTGCGAATGGGAGAGGCATAGCCCGCTTTGTTGACAATTTCGGCGAAGGCCTCAATCCGTTCCCAGCTGGAACACTCATAGGGCGTACCTGGCCAGGGGTTGAACGGGATGAGGTTTATTTTTGCTGGAATGCCGGCCAGCAGGCGTACCAGTTCGCGCGCCTCAGCATCAGTATCGTTCACGTCTTTTAACATGACATATTCAAAAGTGATCCGCCGGGCATTGGAGGCGCCGGGGTAATTGCGGCACGCGTTCAGTAATTCTTTTAGCGGGTAGGCCTTGTTAATTGGCACCAGTTCATTGCGCAGCTCGTCATTAACCGCATGCAGGGATATGGCCAGCATGGCCTGGGTGCGCGTGCCAAGATCGTGCATTTGTGGCACCACGCCCGAGGTGGAAACAGTGATGCGGCGGCGCGATATGGCAATGCCCTCACCATCACTTAATATCGACATGGCATCGGCGACGTTATCGAGGTTATAGAGCGGCTCGCCCATGCCCATAAACACAATATTGGTGATGGCGCGACTAGCTTGCGCGTTGGATGATTGTGGCCAGTCATCCAGATCATCGCGGGCAATCATGATCTGCGTAACAATCTCGGCGGCAGTTAAATTGCGTACCAGATTTTGTGTGCCGGTATGGCAAAACGTACAGTTCAAAGTACACCCCACCTGACTGGAAATACACAAGGCGCCCGATCGACCAACACCCGGAATATAAACAGCTTCAACCTCAATACCCGGACCAAGTTCGATGAGGTATTTCCGCGTACCATCTTTAGAAATTTGCCTCTCGGCCAGTGCAGGGCGGGCAAGATTATAGTGTTCTGCCAGTGTTGCACGTAAAGGTTTGGCAATATCGGTCATGGCTGCAAAATCAGTAACGCCGGAATAGTATATCCAGCGCCAAAGTTGGGCCACACGCATCCGCGCCTGTTTTTCAGGTACGCCCACGGCCAGAACAATCTCGCGCAGCTCAGTGCGGTCCAGACCGGCAAGGGAGGTAATGATGGCTTTATCTGTCATGCTGGGGTTATAACCCCTATTTACAAAGTGCGTCAGCCTTTTGCAGTGCCGCCGTAATGCCGGATAATGAAAATTCATAAGTTGTGCTCGTGCCGCGTGCGGACCGCGCATCGACACGCATTACTGAGCCTTTGCGCATGGCCGTGACCAGTTTTTTCTCATCACGCGCCTCTTCTATGAAAGCTTCATTGCCGTCTGGATACATGGTGATCTGGGTGGAACCGACCTTGGCTTTTGGTGGCGGTGCGGCTTTAAACGCATAACCAGTCATCAGACTGGGCTGGTGTTTAGCAATACCGGATTTCCAAGAGGTAACGAAAAAAATCACATCTCCATGATTAACATTCTTGGGCGCTTTATCCTGGGCAAAGCTGCGCACATAACAAACTGTATCGCCATTACTAGGCATGGTGAAAACTGCCCAGTCCCTTATGGTCTGGTGCAGTTTTGGCCCAGCCTGGGCGTATGAACCTTGAGCCCCAAGCAAGATAAATACGGGGGCGATAATCAGAAAATTAAACGGGCGCATAATTTATCCTCTTTCATCACTATATCAAAGCGCATCACAGCTTAACCCAGGCTTAACGGAAAATCCGATCAGTGATGTTTCCCCGTCCTGAAACGAGCATTTTGATCTTGTTTATCTGTTTTAAGGCTTAACCTGCCGACGCAACAAAATCCGCGCGGCATCGCTATGGCGGGGTTTAACATGCGCGCCAACCATGCCCATAGCGGTGGCCAGCACGGTTGCATCATCGCTAAAGCCCAGCGCGGCTATAAAGTCCGGTATCATATCGGTGGGCACCACAAAATAGGCAAGAGCCGCAAATAATATGCCTTTAACCCGGGTTGGGGTTTGGCTGTCGCTGGCGCAATAATAAGCCGCTCCCAATTCCTCTGAGAACGGTACTTTGCCTAACGTCGCCCAGAATTTTGGCCAGAAACGACGGGGTACCCGGCGTTGTGGTGTATCCAATGCAAGCGGTAAACCTGAGGCAATTTCTGCGCGATCACCTGCATCTAAGCGGTTGGGTTCTTCGTTCATTGCGATAACATACCTCCAGAAGGTCAGCTTATCTGACCAAGTGAATACGGCAAAGAGAAGGCACAATTTATGAAAATCAGTTCTGAAATATCTGCAATTGTTACCGGTGGTGCATCGGGTCTTGGCGAAGCGACAGCACGGGTTCTGGCCGCCAAAGGCGCAAAAGTTACCCTTTTTGATCTCAACGAAGAACGCGGCAACGCGGTTGCTGGCGATATTGGTGGTGCTTTTGCCAAAGTGAATGTCGCCGATGAAGCCAGTGTGGATGCGGGTTTTGCCCTGGCACGGGCGGCCCACGGTCAGGAACGGATCATGGTCAACTGTGCCGGTATTGGCTGGGCCGGTAAAACTGCCGGGCGCAACCGTAAAACCGGCGAAATACAAGCCCATAGGATCAGTGATTTTCAACTGGTGATCAATATCAATCTTGTGGGTACATTTATGTGCCTGGCAAAATCTGCGGCCGGGATGATGAGCCTTGACCCGCTGGGCGATTCAGGACGCGGCGTGATTATCAACACGGCCTCGGTCGCGGCCCAGGACGGACAAATTGGCCAGGTGGCCTATTCGGCTTCCAAAGGCGGCATTGTTGGCATGACATTGCCCATAGCCCGCGATCTGGCCCGCGAAGGAATACGTTGCAATGTTATCTTGCCGGGGTTTTTTGAAACACCGATTTACGAATCTTTACCATCAGAGGTCAAAGACAGTTTGCGCGCCCACGTGCAATTTCCGGCACGCTTTGGCAAACCTGAAGAATATGGTGAATTTGCTGCAACTCTTGTTGAGAACGATTATATTAATGCCGAAAGCATTCGTCTTGATGCGGGTGCCCGCATGCCTCCGCGGTAACCTAGGCAGACATAGCTTCACGGGTGAGGTCCCGGTTTTGATCCGGGTCCACCCAGGCACCTGACAAGTGCCATCAACAGCCATAGTTTCCCGTTCCCCTCTTGAGTGCATTGCATGGTCATGCTTTGGTGCGCGCCAACGCGTTTCAAAATGGCGCGAACATATATTGGGGAGTATTATCGTGGCAGCAGAAGAAGCCGGGGCGCCTGGCGCCGCATCAACAGACACATCATTTTTTGGTCATCCACGCGGACTGGCCATCTTGTTCATGACCGAAATGTGGGAACGGTTTTCCTATTACGGCATGCGCGCCTTGCTAATGCTTTATCTGACGCAGCACTTTTTGTTTTCAGATGAACGCTCTGCGGTGATGTACGGCGCTTATACGGCGCTGGTTTATGTGATGACGATCATTGGTGGCTCGCTGGCTGACAAATACCTTGGTCAGCGCAAAGCAGTGACCTTTGGTGCCATCCTGCTGGTGATGGGTCATGGCCTGATGGCCTTTGAAGGTGCGGGTTCTAAAGAATATCTCACTTTTGAGGGGCAGGACTATCAGATTACTCTGGATGGGCGCGGCGGTGATGTGTCGCAGGTGTTGGTGTCGGAAAGCGGGCGCACATTAATCAGCTTCAATGAAGGCGCAACACAGATGATCATTGCAGACCCCGAAGCGGTTGGGCTGCCTGCGACCATAGAAACAAGCGCCTATACAACGCGGGTTGAAAAACAGGCGCTTTACGTCAAAACCCTCTATCTGGCACTGGCGTTGATTATTGCCGGCGTTGGTTTCTTGAAAGCCAACATCTCTACAATCGTTGGGGCGTTATATAACCTCGGCGATACAAGACGGGATTCTGGCTTTACGATTTTCTATATGGGGATCAATCTTGGATCATTATTGTCGACCATATTTGTCGGCACTATCGGCATTAAATACGGGTGGAATTACGGGTTTGGCCTTGCCGGTATTGGCATGCTTGCCGGCCTTATGACATTCCTTGTTTTCCAGCCCTGGCTTGAAGGCCGGGCGGATCCGCCAAGTGTTGAAAAACTGAAAGAGAAAGTTCTGGGTCCGATCAATGTTGAGTGGGCGTGCTATCTTACCGGCATTGGTATTATCGTTTTTGCTATGATTACGGTCATGAATGCCCATTTGGTGCCAGAATGGTTTGTCGGCATGCTGGGCATTGCCGTATTTATATATCTTGTGGGATACGCCATGACCAAACTGGCGGGCAAAGAGCGCGACCGCATGCTTGCGGCGATTTATTTTATCCTCGCCCAAATTCCGTTCTGGGCCTTGTTTGAGCAGGCCGGTTCATCGCTTACTTTGCTGACGGCGCGGCTTGTGGACCGGACGGTGTTTGGCATTTCTGTACCAACGCCTGTTTTTCAATCCCTGAACGCTGGCTTTATTGTGCTTTTCGCGCCGCTGTTTGCGTGGATGTGGATTGCGCTGTCCAAACGTAAGATGGAGCCATCAGCACCGGTGAAATTTGCCTTCGGCGTTTTTCTTGCCGGGCTGGGCTTCTTGTCTCTGGTTGCTGGCATTGCCGCTTCCGGTGCGGGTCTCATCGCCGTTTATTTCATTTTCCTGATTTACTGGATCCACACCATGGGTGAGTTGATGTTATCGCCGGTGGGTTTATCTGCGGTGACCAAGCTGGCCCCGGCGCGGGCCGTTGGCATGAGCATGGGAGCCTGGTTTTTATATTCTGGTTTATCGAATTATCTTGCTGGCGTCATCGCCCGGGGCACCGGCGCGGAAACCATTGGCGGGCAGCTAACTGACGTTGTGGCGGCCAAGGCAACCTATGTAACGGTCTATTCCAATGTTGCATATGTGGCGATGGGCGTAGGCGTAGGCATGTTGCTTATCTCGCCGATCATCAAAAAATGGATGCATGCGGACGATTAGGGTCTAAGCGGGCTTTGGTGATGATTGACCAAAGCCCATATATCCCCATGGCGGAGAATAAACGTGCAAAGTATGGGGGTGATCGGGCTTGGGGCTTTCGGGCAATTACTGGTGCAACATTTGCGCCCTTACTTTGCCATTACGGCATACGACCCTTCGCCTGAGGCTGCCGCTTTTGCCGCACAAGAAGGGGTTAACCTTGGTAGTATAAGCGAATGCGCCAGCGCCCGCTATGTGGTACTGGCCGTGCCTGTATTACAAGTTGGCCCGGTTGCCAGCGCTATCGCGCCTCATGTGCTACCGGGCGCAACAGTGCTGGATGTGGCCTCGGTTAAACTTGGTCCGGCACGCGAAATGTCTGCTGCGCTGCCCGATACCGTTCGTATTATTGGCACCCATCCCCTGTTTGGTCCTCAAAGTGCGCTTGACGGTCTTGAGGGGCTAAAGATTGCTATCTGCCCGGTGCGCGGGGCCGGGGCGACACGTACGCGGCGACTGATTGATTTTTTGCAAAATGAGCTGCACCTGGATGCCTTCCTTAGTGATCCGGACAGCCACGATAAAGACATGGCCATGGTACAGGGTTTGACCCACTTGATTGCCAAGGTGCTGGACGAAATGGAGCCACTGCCGCGCCGCCAAACGACGCTTAGCTTTGATTATCTGGTCAACGCCATGCAATTGGTACGCGGCGATTCAGATGAGCTGTTCCGCGCCATTGAGCGGGAAAACCCTTATTCTGCCGGGGTAAGGGGAAAGTTTTTCAGGCTGATTGATGAATTGCGTGTGGAGCTGGAAAACGGTGAGGGTGAGATAAAATAAGGGGCTGTCACCCCGGTGAAAACCGGGGTCCAGTTATGACCCCATTCTGGATTCCGATTGTCATCGGAATGACGGTGAGTGCTACCCCGCAACCGTTTTCGGCAAACTCTTTTCCACGGCCTTGCGCAATTTGGCAGACATGGGTTTGACAATGGACGGGTAAGAACCAACCAGCTTGCCATCGGGGTCAATCAGGTATTTGTGAAAATTCCACTGCGGGCCGGAGCCGGTCTCGCCCCGCGCCCATTTATAAAACGGGTGGGCTTCATCACCCTTGGTGACGACCTTGCTGGTCAACGGAAAATTGATGTTAAAATTGACTTCGCAGAATTGCTTGATCTCGCTTTCATCGCCGGGTTCCTGTCCACCAAAGTCATTGCTGGGGGCACCCAGAACCACAAAGCCCTGATCGCGATACTCTTCCCACAATGCCTGAAGGCCTTCATATTGCGGGGTGAAGCCGCACTGGGATGCAGTGTTGACCAGCAAAACAGTCTTGCCACGATATTGCTCCAGCGGCAGCGGCGCATCATCGATCGAGGTAAACTGATAATCATAGGCCGAGCCTTCGGCGGCCACTGCACCGCCCATAACCGCCAGATAAGCCATGCCGGCAAAGCCCAGCACAGTGGTCAGGCCAATGCCCGCATAAAGCCCGCGACGGCGTTTCGGGCTTGGTGTGTCAGAAGAGCTTGTCATGATATTCTCCGGAAAGTTCATACCACCATAGCGTAAATGCGGATCATTCTCTACTTAATTTACAGCGTAAGGCACAGATGGGTTAGCACGCTTGCCGGGGGACGCCCGAACCAAATGGCAATTCTCTATGGATCCCGGATCAAGCCCGGGATGACGAAAGGGAGGCATCAAAATAGGCCCCGGCCAGTTTACCATTACAAAAGTGGGGGCCAGGGTGACACGGGTAGGGTTCCTCCATGCTTCGACAAGCTCAGCATGAGGGCAATTATATTACCTCCGCCTCATCCTGAGGTGCGTAGCGCAGCGTCGCCTCGAAAGATGGCATAACACAAACCCCAGGGCCCCCGGGCGGCAGACCCGGGGTCCAGTATCAACGCGCACCGCACTATGGATCCCGGATCAAGCCCGGGATAACAAGAAGAAACAACAGCAAGTGGAGAGATGAAACCGTCGGCACATTGCCCCACGCCTCCCACCTCGTCGCCCCGGCGCAGGCCGGTGGTGTTTTGATGCATCACAATAGATTGTGGCCTTCGCCACAATGACGATTTGAGGGTGTATTGCATTCACCAACTATTGCCATAGACTAATAGGCATGACCCGCGATCAAATTATTGAAGAAGTTAAGCGCATTGCAACAATCGAGGGCAAGGCACCTGGTTATAAAAAATTTGAAAAACAAACAGGAATATCGAGAAGTGGCTGGTATGGGCGGTATTGGGCCAAATGGAGCGATGTTCTCATTGAAGCTGGTTTCAAAGCAAATAGCAAAACGGCAGCGCTTCCGCTTGAAGGCCTTTTACAAACCTATCTAGATTTTGCGGAGCAATTAGGACGAGCACCAACAGCAGGTGACTTATTGCTCAAAGCGAAGAACGACAAATCATTTCCAGCCCGCACTACGTTTGAAAAACGACTTGGCAGGAAAAATGCAACGCTCTCAAAAGTAATAGAGTATGCGCAAAAGATTGGTGCTCCGAGCCACCTTGTTGAAATGCTTGAAAATGCAAAAATAGAAGAAAAAGAACATACCAACGATGCAATTGGGGATTCCCAAACTGGGTATGTTTATTTAATGAAATCTGGAAAATATTATAAAATTGGGAGAACAAATTCTATCGACCGTCGCCGGTATGAAATTGGCCTGCAACTTCCCGAGACAATAAAGCCAATCCACAGCATAGAAACAGATGATCCAAGTGGCATAGAGGCGTATTGGCACAATCGTTTTCGAGATAAATGCAAGAAGGGTGAATGGTTCGACCTTTCAGCAAAAGACATTCGCGCATTTCGAAGGCGCAAAAATTTTATGTAATATTTTAAACCTCTGAATCATAGACCCCGGATCAAGCCGGGATGATACAGTGGAGGCCCTACCCCTCCCAGTCAGAAAACAGTTTGGAGAGTTTCAGGCCTTGCCCCTGATAGTTGGAACCGGCGGTGCCATAAAGCGCCGAGGGCGTTTCAGCCATTGGCTCGAATACCAGTTTGGCCACGGTTTGGCCGTCCTCCAAAATAAACGGTACATCGCGGCCCCGTACTTCCAATACCGCCTTGGCCCCGCCGCCGCCCGCACCATCAAAGCCAAAGCCCGGGTCAAAAAACCCGGCATAATGCACGCGAAATTCGCCAATTTCGGGGGCGATGGGGGCCATTTCGGCGGCCTCGCCGGGGGGGATGCAGATGGCTTCTTTGGAGGCCAGAATATAAAATTCACCGGGGTCGAGCACCAGCGCCCCGTCGCGCAATGATAAGGCCTCCCAGAAATCACGCGGATCATGGGCGCCGATAGTGCGTAAATCCAGAACACCGGCGTGGCGTTTGGCGCGAAAGCCGACCATTTCGCCAGGTGTCAGGGCCAGTGAAACCTCAAGGGATTTTGTTGGTGCGGTCTCGACCCCCGCGCACGTCTGGCGCAAACGGATTTGCGATAACCTGTCACCGGGGCGCACAAGGATGGAGAAGGTACGCGGGCTAATCTCCAGCCACAGGCCGCCTTCATAACCCGAGGGAACCGTGTCAAAAGCGATGGCACCATCGCAAATAACCCGGGTAAATACATCAATGCGCCCGGTTGAGCTTTTGGGATTGGTACGGGCACAAATATCACCGGGCAGATGTAACGCTTCCATCAAAGGCACCAGATAAATGCACCCGGTTTCCAGAACCGCCCCCTGGGAAAGGTCAATTTCGTGCATCACCAATGGGGCTTTCAGGCGGTTCTTAACCGGCGTATCCTTGCCGGGCAGAAAACTGGCACGCAAACGAAAGGCCCGTGTTCCCAGACGCAAATCCATGCTGGCCGGTTGAATTTGATCGCCGTCCAGCGGCGTTTCAAAGTTGATGATACCATCATCAACACACTGGTTTATTTTGTGATCGGGAAGTATTTGTGTTGTGCTCATTTTTACCTTGCCTCTTGCAAATAGAAGCTGGGCGATTCTTTTGATTGATGCAAGTGCTTGCCGAACGTACTGATTTGGACATAGATAGGTTTATGAGCCCGGAAAAGACCACAAACAATACTATTGTTCGCATCGTGCAGCGCCATGAATAGCGTCCGGTCTATATTTTTGGTGATGGGGGCTTTGTTGATCATCCTGGGCGTGTTCATGCTGGGGCCAATGATTGCCGATGCGGTTTCTGGCGCGGAGGGATGGCGCAGTTTTGGTACGGCATCTGCGCTAACGCTCTTTGCCGGGGCTATATTAATGCTGGCCGCAAGGGGCGGGAAATTGCGTATGAATATACGCGCCGCCTTTATTCTTACCAGTTTCTCATGGGTGGTGATGGCCGCCTTTGCCTCGCTTCCCTTTATGCTGGCCCCGGTGCCTTTATCGCTGGTGGATGCTTATTTCGAGGCCATGTCCGGCCTGACCACTACCGGCTCAACGGTGATGAGCGGCCTGGAAAACCAGCCAAAGGGCATTTTGCTCTGGCGGGCATTGCTGCAATGGATCGGGGGCATTGGTATTATTGTGGTGGCCATGGCGGTTCTGCCAATGCTGAAAGTGGGCGGGATGCAATTGTTTCGGGCCGAATGGTTTGAACCCATGGGCAAGGTGTTGCCGCGCGCCCAAACCATCGCCATTGGTATTGGCGCGGCTTATCTGGGCCTGACAATTTTAAGCGGCGGCGTTTACTGGATGCTGGGCGTAGAGGCCTTTGATGCCATGTGCCTGTCCATGACCACAATTGCCACTGGCGGCTTTGCCAATTCAGATGCTTCGTTTGCCAGTTATGCCGCCAATGGTGCCGACATGGCAGCCAGCCTTTTTATGGTGATGGCGTCCTTGCCTTTTGCTGCCTACATTCTGGCCGTGCGCGGCGACCCGGCGGCATTATTTCGCAATGCACAGGTACGCGGGTTTGTTGGTTTGCTTGCGGTGCTGATCGCGGCAATGGGTCTCTATATGGTATTGATGGGCTATCAGGGCGATACACATCCGCTGCGTCTGGCCGCCTTTAATGTGATCTCGATCGTTACCGGTACGGGCTATGCGCTGGGGGATTATCAGGTATGGGGGACCATGGCGACGCCCGCGTTTTTTATCTTTATGTTTATCGGCGGCTGTGCCGGTTCGACCACCTGCGGGATCAAGATATTCCGCTTTCAGGTCGCCATAGAGGGACTGCGCGCCCATATCAGTCGTATGCTTCACCCGACCTTGATAAAGCCTTTGAGGTATAACGGCTTGCCCTTGCCAAAATCGGCACTTTTCTCGGTGTATAACTTCTTTTTTGTCTATTTTGCCTGTTTTGCCGCCGCCGCCATTGTTCTGTCTTTTGCCGGGTTAGAGCCAACAACAGCCATTTCCAGCGCGGCCAGTGCCATTGGTAATATCGGCCCCGGGCTTGGCGACATTGTTGGCCCGGCCGGGAACTTTGCGCCTCTGCCTGATTTTGCCAAATGGGTGATGGCCTTCACCATGCTGGTCGGCAGGCTGGAGCTGTTCACCGTACTGGTGTTGTTCCTGCCCCGGTTCTGGGTTTCCTAACCATGTTCGTGAAAGTGTACCGTCAGCAGGGTGGTGTTCACTCCTGTTTTTGTGTATAATGCCGGTGCATAAAGGTGAAAGCATGAATGTTTCATACGCCATAAAAAGCGTGAAAGCCGCCATGGCATTATTGCTGATGGTGGCCATTTCGTTTGCCGCATCACCTTCTGCTATGGCAAAGGCAACCAGCACCAATTCAGCACATGATTGCCAGGAACATGCGCAAGGCATGATGGCTGAAGGTCAGCATGATTGCTGCGATGAAGCCGATAACGGGATATGTGCGGATGGTCTGGATTGTGCTTTGGCCTGCGCTATGTCGGTTGGCATAGTCGCGGTGCTTTCTGATGCCGGGTCGGGACAAATTGCTATCAAAGCCCGCAATCACACCAAGACTAATCAAAAAATGGTCAGCCGCTTAACCTGGCTGGATGCGCCGCCTCCACGAAGCTGAATTTTCTTGTTGTTAGTGCTCTGACTGATGTCAGCACGAGGCGCCATTGCGCCTGAAAAGAAAGTTTTCCTTTATCAGAGAGGCGGCTATGCCCTTATCAATACCCACTTTTATACCTGCTGCGCTGGCCGGTATGTTTCTGGCGGTCCCGGTGGTCGCACAAACGCCGCTTGGCCTTGGCGAAAGCGTGACCATTGCGGTGCAGGCCAATGACCCCAGCGTCATGCTGTTTGAAGAACGGGCTTTGGCGCTGGAAGAACGCGCAATTGCCGACAGCCAGTTGCCAGACCCTACGGTCATGGCGCGGATGCAAAACGTGCCGCTTTCCTCGTTTGATATAAACCGCGAAGGCATGACGCAATTATCTGTTGGCATTCGTCAGGCCTTTCCCAAAGGCAAAAGCCGCGCCCTGACCCGTGCCAAGCGCCAAAGTGAGGCCATGGGCGAGCGGATGCGCAAACAATTGGCCTTACGCCAGATTGCCCTGCAAACCCGCAATGCCTGGCTGGAAATGTATTATTGGCAGGGCGCACGCCAGATAACAGAACAAAGTCAGGCACAAATTATTGACCTTGGCGGCGTGGCCGAGATGCAATTTGCCAGTGGGCGCGGCGGGGCGCAAAATGTGCTGCGCATTGATCTGGAGGCCTCTTTGCTGGGTGCTCGTCTGGTTGAGATAGACCGCAAGATGGATGTGGCACGGACCGATATGATCCGCCTCATTGGCATTGCCAATGCAGCCCGGCCCTTGCCGGATGCGTTCCCACACTTGCCACTATTTGCGGCGGCGCAAGACATGCAATCAGGCCTGGTACAACATCCCAGCGTAAAAATATTTGATGCCCGGCTGGCCGCCCGGGACCGCGACATTGATATTGCCGGTGAACAATACAAGCCGGGTTTCGCCGTTGAGGGTGCCTATGGTGCCAGAGACAGGCGCTCGGATTTTGGCAGTATTGGTGTGAGCGTAAGCATGCCACTTTTTACCGCTAACCGGCAGGACCGCAGCCTTAATGCCGCCAAGCGCCTGAAAAGTTCAACCCGTCTGGGCCGTGATGCACAATTGCTGGAACTAAACCGCGAACTGGGACGTAGCTATGCGCAGTGGGTGAGGCTGGGCGAACGCATAACGCTTTACGAGACAGATGTGCTGAGCCGCGCACAAGACACCGCTGAGGCGGCGCTAAACGGTTATGAGAATGAAACGGCGGATTTTGCCGAACTGGTGCGTGCAGAACTGATGGTACTGGGTACTGAACTGACCATGCTGCGCTTGCAGATTGACCGCGAAAAAGCCCATGCGGCGCTGCTTTATCTGGATGGAGACAATCATGAATAGATCAACAATCATCCTTGTTGCTATGGTTTTAGGTGCCGGACTTGCAGGCGGATTTTTTCTGGCAAAGATGACCAGTACAACCAGCGAAAAACCCGCAGCTAGTTCGCAACGGGAAATCCTTTACTGGAAAGCGCCGATGGATCCTGATTATCGCCGCGATGAACCTGGAAAATCACCTATGGGGATGGATCTGGTGCCAGTTTATGCCGAAGAAGGTGCTGGTGATGATGCTGCCCGTTTGGTGCGTATCAACCCCGTTGTGCAAAATAACATTGGAGTGCGCACAGCGCCGGTAGAACGCAGCACATTGCACCGCATGATCGATACCATCGGGTTTGTGCGTACCAATGAAGAGGAAACCGCCATCGTTGATGTACGCACCGAGGGCTGGATTGAAACGCTTTACGTAAAATCACCGGGAGAGGAAGTTCATAAAGGCCAAGCGCTGTTTGATCTTTATTCGCGTCCGCTGGTCAGTGCGCAGGAAGAATATTTGCAAGCCATCCGTATTGGCAAGGAAACACTGATCCGTGCCGCCAAAAGCCGTCTTGATGCGCTGGGTATGAGTGGGCGACAAATAGCCAGCATAAAAAAGTCTGGCAAAGCGCGTCGTCTGGTGCGCATCACCGCCCCTCAGGATGGCATTATTACCATGCTTGGTGTTGGCGAGGGTGCGTTTGTCAAACCGGGACGGCAAATTATGATGCTGGCTGACCTTTCCACCGTCTGGGTGCTGGCCGAGGTATTTGAAACCGAGGCCAATTGGGTCAGGGCCGGGCAAGATGTGAAAATGCGCCTTGAGGCAATGCCGGGCCGCATCTGGCCGGGCATGGTGGATTATATCTACCCCAGCCTGAACGCCAGCGCCCGCACCCTTCAGGTGCGTCTGCGTTTTGATAACCCGGATGGTGCGCTAAAACCGGATATGTATACCAAGGTACGGATCAAGACCGACCCGCAGGTGAACGTGCTAAATATTGATCGTGAGGCCCTGATCCGCACTGGCAAATCCACGCGGGTGATCCTGGCGTTGGACGATGGACAATTTCAACCGGCCAAAGTTGTCGCAGGTATGGAATCAAACGACAGGGTGGAAATCCTTGAAGGCCTGACCGAGGGCGAAACAATAGTCGTATCCAGCCAGTTTTTGATTGATAGTGAGGCCAGCCTGAAAGGCACCACTTTACGCATGGGCGCGCCATTACCGGCCAAGGCTATCAGCGAAGCCAAGGCTATGGGCATCATAAAATCACTGATGATCAATCACGGCATGATCACTATTCAGCACGAGCCTGTCGCGGACTTTGGCTGGCCTGCCATGAGTATGGATTTTATGACCGTTCCGCAAAATTTGGAAGGCATGACGGTTGGCGATCTGGTGCATTTCAGCGTGCGCGAACTGGCCGATGACAATGGCAACTTTGTCATTACGGCCATAGAGAAAATGGCAGATAAAAAAGGCGCAGAACAATGATTGCCGCGCTAATTCGCTGGTCCATAACCAACCGGTTTCTGGTCGTTGTACTGGCTTTATTACTGGCGGGTTGGGGGGGGTATACGCTGCGCCAAACGCCGCTGGACGCCATTCCTGACCTTTCCGATGTGCAGGTGATTATCAAAACCAGTTATCCCGGTCAGGCACCCCAGGTGGTGGAGGATCAGGTCACTTACCCCTTAACCACGGCCATGCTGGGGGTGCCGGGCGCGGTAACTGTGCGGGGCTATTCGTTTTTTAATGACAGCTTTGTCTATATTATTTTCAAGGACGGTACGGATTTGTACTGGGCGCGTAGCCGCGTGCTGGAATATCTCTCGCAAGTGGCCCCGACCTTGCCCGCCGGTGCGACACCGGCGCTGGGGCCAGATGCCACCGGTGTAGGTTGGGTGTATCAATACGCGCTGGTAGATCGCACCGGTACGCACGATCTGGCACAATTACGCTCTGTTCAGGACTGGTTCCTGAAATTTGAATTACAAAGCGTGCCGGGGGTGTCCGAAGTGGCAACCATTGGTGGCATGGTCAAGCAGTATCAGGTCATCGCCGACCCGGATAAGCTGCGCAGTTATAATATCCCGCTGGCACAAGTGCGCCGGGCCATAGAGCGCGGTAATCAGGAAACCGGGGGCCGGGTCATTGAAATGGCCGAGGCCGAATACATGGTGCGTGCCTCTGGCTATATAAAGTCGATGGCGGATCTGCGCCTGATCCCGCTAACAATGACCAAAGACGGCACGCCTGTCCTGTTAAAAGACGTGGCGCAGATACGGCTGGGGCCAGAGCTGCGCCGGGGCATTGGTGAGCTGAACGGTGAAGGCGAGGCGGTTGGCGGTGTTATTATCATGCGCTCGGGCGAAAACGCCCTGCGTACCATTGCCCGGGTCAAGGAGAAGTTGAAAGCCCTGCAAGCTGCTTTGCCCGAGGGGGTGGAAATTGTCACCACCTATGACCGCTCGGCATTGATCAAGCGGGCTGTGGATAATTTGCGCGAAAAGTTGGGTGAGGAGTTTATTCTGGTCATCATCGTGTGCGCGATTTTTCTTTTCCACTTGCGTTCATCACTGGTCATCGTGCTTAGCCTGCCTTTGGGCATTGTTGCCGCGTTCATTGTTATGAATATGCAGGGCATAAACGCCAACATCATGTCGCTGGGCGGTATTGCCATTGCCATTGGTGCCATGGTCGATGCAGCCATTGTGATGATTGAAAATATGCACAAGCATATAGAGCGCGAGCCGCTGAGCCGTGATAATCGCTGGCGCATTGTCGGCGATGCAGCCACAGAAGTTGGCCCGGCATTATTCTTTTCACTGTTGATTATCACCTTCAGTTTTATGCCCATTTTTGCGCTGGAAGCGCAGGAAGGGCGTCTGTTTCACCCGCTGGCCTATACAAAAACCTATGCCATGGCGGCGGCGGCAGGGCTTTCTGTCACTTTGGTGCCGGTACTGATGGGGTATTTTATTCGGGGCAGGGTTTTACCCGAACACAAAAACCCCGTTAACCGGGCATTGATTGCCAGCTACCGGCCTTTTATCAATCTGGTGCTGAAACGCCCCATCATGATGCTGGTTATTGCCGGCTTGATAATGGCCAGTGCCGCTTTGCCATTATCGCGCATGGGCGGTGAGTTTATGCCAGACCTTGATGAAGGAGATTTGCTGTACATGCCCAGTGCTTTTCCCGCGGTTTCTGCGGGTAAAATGGCGCAAATTATTCAACAAACCAACAAGTTGATCATGACCGTGCCAGAGGTACAAACCGCCTATGCCAAGGCCGGACGCGCCGAAACTGCCACTGATCCCGCACCGCTGACCATGGTAGAGACCACCATACGGCTAAAGCCAAAGTCTGAATGGCGGCCCGGCATGACGATGGCTAAATTAAAAGCAGATCTGGACCGCCTTGTGCAGGTGCCCAGCCTGACCAATGTGTGGATTATGCCCATTAAAAACCGTATCGATATGCTGGCTACCGGCATTAAAACTCCAGTGGGGATCAAAATAGCCGGGCCTGATCTGAATGTTATTAGCGGCATTGGCAAGGATATTGAGGCCGTCATCAAGGACGTTCCCGGCACCGCCTCGGTTTATGCCGAACGGGTTACTGGTGGGCGGTTTATTGATGTGAATATTCGCCGCGCCGAGGCGGCACGGTTTGGTTTGAATGTGGCCGATGTGCAGGACGTTGTGCGCACCGCCATTGGTGGCATGACCATTACTAAAAGCGTTGAGGGACTGGAACGCTATCCGATAAATTTGCGCTATCCGCGTGATTACCGGGACAGCATAGCCACGCTAAAAACCCTGCCCATTGTGACGCCTATGGGCGCGCAGATACCACTTGAGCGGCTAGCCAATATTTCCATTACAGACGGGCCAGGGATGATCCGCAGTGAAAATGCGCGCCTGAATGGCTGGATTTATGTTGATATTGCCGGACGCGATATTGGCTCTTATGTGGCCGACGCCAAAACGGCTGTGGCCAGGGGTATTGTCTTGCCGCCCGGCTATTCGCTGGGCTGGTCCGGCCAGTATGAATATATGGAACGGGCCATAGAGCGATTATCCGTGGTGGTGCCGGTTACGTTGGTGATCATCCTGCTATTGCTGTTTTTAAACTTTCGCCGTTTGGCACCAGTACTTATCATTATGGGAACCTTGCCGCTGGCGCTGGTCGGCGGTTTGTGGCTGATGGATGTGCTGGGTTATAATATGTCGGTTGCTGTTGGCGTCGGCTTTATTGCCCTGGCCGGTGTATCCATTGAAATTGGCGTGTTGATGATTGTCTATCTGGAACAAGCTTTGGCGGCACAACAGATCGTGGCACAAAAGGAAGACAGAACAATGGATCAGGCGGATGTGCGCCGTGCTGTCATTAACGGAGCGCTTTTGCGCGTGCGCCCTATCATCATGACGGTTACCGCTTCCATTGCCGGGCTTTTGCCCATTATGTTTGGCACAGGTACCGGATCAGAGGTTATGCGCCGCATTGCCGCGCCTATGGTCGGCGGTTTGCTCAGTGCCACAGTTTTGACATTGCTGGTCATCCCGGCAGTGTTTTTGATTTGGAAGCGCATGGGTTTGCGTGTCAGTTAGGGTTTCCCATCATGCCAGATTTTTCCTTTGAAAATGCCTCCCCCGGTCCGGTTTGTGGTGTTGACGAAGTGGGGCGCGGACCGGGTGCCGGGCCGGTGGTAGCCGCGGCGGTTATTCTGGACCCTGCAAATATTCCGGCGGGTATCGACGATTCCAAAAAGCTTTCCGAGAAACGCCGCACGGCGCTTTTTGGAGAACTGCAAGGTATTGCACACATAGGTATTGGCATGGCCGAGCCAGAGGAAATTGACCGGCTGAATATCCTGCATGCCAGCATGATGGCCATGAGCCGCGCGGTTCATGCCTTGCCGATGGAACCGGCAATGGCGCTTATTGATGGCAACCGTCTGCCCAAAAACATGCCCTGCGCCGCCCAAACAATCATCAAAGGCGATAGTAAAAGCTTGTCCATTGCGGCAGCGTCCGTTGTGGCCAAGGTGGTGCGCGATGCGTTGATGGTGCAGGCTGATGTGCTGTATCCTGATTATGGCTTCGCACGGCATAAGGGCTATCTAACCGCACACCACAAGGCCGCGCTGGAACGGTTGGGGCCATGCCCGATCCACCGGTATTCGTTCAGACCGGTGATGCTGGCCGCACAGCATTAGGATTTAGTTAACCATAATCCTTAACCCGTTGTTTACTATGTTCTTTAATGTGCGATAAACCCAAATCAATCGACGATTCATCGATAACAAATTGGGTGAATCACGATGACCGAACTTCCCTTAAACCAAATTCTGCACGATGAATGCGTAGCCGCCATGCAAGGCTTGCCGGAAAATAGTGTGGATCTTATTTTTGCGGACCCCCCCTATAATCTGCAGCTTGGTGGTGATCTGCACCGGCCAGATAATTCCAAGGTGGGCGCTGTGACCGATGGCTGGGATCAGATCGGCGGCTTTGATGATTATGATCTATTCACCTGGAAATGGCTGGAGGCCGCACGGCGCGTGCTCAAAGACGATGGGGCCATTTGGGTGATGGGCTCCTACCACAATATTTTTCGCATTGGCGGTATCCTGCAAGATGCAGGCTTCTGGTTCATGAATGATGTGATCTGGCGCAAGTCCAACCCCATGCCCAATTTCAAGGGCACCCGGTTTACCAATGCGCACGAGACCCTGATCTGGGCGCTTAAATCCCGTGAGCAAAAAAAATATACGTTCAATTATCCGGCAATGAAAATGCTGAATGACGGGGTGCAGATGCGCTCTGACTGGACCCTGCCCATTTGTGCTGGTCATGAACGGATCAAAGGCGAAGATGGCGCCAAGGCACATCCGACGCAAAAACCCGAAAGCCTGCTGCACCGGGTTATTCTGGCCACCACAAATCCCGGTGATGTGGTTTTGGACCCGTTCTTTGGTACGGGCACCTCAGGTGCGGTTGCTAAAAAACTGGGCCGTAATTTTATCGGCATAGAACAGGATGCCGGTTATGTAGAGGTGGCGCGAAACCGCATAGATGCCATCAGTCAACCGCAAGATCAGGATCTGGAGGTCACGCCATCCAAGAAATCCTTGCCGCGTATTCCCTTTGGTGCCGTGGTCGAGGCCGGGCTATTGCACGCCGGTGACAAGCTGTTTTGCCCGCAAAAACGCCGCATTGCCAAGGTACGCCCCGATGGTTCCATCACCACGGGCGAAAACAAAGGTTCCATCCATCAGGTGGGCGCCGCCGTGCAGCACGCCCCGGCGTGTAATGGCTGGACGTTCTGGCATTATCGCAAGGGTGAAAACTTCACTCCCATTGATGTTTTGCGTCAACAAATGCGTGATCAGCTAGTGGTGAGTTAACCAGCATTAATACGGCAAAATAAATCCGTATTTTTGTGCCATTGCGGAAAAAATGATGCCTATTCGGTACCCATCCTTCGAGGCCTGCCAAGAAGCAGGCACCTCAGGATGAGGGTGGTGTGTTGCTGCCTCACCCTGAGGTGCGTAGCGCAGCGTAGCCTCGAAGGGGGTGAAAACCTAAACCCCCTCACACATCATCAATCCGTGTCCATAAGGCATCAAGGCAGGCCCGCCCCAAAGCCGCCGAGCGTTCCGGTGACCAGCCTTGGATTGCATCGGGGCTATCCACCGTGTCCTTGAACGGCATTTCCAGGGTCATGGACAGGCAGGTAAACTCCTGCGCTATCCAATTTGTGGCCATGCTCAAATTAGCGGTGCCAGGCTCGGAGACCGGGTATCCGTGCTTAACCTGAAAATCCGGGCTGGCCGTCATGAGTGCTTTTTTATAGGCCGCCAGCTCAGCCGCGCGGGTTTCTGACCAGTCCGGCGTACCTTCGGCACCAGCAATAAAGTTATATGGCAAGGCCTCGTCGCCGTGCACATCAAGACAGAAATCCACACCGGTTTGGCGCATATATTCGCGTACCAGATAGACCTCTGGCGAGCGCGCCATGCTTGGGTTATCCCATTCGCGGTTAAGGTTTGCCCCGCACGCATTTGTGCGCAAATGCCCACGGCGTGAACCATCCGGGTTCATATTGGGTACCAGATAAAAATCTGCGCGTTTTAATAGCGCGCGACTTACCGGGTCAGCTTCATCCAGCAAGCGGCCTATAATCCCTTCCATGCACCATTCTGCCATGCTTTCACCCGGGTGCTGGCGGGCCATGATCCAACAGCTTTTCTTCTGCGCTTCGCTGCCATCTGAGACATGCAGCAGATCAATGTCCTGCCCATCCAGCGTTTTACCCAGAACACTTAAATTCACCCGGTCAGAGCTTTGGGCGCTGGCGATGAGGTCCCCGTGGCGCTCCATGGAATAAGGCGCAAAATATGCTACCCAGATGGCATCGTCTTCGGGCACCAGATGGATATCCAGAACACCATCTTCATAATCGGTATCAAGGCGGAACCAGTGTTCCCGATCCGTTGACGCCACGGCCTGGTATCCGGGCCACCCTTGCGCATAGGCGGCACCGCCTGCATTCATGATGCGCAAGCGGCAAGGTACACCCCTGGCCCCGGTCAGGCGGAAATAAAACCATTGATAAAAGTCCGAGCCATTATCTTTTTTGATCTCAAGGCGAATATCCTGTGGATCATCCAGGCTGAGGACTTCGATATTGCCAGCATCAAAGGCGGATGCGATTTGTAACATTTTGGAGTTCCCGTAATTATATTTTTCGCCCTTATAGCAACGAGGGAGGAACAAGGATATGCCTTTGTGGCGCAAGTTTAATTTGCTGCGATCCATTGTCTCCCCTAAGGTAAGGCAAAGAAAATCAGGGGAATTTCATCATGCTTTTTCGCTTTGCAACGCTTGTCATTTCAATGACTACAGTTTCATTATCAGGAACGACGCTGGCCGCAGAAACAGCCCCGGCGGGCGAGGTCATGCTAATGCACGAACTGGCGGGTGATGTGTCGGCGGCCCGCATTAAAACCGACATTGAAAAACTGGTCAGCTTCGGCACCCGCCACACCCTGTCTGATACCAAATCTGACACACGCGGCATTGGTGCCGCAAGGCGCTGGATCCAATCAGAGTTCGAGCGCATTAGCGCCGAGTGC
The DNA here is from genome assembly GCA_021776515.1 of Robiginitomaculum sp. Taxonomy (GTDB): domain Bacteria; phylum Pseudomonadota; class Alphaproteobacteria; order Caulobacterales; family Maricaulaceae; genus Robiginitomaculum_B. The sequence continues at coordinate 125,604 of JAJFFS010000012.1, read as the reverse complement.
GGTGGCTGCCTTGAGGTCATCACTATCGCGGACACCATTGAAGGCAAGACGCGCATTCCCGATCCGGTTGAGGTGGTCAGTGTGATCGCTATTCAGCGCGGCACGCTGGATACGGACCGCTATGTGTTGATGGCAGGCGATATAGATAGCCGCGTGACCGACATTATGGATTTTACCTCTGATAGCCCCGGTGCCAATGATAATGCCAGCGGCATGGCCGGCGTCATTGAGGCAGCGCGGGTACTATCAAAGCATAAATTTGCGGGCTCGATCATCTATGCCGGTCTTTCGGGTGAAGAACAGGGCTTGTTTGGCGGCGAGATTGTTGCCGCCCACGCGCTGGCGCAAAAATGGCGCATCAAGGCGGTGCTAAACAACGATATGATTGGCAATATCACCGGCATTGATGGCGTGGTTGATAACACAACGGCACGGGTGTTTTCTGAAGGCACGCGAGATAATGAAACGCTGCAAGAGGCCCGCATCAGGCGCTTTACCGGCGGCGAAGTGGATTCGCCTTCGCGTAATCTTGCCCGCTATATTGATGTGCGGGCGGATCGGTATATTCCCGACCTTGATGTGATGATGATTTACCGCCTCGACCGCTTTGGGCGGGGTGGCCACCACCGGCCATTTAATGCTGTGGGCATACCAGGCGTGCGCCTGATGGAAACCCACGAGCATTATGATCGCCAGCACCAGAATATCCGCACCGAGGACGGGCGTGAGTTTGGCGATGTCATCGAGGGGGTAAACTTTGATTATGCGCGCAAACTGACCGCATTAAATGTGGTCGCTCTTGCCGAAATGGCTGCCGCCCCCCCCTTTCCGGCAGGTGTGAAGATCAAGGGTGCGGTGCAACCTTCAACGAAACTTAGCTGGACGGCAGCAACAGGAAAAGCGGCGAAAAACCTGGCAGGCTATAAAATTTACTGGCGCCTGACCGATCAACCACAATGGCAGTTCTCGCGCTTTGTCGGCAAGGTTGATCATTACACGCTAAAAAACATTGTGATTGATAATTATTATTTTGGTGTGGCCTCGGTCGCCAGGGACGGTGCGGAAAGCCCGGTTGTGTTTCCGGGTCCAGCCGGATCGTTTGGGGACTAGATATGTTCATTGGTCATTATAGCGCCGCCTTTGCCGCACGGGCCTTCAAACCTGCGGTGCCGCTCTGGCTGTTGTTTGTGGCGGTGCAATTGGTGGATTTCATCTGGGCCGGGCTGGTTATTGCCGGTGTTGAGAAGGTCCGCATTGTGCCGGGGTTTATGGAGGCCTCGCCGCTGGACCTGTATTATATGCCCTTTACCCATAGCCTTGTTGGGGCGTTTATCTGGGCAGTGGCGGCGGCCCTTCTTTATGGCGCTGCGCGCAAGGGTGCGGGCCATTGGGCAGCCAGTATTATTGTGGGCGCTGCGGTCCTGTCGCACTGGTTTGCAGATTTACTTGTCCACGCGCCGGACCTGCCGCTTGTCTCGGGTGATCCTAAGTTTGGTTTTGGTCTGTGGCGTTCGCTTTTATGGTCGCAAGTTGCAGAGATGGGCCTGCTATTGGGCGGGTTTTGGCTTTATATGCGCCATACCGCGCCCAAAGGTGCCGTAGGGCGCATTGCTCCCTGGGTGTTTTTGCTGTTTCTGGGTTTGGTGCAGGCCTATAGCCATATGGGTACCGCCGAAGAAAACGGGCCAACTACCCCCTTTGCCATCACCGCGCTTGTCGCCTATTCCGTTCTGGTCTGTGGTGCATGGCTGATGGATCGCACACGATTGCCGAAATAAAACTGAGAGAAAACAAAATGCGTATTGGAACTATCGGGCTTTGTCTTTGCCTCGCGGCTTGCACTGGCGTCTCACAACAAAAACCGCAAAACACATTTGAGACACTGGATCAGTATTACGCCAGCCTGGATATTGATCTGCCCAAGGCCCCACCCGGTCTTGCCGAACCAGCTGCGGATACGCTGATAACAAAAATTGCCATGGGCTCGTGTCAGGCCTCTTGGAAACCCATTCCCATTCTGGACGCGGTGATAAAAGAAGAGGCACAATTGTTTCTCTATCTGGGCGACAATGTTTATGGCGATACGCGCCGGGGCAATGCGGACCTGCCCAATTTGCGCCAGCAATATGCTGATCTGGCCAATCGCGAAGAGTTTGCCCGCCTGCGGGCCTCCACCCCCATGCTGCAAACCTGGGATGATCATGATTATGGCCTGAATGACGCCGGTGGTGATTTTGCCTTCAAACGTTGGGCCAAGGAAATATTTCTGACCTTTTGGGGCGCAGACGAGACAAGCGTACATCGCACCCGCGAAGGGCTTTATGATAGCCGTATTTACGGGCCAGAGGGTAAGCGCGTGCAGATCATAATGCTGGATACGCGCAGTTTTCGCTCTTCGCCGCTTATCCCCTCTGATGATCGCGGCGCACCCGGCAAGGAGCGCTATCTGAAATCAAACGATCCGGCCATGACCATGTTGGGCGAGGCGCAATGGCAATGGTTTGCTGATGAACTGAAAAAGCCCGCCGATATACGCCTTGTGGTCTCCTCTATACAGGTTATCGCCGCCGACCATGGTTGGGAAGCCTGGGCCGAATTTTTGCCTGAGCGTCAACGCTTTTTTGATACGGTACGCAACAGTGGTGCCAAAGGCGTAGTGGTGATTTCCGGCGATCGACACATTGGCGCATTTTACCGCCATGAAGGTGATACAGATTATCCGCTTTATGAATTTACCTCCTCTGCGCTGAACATGAGTTTCACCCAGAACGCCAGAGAAATGGACAAGGAACAATTGGTGCCCGCCTATGGGCCCAATAATTTTGGTCTTGTGGACATAGACTGGGCTGGCCGGGCGCTAAGCTGGAAGATTAAGGACATGGATGGTCAGGTGCAGCGCGAACTGAATATTGCCTTTGCCGATATTGGCTTGAACTAGCATTTATTATGACTGCGTCCTGACCTTTCTTGCCTGATGCATTGGGCCTATATCGCGTCTTGTGATGTTTGCTGCGGGCCTTTGATCCCGCTGGAGGCGAGAAATGACTGATATACTTGGCCGCGCCCGGGCGCTGGCGCTGGACCCTGCGGTGCTGGACCTACCAGACGGCGATCCATCCAAAATTCGTGTTGTTGTGGCCATGTCCGGCGGTGTTGACAGCACGGTTACCGCCGCACTTCTTAAAGAAGCTGGCTATGATGTGGTCGGTATCACCTTGCAGCTTTATGACCATGGCGAAGCGATTGCTCGTAAAGGTGCCTGTTGCGCCGGTGATGATATTCATGATGCGCGCCAGGCGGCGGAGCGTCTGGGCTTTCCTCATTATGTGCTGGATTATGAAGGGCGCTTTTCAGAGGCCGTTATGGAGGATTTTGCCGATAGTTATCTGGCCGGACAAACTCCCATCCCCTGCGTGCGATGTAATCAAACCGTCAAGTTTGCTGACCTTTTGCGTACGGCAAAGGATCTGGGCGCAGCGGCGCTGGCCACCGGGCATTATGTCAGGCGGGTGACAACCTCTGCCGGGGCGCAATTGTACCGGGCTGTGGATGCCAGCAAGGACCAGTCATATTTCCTGTTTGCCACCACGGCTGAACAACTGGATTTTTTACGCTTTCCGCTGGGCGGTTTGCAAAAGGATGAGGTACGGGCGCTGGCCGCTGAGCTGGGCCTTGCCGCCGCTGACAAGCCTGACAGTCAGGATATTTGTTTTGTCCCCGATGGCAATTATGCCGCTGTTGTCGAGCGCCTGCGCCCGGGTGCGGTGCGCCCCGGCGATATTGTGCATGTGGATGGCCGGGTGCTGGGTCAGCACAAGGGTGTTATCCATTATACTGTGGGCCAGCGGCGCGGCCTTGGCGTGGCGCTGGGGGAGCCGCTTTATGTGGTGAGGCTGGATGCCGCCAGCGCACAAGTATTTGTTGGCCCGCGTGAGGCATTACAGATTGCCAGCATGTCCGTGCGCGAAGTGAACTGGCTGGGCGATGGGGACCAATCTGCACTGGATGGTAAGCCGGTGGCGGTTAAAGTACGCTCTACCCGCCCGCCAATGGCGGGGCATTTTGCCCGTGATGAAGCCGGGGCTTTGCAGGTTATTCTTGATGATGGTGATGAAGGTGTGGCACCCGGTCAGGCCTGCGTATTTTATGAACCGACAGGCGATCATTCACGGGTTTTGGGTGGTGGTTGGATTACAAAGACGCAAAAAAGACAAGAGATGCAAACGGAATAATCTCCTGCTGGTTGCCCCCTTCTCTTGCCAGTTTCGCCTCAAAGGCGTTAAGTACGCAAAACAGGATTTGTCTGGGGAGATAAAACATGGCGCATATTGTTGTTTTGGGTGCAGGGCTTGGCGGCGTACCGATGGCGCTGGAAATGCGCAATAAGGCACGTAGTGAAGACCAGATCACGGTGATTTGTGATAACCCAACCTTTAACTTCACCCCCTCCAACCCCTGGGTGGCGGTAGATTGGCGTGCAGCGGATCAGATCAAGGTTGAACTGGCGCCAATGTTCAAAAAAAAGCGCATTGATTTTATTCATGCCAGTGCCGAGGCACTCGACCCAAAGAAAAACACACTTTCCTTAAGCGATGGCCAAACCATCAATTATGATTACCTTGTTATTGCTACCGGGCCGGATCTGGCCTTTGATGAGGTAGAGGGCCTTGGCCCGGATGGCCATACGGTGTCCATCTGTACCACCGATCATGCCGACCATGCGCGCAAAAAATGGCTGGAATTTGTAGAAGACCCCGGGCCCATTGTTGTTGGCGCGGCGCAAGGCGCATCCTGTTACGGCCCGGCATACGAATTTGCCATGATTATGGATACCGATCTGCGCAAACGTAAAATCCGGGACAAGGTGCCGATGACCTATGTTACCGCTGAGCCCTATATTGGCCATTTGGGCCTTGGCGGGGTTGGCGATACCAAAGGCATACTGGAAAGTGAAATGCGCAACCGCCATATCAACTGGATCACCAATGCCCGGGTTAAAAAGGTTATGGACGGGCAGATGATCGTTGAGGAAATGGGCGAGGATGGCGCGGTCAAGGCGACACATGATCTGCCGTTCAAACATTCCATGATGCTGCCCGCTTTTCGTGGCATTAAACCCCTGATGGGGCAGGAGGGCCTGGTCAACCCGCGCGGGTTTGTCACGGTGGATAAGCATCAGCGCAATCAGGCTTATCCCAATATTTTCTCGGTCGGGGTGTGCATCGCCATACCGCCCGTGGGGTCAACGCCGGTGCCGGTGGGTGTCCCTAAAACCGGCTTTATGATCGAAAGCATGGTGCGGGCCACATCACATAACATCCGCGCACTTCTGGATGGCAAAGAGCCACAACATGAAGGGTCATGGAATGCCGTGTGCCTGGCCGACTTTGGCGATGGCGGGGTTGCCTTTGTCGCCATGCCGCAAATTCCACCGCGTAATGTAAACTGGGCCTCGGAAGGCAAATGGGTGCATTTGGGCAAGATCGCCTTTGAGAAATTCTTTCTTGGCAAAGTAAGGCGCGGGGTTTCCGAACCGTTCTTTGAGAAAATGGCACTCGACATGCTGGGCATTACCAAATCCAAATAAACTGGACTTTTGAGTACAGCATCAAATTTGTGACTGGCGTATCGTTAACTTTTTGGTTTATAATCCCCTTGGTAAAGTAGGGGGAAGTCATGACCATACTCAAATCAACACAAATTCTATCTGAATCCGGTGAGTCTTTTGAAGATGCTGTATCCAATGGTGTAGAGCGATTTTCCAAAACCATAAAACATGTGCGTTCGGCCAGCGTCAATCATATGTCGGTCACTGTCGACAACGGCAAGGTTGATAAGTTCCGGGTCAATATGCAGATCACCTTTGAGGTAAAATAGGGGTACTGCCTTCCTTGCACCGCGCGCTTGACGGATCGCTGACTCATGTCCATGTTGCAGTGCATCAAAAGCGGAGCCCGTCATGTCTCAAGTCACCGACCCCATCGTTATTGTTGGCTATGCACGCACGCCTATTGGTGGCCTGCTGGGCGAAATGACACCCCTTAGCGCCAATGAATTAGGGGCCGTTGCGATCAAGGCGGCACTGGAAGATGCCGGCCTTGAAAAGGAAGCGGTAGAGCAGGCCTTTATGGGTTGCGTCTTGCCAGCCGGGCAGGGGCAGGCCCCGGCGCGTCAGGCGGCACTAAAGGCCGGGCTTCCCTTATCCGTCGAGGCGACTACCTTAAATAAAATGTGCGGCTCCGGCATGCAGGCGGCCATTATGGCACGCGATACGCTAAGCGCCGGTCAGGCTGATGTTATTATTGCTGGCGGTATGGAAAGCATGACCAACGCCCCGCATATGCTGCCCAGCCATCGCGCCGGATTTAAATATGGGCACACCCAAATACTGGACCACATGGCACTGGACGGGCTGGAGGACGCCTATGCCCATGAGCCTATGGGTAAATTTGCCGATACCGCCGCACAAAAATATCAGTTCACCCGCGAGGCACAGGATGCCTACGCGCTGGAGACCCTAAGGCGGGCGCAAGCCGCCGCAGAAGATGGCTCGTTTGCCCGCGAAACCACGCCGGTGACCATAAAAACCCGCAAAGGCGAGCAAATTATTAAGACGGACGAATTGCCCCGCAACGCCCGCCCGGAAAAAATCCCGCATTTGCGCCCGGCGTTTAATAAGGACGGCACCGTAACCGCCGCTAATGCCTCGGCCATATCAGATGGTGCGGCGGCACTGGTGATGATGTGCGCTTCAGAGGCCAAGAAGCGCGGTCTGAAACCCATTGCCAAAATCGCGGCGACGGCGGCCCATGCGCACGAGCCGGAATGGTTTACCACTGCCCCGGTTCCGGCAATGAAAAAAGCACTGGAAAAGGCTGGTTGGGACGTGGACGATGTTGACCTGTGGGAGATTAACGAAGCCTTTGCCGTGGTGCCGATGATCGCCATGAAAGAGCTGGGCCTCAGCCATGATGTAGTTAATGTACATGGCGGTGCCTGTGCACTGGGTCATCCTATTGGGGCATCTGGCGCCCGTATTATGGCAACCCTGATGGCCGCACTTGAAAAAAATGGCAAAACCAAAGGCGTAGCCAGTCTGTGCATTGGCGGCGGTGAAGCCACAGCCGTGGCACTGGAAATGCTTTAGTATCCAGATCATCTGGGGCGTGCATTACCAATCGCTTGAGAAATAGCCAGCCCGCCCATCAGATTTTCAAAAGCATCATTGCCCAATAGGGCGCGCAGGTCTTTGGCGTCCCGGCAATATTGCTCGTATTTGGCTTTAATGGCCTCATTAGAGGCATCATAACTATATTCATCGGCCCAATCTTCCAGATCATCACAAATATCAACGCTCTGGGTTTGCAGGGTGAAATGATAAAGTAAATTGGCCACACCCGGGGTCTCGTCTACGCCCTCCTTAACAGTAATATCACGTACCATCTCACCATAATGGCTGACCATTGTGCAGCGAAATACGCCCGGCGCAGTTTTTTCTGCACTAAGAGTTATACCTGCATTTTCAATGGCATCATCTATAAAATCACTCATATTTTTTGTCGCCCTCTGCCCTTACCCATAATCTCAATCAAACGATATCGGTTTTTGAATGCAAATTTTTTCCGGTGTGATGTTGGCACCATAAACCAGTATTTCAACGCCCTCATCGCGGGCGCGCTGTAGTGCCAGCCCATAAGCCGGATCAATATCGCTGGCCGGTGCAAAACGGGTGCAATCGCCACGCTGCACCACAAACAGGACTACGGCGCGATTGCCCTTTCGCACTTCATTGGTCAGATCATCCATGTGCTTGGCGGCGCGTTTACTGACCGAATCTGGGAATTCTGCCAATTGGTAAGAACGAGACAGAGCAACGCTTTTTACCTCAACATAGCAGGCGCGGCGGCCGTCACTGTTAAGCAGAAAATCCACCCGGCTGGCCTCACCGTATTTCACCTCGCGGCGCAGTTCGTCATAATCGTTTAGAGGGGGAATCATGCCGCCAAGGATGGCCTCTTCAGCCAGCGCATTGGCCCGGCCTGTATGAACGCCAACCAAAGCGCCATCGGCCTCGACCAGTTCAAGGCTGTAGCGTAATTTGCGCTTTGGGTTGTTACTGTCAGAGATAAACACCCGGGCGTTCGGCGTGTTCAAGCCCAGCATGGAGCCGGGATTGGCGCAATGCACGGTTATTTCCTCGCCCGAGCCAAGGCGCACATCGGCCAGAAATCGCTTATAGCGTTTAATCAGTCGGGCGGGGATAAGGGGTTCGGAGAATCGCATGGCTGTTATTCTGCCCTTGCATCAGTATTCACCGCAATAGGGGCTTTATTTTACTCACGCTTTTGCCATAGTGCGCGACAGACGTTACATCTTTGCGGGCGTGGCGGAATTGGTAGACGCACAGGACTTAAAATCCTGGGATCGAAAGATCGTGGGGGTTCGATTCCCCCCGCCCGCACCATTTTTAGCTGCCCTACCGCTTTGCTGCTTGAGGACACTAATTTTCTTGTCTCGCGGTGCGAAGAAGCGCCTCCGACGGGGCGGCGAACGATCGCCGGGGCGCAGTCACGCCCTTGGGTGCGCTTCAAGTTTGGTCTTTCGACCCGCAATATTACTTCTCAATTCTGTTTGGATGGATGAATAGGTCCTGAGCCTAGCCACATCAAGAAAGGTTTTGACGTCTGAAAAGGTCACGGCCATATAGTTTTTGCATCGCGTCATAGTATTCTTCGTCGTCTTCGATCTGGCAGAAAGCCACCGCATCCTCATCCGTGATGCTTTGGCGCCCTGCCAGCAAGGTTTCGGAATCATCGCCGACAACATAGCGCAATTTAGGGTCATCGGTGGCAATGGCCCTCTCAATAACTTGTGCTACGGCATCGGGAGGCGTGGCATTGGGACGATTAAGCTGGGCATCAAAATATGCCCCGAAACGACGTGCCAGAGTTTTGTATGGGGAGTTGGGGTTGGCGGGGCGAGTTGCCTTTTGCGTATTTGAAAGCATGGATGTGGTTGTTGCCCCGGGCTCGATGATTTTCACCCGTACACCGAACGGTGCCAACTGCATGGTAAGGGATTCCGATAGTGCCTCGAATGCATATTTCGAGGCCGCATAATATCCTCCGCTCACAGAAACCAGCCGCCCGGCGATAGAGGTTACATTAACAATGGTCCCAGATCGGCGCTGGCGCATGCCTGGTACGACGTTCTTTATGAGTTCGGCAGTACCGAAAAAGTTGGTTTCAAACATTTCCCGAACGGCATCCATGTCGGTTTCTTCAATATTACTGCCTCTGACAATACCCGCATTATTGACAAGGACATCGATCCTGCCTTCGGCATCCAGAATACTGGCAACTGCATTTTCAATTGAAACTTTATCAGTGAGATCCAGCTGAATTTGGTGAATGTGCACATTGTCTTCCTGGGGAATACCGCACAGCGTTTTTGTTGCGGTTGGGCTACGTTTTCTAATCAGCTATAACATACAAGCTATGAGCAAGGCCCGGATGAAGTTGCGGTTGGCCCACGTTTTCTAATCAGCTATAACCCAATCAGCCCACAATTCAGCAGCCTTGTCGTTGCGGTTGGCCCACGTTTTCTAATCAGCTATAACGGACGACGACCAAGATAGGAAGTCACTGTCGTTGCGGTTGGCCCACGTTTTCTAATCAGCTATAACCTCTCCGAATTTCTTAGCTATATCTTCGGTGTTGCGGTTGGCCCACGTTTTCTAATCAGCTATAACAGATGTCTTAACGCCTCTAACCTAACTCTAGTTGCGGTTGGCCCACGTTTTCTAATCAGCTATAACAGGGTGCATCTGCTCCACAAGCTTCCGCCAGTTGCGGTTGGCCCACGTTTTCTAATCAGCTATAACGGCGTTGTCTGCCTCGATGGAAACGGAGCCGTTGCGGTTGGCCCACGTTTTCTAATCAGCTATAACCAATGGCCAGTGCACCATTGGCGGCATTGTGTTGCGGTTGGCCCACGTTTTCTAATCAGCTATAACCCCCAATTCAGTGGCATCGCCGGAGATGAGTTGCGGTTGGCCCACGTTTTCTAATCAGCTATAACGATATTGGATTACTATCTGGAGTACTAGATGGTTGCGGTTGGCCCACGTTTTCTAATCAGCTATAACTACTTGTCGCGTTCGATGACTTGGCGGTCGTTGCGGTTGGCCCACGTTTTCTAATCAGCTATAACGGAAAGGCGTTTACTGTCTGTAAAAGAGAGGTTGCGGTTGGCCCACGTTTTCTAATCAGCTATAACGCGATTGAAGAACTTGTCCGAGACGCCGGAGTTGCGGTTGGCCCACGTTTTCTAATCAGCTATAACAGACCTGCAATCAAACCCTTGAAAACAAGGGTTTTTTTGTTGTTTCGACGAACATGATTGATCGCATTTTTGCTAAAAAAGCAATAATTGTTCCGGATTTTGATTCGGTGAATCACGCTTTGTTCCTCGAAAGCTGACAATATTCTCATACTGCTTGTCGGTAAATTGTAAAATATCAACCTTGCCTTGGGAGGGCAAGGCCGATTCAATTTTTCGTCGATAAGCCTCTACCGCATCCTTGCCGGGGGTGTGGCGAATATAAACGGAAAACTGCGCCATTTCAAAACCAAGGTCTTTTAAAAACAATCGAAACTTGCTGGCCTGTTTGCGTTCGACCGGGTCCACCACAGGTAAATCAAAAAAAACGATCATCCACATAATTCTATACCCACTTAATGTTTTCATGATGCCGCGACCCCCAATGGCAAAGGCGGCCCGGGCAGTTCCAGTTTTTTTATTTCGCCTAAAAATACCTGTGCCAACGAAACCGCCAAACGATCCAGACAGGTTTGTATCGGCGAGGCACCCTTGGGCCCGGTCAGGTCAAAAAGAGTAATGGCAGCCAAAGCCGCCTTGGCTTCGCGGTCCAGTTCGGCACCTTCTTTGGGCCCAAGGCGGCGCACCACCAAATCAACATAAGGGCGAAACGGTTCCATCAAATCATCGGCCAGCCGCAGGGCCGCACCACGACTAATATGATGGAGCGAAAGCGAAGGGTGCAAACCAGCCCCAAGGATGGAGCGCGCCGTGGCGGCCCGCAACACCGTATAGCCATAGTTTAAAAAGGCATTGGCGCCGCCAATGTCCCGATCCCGACGAAAACCCTTGCCCAACATTAACGACCAATACCGCCGCGCCGCTTGCGCCTCCACATTGGCCGGGTCGCCCGCCTTGACCGCCCGGTGCAAATGGCGAACCCCTTGCCCGGGCAAGCCGCACGCATCAAGAACATCGCCTTGCGCAATAATTTTTGCCTTGATGAGGTCGCGCCACAAGGCATCGCATTTGCGCGGTGTAGCCTTGGCTTGCGCGCCCATACGTACGCCCTGCTCATAATGCCCATCCATTGGCAAAACAAAGGCAATGGGCGTGTGATTGGCGGCGCACATGACAATCGGCGCGCCGCGCGCAGACAGCCGGGTGACCAGATTGGCGCTAAACGTTGCCCCATGGGCGTGGATGATCAAAGCGGCAATATCGTCCAGCGCCACACGGCCAATTTCTTCGTGGGCTTTGCTGACTTTCAAAAACCCCCGCGTGACGGATAAATGCACCCCGTCATCGACAATGTCCACAAACCGCCCGATCATGATGGCGGCCCCGGATCGTGCACTTTGCCCGCCGGGTCGACATAGACAAGACGAGCCTTGCGGTCTTTGAGTTTGCTAAAAGAGGCCATATCCCACCTAAATAAATCATCCTTATCTTTATGGCGATCATTCAACGTGCCTGCTTCGGTATGGCCCACCAAGAAAAACCGATTAGCACTTGAATGCAATTGTACAACAACCATCACCTGCTCGCGGCCATCTTTTTCCAACATCAGAAGGTCGCCCTTGCGCACCCGCATAATGTGTTGTGCGTCCGGGTATTGTTGTTTCCATAACGGCGTTGTCGCCCCAAGGCGTTTTTGTCGGTTGGCGGCAAAGCGGGTGACCCCGACCCCGTGCCATTTTCCATTGGTGGTTTGCACCAGATCAACGCAATAATTCTCGCCGGGGATAACCGCTTTTTGATGGCCATTATGGCGGATGGTTTCATAATCGGCCTGCACCTTGTGCACCCGCACCCGGCGCACGCTAGTCTCCTTGCCATATTCGGCCAGCATGGCGATAATTTCTTTGGTGCGGTCTTTGTTAGGCAGGCCCTGATCGTCTATGTCGCGCATTCTTTCTTCCAATTCGGCGCGAATTTTCAGATCACCAATACGGGTCATTTCCGGCTCGGTCAGGGCGGTTAGTGCCTTGCGGGACGCCAAACGTGGCTCGCCGGTTACCGGATCGGCGACAACGCCATAATTGGTACCTTCGTGCAGTTCACCCTCCACCCCGTGATCGGCCTTGTGGGAAATCGTGATTTTCTCCATGGAACGGATCACATCATCACGAAAGCCGGTCCATGGATCTGGCCAGTCTTTGGCCCAATTGCGACTAAAGCGCTGTTCTGCCCGCCCGGCAGCAGTGGCAACTTTTTGCAATAATGCGCGGTCAATCAAACCAATCACCACCGCGTCCAGCGCGTGGTGGCGGTGGTCGTTGCGGTTTTTCTTGACGTCTTCGGCCTCGGACTCCATGCGGTTATGTCCGGCCAATACCGAGTTTAACCCCCAGGCATGGCGCAAATCAGAGGTCATCTGCCCCGTAACCACCCAGACATGGCCGCGCCCCGCCATTTTGCTCATATATTCGCGGGTGAGGCGGGCAATATAGCGGGTGTCGCCAAGTTGACGCGCCAGAAAGCCTTTTTCCTCATCCTCATAACGCTCCATAGCGTCGGGGCCAAAACGCCATGATTTGTTATTGGGTAAATTATCGGCGCGTTGGGATATGGCGTCCCACTTGTATTTAGGTGCGTGCTGATCCAGTCCAAAGGCTTCAAATGGCGTGTCCTGTTTTTTCAGGCGATTGGCCTCACGCATAGAGAGGGTTTTGTTGGAAAAGCTGTCGTCCAGTGTTTTTGAACGCGGCAAGATATGTTCGATCTCGACTTCCGCAGAAAACAAACGCTCTATGCCAATTTGCTCGCCGGTATAGACGCAACAGCGATTGTGCGGCTCATTCTCGTTTAGCTCCTCCCACAGGCGCATACGCATGCGGTTATCATAGGTGTTGGTCTGGTTGTGATTTTCCAACTCCTTGGCGCGGCGCTCATTGGTTTTTTGATTGTCGCTTTGCAGTTTTTCCAGATCTTTTTTGCCCTTCGCCGACAGGGGCAAGTCACGGGCAATCTCCACCACAATTTCCGTTGGCGTGCCGTATCGTTTGGCCAATGAATTGACGACTTTTCTGATCTGGTTCATCGCCACATGCACGGTCGGGTTGGCCAATTTGCCAATGCGTTTTTCGATGATGTCATCGGGCTCGCCCGTACCAAAAGCCACCGAACGCCCTAAAACCTCGCCATAATAGGGCAATTGATCAAACACCTCGCCATCATCAAAAGAAGAATGGCTGTCATAGCCGCCCAAACGCACCGATTGGTCATAGGTGAAGGGGGCCGAGATCAATGCCTCTTTTTTCGGGTCCGGATCGTCGATATTTTGCGCATCGCTCATCAACCATGGCAGCACTTTTGCGGTGACGGCGCGGCCCAAACCCCCATGCCCGTCTGGTAAAGAGACATTGGCAATGCTGGCAGCACGGGTTTCGTCAAAGCCAAAATCTTGTACCAGCCAATCAATGATGGCTTTTTCATCATTGGCAGAAAGCAGTTTTTTGGCCCGTTCAACCGGCATATCCAATGTCGCCGCAATGCCTTGTGCCAAAGGTTCAAACGCCGGATTGGGTTTATCGTTGGAATACGCCGGTTCCATGCCTATCAATATCTCGACAATGGCATCTTGTTGCTCGCGTGGCAGATCGCGCCATTGCGGCCCCCAGCGGCCGCTGACCTTGGCGCTGGGTTTTTGTGCCAATATCGCGGCGGTCTTGTCGCCATCGAGATGTTTGCGTTTTTTGCTTTCGTGGCTAAAAATCACCCCTGGATGTTTGATGAGATGGCGCATGGAATCAAAGCTCAATTTACCAACACTCAGGAGTTTATCGGCAATTTTATTGCGTTCCTCCACGGTAAGCGGGCGCTCTGCCTGCCCCGGCAGACGCAGGCGCAAATGGTTGACCTCCTGATAAATACGCAAAGCCTGCACCGAGGGCAGGGCTTTGGGTGCGCGTTGCTGATCCGGGTCGAGGGTGCATTTGCCCACCGGTTGCGGCTTTAACGGCCGTTGAAAAAACAAGGTGCCGGTATCCCTATCACCCAGTGCCTTTTTTGCCTTTTGGCTTAACGCATCGCCATGAAATTCTTTTTGTTTGTCCCATAGCGCATTAAATTCCTCTTCGATCATTTTACGGGTGGGATAAAAGTCATAAGTGTTTTTGTTTTTGACCGATGTCGGGCGGGCGCGCACCTGTTTAACCGCCGCCATTTTCGGGTCATCCACGCGGTCGCGGGCCAGAAATTCACCTACGGTTCGGGCACTTTGTTTCTTCATATCAGCAATAAGTTTGTTGGTCGCATCCTTGATCGCGCCCGTGTCCTTATCGCCCTTGTCGGTTTTGCGGTTGGATTTAAACCCCCGCCTTTGTTGCAAATGAAACAAGGCCCGGCCCAGTTCATGCAAGGAAAGCTCTTCGTCCAGCCCGCGCACCCGCAATGCCCACGGGTCTAGCGTTTCAAGCGCTTTGCGGGCGGTTTTATCTTCTGGCATCAGGCCATATTCAACCAGCCGATCCATAAATTCGGCCCGGCGGCGCAAATAGCGGTCACGATTGCGCCGTGCCCCGCGTGCACCTCGTCGGGGAATTGCCAGAGATTCATATCTTGTTTTTGCTTTTTTTGAACGGCTATCCGAGAATATCCGCACGCCGCTTTCGACCAAACGCCTTGGTTTTCCTAAAAAATTACCGTGACCATCGTGTCCATCAATAATTTCATAAACCACCCAGCCCAGTGAATTTGTCCCCACATCCAACCCAAGTCGCCATTTCATGACAAACCTCCTGTTTCTCAACCATAAATTGATTAAAGCACTTGAACCGCAGAAATAATAGGGGTATACAGGAATACTGATTATAGCTGATCAGAAAACGTGGGCTTTCCGTTAACAAGGAATTCGTTCTGCAAAGAACAAGTCCAAAAAATAGCCCCTCGGTGGAAACATCGGGGGGCTTTTTACTTCGCCTTACATAAATTTTATGCAGGCTAGGGTGTGGATCAATTAAGTTTACACCTTAGTGGGATGCACGGGGGGGCTTTAATTTACCTTTTTGTAACAGGGTAAAGGAATATATGGAAAGTCCACAGAGCCAAGTGATCGAGATGAACCAAAACCTCCCTTAGCTCAGACCTAAATCAGACCCATAAGCGATGACCGGGAACAATTCGGTGAAAATGGGCTTCGCTAGCGCGATACTCCAGCAGAGTATGGCCCTCATAAGACCCTGGATTATGCCTTGTAGCATTCATTTGCTTCTGGAATTGAAAGAGCCTGGACCCTAACGGTGGCTAATATTATAAAACCATGATTTATTTTAGGAAACAGAGTTGAACCGGAATGTTATTTCTGGCTAACTCCAGCACCAAACACAATACAGACAGAAAGGTAATATCTGGTGGCAGTTGTTCTAGTATGCGGGGTGCAAAATTCAGGGTATCAGCTAGCCTATGATTTTTTAATCAAAGCGGGGCTTGCACGCGCCAAACCCTCAAAAAGGGAAGACTATTCACCAACAGACATAAGTAGCGGTATATGTTCCGCCTATGGGCTTGATAAGAATGAATTAGTCTCGATTGATCAGGTGGAGCCTGGCAAGGTTTGGCAAGCACTGTCAACAGATTTAATGCTGGCTAATTTATCCGAGTCTGATTGGGGCTGGGCTGATCCAAATCTGGTTTATATGCTTGAACACTGGCGGGATTTTGATCCACAAATCAAATTTGTTCTGGTCTATTCATCCCCCGATCAAGCTGTAGCGGAAATGGCTAATGAGGGAGAGCTTTCCACAAAAAATGTGGAGCAGGCGCTTTCTGATTGGCAGAAAATCAATGCCGAGTTAATTCGGTTTTATTTTAAAAATAAAGAGCGGTGCATTCTGCTTAATTCTGACTTTCTTTCCAGAGACGCCAGCCTTTTTGTCAACTATAGCCGGGATCAGTTGGGCGCTGACCTGATCGATATAAAAAATAATGCAGTGGCTATTCCAAAAAGAGACCCGATCCACGACTTAATTGCACCGATGCTTGTCGAAGATGCGGTTGATGCCTACGCGCTTTATCAGGAATTAGAAAGCGCCGCCGACTTACCGGGGGACTATATCCAATCCGAAACTAGCGATTCTGGTGCAAGTTCCCGGCACAATATTCTTGGACCTCAGGATGATTGTGAAAAGCTGGATCCACTAGAGCTTGCGCTTAAATCCTGGGAACATTTCAATGAATTGAAGAAGCAGGGCGAACAAAAAGAAAATGAACTATCCCAGCTAGAAACGGAACGTGAAGAGCAAAAAAAGGAAAACGACTTACTGCTCTCTCAAATCGACCAAATGCAAAAAGAATCTGAAGAGGCATCAAAAATGTCTAAGAAACAGATTGATGAACTTGAAAAGACACTGAAAGAACAAAAGCAAAAAAACGAAAAACTAAAGCAGGAATTAGAGAAAAGTATAGCCGAGGGGGATGAACAAAAAGAGGAAGGCAAACTGCTCACTCTTCAGCTTCATCAAGTTCAAGAAGAGTTGGAACAAACTTTTATAAAACTACAGAAAAATGAAAACTCTCAAAATGAACTACAAGCAAAAATCGGATCTCTGACCAAGCAGCGTGAACAGCTGGAAAAAGAAAGTGATGTATTCAAGGGTCGATTGAAATCATTAGAAGCTGAAGTTGGCAAGCACAAGGCCAATACCGAGAAAGTTAAAGACCTTGAAGCCAAGCTTGATGAAACCGCCCAGAAAAGCGAACAGCTGGGAAAAGAAAATGGTGCATTCAAGGGACAATTGAAATCATTAGAAGCTGAAGTTGGCAAGCACAAGGCAAATACCAAGAAAGTGAAAGGCCTTGAGGCCAAGCTTGATGAAACGGCCCAGGAAAGTGAATTACAGTTATTACAATTGCACCAGGTTCAGGAAGAGCTGGAGCTGTATTTCCAAAAATACCAGGAGGCGACAAAGCGTGAGGATGAGCAGGAAACCGATAGCGAAGATGATAAAGCTAACGTAAAAATTGAAAAAATTATTGATCTGCGGCAATTCGTAGATGGAGATAATTGGCATTATGCGGAGCATGATGGCCGCTGGGCCGGCCCAGAAATGCAAAGCGCACTGCGCATAGATAAGATTGCCGAAGGGGATTATCGGCTGGAAGTCGATGTGGTTGACGCTATGTCACCAGATATTGTGCGGGGAATGAAAATTTCCCTTAACGACAAACCATTGAGCCTTAAGTGGCAAGGAGCACTTGCAAGTCAGTGGGCACCCTTGGCAAAATTATTGAATAAAACATATGCAAGTCAATGGACTCCTTTGGCAACTCTACTGGATAAAACAAATCTTCATTACCCTCTTTTGATTACGAGCCAGGCTCACATCACATCTGCAGACATCAAAGATGGACTTACACTGTCATTCAACTTTCCTGAAACAATCTCCCCCTCCACCCAGGGCTCCGATGATTTTCGAGACCTAGCGGTGCGTGTTCGAAAGGTGAGATTTGTAAAAAAGTGATGGATAAGGTGTTTTACAACAAGATTGAATATAAACGTTATCAGTCAGGTTGCTTCTGGTGTCGTTTGGAAAATGGAAGTGTGAATAATGTAAAATGCTGAGATATAATCCAAACCTCCCCCTGATAGAGCTGCTTCAGCAACTCTTCCCGATCTCTGGTTTAATGCAAATTGGTGCCGGGCAAAATTTCGATCTTGCAAATCTTGGTTTAGATAACTTTCCACTTGCCGCATTCATTGAGGCAGATGAGGTGCGTGCTGAAAAATTAGGCGGGGCAATTCAAGAACGCGAAAACTGGTTGGTTCACAATGCCTTGATTGGGCCTCAAGATGGTGATGCTGCGTTCTATAATGCCAGCAACTCCAATGAAAGCGGCCTCGTCTGCCCGGATACACTTACTCCAATCTGGCAAAATTTAGCGACAGTATCGCAAGATGAGCGCCCCTCCATAACGTTGGCCACTTTTTTAAAGCAAAACGAAAAGTATAAATATGCTGAGCGCATCAACTGGGTCCATATCGATTGCCTTCCCGCACTGGGAATTTTGAAAGGCGCAAAGAACTTTATAGACGGTTTGGATGTTGTGCTGGCAAGGACGGTTTTAGATGAATCGTATGTAAAGAATGGTGAGAGCACAGGAAAACCTGCGTTGGATGACTTTCTTTCTGCACACCATTTTGTACCTGTGTCACAATTCGGGGAGCGTAATTCGGCAATTGCCTTGGTTGTCTACGCCCGCAACTGGAAATCAGAAGCGCTGGTTCAAGTTGAAGACTGGTCAAACAAAAATGAAACCCTGACCAAAGCCCGCGATGAGCAAAACCAGTTCGCCACTGAGCGTGCAACACAGATTGAGGAACTGACCAAGGCCCGCGATGAGCAAAACCAGTTCGCCACTGAGCGTGCCACACAGATTGAGGAACTGACCAAGGCCCGCGATGAGCAAAACCAGCTCGCCACTAAACGCGCTGCACAGATTGAGGAGCTGACCAAGGCCCGCGATGAGCAAAACCAGCTCGCCACTAAACGCGCTGCACAGATTGAGGAGCTGACTAAAGCCCGCGATGAGCAAAACCAGCTCGCCACTGAGCGTGCAACACAGATTGAGGAACTGACCAAGGCCCGCGATGAGCAAAACCAGCTCGCCACTAAACGCGCTGCTGATCGTGACGTTCAACGGCGTTTGGCTACGCAACATAAGACAAAGGTTGCTGAATTAAACACATTGGGGGAAGAGAAAGACAAATTGATCAAATGCCTTCGCGCTGAAAAAGAACAGCTTAGCGAAGAGCAAAAGTCACAAAACGCAGGTTTGCAGACAAAGATAGACAATCTGGAAAAACTGTTAGAGATAGCACGTCGAAGCGAGGAGCAATCGGAAAAACGCCTTCAATTGCGCGATGCTGATCTAGGAAATTTACAGCAGAAATATAAAAAAATCGCCCCTGACCTAGAGGCTAAACATGAAATGCTATCGGAGCTTCAACAAAAACTGATGACGGCTGCGCAATATGCCAAACAGATAGATAAAAAGAAGCCTGCGCCAGCGCGAAAACGCCCTGTTGCAAAAAAGGCGAGCCGTGTCACGAAAACAAAATCAAGAAAAAGTAAGAAAAAATGACGGAGGATACTCTCGCCAAATTCACGCAAACCATAGATGAGGCCATAGCGTTGTTAGGCGGGACGTATAATTCCAAAGCACTTGCACTTGATGCTAAAATAGATTTGCAAGGCCTGATCACAGACTGCCTTGAGTTGTGCGACGAAATAACTGCGCAAAATCAAGAACCAATTCGGACCATTCATCATCTCTCTTGCACGGGTGGCACCTTGTTTGCCAAGTGCATTGCCGCCATGCCGAACGTATTGCTACTTAATGAGGTGGACCCTTTAAGCCCACTGCCCCTCAAGGATGGCAAGGCACCTTTTACGCCATCAGATATGATTTCATTATTGCGTCAGGGCGATCCAAAGACCTCGCCAGAATTATTAAAGCGCTTGTTCCAGCGCGACATTGGCTTAATTTGCCAAGAGCAGACAAGTATTGGCAATTCTTTGGTACTACGGGACCATAGTCACAGCCATTTTCTTAATGATAATGAAGTTTCGGATCGACCAACGCTGCGTGAAATAATTGCAGAAAAATTTCCGATAAAATCCATCCTTACCGTGCGCGACCCGATCGATAGCTATCTGTCAATGAAGACACACGGCTGGCATGAACACTTTTCTCCCCCAACTTTTGATGAATATTGCCGCAGATATCTGCTTTTTCTTGAAAAACATGAGGGGGTGGAGATAATAAAATATGAAGATTTTGTTGCAAATCCCAGTAAGGTCATGCAGAAAATATGCAAGGCACTTGAACTGGATTACTCGGGGGATTTCCAAAATTTATTCAGCGCATTCCAGTTCTCCGGAGATAGCGGGCGAAGCGGAAATGTGATTGAAGCAAGGCCAAGACGGGGAGTGGAGGAAGTGTTCTTGGAAGAGGTCAGAAGATCAGACGCATACTTCAAATTAATTTCACAGTTGATATATAAAAAAATTAAGGGCTGATATTATAACCTTTTTCAGCTATCTACGTAAGCCTCTAATTTTTTAATTACGCACTAGTCATGTAAGTGGTGTCGATGCCCCGTTCGTGCAGCACAGGTCTTCGGCGTTTCTCAGAGGTAACGGAAACCGGACATACATCATCCAGCCAAGCGGATGACCTCAGGTGAAGTTTTAAAATAACTACAAAGATTTTGCATTCTGGCAGATTACAAAATCGAGAATCTGTACTCAAGCTATTTTTCTCTGACAGTGCCTGTTTATGGAACAGTTTTATGGAACATACAACGATTCCAACTTGGGTTGACATGGTAGTCTGTTGTAATTGTTGGTGTTTCGAGAAAACTGGCGGAGAGACAGGGATTCGAACCCTGGGAACGTTCGCACGCTCAACGGTTTTCGAGACCGCCCCATTCGACCACTCTGGCACCTCTCCGCATAAGGCGAGGCAAACTATCCGCGCTAAACTCAACTGGCAAGCACTGCGATCACGAAGTGCGCAGTGAAAGCTATAAATTGCTTTTTCAATATACTTTGTTTGCCAAGCGTTAACCCTTCTCATTATCCGGCCCTTAAATCTTATACGGTTTAACTATGCGTTGAAATAAAGGCATGAGACGATCAAAATAGGTCAGGGCTGCGCAAGCGAATGGTTTTGCAAGGAAAACATAAACGGTTTACCTCGTTCCTGGGCCGCTTCAGGCAAGCCCGGAAGGGCGCAACTGCGGTTGAATTTGCACTCATTGCATCACCGTTTTTCTTTTTGCTCTTTGCCATCATTGAAATCACCATGGTCTTTTTTACCTCCACGGCTCTGGAACACGCCAGTTCAGAAGTGGCCCGCAAGGTCCGTACGGGTGAGCTTCAGTCAGCGGGCGCATCCAATGCAGATTTCGTCAATCAGGTTTGCGCAGAAATGAGCAGCCTTATTGCCTGCTCTGGCAATATTAACGTGGATATTCGTACTTTCGTTGACTTTGGCGACGTCACAACCAGCAACCCTATCGGCGTCGATGGTAATCTGGATGCAAATTCCTTCCAGTTTGACCCTGGAAATGCCGGAGATATTGTTTTGGTGCGGGTGTTTTATAGCTGGAAGTTGAACACCCCTATGATTGGCTCAGTATTCTCTAATCTTTCAGGCAATAAGCGTTTAATCATTTCATCTATGGCATTTCGCAATGAACCTTTTTAACTTCATATTGAGGTCATAATCTGATGTGTTTCACAAAGAAAATCAGCTCTTTCTGGTTGCGATTATGCGTCGACCGAAGTGGCGTTAGCGCTGTTGAATTTGCATTGATCGCACCAGTGATGATCGCCATTTTGTTCGCAACTATTGAAGTCAGCCTGCTGCTAACGGCTGATCGTAAGGTCACCCAAGCGACCAGTGCCGTTGCTGATCTGGTTGCCCAGGATGACATTATCACAGCCGACGAGATAATAGATATTTTCACCGCTTCCAGTGCTATTATGCAGCCTTATGATATAACCGGACTACAAATGCGGGTTACCAGTGTGCTGATGGATGTTGATGGCACTGTCACTGTAGACTGGAGCGAAGGGCAACACATTGCCCCTCTCATGCCTGGTTCCAACGTTAATGTTCCGGCGGGAATTTTACAGCCAAACTCCAGCATTATTATGGCCGAAGTGACTTATAATTATACCTCTACTCTAGGAACATTTTTGACGGCACCTATTGGCTTGAGCGATTCATTTTATTTGCGGCCCCGCCGATCACAAAGCGTCACTGGCCCGTAAGCGTATCATTTAGTGTCTCTATTTGTGGAGCGGTTTGGGTAAAACTCGTTTTCCCGACCGGGCCAAAATCCAGCCCTGCAACTATCTGTATGCCTATGAGAGCGTTAGTCATAAAGGCGATCTGCGCCCTGAGCATATCATCTGGTTGATACCTCCCCTCATTAACCGGAAGGCCTAACCGGCGAGCCTGTTCCAGAACGCGGGCGCGCATGGTGCCAGGTAATATCGCGCATTCAAGAGAAGGGGTGTACAGCCGCCCATCACGCCACCAGAATACGTTAGCAACGCTGGTGCTGGCCACGTGCCCAGCGCTATCAATCATGATCACTTCATCACGTGGAATTTGGTTTTCCTGATGAAGGCGGGCCGCGATATTATCAACATAGGAAAGGGTTTTATGGCGGCACGAAATAGACCATGAATTGCGCCGGATGGAAGACAGGCCCAATATTGGCGGTTCCTCAAAATGCGGCAATCCCGAAGCCATGGTGATCATCACCAGAGGACGTGGTATTTCAGGAAGGGCCAGCCCACGCGGCCCCTGACCACGAGAAAAAACCAGCCGCGCGGCACCCGTCACAATTTTATTTTCCCTGGCAAGTCTGACAAGAGCTTGTTCTAGTGAGTGATGATCATACGGAATAACCAGTTGCAATATCTCTGCTGAAGCACAAAGGCGGGCGTAGTGAGCTTTGAAATAACATGGTTTTCCATTATGAATTTTGATAGTTTCAAAAAGGCCATCGCCAAGGGCACTACCGCGGTCATCAACCATGAAATGGGGTGTTGTGGCATCTTCTATTTCACCATTGATCCAAAGTTTGCTGGTGGCCTCTTTCATTTCACACCTCCAGCAGCACGCCAAAGCGCCAGTGCCTTGTCCAGCATTTCCTGATATTCCAGCGCTGGGTCAGAATCGGCAATAATGCCGCCACCAGTGCGAAAATCAAGCTGGCTTTGTCCCTCTTTAGTCGTGTGTTCTGCCGAGCGGATCAAAACATTAAACTGTGAAGTTCCATGACGGCTGATATACCCTAGTGAACCACAATACGGTCCGCGTGGACCATTTTCCAGTTCTGCAATAATTTCCATTGCCCGTATTTTTGGTGCGCCTGTGATGGATCCAGCAGGAAAACAGGCGGCCAGCACATCAAGCGCGTTTTTGTCAGGCGCTAGCTGCCCTTTGATTGTCGAGACAAGGTGATGAACATTGGCGAATGATTTTAGCGCACAAAGCTCAGAAACCTGGATGCTGCCGGGGTCGCATACACGCGACAAATCATTACGCATCAAATCCACAATCATTAAATTTTCTGAGCGATCCTTGGCGCTTAGTAGCAGTTCTTCGGCCAGTGCATTATCCCTAGCGGCATTTTGACCTCTTGGGCGCGTGCCCTTTATCGGGGAGGTTTGCACTTGACCATCCTGCATTAGCGAAAAAAACTGTTCCGGCGAGTTTGAGATCAGCACCTGGTTTTCTGAACGGCGGAAAAAAGCAGAATACGGTGCAGGGCTTTGCTCGCATAGATGCCGGAAATAGGAAAAGGCTTCCGCCTCTTTCCCCAGTTTTATGCGAAATTTCTGACTAATATTGGCCTGAAAAATATCGCCTGCACGGATATAATCCATAGTGCGCTTTATATTTTGCTCACATTTTTCTTGCGATTGGAGAAACAGAACCCTGGTTGTTTCTGGTTTATCAAGAATTTTTAAATTTTCATCACCCAATAACCTGGCAAAATTTGTTGCTTTTTGCTTGTCTGGCCCGACAGCCCAGAGAGATCTTGTCTGGTGATCAAAAACGGCGGCACATGGATAATCACCAAAAGCGAGGTCAGGCCAATTGCCGCCGCTCAACCGTGGCACCTGATCCAGAGTGGCGCCCAACTCATAACTGGCCAGACCTGCATAACCCCCAACGAAGGGCAAAGGTTGTGGTGTTTCAAGCGTAGATAGGGAAGGGAGGGCACCCAATGCGCCGGGGCCGCTGGTTTCGTAAACCTCTGACGGACGGGCCAGTAAAATGGACCAGCGAGCATTACTGTCATCGCCATTACCTGGCCCAAAAAGCAAGGCATAAGGCTCGTCGCAAAGCGGGGCAAATGCTGTTAAGGGATCACGCCACGGCAGCGCAATAATGGCTGCACATTTATTTTTACTCACAGAATCAGAGCGTCACGCAACGTCCCTAAATCTGCCTTGCTTAACCCAAGCGCCGTTTCAAAATAAGTATCCACCGGGCCGATGGTGGCAAGCGCTGCATCCAGAAACTCCTCTTCCACGCCCAGCATTGGCCGCAAGGCCTCAGGCTCCACCGTCTCTCCGGTTTGCTCTGAAATACGCGCAGCGATAGAGGGGAGTAGCGTATCGATGTCGACGGCCTTGTTGGTCAGTAAATAATCTTCAAACACCTGATCGCGGTCAACTCCCAGGGCAGACAGGATCAACGCAGCCAAAATGCCCGTCCGGTCCTTGCCTGCTGCGCAGTGAATAAGCAAAGGCTCGCCATTTGCCAGTTGGCGAAAGACATTGGCAAAAATATGCTGGTGATGCGTTTCGTGAGGAATGCGTTGATAGGCACTAACCATATAGGCCTTAACTGAATTAACGCTTAAATTGCCCTCTCGCAAGAACTGTAAATGTGGCGCTTCCTGATGGCCGCCATGGGCCGTTTCAAAAACAGTGTGCGGTGCCTTTTCTGGCAAGGTATTCGGTTCGCGTTGCCGCTCGATTGGCTGGCGCAGATCTGCCAGAGTTTTAATATCCAGAGCATCAATCTTTGTCCGGTCCTTGGGCGTTGTGCGGGATAAATGTCCGGAGCGAAAAAGGCGTTTACGGGACACCATTTGACCCGCATGAGTTGACCAGCCACCAAAGTCTCTAAAGTTATGCACGCCATCCAGGGCAATGATACGTGGATCACTCATCGAAATGGCGGTTCGTTAAAGGCGCGCAATTTGCGAGAGTGCAGGGCGTTGGCAACATCGGTTTTAACAATATTGATGGTTTCCAGCCCAATGCGTAAATGCTCGGCAATGGACCGTTCGTAAAATATATTGGCGGCACCGGGTAATTTAATTTCGCCGTGTAACGGTTTATCAGAAACACATAACAACGTGCCGTAAGGTACACGCAATCGAAAGCCATTTGCCGCTATGGTTGCCGATTCCATATCAACGGCTATCGCACGAGATTTATTGAACCTTTTTGCTTCGGCGCTATAGCGAAGCTCCCAATTACGATCATCCTTGGTGACCACCGTGCCGGTGCGCAGGCGTGATTTGATCTTCTCAGCGCCCTCTCCGGAAATCCGTCCCACAGCGACCTGCAGAGCCGTTTGGATTTCAGCAAGCGGGGGAATGGGGATTTCCAATGGTACGCAATCATCCAGCACATGGTCATCGCGCAAATAACCATGGGCCAGCACATAGTCACCAAGGCGCTGGGATTGACGCAAACCGCCACAATGGCCAATCATTAACCAGCATTGCGGGCGTAAAACGGCTAAATGGTCAGTTACGGTTTTTGCGTTTGATGGGCCGACACCAATATTGACCAGTGTGACCCCGCGCCCCCCCGGTGCCTTAAGGTGATAAGCTGGCATTTGGTATTTGCGCCATGGTGCCGCATTGACCGTTTCGACAGCATTGGCGGTATTACGATCAATGGTGACAAACCCGGCCGCAGATAGTGATGTATATTCCCCGCTTCCGTTTTGTACTTCGTCCACTGCCCATTTGACGAACTCGTCAACATAACGGTGGTAATTGGTAAACAGGATAAATTGCTGGCAGTCTTCAAAGGGAGTGCCGGTATAGTGTTGAAGCCGGAACAGGGAATAATCCGTACGCGGACCATCAAACAAAGACAAAGGCATAATCAGATCATCTGCCGCCATTTCCCCATCGGCAATTTCATCTCCGACGGAAACCAGATCTGCAAATGGAAATATACCGGCCAGCTCACTGGGTGAAGCATGGCTCATATCCAGATCATCTGCCCCGTCCAGAACGTAAGAATAAGGAATTTCCTGTGTCGACGGCCCAGTACGAACCTCAATGTCATAATCGGTTAGCAACAGCGTTAATTGTTCAATCAAATACCCGCGAAACAATTCCGGGTTGGTGACTGATGTTGAATACATGCCGCCCGTAGAAATTTTGCCGTAGCTGCGTGAAAGTTGCGGCGGCGGGCCATCGGGATTATACTGTATTCTTAACTCAGGGTAGGCGAAGATACCCTTCGCCCGGTCCGCCGCATTGGGTAATTTACCGTTGTCCAAATACGCTTTAAGCGCCAAACGTAAATTCTGGACAGAAGCTGTATAAAGAACGGCTAGTTCATCGACGCATTGCGCAGCTCGTATAGAGGCCGTAGTCGGCGTCGTACCCATATCGCCTTAATCTTCTTTCTTGACGAAGGTCACCGCAAAATACGGATCGCCATCAAATAAATTTTTGGGTGGTTCCAAACCATCAATCATCTGAAACACATGCGGCTCAATACGCCCTTCCATGCGATACCCTCTGGTCGCCATTTTAGAGCGGTGAAATTCCATAGCAGCCTCTGAAAAGCTTTTAGCAAGAATAGTTACGCGATCCGGCATATCAGACATTGATGTCTCCTCATTTGTCTCATGAGGTCTGTCTAACGCGGAACGATTGCGCCGTGAAGGGTGCATGGTGAGAAAGAGGCGTGGGGGTCAGGCAGTTTTAGCCTTGTCTGCCACAGTGCGTGCACGAGACTGCGAAGCTGCGCGGGCAATCGCTGTGTAGAGTGTCCGTGGATCAATCGGCTTGGATACATAATCATTCATCCCGGCCTTTAGGCAGGCCTCCCGATCACCCAACATGGCATTGGCAGTCATGGCAATAATTGGTGTATTGGCATTTTTGCTGTTGCCGTCACGTAATTTACTGGTGGCTGTCAAGCCATCCATTACCGGCATTTGAATATCCATCAAAATGACATCAAATTGGGAAACTTCAGCTAATTCCAGCGCTTTTTCACCATGTTCAGCCCAAACAATATCGCCGCCTATCGGTCGCAGAAAAGAAGCCAGAACCCTTTGATTAATAGGGTTGTCCTCTACAGCAAGAATGCGAACGCCCTTTTTAATGGGATTGTGTTTCTTCTTATCTTCAACCTTTGTCTCAATATGTGGTGCAACCGTTTTTGTCGGTAGATGCAAGGTAAATACGGTTCCCCGCCCTGATTCGGAGCGTACAGTAATATCACCACCCATTAATCGAGCGAGCTTGCGTGAAATAGAAAGTCCTAACCCTGAACCACCAAAGCGACGTGTAATGGAGCTGTCGGCCTGTTCAAAGGTCATGAACAATCGATTTTGCTCTTCTTGCGACATACCAATGCCAGTGTCATGCACTTCAAAGGTAATGTTCGTTTCTTTTTCTGAGACAGGTGTGGCGCGCGTCCGTACAGAAATTTCTCCGGTTTGTGTAAATTTACTGGCGTTAGAAAGGAGGTTGAACAGGATTTGTCTGATGCGTACAGGGTCGCTAATTATGGCTGAAGGCACATCATCTGCAATATCGACTTTGAAATTTAATCCCTTGTCTTCAATATTGGGGCGCCATAGCTGTTCCAGTTTGCGCAAGATATGGTGCGTGTCCACACTTATTGTTTCAACTTCCAGCTTACCAGCTTCAATTTTGGATAAATCAAGGATGTCGTTGAGAATCGACATGAGTACATCCCCGGCATCCAGCAGTGTTTTGACGTTTTCACTCTGCTCTTCATCCAGATCTGACCTGGCCAATAGCCCGGCCATACCCAAAACGGCATTCATCGGCGTGCGTAATTCATGGCTCATCATGGCCAGAAATTCAGACTTGGCCTTATTGGCGTTTTCAGCGGCCGCACGGGCCGCGTCGGCATTTTGAGGTGTATTCAGCAAAGGGGTTTTTTCTGTTAAACTCAAAATCAGGCCGCCATCATCCGCCGGAGAAAACTTTGCCTCAACAACCTTACCGGTTGTAAGGGTCAGCTCAACTTTTCCTTTCCGGTTTTGTCGAACACAAGCCATTGTTTTTTCAATGTTGTTTTGTGTTTTCCCTGGGAAAAGGTGTTTGGAAAAATCATTAAATGACTGACCGGACGTGATGAATTCTGGATCAAGGCCCAACATCTGGGCTGTTTGCCTGTTGGCATAGGCAACCACATCCTTGGCATTAAATATCACCATACCTTGCGGAACAATATCTAGCGCGGCACGCAGTTGAGCATTTCCAGCGCCAGTTACAGGGTGCGTAAAAGCATTATCCACGTTTTCTACCCATTTTTTTTCCAAACCACCCCGACTGGTTCGTTTCATTGTTTGATATTATAATGATTGGCACTGAATAAGCCGTTAACCAGAAGGTTTCTTCATGCCCGTAAGATTGAAAGCCTTGCCCCCCTGTGGTTTATAGGTTTGAACCTTTTTGGCGGAGTTATCTTTATGCGCATAATCGTTGGTATTGCCGGGGCCAGTGGAGTTGTTTATGGCATCAGGTTGCTGGAATATCTCAAGGCCATGCCAGGAGTTGAAACGCATCTGGTGCTCACCAAAACAGCCAAGTTGAATATCTCAATTGAGACTGACTGGAATCTTTCAGAGGTTGAGGCATTGGCTGATAATGTCTACAGGAATACAGATATTGGTGCTGCCATCGCCAGCGGTTCTTATCAAACAGATGGAATGATTCTGGCTGCCTGCGCTATGAAAACACTGTCGGCCATCGCTCACTCCTATGCTGATGATTTGATTGTTCGGGCTGCTGATGTCGTGCTCAAAGAACGACGCAAGCTGGTTCTTATGCCCCGTGAAACGCCACTTCATGCCGGTCATTGCCGCTTGCTGAGCCAGGTTTGTGACCTGGGTGCTATCGTCGCGCCGCCTATGCCCGCTATGTATATTCGCCCGCAAAGCGTAGATGACCTGGTGGATCATTCAGTAGGCCGGATACTGGACTTATTTGGACTTGAAACCCCGGATATGCACCGCTGGGCAGGCCTTGCCAACGCCCGCAAACGCTTGTCTTGATGACATATAGATCCGCTGAATGAGGTTCGGTAGGTGAATCGAAAAAAACGACCCTTTGTGAATTTTGTCCGGCCAGAATTGACAATCATTATGGCTATCTATGGTCGTATGGTGGCGGCCGGGGAATGGCGCGATTATGGCATAGACGCGTTAAGTGACCGGGCAGTGTTTTCTATATTTCGCCACGCCAGTGAAATGCCACTTTACCGGGTTGAGAAAATCCCTGTCCTGGCACGTCGTCAGGGGCAATACCAGGTTTTGGCTATAGGCAATCAAATTCTAAAAAGAAGTGATGACTTAAAAGCTGTCCTCAAAGTGTTTGATACCCGCCGTTTTCGCTTGGTCAGTAACGATTAGCAGGTGTTTTTTTTAGCGCTATGGCCTGTTATTTGAGCGCCTGCTTGTTCCCCCTTTTTTCAACTTGAACATTTCATGCTGGATGATGAAAAACCCGGGCAGCATGGGTAACCAGAGCGATAATCCACGATAGAGAACCGTAGCGGTTAATGCAGCTTCAAGTGAAACGCCAAAAGCGGCAAGTGTAGCCACCAACCCGCCCTCAAATGAGCCCATGCCCATCGGGGTGGGGGCCAGCGTAGCCGCTAGCGAGGCCAGGCTAATACCGACAAAACAGGCTGCGAAAGAAATATTGTGCCCTATAGCCAGAAATACGCACCACAAAGTCAATCCATCAAGACAGCGTTGGACGATTTGAACAATGACGATCTGCGCAAACAGAGCTTTGTTTTCGCCAATATGCTTTAACGCCGTATTGGTCACCTTGGCGGCCCTGCGCAAGAAAGAGTTTCGTAAAAACCAGCTCTGCTTCTCTGCCTCTTTGTCAAAGGGGAGCGTGATGAGTAAGCGGACAATGGCGATTAATGCAATTAAAACAATAAGGTGTAAGGAAATAATGCCGATTGAAAAAGAAATGGGGGCACCTCCTATTGCCGCCAGCGAGACAAGCCCAAACAGGACCGCCAGTATAAAGGCCATTATAAATGTGGTGGCACCAATGACAAAGGCCGTGAAGGCATGATCCTGTGTTATGCCCCGTCGCCCCAGTGCATAAAGGATAAAGGCGGCACCTGATTACCTCCCGATGGCAAGGCCTGATCGGCAAATAATTTGGCGACGCTGAGGGGAAAAAGGCGCAGCAATGATAAGGGTTGGCCAATGCGGCGCAGAACAAGCCACCAGACAAAAGCAACCAGAAAAAACGCTGCCATTTGAGAGAGAGCCGCAAAGCCCAACCATACTGGTTCAGCTTGTATCGCTTGCGCGCTAAAGGCGCTGATCTCGCCAAATTCGAGTACGATGACAAAAAGAGCGGCAAAGGCAATCAGGCCGATGAATGCAAAAGCCAGCCGTGTCCGGCGCTTATGAGGGGCGGTCGGAGGAGGGGAGGGTGCCGGTTTTTCCGGTGCATTCATGCGTTTTTATATACTCCTTAAAATAATGAACCCTGATCAGGACTACCTTTGGGTTGTGGCGATTTTTTAGATCGGCGTGGTGGTTTCTTTTGGCCGTCTTCAATACGTGCCTGACGACTGGTATCAGCAAAGTGCAGGTTAACCGGTTCACCGGGTTCCAGAACGCGGCCCGTTCGGGCGATGCTGCCATCGCGGCGATGGACCAGCGCAAACCCGCGTGCCAATACACCTTCATGAGATAAAGAGCGCAAAAGCTTGCCAGCGCTATCTACATGCCGCGCGCGCTCAGTAAGCCCACGCTGAAAAGAAACCTTCGCACGGCCCGTCAATGAAGTCAGTTTTTCACGTCGTCTTTGTAAATCCAGATCCAGGCTTTGGGGGCGCAAGCGTCCGGCAAGGGATGTCAGGCGCTCGGTACGCGTGCTCACCCCCACGTCCAATGCCCGCATCAGGCGTTCGCCAGCATAGTCAAATCGTTGGGCAAGCGTACCCAGTAAGTCCTCCGGGCGAGGAAGCCCGCGCGCGGCTGCGCGCAGCTCGGTTTGTTTGCGTGTACCTAGCTGTGTTATGGCACTGGCTAGCCTTGCTTCATGGCTTTGCAGGGTAGCCAGCAGCTCGGTGCGAACCGGCACCGCCATTTCAGCAGCACCCGTGGGCGTAGGTGCACGCCTATCGGCCACATAATCAAGCAGCGTCCAGTCGGTTTCATGGCCGATAGCCGAGATGAGCGGGATGGTGGAACGTGCCGCTGCCCGTACAACATTGTCCTCGTTAAAGGCCCATAAATCCTCTATCGAGCCACCGCCGCGTGCGACAATCAGAAGATCCGGGCGAGGTACCGAGCCGCCCTCATCAAGGGCATTAAATCCATCAATGGCAGCGCTGACTTGTTCGGCAGCCTTGTCGCCCTGTACCAGAACCGGCCACAGCAACACATGGCGTGGAAACCGTTCTCGCAGACGATGCAGGATGTCACGGATAACCGCCCCGGTGGGTGAGGTGATAACGCCTATGGTTTGTGGCAAAAACGGTAGAGGTTTTTTGCGGTCCTCATCAAACAAGCCTTCGGCCTGAAACTTTTTACGCCGTTCCTCCAGCAAGGCCATTAACGCTCCGGCGCCGGCGGGCTCCATGCTTTCAATGATAAGCTGATATTGCGAGCGCCCCGGATAGGTGGAAAGCCGCCCCTCGGCTATGACCTCCAGCCCTTCTTCGGGGGCAAACCGCAATTTTGCGGCAACACCTTTCCAGATGATCGAGGAAATAACCGCTCGATCATCCTTCATATCCATATAGACATGGCCGGAACGGGCAATAACCACCCGGCCCAGTTCCCCGCGTACACGCACATGGCCGTAATTTTCCTCAACCGTGCGTTTTAGCGCTCCGGCCAACTCAGAGACGGTAAATTCGTGAGCATTGGAAGGTGCAGATGGTTCTGACAAGACGGCGAATCCCCTTACGTGTATCTCTGCCAGTATAACGCGGTGAACCGGAGGAAACAGATGAAAGTTCTGCTGATCGGTGGTGGTGGGCGTGAACACGCCCTGGGCTGGAAGATTGTGCAAAGCCCGCTGGTGCGTGAACTGATCAGTGCGCCCGGTAATCCGGGGCTGGCAGCACTGGGGCGTTGCATACCAGTGAGTGCCGAAGATGTCCCTGCGCTTGTTAGCCTTGCCGTAAGCGAACAACCGGATCTGGTCGTGGTTGGCCCAGAGGTGGCGCTGGCGGATGGCTTGGCAGACCAACTAGGCAAACACCAAATTGCTGTGTTTGGGCCATCACAAGCAGCGGCGCAGTTGGAAAGTTCCAAAGCTTTTACCAAGGAGTTTTGCGCCCGACATGCTATCCCCACCGCTCGCCACCGCACGGTGCAGGGTATGGCCGATGCAGAAGAGTTTCTGCGCACACTGCACCCGCCTTTTGTGCTCAAGGCCGACGGGCTGGCCGCCGGTAAGGGCGTGGTGATTGCGCAAAGCCTGGGAGAGGCGCTAACAGCTGCCAAAGACATGTTGCAAGGCCAGTTTGGTGCGGCCTCGCAGACATTAGTCATAGAAGAATTTATGCACGGTGTGGAAGCATCATTTTTTGCGCTCAGCGACGGAAATGCCGTATTGCCCCTGATTGCTGCGCAAGACCATAAACGCGCCTTTGATGGTGACCTTGGTCCGAATACAGGGGGGATGGGAGCTTTTTCGCCGGTGTCTCATTTTGACGACGCCATGGCAAACCGGGTGATGGATGAGATCATCATCCCAACCGTTGCCGCCATGGGTGAAGAAGGACACCCCTTTGTCGGGGTTCTTTTTGCCGGCTTGATGATTGATGAGAACGGGCCAAAACTGATTGAATACAATGTGCGTTTTGGCGACCCTGAATGTCAGGTTCTGATGATGCGTCTGCACAGTGATCTGGTGCCGCTTCTGCTTGCCTGCGCAAAGGGGACGTTAAGCAAAGTCCCTCAACCCGTTTGGGATAAACGGGCCTGCGCAACCATTATCATGGCCGCCAAAGGTTATCCGGGTGCCTATGAAAAAGGTTTTCCATTGGGCTTGCCAGAACCGGAGCTGGCCAATGCTGAAGTACAAATATTTCAGGCGGGTACCGCGCTGGATGAGGCGGGGCACCTTGTCTCTTCCGGGGGAAGGGTGCTGGCCGTGACTGCCCTTGCGTCCACGGTTCAGGAGGCCGCCAAAGCCGCCTATGGTGGAATTGAACACATTGAATTTAAGAACAGCTTTTATCGTCGGGATATTGGCGTTAAGGTTTAGGCAAAGCCGGTTAGCGGCCTAAAGGAAAACAGGCCGGTCCAGAGCACAACAACGACATGGCCGGACAGCGGCCTAAGAGAAAAACAGGCCGGTCTAATGCACAACAACGATACGGTCGGTTAGCGGCCTAAGAGAAAAAGAAAAAAAGGAAACATTATGAGCCTCAAAACAGCCTCACTCACGATTGTCTTACTGGCAGGCTTTGCCGCGCCAGCTCTGGCCCATACCAAAGCCGTGCAATGTGGGGCGGTGTTGAACCAGCCGGGCAAGGCACCGCTTGGTGCCTCAACCATATTGGTCAGCGGCGATGGCAAAGTGCTTGAAATTCAGGATGGATTTCAAGCCCCTGATGGCACAGAAGTTGTTGACCTGAAAAACAAGTTTTGTCTTCCGGGCCTGATAGATAGCCATGTGCACCTGACCTCGGAGCTTAGCCCCAAGGGGCGGTTGAACGCAGTTACTCGCTCTGATGCGGACTGGGCCATGAGCGCCACTAACTTCTCTCGCAAAACCCTGATGGCCGGATTTACCGCGGTGCAGGATTTGGGCGCCCGGGGCGATGATGCCATTTACGCGGTGCGCGATGCTATTAATCGCGGAGATATTGCCGGGCCGCATATTCGCGCTGCCGGGCAAACCATTAGTGCCTCAGGCGGGCATGGAGACCCGCGCCATGGTTATGCAGAAAAGGTGGCTGCCGCCCTGCACCGCCCGGCCATCTGCAATGGAGCCGATGACTGCCGCCGGGCTGTGCGTGAAAATGTGCGCAAGGGTGCCGATGTCATCAAAATCACTGCCACGGGCGGCGTTCTGTCCAACACGGCCGCCGGAACCGAGCAGCAGTTTTTTGACGATGAAATGGAAAATATTGTCAAAGCCGCGCATTTCATGGGCCGACAGGTCACCGCCCATGCTCATGGCAAAGGCGGTATTGAGGCGGCGTTGCGCGCCGGGATAGATTCCGTAGAACACGGCACCTACCTCGATAAGGAAACCGTAAAGCTGTTCAAAAAATATGATGCCTATCTGGTGCCCACCGTACTGGCAGGGGCAACGGTGGTTGAGATGGCTAAGGACCCGGATGGTTTCTTGCCGCCACCCTCACGTGCCAAGGCATTAGAGGTCGGCCCGCAAATGATTGCCATGTTACGCATGGCGCATGAGGGCGGTGTTAAAGTGGCCTACGGTACCGACAGCGGCGTTTCCAAACATGGCGACAATGCCCGCGAATTTCCGCTGATGATCGAGGCCGGCTTCACTCCGATGGAAGCCATTAGCGCGGCCACCATCATTGCCGCAGAGCATTTGCAAATGGCCGATAAAATTGGCTCACTGGAGGCAGGAAAAGAGGCCGATATCATCGCTGTTGGTTCCAGCCCGCTCGAAGATATTAATGAGCTGCTGGATGTGGATTTCGTCATGAAGGGCGGCATGGTTTATAAAAACAAGGACTAAGTTCGCGCCGGGCTTTTCAGATTATTTCCCTGCCGCAAACACTATCTCTCCATCGACCACAGTCATGACCACTTCTGTGGACAGAATATCCACTGCAGGGATGGTCATGATGTCATCGGCAAAGACGGTGAAATCAGCGCGTTTACCCGGCTCAATGGTGCCCAGCTCGTCTTCTCGAAACGAGGCCATGGCTGGCCATATCGTAAACATTTTAAGCGCCATCACCCGGTCTACAGCTTCTTCGCTGTGCCAATCCTTGCCCTGATAGCCTTTAAGGTCATGGCGCGACACGGCGGCGTAAAACTCAATACGGGGGTCGCCCCGCTCGACCGGAGCATCTGAGCCACCCGGAATGATCGAACCTGCTTTAATCAAAGAGTTCCATGCATAAGCGCCATTTAAGCGCTTTTTGCCCACCCGGGCGCTGGCAAAATGCAAATCGCCAATAGCGTGGCTGGGTTGCATGGACGGGATAATTCCCAGGGCTGCAAAACGCGCCAGATCATCAGGGTTTATCATCTGGGCGTGCTCGACGCGCCAGCGCGGGTCAGCAATGCCACGCTCATCCTCAGGAACATCGGCAAAGGCACCCTCCATCCAGTCCAGAGCAGCACGGTTGGCCGCATCGCCAATGGCATGAAGGCCTATCTGCACCCCATCACGTAGAGCGCGAGCGAGCATGGTGCGTGATTCCGATTCACCCCGAACCATCAGGCCATCAGTTTTCGGGTCATCATTATAGGGCGCCAACATGGCCGCACCACGAGAACCCAACGCGCCGTCAATATACATTTTTACACCACGGGTAATCACCCGGTCGTCACCGGCGCGCCGCGGCCCATTGGCCAGCAACCGTATGGCGTCTTCATCAATGGCGTTATAAACCCGCAAGGGCATTTGCCCCTGATCGGCCATGTTTTCCAGCAATTGTACATCCTCGGCATTCACCGACATATTGTGCATGCCAGTCCAGCCATAGGCATTCATCACTTTTGCACCCATCGCCAATGCCGGGCGGCGGGCATCGCCCTGTAAATCAGCCGTAAGCCCGGCAACAAATTTTTTGGCATTATCGATAAGAAAGCCAGTGGGCATGCCTTCTTCGTCACGAACGATACGCCCACCGTCAATTTCGGGCGTGTTCGGCCCCACCCCGGCAGCTTCCAGTGCCTTGCTAGAGGCTACCAGCGCATGTCCATCTGCCCGGGTGAGCAGGACAATGCGCCCGGGTGCGGCCCGGTCAAGATCAAAGCGGTTGGGAAAACGTCCCTCAATCCAGCTGGTTTCAATCCAGCCGCGCCCGATAATAGCACCCATGGGCTGATTTTTAGCTGCGGCTGCAATGCGTTGAACCAGTGCTTCCAGTGATGGTGTGCCTTCCAGGTTCAGCGTGGTTTCACGCCGGCCAATGCCATAAAGATGCGCATGGGCGTCGGTGAAGCCGGGAAACAGATGGGCTCCATCAAGGTTGATTGTGTTGGCTGGTTGGTAACGTTTCGCTCCGTCTTCACTGCCTGCAAAAAGAATGCGCCCATCCTTGACCAGTACCGCTTCTATGGTTGGTTCTCCGTCCAGGCCGGTATGGATAACCCCGCCACTATATAACGTATCGGCAGGCTCTTTTGCGCCGCACGCAGCAAGCACAAGGGCAAGGCAAGAGAGTAGAATAAATTTTGGCATGGGGTGCTCCGGGTTCACATGATCATAAACACAATGGGTGCAATAAAAAAGGCGGCCCATCCGGACCGCCCCTGAAATTTTTATCGCGCCGTTCGCTTACGCGCTGGCTTCAGCGGTCTCTGCCAGTTTTTTCCTCAGATCTTTTTTGATCTTCAGTGCGGCGGGTGAAAGCTTATCGTCTTTGGCTTTGACCAAAAATCCGTCCAGACCACCATTGTGATCAACCGAACGCAGGGCTGCGGCCGTGATGCGAAATTTGTAGCTCTGGCCCAGAGTTTCGGAGCCCAGGGTTACATTGCATAAATTGGGTAAAAACCGCCGACGCGTGCGATTATTGGCGTGGCTGACATTATTGCCGGTCATTACACCGACGCCAGTGAGTTCACAACGGCGTGCCATTGGCTTAATCCTTATGTTTTTCGGGCGCGAGCATTGAGAGTCCACGCGAGGCGCGTCAGATACAAAAGGCTATGGCGCACGTCAAGCGCTGTTGCTGGCTTTACACAGATTCATTTTGTCAGAACCTACGCTTGTTACGACAAAGAGAAACGCTAATGTGCGTTAATGAACCAGGAAACCAATATTAGCGCCGCCCTTGGTCCCACCAATACGGGCAAGACCTATCTGGCAGTAACCCGCATGTTAGCCCATGCAGACGGCGTAATCGGTTTGCCATTACGTCTGCTGGCCCGCGAAGTGTACGACCGTATCGTGCGCGAAAAAGGTGTCGCCGCCGCTGCACTGGTCACCGGTGAGGAACGCATTGTCCCCAAAACCGCCCGCTGGTTTGCTTGCACCGCCGAGGCCATGCCAACGCAATTACGTGGCAAACCGTTTAGCTTTTTAGCCATAGACGAGGTGCAACTTTGTGCCGACCCTGAACGCGGGCATGTGTTCACCAACCATTTGCTGCATAGCCGGGGAAGCGGGGAAACGCTGGTGCTGGGTGCGGCAACCATGAGCGGGGTATTGCACGGGCTGACCGGAGCTGACCAGATAGAACCAAGGGAACGGTTTTCAAAGCTTACCCACACCGGGGCTGCCAAGTTGTCGCGTCTGCCAAAGCGAAGCGCCATAATAGCCTTTTCTGCCGAGGACGTTTACGCCATTGCCGAATTGCTACGCCGACGTCATGGCGGGGCTGCTGTGGTCATGGGGTCCTTAAGTCCGAGCACACGCAATGCACAGGCAGAGTTGTTTCAGTCTGGTGAAGTAGACTATCTGGTGGCAACAGATGCCATAGGCATGGGGTTGAACATGGATGTTGACCATGTGGCCTTTGCCGCAACAACCAAGTTTGACGGGCGACAACGCCGGGCTTTACGGGCGGATGAACTGGGCCAGATCGCCGGGCGCGCAGGGCGTTTTCAAACCGATGGCACGTTTGGCACCACCGCCAGCGCACCAGCCTTTGATGAGTCGATGGTACAACGACTGGAAGATCATAACTATGACCCGGTGCGCACGCTTTTCTGGCGTAACCGGGCATTAGATTTTAGCAGTGCCAAGACTTTGCTGGCGACCTTGAAGGCGGCACCAACACGCAAGGGCCTGATCCGTGTTGGCCGCGCTATTGATGAACAGGTGTTTTCCGCTCTGGCTGATGAACACAACTCTGCGTCTTATCTGGGTTCGCAGGATGGGGTGCGCCGCCTGTGGCAGGTATGTCAAATTCCAGATTTTCGTAAAAGCGGCATCGATGCCCATACGCGTTTGCTGGGTGATATTTTTGCCCAGCTTAGCGGGCCACATGGCCGTATTGGCGAAGACTGGCTGGCAACAAAGCTCAAAAACCTGGACCGTCTCAAGGGTGATGTGGATGCTATTTCCTCCCGCCTGGCCCATGTACGTACCTGGGCCTATTGCACCCACCGCGCTGACTGGATCAGCGATGCTGTGCATTGGCAGGAACGCACTATGGCGCTTGAAGAACGCCTTTCTGATGCCTTGCATGAACGCCTGCTGCAGCGCTTTGTCGATCAACGCACATCTGTGCTTGCCCGTGCGCTTAATGCTGGCGAGGAAGCCGATGCCGTAGTGCTGCAAAGTGGTGAGGTCAAAGTGCTGGACCACACCATTGGTCAGCTTGATGGTCTGTCCTTTCGGCCCGGCAGCCACGCCCGCGATCTGGCAGGTAAAACCCTGCGCATGGTGGCCAGTGCGGCTTTGGCACCAGAGATCAATCGCCGCCTTGGGCAAA
Source organism: Robiginitomaculum sp. (assembly GCA_021776515.1). GTDB lineage: Bacteria > Pseudomonadota > Alphaproteobacteria > Caulobacterales > Maricaulaceae > Robiginitomaculum_B. The sequence goes on along the minus strand of JAJFFS010000012.1, from coordinate 86,917 downwards.
TAGAGGCAGCAAAAGATGACGATTTCACGCTTTCCGATGAGGGAACGGTTCTGTGGCAAGGGGCTGCTATTGCCCATCTTCAGGCTGGCCCTGATGCCTTGCACCCGCAGATCACCCTTATCGGTGGGCAATTAGGTCAGGATACCCTGATCGGCAAAGCTGAGTTCCGCCTTCAGGCTTGGTTGAACGAGATGATCAAGGGCGAACTAAAACCTCTTATGGGATTGCAAGCCAAAGTAGAAGCAGGTGCCCTGACCGGGCTTGGCCGCGGTTTGGGTTTTGGGTTGGTAGAGGCCTTGGGTGCTTTGTCACGCGACGACATTGCCAACGAGCTGCGCGATCTGGATCAGCCAAACCGCCACTCCTTACGCCAATGCGGGGTGCGCTTTGGTGCTTTTCATGTATTTATGCCCGCTCTTATCCGCCCAGCCCCGGCGCGGCTGTTGGCATTGCTTTATGCCCTGGCTCAGGAAAAGCCGGGAAAAGCCTTTCTACCAAGGCCCGGTCTGACCGCCTATGTTACACAAGATCCGGTATCGCCAGAGGCAGCACGGGTGGCCGGATATGCGCTTTTTTCGCGTCGACTTGTGCGTCTTGATATATTGGAGCGTCTGGCGGATTTTATCCGTGAGGCGCAAAAGGCCCATAAAGGCGGCGTGTTTAGCCCCAATGAAGCCATGCTTTCTGTTCTGGGATGCAGCCATGATGATCTTGGTAGTATCCTTGTGGCCTTAAAATACAGACGCAAAACCAAAGCCAACGAGGCTGGTGAGGGGGAAACCTGGATGCCAGCCCGCAATACGCATAAAAAACAAGCCCGCAAACCCAGATCAGAAAAACCGGTGGTGGATGATTCGTCACCGTTTGCGGTGTTGCGGACACTGAAATGAACAAAGCCTTTTCTGATGCGCTTTGACCTTTGTACAAAAACAACAGATGATCTCTGTTCAGGAGGAAACACATGTTTGAGGCCATTAAAAAGCTGTTCGGCGGCGCATCTGGTGATGAACAAAAAACTGCGGGCAGCGCAGATGCGCGCGAATGTGCAATCGCCCTTCTTGTCGAGGCGGCTCTTTCTGATGGCATATATGCCGACATCGAACAGGAAATGATTTTAGGTATTATCCGCGACAGTTTTTCACTGGATGGTGAAGCTGCAACGGCACTGCTGGAGTCTGCCGAAACACGTGCCGAAATGGCGGTTGATCATTATGCGTTCACCCGGGTTATCAAGACACATATGTTGAAAGAGGAACGTGTGGCTCTGGTCGGCCATTTATGGGACGTCACGTATGCCGATAATGAAGAAAGCCCGTTTGAAGATAGCTTCATCCGCCGGGTAGCGGCTTTACTGGCCGTTACCGACCATGAACGGATTGCCGCAAAAAAGGCGGCACAACGCCGCAGAAAAGGCGGTTGACAATCAGGCTGTAGCAACCACATACAGACGCGTTTTTGTCATGGAATTTTAACGATGACCTATATCGTCACCGACGCCTGCATAGCTTGCAAATATACCGATTGCGTTGAGGTATGTCCGGTGGACTGTTTTTATGAGGGTGAAAATTTTCTCGTTATTCATCCAGATGAATGCATTGATTGTGGTGTGTGCGAGCCTGAATGCCCGGTTGAGGCCATCAAGCCGGATACCGAAGACGACCCGGATGGCAAATGGCTGGAACTGAACACAAGGTTTGCAGACATTTGGCCCAATATCACCCGTATCAAGGCTGCCCCAACAGATGCGGATGCCAAAGCCAACGAAACCGGCAAGTTTGATAAATACTTCTCGGAAAAGCCAGGAGAAGGTGATTAAGTGCTCTCAAATAGAGGGTTTTATCCAAAGCCTTTGAAATTGCTTGTTTTTGTGTTATAAGTATCATTATAGGCGTCATTCAAGCGACTATGTACGTATAGAAAAGCGCCCACCGGCAAGCCGGACCGCCAGAGCGGAAAGATAATTAGAGGCATGAGTGTGAATGTTTTCCCCCAAAGGGTGGACGGGGTTCCCTCGTATTTTTTTCAGCATGAAACAACAGTGAGTGAAGATTAACTATGGCTAAAACCAGTACTGCAAAAAAATTCAAAAATAATGATTATATCGTTTACCCGGCGCACGGCGTCGGTCGTATTTCCGGAGTTGAGGTGCAAGAAGTCGCTGGCATGGATCTTGAGGTTTATGTGGTGCAGTTCGATCAGGATAAAATGGTATTGCGTGTTCCTGTGCCCCGCGCCGAAAGTGGTGGTATGCGGGCATTATCAGACCCTAATGTCGTGCAAAATGCAATGAAGACCCTTAAAGGTCGCCCGCGTATCAAGCGCACAATGTGGAGCCGTCGCGCCCAGGAGTATGAAGCCAAGATCAATTCAGGCGACTTGATTTTTATTGCCGAAGTGGTGCGTGATTTGCACCGTAATGCGGATCAGCCAGAACAATCCTATTCAGAGCGTCAGCTATATGAATCAGCAATTGATCGTATGGCTCGCGAAGTGGCCGCCGTCGAGAAGATCGAGCGCGATGTCGCGTTTGATAAACTGTCAAAAACCTTGATTGCCAAGGCTGCCAGCGCCGCTGCATAAAACGGATACCTCATGATTATAAAAACCCGGTACCGTAATCGTGCCGGGTTTTTTATGTGGGCAATATTTCCAATGCTTCAGGGTGGTCCAGATAGAGTATCGGGCCATTTTGCTGGCGAACAAGTCCGCGCGCACGAACTCTGGCCCCTGATAAACCCGCAAGGGCTATACCGGCTTTTTCAAAACGTTTTTTATCTTTGGGGGCAATGCTGATGGTGAAATCATCGCGCCAGTTGGCCCCAAAATTCAGGTACACCCGCCCGCGCACTTCAGCGGCATCAACGATGTGGCCTTCAACAATTTGGAACGAGCCTATGGACGCGCCAATGCTTTGTGGGTCACGTACCGCGTAATAGTCATTTGACCAGAGATTACGCCGGGCTTGCCGAGCCTTGGCCTCCAAGGACAGTAAATCAGCGGCGTGGGCATGATCATCGCGCCATGTATGTACACGGGCAAAGCCCTGCCGGATCATTTCACCTTGTATCCAGAGCGGCGGCATGTCTTCATCTGCCTTGGCGAAGGCCTGTGCCCGCACTCGTGAAAACTTGTCTGGTACGGGGTCGGAAAAATGCAAATCCTGATTAATAACCAGCTCTGCAAGCGCATCTCTTGCGTGCACGGCCAATGGCTCTGCACGAATGTTTTCATACGCCATGCGCGGTGCCTGGATGCTGGCAAGACGCACTGTGCGCCCGTCTTCAAGATCAAAACCATGACCGCTTGTCACCTGGGCAGCACGGCCAGATGGTATCACAGTTTTCTTTGCCTTGGTTTTTGCCAGTGCAGGTCTAAACCCGGAAAACAATATGATCCCGCCAAGAACCGTACGTCTGTGCAGGTAAGAGTTTATGACGTCCTCACCCACGTTAAACCTTCTTCACAAACCCGGATTTCAGTTTCATGGCCCCGATACCATCTATTTTGCAATCAATGTCATGATCACCATCCACCAGGCGGATGTTTTTTACCCGGGTGCCAACCTTCACTACTGATGAGCTGCCTTTGATCTTCAGGTCCTTGATCACCGTAACGGTATCGCCATCGTTAAGGGTGTTACCATTTGAATCCTTGATAATCTTGCCAGTATCAGCTTGTGCCTCTGCTCCGGCGCTCCATTCATGGGCGCATTCCGGGCAAATCAGCAAAGCGCCGTCTTCATAGGTGTAGATGGATTGGCATTTCGGGCAGGGCGGCAATTCACTCATCATTTTTCCTTCTGGGTTTGTCATGTTTTCATTGCACCCCGGATGTTCACTTTATAAGCGTGTGGAAAATTTGATCAGAATGGTGAGGTAAAATCGGCAAAAGAGGGGAGGGTAGCATCTTTTTCAGAAAGTACCGGCGTACATCGATCTGGCCATTGAATAGCAAGATCAGGGTCGTCCCAACGCAGGCCACAATCATTTTTTGGTGCATAATAATCGGTAACTTTGTAAAAAACCTCAGTATCTGGTTCCAGCGTGATAAAGGCATGGGCAAAACCAACCGGGATAAGCAGCTGTTTCCAGTTTCGCGCCGACAGTTCAATTGAAAAATGTTGACCATAGGTTGGCGAAGCGCGGCGCAAGTCTACGGCTACGTCCAAAATTGAACCCTGCAATACACGAACCAGCTTATCCTGAGCAAAGGGCGGCGTTTGAAAATGCAAGCCACGCAGCACGCCTTTCTGGTGCGACAGGGATTGGTTGTCCTGTACAAATACCTTGTCAAACCCGGCTTCGTGTAAAACCTGCCCGTTACAGGTTTCCGAAAAAAAACCTCGGCTATCCTCATGCTTTGTAGGTGTGATCACCAATAGGCCATCAATATCGCAGGTTTCAATCATGTTCGTCCTATAAAAGACTAAGCCTTTGTCTGTATCAATTTATCGTTTGCATAAATGTCCAGTGCTTCATCAATTTCACCGCAAAAAATCATTTTGCCCTTTGATAACACCAGACCCCGCGTACAGAGGTTTTTCATCAACGCCGTATTATGGGATGCCAGTATCAGGCCACGACTATCCTCTACCAGCTTGTCCATACGCGCCTTGACCTTGTCACGAAACCGCGCATCGCCTGTGCCAATCCATTCATCAAGTAATAAAATATCAGGCTCAACCATGGTCGATACAGAAAAAGCCAGGCGCATGCTCATGCCTGTGGAATAAGTGTTGAGCGGGCTCTCAATGGCGTCATCAAGTTCAGAAAACGCAACAATCTCTGGCACCAGTTTTTTGATTTCGTTAAGCTTTAACCCCATTTGCAAGCCGCGCATGTAAATATTTTCCAGCCCGGTGGCTTCCGGGGACATGCCCATTGTAATAGAGAACAATCCCTTGGCCGTGCCATTGACCATCAAATTGCCGCTTGAGGGGCGATAAATGCCCGCAATAACGCGCAGCAATGTACTTTTGCCTGCGCCATTGGAACCGATCAGTCCAAGCCGTTCGCCAGGGTGCAAGGTGAAAGATATATTGTCCAGTATAGTGACAATTTCGCGCTGCGTTCGGAAAAAATAAAGATCCCTGAGAAATTTTCCTGGGCTAGAGAGGAGTTGCCGGTCCCGTGGTTTGAATATGGGTACATGCAAGCAAATGTTTTTTGCATGCACCAGAGGTTGTGTTGTGCTGATGGTCGCATTCATAACAATATCAAACCCACAACGCTAAGTTTTTTGCAAAACGGCTAAAGCAAAAATAAGCCAGAATAAAACCGATTGCGGTAATGGTAAGAACCACCATCCAGCTTAATGGTGCAATAGGATCACCGAGAAGCGGGGCGCGGATAAGTTCCAGAAAATGATGGAAAGGGTTATAGACAAGAAATACCCCCATAACCCCTCCACGCCCGGTCTCGCCCGGCATCCAGATAATCGGCGTGGCCAGAAAGGCAATACGCATGACCGCTTGCACAATTTCGGCAAGGTCACGATACCGCGCCCCGATAATGCCAAAAAAGATGGTTAGCCATATACCGTTGATGATAAGCAAAATCACGCCTACGAGGCTGAACAGTGCGTAGGGTGTGACACTAATGCTAAATATTATGAAGACTGCGACAATAAGCACGATCTGATGCAGAAAATGGATTATTGTTGAAAATACACTGACCATGACAATATCAGTCAGATCGATGCCGCCTTGCAGTATTTGCCCCTTGGCTTGTTGAAAAACGTTTGTGCTGCCAATGACAAAACCGGAAATCAATGTCCAGACAATCAACCCAATTGTGAGGTGAGGAACAAATTCAGCTCTGGATACTCCTCCAACTTGCGCAAAAAGCAGGCCTAAAAATGCAATGAACATGATGGGCCCAACGAGAAGCCATGCCGGACCCAACAGGGTTTTGCGATAACGAATGAGAAACTGGAACCAGGAGGTAAATCCCCATAATTGAATGCGTTTCATGCTAAACAAACTTACTATTTCAGACACGTCTTGTTCATCCGGTTTTATGTTGATTTTACGAAATACAGCCTAGTTTCCAGCGATGCCGCTATATTACATGGAATGATTTCCCGGAAAACAACAAACATCGTTTTTTTAGTAACCTGCCGATATAAAAACAGTAATTACCTGCCTTGCTGACTATGTTGCGCTAGCCATGACCATGCTGTGCTCATGATTATGAAAAGACCATAAAGCTCTGGCACCCAAGGCCTAGGGGCAGGGCCTGTTAATTATCACCATTCTGGTTGTCATCATTGCGCTGAATGGCAGCAACCAGCGCTTGCAGATCCTGTTGAGCACGCCGGGTGGCTTCGGCCATGCGGGCCTGAGCTTCGGGGGTGATGTCAAAGCTGCCATCGGTATTTCTGGTTATGCCTGAACCCGATGAACGCTTCTGGTCCTGATTTTCATCAGACACCTGTGCCTTCGGCGTTTCGCCTTTGTTGCCGGCGCCAAGCTGTGCCCGCTGGGTTAAAATTGAAGTGACCCGTGTGCCTTGCTCTCTTTCTTTTGCAGAAAGTTCGCCGTTAGCCTTTTTGGATGAGGGGAGCCGTTTTGCTGTATTGATTGCCCGGGCGGTTGGTGCTTTGCCTTTAATGCCGGAAAGTACGATTAACCGGACAATGCGGTTCATGCCATCTTCATTAGTAACAGTTTCAAAAGCGTAGTCAGAGCCGCGTAGAAGGCGGCGCAGGACTGACTCCAGGCTACCTTCAAAAACGCCTGAAATACTCGGATCTTCGACCAGTTTGGTAATGCCACTGACCTTAATGCCTGCTTTTTTTGATATTGTGCCCAAGACATTGGTTAGCGGCTCATCCTGCGCATCTATTTGCCAGCCTTCATCTATAGTTTTGACCTGAATATCTGCCAACGCGGCTGTGCTTGCCAGCAAAGTGCACAGGACACCTGCGCCTACGACCTTCATCCAGTTTTGCATTATGGCTCTCCGATTATTTACATGATCACCATACATACCACATGATGACGCGGCAATGAACAGAACCGAGGTTGGTTCGTCTCAGGCCATACCTTCATCTCATGTTGACCCTGGTGATGAGTATATGGCCTAGGGGGATGTACGCACGGCAACCGATGTGGCACCTCGCAGAGTTGCTCCTTCCTTGAACTGGGCAATAATGCGTTTTTGGGCAAAGTCGGCAACTATTGTTTCCGTTTCGGTGACAAAAAATCCAAATGTCGCCGTTTCATTTTGGGCCAGAGTCCTGTTGACAGTAGCTGATGGGCTGGCTTTGCAAGCCCCGGTAGCGGGAACTGTTTCGCAGACAGTAATGGTCGCCGGGACCAAGGCTGAACTGGTTACACCTGACGCAGTTACCGTACCAGCCACCCCGATATTACTGACTGCGACACTAAACGCGCCGGTACTACCTGCCGTTTCAACGACGCCCGGTATGGCTGATGCAGACAAAGCAATAACATCCATGACATTACCGGCTTCTGCAATAAATGACAGCGTATTTAACTTGGCAACACTTTCTGCCGATTGCCGGTTGGTACAGGAAAAATCAATAGCCAGATCGGCACCAGTGAACGTATCGAAAGACAGGAAAGGAGAAAAACCCTCATAGACAGCGCCCGGGGTAATAGAGAAGACGAAGTTTTGAGTACCTCCGGCGGGTATATTTATCGGGGTGTCAGGCGTGCCGGATAGAGCATTGGCAGGGGTTGTGGTCTGATAGCTGAATTGCCCGGGGCTAGCGCCAGGCAGGTCAAGCATGCAATCGGTGGCGGTACCGGCACCTGCCGGGTTAATAATAGCGCCAAATGCGGTTGCGGTACCGTCTGATTTTATAGAACGACTGACCGGCAGAACAGCCGATACCACTCGTGGTGCTGGTGTATTGAAAATACCAACATTTTTGCCTTGCTCTCGCATTGCCCGGGCAACATCATCGCCTGCTGTTCCGCACGCTTCTGATGCGCCGCCTGCATCAGGGTCATTACATTCTATAAGCGACGGGTTAGAATAAAACCCAAGCCGGGTATCACTGCCAGTTGCCATGATGGTACGAAAAATACCATCAACCTTGTAACCGTGAGCGTAGCTGAACACACCATCGTCAGGAGTATTGGCGATATCATGCTGATTACCCATGTTATGGCCGATTTCATGAGCCAGTGTGAAGACGGAGCATAGGGAAAAGCCACCTGTTGGCCGACCATCGGGCCCAACCGGCGTATCGACGTCGAAATCATCGCTTACCGTATTGGAACCAAACGGTTCATCACCGGGATTTCCAATAGTGCTTGTAAATGTGCCATTGACCCAGCCATTGCCACATGAACTGTGCGTTGATGCCTTAAAACGTCGCATATAGGTGACAATGTCTATGCCCTTGGCAGCTTTAATGGCGGCAACACCGGAAAAGTCACCATCGGCATTATTTAGCCCGTCTTTGAAATCGGGCAATGTGGCAGCATTGGTTTTGGTTTGAGTGCCAGTTACTTCGCTGATATGGACAAGGTTTGCCCTGATGCTGGTGAGACTGTCAGTCATGGCCGTATCATAAAGCTGTACAAGGAATTGAAGACGGGCAGAAAGACCGAGGCCCCAACGATCCCTCATACTGGAATGAAAGAAAATACCTATATCAACCGTCCCTATGGTACCAACCGCAGAGGGGCGGGAAATATCATCTGCATCACCTGATACCTTTGCTTCAATAGTTGCTTTGGATGGAATGATACCATCATTGCCAAAATCCAATTCGTTCATACCAGGTGCCGAGGTGTTATAGAGAATATAGCCAGACGCATTTTGTGCCGGCTCAATCAGGTATAACTTGTTGTCATGGGTGATGGCAGCAAAAGTAAAGCCATTGACCTCGGTCATTACAATGCGCCCGCGCTCAGCGCCTACACCGGCCCAACCAAGCCAGGATTTTCCGCCCAGTGCATGCCCCTTTATATTTTCCAGGTGCGCATTGATTGCCTTGTTACCAGGCAGAAAAATACCGGCTTTATCTCCGGATTTCATGGCAAATATTGCATCTGAACTCAGATTTATCGATATTTTCTCAAATTCACCAATGTCAGCGCTTCGCGCTAACCCACCAGAACTGTTTTTGTTGTTTTCTTGCGATTGCCACAACTGTTCGGCGGTTGCGCTGTGACTACTCAATGCAGCCAGACCCAGAATGAATATAAAGATGCGAATCATGATTATCCCCTGTTGTTAAACCGGAGTTTCTTTTCACACTAGCAGGTTAACATACTTGTGCGCTTGTGAATGCGACACTCCATAGCCTGAGCATACACGATTTCAGGATTCAAGCATAGGGGTAAGCGTTATGGTATAGCAAAAAATATTGTTAACGTATTTTCCCGATTTTCGATTGCTTCTTGCAAGGAGAAGATTAGACTGTTTTGACTTTGTGATACGTTAAACTAGTGTGGCTCTGAATAAAAAATTGTTTGTAGGCCATTATGGGGATCAAGTATGCTTGTTCGTTTTCTTACTGCCATTTTATTTTTGTCCATTACCTCGACAGGGGCGTGGGCACAATCGGATAAAATCTCACTAGAGGGGCGAACGGCGGAACGAGCGGCAGCGGGGGAGCGCGTTCGTGTAATTGTTGATTTCATAATCGCAGCACCGGACTTGCCTGCGGGCGTTGATGCAAGACTTGCGCGTCAGACGGTGATTGCCAATACCAGAACGGCAATTCTGGACAGGGCTTTTGGCGCAGATCAGGCCCGTGCGATGGGGGCGGATTATGCAGCAGGTGGCAAGGCAGTAAAAACCGGGCAGCCGGTTATTGCCCGTACACTTCATAATGCCCCGGCGCTAGCGATGTATTTAACGCGTGCGGAAATGGAAAAGCTGGCCGATGATTCAATGGTCCGCAATATTTATACAGATCGCCTTTCACGTCCAAGCCTGAACGAGTCTACGGTGCTCATTGGTGCACCTGTAGTGTGGGCCGCGGGCAGTGATGGTGCAGATTTTGCCGTGGCGGTACTGGATACCGGTTCGTCGCACGACCATACCATGATGACGGGGAAAGTTGTTGGTTCGGCCTGTTTTTCAACCACTGATGCTGGCCAGAATGCAGTATCGTTTTGCCCTGATGGCAGCAATGCGCAACTTGGTTTGCCTGCGGGCACCAACTGCCCGGTTGATGATCCGGCCACCACAGGAACTACCGAGGGCGTTAATGGGTGTTTCCATGGCACCCATGTAGCCGCAACAGCTATGGGTAGCATATTTACCGATGGTGCTGGTAATACTGTTGAGGGTGTGGCCCGCGGTGCCAATCTGGTCGCCATTCAGGTTTTCACTAAATTTACGGATTCGGATGATTGCGATGGCGATGCGCCTTGTATTTTATCATTTGGCTCTGACCAGCAGGCTGGTCTGGACTTTGTTCTGGATAATGCTGCTACAATGAAAATTGCTTCAGCTAATATGAGCCTTGGCGGGGGAGAATTCCCCAATACCTGCGATGGCAGTCAGGCTGTCATGAAAAGCTTGATCGACCAATTGCGCGCCGCCGGTGTTGCTACTGTGATTGCTGCTGGTAATGAAGGCTTTACCAACGCGGTTAGCAGTCCGGGGTGTATTTCTACGGCGGTGACCGTTGGGGCAACCTCCAAGCAGGATGTTGTGGCCGGGTTCTCCAATTCATCGCCTATGGTTGATCTTCTGGCGCCGGGTGTTTCCATTCGTGCGGCTTATCCTCATGTTGGCGGCACAAGTTACAGCACTGGTTCAAGTGGAACATCCATGGCGACACCGCATGTGGCCGGCGCTTTTGCCTTGTTGAAATCAGCTAATCCTACGGCGACTGTGCAAGAGATAGAGGACGCTTTGAAAGCCACCGGTAAGCCGGTGCTGGATACAAAAAACCAGCTTTACAAACCGCGTATTCGGGTTGACCTGGCCAATGATCTTCTGGGTAATGGTGGTGGTGCGGGGATTGGTAATCTGGCCATTGCCCCGGCGGATGGGTTTTTCAGCATTGGTGACCCTGGCAATTCACCTAGCTTTGGTAGCAAAACCTATACCTTGACCAATAACACAGGCGCCAACGCAACCTGGACGGCGGCTGCTGACAAGAGCTTTATTATTCTGAACAATTCAGGTGGTACGCTGGCTGCCGGTGCCTCTGATACCGTTGTTGTTTCTGTTGACGCCGCCATTTTGGCTGGCGGCGGTGAGGGCTCAGACGATGGTTCTCTCACGTTCACGTTTGGTGCAGACACATCAATTCGTGCTATCGGTGCATCAGCATTTATTCCTCCACCTCCTCCTCTCAACAATAATTTTGCAAACGCTTTGCCCCTGTTTGGTTTGCAACCATCCATCACCGGCTCAAGTGCAGATGCTGACAAGGAAGCGGGAGAGCCAAACCATCAAGGCGGTACTAATACCGGTGGTGCTTCTGTTTGGTATAAGTGGGTTGCCCCTATCAGTGCTCTGATTCAGGTTGGTACGGAAGGGAGTAATTTTGATACAGTCTTAGGGGTTTATACCGGCAATAATGTTTCTTCACTGGTAGCCCTAGCAAACAATGATGATGTGGAATTAGGCGTCATCCTGCATTCCCTGTTAAGTTTTAACGCGGTCAAGGGTAACACCTATTTTATTGCTATTGATGGATTTAACGGTATCAGCGGTGATATCGTACTTGGCATTTCTGCCTCTGGCGCTCCTGCCAATGATAACTTTGCTTCGGGAACAGCAATTTCCGGGGCGATGGGCAATGCCAGTACGCACAATATTTCTGCCAGTGCAGAGGCGAGTGAACCTGCCCATGGTGGTTCGCCGGCCAGTGCATCGATCTGGTTTGACTGGACAGCGCCGTCCAGCGGAGACTTTGTTTTCAACACAGATGGTTCTGATTTTGATACTGTTCTTGCCGTTTATACCGGTGCGGCGGTGAATGCCTTGACCGAGGTTGCATCCAACGACAATCAGGGGGCAGCATCTGCTTCTTCTGGCAAGCCTTTATTTACTGCAGGGGCTAGTCAGGTCAGCTTTACCGCAACCTCCGGCACAGTTTATCACATTGCTGTTGATGGCAAATCCGGTGCCAGCGGTCTGGTTAATCTTGATTGGGTATCATCGGCTACGGCCTTGCCTAATCTGGTGACAGCGGTGCTACCTTATGCCCGCTCTGTTCAGATCGGCACACAGGCTACCGCGTTCATGACGGTGATCAATGCCGGTACAGTTGGTGGTACTAATTGCTCCATCGATCTTAGCCCAGGCGCGTTTCAGGGTGGTTTTAGTTATCAAACAACGGATGCTGGCAATGTTGCCATTGGTATACCGGACACGCCGGTTGATATTGCCGGGAACAATGGAGTTCAGAGTTTTGTATTTGCGGTGACGCCATCCGTTGTACTTAATCAGGTTGAACTGGGCATTCAGGCCAATTGTGATGAAGGCACGTCGTCAAACGTTGCAATCGGGGTGAACAGTTTTATTTTGTCTTCGGCGGCAGATGTGCCTGCGGATATGTTGACTATCGGGCTCACGGCAACGGGCGATGGTGTTGTTTCAATTCCTGGTTCGCCTGCTGCCGAAGCGGCTGCCATTGCAACGGCAGCACTTGGTGCTGATGCAACGCTAACCCTAAGTGCGGATGATGGTGGTAAAGGTTTGCCTCTGTCACTGTTTGTTTGTGAAACCAATTCGACAACGGGTCTTTGCTTAGCCAATCCTACGGCTACGCTTGATATATCGTCGGTTAATGGTGAAACACGAACATTTTCCGTGTTTGCCAATGCGACAGGGAGTATACCGTTCGATCCGGGCAATAATCGCTTTTTTGTCCGGTTCAAGGATGTGGGCGGTATTGTTCGAGGGGCAACAAGTTTTGCCGTACGTACCGACGCGCCTTAAAACATTTCCAGAAAAGTGAAGAGGCAGGATTAAGTAGTAAACAGGGCGTGGTCTAATTCAATTAAATCACGCCCTAGTTTTGGGCACCAACAGGCAGCATCCAGCGTTCATCACCCTGTGTGACGGTGATGCTGTCTGCCTTGATCTCCTCAATTGTCCAGCCATCAAAGGTATCTTTGACATAAAGTCTCTTGACGGTGCGCCTGTCCTCGCGGATCAGTACGGCGCTATTGGTTGGGCCAATGGCAACGCCCACGATTTTAAAATCGGGTGGCTGAATACTGGACGGGTTAGAGTTGGTTTGTGTCCGCGGTCCGGCAATCGCGGGCGCCGCCTTGCGTGAAGGCATAAATACAGGCCGGGTCCATATTTCATCAAAGTTGGTCAGTGGGGCAAGGAAATATGTATTGCCGGGCTGTGTCTGTTGCACAGGCTTGGTGCCTTGCTTGTTTGTTCGTGCTATTGGCGCTGATAAGTCATCCGTATCGGTGCGATTAAGAACAAAACGGTCCAGCAGAAAAAGCGTTGCCAGAACACCTGTCGCCATAAGAAGAAAGCCCATACGCCGGGTCATTTGGTGTTCTCCTGATAGAGCGCCCTGGCAGATACCAGAATATCAACCGATACCGTTTTATCCCCGCTCTCTGCATTTAGTCTTACTCGGTTAATCACCAGTGCCGGGGGTTTGGCTTCAATCTCATACAAAAATGCTGCAATCGCGCGCGATGTGCCACTGGCCTGCGCAGAGATTTTAACGCTGTTTGTATCCGCTGGATCGACCGGTCGTGGCTCGGCCCGGGCGAGGGAAACGCTGGCTTTTCGGGCGGCGGTACGCAATCGCGTCAACAGATCAGCCCCTGCGGCCCCATGTGATGATGCGTGTACCAGATAATTTTGTGTATTGGCCTGTTCAGTATCATTAGCAAGTTGTGCATTTTGGCCAGTGGTGACTTGCTGGTGCAAATCCCAGGCTCTCATGCTTGCAAAAATTGCCAGCGCAGAACAACTCAATAGTGCCAGGGCACCGATGGCTTGTGCCAAATATATTCTCGGTTGGGCGTTCATGGCTGTGGCCCTTTTCGTACCGCTGTCGTCAGATCAAAGCTTTCTTTGCCATCGTCTTCCTCTAATGAGGCTGCGGCAAATGCTGTACCTGTGAAAATGGCTTGTGATTCCATGGCACCAACCAGCCCGGCAGCATCGCTGGCTTTACCAGCTATGCGCAGACGCCCTTTTTCATAAATCAAATACTCTGCATAAGCATTGTCAGGCAATGCCCGGGTTACGGATCGCCATATTTCCAATGCCGACGGGGCTGCATCTTTGTTCTTTTTCTGCAGCAAGGCCTGATCCGTATCTTCGGATGATAGATGAACCTGCAATTGCGCTGCTGTCGGGGCCAATGATAGTGACGACCAGACGTTCAGAAACAGGGCAATGCCAAGGAAAAGTGCGCAAAGAACAAGAAGAAGCTTGCTGGCATTCCTACCACCACCAGCTCTGTCGCCACTTAACAGATCGGCACTGACGGGTTCAAAGGGGTTTTCGCCAAGGGCATCTACCACTTTGGGGACTAACCCCAGTACTGCCGCACGGGCAAGGCAGTCCTCTAATACGGAGCGCCGGGCAAAGCTGACACGAAAACGACATTGTCCGGTTTTGGCGGTCAGTTCCGTACCATGAACGGTAAAGGCTGTATCGTCTGCGGGAAACGGGAAATATTGCTCCAGTGAGAGCTTGATGGCACTGGCAGGATTGTGCCGCGCAGCTTGTGGCAGGGTAATGTCACGCTGTTGGCTGAGACCGTTACCCAGACGAAGGCAGATGCGTTTTTTGTGCGCCAAATTCCGTATGTCATCATCGGAAAGCAAAATAAGCTCACCATCTGCGCCCTGCCCCATAAAACGGCCATCACGGTGCAGTATAACGATCATCCAGTCAGGCTGGAACCATCCGCCAATACCCGGCGTGTCGGCCATGCCCTGGTTAAACCGATGTGCGAAGTCCGCCCAAACATCTGGTGCTGTATTAAAAAGTGACATTTTTTTGATCCGGGCCATAAATTTCCGCCGCTATCCCGACGGGCAGCGTACGCCGGGAAAGAATGGCATATTCGCCGGGGTTGGGTCCAGTTGAGAAAACAAGTTGCATCGCTTGTCTTGTTCCGCTTGGCAATTCCGCTTCTACCAGCAATAGATAAGTGCCCATGGCAGTGCTGTTTTCTGTGGATGCGGGTTCTTCAGTATCTTGCGAAGGGGCATTAGGCGAAAATGGTGTGTCAGTATCCCGGCGTCGGCTTAGTATATCATCGCGCTCCACCGGGGTAATGGGTAACAGGTCAAGCACCAGGAGCGGTGCATTTATGGCTTCGGGTTCTTTGTTCCCCGGCCCGGCAAAGAGATAAGGTGCAGCTGCCTTATAAAGCTGGGCGTCCATACCAAACACACTACGTACTTCGCTGACGTCAAAAAAGACGCGATTGCCCGGCTTTGGCAGACCAGCATTTTGGTATTCTCGTTCTTCTGCGCCTCCGGTGCGGGCCTTATCATCGGTATCGCGCCAGTCGACAATGGCAGCAGCCAGTGCACTTGCATCGGGACCACTTTGCCCAAGTTGTACAAGAAAGTCAGATAGCAGGGTTTCCCCTGCGCCGTTCAGGTCAATCAGGCCCTTTGTGTCAATCAACCAATATTCCAGATACACATCATTAATAGCAAACTCATAGGGGCGACCATCGGCATAAAGTGGCGTTGTCTCACCCAGACCCAGTACGGCCCGTGCCAGTGTTGCTTCGCTCGCAGATCTTGCCTGGGCTAAATCAACGCTGATGCCAATTTCCTTGGCACCAAGACGTGCCGATAGACTGGCGATTACCAATGCCGCCGAAGCAGCGATTAATACCGCGATGACAGCAAGAAGGATGAAGCCATTTTCCTGCTTCATGATTTTGCCCTTTCTGGCGTATCATCTTTGGTTGTTGTCTTTGTATTTTTCTTTGCGCGGGGCAGGGCGATGGTCAGGGATGGCCAGCTTCCCATGCCAAAGCGCACCATATCTGGCTGTGCCTCTTTTGGTGTCCAGTCCTGTTGCCACCCCCCTGAAGCAGAAAAAGTAAAGAGCGGTGCCTCAGTACCCGTGAATAATGTTAGCCGGGCGGGGGCTTGCAGTGTACCAAAATGTGAAGGATCAGTGAGCAATTCACGTTCCAGAATAAAACTCCATTGTTCGTCTATTCTTTGCTCAGCAAACAAATGGTATTGGTACAAGCCGGCACGAGAGGGATAGCCCGGTTCTGCCCTGACGAAACGAACAGCATGCTGGCTACCCTGAAACAAAAAAATTGTTCGCTCACCATCTTGCCGGGTCAAAGGCTGGGTTTCGGAAAGCATGGTTTCGGTAAATTGATACAGGCCGGTAATTTGAGAATTGGTTTCCTCTGCTTTGCCCATACGGCCCGCCCACCCACGTATATTGGTTGCAGCTTGTACGGTGATGACCAAAGTCAGCCCGCTAATCACCAGCGCAATCATCATTTCGGCAAGGGTTAAGCCAGCGCGGCGGTCATGTTGATTTTGTCTGTTCACGGGCTTGTTGCCCTTTCAGTGACCAGATGCACCCGGCGCCCCTTTGCCCCTTCGGCAAGAACGTCATAGCGGACCAGCTTTACGCCATCGGCACGTTCAGCAATGATGCTGGCATTTAACGTCCAGGCTATGCCATCGGTAATGCCCTGATGATGGGTTTCATCAGCGCTTGAAGTGTTTTCAGCAAGAACAGATTTTGCCACAAACACGGCGCGGGTCGTCTCCCGACTGGCCTGGGTCAGGCGTGCAGCACCGCCCAGACCTTGAAAAACAAGAGCAAAGCCAATGGCAGCAAGGGCCGTGGCAATGACGGTTTCAATCAAGGTAAATCCGGCGCTGTTACTCTTGTGCAAGACGTACCTCCCCATTGGCCCAGATCACATCAATTTTATGAATTGTTGTGCCTAGTTCCATCTCGATCACGCCGCCGGTGCTTTGGCCGTCCGGGAAAAACCGTATGCCGATATTATCACCCTCTGATTCAACGTCAGCGCCGGTGACTGTGAGGTTCAGCTCTGGATCAAAATCAAGTTTTTTGCCCCCTCCTTCAATCCAGACCTGCTTTTCCAGGGGATTAAAAAAAATTTTTGTACTGGTGCCGGTGCGGCGGGCGCTGATTTTGGCATTGCGCAATAGGTTAACAACCTCGGCGCTCACCTGCCGTATTCGTGCTGGGTCAGAGCGTGTAGTAAAGCGCGGTGCGGCAATGGCTGTGACAAGACCAAGGATGGCCAGCACGACCAAAAGCTCTGCCAGCGTATAGCCGTGTCTAACCGTCCGCAGAGGAAATATCACTGTCTTCGCCATCCCCACCTTCCCGATTATCGGCTCCAAGGGTGCTAATGATAAAACTGTTATTGGCGCCAATTTGATAATGATAGGGGTTGCCCCAGGGGTCATCCGGCACCCGGCGGGTTTTCAAATACGGACCATCCCAGTTCACCATGTTTGGTGGTGCGGATAGCAGTGCCGATAACCCTGACGAATTTGCCGGGTATCGGCCTGTGTCCAGTTGAAAATATTCCAGTGCCGTTGAAAGGTTGGTGATCTGCACGCGCGCAGTCTTGCTTTTGGCTTTGCCAATCTGGCTCAGAAAGCGAGGCGCTATCAAGCCAACCAGCAGGCCAAGAATGACCAGAACCACCAGTAATTCAGTGAGTGTATAACCGTCTCGTGACGTATTGGGTTTGGGTTTTTCAGGGTTTGACATCTTATAATCCAACATCATTGACGCTTACCAGGGCAAGCAGAATAGAGACGATAATAACACCAACTATCAATCCAACAAAGCCGATAAGTGCTGGTTCAGCCAAATGCAAGGCGGTGCGCGCCCCACGTTCCAGTCGGGTTTCAAAAAGATTGGCAAGACGTTCAGTCGCCTTACCCAGCTCTCCGGTTTGTTCGCCAACCCGTATGATCTCTACGGCTAGTGGTGGCAAGACCCCCGTGGCCTCTATCTGGTCAGGAAGGGAAGCGCCCCGGCGCACTTGCGTTAGTGCTTCTTCAAGCCGCATTTTAGCATAATCATCGGTAAGGCTGGCGCTGGCCAGGCGAAAGGCGGGAACAGCAGACAGGCCATTGAGCAATAGCACCGCCAGTACCCGGCAAAACCGTGCTGCCAGCATAGCCCGCATCAATGCGCCTATACCGGGCAGACGATGGGCAAAGGCAAGTGCTGTTCGTCGTGCTTCCAAGCCCCTTAACCACAGGCCAGTTAAAAGCGTGGCACCAAATCCAAAGGCAAGAATAAAGGGAGATGCCTTGGCCAATCCCCGTGCGGTGGCAAAAACACCGGCAGCAAAGGCGGGTGGAGCCGCTCCCATATCAGAAAACACTTGCTCAAACCGGGGGACAACGAAAACCAGCAGGCCAGTGACCGCTACAAATGCCAATACCAGAAGAATAACGGGATAAATCAAGGCACCCTTGATCTCGTTATCAAAGGCGGCCCGTTTTTCTTGCCAATCAGCCAGATCATTAAGGGCCGCAGGCAAGGCACCTGATACCTCTCCGGCTTCGGCAATTTGCGGAAATGGTGGCGGGAAAATTTCTGGACGGGCACCAAAGGCATCAGCAAGGCTTTTCCCGGCGCGTACATCATCTTGCAATGAGGTTGCGATACTGACGGCCAAAGCGGAACTGGCGTAACGGGACAGGCTGGAAAGGGCTTGTTCAACGGTTAGTCCAGCGCCGGTTAACGCCCCCAGTTCGCGCACAATACGAGAGGCAGCGGCATTGGCACCACGTGGTGCTCGCTTATTGCGTGGTTGAGTTCCCGGCTGTGCAGACAGGGGTGTCAGGCCATTGGCGCGGACCATGGCGGCCGCTTCGGTTTCCGAACTGGCCTCGACAAAAACATCACTCTCGGTACCATCGGTTGCAACAGCACGTACCCGAAAGCCGCTCATGACGGGCTCTCTATGTGCTCACCCAGCACACGCCAGATCTCGTTGGCATCGGTTATACCTGCAGTAATTTTCTCGCGGCCATCATCGGCCAGAGAAACGGCACCAGCACTCTTGGCAGCTTTTTCAAATTCCAGGGCAGAAAGACCGGGCTGGATCAAATCCAGTAAAGATGCTGTCAGATCAATGGATTCAAACAGCCCTTTCCGGCCGACATAGCCTGTATTGGCGCATTTTTCGCATCCTGTATGTGTCCACTTGCCTTTGACCTTTTTTCGGCACGAGGCGCAGAGCACACGGATCAGTCGCTGAGAAAGAATAAGTCGCAAGGTGGAGCGCAAAAGCGACGGGTCCACGCCCATATCAATCAACCTGGCTGGTGCACCCGCAGCCGTGTTGGCATGCAAGGTGGCCAGAACCAGATGCCCGGTCAGCGCAGCATTAACGGCAATTTCTGCGGTTTCCTGATCGCGCAGCTCGCCCACGACAATGACGTCCGGATCCTGACGCAACACAGAGCGAAGCGCACTGGCAAACGTAAGCCCGATAGCAGGTTGCACGGCGATCTGGGTCACACCGTCAATCTGGTATTCTACCGGGTCTTCAATGGAAATCACTTTGCGTTCTGGTGTGTTCAGGGTGCTGATGGCACCGGCAAGAGTTGTGGTTTTTCCGCCGCCGG
Organism: Robiginitomaculum sp.; assembly: GCA_021776515.1. Taxonomy (GTDB): domain Bacteria; phylum Pseudomonadota; class Alphaproteobacteria; order Caulobacterales; family Maricaulaceae; genus Robiginitomaculum_B. The sequence goes on along the minus strand of JAJFFS010000012.1, from coordinate 67,359 downwards.
TTGGCCCTACAACCAAAATCAACCCGAACGGGGCAGACAGTCGCTCACGAAGCAAAGTTTCATCTTTTTTACTCAGCCCCAGAGAGCCAAGGTCAACTTCAGCATCACGGTCTTCCAGCAAGCGGATCACAACACTTTCGCCATGGGCGCTGGGCGTTGTGGCAATACGCAAATCAAGCGGGGTTCCGGCAATACTCACCCGGGCGCGACCATCCTGTGGGCGGCGCCGTTCGGCTATGTCCAGATCTGCAATGATCTTGATGCGTGACACGACCAGCTGTGCCAGGGCGGCAGGGGAAGATTCGCGGTCATGCAACACGCCATCAATGCGAAAGCGAATGCGCAAGTGATTGCGATAGGGCTCTACATGTATATCTGAAGCTCGTTGTTTCAGAGCATCCTTGATCAGGTCATTAACAAGACGGACCACAGGGGCTTCGCTGGCCAGATCACGTAAATGCTCAGCATCCGTATCGTCAGTTGCGGCGGTGTGCAGAGGATTGGCGCTGTTTTTACGTGCGCCAAAATAAAGTGCCAATGTGGCTTCTATATCCGCCAGGGGTGCTAGTGCTAGGTTAACGGATTTTCCCGTGGCCAGGGCAATCGCTTCGGTAACATCAGGTAAAGAGGGATCAGCAAGGACCAAAAGCACACCACCATCATCTGCGCTGGCGATACAGGCCTGATTGGCTATTAGAAATTCAGGGCTTATGACGCCGCCCACCGGGTCTGTTGTCGCAAAATCATCTAGCGAGAGGCGCGGCAGTCCGTAGGTTTTAGCCAGGGCATCAGCGATGGCGGCATCACTTAAAAATCCGAGGCGGCGCACCACCGAGGCAAGTGGCTCACCACTTTCATCAGCGGCCCTGATCGCACGTTCGGTATCAGCTGTGGCAATACCCGTATGGTTCAGCCAGTTTACTGAATTTGTTTCTTCCAAAGGTGTGCCTGCCACGCTCACATAAACCGCCCACGCATGGTGAATTCCAGATGTTTGGTGATTTCCCGTGTGTCATAATCGCTGCATTTGTTGACGAGGCTTTCCCAAAGATAAAGACTGGGTAAAGCCGATGGATTTCCCTGCAATATTTCTTTTTTGATAAAGGGGTAGCCAAATTTGACTATGAGTCGATCCCAGAAGAAATGGGTAACATTCAATGGTGTACCACTTTCAGCATGCGCAAATACTTGTGCCAGAAAGTTGCGATGGGTTGGCCGCAAGTCTTCATCATCAAGTATGGAGGCATCGCCCATGCGGTCAAAAAAATCACCCAGCAAATCCCGATAGGGGAAAACGGCCTGCGCCCGCAAACCGGCTTTTCGTGTCTCGGCGGCCAAGCCAATTTCATGTTTGCGAATAACCCATGATTTTGAGGGTACGTGGACATAATTCTGCCAGCGGTTTTGAAATGTTGGATGTGACAGGGCTGCTTTGTGAAAGACAAGAAAGTAACTTTGAAGATGATGGGCGGTATCCCAGGAATCTGTCAGACCCCAAATATCTGAAACATCAGGGTCCATTTTCTTGTAAACATCTGCCAGGGGGAAAAGTGGTCCATAGGCGCTGTCATTACAAAGTGTAATGGTGGAATAAGCCGATAAATCGCCCAGTGTTTTCAAACCATCCGCATAAGCACCAAAGTCGTAGCCCTTGTTCTTACGCCAAAGGGTTTGCGCACAGAGGCTTTGTAGTTTTTTTCTCTCGCTTTGCGGAAACTTCGGGCTGTTGGTAATAAATATAACCGTGCGTCCGGCCTCACGAAGTGCCTTCACATAAGTCAGCACATAATCATGCACGTATCCTTGTGCATCATAATGAACAAAAATGGCGATGTGTTTGTGCTTTTTCGCCGATGGCAGTTTGCCCCAGCTTTGGCGAATATAGGTGCCACGACCAAAAACAAGTGCCCAGGCAAATTTGACATATTGCGTTACATAGTCATTGCGCTCGCGTTCGCCCACGAACAACATCCAAAACCGTCTGATAAGATTACGTAATTTATTCATGCTCTTCTATGCTGCTGTAGTGATGGCGACGTCAAGTTCTGCCTGGCGTTTTCCGACAAGTTGTTTGACTAACGTGACATTTGGATTGGTTTTGGCATAAAGCGTATCTGCGACCTTTTGTGCTTCGGTTGCCTTTCCCTTTCGGGCAAGGACCAGCGCAAGATGAAATGCCCCCTGAACGGCCAGGTCAGGGTGTGTTTGTTGATCGGTAAGTGCGGCAAAGTATTTTGTCGCGTCTTTCAGGTTGCCTCGCCGGTTCAGTGCGTCAAGACCCAATGCAAAATGCAATGCGGGGTCTTTTGTTGCCTTCGCCAATGCCACAATAGCCTTGCAGGTTTTGGTGGCATTTTTCGCATCTCCCGCGTTTACGGCATCCAGAAAAACACGTGTGCTGGCATTATCGATCCGCATGGCCGTAGCCGCGTAGTGGCTTTCATCAGATGTGGCCAGTGCTTTTTCCAGCCAGAAAAGTGCTTCTTCAGGCCTGTCTGGTAAATAAGCCAGACCAAGAGCTTCAAGTACTGCAAAATCGTTGGCCTCAGTTGCACCTGTCTTTAGGGCCGCGCCAATTTGATCCCGTTTTGTAGCAAACGCTTCTTGTCCGCCTTGAGACAGCAGTTCAATGCCATGGATGGTGGCATGGGTTGCCCAAACTTCGCGCATCCCCTCCCATTCGGGCTTGTCAGGTGCGTGTTCCAGCGCTTTTCCCAGCCAGAAGATCCCCTTGGGGCGATCGAAATGATGGTTGAGCGCGATCATGGCCAGACCCAGGGCCGCTGCGCGCTCAAACTCATCATAGTTCGCTTTATGGTTCAGGTCTGTCTCAACCGCCATACGCAGGCGTTCTGCTGAGGAGTACTCACCAGAATTAGCGGCCGCAGTAAAAACTTCCATCAGGGTTTTATTTAATTGTTGCACCAGAGTTGGGTCAGTGTTGTGTGTAACAGTCTCTAAAATAACGACTGCTTTGGCAGGGTTGGTGTGCATTATTAAGCCAGCACGTAATATATCAGCATATTGCGCTAATTGACGTGAGGTAATCTCGGCAACGTTGACATTGGTCAAAACCGGCTCGAGGACTTGGTAATTACGGGAACAAGCCGTGAAATATGCTAACGCCAGAGCCTTATCCTGTGTTGCATTGAGGGCGAGAATACCCGCGCAGTATAAAACACTGACCAGATTAAACGGGTGCATATCCGCATAGGAGGCGAAATCAGTATCTGCCAGCTCCGTTGTCCCTATTGTTTCTGGCACCAGCAGGTCAATATCGTAAATTTCTTTCCAGTGTTTAACCAGAACACCAAGGGTTTTTTTTGCCTTATTATAATCGCCATCATCAGTTTGTGCCCGCAAAAGTCGCCCGGCAAATCCGCTTTTGAGGTGATGGGGCAGGTTCTTTTTCTTGAGTTTATCTTGCAAGTATTTTGACAATAGTGGGCGATCGATAGGTGTAGAAAAATCAATATCGATGGTGTGGTTTGAGGCAAAGGCATAAAGCGTATCGCCGGTGGACCACACGTTGACATGTTTAAATCCGGCTCGTTTCAGACAAGCATCCAGACCATTTTTGCTGAACAAAACCAGATGTGACCCAGGCGATAATAGAGGAATGATCTCTTCGACAGCCCGTTCCTGGCGCAAACCCTCAATGTCAGGGGTGGTCAACAACAATGTGCCTTGCTTGCCTGCGGCCATAGCAAGAACGTCCACAAAGGGGTCCGGGTCAGCGATATGCTCTATAACCTCGGAAGAAAAAACCAGATCAAATGGCATACCTTCCAGTTTGGTGTCGGCGTTTAGGTACCCCGCCATTATGGGAATACCCAATTCCGACGATCCGGTCCGGGCAATATGCGATGGATCGACACCCTGAGCATTCCAGCCCAAGGCACGCGCGGCAAAATCCAGTGAAAACCCATATCCACAACCAACTTCGAGCAGTGATTTAATGGTGTTTTTTGGTAACCAGAAAAAAGGGGCAATCATCGGCTCAAAACCGGCCCCCTGTTCAACATAAAATTTACTGGGTGCGGTAAAGTTTTCTTTTTGACCGCCATGAGATTGATCTTCATAAGGTGGCGGTGAAATATCAGGAAAATACGCTGTGCCGCATTCCGGGCAATCATAAAGCCTGAAACGTCTGTGTTTTGAATAAGGTGAAGCGACAGACCGTTGCGTATTCATTTGTCCATTAAAATGACAGGCAGGGCATTGCAGACTGCGGGCAAGACCGTCCTCCCAGCGCAGCCAACCCTTTTTCAGGGCAAACGGGCTTATGCTTTCAAGAAAATGCAATACTGTCATAATATTACTCAGGGGGGGGGGTATTTGAGTGTGTCAAATGTGTTGGTAGCTGGCCATGACCACGTCCTGGTTTAATATATTGAATAGCCTGATCAATAAAAGTGTCGCTGGCGCTATGGCCCAGAAAAGCGCATAAATCCCTGGCGTAAGCTTCAGGATTTAGCACCACCTTTTCGTAGCCTGTAAGAAGTGCAGGCGCGTCCCTTCGTTTTAACATCTCCAGTAACCAGGCATAGTTTTTTTGTGCACGCGAAAATGTGTCCAGTGTGTTCACGCCGGTCGCTACTTTTTCGCGGGCAGATATGGAAAACAAGTCACGAAACACCACTACAAAATGGGGGTTGCGCAAATGGCTGAGCAGAGGTGCCACATAGACAAAGGACAAAGGGTCTTTCCATCCCCAGTCATGGTGTTTTTGGTTGCGTGCGTTCACCAGCCCTAAAAGGCGCACTAAAACTCGTGTGTGTTCCGGGTGATCTGGGTTAGGTATAGCTGGTAAAGGTTCACGTCCTTCAATGAAGTCCAGGTCTTCGTTTGTGGGTGGATCTATCCGTTCCCCCATATTAATTCCAAGCATGCTCACCAACCCGGCAGCCATGGATGTTCCCCCGCGCGCCGCACCCAATACAATGACCGTTTTCGCCTCATCTCCCGGCGGCGTATATGATGTTTGTGTTCCAATAGGTATAATGGTGGATATTGCGGGCATTCGATTGTTCTCTTATTGTGTAAGTATAGGGTTTTTGCCCCACTGTACGCCTTACAGCAAGACCAAACTCGCCCCAGGCGAGCCAAACCACAGCCAAATTATATAAATGGCGATGGCTAGCGCCGGGCCAAAGGGTATTTCTGTATCTCTACTCAGATTGCTTTTGCCGGTTAACAGCAACAGGGCCAGTGCGCCGGATGAGGCCATCAATATAATCCAGGGCAGGGCAAAAGGGCCCATCCATGCCCCTCCTGCAGCCAGAAGTTTGGCATCGCCCATGCCCAGACCTTCTCGTCCGCGTATGTGCCGATAGGCAAAGGCCACCAGCCAGAAAATACCATAGCCAAAAACAGCACCAGCGATGGCGGTGGCAAGGCCGCTCTTGCCATGGACAAGATAAAACACAGCCGGGCCAGTAGCGATCAGCAAAAATGAAGACCCATCGGGGATAAGCCGGGTGCGAAAATCCACCAACGCAATAAACAAAAGTACCGCGCCAAAGAGTGTACTGGCCAGCATCATCCAGCCGTCAAACATAAACACAGCACCAAGGGCGATTAGCGTACTGGCCAGTTCAGCTATAATATGTTGGCGCTCTATCGGGGTTTTACAGGTGCGACATCGGCCCTTTAAGGCAAAAAAGCTGATCAGCGGGATAAGGTCAACAAGGCCAAGTTCACGTTCGCAATGAGTGCACCGGGAACGTGAAATGCGCAAGTTTATGCCGCTGGGCCAGGCCAGCGCGCTGGCACTGATAAAACTGCCAATAAATGGCCCGACAAGAATGAGAAACAGCGACAACCAATCGTTACCCTGGGCCAGGGACAAATTCATTCTGTATCGGCAGCCGGTTCAGCGTTGGACGCATTTTTGCGCCGGGCTTCTCGGGAAATTAGCGTCATCCGATCACGCAACTCATCAAGAACGGCTTTTGCACCATTATCCGGGTCAATAACGCGCGGGGTCAGAAACACCAGAAGTTCGGTACGCTTAGTGGTGGTTTCATGGCTGCCAAATGCGTCTCCAACGATGGGGATGCTCGAAAGAAGTGGCAGGCCATTATTTCCTTCCTGCCGTGAATCGCTGATCAGGCCACCAAGTACAATCGTTTGGCCGCTGCGTGCAGCAACGGTACTTTCCAGCACGCGTTTGGAAATGGTTGGTGTCAGATCTCCAGTAGATGCCGTCGTGGAGACATTGCTGACCTCCTGTTTCACTTCCATGGTAACCATGCCGGTGGAGCTGACCCGTGGCGTTACGTCTAAAATGACCCCGGTATCTTTAAATTCTACGGAATTAACCAACGGTGCACTTACATTGATAACGTCTGTTGATTGGCGGGTGATGACCGGAACCTCATCGCCCACTTGCAGGTGTGCAGATTGATTATCAAGAACAACAACGGAAGGGGCTGACACAACTTTCAGGTCAGTTACGCTATCCAGGGCATCCAGTGCAAAACGGGCGCTGTCGCCTTTGTTCAGAATAAAATTAAACCCCGGGAAAGTGCCATTGGCGTTAAAGCTTTTGCCCGTAGAAAATCCGCCCTGGCCACCACCGCCATTCGGGCCGTTGCCAATGCCCAAAATGCCGCCGGTTTCAAAGAAATATTGCACGCCATAACGCAGCACATCGTTGAGGGTCACCTCGGCAATAACCATGTCGATCAACACTTGCGCTGGTGGATGGTCAATTTCGCGCAAGGCCTGCGCAACAAGGCGCTGGCCTTGCGGCGTAGCCAGAACCACAAGCGTGTTATTGATCGGGTCGCCAATGATCCGGGGGGCGCTGGCAAGGCCGCTGCCCAGCACGGCGCCTGATTTGTTGCCCGTATTGGTGCGGGTGGGTGTCCGCCGGTTGTTTGCCCCTGCGCTAGATGCTGTGCGTTGGGCAAGGTCAGGCGTTATCGAAGACGAGCGAGAAGCGGTTGAACTGCCGCCGAAAAGTTGACCAAGCAAATCAGCGGTTTCCAGTGCCTTGCCATTGTCCACTTTATAAGTGCGCAGATTAACGTCGCTTGGTCCCCCCAGATCCAGTCGATCAATCCATTTTTTTGTCCGTTCCAGAATTGCCATGCTGGGCGCAACTGCCAAAATGGCATTGATGCGCTCGATCGCCTGCAATTTCAGGGCACCGTCCAGCCCGCCACCCTGCCCGGTTTGCAATATAAGTTCCAGTTCGCTGATGACATCAGCGGCAGAAGCATTGCGCAGGCGAAAAATTGCGGTGGACATTCCCGCCAGCCAATCAACATCAAATGCGGTTATGGCGCTCAGTGCGTTTTCACGCTCACTTGCAGTGCCGGTAATGAACACCAGGTTTCTTGCCGGGTCAGCGCGCAGGGCACCCGGGCGACTAACTGTGTTTTCCAGCAAGGATAGCATGTTGGTTGCCGAAACAAAATTAAGTGGCATAATCGTAATGCCCAGACCCGGACTGGCAGCATTTTTGAACCGTGCCTGACCGCCAGAAAGCGCTTCACCGGCGGGACTGATACGGTAACTACCGTTCTGGTCGACCAGACTTGCCGAATTATTGTTAAGCACAGTTTCCAAAAGCACCAGAAGCGTTCTGCGATCAACAGGGCTACCTGTCGAGGCGGTAACTTTACCTTGTACACGCGGGTCAAGAATAAAGGGGATTTCCAAAAGGTCGCCCAGAATTGTCTGAACCACTTCGGGAAGGCTGGCATCCTGAAAGTTGATGTTAAATCCGCCCTGGTTGGTTTTTGATGCCTGATAAATGGCTTTGCCTATTCGTTTTCCAGTACCAGGAAAAATTTGGGATTTATCCTCGTCAATAATTTCTCCGATATGTTTGTTACCAGAAGCATTGTTCGGATCCACTTCACTTGTCTTGGGGGATGTCTGGAAAACCCGGGCGAAGGGGTTCTCCAGCCCTTTGGTTTGGGTGCCGGTCTGACAAGCAGACAAGACCAGCAGTGCGCCACCAAGAAGAAGTAAACTTGCTGTTGACTTAGTAAATACTGTACTGGTTTTCACGTCATTATTCTCCATCTGCTCGATGGTTAGCAGATCATGCGGCATAGCCCAAGCTCTTGAGGGCAAATATTATTTGATTTTAAGTGTTTTCATCGAGCAGGCCTGTTGCTCACAGATTTCATTTCTCGAAAATGATGTAAATCACAGACAGTCAGTGCCAAAAACGGGGCCATAGGAAAGTCGCCTGGCCAGCTTAACAATAGCCCGCAGCGATTCGGTTGTTTGCCGTTAAAAGTTGTTTCTGGATGCATCATACAACCTGACTCTGTGCCTGGCTGCACACAAATGTAACTTAAGGGACACAAAACCTGATAAAAAGGTCAGGTTCTGTGTCATCTCTCTGGATTTTTGGGTTAAGAATGTGTATCGGGAAGTTGTGGGGGGCTCATTGCGAGTCTCTACACGACACGCGCGTTGCCAAGGGCACGGTAAATAGGTCCTGGGCGCTTGGATTGGGTGTCGGTCTGATGGCAAGGGTTTTGCCAGGCCGATGATAGTGTGGCGGGGGCGTATTGCTGCCTGCCAGTCATAGTTTCTGAGGGGAACTTTTATGATTAATTTGAGACAACTAGCTGGCGGCGTTGCTGCTGCAGCGATTGTGGCTTCATTTGCCGGTCAGGCAATGGCCCAACAAACATCGGGCTCTATGCGAGGTTCTGTAGTTGATGAAGCAGGTGCTGCGGTATCTGGTGCGTCAGTTACTATTTTGCACACACCGTCTGGAACGGTTGCACAGCGGACAACATCCGGAAATGGTACATTTAACGCAAAAGGCCTGCGCCTTGGCGGCCCTTATGCCGTTACGATCACATCACCAGGTAAGGCAACGTATCGCATTGAGGGTATTTCACTGTCTCTGACAGGCACCTTTGTTGTTGATGCCGTTATAGAGGGTGCCAAGGTGGAAGATACCATCGTGGTAACCGCTAATGCACTGAACACGGCTAATCTTGCTATCGGCCCATCAGCTTCATTCGATTATGATGATTTGCAAACATTGCCCGCCATCAACCGTGATTTGCGCGATATCATTCGTACTGATCCGCGTATTTACATTGATGAGTCATTTGCTGGTGCTGTGCAGTGTGCTGGCGCCAATCCGCGTTTTAATTCCCTGACCGTTGACGGCGTGCGGATGAATGATTCTTTTGGTCTTAACTCCAATGGTTTCCCGACAGAGCGTATGCCGTTCTCTTTTGATGCTATTGATCAGGTTGCTGTAGAGCTTTCCCCTACCGATGTGGAATATGGTGGATTTACCGCTTGTAACATCAATGCGGTTACCCGTTCCGGCAGTAACGAAATTCATGGCGGTGCATTTTTTGACTATACCAGCGATGATTTGCAAGGTTCCACTTTGGAAGGTCAAAAAATTGCTGTCGGTAATTTCACTGAGAAACGTTATGGTTTCAACGTTGGTGCGCCTATCATTAAAGACAAGGTTTTTGCCTTCGTTTCTTATGAGAAGCAAGAAGGTGCCAATACCTTTGATCGTGGCCCTGAAGGCGGCGGCTTTGCCCGTGAAATTGCTGGACTGACCCAGGCCGATATTGATGAAGTTGCCCGGATTGCACGGGATGTATACGACTATGAACCCGGCGGTATTCCTGTAAGTGCTGCCAATAAGGACGAAAAAATTCTGGTCAAGCTGGACTGGAATATTAGCGCAAATCACCGTGCGGCACTGACCTATAATTACAATAACGGGTTTAATGTTTCACGTGCCGATGGCGACAATGACGAGTTTGAATTTTTCAACCACCTTTATGAACGTGGTGCCAAGCTGAACTCTTTCGCTGGTTCACTCTATTCTGATTGGTCAGAAAATTTCTCCACCGAATTGCGTGTGTCGTATCTGGACCTGAACAATCGTCAGATCCCACAAGGCGGCACGGATTTTGGTGAAGTGCAAATTCGCCACACAGGTGTTAATGGTGGCCGTAGCACCATATTTCTTGGTGCAGACGATAGCCGCCATGCTAATAAACTGAATTACAATACGCTGAATATCAAACTCAAAGGCGATTATACTGCTGGCGACCATGTGATTACAGGCGGTATTGAAAAAGAACGGGTTGATGTGTTCAACAAGTTTATTCAGGAAGCTCAGGGCGAGTATCGCTTTAACTCTATCGCCGATTTTGCCGCTGGTAATGTTAGTCGGATCACCTATGAAAATGCAGTGACCAACAATTCTGATGATGCCGCTGCAGATTGGGCATTTTCGGTTAATACTGCGTATTTGCAGGATGAATGGTCTGGCCCTAACGGGTTAACCCTTACTGCTGGTTTCCGGTTTGATTATTTCTCTTCTGGCAGCGCGCCAAAAGAAAACCCAGCTTTTGTTACTCGCCATGGTTTCTCCAATTCAGAAACTATTGATGGCAAAAGCCTGTTTCAGCCACGCTTTGGTGCACAATGGGATGCAAATGACTCTCTGACATTTCGTGCTGGTGCCGCACTTTTCTCTGGCGGTAATCCCAATGTCTGGCTTTCCAACAACTTCTCCAATGATGGTGTGACACAAATTGAAGTTCGTGATGGAGTTTGCCAGTCGGATGGTTTGTTTGCTGCGACATGTAACTTCGTTGCTGATGAAGGTGGCAGTGGTCGTCCGATTTATGGCGTTCCACAAGACCTGTTTGATAGTGTGGCCTCTGGTCGTACTGGCGATGTGAATGCACTGGACCCGGATTTCAAAATTCCTCGTGAATGGAAATTCTCTTTTGGGTTTAGTAAATTGCTTGATGTTCCGTTTAGTGGCGTTCTGGGCGGAGAGTATGACCTCTCAGCTGATGCACTTTATGCACGGACTAAAAACCCGGCTGTCATCCAGCAAATCAGCTTTAGCCAGGTTGGCACGGGGCCTTTGGGCATGCCGATCTACACAAATGGTCGCCCGGCAGACTTCTTGCTGACCAACAGCCGGGGTGCTGGTTCTACGAACCTTTCATTCACCTTGAGCAAAGATTATGACAATGGTTTGGATTGGACCTTGGGCTATGCCTATTCTGACGCCAATGACGTCAATCCAATGACCAGCTCGGTAGCATTTTCAAACTTTAATAATGTTGCCTCGGTGGATGCCAATAATTTGACCTCGGCTTCTTCCAACTACAACATTCCACACCGGGTCACGTTGCGGGCAAGCTATAAAAAAGCCTTCTTCGGCGATAATATGTCGAAGTTCTCTGTGTTTGCTTCCAAGAACCAGGGGCGGCCTTTCAGCTTTACGTTTGAAGGGAACTCTCTGACTAACTTTAATCCGTTCCAGGGTTCAGATAGCACACTGCTTTATGTGCCTACCGGTCCTGGCGATGCACTGGTTCAGTTCGGCCCCAGCTTTGATCAAGCCGCGTTCTTTGCTTTTCTGGATGAGCATGATTTGAACAAATTTGCTGGTGGTTTTGCGCCACGGAATTCGTTTAACAGTGACTGGTGGACCAAGGTTGATCTTAGGTTTGAACAGGATTTCCCTGGTTTCCGTGAAGCTGATCGTGTTTCAGCATTTATCGTCATGGAAAATGTTGGTAACTTTATCGACAGTGACTGGGGTATTCTGAAACAGGCTGGTTTCCCTCGCATGACTGATGTGGTTGATGCCGACTTTAGTGCAAACGGTAGCCAGTTCATCTTTAATGAGTTTACTGGAAACAACCCTCAGGGTCGTGTTGGTCGCGCCTCATTGTGGAAAATCCGCATTGGTGCTCGTTACAACTTCTAAATCCAATGAATGTTAATGAAATCAGGGGCGGCTCATCGAGCCGCCCCTTTTTTTGTGCGCCAATTTACATAAAAACATCATACTTGTGATTTTCTCATTTCCACGCCGCATTACCCCTTGCTCTTGGCGAAAGGGGCGTCACAATCCTCTTCCGAGTCGTGGATGGTAATAGTGCCCAAAAGAGGCCCCAGCCCGCGTGCAAACCGTCATTGTTCTGGTGCACAATGAGTGCCTGTGAATAAAGTGGGAAGACGAGGGATGAGCGAAAATTCTAAAGGTACGGCACCGGTTGCGGATGCCCCTGCTTTATCGGTGCGCAAGACCAGCGTATCTTTTGGCAAGTTTAAAGCCTTGGATGCGGTTGATCTGCAAGTCATACCGGGCGAGATGGTTGCCCTTATCGGCGCATCAGGTTCCGGGAAATCCACGCTGTTACGCGCTGTTGATGGTTTGCAGGTCGCCGATGCCGGTTCTGGCCGCATAGAGATTTTCGGGCGCAAGCTGCAACGCAATGGACGTCTTGCCAAGGGGTTGCGTTATCGCCGGCGCGATGTCGGGTTTATCTTCCAGTCATTTAATCTGGTGGGACGTCTTAGTCTGTTCAATAATGTATTGATCGGGTGTTTGGGGCGTATCCGTACATGGCGTGGAATTTTTGGCATATTTCCACCTGAGGACAAGGTGAGCGCCATGGCAGCGCTGGAACGCGTCGGCGTTGCCGAGTTTGCCGGGCGGCGTACTTCAAACCTGTCCGGCGGGCAGATGCAGCGCGCCGCCATTGCCCGGGCGCTGGTGCAGCGCGCCCGCATGGTGCTGGCTGATGAGCCTATTGCCTCTCTGGACCCGGTTTCTGCACGTAAAGTGATGGAGCTGTTGCAGGAGCTGAACGAACGGGACGGGCTTACCGTTGTCGTGTCTCTGCACCAGGTGGATTACGCTATGCGCTATTGCCAGCGGGTTGTGGCGCTTAAAGAAGGCAAGATTATTTATGATGGTCCGGCCAAGGATCTCAACCGCGAAACGCTGATCAAAATTTATGGCGAAGAGTATGAGGACGCTTTCTGGTCAGCAGAGGCGGCAGAATAATGAAAAACAGAATTTTCCTCCTCTTTGCGACTATGGTGCTGGCGCTTGGCGTGATGATTACACCGCCTGTTCTGGCACAGGAACAAGGTGATACAGAAGAGCCAAAGCGGGTGCTGAACTTTGGGGTTCTGACCACCGAAGCCAGCGATAATTTATCCACCTTGTGGACGCCGTTTCTGGAAGACATGGGGGAGATGACCGGCCTGAAGGTCAATGCATTTTTCTCTGCTGATTATGCCAGCCTGATCGAGGCCATGCGTTTTGGCAAAATCGAGGCCTCATGGTTTTCCAATAAACCGGGGCTTGAGGCAGTTCGCCGCTCCAACGGTGAGGTGTTTGCCAAGGCAACGTATCCCGATGGCGCGCCGGGGTATTATTCGGTGCTGCTGGTGCCAACGGACAGCCCTTATAAAACCCTGGATGATATTCTGGCCTGTGACAAAACCATTGATTTTGGCATGGGTGATCCTAATTCCACGTCTGGGACCTTGATGCCGGAGGCCTATGTTTTTGCGCCGCGCGGGATCGTTCCGACCGAGTGCTTCAAAAACGTCACCAATGCCACCCATGAAGCCAATGGTTATGCGGTGGCTAACAATCTGGTAGATGTGGCAACCAATAATACTACTAATTTGAAACGCCTGGCGCGTACGCAACCAGATATTCTCGCCCGCCTTCGGGTTTTATGGCAATCGCCTCTAATCCAGACGGATCCGATTATCTGGCGCCGTGATCTTGATCCCGAGATCAAGCAAAGATTGCTTTATTTCTTTATGACTTATGGGCGCCGTGCGGACAGTCCTGAGGAATTGCAACGCCAGAGACAAGTTCTGGCCGAACTGGACTTTGGTGCTTTTTTACCATCATCGGACGCCCATCTTGACCCTATCATCCGGCTGGAAATCATTCGTGATATGGCCAAGACGCGCAGTGATTTTTCGCTGGATGAAGATGAGCGGACCGCAAAGCTTGAAGAGTTGAAAATACAGCTAAACGCTGTGGGTGCCAGTGAAGATGAAATGGTGGAAGCGGTGGGTATCGATGCCAGCAGCCGCAAAAGTTCGCGCAGCAAAGCGCAGGCGGTGCCATGGCAGCGTATCGGGTTTACCTTAAGTATCGGTCTTGTTGCCTTTGCCCTGTTTTTCTGGAGTTCGGCAACACGTGGGGCTGGACCTACCAAACCAGTGCGCGAACGCCTGTTTGACGCCGGTATATGGGCAAGTTTTCTGGCACTTCTTATCTGGGCTTATGTGGCCGCCGAGATTTACAAAGCCCCGGACCTTATCAATAACGCCGATAAAATGGGCGAGTATGCCGAAGGCTTCGTGCATCTGGACTGGAAAGAAGGCTGGCTGTATTTGCAGCAAATGTCGGTGACGATCCAGATCGCGCTTTGGGGTACGTTCCTGTCAATCCTGTTTGCCATTCCCTTTGGTCTGTTATCTTCGCGCAATGTGGCCCCCGCGCCGGTTGTCTTTTTCATGCGTCGGATTATGGATGCGTTTCGCTCGATCAATGAACTGGTGGTAGGCACCATGTTTGTGGTCACCGTTGGCCTTGGCCCGTTTGCCGGGGTGATGGCGCTGGCGGTGCATACCACCGGGGTTCTGGCCAAGCTTTTCTCCGAAGCTGTTGAGGCTATGGATCCGGGGCCGGTAGAGGGTGTGCGCGCTACGGGTGGCCGTCCTATTCATGAAGTGATCTGGGGTGTTATTCCGCAGGTGGCGCCGCTGTGGACATCCTATGCGCTTTATCGCTTTGAAACTAACACGCGCTCGGCAACCATTCTGGGACTTATCGGTGCCGGGGGTATCGGGCAGTTATTGTTCGAGCAAATTCGCTCGTTTCAATATGGCAAAACCGCCGCTATTTTGCTGATTATCATTATTGCTGTAACACTGGTTGACATGTTGAGCCAAATTTTACGTAAGCGTTTGATGTAACAAGGAAAATTGGAATGATATTTTTCTGGAGGGAGATTGTGAAATTCCTCTCATCATTGTCAATTGGCATTTTGTTATCGAGTGTTCCTGCCCTGGTGCAGGCAGACAACGGGTTCACGATAAAGCCACGGGGGCGATTGCTGATTGACTTTGCCCATGTTGATTATGATCTGGCCGGGCTTAGCGGCAATAATAACGACACCGAGGTCCGCACCGCCCGTTTTGGCGTTCAGGGAACGCTGAGCTCCCGGTTAAAATTTGTTGCCGAGTTCGATTTTCAAAATGGCGGCGATATAGAGTTTCATGATCCTAAGGCCAAGGATGTGAAACTGACTTTTAAACTGGCCGATACAATGTTTGTGGTGGTTGGCAATCAGAAAACACCAAACTCGCTGGAAGAACAAACGTCAGGCCGTTTCACGACATTTCTGGAACGCGGATCGGTAACCGATGCCTTTCGTTTATCCCGGCGTTTTGGTGCTGTGTTTTCAACTCATGGTGATCATTATTCTCTGTCGGGGGGTGTGTTTGGCAATGATGTGAATGCGGTACTTTATGACCATGAAGGCTTGTTTTCCAATGAATGGAGTGTGGCAGCGCGTGGCACCTACGCACTGGTGAACGAAAAAGGCCGCAAAGTGCATTTTGGTATTAGTGCCCGACGTTTTAATGGCAATGCGGGTGAACACATCCGTGTGCGGGCGCGTCCGCGAATGCACCTTTCCCAGCGTCTGGTTGACGTCAAAAATCAGGGCGAAAATTCTACCACTTTAGGGCTGGAGACAGCTTATGTTCAGGGGGCTTTTCATGTTGAGGCCGAATGGATACATGAGAATGCAGTGCATAATTTTCATGGTTATTTTGTTCAGGCGGGCTGGTTTATAAGTGGTGAAACGCGAAACTATAACGCCAAAAAAGGTAGCTTTGGCCGGGTTAAACCAGTCCGTCCTCTGGGGCAGGGTGGTTTTGGGGCCTGGGAAATTGCAACACGGTTTGATACCCTCAATCTGGCCAGTGCATCAGCAGGCAAAATGGATACCTGGACGGCTGGTCTGAACTGGTATCCGCATAACCATGTTCGTGTCATGCTTAATGCCATACATGCCAAAGCACACGGCGCAGCCAAATTTGGCGTTGGCAACACCGATGGCGTGCAGATGCGCTTGCAATATGACTGGTAAGACACCTCAAAAAGCCAAAACTCCTGATTTGTTTTTATTCTTCTTTGGCGAGGGTGTCGGGCCGTTATTGTTTGAGTAAATTCGTTCTTTCCAATATGGCAAGACGGCAGTTATTTTGCGGATTATTATTGCTGCAATATTGCGCAAACGCCTGACCCTAAGCTCCAGAATCGTTCACATTATTGATTTCACGCTAGGCTATTGGTTATTTGCTGTAAGATACCCGTAGGCAAAGTCAGCAATCTCATCAGCAAAAGCCTCGTCATCAATGTCTAGCCCCCAATTTGATGATGTATCGTGAAAGACAATGCGTTCTACAAAAATGGTGTTGAAAAAATAGGCCAGTGAACTGGCGGCGAGTGCCTTGTCTGTGCGCGTAATTTCGTTTTCATAATGGGCGATCAGGATTTTCCATATCTCAAGAGTACGTTTTTCCCTGCTTTGCCATTCATCGCCAAACAGCTCAGGTCTGGTATGTGCCAGAACAGAAATTGCTTTCATTATGTGACGTTGTTCTATGAGCTGACGAACGGCTATTCTGGCAATCCTTTGTAATGCTCCTTTTAATGAAATTGTGCCCAGTTCAATATTGGCATGGTTACTGTCCACCCATTGTTCCATTTGTCGTTTTTGAAGGTCAAACAGAACCGGGATCAACGCATTCTTGTTTTTAAATCGCCGATACAGTGTTGCTGATGAAACGCCGGCAACCTTGCCAATCTCGGCAACGCTGATGTCATGAAAGCTTTTGGTTTTCAGTAACTGTTCCAAGGCTGCCAACAGCTTTTTATGGGTTTGTTGTGATCGCCTCTGCCTGGCTGGGATGGTCCCTTGACTCATTATACTTATGCCCGATAATTGTAAATGTAATTCACATTAGCATATTGTATGATCACCGCAAGGCTAATTATAGCGCGCCCCACATCAATAGAATCGTATGGTGGGGGCCTCGTCAGCAACAACAAGCACGTTATCACAGATGTTGAAGTGTGAGGAAAAGGATAGATGATTATGGAAAGTTTTATTGCGGTGGCAAATCTTGATGGGGTGGTTCTTGTTTATCTGGCGCTGATCGTACCGGTATGGGGGTTGATAGATAACAAGATCGCCGCCAGAAGGCGAAAAAAAGGCATACCGCCGAACCGTCTGGCCCGCTATAATCGCCTTTTTCTCGAACTATGGGTGCCAACATTAATCGTCTTAGCGCTCTGGGTTTATACAGGCAGGTCGTGGGAAGCCTTGGGTATTGGGTTTGAAATAACCACACTTTCCCTCGCTGGTTATGGTTTCACGCTTCTGGCTGTTGCTTACCTGTTTATGAGTGTATGGCAGGTCCATCATGATGAAAAAGCCCGCGCAATGATGCGCGCTGAACTCGAAGGATCAAATGCTCTTGATGAGTTAATGCCCAGTACGCAAAAAGAATTTTACCGCTTTCGTGTTTTGGCCGTCACGGCTGGTATTACCGAAGAGATATTGTTCCGCGGTTTTCTATATTGGGTGCTAAGTCCTGTGGTAGGGGGGGTGGTTGCCAGTTTGCTTACCATAGTGGCGTTTACGCTTGGCCATTTATATCAGGAACGCCCAAGCGATATTATTCGTGTTGCCATAACCGGTGCCGTATTGATTGCGCTTTATGTGAGTACAGGGTCATTAATTGCCCCGATTATTTTGCATATCGTTATTGACTGGACGAGTAACGATATGGCCTGGAGGGCCAGGGCCGAAATAAACTCATAAGTTATGGCTTTTTGCGACGTAAGCGTTTGGGCAGGCGCGGGCGAACCTTGCCGCCCAGACGCCTCAGGCGTTTCCAGAAGCGTCGCCGTTCTGGCCCCGGCGGAACCTCCAGGTTTTTAACAAAATCCTCGGCGCAAGATGTCCACGAATATGTCTCTGCATGCGCCCGGGCCACATCCCGGTCCAGTTCAAGGCAGGCGATGCTGGCCGCACATAAATCCTCATCAAAAACACCGGCACCTGAGGTGCCAATAATATCCTGCGGGCCCGGAACCGGGAAAGAGGATACCGGTGTGCCGCACGCCATGGCCTCAAGGTTGACCAGCCCGAAGGTGTCGGTGCGGCTGGGAAATACAAACACATCCGCATCGGCAAAATGGCGGGCAAGGTCTTCATCATATTTTGCGCCGGTGAAAACGGCATCCGGGTATTTTCGTTTTAGCTCGATCAGTTGTGGTCCATCACCAACTACAACCTTGGTGCCTGGCAGGTCGAGCTCCAGAAAGCCCTCTATATTCTTTTCAACGGCGATGCGGCCAACATTAACAAAAATGGGACGTTGAAGCCCGGCATAAACACCATTGTTCACATCACGCAGTGCGGGGTTAAAAAGTTCTGTATCCACCCCGCGCGCCCAGGCGCTGATATTACGAAAACCTTTGGCGAGTAGTTCGTCGCGCATACTGGGCGTGGTGACCATCATGCGCCCGCCAGAATTATGAAACCGGCGCATAAACGCATAGCCCCATGATAGCGGTATAAAGGGCAGGCGAGTATGGACGTATTCGGGAAACTGGGTGTGATAACTGGTGGTGAACGGCCAATTCCATTTCAGACAAAGGGCGCATGCGGCCTGGCCAATGGTGCCTTCAGTGGCAATGTGAATGGCGTCCGGTTCAAATTTCTCAATGCGGCGCTTAATGTCTCTTTTGGCAAAAATAGCCAGTTTAATCTCAGGGTAGCTTGGTAGAGGGAAGGTCATATAGCCATCATTTGGCGAGATAACCTCGACCTCATGGCCCATTTGGCGACATTCCTGCACAGTGCGGCTTAATGTGCGCACAACGCCATTAACCTGTGGTTCCCAGGCGTCAGTGACCAGAATAATGCGCATGTTTTGCTCCCAAGCAAACTGGCTCACTGTTTAGCGTGTGATTTTACCATTGGCGAGGTGGCTTCTGTAGCACGTCTGCTCATGGGTTTGTCATCAGGGAGATGGCCGAAATTAAATACTGCCAGGAAGGGCGGTGCAAAACACTCTAGTGCCTGTATTCAGACAAAAGCCACCAGACACGTGCAGCTATATAAGCGCCAAAAAGGCAAAGGCCAATGGTAAGGCCAAGCCATATTATCAGACCATACCCCTGGTCAGTGTGCCATAGATGCCAGGCTGCCAGCCCGGCACCCAGTAAGGAAATGAGACACAAAGCGAGAAAGTTCTTTGCCGGGCCAGACGCAGGGGGCAGGTATTTATCGGTACGCTGTGGCATTCTTGTACCCGATTTTATGTCTCTTATTGCTTTTTCTGTTAGCAAATCTGGCTTCCTTTTTCTGTTTGCTTATTTTTCCCTCGGTTCTGCTACCAGCACGTCCTTGCCGTTTATGTGCAAATAGACCGGCTTGCCAGCCTCGTCGGCAATCTGTTGTGCAAATTTTTGCTGCGGGCTTTTGGCGCGGATTGATGGCGCAACGCTGACCGGCGCATCGTTGGACGATGGTACAGCAAGCTTAAAGACAATATCAAAAAGTTGAGCGGCGTTTGGCGCCACTTCTTGTCCCAAGGTAGAGGTCACCTTAACTTGTCTAGACCCATCGGTAAGAACCTGGACTTCCAGATTTACATCATGGGGTATACCGCTACCCGGCACAAGATCACTATCTGGCGGGCAGGTGGTTATAGTCAAATTCATGATTGCCATTCCCGCAAATAAATTCAACCCGATATCGTTGACGGCATTAATTTTTACCACGCAGCCATCGGCTAGCGTAAATACAGACCCCTCCACTTTACCGTCTGGCCCCGGTACCAAATTGATATCAAAGTTTTGAACAAAAGCGGCAGGGTTGGACGAGGAAACCGTCATGTTAGCGGCATCATCAAAAACACCATCCGGAAACGGGATGGAGTTTTTGATCAGATATGCCTGAACCGGTTTGTACCAATCAAAAACATCAGGTTCACCCGGAAAAGAAACGCCACCTGAATCCGGGATAGTGAAAGTACCACCCCTGAAGTCATCGGTTATGGTCATTACGGCAGAATTGCGCGCAAGGCCGTCAGAAACAGTGCCGCCTACGCCGCTATTATACGCTGATAAATCAAGAACCCAACTTATACTGGCGGGGCGATTTGCGCCATTACCTCCTGTTTTATCTGGTGTAGAGGCAGCCGGTATTTCCCTGGCCTGAAAAAACTGCTCAAAGATTTGGATAAATGCGCCTTGATCAATTTGGCGAAATATCCGACCGGTTATTAGATTGTCACTGATAGTCAAAATGCCGGGACGCAAGGTGCGCGCACCCAGATCATTGGTGTTGCGGACCAAAATTTCATACTGGCCATTGGGCCGCTGCGGGTTGGCAATCACCGGGATGGCCGAATCGAGCGCGACACTGGAGGAGGCAATCAATGTCCCAAACTGATTACGAAAGGCAGCAGCAAAGCGATAGACACCAGGGGAAAAATAGGCGCCTTCGTTCGGCGGCAGGATAACAAAAAAGGCATAGGTTTTGGGGGTTCTGCCTAGCCTGGTGGTAAAGCAGGGTTGATCAAACGCCGGATTGGGGGCGCAGGTGCTCAATGCGGTGAGGCAGACACCAGTGGTAGTATCAGTCTCGCAGGCCATGAAGTTAAACTGCCCGCCATCCCTGAAGCCCAGATACATGCCCGTGACCCCGACATCGGCCTCAACCCCCACGGCGGCGCTATTATTAACCGCTGCCACCGAGATCACAGCCAAGCGGCTGCCATCGTCAAAATTGGCTATGCCGTCAGCACTAAACGTTTGAACAATCGGAATTATATCCGAATCGGTATCTGAGAATTGAATAAGGGCCCCGTTAACGGCAGGCCTGCCGGGGGAGCCAAAACCACCATCGCATTCTACGTGGAAAATTGGCTCAAAGCGGGTGTCAAAACTGAAAGCACTGGCTGTGCGGGCAATGCCCAGCACCAATTGCGCCTGCCCGCCGGGCGGGATGGTGAACGGATCATTCGGGTTGCCGACCAACCCCCCCGCAGCATCGGTCAAGGCCCAGGCAATATCCAGTTTGGTAAAATCGAGCCGTTGGCCAATTTCAGCCGATGACACCACCTGACAGTTGGTGGCATCCATGTCTCCAGAATTTAATGTGGTTATAAATATGGTTGCCGTGGCGTCCAGCTCTACCATCCGCGCATTGGGCAGGATGGCGCTATTTAAAACCGGATCGGCCAAAGCAGAAAAACCGACCAAACCCATCAACATGCCGAGGATTACACGCAACATAACAAATACTCCGTTTTCATTCTGGAGCATTCCATTTATAGTATTATTTGCTGGCGCGCATGGTACGTTTGTACCATAGAAACACATTTATTTGGCGTCACCATGATCGGTAATCCGGTTATGCTGACGTTATTGTCCTCTGGGCCCAGTCTCAATCACCTGAAACAGGGTGCGGGCTTAATTGGATTGTACAAAGGCTTTGAAATTATGTATTTTTTCTGTACTTTTTGTTTTGTTCAGTCACATGATTTTTCCTTGTAATACGGGCGAACCCAATGGGAACGGACACACCATCATCTGAACCGCAGGCGACCTCACGTCTGCACCATTCCCGTGCGGTTTGGCAGCGATGGCTGGTGCGCCGGGTACGTTATCACGCGGATCATCCGGTATGGCTGTGGCTGACCGCTGCCTTGGTTGGCACTATT
Source organism: Robiginitomaculum sp. (assembly GCA_021776515.1). Classification (GTDB taxonomy): domain Bacteria; phylum Pseudomonadota; class Alphaproteobacteria; order Caulobacterales; family Maricaulaceae; genus Robiginitomaculum_B. The sequence continues at coordinate 45,744 of JAJFFS010000012.1, read as the reverse complement.
GCCGGGTTTGCCGTACTGGGTTTTCGGTTTTCTATTCTGGCGGTTCAGGGCCTTCTTTATGGCAGTGCCGAAGAGCGCCTTGCCAGCACAGCGGCTGCTTTACCCATAAGTCAGGTCTGGCTGTTGCCGGTTATCGGCGGGCTGCTGGTTGGTGGCCTGTTGTTTCTGGCTGAGCGTCTGGGGGTTCTGGTGGAAACCAGGACGCAAAGCGTTGCCGAGGTTATCGAGGCCCGGGCGGTGGGCAAAGGTGACATAGGCTTTTGGACAGGGATGTTTTCCGCTGTTATTACCGCCATATCGTTAGGCAGTGGTGCCAGTGCGGGCCGTGAAGGTCCGGCGGTTCATCTGGGCGCTACGTTGGCGTCTTTGGTTTCGCGCCTGCTCAAGCTGGGGGCGAGAAATGCACGTACATTGCTGGCCTGCGGCGTGGCAGGGGCAGTGGCAGCATCGTTTAATGCACCGCTGGCCGGACTGTTGTTCGCGCTGGAGGTTGTGCTAGGGCATTATGCCTTGCGGGTTATTGCCCCCACGGCGGTGGCGGCCACGGCAGGGGCTGTGGTTGCCCGTTCATTTTTGGGGGCGCAACCGGCATTTTTATTACCGCCGGTTCCCAGTGCCAGTCTCATAGACTTTCCCGCCTCGGTTATCCTGGGGTTGATCTGTGCCGGTATTGCCATTGTGTTTGTTAAATTCATCGTTAAGGGACCATTGCTCGTCCAGGAGTTTGCGCAAGCGCACGGTGTGCCTTTATGGTCATTACCGCCAATTGGCGGGGCGATTATCGGCGCTATGGGTATTATTTACCCTCAGGTGTTGGGCGTAGGTTATGAAGCCACCAGTGCAGCGTTACACGGGAGCTATGCTTTTGGGTTATTACTGTTTCTGATTGTTGCAAAAATTATTGCAACAACAATTACCCTGTCGTTTCGCTTTGGTGGCGGGGTGTTTTCTCCATCCATTTATTTGGGGGCGATGACGGGCGCTGCCTTTGGGGTGATGGTTGGCACAATATTGGGGGATGGTGCGGCATCCCCTGCATTTTTTGCCATTGTGGGCATGGGGGCTTTGTCCGGGGCGGTGCTGGGTGCGCCCATATCCACCACGCTGATTGTGTTTGAGCTGACCCAGTCCTATGAGGCCTCCATTGCAGTATTGCTGGCGGTGTCTCTGGCAACAGTGATTACCCAGGCGGTGCGGCGTGGCAACGTGTTTCAGAAACAGATTGAACTGCGCGGCTATGTCTTGCGTGAAGGTCCACAGCGGTTGATTTTGCAAACCGTGCGTGTGCGTGATTTTATGACACCTATCAGTCGGCTGAAAAAGGAAGTCAGTATGGAGGGCGCGGTGCTTTATGCTGATGATACACTGGGCAAGGCACTGGGTCTTCTGAAGGCAGAAAACCTTGATGGGACACCGGTAAAGGCGCGTCATGGGGAGCAAAAAATTATCGGCTATATCTCACGTGAGGATGCGCTTCTGGCCTATAATCAGCGTCTGGTCGAAGAACACGAGGAACGTAGCGGTTAGGGTTTGCAGCTGTCATTACCCGGCTTGTCCGGGTAATCCAGTCTGATTTGAACGCTGTTCTGGATTACCGGGATAAACCCGGCAATGACAATTTGAACTAGACTGGACCCTAAGAGACGGACAATGGCATAAGGGCGGTCCTGTTTCACTGTGATTCGTGTTTATGTCGCATTCTTCTGCCGGACCAGAAATTGAACGCCTGATTACCCTGCTGGCCCGTCTCCCCGGGCTGGGGCCGCGTTCGGCACGCCGGGCGGTCCTGCACCTTATCCGTAAAAAAGCGGCCCTGATGGTGCCCTTGGCAGAAGCCCTTGATATTGCAGCGCGGCAGATCAACCCGTGCAGTCAATGTGGCAATATTGATGCCAGCGACCCATGCACCATCTGCGCCAGCCCCGGGCGCGACCAGAGCCGCATTTGTGTGGTGGAGCAGGTTGGCGATTTATGGGCGCTGGAACGCGCCGGGGCGTATCGCGGGCGGTATCATGTTTTAGGCGGTGTTTTGTCGGCCCTTGATGGCGTGCGCCCGGATGATTTGCGCATTGGCGGACTTGTTGCCCGTGCCAGCGAAGAGGGTGTCAGTGAGATTATTCTGGCGCTGAATGCCAATGTGGATGGGCAGACAACGGGGCACTATATTTTTGACGCTTTAAAGGGGGCTGATGTACAGGTCACGTCGATAGCCAGAGGTGTGCCGGTGGGAGGGGAGTTGGACTATCTTGACGATGGTACATTAACCGCGGCATTGGTGGCCAGAAAACAGCTCTGAATAAATCTATTGACCTGCACCTAAGACGCTTGCGCGGGCGGTCAACTTCGCCTATAGACCGCGCTCGAATTTGAGTGAGCGCTTTTGCGCGCGGGGCGCCTGTGTGCGCATGTTGTTTTGTTAGACTTTGAAAATTAAGGACCGGACCGATGGCCGATATTCTTCTTTCTGTTGACGTGCGCGAGCGCACCGGCACCGGCGGTGCTCGCCAGACACGGCGCGAGGGGATGATCCCCGGCATTCTTTATGGTGGCAAGCTGGGTAATGTGGCGATCAGCCTTAAAGAGAACGAAGTGCGCAAGGCCCTTAACTCTGGAGATTTTATTGCCCAGACGGTGACCATTGAGCACAAGGGCGAGAAGCAACTCGTGCTGACTCGCGATGTTCAATATCACCCGGTTAATGATCGCCCCATGCATGTGGATCTTTACCGCGTTGATGCAGATCAGATGATCGAAGTTGATGTGGCCGTGCGCTTTATCAACGAAGAAGAATCGCCGGGTCTGAAACGCGGTGGTGTTCTGAACGTTGTGCGTCATGATCTGTCACTTATGTGTCCGGCTGGTTCTATCCCTGATGCGATCGAGATCGACCTCACCGGGTATGACATTGGCGATTCGGCTCACATATCGTCTGTAACCTTGCCCGAGGGTGTAACCTCGGCCATTACAGACCGTGACTTTACCATTGTTACGGTTGTTGGTTCGCGGGCTGCCATCTCCGAGGCTGAAGAAGAAGCCATGGCAGAGGCAGAAGCCGAGGCATTGGCAGAAGCTGGTGAAGAGGGCGAAGGCGAAGACGCTGCTGAAGGCGGCGAGGAATAAGCCATTCCGCTTCCTCGTCTTTGGCTACGTCCTTGGCTGTTTCCCCTTTTCTGGCACAAACTGTTTTCGCGCCAGCGGGAGGCCCCTGTGTTAATCATTACCGGTTTGGGTAATCCTGATCCAAAATACGCGGGCAACCGCCATAATGCCGGTTTCATGGCCGTTGATGCTATTGCACATGCGCATGGGTTTGGTCCATGGCGCAGCAAATTTAACGCGCTGGTTTGTGAAGGTTTTCTTGAAACCGGTGCCGGTCGTACCAAGGCGTTACTATTAAAGCCGCAAACGTATTATAACGAATCCGGTCGCGCCCTGTTGGCAGCGGTGAATTTTTATAAACTTGCCCCCAAAGACATCGTTGTTTTTCATGATGAGCTTGACCTTGCGCCTGGTAAGTTCCGCGTTAAAACTGGCGGCGGTGCGGCGGGCAATAATGGCATTAAGTCCATCACGGCAGCGCTGGGGCCGGACTTTCGCCGCGCCCGTATCGGCATTGGCCATCCGGGTGACAAGGCCAAAGTCACACCCTATGTGCTGAAAGACTTCGCCAAAGCAGACAAGGATTGGCTGGAACCGTTACTAGGCGCTATTACTAAAGCTGCGCCCTTATTGACGGATGGCAAGGATGATGCGTTTCAAACCCAGGTTAATCACCGCTAGGGCCTTCGGTTTGTAAAATAGTCTTTATGAGCATTTTACCTAATGGTCATGCGTTGACTTGAAATACCAGTGGCGTAACGTCGCGTTTCAGTGGTGGCCATTGTGCCGCGTGAGTCGGCAGGGTTTCCAAAAGGGGCATGGCATGAGTGCAAACTGGTCTGATCCACGGCCATTATCACCATTTACAACCGTATGGCGCTGGCATGTCACTATGGTCGTCTCCATCCTTCACCGGGCAAGCGGCGCGGCCTTGTTTGGCGGCGTTGTGGTGCTGGTGGCCTGGCTTTTTGCTGCTTCGCAAGGGCCGCAAAGTTACGCCAAACTGATGGAATTGCTGGTTAGCGGGCCGGGCCGGGCGCTGCTTTTTGCATTCACGCTGGCGCTTTGTTTTCACCTGCTTAATGGTGTGCGTTATTTATTGTGGAGCGGGGGTCATGGCTTTGAAAAAGGCATGGCTAACCGGACCTCATGGCTGGCGATTATACTGTCGGTCATATTGACCCTTGCCATTTGGACCGCAGCCTATTGGCATCTTGGTCTTTTGACGGTGGGGGGCTGAGTTATGCGTGTTGAACCTACACCTTACAAGCGCGTTACCGGCCTTGGCTCTGCCCATCACGGGGTTGGCCATTACATCAAACAGCGCGTCACCGCGATTGCGATGCTTGTTCTCATTCCCTTGTTTTTGTTCCAGTTTCTGGCCAGTTTAACCACGGGCTATGATGGGGTAATGGCGTGGCTTGGCTCGCCCTTTGGTCTGGCCGTTACCTTCCTGAACGTCAGCGTCATGGTGGTACATATGCGGCTGGGCTTTCAAACCGTGATCGAAGATTATATTGGCGGTATGGCGCGTAAAATTGCGTTATTGCTAAACGGCTTTTTTGCATTGGCGCTGTGGCTTATTGCGCTTTATGCGCTCATCAAAATCAGTTTTGGAGGTTAGGGCCGATGGCGGCGAGTGAGTGGATCGACCATACCTTTGACGTGGTTGTTGTTGGTGCCGGTGGTGCGGGCCTGCGGGCAGCACTGGGCGCGGCGCAAGGGGGCTTGAAAACCGCCTGCATCACCAAGGTGTTTCCCACTCGTAGCCATACCGTGGCCGCGCAAGGCGGCATCGCGGCTTCCTTGGGCAATATGTCCGATGATAGCTGGCAATGGCATATGTATGACACGGTTAAGGGGTCTGACTGGCTGGGCGATCAGGACAGCATTGAATATATGTGCCGCGAGGCACCGCAAACGGTGTACGAGCTGGAACATTGGGGCCTGCCGTTTTCGCGCACCGAAGAGGGCAAGATTTATCAGCGCCCGTTCGGTGGCCACATGAAAGAATTTGGCAAAACCCCGGCGCAGCGTGCTTGCGCCGCCGCTGACCGTACAGGCCACACGCTGATCCACACGCTTTATGGCGAGTGCGTGCGCGAGCAGACAGATTTCTTTATTGAATATTTTGTGCTTGATCTGATCATGGAAGATGGCGTTTGCCGGGGTGTTCTGGCCTGGAAACTGGATGATGGTACCTTGCATCGGTTCAAATCGCAGGCGGTGATTTTGGCCACGGGCGGTCTAGGGAGGGCATTTTTCTCCTGCACTTCGGCCCATACCTGCACTGGCGATGGCGGTGCCATGGTCTTGCGGGCGGGCCTGCCTTTGCAAGATATGGAATTTGTCCAGTTTCACCCCACCGGCATTTATGGCGGCGGGATGCTGATCACAGAAGGCGCGCGCGGCGAAGGCGGCTATCTGGTGAACTCCGAGGGTGAGCGGTTTATGGAGCGCTATGCCCCTACGGCCAAGGATCTGGCCAGCCGCGATGTGGTTAGCCGCGCCATGACCATTGAAATTCGTGAAGGGCGCGGGGTTGGGCCGAAGAAAGATCACATTTATCTGCATCTGGACCATTTGCCCGCTGATTTACTACACAAGCGTTTGCCGGGTATCTCCGAAAGTGCCAAAATTTTTGCAGGCGTTGATGTCACCAAGGAACCGATCCCGGTTCTGCCTACCGTGCATTATAATATGGGCGGTATCCCGACGAATTATCATGGCGAAGTGGTTTGCCCCAAAGATGGCGACCCGGATGCAACCGTTGCCGGGCTTTATGCGGCAGGCGAGGCGGCGTCTTCCTCGGTGCATGGGGCTAACCGGCTGGGCTGTAATTCGCTATTGGATATTGTGGTGTTTGGCCGCGCGGCGGGGCAACGCTGCGCCGAAAAACTAACACCCGGTGCGCGTCAGCGCGATCTGCCGGATGATTGTGGCAAAACGGCGCTTGCAGATTTTAATGCGGTACGTAATGCCGATGGCAATACCTCCACCGCCGATCTGCGTTTGAAAATGCAGGAAACCATGCAGAACTTTGCCGCCGTTTTTCGCACAGGCGCAACCCTGGCTGAGGGCAAGGCAGAGATCGCCAAGCTGTGGGCCGAGACCAGGGATATGAAGGTTTCTGACCGTTCTATGATCTGGAATTCTGATCTGGTGGAAAGCCTTGAGTTTTACAATTTGCTTTGTCAGGCCAGTGTTCTGATGGAAGGCGCATTGGCCCGCGAAGAAAGCCGGGGCGCTCATGCGCGTGAGGATTTCGCCGACCGCGATGATGAAAAGTGGATGAAACACACGCTGGGCATAATTGACGAAAGCGGTAAAGTCAGTCTCGATTATCGCCCGGTGCATACCTATACACTTACCGACGAAATTGATTACATCATCCCCAAAGAGCGGGTGTATTGAGATGGTTCAGCTAACCTTACCCAAAAACTCTACCGTTTCCAAAGGCAGGCACTGGCCTGCGCCTGAAGGGGCGGACCCGGCCAATGTACGTACGTTCAGGGTGTATCGCTATGACCCGGATAGCGGTGAAAACCCGCGCTGGGATACTTACGATCTGGACACCAGTGAATTTGGCCCCATGGCCCTGCACGCGGTTATTTATATCAAGGATAATGTGGATGCGACACTGACGTTCAGGCGCTCGTGCCGCGAGGGTGTATGTGGTTCCTGCTCGATGAATATTGACGGGCGTAACACCATTGCCTGCACCAAGCCGCTGGACGAAATTAAATCCAAAGTGGTGACTATCTCGCCTCTGCCGCATATGGCGGTGGTGAAGGATCTGGTGCCGGACCTGAACAATTTCTACGCCCAGCATGCGGCCATGCAGCCTTACCTTAAAACCACGACACCCGCGCCCGATAAGGAATGGAAACAGGCCATTGAGGACCGGGAAAAACTGGATGGTTTGTACGAGTGCATATTGTGTGCGTCGTGCTCAACCGCGTGCCCCAGTTATTGGTGGAATGGTGATCGCTATCTCGGCCCGGCGGCGTTGCTGCAAGCCTATCGGTGGTTGATCGACAGCCGCGATGAAGCCACGGGCGAGCGCCTTGATGCACTGGAAGACCCGTTCCGGCTCTATCGTTGCCATACTATTATGAATTGTACTCAGGTTTGCCCCAAGGGGTTAAATCCGGCCAAAGCCATTGGCGAGATCAAGAAAATGCTGGTGGAGCGGGCAGTTTAGGCCGCCCATAGTGTCACCCCGCTTTTAAGCCGGGGTCTATACTGAATTAGCAAAGCACAATGGATCCCGGATAAAACTCACGTTTTTCCGGGATGACATGATATGGTCTGTTTGCGTTTAGTTTTTCCCACAAGGCACGCTTAATACCGCCCGCAGGCCACCGCCGTCACGGTTTCGTAGCACCACATCACCACCATGGGAGCGGGCAATGGTCCGCGCAATGGAAAGCCCAAGGCCAGCGCCGCCGGTCTCTGCATTGCGCGAGCTTTCCAGCCGGACAAAGGGCGTGAAAACCTCCTCAAGCTGCGTTTCATCAATGCCGGGGCCGTCATCATCAATGATGATTCGGGTTTCATTTTTATCCGCCTCCACGCATACGCGGGCGCAGGTGCCATAGCGCACCGCATTATCAATGAGATTGCGTACCGCTCGGCGCATGGCGGCGGGGCGAACCCGGGCCATAAGAGGGGGGGTATCTGTATCCAGTTTAGCGTCCTTGCCTATTTCTCTGGCCTCGGCGCACAGGTCGGCAACCAATGCGGTTAGATCAGTATCCTGGGTTGCTTCTGAACTGTCTTCTTCACGGGCGAAGCTGAGGCTTGCTTCGGTGATACGGTGCATTTCTTCTATGGTTTCAATAAGCTTCTTGCGGGTTTCCGGCTCGTCAATCATCTCGGCGCGCAGACGTAACGTGGTTAGCGGTGTACGTAAATCATGAGACATGGCCGCCAGCATTCGGGTGCGGTCCTGCACAAAGCGGCCAAGGCGTGCGCCCATAAGGTTAAATGCCTTTACCGCTGCACGTACTTCTTGCGGCCCATTTTCATCAAGTGGTTGCTGGCTTTCGCCGCGCCCCAATGCCTCGGCAGCTATGGCAAGGCGTTGCATGGGCTTTGTCTCACTGCGTACCACCAGCACTATTACACCGCCAATGGCCAGTGCCAGAACACCCAGAAATAGCGCACCATTCCATGTCCAGAGAGGCTGTACTTCCGGTTTGAACGCGGCATCGAGCCAACGCCCGTCATCCAGTTTTGTTCTGAATTTTATGGTGCGAGGTTGGGGAGAGACTCTGGGGCGGACTTTTTCAAGCTCGGCCTCGTTTGCCTCGCCAGTTAATTTTTTTATGGTTTCAACATTCAAAACAGCAATGCCCTGATGGCCTTGCCTGTTAAAGGGGATTATTTGCCGGTCTTCTTTTTGCTTCTCAAGCTGGTTTGTAATAAATTCCATTCTGGAAACACTGGTCAGGTTATGGTTAGTTTTTTGGCCAAATGACCGCTCAATGATCCATATTTTTTCTTTTACCATCTCCTTGTCGGGTACGTTTAGGTGAGGGACCAGCATGGTAAATTCACCCGCGCTGGACCCGTCTTTGGGCTTTTTTCTGGTCGGAAATAATGTCCGGGTTTTTGTACGATTGTCTCGGGTAAACGTATTGGGGCCACTTCTTGTCACAACATCATTGCCCTGAAAACCAAAACTGAATTGCAGGTCATCAGAAGTGGCGGCATGCAGGGTTTGTTGCCATTCTGCACCCTTGTGCTGTTCTTCCAGAATACGCGATACCATGGTGACACGATTGACCGCATTTTTTTGTGCGGCCTCTGCCAGAAGGCGTTCGTTATTGATACGCTGTGAAGTTGTCGCCAAAACCAGCGCCAGTGTCAAAACCAGCATCAGCCAGATGATCAAACGTCCGGCCAGACTTTGCGGCCATAGTGTTTTCATGATGCGACCTTCTCATCCGCATCGGTTTTCACCTGTGCACACAACATATAACCATCGCCCCAAATGGTCTGGATAAGGGTAGGTTGCGCCGGGTCGTGCTCTACTTTTTGGCGCAGACGACTGATTTGATTATCAATGGTCCGGTCAAACGCTTTGGCGGCGCGTCCCTGGCTCAGATCCAGAAGCTGATCGCGGCTGAGTACCTGATTGGGTCTGTTGAGCAATATGCGCAAAAGTTTGAACTCACCGCTGGACAGCGGGGTTTTACTGCCATTTTCGCCAATAAGCGCGCGCTCAGCAGCGCACAATTCCCAGCGATCAAAATGCCATTGCGCGTGGGTTTCACCCTGTTCAAGGCGTGCATGGCCGTCTTTGCTGCGGCGTAAAACAGCGCGCATGCGCGCCAGCAACTCGCGTGGATTAAATGGCTTGGTCAGATAATCATCGGCACCAATTTCCAGCCCGACAATGCGGTCTGTATCTTCGGTCATGGCGCTAAGCAGGATCACGGGTGGGCCGCCGCTTTCGCGTAAAAACCGGCACAGGGACAAACCATCCTCGCCCGGCATCATGATGTCGAGCACCACCAGATCAAACGCACCGGCAGTAAGGTGTGTACGCGCTTCGGCGGCATTGGCGGCCTCGGTGGTGCGAAAGTTCTGGCGGCGTAAATAACGCCCAACCAGATCGCGTATGTCTTTATGGTCGTCTACAACCAGTATGTGCGGGCTCTCACTCATTGAGCCATCTTAACGCCTTTGGGCGTGATGTTGTGTGAAAATTTGTACAGGTACTTTGCTAAACGATCGTTTCGTTACAGTTTACGACAAACCTAGACTATTTTTCATGGGCCTTGCTGGCATTTTTGCGCCATGGTCCACTTGTCGCGCCATCTGGTGCCAACCATATCTGGAGATTAACCCATGACAATCAAGACATTTCTTTCTGGCGGTATCAGCCTTTTGGCCATCGGTCTTATTGCTTCGCCGAGCTTTGCTGCTGAGAAGAAAAAAATCAAAACCGTCAAAGATAACATAGAATGCACAATCATTATTGAAGATGGCAAAACCAGTATCGAAAAAAAAGTCAACGACAAAACCGTCAAGGCAGGAAAAGATGACAAGGATTGTAATGTCAAACACGGCAGCATGGATTTTGATGGCATGACGGGCATGACGGGCATGACGGGCATGAAACGTATGAAGTTCATCATGGAAGGGGGTGATGAAGACCGTGACCATGATGTGAGAATTATGCGTATGGAAGGTGGGGATCTCCACAGGATGTTCCCTGGGGATGACAGTTTCAAGGGGAAAATCAAAATGATCATCAGTGATGATAATAAAGGGCCGCATTGGACCAGTGAAGGCGATGGTAAGAACGTATTCGTCCGTAAATTTGGCGGTATGAATTCTGGCCCCGGCATGCACTTTCCCGGTATTCATGTGGGCGGCGGCAACAGCTTCAAGTTCATGATGCAAAGTGGTGATCATGACGATATGGATCTGGACAAGGACGGTACGGTGACCGAAGCCGAGGCCCGTAGCGCCCGCGATACCAAGCTAAAATCCTATGACAGCAATAATGATGGCCGCTTAAGCCTCGAGGAATATCAGGCCTTGTGGCTGGCCAAACGTCGCTCGCAAATGGTTGATGCGTTTCAGGCGCTTGACGAAGACGGTGACGCGCAAGTGACCGGCGATGAATTTTCAGCCTCCGCTGTGAGGCGCGTAAAAATGCACGAACACGTCAAGGAGTTTATGAAACAACGCAAAGACGGTGACGGCAAGGTCAAAGTTAAAACCAGAAGGAAAAAGAAATAACCCTGTCTGGCATGGCCTGATTTTCGCCTGTTAGTCCCAGCCCCCTAGTGAAGGCAGGCCGTGAAGTCAGCCCCGGACACCGCTATGCGGTGTCCGGGGTTTTCTTTATTTGCTATTTCGCCAGTGTGATTTGTGTGAATTTAACGTAGGTTACGATACTCACGGGTACATAAGGATTTTGTCATGCCGCTTATAGAGCCTGCTTCAAACGCTGAGCTGGAAGAGTTTGCGCCTGCTTTTGAGTTGTTCCAGGCGCATATGGGCTTTGTGCCAAATTCGATTAAAACTATGGCGCGTCGCCCGGATATCGCCAACGCCTTTATGGGGCTGAGCTTTGCCATATTGGGGCCCAATGGCGTGCTGCCAGCAGAATTGAAGTCCTTGATTGGCTTTGCTGCCAGTGCGGCTCATGGCTGCCGCTATTGTCAGGCGCATACAGCCCATAGTGCGCATCGTTCCGGCATTGATGCGGCAAAGATAGAAGCTCTGTGGCAATATGAAATCAGCCCGCTGTTTAGTGACAAAGAACGCGCTGCCATGAGATTTTCCCAGTGCGCTGCGCAATCCCCGTCTCTGGTTGGTGAAGCGGAAAACGCGTCCTTGAAAGTACATTTCAGCAATGAAGAAATTGTCGAAATCACAGCCGTCATTTCATTGTTTGGTTTTCTCAATCGGTGGAATGATACTGTGGGTACAGAGTTGGAAGCTGAACCAGCCGCCTTTGCCGACGAGACCTTGACGCCTGGCGGCTGGAAAGCTGGCAAGCACAAAACTGACACCTAGGCTCTGGCTTTCGCCTTCCTGGCGAATATAGTAAAATCATAAAATCACTTACGGACAGGGAAACATTCCTCATGACCATACTTATTCGCGGCGGCACAATCGTAACGGCAGAGCAAACCTATCGCGGCGATGTTTTGTGTGTGGATGGTAAAATTGCCCAGATTGGCGAGGGCTTGGATGCGCCAACGGGGGCGAAGATAATCGACGCGGGCGGGCAATATGTGATGCCGGGCGGCATAGACCCGCATACCCATATGCAACTTCCCTTTATGGGTACCGTCGCGTCAGAGGATTTTTACACCGGCACAGCGGCGGCCATGGCCGGTGGGACCACTTCGATCATTGATTTTGTTATCCCCGATCCGCAGCAAAATATTATGGAGGCCTATCGCACCTGGCGTGGCTGGGCGGAAAAATCAGCCGCCGATTATGGTTTTCATGTTGCCATTACCTGGTGGGATGAAAGTGTCAGCAAGGATATGGAAACACTGGTCCGCGAAGAAGGCGTGAACTCCTTCAAGCACTTTATGGCCTATAAAGGCGCGATTATGGCCGATGACGAGATTTTGTATAACTCGTTCAGCCGTGCCCTTACTCTGGGTGCCATGCCCACGGTTCATGCAGAAAATGGCGAGCTGGTTTTTCAACTTCAAAAAAAACTGATCGAAGAAGGTATTACCGGGCCGGAGGGGCATCCCTTGTCGCGTCCACCGGCGGCAGAAGGCGAAGCAGCCAACAGGGCGCTGCGTCTGGCCGAGGTTATCGGTGTGCCGCTCTATATTGTCCATGTTTCTGCCTCTGACGCGCTGGAAGAGATCAAGCGTGCGCGCAGTGCCGGGCAGCGGGTTTATGGCGAGGTTCTGGCCGGGCATTTGATGATTGATGACAGTGTTTATCGTCATCCAGACTGGGATGTGGCTGCCGCCCACGTGATGTCACCCCCATTTCGTAGCCCGGAGCATCAGGCGGCTTTGTGGAAAGGGCTGCAAAGTGGGCATTTGCACACCACGGCTACGGATCATTGCTGCTTTTGCGCTGACCAGAAAGGTATGGGGCGCGATAACTTTGCCCAGATACCCAACGGCACCGCCGGGGTGGAGGACCGCCTTAGCGTATTATGGACCCACGGGGTAGGTACGGGCCGATTGACCCCAAACGAATTTGTTGCCGTGACATCAGCCAATACGGCAAAGATTTTCAATATCTATCCACAAAAAGGCGCGGTCAGTGTTGGTGCTGATGCGGACCTCATCATCTGGGATCCGGAGGCGAGCAAAACCATATCGGTCAAAACTCACCACCAGAATGTGGATTATAATATATTTGAGGGTATGGAGGTGAAAGGCCTTGCGTCTCATACGCTTAGTCGCGGTACGCTGACCTATAAGGATGGTGATTTACGTGCCGTAAAAGGCGCCGGACAATACGTCAAACGCCCGGCCTTTCCGGCAAGTTTTGATGCACTGGCCAAACAAGCCGCGCTAAACAAGGCAACACCGGTGAAGCGGCCTTGATATAGAGGGCAACTTATAAAGAGCTGGCAATGGCAAGCCGATGGCGGCATTTTTAGTAATCAGGCTATTGGATATAACTTGATATGTGATAATTATGTGTATATACACCTTATAAAAATTAAGGCAGGTATAATGTACGTATTACTTTCCCGCTCTGCTACGAAAAATGAAATTGCCAACGCTGCACGTGCGACGACAAATTGTGTATGTTTCAATGTACGCAAAGCGGCTCGTTTAATTAGTCAAAACTATGACAAGGTATTGAAGCCATTTGGTTTAAACGCAGGGCAGTTTTCCATTCTATCTCTGCTTGGTGCCATTCCAGAGCCTATGACCGTAAGCGAAGCCGCTGATGCGTTAGGTATGGAACGAACGACGTTGACCCGTAATTTACATTTGTTGGGTGGGCGGGGGCTAACACAAACCATGTATGATGACGGTGATGCGAGAGTGCGTCGCCTCTCCTTAACGCCTAAGGGGTGGGTCGTATTGGCCGATGCACTTCCGGTATGGCAAGCTGTGCAAACACAAATGCTGGCGCATTTAGGCGGGCAAGGCTGGCCAGAGTTACAGCAAAACCTGGAAGTGCTGGGCCAAAGGGGTGCGCAATAAAAAATAAACGGCCATCGTTAATTTAAAAACTACAATTAGCGCGTCTGGAAACGTTTTGTTCTTCTGGCAATGTTAAGCACTTTGACTATAAAAAATTATAATATGTGTATATACACTGATAAAATTATTATAATAAATCAAACGCAATTCCAGGTTTTCCCTGAAATGGGGCAGGCGTTATTACAGACACAATCTGTAGGCAGACCTCACTGCGGGATATTTTGATATATAACTTGGCTCTAGTACCGCTTGTAAAAATGAATGAGACCGACCTGGCCAACATTGTTGCGGACGTTCATTCCGGCCAAGAGTGTAGCTGATATGCTAGCCCTGCATATTCTGACTTTTTAAAAACATGCGAACCGCTCGCGCATCTTGACCCTTTCGGCTGGTAGGGCGACATTTCGCCCATGAGTCTTATTCGTCGCCTTCCCGCCCAAACTGTTAACCGCATCGCCGCAGGCGAGGTGGTCGAGCGCCCGTCCAGCGTGGTCAAGGAACTGGTCGAAAATGCGCTGGACGCCGGTGCGCAGAGCATTGATATCAACATTGAAGAAGGTGGCAAGGCGCGTATTCTGGTGGCCGATGATGGGCATGGCATGAGCCGCGACGAGCTTGTTCTTGCGGTGGAGCGCCATGCCACGTCAAAGCTGGCCCCGGCTGATGATGGCAGCTGGGATTTATTGGCGATCTCCACCATGGGCTTTCGCGGTGAAGCCTTGCCCAGTATTGGCTCGGTGGCGCGGCTTTCCCTTACCTCACAGCGCACGGGTGAAGACGCCTGGACGTTGCGCATTGATGGCGGCGAAGAAACACCACCAGAGCCAGCCCCGCCTTTGGGCCTTAATGGCACCCGCATTGATGTGAGCGATCTTTTTTATGCGGTCCCGGCGCGGCTGAAATTCCTTAAAAGCGAGCGTGCCGAGAGCATGGCCATTTCAGATGTCATCAAGCGTCTGGCTATGTCACGCCCGGATGTGGGTTTTACCCTGACCAGCAATGGCCGCACCTCACTACGCCTTGTGGCCAGAGGCAATGACGAAGCAGCACGCCTTAAACGCCTTGATGATATATTGGGCCGCGATTTTGCCCAAAATGCCATCGCCATCGATCAGCAACGTGAAGGCGTGCAGGTCACCGGTTTTGCCGGTCTGCCCACCTATCATCAAGGTTCCGCCCGCCATCAATATTTATTCGTCAATGGCCGTCCGGTGCGCGATAAACTGCTGCACGGTGCGGTGCGCGGCGCGTATGCGGACTTTCTGGCCCGTGATCGCCATCCGGCGCTGGCGCTGTTTGTTGATCTTGATCCGCACAAGGTGGATGTAAATGTGCATCCGGCCAAAGCCGAGGTGCGCTTTGCCGACCCGGGCCTGGTGCGTGGGTTGATCGTGGGGGCGCTGCGTCATGGGTTGGCCAATGCCGGGCACCGAGCCTCGACAACCACGGCAGGGTTTGCGCTGGGCAAGGCACAGGTTGAAGGCGCGCCAATGCCATCTGCTGCCCCCTGGCCACGCCAAAACATACCAAGGCCCGGGTTTGCTGACAGTCAGCGTTTTGCCAACTTTGATACCCCTTCGGCGCATCATGAAATGCCCGCAGTTGAAGACGTATCTTCGGCGCAAGACTTGCCCCTGGGCGCGGCGCGGGCGCAGGTCCATGAAACCTATATTGTTACCCAGACAGAGGACGGCATTGTCATTGTTGATCAACATGCCGCCCATGAACGTCTGGTCTATGAAGACATGAAAAAGGCGCTTTCGGCCTCGGGTGTGGTGGCGCAGGCTTTGCTTGTGCCGGAAATTGTTGAACTGGACGAGGCCAGTGCCGAACGGGTTTTGGCCCGTGCTGATGAACTTTCTGAACTGGGCCTGACCATAGAGGCGTTTGGTACGGGTGCCATTGCAGTGCGCGAAACACCGGCCTTGCTTGGTAATGTAGATGCCCAGCGCCTGGTGTGCGATCTGGCCGATGACCTGGCTGAATTTGATACGGCTTTGAGTCTTAAAGAACGCCTTGAAGAGGTGTGTTCGACCATGGCCTGTCATGGCAGCGTGCGCGCCGGGCGCAGATTAAACGCTGATGAGATGAACGCGCTATTGCGCCAGATGGAGGCCACGCCCCATTCGGGCCAATGTAATCATGGCCGCCCGACCTATGTGGAGCTGAAACTAAAAGACATCGAGAAATTATTTGGGCGACGGTGAGGCAGATTGATACGAAACCAAAGAAACGCCTTTCGTGGAAAATATGTGATTATGTTTTGTGGCTTCGGCCTCGGCCTCGGCACTGGTGCTGCCCGCCGCTCTGGCGGTGTTGCGGGGCAGGCCGCGCAAAATTTTATTGCCAAACTGCCATTATCGCTGATTTTGGGTGTCATTTTTATGATCATTGGCGTGGTTACAATTTGGGATTATTTCCGGTAGTTTCTTTAGAAGGGTTATAAAAACTCTTATCCAAGGCCGGGCCGAAGGAATGCCATAATGAAATTACATCTGAAAATATTGCCTGTCATTTTAACATTTTTGATTTTGCCAAATATAGCGCAAGCGCAAACTGCGGATGAAATTTTCAAACAAGCCATCAAGGCCGCCAATAATGATGACATGGTGCAATCCCGTACCTTACTGAACCAGGCTTGCGCGGCTGATAGCAATGATGCCTGTGTACTTTTTGGCAAGTTTCAAATTGGTGGCATTGGTGGACAGCAGGATGCAAAAGCGGGGCGCGAATTGCTGTTACGCAGCTGTTTTCGGGGTGATTTTTTGGGGTGTCAGTTTTTTGCCGTGGCCGCCGGACAGGGAGATGGTGGTGCGCAAGACC
Organism: Robiginitomaculum sp.; assembly: GCA_021776515.1. GTDB lineage: Bacteria > Pseudomonadota > Alphaproteobacteria > Caulobacterales > Maricaulaceae > Robiginitomaculum_B. The sequence continues at coordinate 29,155 of JAJFFS010000012.1, read as the reverse complement.
TTGAAGCTGCGCGCCATGTTTTAGCGTATAATTGCGACAAGGGGTATGCCACTTCTTGTTTCTACAGCGCAAAGGATTATGCGGGACAAATGGGTTTACCCGAAAACAAACACAGAATGAATGAGGCCTTTAAACAAGGGTGTGACCTTGGTCATGAACTATCGTGCAAGGCGCTTGAGGGGGAAGAGAGCTATGAGTGATCGATCAAAAAACAGGCGCGCAGGCCTGATGTTGATTTTGGGTGGGCTGTTCATTGGTACCATCACGTTGGGTGGTTATTATGCCAGCCAAAATCCGGGCAAAGTGGCCGCGCTTCTTAAAGGTCCAAAATCCGGTCCCAATGTTAAGGCGCTTGATCGTGTGCTTGTGGCCGCCCCTGTTTGCGCGAAAGCTCCGCCAAACCTTATGCAAAAAGTATGTGCCAAGGCGAACAGGGAACCTGTTTCGTCATGGAAAGAGGGGCTGGAGAATAATGAACAGGCCTGCATGTGGCAGACCTTTCATGACATGACATTTCTGGAGATGGAATATCGGCGTGATCCCGAAAGCTATTTTGAGGAATATAGCGGGGATCTGGATGTGATTTATTTTGCCTGTTCAGTTGATGATGAACTAAAGCAATGGTTGCCCGATGTGCGCGCTAAAAATGCGAAGGGCATTGTCGCTGCATGGTATCTGGCGCGGCTAGAGGCCATGCGCAGCGTTCATTAGGTTCAGATCCTAGTGTGTTTTGTATCACTCCACGAAAACCGGTGCTCATGACGAGGCGCGACCAGAGCCCGGATCAGGTCCGGGATGGCCGTAAAAGGGATGGTTATAATAATGAAAAATAATTCTTCCCAGCCTCCCCCATTGCCTTGGCTCGATCCCCCATGCTAAGTCACGCCCCATCAGTGCGAGCACTTGTTGTACTGACCAGAACGATCTTCGCGGGAGAGACCGGCTTTACTGTCGGCGCCGAAGGAGCAACCGCCCCGGAAACTCTCAGGTACCAAGGACCGCGAAGGGATCGACACGCTGGAAAGCAGCATCTTGAATGCTGCACCGAAGGAGTAAGCCATTTGGCGCAATAATGCGCGAGAGGTGAATCTCTCAGGTACCAGGACAGCGGGGGCCTCCGGCTTTTATGCCGGGGCTAATGCTGTCGGGGCATTTATGGATAATAACGGACTGAAACGCACACCGTTGGCCGCTCTTATGGAAGAGTTGGGTGGTAAAATGGTGCCTTTTGCCGGCTATGCCATGCCGGTGCAATTCCCGGATGGTATCCTCAAGGAACACAAATGGACGCGGGAAAATTGCGGCCTGTTTGATGTTTCCCACATGGGGCAGGCTTTTGTTATCGGCCCGGATCATGAAACCACAGCCCGGGCGCTGGAAGCCTTGATGCCCGGCGATTTCGTTTCTCTGAAACCGGGTCAGCAATGCTATTCCCTGCTGCTTACCGATGAAGGCGGGATTATGGATGACCTTATGGTCACCCGCGCCGTGGATGCCCGCTTTGAAGGCTGGTTGATGATTGTGGTCAATGCTGCCTTTAAAAAAGAGAACTTCGCCCAAATTGCCGCGCGCCTGCCGGACGGAATCCGTTTGGATATTATGTCCCGTCAGGCTCTGATTGCGGTGCAGGGACCAAAGACAGTAGATGTTATGACCCCGCTCTGCCCGGATGCTGCGGCAATGGTCTTTATGCAAACCATGCACACCAGCATTGGTGGCATAGACTGTCATGTCAGCCGTTCGGGTTATACAGGCGAAGACGGCTTTGAAATTTCCGTAAAGGCCGAGCGGGCGAATGATCTGGCGCATCTATTATTGAAAAACAAACTGGTCAGACCTATTGGCCTTGGTGCGCGCGACAGCTTGCGACTGGAGGCTGGGCTCTGCCTTTCCGGGCATGATTTTAATGAAAACCGCACCCCCGTTGAGGCCAGCTTGAACTGGGCTATTCCGAAAACACGGCGGCAAAGCGGTGGTTTTCCGGGAGCAGAGCCTATAGTGCGCCAACTGGCAGAAGGCACAGCGCAAAAGCGGGTGGGCATTAAACCTTTGGGTCGCGCCCCGGCGCGTGAAGGCACACATATTCATCTAAGCGGTGAACATGTGGGCGAGATTACATCAGGGGGCTTTGGGCCAACATTTAACGGCCCTGTGGCCATGGGGTATGTGCGCTCTGATCTGGCGATACCAGGTACGGCGCTGGATTTAATCGTGCGCGGCAAAGTGCACCCGGCAGAAGTGGCCAAACTACCTTTCGTTCAACAAAATTATTATCGGGGTTAGGAACAATATTATGAGCAAAATATATTTTACGGAAGACCATGAATATCTGATTGTGGATGGCGATACCGCCACTATCGGTATTTCCACCTATGCCGCCGGGCAGTTGGGCGATGTGGTTTTTGTAGAACTGCCGGATACCGGCAAGACGGTCAAAAAAGGCGATGACATTGCGGTGGTGGAATCAGTTAAATCTGCCAGTGAAATTTACGCGCCGGTATCGGGCAAAATCACTCACGCCAATGAGGCGCTGGAAGATGAGCCGGAGACCGTCAACGGTGAACCTCAGGGTGCGGGCTGGTTTTTCAAAATGACCATAAGTGACGTTAGTGAGCTTGAAGGCATGATGGACGAAGCGGCATACGCTGAATTTACCAGGGAATAGACAATGCGTTATTTGCCGCTGAACGAGGACGACCGCGCTGCTATGCTGGCCCGTATCGGAGTGTCTTCCGTTGATGATTTATTTGCTGATATACCCGATGATGCCCGACTGGGAAGCCTCATAGAAGGTTTGCCGGAACATGCCGGTGAGATGGCCGTTGAGCGCCATTTTACGGCACTTTCAAAGCGCTCTTTAAGTGCTGGTGAGGCAGCGTTTTATTGCGGCGGCGGTGCTTATCGCCATCACGTTCCGGCCAGTGTGGACCATCTGATCCAGCGCTCGGAATTTCTCACCGCCTATACCCCTTATCAGCCTGAAATTGCGCAAGGCACCTTGCAGACGTTATTTGAATTTCAGACGCAGGTGGCCCAATTAACCGGCATGGGTGTGGCCAATGCCTCCATGTATGATGGTTCAACCGCCACCGCCGAGGCGGTGCGCATGGCAGTGCGGATTACAAGACGAAACAAGTGCGTACTGGCCCCCGGTCTGCATCCCCATTACGCACAAACTGTGCATACCTCTGCAAATGGCGATAAAATTGAGGTCAATGTATTGCCCCCGGCCATGGGCAAGGATTTGGCTGTGGTGGACAAGCTGGACAATGATACCGCCTGTGTCGTGGTGCAAAACCCCAATGTATTTGGTGAACTGGTTGATTTGACGCCACTGGCCGAGGCTGCTCATGCGGCAGGGGCGTTGCTGATCGCGGTCACGACCGAGGTGATTTCGCTGGGTCTTGTTAAAAGCCCCGGCGAAATGGGTGCGGACATTGTTGCTGCCGAAGGGCAATCCATTGGAAATGGGCTAAATTTTGGCGGGCCTTATGTGGGGCTTTTGGCGTGTAAGGATGATCGCAAGTTTATCAGGCAGGCACCCGGACGTTTTGCCGGTGAAACCGTGGATGCAAGTAGCAAGCGGGGTTATGTGCTTACGCTCTCCACTCGTGAACAGCATATACGCCGGGAAAAGGCGACCTCTAATATTTGTACTAATTCCGGGCTGTGTACGCTGGCCTTTACCATTCATTTGGCACTGTTGGGGGAATTGGGCTTGCGCAAACTGGCGGGGCTTAATCACGCCCGCGCCTGTGTGCTGGCTGACCGGCTTGGCACCATAGAGGGGGTGGAAATTCTGAACACCAGTTTCTTTAACGAATTTACTGTGCGCTTACCGGGCAATGCCGCACATGCGGTCGAGGCCATGGCGAAAAGCGGCGTGCTGGGGGGTATTCCAGCATCCCGTCTGTTTGGGGCAGGAGAATTTGATGATCTGTTGCTGGTTGCCACCACCGAAACCAACACTGATGACGATGATGCTGTTTTCGAGATGGCGCTAAGGGAGGTGCTCTGATGGCGATGAATTCCACGGGCCGCCCAACGGCACCTGCGGATGCGCAAAGTACCGCGCAGGACGTAGACACTTTTTCCGGATCGCGCGGGTTATTGCAAGCCGAGCCCTTATTGTTTGAGGTGGGTGCCGCCGATAAATGCGGCGTTGATTTGCCCGATGTGCCAGAGCACACAAGCCGTCTTGGTGGATTGGAACGAAGTGAAGCCATTGGTTTATCTGGCCTTTCAGAGCCAGAAGCCATGCGCCATTATGTACGGCTTTCACAGCGCAATTACGCCATAGACCTGGGGCTTTACCCGCTTGGTTCATGCACCATGAAGCATAATCCGCGACTGAATGAAAAACTTGCGCGTTTGGCGGGGTTTGCCGATGTGCATCCCTTGCAACCGCAATCGACGGTGCAGGGTGCCTTGGCACTTATGGGCGAGCTATCACACTGGCTATGCGCCATTACCGGCATGGACGCTGTGGCCCTTTCACCCAAGGCCGGGGCGCATGGCGAATGGTGCGGGATGATGTGTATCCGGGCGGCATTGCAAGAACGGGGCGAGTTATCCACCCGCCGTCGGGTGCTGGTCCCGCAATCAGCTCACGGCACCAATCCGGCCACGGCGGCAGAGTGCGGTTTTGATATTGATGAGCTGCCAGCCGATGCTACGGGCCGCGTGGACATGGATGTATTTCGCAGCAAAATAGGCCCTGATGTGGCGGCGGTCATGCTGACCAACCCCAATACCTGCGGCCTGTTCGAGCGTGACATCCGTGAAATCGCCGACCTGGTGCATGAGGCAGGCGGGTATTTTTATTGTGACGGTGCCAATCTGAACGCCATTATGGGCAAAACCCGGGTGCGCGATCTGGGCGTTGATGCCATGCACATAAACCTGCACAAAACCTTCTCTACACCCCATGGCGGGGGCGGTCCGGGGGCGGGGCCGGTGGTCTTGTCCAAACGACTAAGCCAATTTGCGCCTGTGCCCTATCTGGTACAGGACGGCGATGCTTGGCGTCTGGTTGAAGACGATGCGCAGGCAGAGGAAAAACCCTTTGGCCGCATGTGCGCCTTTCATGGTCAGATGGGCATGTTTACCCGTGCGCTTGCCTATATGATGAGCCACGGTGCCGATGGTTTGCGCCAGGTTTCCGAAGATGCGGTGCTGAACGCGAACTATTTGCTGGCACGGCTCAAAGGCGAGATGAGCCCGGCCTTTGATGGTGTTTGTATGCACGAGGCGTTGTTTGATGACACGTTTTTGAAGAATACAGATGTAACTACACTGGATTTCTCCAAAGCCATGATCGATGAAGGTTACCACCCGATGACCATGTATTTTCCGCTGGTGGTGCATGGCGCAATGCTGATCGAGCCAACAGAAACCGAATCAAAAGAAAGCCTTGATCGGTTCGCCGATACGCTGTTGTCACTGGCGGTGGCGGCTAAATCAGGTTCGTCGGATCGCTTTGTCAGTGCACCAGTGCTAGCGCCCTTACAGCGCCTGGATGAGACACAGGCAGCAAGGCAGCCGGTTTTGCGCTGGCGTGAAGCATAAAAATATACGCGCGACTGTGCGCTTTTAACTTCCCTTTTGTGTCTTTTTAGGCGAATTAATAAAGCGTTAAAAATTAATCCGTGAAGGGGAGGCGCATGGCCGAGGTTCACCTGGATGGGGAAAACCCGACAAGTACTGTGTTTGATAAATTGGTGGATGTGAGATCGCCTTCATCACAGGCGCAAGATCGCGTGCTCGTCACCCGTGAAAGCAATGAAGATGCGGGTGTTGTACCCTCGGCAGAACACAAAACCAGCCGTGCCTCGGCCTGGTTCATCGCCGCAGGCGGCATAGTTGCCATCTTCTGGATATCAGGTGTTGTTGCCTTTACAGTTGGGCAAAACGGTGTTGCCAGTTTGTTAGCCTTGCCGGTTACAGGTGCCGCCAGCCTTTTATTTGTAACCCTGGGTCCGGCGACATTTATTATTCTGGCGGCTTTCCTGATCGCTGAACTGGTTCGGTTTCGTGGAACGGCGCGTTATATCGGTGCCATGGCTGCCCGCTTTGCTGATCCGGCCAAGGCAACCCGCGAAGATGCCCGTCTCATGGCTGAGGCCGTGCGATCCGAAATTACCAAGGTTAACGGTGCGGTTGAGGGCGCATTGGCTCGCCTTGGCGCAATGGAAGAGGTGCTGGGCCATCATAGCGATGCGTTTACGGCTGCTGAATCCAATGCACGGGAACGCACTGATGCGCTGATCAATGATTTGCGCCGCGAACGCGAAGCGGTGGCCGATCTTGCCATTGTTCTTGACCAAAAGGCCGCTGATATTGCTTCGGCGATTACCGAACAATCCAAAATGGTGGTTGCGGCTGCGGATATTGCCAATGCTCATTCACTGGATAGCACCAAGACGCTTCAGGAAAGTACTGAGCGTTTGACTGGTTCAGCGCATGATGCGTCGGAAGGTGTCAAAAAAATTGCCGCCAAGCTGGATGATGCCAGTGGCCGCTTGTCGTCGAGCACCACAACACTTGGGGAAACGCGTAAATCATTAGACAGCAGTGTCGAGGAACTTGACCAAATCAGGGAACGCGCCCGTGACAGTTTTGCGACGAGCCGGGATGATGCGCGGGCGTTGACGGAGCTTACCCGCAAAAGCGTAGAGGAAATTCATGGCGTTGCTCATGAGGGGGCTGCTGTCATTAGCAGCGCCTTTGATTCTGCCCTGCAAAAATCCTATGCCAGTGTGCAAGAGGTGCACCGTGATACGAAAATAGCGGCTGAACGTAATGAGCAGCAGTCTGAGGCATTAAAAAAAGCGGCAGAGGAAGCCCGCTCAGCACTGGATGCTTATGCCGAAGTGATTGCCAAGCGTCTGGAACAGGCCAATGAGGCCAGTTTTTCCGCCGCATCCTGGGCGGACAAAACCTTTGAACGGCTTGAGGCTGCTACGCAAACCCTTGAAGGGAAACTGGCGGCCTTGCCTGAAACCGCAGATGCCCAGGCGCGTGATTTGCAAGACAAACTACGCAAGGGACTGACAGGTCTGAACGAGGCAGCGCGTGCCGCCGCCGATGAAGCCGAGGAAATTGATGCCGGTTTTCAAGCCCGTATTCGTCAAAATTATGAACTGCTGAGTGACTTTATGTTACGTATGGGGTCTGCCGCTGATCAGCGCGGTGGTGCGCTTGAAATACCCAGCCCGTTTGCGGGCATGGCCGCTCATGCTTCACCCCAACCTGCCAAGGCACCGGTTTCTGCCGCAGTGTTGGAAACTGAAACCAGCATAACGCCTTCTGAAGATAAAAACGGTACGTCAGAGGTTAAAAAAATGAGTTTCGCTGAAGCTCAGATCAAGGCGCAGAACGAAGCGCGCAATGAAACAGAAAGTACACCAAAGGAAGACACCGCCGATCAGGGTAAAAATAATCAGGGCTGGCGCTGGAAAGACGTGCTTTCGGGTATGGACCGGGCCAGGGAAAAACCTGTTACCAAGGCCAATACTGCGCCTTCAAGCCATGCCAACACTGATGCACTTGATCGTCTGGTTACGCTTTTTCGTATCCATGATATTGATCCGCCAGCATTATTTAGCACGCAGGTTTATCGCAGTCTGTCTCATGCCCGTCTTGTTGGTGGCAATAACGCCATGATTGAGATTGTGCGTATGGAAGCCGAGACACAGGTTAAGGCACTTGGCAGTGCTTTTGATGATGACGCCGCGTTGCGCCGCACAGCCGTTGATTTTACCGCTGAGTTGCGCCAAAAAATCGACGATGCCGCGAAAAATGAAAATCGCCTGCATCTGGAAACCCATTTGCGTACAGGCGATGGCCCGGCATATTTGCTCCTCGAAACAGCACTGTCTTAAAAACAAGCCTATTCGGGCAAAAGTTGTAACCGCCCCCATTGTACAGGGGGGATGTTGCTGGCCATTGCTGTCAGGCGGGGGCCGGCCAGCCAGAATGATTTTTCATGCAATAGCGGGATGATGGCCGCTTCATCCAGAAGAATGCCTTCCGCTTTTTGTGCCAACACATCGCGTTTGTTGGGATCGGCCTCGGCTCTTGTGGCCGCAACGGCCTGATCATACCGGGTATTCGTCCAGTTGAAATTGGCGGCAAAACCGTCCGTGGCAAAGGGCTCAATCATGCGCCAGCCTTCGCGTTTCAACCCCCGGTCGAAGGAGGCGATGGCCAGATCAAACGCGCCTTCATCAATAAACGTGTAAAGCCCCGCCGGATCAGCGGCGACAAGGGCGCACTCTACGCCAATGGCTTTCCAGCCCTCTGCCAACACAATGGCAATGCGTTCGCGCTGGCCACCCGCGTGCATGAGGGTAATACGCAAATTGTTTTCAAATCCGGCAGCTTTTAACAAGGCCCGCGCTTCGGCTTGTCTGTCTGGCAAGGACGTGGGGGCTTTATCCGCACCGGCAATAATGCGTGCTGTTGCCATAGCGGTTCCGACAAGCACCTGATCAGCAATAAATCCTCGATCAATACTCATGGATAATGCCTGGCGAACCTGTGCATCGTGTAGCGGTACGTGATCATGGTTCACCTTCAGATAAACCAGTTTTGGTGCTGGCCAGTTCTGCATCACAACATTGGGCCGGGTACGCAGGTCCGCAATCTGCCCCGGTGGTGGGTCCTGAGTGAGATCCAGATCACCCGCCCGTACCATGCGGGCACGGGTCGCCGCTTCTTCGATAAAGGCAACATCCAGAGTTTCTATCTGCGCCGGGATACGGGCATGGGTATTTTTGCGCAGGACAATTCTGCTCTGGCTAAGTTCGGATACAATGTATGGGCCGGAACCAACAAAATTCGGGGGCAGGGGCCAACGGGTTTCTTGCTTTTCCAGAACATGCGCGGGTTGCGGATAGAATTCGCGCATGAGTTCAGGAAAAACCCCCAGGGGTTTGGTCAGGTGAAAAACAATACGGGTGTCCCCCTGGATACTGACCCCGACAGTATTGGGTGATACGGTTCCTGAAATCGCCTCTATCGCATTTGTAACAAGGTAAAAATCACCGGCATCCGCATAGCCCGTATCCGGATCAAGCGCCCGACGGACAGAAAACAGCACATCATGCGCGGTAAGTGGCGTGCCATCGGACCAGTGCAAATTCTCGTAAAGGTCAAATGTCCAGGTGAGACCATCCCCTGACACATACCAGCTTTTGGCCAGTCCCGGTGCCAGTTTTCCATCAGGTCCGTAATCGGTCAGCGGCGTGTATATTTGCTTGTAAATCAATGCGGCGGCGGCAAACTGGCCTTGCAACGGGTCCAGACTGTCCGGCGCACCGGCAATGCCAATGCGTAAGGTGTTGGCTGGTGCTTTTGGGCGTGCGCATGAAACAAGGGAGAGAGCCGGGGCAGCGCCCAGTAGATGACGGCGGTTCAGTTCAAGCACTGATATTGTGCCTGAGCTGGCCAGCAAATGCTTCAAACAGGTAAAAGCTGTCTTGCGGGCCGGGGCTGGCTTCGGGGTGGTATTGCACCGAAAACACCGACTTTCCTGTCAGACGCAAACCGCAATTGCTACCATCAAAGAGAGAGATATGTGTGGCGGAAACATGATCTGGCAAGGTGGTTTCATCCACTGTAAACCCATGATTCATAGACACAATTTCAACTTTTCCGGTGTGTAAATCCTTGACCGGATGATTGGCACCGTGATGACCCTGTTCCATCTTTTTTGTTTTGGCACCCAGCGCCAGTGCCAGCAATTGATGGCCCAGACAAATGCCGAATATAGGCATATCTGCCTCGATCAGGGTGCGGATAAGCGGGCTGGCATGGCGTGCCGTAGCCGCTGGATCGCCGGGGCCATTGGACAAAAGTACGCCATCTGGTTCCATGGCTAATATGGCGGCTGCATCAATGGTGCAGGGGACGACGCTGACTTTCAGGTCAAGAGCGGCCAGACGGCGCAGAATATTACTCTTGCTGCCATAATCCACGACCACCACATGTGCTCCGGTTTTGGAAGCTGACTGATAACCAGAGTGCAAATCCCATGTGGCCTCTTCAGCTTCATAGGGAGTGTTTGTTGAAACCCTGTCGGCAAGGTCCGCATTTTCCAGCCCGGCCCAGTCTCTGGTTTTTGCCTGCAAAGCGGGTATGTCAAACTGACCGTCCGGGTGGTGGGCGATAATCCCGTGGGGCATGCCGCATTTTCGTATGTGCACGGTCAAAGCCCGGGTATCTATGTCATAAATGCCGATAATATCGCGTTTGGCTAACCAGTCGGCAAAATCGTCTTGCGCTCGCCAGTTGGCCGCGACACCAGTCGCCGCCCGCATAATGACGCCTCGTGCACCGGATGTCGGGCCGTTACGGTCTTGTGTTTCGTCTTCATTGTCGTCTGTATTTGTGCCGGTAATACCCAGATGCGGGAAGGTAAAACACAATAACTGGTCAGTGTAGGAGGGGTCGGTTAGCACTTCCTGATAACCTGTCATGGCGGTGTTGAAACACACCTCGCCAACGGTTTCTCCTGATGCCCCAACGCCAAAACCGGCAAAAACAGTGCCGTCCTCCAGCACCAGCAATGCGGTTGGTGTCTCATCTTGCTCTTGACTCTTGGGCTGAGCAGTCATAGGCCAACGCTCCGGTTTTCTCTGCCATGAAAGTGACGAGAAACTAGGCAAGGCACTGGTCAGCGTCAACCGGTGATGTGGTTTGAAAAAGCATTGTTTTATAGGCAAGAGGCCGAAAAATCTGCTGACAGGACTGTCACAAACAAGGTGAAAAACATGTCGCTACGCGATCAAATCAAGACGAAGCTCATTGAATCAATGAAAGCCAAGGAGCCAGTGCGGGTCTCGACCCTGCGCCTGGTACAGGCGGCGATCAAGGATCGGGACATTGCGGCACGTACGCGCGATGTTGGTGAGGGCTGCGGCGAAGACCAGATTTTGCAAATTCTCTCCAAGCTGCTCAAGCAACGCGAAGACAGCGCCAAAATCTATGAAGAAGCCGGGCGTGCAGACCTTGCCGAACGAGAGCGTGAGGAAAGCGCCATTATCGCAGAATTTATGCCGAGGCAGATGAGTGATGACGAAATTGAAGCGGCGGCCCGCTCTATTGTTGAAGAGCTGGATGCGGCGGGCCTGAAAGACATGGGCAAGTGCATGGGTGCGCTAAAAGCCAAACATGGCGGCGCCATGGATTTTGGCAAAGCCGGTGCGGCGGTTAAGGCGATATTGAGTTAGTTCAGGCTGGGGCTGCTCAAGAATAACGCATTTCCCCTTTCCCTTTCCTGGCGCAAGAATTACCCTCTCCGCCTGGGTACCCGATGGGTAAATAAATAAAATGCGTTTTGGCGAAGATTTCATTGAGGAGCTGAAAAGCCGGGTTAAGCCGTCTGATGTGATCGGGCGGACGGTAAAACTGCGCCGTCAGGGACGCGAGTTTGCGGGCCTGTCACCCTTTAACAAGGAAAAAACCCCCAGCTTTTTCGTCAATGACGAGAAGGGTTTTTTTCATTGTTTTTCCTCTGGCAAACATGGCGATGTCATTAGCTGGTTTCAGGAAACCGAAGGCCTCAGCTTTACCGAGGCGGTGGAGCGGCTGGCAGGGGAGGCCGGTATGGCCATGCCGGCACCGGATCCGGAGGCCGCACAAAAAGCACAGCGGGCGAAAGGTCTTCTGGAATGGATGGAGGAAGCGGCGCAGTTTTACGTGGCTGAACTGGGCCGGGTGCGGGGCCGCCATGCGCGCCATTATTTACAGGACCGTGGCCTGGATGATGATGTCTGCGGCACGTTTGGGCTGGGTTACGCCCCATCATCACATTCAGCATTAAAGGATTATCTGGTGCAAAAAGGGGCCAGCCTGGGTGTGTTGGTCGAAACAGGGTTGCTGATCGCGCCCGAAGGCGGGGGTGTGCCCTATGACCGGTTTCGTGACCGGGTGATGTTCCCCATTCATGATGCGCGGCGGCGCCTTGTGGGCTTTGGTGGCCGGGCATTATCAAAGGATGACAAGGCAAAATATCTCAACTCACCCGAAACCCCGCTGTTCCATAAAGGCCGCACGTTGTACCGCTATCCGCAGGCTCGGGCGGCGGTGCGAGGTGCGGGTGCGTCCGGTCTGGTGGTTGCCGAAGGTTATATGGATGTAATCGCGCTTTCCCGTGCAGGGATAGAGCATGCTGTGGCCCCGCTTGGCACGGCGCTGACCGAGGAACAATTGCGGCTTTTATGGCAGGCCGGGTCTGAGCCAATATTATGCTTTGATGGTGATGCGGCGGGCCAGCGTGCCGCGCACCGGGCGCTGGATCGGGCCTTGCCCTTGCTGGAACCGGGCCGGACGCTAAAATTTGCCTTCCTGCCTGCCGGGCTGGACCCCGATGACATGATCAGGACACGTGGGCGTGCCGCCATGGAGGATGTGCTGCGCGAAGCCCGCCCGCTGGTGGATGTGTTGTGGGAACGTGAGCGGGCGCGAGTGCCATTGGATACACCAGAATCCCGTGCCGGTTTAAAAAAACGCCTGCGTGATGCCGCCGGTGAGATAGGCAATAAAGAAGTGGCCAGTTTCTATGCCAGTGAATTTTATGCTCGCATTGATGCCCTGTTTCGCCGTGTGCGCTCAGGCGCCCCCGGACGTGCGCCAACAAAGGCATTTCCTAGCAAGGGACTGCGAAAACTGGCGGGCCGCCCGACTATGGGGCTGGCTGAACAACGGTTTTTATTAGCCCAGATTATTGCCTGTCCGCAAATTCTTGCCCAGACTGATGAGACATTTGCCAACATGCCGCTTGGTGATGAGGTGATAAACCGGCTGCGCGATGCCATTCTTGAACACTGGTTGACCAGCACAAGTGTTGACACAGAGAGTTTGCATCGCCATTTAACCGGGAAAGGTTTTGCAGACGATCTCAGGGAATTGGAGCGGCGCACGATACCTGTCCCGGAACAGTCCGATACCGATCGCGTTACGCGCTGGCTAAAGACAGCGCAAGACTTGATCGAAAGGGCAGGTTCAGCGGATGAACAGGCGGCGCGGGTGAAGCAATTACTTGACGGTCTGAAGCGTGGTGACCAGAGCAGCCTGCGGGCGCTTGGGACGGCGCGACAGTCGGCGAACGTTGGTGATGAGGATGATGGCAACGTCTGACGAGACGGATGCCTAAGGGATCAGATGCGGGTACGCCCGTGAGAGAGCAGGATTGCCGCGAAGCGTGTATGAGCGTTAGCGGGGACAGGTGAGATATGGCCAAGGCCGCAGAAGCAAAAAAACCCACATCAGCAGAGGCGCAGGACCGTCCAATACTGGACATGAGTGATGCTGCTGTCAGGCAAATGATTGAGCTTGCCAAAGCACGCGGCTTTGTCACCCACGAATCACTCAACAAGGTTCTTCCTGCTGGCGAGGTCAGTTCAGAAAAAATAGAAGATACCATGGTGGCGCTTTCCGAAATGGGCATCAATGTTATTGATTCGGATGATGCCGAAGGCACGGGCAAGGCTGTGGCAGCCCGTACCGCCAGTACGGCAGTGCGCACCGGCAACACCACTGCCGCTGCTGATCGCACCGATGATCCGGTGCGGATGTATTTGCGCGAAATGGGTACGGTCGAGCTGTTGTCTCGTGAGGGTGAGATCGCCATTGCCAAGCGTATAGAGGCCGGGCGGGACACCATGATCCGGGGCCTGTGTGAAAGCGCGCTGACGTTTGAGGCCATCATGGTCTGGCGTGAAGAATTGTCCGAGGGGCGGATTTTGCTGCGCGATATTATCGATCTGGATACTACGTTTGCTACGCGCCATGGGGCTGAGGAAGATAATGCCGGTGATGATGCAGCCGGTGAGGTGCAGGCCGAGGCGCAACCAGAGGCTAAAAAGGAAAACGAGGGCAGTGCTGAAGGTGAATCCAAAGACGGTGAGGCCAGCGAAGGAAGTGAAGGCGGCGAGAACAGCGAAAAAAGCGAAAACAGTAGTGATGATGATGACGACTATGATGACGATGAGGTCAATCTGTCGATCTCGGCCATGGAGGCCGAGCTGCGCGAGGGTGTTGTCGCTGAACTTGATGCGATCGCTACCGATTTCAAGACGTTTAACAAATTACAGGGAAAATTGATTGATGCCCAGCTCAAGGGCAAGGATTTAACCCCGCAATCGCGTCGCAAATATACCGAAACACAGGATGCGATCATAACGCGCCTCAAAGCCATCCATTTGAATAACAACCGTATTGAAGCGCTTGTTGAACAGCTCTATGCGATTAACAAGCGGCTGGTCGGCGTCGAGGGGCGCATTTTGCGCCTTGCTGATGGTCACGGGGTGCCGCGCACACAATTCCTGCAACATTATTTCAAGCATGAACTGGATCCGAACTGGAACAGCGATGTGGCCAAGCTTTCCCCGGCATGGGAAAAGTTCATTGATCGTGAAGCCGATCAGGTAATACGCTTGCGCCGCCAGGTGGCGCAACTGGCGCAAGATGCTGGTGTTACCATTGATGAGTTTCGCATCATTGTAAAAACAGTGCAAAAAGGCCAGCGCGAGGCCGCACAGGCGAAGAAGGAAATGGTCGAGGCCAATTTGCGCCTGGTGATTTCAATTGCCAAAAAATATACCAATCGGGGTTTGCAGTTCCTGGATCTTATTCAGGAAGGCAATATTGGTTTGATGAAGGCAGTGGACAAGTTTGAATACCGCCGGGGCTATAAGTTCTCGACCTATGCCACCTGGTGGATCCGCCAGGCCATCACCCGCTCTATTGCCGATCAGGCGCGCACCATCCGTATCCCGGTGCACATGATCGAAACCATCAACAAGCTGGTGCGTACCTCGCGCCAGATGCTGCACGAAATTGGCCGTGAGCCAACACCGGAGGAACTGGCAGAAAAACTTTCCATGCCTTTGGAAAAAGTGCGGAAAGTTATGAAAATTGCCAAAGAGCCGATCAGCCTGGAGACCCCTATTGGCGACGAGGAAGACAGCCATCTTGGTGACTTCATCGAAGACAAAAATGCTATTTTGCCGGTTGATGCCGCGATCCAGTCAAACCTGCGTGAAACCACCACACGGGTTCTGGCTAGCCTGACCCCGCGCGAAGAACGTGTGCTGCGTATGCGTTTTGGTATTGGCATGAACACGGACCACACGCTGGAAGAAGTTGGCCAGCAGTTCTCGGTTACCCGCGAGCGCATCCGCCAGATCGAGGCCAAAGCCCTGCGCAAACTGAAACACCCCAGCCGTTCACGCAAACTGCGCAGCTTTCTGGATACGTAGAGTATGGACGAGGTTGATCTGCAGTTTATTACTAAGTTCGTTAGTGAAGAATACTTTGGTAATCCCCCCTTTTTACAAAAAATTATAGTCAAGAAATTCAGAAAGGTTTTGTATCGTCAATTGTCGATTCAGGCAGATTGTAAATTGTGATAATTCAACCAAATTCTGGATTTCCTTAACAAGTCTGGCAATGACATTTTAGAGGAAGTACCTCGGTAAACCAGCCACAATCATACCTCACCAGCGTCCCGGTTGGATAAGTTTGAGATGTTTTTCAGAACCAAAACTGTCGTCACCCCGGCGAAGGCCGGGGCCTATTTTGATGCCCCACTATGGATACCGGCCTTCGCCGGAATGACGATTGAGAGATAGCTATCACCCTATCCCCATAATCACCCCCCCCCGCAGAGTAGAGGGTAAGGGAGAATAATAAGCGCATGACAAGGGCGCGACATGCTCTTAAATTGGCTGCTATTGTCAGTTTGATTTACAGGGTTTCACCATGCGTTTGCTTATCATTTCTCTTGTGTTTTTTATCGTCTCTACACCGGGCTTTGCGGGGCCAGAGGCTTTCCACCCTGGCGTGGCCATACCCGAATTTGGGAAAATTGCGGACGTTAAGTCAGATCAACCCATCCCTAAAGGTGCGGTGTTCAAGGTGCGCTTTGATATTGCCAGGGCAGCCAAGGCCGGGCAGATCAATCGCCAGCTGGATACGACGGCGCGTTTTATCAACATGCACGTTGCGGCGGGTATGAAGGGAAAAAATATCCAGCTTGCGGTTGTTTTGCATGGCCCAGGGGCTGTGGATGTTACCCGCGACAGGTATTACGGCACACAGAATGAACATGCCGAGAATGGCAATGCTGCCTTGGTCAAGACCCTGATTGCCCATGGCGTAAAATTTTATGTTTGCGGGCAAACGGCGGCCTATTACGGCATTGATAACGAAGACTTGTTGCCAGGGGTGAATATGTCACTTTCGGCATTGACCGCTCATGCCATATTGTACCATGAAGGCTACGCGCTGAACCCTTTTTAATTTGCTTTTTGGTCATTTTTCAGGATATTTCTAACATGCCTTATCAGTTTTTCGCCGCGCCTTTATCGCTTTATTCTGGCAAGGTACGCGGATATTTACGCTGGAAAAATGTGCCATTTCACGAAGTGTTATCCCGGCGTGAAGTTTATGAGAAAGACATCCTTCCCCGCTTGGGATATGGCATGGTGCCGGTTCTCATAACGCCAAATGGCGAGACGGTGCAGGATACCACTGACATTATAGATTATCTTGAGGCGCATGAGCCGGGCCCATCAGTTTACCCCGATGGGCCGGTGCAAAAACTGGCCGCATTGATACTGGAATTGTTTGGAGATGAATGGTTGCTGATTGCGGCCATGCACTATCGCTGGGCCTATAATGAGGACTTTGCCTATCAGGAGTTTGGCAATACTGCGTTTCCTGATTTGCCCGCCGAGGAGCGTTATAAACTTGGCAAAAAGGCTGCGGAAAAATTCAAGGGATCGCTGCCGTTTCTGGGCATTACGCCCAAAACAGCCCCGGCGATCGAGAAAACCTATGAAGAGTTTTTACATGCCTTTGACACCCATCTGGCGGCGCATCCGTTTTTGTTTGGCACCCGGCCCAGCATTGGCGATTACGGCCTTTTAGGGCCGCTCTATGCGCACAATTATCGTGATCCGGCCTCGGGTGAAATTATGGAGCGCGTCGCGCCTCGTGTTGCCGATTGGGCGCGGCGTGCCCATGCGCCGCAACACGTTTTAACCGGCGAATTTACTGGTGGTGATGAGGTGCCGGAAACACTCATACCAATCCTCACCATGTTTGCCCGCGAGCATTTACCCATAATGCAGGACAGCCTTGCGGATTTACAAAAATGGGTTGGTGATAATCCGGGTGTGAACGAGTTGCCGCGCCTTACCGGGTTCCATAAATATAAAATCGGCGGGGTGGAGGAAGACCGGGCTATCTTCCCGTATCCCTTGTGGATGTTACAACGTGTGCTGGATCATTATACAGGCCTTACAGGTGCTGACAGAGACGCTGCTGATGCGCTGCTGACCCGCATCGGGGCCGAGGATTTGAAGACCATGACGGTGGAGCCGCGTTTGAAACGTGAAAATTTCAAACTGGTTCTGGCATGATGGGCCCACTGGCCTTTTGGCATAAAAAGCGTAAAAGCAGGGCGTAAACGTATTTAGGGATTTTTATGCAAAACAACGCCGTATTGAGTACGACGGGTCTGTGGACGCCGTCGCAAAGCATTTCCAATGAAGAGCTGGTCGAGAGTTATAATGCCTGGGCAAACCAGTGGAATGCTGAACATGCCCAAGCGATAGAACGCGAAGAAGTTGAGGCAAAGCCGCTTTCTTCTGCCGGGTTTATTGAAAAAGCTTCTGGTATAAAATCCCGTTATGTGGTTTCCAAAGATGCTGTGCTGGACCCTGCCATCATGGCGCCGCGCATTCCTGAGCGCCCTGATGAAGAGCTATCCATACTGGCTGAGATCGCCACTAATGCGGCGCAGGATGCCCTGACACGGGCGAACCGCGATGCCAAGGATATAGATGCGGTGCTGGTGGCCTGTTCAAACCTGCAACGGGCCTATCCGGCGATCTCTGTTGAGGTCCAGGACGCGCTGGGCATGGAAGATGGCTTTGGTTATGACATGAATGTCGCCTGTTCATCGGCCACATTTGGTCTGGCTACGGCGCAGAGCATGATCGCTTCCGGGCAGGCTAAATCCGTGCTGGTGTGCAACCCTGAAATTTGCTCAGGGCATTTGAATTTTCGTGACCGCGACAGTCATTTTATCTTTGGCGATGTGGCAACAGCCATTTTGGTAGAGGAAGAAAGCCGCACTAATGGTGCCGGCTATGATATTCTGGGTGCCAAGCTGAAAACCAAATTTTCCAATAATATCCGCAACAATTTTGGATTTTTAAATCGTGCCGCTCCCGAAGGTATTGGTCAGGATGATAAATTGTTTGTGCAGGAAGGCCGTAAAGTTTTCCGTGAAGTGGTGCCGCTGGTCTCTGGCATGATTGGCGAACACATGGCCGAACTGAACCTGGCCCCGCACCAGCTAAAACGCATGTGGTTGCATCAGGCTAACCTCTCGATGAACCAGCTAATTGCCAAACGGGTTATGGGCAAAGAGGTCCGTGAAGAGGACGCGCCGGTGATTTTAGATAAATACGCCAATACCTCCTCTGCCGGTTCAATCATTGCCTTTCACAAGCATTCGGATGATTTTGTAACCGGTGATCTGGGCCTGATTTGTTCATTTGGTGCGGGTTATAGCGCCGGGACCGTTGTGGTGCGCAAACGGTGAAAACAACTCTCGATATTGTTTCCGACATAGTCTGTCCCTGGTGCTGGATTGGCTTGCGCAATGCCAAGGTTGCCCTGGAAGCACTGGGCGATGAGGCCGAGGTGGAAATCTCTTTCCGGCCCTTTTTTCTGGACGAAGGTATTCCCAAGGAAGGTCTGGAGTATCACGCCTATATGGATCGCAAATTTCCTGACAAGGCAGCACGTAAGGCCGGACTTGCGCGCCTGCAAGAGGCCGGCGTTGAGGCTGGTATTGATTTTCGTTTTGATAAAATTACCCGGCGGCCCAATACACTGGATGCTCATCGTTTGATCCGCTGGGCCGAGGGACAGGACAAGGGGTGGGAGGCAAAAGAGGCCTTGTTTGAAGCCTTTTTTACCAATGGTTTGGATGTCGGCGACCCCGCCATACTGGCCGCACTTGGCGGACAAATAGGTCTGGATGAAACGCTGGTGACAGAGCTTCTGAAATCTGATCGTGATGTGGATCAGATAAAGCGCGAAGTGCAGGAGGCGCAGGCCATAGGCGTGCGCGGCGTACCAACATTTATTGCCGACCGGAAACGAGGTGTTTCAGGGGCGCAACCGCCCCGGATTTTGGCGCAGTTCTTGAGTGAAACCGCGGCCTGAATAAATCAAGTCTAGTCCAGACGACCGTATTCAATCAGATTAAGAACAGAAAAAATTCCAAAGACGGCTAGGATAGCAAGCAGGGCTGTCATAATGTATTCCTCTATCAATCAGGGTGCTAGAAAAGCTATAACGCGCAGAATTTTCTGTGTCCACGGTCTGGGAAAACAAAAAATGAAATTCGTTGGTGCGTTTCTGATCTGCGGCATTCTGTTGGGGTGTACGGCCATTCGGGCAGATGTCCCTTTTGACAGGCCAGGTTTGCTGGCGCATGTACCCACCGCAAATCAGCAAGACGTTCGTGGTGCGGATCGTCATATTCTGGTTGTGCGCCATGCCCGTAAAGTATCCCCTGATTGCAATGCCTTAAACTGCCCTCTTAGTCCGCAAGGGGAAGCCATGGTGGCCCGTCTTCATCAGATCATCGGCGAGCCCTCCGTTGATCTGGCCTTTGCCAGCGCCGCTTGCCGTACCATGTTAACGGCTGCGGCCGGTGGGGGTGCGGTCACTGCTCATCAGGCTGCGAACGGGTACATAACAGGCTGCATAGGGAGTGAAAAGATAACCCGCCAGCGCAAGGATGCCCTTGCGGATGCCCGGGTAACAGATGCCCGCTGGACCATCGTCGGTGAACACTCAAACACGGTATGCACCTGGCTGTTATCATTCACTGATAAGGCCACAACCAAAGAGGCAGGCTGTACCGATGGCCGTTTACCTGGCACCGCCTATGGTGATGTGTTCTGGCTTTATCGTACGCAGGGGCAGTGGAAGCTGGTTGTCCTTCATGAAGTTTTTTAACTATTGATCTTCGGGTTCACGTGGCAGGATTTTTTTGCCGGTGAACATGGCGGAAACCAAACCGCCGCCAACCTTGATCTCGGTGTAAACCACCGCGCCAATATGAAGCGCGATTAGCCCCAGAACAACAAAAAATGTCCAGTAATGAAGGGTGATAAAGGGTTTGCGAAAGGCACGCATTTCCTTGAAGGCCTCGGTATCCACATTGTCTTTGACATAAGGAACAACATCTGCCGGATTGACCCCGGCGGCGGCCACCCATTCCTGGATCATGGCACCAAAGGGTGGAAAATAAATATCCGTCCCGGCCAGCACAAGGCCTGTTGTTGCCATGGTCATCATCACCAGAAACAGCGCTATGACGGCCAATACGCCTTTAGGATTATGGCCAAGGTAATATTGCGGCTTGCCTGCCTTTTGTGCGGCCACATAGGTCTTCAGTTTTTTTACAAATCCACCACCCAAGGGCAGAATGCTGGTCCAGCGTGCGAAGCGGTTGCCCACTAAACCCCATACCAGACGAATAGCTAAATTTATTACAAAGACGTACCCAACATAAACATGAACCGTCTTTATCAAGACTTTTCCATCTGTATCAAGGCCCAGTTTTTTTGCGCATAAAATAACCGTGCCCATGGCAATCAGGCTGATCACACAGGCAACATTCACCCAGTGAAAAAGCCGTACTGGCACATCCCAAACCGGATAGCTTTTGTAAGTCGGCTTTTCCATAATGCTGTTCCTTATAATTTAGCCAAGTTTACCCTATTTCCATTGCCTTGGCGAGTTTTTGTGCGGCGTCCGCTGGATTAGAGAAACTTAAGGTACGCACATCACACTCCTCCAGCCAATTATTCAAGGCGCTAACCTGCGCCCCGGTAAGGCTTGCGCCTTGTTCCCCCACCGCAGAAACCAGAAGTGCGTCCAGCGCCCGGTGTATACTGGCCTGTTGCAATGCAGTTTGATTGGCTTCATTGCGTTCGGGAATGATGATTGTGCGCAGGAAACAGGGCTTGGCATCATTGTTAGTATCAGCGCCCAATAACCTGCCTTGCCCTCCCGATGTCCAGTTCTGAATATAGGATGGCAGCGTAGTACCAAGGGCTTTCTCAACTGTATCGACGTCGTCTTCATTCAGACGCACTGGTAAACCAATTTCCCAGGTTGAATTTTTCTGTTTCAGGTCTAGTCGTACAGCACCACCATAGCCCTTTTTTGTTAGGGAACTGAACATCAACGCCAGCGCATCTTCCCACTGGGTTTCGCGCCCGGCCACAAACAATACCGCTTCCTTGTCGTTTAGGGGAACCAGCGTGCCGGCTATGGCGATTTCATTTTCGCCATTTGGCGCTTGTTCAAAAAGGGCGCGGCTGACGACCTGGGCAACATTATCCAGACCCAGTCCGGTGGTGATAAGTTGTGGGCCAATGGCCATGGCATAACCGACCGGCGCGCGTTGCACGGCAATGCTGAGATTGGCTTTTTCTTTTGTTCTGAGGGGGGCAAACATTTCACCAAGCCGTGCCGCCACAGCCGGGCAGCCATAGTCAACGGCGATAACGCGCTCACCCAACAACAGGGTATCTGATGAAAGGCTGGCCTGGGGCATTTTGTGAGATGATGGCAGGTCCGGTGCCGTTTCGCCTTCGCGGTGCAAAAGCCCAAGTTGCGCCCAATTGGAAAGCGCATCCCAGATGTTTTCGTGGATCATCCATTTTTCGTCTTCGCTGGGTGTACCATGGGCGGCTTCATGTGATGCGATCAGTTCTGCGGCAACATCCTCGGGGTCTGCGCCGCCGGTAATTTTTAGCCAAATCCATCCGGATATAGCGTTGGGCGTATAAAGGGTGCCGTTTTTCTCGAAATAAAGCGCCAGTTCGTCTTCAGATATAATTTCGGTTGTGCAATTTGGGGCCAGCCGTACAGGTTTTAACGCGCCGCCGGTAACCTGGCGAGCACTGACCATATCGGCATAACGCGGCACCGGGAAAAACGAGAGATAGTCTTCGACATTTTCCCTGGCCGGGAATAAACATTCAAAATCGCCAGCGCGGGACAGTTCTGCTTCAGCATCGCGGGCAATGCGCTCCTCTTTACTTATCTTGTCATGATCAGTTGGGGGCGTGTTAATACCGACCAGTGAAACCATGTCGGCTACCATGCCGCGTTTGATAGTCGTTTCAGTATCGCCGCCATCTTCAGGCCCGGCACACACTTCCAGAGAGGGGCTTAAATTGCATTCCAAAATCCATGGTTTGAGTTGTTCATCCACCAGACAATCTAGGCCTAATAACTCATAGCACCCGCGTGCAGATGCTTTTTGTGCATTAATGCGCCGGCGCATCCTTTCCCGAACTGAAATAACGGTCAGGGTTACCAGATCGCGGATTTTGGCAAACAAGGCCTCGTCGTCATGGCCCTCATCACGCAGCCATTGGCGATATTCCGATAAGCCAACGAATACCACGGGCGCATCGGCATCGGTATTGGTGGCATTGACATCGGGATTGGTCAAATGCGCAAACGGATTGTCTGGATCTTCGATGTTATAAGGCTCGGAGGCCAGTTTGGCGAAACCCTCACGGTGAAGGTAAATCCGCAACGGCTCAACAGATGTGACCAGTACGTACAGACGCAGCACATATTTGCGCTCATTCATCACATGGGGATTGTCGATATATTCCTGTACCATCCATTTGTTATTCAGCGGGATATTGGCAATGTCCTGCACTACCTCAATACCGCGCCCACGGGATGAGTTTTTGGGTTTTAATATCCATTTCTTATTCGGGTTTTGGGCGGCGCATTGCTGTAATTCATGGTAATCATCGGGCATGGCATAAACGCGTGGAAAATAGCCCATGCGCGCTATGTTTTTTTGGTTGCTCAGGCGTGTCCGTGTGGCCCGCAGTGTTTCATGAAGATAGTCCTTGATGGTCAGCCCGTTATTGCCGGGGATGTGATTGATGGTTTTATAGTCATCAAGTTGTTCAAAAACTCCAGGGTCTGGCATGCCTGTGTACCAGCAGGTATCCCAGTTTTCTGCGGTGCCAGGTTTCCATATAGACTTGTCGAGTGCCTCGACAAAAAATACGTCCTGACCCGCTTCGCGATTACCGGCCAGCCAGTAGCGGCGCTGTCCCTTGTTTGTGGAAGTCATCATCAGCCCTTGTACATTTATGTTACCAGCGAAAATGGCATGGCATGCAGGCGGTCTGTCAAGCGATGTTTAAGCGTTTAAGGCACATGGTTTTGTTAAAAAGCCTGTTTTATAGCAAAAAGACATGCACCTCGCGCAAACGTTACCAACATTGCCTGCGTAGAACCTTGCACGGTTTTCTCCTCGCCCTTATCGTCGCAAGATGAAGGGCGCAGTGCGTCTGTTGTTGGAAGTTTTCAATTGCTGCTTTTTGCAGCGCTACACCCAAGGGGAAGATCATGCAGGATAAACGTCAGAAATTACTCGGCAAGCTGGCCAAAGGGCTGCTGTATTCGACACCATTAATGGTGGCGAGTATTGGTATTAGTCAGGCCGTTGTTGCAGAAAATGCTTCTTCTCCGACTTATGAGCAGGCTGCTGGTGAAGCTGAGGCAAAAGCCAAAGGTGAGGGCGAAGCCGAAGCGCATAAAATGAAAGGCCACGCTGAAGCCAAAGGTGAGGGCGAAGCCGAAGCGCACAAAATGAAAGGCCACGCCGAAGCCAAGGGTGAGGGCGAAGCCGAAGCGCACAAAATGAAAGGCCACGCCGAAGCCAAGGGTGAGGGCGAAGCCGAAGCGCACAAAATGAAAGGCCACGCCGAAGCGCATAAAATGAAAGGCCACGCCGAAGCCAAAGGTGAAGGCGAAGCTGAAGCTAGTGCAGAAGGCGAAGCAGAAGGTGAAGGCGAGGCAGAAGGTAATCCTGGTGACGTCAAGCGCTCGATGTTTGATAAAAAATACAAAGGCGGTAGCACAACACTAGCTGCTCGCGGCAAAGAGCTTTATGACGACGCATCGCTGTCCACTAATGGGTTGAGCTGTAATAGCTGCCATACTGATCTGGAAGGTTATAACGATACCTTCAAAAACCCGTATAGCCATTATGTGGCCATGGGTAAGGACCTTTATCGTCAGAAAAAGGTCACAGCAGAAACCATGGTGCAAATTTGTATGCAACAACCCATGGAAGCTGCGCCACTGGCTTGGGATTCTGAGGAGCTGGCTGCGTTGACAGCCTATGTTGGTGAGCTGCAAAAAGAATACGCTGCGAAGTAATATAAGCACACCGGGTATCGGTGTTTTGCTGACCCTGACGCCCACCTTCTTGGTGGGCGTTTTGGTATCTACACAGCCTTATAACGCAGATGTGAAGTTTTGCGATTTGCTTTATCATTCATACTGGGTTCAACAACACTATGGACAATATTGCGTTTGAGTTGGTCCATGAAAGCTAACACAAATGAGCCTAAAAATAAGGAATTTATGATGAATAGAAAAACGATAATGTCCATTGGAGGCGCTTTGGCGCTCACCATTAGCGCTGCACCGTCATTTGCTGCCGATGGAGCGGAGGTTTTTAATAAATGCCGCGTTTGCCATTCAGTAGAAGAAGGCAAAAAGAAAGTTGGCCCCAGTCTCTATGGTGTTGTTGGCCGTACGCCGGGAACGCTTGCCGGTTATAAATACAGTGCATCCATGACTGATTTTGGCGCCACTGGTGCTGTCTGGGATGCGGCAACGCTGAACACTTACCTGACTAATCCACGGGGCCTTGTCGCCAAAACCAAAATGATCTTTCCGGGTCTTGGCGATGAAGCTGAACGTACAGCCTTGATTGCATACCTGGATGGTTTAGACGGCTAGGTTGCTACGGCTACCCGTTTTATATCGGCACCGAGGGCGCTGAGCTTTCGCTCCAGCCCCTCAAAGCCGCGATCAAGGTGATAGATGCGGTTTACCTCTGTCTGACCTTGCGCGGCAAGGCCCGCAATGACCAGGCTGACGCTGGCCCGTAAATCCGTTGCCATGACCGGTGCACCATGCAAGGCGGGTACACCGCGCACCACCGCTTCGCGCCCATGCACGGTAATATCCGCGCCCAGACGGGAAAGTTCCGGGGCGTGCATAAAACGGTTCTCAAATATGGTTTCGCGGATAATAGATGCGCCTTCTGCGCGGCACATCACCGCCATAAATTGTGCCTGTAAATCTGTGGGAAAACCGGGATAGGCCTGCGTTTCCAGATCGGCAGCGGCGCAACGGTCATTATGCTGTGTGATGCGGACGCTCTTGCCTTCTTGTTGCGATTCTACGCTGACGCCTATGGCACGCATACGGTCCCAGAGAGCGCCTAAGTGTGCATACGTACAGTTTTCGATACAGACATCACCGCCCGTTGCCGCCACGGCCAGGGCATAGGTGCCAGCCTCAATTCGGTCGGGTACGACACGGTGATTGGTACCGCCCAGGCTGCTAACGCCAGTAATTGTGATGCTGGCACTGCCTGCGCCTTCAATTTTTGCGCCCATGGTGTTTAAACAATTGGCCAGATCGGTAATTTCGGGCTCACGTGCAGCATTATCCAGCACGGTTTCTCCCTTGGCCAGGACAGCGGCCAGCATGGCGTGTTCTGTCGCACCGACCGAGACAAACGGGAAGCTGATTTGCGCACCGTGCAACCCTTTGGGCGCCTTGGCCAGTGCGTATCCTTCTTCCAGTTCTATCTGGGCACCCATGGCCTCAAGGGCTTTCAGATGCAGATCAACAGGCCTTGCACCAATGGCACATCCGCCGGGCAGGGATACCCGGGCAAATCCGCACCGCGCCAGTAATGGCCCCAGCACATTAAAGGTGGCCCTCATTTTGCGCACCAGATCATAGGGGGCAAACGGTTCGGCCAGTGCTTTGGCGTGCAAGACCATCTGCGTGCCGTTCTCGCGCGTAACTGTAACGCCTAGATGGGCGAGTAAATGTGCCATAAAGCGTGTGTCTGCCAGGTCCGGCATATTGGTGAGAACAAGCGGCTCATCGCTCAGTAAAGCCGCCGCCATAAGTTTCAGCGCCGAGTTTTTGGCGCCATTAATGCGGACCTTTCCCTGCAAGGGATTGCCGCCATTGATAAGAATACGATCCATGCACAGGGATTAGAGATGTAAAAAGGCCAGGGCAAGCGCAAATCATGATGATTTTACGGCGTGCCTTATTCCTTGGGTGGTGTTGGTTTGGTTTTTCCTGCCTTGCGGCGGCGAAGGTTGGCTCGCAAGGCTTCATTCAGGCGTTCTTCACGGCTCTGTTTTTTAGGCTTTCCCGGACCTTTACGTTCTGAATTCATAAAATTGCACCCATTTGCAGATGGAATGAGGTTGCGCCCTTTATCTCGCCTCTTCACTGGGTTATATGCGCAGCCCATCAGGCATTTGTCCATGGCGACATTGCTTTGTATCGGGCCGCAGTAGCTCAGTGGTAGAGCGCGTCATTGGTAATGACGAGGTCGGGAGTTCAATTCTCCCCTGCGGCACCATTTTCAAAACACGCCAAAAAACCGTTGTTTTTGCCGCCTAACATGCTGAATGGCAAGGATGTTTTAGGGGTTCTATATCCTGTCTCCTTGCAATAGAGCAGAGGCTCCGAAAAGGCCAATTTTAAGACCATTCTCTTTAGGGTGAATTTGCCGGTAGTCCATATCCCATAAGGGTTTGACAGGAATTTGAGCGAGAGTTCTAGTATGTCATCAAAAGGTCGTTGGGGAATACCTGTTTTTGATACTTTTTCGGACAGAACCAGCTTCTTTATTTCAAGCTCATCAATGCGTTTTTCGTAAGCTGCCATCACCCGCGAACTGGTTACTTCAAGTGTGCGTTCAACAAGTTTCTTGATTTGCGTCTCGGTTTCCTGAATTTCGTCCTTGATAACCTGAGCATTGGTAATTGTCCGCTCGACATTCATATCCCAGTATTTGCGAAACATGGCAGTGACAACTTCAAACAAATTCTCGGTGGGTTGCAGGGCGGCAAGGAGATGCTCAAACTCGCCTTCTATTTTATCACGAGGGATGGATTTGCCATACACTTTGCACCCTTTGGTCTGACAAAGATAATAGGCAAACTTTTTGTATTTTCCTGTCGACCAGCTACTTCGCAAGGGTTTGCTACAATGGCCACAGGCCACCGCACCGCGTAAGATAAAATCCTTATGTAAGTCTTTGCGCGCCGGTGCGTATGCCGCTTCTTTAAGGCGCTGTTGTATGCGCTCGAAAGTAGCCTTGCTGACAAGACCCTGATGCTTGGCATCCCTGATCGACACGCCTAATTTTGCTGATCTTACATACCCGGCATACATAACCTGCCTGAGCATATCAGCCGCTCTATCTTGGCGTATTTTGCCGTTTGGGGTGTGTTTGGGAAAAGCGGGCTGCGCCTCTAGGAACCGGACAACTTCAGCTTGAGAGCTAAACCGTCCCGTTGCATAACCCTCAAGCGCTTCCTGAACGATGGAGGCCAAAGGCTCATCTCTTACAACTTCACTATTGCCGCCTTTGACCTTCACATATTTATATCCAATGGGAAGTTGGCTGATAACGGCATAACCTTGTTCAAGACGGGCAATGCTTTTTTGGCTATTTTGCCGGGCTGTTTGCTGGCGATCCAGTTCGCCGACAGCAGCATTGATAATCTCGTTAAATTTACCCTCCGGCGAATCTTCAAAGTTGAAATTCAGACATTCCCGAACCGCGCCGCGCTCCAGCATGATCCTGCGAAGGTGCAGGTGGAATTCCACATCGCGGGCATAGCGTTTGAGGTCATCAAAGATCACCACAAAATTTTCTTGTGCGTGGTCATCCATAAAGCGCAACAAGGCGACCATACCGGGGCGGTTCATAAAATCCCCGCCCCCTGTTACGTCATCATGAAAGGTCGCCATGACGTTATAGTCTTTGGCGGCGGCGTATTGGAGGCACCTGTGTTCCTGAGAACCCAAGCCCGTTTGCCCCTTGCTTGAAACCCGGCAATAAATAATGGCGGGCTTTGCCGTTTCAAAAGAAGAAGAGCCGTTATTATGCCCTGTTAAATCTGTTTCTACATTCTTTGGCATCAGGTTGGCCCCCCGTCTTGTTTGGTTGCGTATTTATATTTACTGGCTAGTTTTGTATCCTCTGATTGTATCACACAATCACGCCCAAAACCTTGCTCAAATTCAGTTTTATCAAGTTTTCCACTGTCATTGAAAACGTGCTGAATGGGGTGAACACCAAACCCGAAATCTATGAAAGCGACAACGATATTCCAGAGGGCTTGTAAAAGTTCCCGCTTTTGCTCTTCGGTTAAATCCGGGTTTTTGAGTAGCGGTTCAAACTCATCAACGTCAACGGTGATGATGGGCTGGCCATTCATTGGGTTCAACCCGGAAGAGGCTTTCACGCCTGTATCTTGTTTTTGTCCGAGCTTGCGGAGATGTTCACACTCATTCATGGGTGTTTTTCTTTCTTGTTAGTTGTTTTGTTTCATGCGCCACACCCTTTCCTAAATGAGAACATTAAGGGAGGAAGTGTCGCTTGTTTTCCCTGTTTTGTAAAGGATTATATTCCTATTTCTAATGACTTGGGTTGCCGGATTTTCTATCGATTGCGTTCAAAATCAGCTAACGACTTCTCTCATTGGTTAGAGTGGGCACTCGTCCGGGTGTAACGTCCTGCTAGTGCTGTACTGGGGGAAATGGCGCATATTTTGTGGGATGGGTGCGCGTGTGACAGACAAGGTTTTCATGCCAAAACGCCCGCGTACGTCCAGCTTATGCAGAAGGGTAATAGGGTTTGTCCCTCACCCACCCCGCGTAAGCGCATTAGACACCAGCGCCACACGCTCGCGTATTTTGCGCGTTTCCATCTCAATGGCTTCCAGATCGGCCATAAGGTCAATCATCAGGTCTATGAGTTGTTCGTTTGTTGGCTTCTCACTCATGCCGCCCACATTTTTTTGGCAAGCACGCGGTCTTCGGCTACGGCTATGTTGAGGTAGATTTCGGTGGTGGCGAGGCTGGCATGGCCGAGCCAGTTCTTAATGCGGGTTTCGGGAACATCATTCATCACCGCATGAACGCCGTAGCCGTGGCGTAGCCCCTTGGCGCA
>JAJFFS010000011.1 GCA_021776515.1 Robiginitomaculum sp. | reverse complement strand
ACGCTCTGGGATATTATGGGGCAGTTTGTTGCTCTGGGCTTTGATCTAGAGACCCCCAAGAAAAACTGTGCGCAAGGCAAGTTAGATTCTAGCGCCGATTCCACCACTATGATAAAATAACCCTACAAAGCAGAAAGCGGGTCTGAATGTCCTTACAAGCAAGCCAAAACCTTGAAGCTAAGCCTAAGAATGCCCTTAAGGGTAAAGCGGTGATCTATGCCCGTGTTTCATCGGTGAAACAAAAGGTCGTTGGCGATGGGCTGAACTCACAAATCACTCGCTGTGAGGAATACGCCAAATACAAGAACTACGAAATCGTCGAAGTTTTTAAGGATGACATTTCTGGTGGTTTGATTGAGAGGCCAGCGATGCAATCCATGCTTAGCTTTCTCTCCAAGCACCGCAAAGATAACACTGTGGTCATCATTGATGATATTAGCCGTCTAGCTAGAGGCATTGAAGCGCATTTGCATTTGCGCTCTGCCATAGCATCGGCTGGTGGCACTCTTGAATCGCCATCAATTGAGTTTGGTGAGGATTCAGATAGCCAGCTAGTCGAAAACCTCCTTGCCGTGGTTTCCCAGCATCAACGCCAGAAGAATGGCGAGCAGACGAAGAACCGGATGCGTGGGCGGGTGATGAATGGTTATTGGGTGTTTGCTGCGCCTTTGGGCTATCGCTATGAGCGTGTTGCAGGGCATGGCAAGCTGCTAGTGCGTCATGAACCTATGGCCTCAATCATACAAGAAGCATTAGAGGGCTTTGCCAGTGGTCGCTTTCAGACCCAATCAGAAGTCATGCATTATCTTGAAACACTGCCACACTTCCCACGGGATGGGCGTGGCTTGATCCGCACACAGCGGGTCAAGAACATGCTTAAAAACCCGATCTATGCAGGGATGATAGAGCGGCCTAATTGGGATGTACCATCTCGCAAAGGCCATCATGAGCCGCTGATTAATTATTCAACCCACTTAAAGAACTTAGAACGCCTAAAGCCTAAGGCAGTCGCAATTGCCCCGCATCGTAAGAATTTTGATGATGATTTTGTCCTAAGGGGTTTTATCACTTGCGGCGAATGCGGCTTAAGTCTGACTGCGTGTTGGTCAAAAGGCCGTTATAAGAAATACCCATATTATCTCTGCCACAACAAAGCCTGTTCCTGCTTTGGCAAATCAATCCCACGCGCCAAGCTAGAGGGTGAGTTTGAGCAAGTGGTACGAACATTGATGCCAAGTGAAATTTTGATCAAAGCAGGGTTTGCCATGTTCAAAGAGCATTGGGCGCATAGGCTGGATGGGTTAAAGCGACAATTCACCTCCATGCAAATCCAGCTTAAACAAAGCGACAAAGAAATTGAGGCTCTGCTTGATCGGATCGTAGAGGCCGAAAGCCCTACAGTGATCAAAGCCTATGAGAAGAAAATCAGCAAATTAGAGACGAATAAGCTCGTTTTAGCTGAAAAAGCCAAGGAAATGACCAAGCCGGTAAGCAGCTTTGAGAGCAATCTTAGAACCGCCATCGAATTCTTGTTAAACCCTTTAAAACTATGGGGTTCTGACAACATCAAAGAGAAGCGAATTTTGCTCAAACTGGCCTTTTTAGGCAAAATTGCCTATGACCGCGAAACAGGACTTCGAACCGCCGTTCCAAGCCTACCATTCCAAGTAATTCAAATGCTTAGCGATGGTCTTAAGGGGAATGTTACCCCCGAAGAAGTGATGGTGCGCCCAGCAGGACTCGAACCTGCGACCCGCTGATTAAGAGTCAGCTGCTCTACCAACTGAGCTATAGGCGCATAACCATTTGGTGGGCAGGCACCATATCCCTGGCCGGGTGATTTGCAAGTGGTCGTAACAGGAAAGCACGTCAGTCTGGTTTTGACCCCGGTGCCAGCGTTAAGGACAAGCCGCTTAACTTAGGGCTCATGAGTATCTGGCATGACAGGCGTGAATTTTCCTGCATCGCAAAGGCTTCGTCCTGCTTGTCCATCCAATCGGTATCAACATGGCATGTGGCGCAGGCACAAGCACCGCCGCACTCGGCCTTAATAGGCAGACCATAATCGCAAATGACCTCCATAGCGCGCCAAGGCGACAAGTGTATTTATCTTGTATCCAAGGTGGTGACATTAAGCGTGATGTGTGGGCCTTCAGCTTTGTTATTCATTTATGCCGATTAGCGCGCCAGTAACAAGGAGGCAGGAGGCCAAAGCCGTATTAGGCTTGCGTTACCCGTTCCTACTCTTTATCACGCCCTACAGTATATTTGCGGGAACGTTACGAGCCTAATAAAAGTTAAACCCTGTAAAGGAAGCTGACTTTGTTTGTTTTTGTTGCCTCACACCAATAACGTGACATTATATCAAGGGATAGGATTGTGGAAAAAACAAATGAAAGCAGCGATTTATCACACTTTGAGGACGTAAAGCTTACCATCTTGATGCCCTGCCTTGATGAAGCAGAAACCCTTGCCGTTTGTATCAGCAAAGCGTTGCAGTTTTTATCACGTACTAAAATTTCAGGCGAGGTGCTAATTGCCGATAATGGCAGCACTGACGGCTCACAGGAGATCGCTGTAAAGGCGGGTGCCCGTGTTGTACCCGTGCCCGAAAAAGGGTACGGCGCTGCCCTTATGGGCGGCATACAGGCCGCCAAAGGCGATTATATTATTATGGGCGATGCCGATGATAGTTATGATTTTTTCAATCTTGAGGCCTTCATAGATGCGCTAGATAGTGGCGCTGATCTTGTTTTAGGAAATCGCTTTAAAGGTGGCATTAAGAAAGGGGCCATGCCTCCCCTGCATCGATATTTAGGAAACCCTGTTCTTAGTTTTATAGGACGCCTTTTTTATAATATCCCTGTTGGAGATTTCCATTGTGGGCTGCGGGGGTTTAGAGCCGAAGCAATCAAGGGCCTTAATTTAAACACCACTGGAATGGAGTTTGCTAGCGAAATGGTTGTGAAATCAGCGCTTAACAAGCTCAATATTGCTGAGGTGCCGTGTACGTTATCTCCCGACGGGCGGGCACGGGACCCCCACCTGAACACCTGGCAAGACGGGTGGCGACATTTGAGATTTCTGCTCTTGCACAGTCCACGTTGGCTTTTTCTATACCCTGCAGTTTTTATGATTTTATTTGGTCTCACACTTGTGACCATGACGGCCTTTTACGACTTTACTTTCATTCCGACAGTTTCCATCGGAGTGCACTCTTTGTTGGTTGGCTGCTTTTCGTTCTTGATTGGCTCACAACTGCTGTCGTTTGCCATACTTTCTCGTCAGCATGCCCTGGACGAGGGTCTGTTGCCAAACACAGATATACAACCTGTGCTTCGTTTTTTTTCGCTGGAAAGAATATTACAGTTTGCTGGGTTAATATTCGTTCTCGGCATAATTGGGTTTGTCTGGTCTGTTAGCATTTGGGCAAAACTTGGTTTTGGCCCCCTTGAGGAGGGTCCCATTCTCCGGATTTTATCTATATCATTAACAATTATCGCCACCTCGGTACAACTTGCCGGAGCTGCTTTTCTCGCGTCTGTATTTCGCATTAGACGGAATTAAGTGTGTGGCCGCCCCAAGTCAAAACACTCAGCACAAGGCTTTTAAAGAAATAGTTTCTTATATTTTCGTCGGTTTGATTGCCACAAGTATATACTTTTCCCTTGGGTTTGCCATAGTGCACACTTTCAACATACCAACGGCACCTGCAAGCTCCATCGCATTTATATGCTCAACCACATTTTCTTACTTTGCACAAAAAAACATCAGCTTTCGCTCAAAAAATCAACACAGGTACAGCGCACCACGCTTTATGTTTAGCGCATTTATAGGTCTTGTTATTTCTTTTGTACTACCACTTGTTTTAGTTAATTTATTCAATGCACCAGCATTTACTGGATTTTTAGGTGTTGCCGTTGTTGTCACAATAATTTCTTATACACTGCAAAAGTACTGGGTGTTTTCCGCGCACGATAACGCCACCGTCCTTAGAGAAAAATCAATCAATAGGGAAAATTTATGAGCTTCTTTGGCAACATTCATAATAAAATTGTATTTTCGCGGCGTGTAAAAACTCTCTCCAAGAAAATAGCGACTTTACTACCACAAAACGCAAGCGTGCTCGACATTGGTTGCGGAGATGGGTCTATTGCGTTGATGGTGCAAACCCTTAGGCCAGATATAACTGTACGGGGAATCGACGTTCTTGTTCGGCCAAACGCTAAAATTCAGGTGTCAGAGTATGATGGGCTTACATTCCCCTTTAAAGACAATACATTTGATGTTGTATTATTCATTGATGTTCTACATCACACAGATGATCCGCTTACCCTCCTTGCCGAAGCTATGCGCGTCTCCAGCAAATACATAGTTTTGAAAGACCACCTTAGAAATGGTTTCATGGCTGAATCAACCTTGCGGTTTATGGATTGGTTTGGAAACGCGCACCATGGTGTTCGCCTTCCCTACAATTATTGGTCTGAAAAAGAATGGCAATCTTCACTGCATAAACTGAATTTGCGCGCTACGCATTGGCAAAATTCACTTTCCCTCTACCCGCCACCTGCAAGCTGGCTTTTCGATAGAGGGCTCCACTTTATCTCTCGGCTTGAGAGCCCTCAATAAACACGTTTGTTTTAGGCTTCTTGCTCTTGCCTGAGGTATCTGTTGACGAAAACATGATTTCCCAAAGCAGCGCGTTAATACTGCCATAGGCGCATTAAATGCGATGCGGAAAGCGCCCAGCCCGCCAGGTTTATAGCTGTAACCACCAGGGCGGCGACACTACCTGGTTTTGGCAAAGGTAGTCGCCCACCAAAAGCCAAAGCTATGGCACCGGCAAGTATCAGCCATGTAACAAGGAAGTACCTGGGGTGTACGCCTGCAATTATCCTAACTCCAGGTGCCGTCAGTTCTATCCAGAACCCAAAAAAAAGACCTATTGCATAAACGAATGCCAACATTGCCGCAAACAAACCTAGCCATAGGGAGGGGCGAGTATGTCGAGCGGCCAGCGCACTCCACACCAACAAAACCATAATACCTAACGAGAAACCAGGTATACCGGCTATAGCAAATCCGTTTCCATGCCCTCCTGCAAAAATCAATGATTGGCTATATAACCAAAAGGGATGTAATAATAAATTCTCCCACACAAGGGCAAAGGCGCTAAGTGGTGCGGATAGAATTTGTGCCTTAATTGCTGCTGGATCATTTTCCCAGCCAAAATAAGCACCAAAATCGAATGGCAATGAGAGGCGCCACCAAATCCAAAATACCAATGCAGGGGCGCCAACTAGCAACAATTTTACGAGACGGGGACGTTCTCTTTTTCCACGCTCTAATAGAGTCAACCACAAATTTTTTAAAGGTGGCAGTGCTGTGACTTCCCCAAATCGGGACCTTGGAATAAACATGGCAAAAGAAGCAAATAAAATCATTGGTGTTTTAAGCAGTGCCAGCGCAAACATACCCGCACCTAGTGCAATATACTGCACGCCATTCAGCAAACCATCTCCTTCTCGTAAGCGCCAACACCAGACAAAAAACAATGTCGGCAAGGCCAGGTTCAATGGATCCCCAGATACAGACCCTGAAAGAAAGATAACGGAAGGCGCCGTTGCGAGAGCTGCAATGCCCAGATGTAGCCCTAATGAAAGGCGCACCGCCCACATCATGATGCCATAAAATGCTGCCGCGCTAAAAATACAGGCAAGAAAATACTGGTCCAGAATTTCCAGATGAAACCACCGACCAAGCTTTAGTGCCAAGGCACCGGGCATATATGGCAGGGGGGGGTGGATAGCTGTATTAGAAAACGGAGCCTGAATATTCGGGGTGTGGTCCGCATTGGCAAGGACCACAGACCAGCGCCGAAAATCTTCCCCTTGCATAGGAGTGCCCGACCGAAATGATTCCATGGCCAACTGTGACAGGCGGTGCGCATCATTTGGAATATTACCCCCATACTTGTTTTCACTCAGAGTCTCAGGAAAGAAACCGCCCGTACTGATTTGCACCATGCGCAACCAGTGACTCTTGCCATCAAGTACATTAAAAGGCGGGGTAAGTACTGCACTCAAAACTGATGCCACAAAGCCCACAGCCAAAACCATGTAAGCCAGCTTTTGTTCTGTTAGTAATACTTTTTCCATTGCGCTTCCCCCGAATAGCAACAACCATCTTACAATCTATAGTCAGAAGCAATATGAAGGACTGCCTTGGGGCCAGAACAGGCTTATTTAACCCCCAGTTTTTGCTGTAAACTGGTTGATGAGGTGGTGTATTGAAATCGCAGTTTCGCCTCAGGGTGGATATAACGAAAATCCTGTTGCGACATCAGGGCCGCTTCGTGAAAGCCACTAAGAATTAGCTTGAGCTTGCCCGGATACGTGTTGATGTCGCCAATGGCCGCCCGGCGCTTGCGCTTCACGTTTGGAAGTGTTGGTCATGGTGTTCCTCGTTTGCTCGTGCTGTTACGGCGCAGGGTAGGCAAGATCAAGCATACGCCCCTGTTTGTGCGACATGGTGCCGCTATTTCACACTTGCCAGCAGCGTAGCATTCTATAGGTTTCGGCGCGAAGCAAAGAGAAGCTGTTTATGACTGAATACTCATCAGACCCGCGCATTAATACTGGCCCTGAATGTCAGGCCATGGATGAAGTGCGTTATGAGATCGACAGACTTGATCGCCTGCTGGTCAAATTGATCAAGGAACGACAGGATTATATGGATGCGGCAGCCCGCATCAAACCAGGCCGCAATGCGGTTCGTGACGAACCACGCATCGAAGATGTTGTGCAAAAGGTACTTGCAAGCGCTCAGAAAGAAGGTTTGAGCGCAGATATTGCCGAACAGGTCTGGCGCACCATGATCGAGCGTTGCATTGCCTATGAGTTTTCGCGCTTTGATGAACTGCGCAAGGCCTGAATTCGTGCCTTGTAAGTGTATGTATCTATAAATTTAAAAGCCGCTTCGGTGCAATCACGTATATCCTGTGCAGCAATAGCACGTGCCGTTGCCCCGTCCGGGTGGGCCAGCTCCGCGGTTTCACATGCCTTGGCAAGTTGATGCGCACCGATGCTGCGAGCAGAACCTTTAAGGGAATGCGTTGCAGAGGCCCAGCTTTGCGCATCGGCTTCGGGGGTTAATAAACGCATCCACATTTCAACCTGCTGTTTGAACATTTCAAAAACTTCTGCCTCCAGTTCCGCATCTCCGCCACTATAACGGGCCAGGTGTTCCAGATCGATTGCAGGAGCGGTGGCCATGATGTTCCTTTTTATGTTATATTTATAGCGTGAATGCGCCGTTCAGCTTGGCTTCATGTTGGTTAATTTAGCATTAGGTCAACATCGGATTCTTCAAGGAGGTCATTATGCGTAATCGATTTTTACTTTCAGCAGGAATGCTCGGCATTTTTCTAACCGCCGCAGGCATACCCGCCTATGCTTCTCAGGCTGATAATCCAATCCGCGTCCGCGCGCCGCAAATGGCCGTTCATAATGGCGGTGAAAATCGGCAAAACAGGGGCACCCGCACCCGCAACAACCAACGTTCAAATGATCATAACGCCAATAACTCCCGCCGGGGAAACCGGGGAGGAAGCCGGGGTGATGGCGAGCGTAACCGTAACCGCGACCATAATTCACGCGGCGATGGTGGACATAACAATCAGCAGGCAGGCAATAACCATCGTGGCAATCGTGGCGATGGTAATCGCAATCATAATGCGCGTGGCAATGGTGGGCAAAATAACCAGCACGCCGGAAACACCCATCGTGGTAATCGCCGAGATGGTAACCGTAATCGTAACCGTAACCGCGATCATAATGCCCGCGGCGATGGTGGGCAGAATAACCAGCACGCCGGAAACACCCATCGTGGTAATCGCCGGAACGGTAACCGTAACCACAATACCCGCCGGGGCGGCCATAACGATCACCGCTATGGCAACAATCATAATCGCGGCAATCATCGCATTACCAATCGTAATCATCGCAATTCTGCGCGGCACAATAACCGTAACCAGCGTCGCCACACGAACAATCGACACAGATCACACCGCCATAACAGCAATTCCAGTTTCGCCCTTTATTTAGGTGGCTTTGGTTATAGTCGCTATGGCAACCGTTACGGGTACCCCTATTACAGCAGCTATGATCTGTTTCCCTGGTGGTATGGTGGCAATTATGGCTATCGCAATCGCACAGGGTACCTATCCGGTTATGGACACATCGGCCATTCCAATATTTATTGCACAGACCCCTACCACCAAAGCTATAACTCTAATTGGGGACGAAATGATTATCGGGATGATCAATTCGCCTACAGCGAATATACCGATGGTGGCTATGGTGGCGGCGATGTTCGCGATTGTCACAGGGAAACCCAGCGTGGTGTTTACGGGCGACGCTCGGCAATTGTTTCAACCATGGTATGCTTCAACTCTACCACAAAAAACTATGAAGAAACCGGTGCGCAAACCCTTGTGCGGTATGTGTACTAGGCTCTGATAGAAAGCGCCTTATAAAACCCGGCACATCCACGGTGTGCCGGGTTTGTTTTTTACTCAGACGCTATGGCGAAGGTTGCCGACACTGTGATGCGGGTTGAAACTTGTCCCGCGGCAATGGGTGTTGGCGCAGCATCTGCCACCATTTCCATACGGGCATAGGCCAGTTTCGGCACAGGGCCACCTGAGGATTGTTCGCGCAGTTCTAGAATGGGCCCAAGGTGAACATTGGCGCTTGTGGCATAAAGCTCGGCCTTTTCAAGCAATTCAGCAATGGCTTTTTTACGAGCTTTATTTTGCGCCGAAGCAACATCAGAAAGTCCAAATGAAATACCGCCAATTGTATTGGCACCGGCACTTACCAGCGCATCAATAGCACCGCCCAAGCCGTCAAGATCACGCACCGTGGCGCTGACCTGATTGGAAACCCGATAGCCGGTAATGCGTTGTTCGGGGCGCACGCCCTGTTTGTAGGGGGCGTAAACGGGGTTGACGTTCAGCCCGCTTGTTTGAACATCCTTGTCCTTAACCCCGGCGGCCTTTAGCGCCGCAAACACGCCGTTCATCTGCTTGCGGTTATTGGCCAGCGCCGCTTGTGCCGTCGCCGCCTCGCTAATAACACCAGCGCTTATATGGGCAATGTCGGGGGTGCCAGAGACTTCACCAACGGCGTTCAAATAAAGCTTGCCGTCATTTTTATCATCAGGTTGGTCCGCGCATGCTGGTGCCGTAATGGCCAACATGAGCGCACCAAGCAGGGAAATAAGTTTCATAATGTGCCTCGTTGTTTGAATACACGCACCCTATCCCAAACCGTCTGGCAGGCCAAACCCAGGAACCATGTGTTGTTTCTTGATTTTGCAAAAAGCAACGGTGGGACTAAAAAGAAACAACCCTTAACGCGCCAGCTGTTTCAATGTTTTACCATTAAAGGTCAGCGCCTCCCCGGCAACGCTGGTCTTTATGGTATCACCGTCTTTTATGGTGCCTTCAAGGATCAGCTTGGCCAACGGATCTTGCAATTGTTTTTGAATAACCCGCTTGAGAGGCCGCGCCCCATAAGCCGGGTCATACCCCTGATTGCCAATCCAGTTCCGTGCTGCATCATCCAGCTCTATGGTAATATTACGGTCCGCCAATAGCGCCAATAGACGCTGCATCTGAATATCAACAATGCGGGCCATGTGTTCAGGCAATAACCGTTGAAAGAGAACAATTTCGTCCACGCGGTTCAGAAACTCTGGCCTGAAATGGCTTTTTACCGCCTCCATCACCGCGCCGCGTGATTGTTCCGCCGCCTGGGTTGATGCCGCCACCAGGTGTTCAGCCCCCAGATTTGAAGTCATAATGATAAGGGCATTGCGAAAATCCACCGTGCGCCCTTGGCCATCGGTAAGACGGCCATCGTCCAGCACTTGCAGCAAGACATTAAAGACATCCGGGTGGGCTTTTTCGATCTCATCGAGCAAGATTACCTGGTATGGCCTGCGCCGCACCGCCTCGGTCAACGCGCCGCCTTCTTCATAACCAACATAGCCCGGCGGCGCGCCGATCATGCGGCTAACCGAGTGTTTTTCCATATATTCTGACATATCAAGGCGGGTGATGGCGTGTTCATCATCAAACAAAAAGTCTGCCAGCGCCTTGGTCAGCTCCGTCTTGCCAACGCCCGTGGGGCCCAAAAACATGAAAGAGCCAATGGGTTTAGAAGCGTCTGACAATCCCGCCCTGGCCCGCCGCACGGCATCTGCAACCGCGCTTAACGCCTCATCCTGACCAATGACCCGGCCCCGTAATTGCTCTTCCATGGCCAGCAGTTTTTCACGCTCCCC
The DNA here is from genome assembly GCA_021776515.1 of Robiginitomaculum sp. Classification (GTDB taxonomy): domain Bacteria; phylum Pseudomonadota; class Alphaproteobacteria; order Caulobacterales; family Maricaulaceae; genus Robiginitomaculum_B. Next base: position 246,701 of record JAJFFS010000011.1, on the reverse strand, counting down.
TTCAAGCATTTTATCAACGGGTATGCCGGTCCAGCGCGAAACAATGGCGGCAACCTGTTCAGCATCAACCACCTCAAGGGTAGAGCCCTGCTCGCTTTGTTCCTGCTCTTGCTGCAAGGCTTCCTCAAGTTGGGGAATGCGTCCGTATTTTATCTCGGAGGCACGGGCCCAATCACCACCCCGTTCAGCTTCGGCCAGCTCGCCGCGCAATAATTCCAAAGCCTCCTTAGCCTTGGTGGCGTCTGCAAGCCGGTCCTTTTCTGCCCGCCATGAACCGCCAAGTTCTGCCGATTGCGCCTCTAGCTCAACGATTTGCTCTTCAAGTGTTTCAAGACGTTTTTTTGAAGCATCATCGTCTTCCTTGCGCAAACTTTCCGCTTCGATATGCACCTGCATCAAGCGGCGGTCCACTTCATCCAGCGCCTCTGGTTTGCTGTCTATTTGCATACGCAAGCGCGATGCCGCCTCATCCATTAAATCAATGGCTTTATCGGGCAAAAACCGGTCTGTGATATAGCGTGTTGATAAAGTGGTTGCGGCGATAAGCGCACTGTCGGCAATACGCACGCCGTGGTGGACCTCATACTTGTCTTTAAGCCCACGCAAAATGGAAATGGTGTCTTCTGCATTAGGCTCTTCAATCATCACCGGTTGAAACCGCCGCGCCAATGCCGCATCTTTTTCCACATGCTTGCGGTATTCATCCAGCGTTGTCGCCCCGATGGCATGCAGCTCACCGCGCGCCAGTGCTGGTTTTAGCAAATTGGATGCGTCCATAGCACCGTCTGATTTGCCGGCACCGACCAGAGTGTGCATTTCATCAATAAAGAGAATGATCTCACCCTCGGCGGCCTGCACCTCATTGATGACAGCCTTTAAGCGCTCTTCAAACTCGCCGCGATATTTCGCCCCGGCGATAAGCGCACCCATATCAAGAGACAAGAGTTTTTTGTTTTTCAGGCCTTCTGGCACATCGCCATTAATGATGCGCAGCGCCAGGCCTTCGGCGATGGCGGTTTTACCAACACCCGGCTCGCCTATGAGCACCGGGTTGTTCTTGGTTCGGCGTGAAAGCACCTGAATAGTGCGGCGAATTTCCTCATCGCGTCCAATAATAGGGTCCAGCTTGCCATCGCGGGCGGCCTCTGTGAGGTCGCGGGTATATTTTTTCAACGCATCATAAGTCTGTTCAGCCGAGGCCGTATCGGCGGAACGGCCCTTGCGCACTTCATTGATGGCGTGGTTAAGCTTTTGTGCGGTTAGCCCGGCGGTTTTAAGAATTTCAGATGTTTTGGCCTCTTTAACCAGGCAAAGCGCCAGCAAAATACGCTCTACCGTGACAAAGCTGTCGCCCGCCTTTTGCGCCGCTTCTTCTGCGGCTTGCAAAACCTTGGCGGTGTCGGCGGACATGTAAATGCGCCCCTCGCCGCCTTCCACCTTGGGCAGTTTAGCCAGCGCGGCATTGACGTCCTGCAAAGCGCGCTCCGGCTCCGCCCCTGCGGAACGCATCAGATTGGCCCCAAGGCCTTCCTTGTCGTCCAGCAGGCTTTTTAACACATGTTCGGGGGTAAATTGTTGATGACCTGCCGCAAGCGCCTGAGTTTGCGCGGCTTGTATCATGCCCTTTGCGCGGTCAGAAAACTTTTCAATATCCATGTAAATCCCCTGTGCATTCAGCGAGGTGGTAAGGTTTTCGCCCTTTATGGCACGAAACCCTTATTTCTAATTATACTTAGTGTATCTTTTTTGCCACACAAGGGGTGCGATTAAAACCACTGATGCCCCCGTCCGCCCGTCGATAACAGCAATGAATTTATTGCGTTTGTGTGTCGTCGCTATAAAAAAGAATATCCCTGATTTTGGAGTCTCAAATGATCGCGCTATTTACCCCGGAAAACCTGTTCACGCTTTTCATGCTGGTAGCCTTGCAGGCCGTGCTTGGCTTTGACAATCTTCTTTATATTTCCATCGAATCCAAGCGCGTAGAAAAGCGCCATCAGGCCTTTGTCCGTCAGGCCGGTATCGGCATTGCCATCCTCTTTCGTATTGTGCTGCTGTTTATCGTTATGGGTATGGTCAATGCGTTCTCCACGCCGCTATTTGACTTACATGTTGCCGGTATTTTCGAGGGCTCGTTCACCGTTCATAGCCTGATCACCTTGCTGGGTGGCGGTTTTATTATTTACACGGCGACCAAGGAAATAAGCCATTTGCTGCTTGTTGAAGACCTTGAGGGCGAGACAAAGCCAAAAGGCTCTATGGTCAAGGCGCTGTTTTGGATTGTTACCATGAATTTGGTGTTTTCTTTTGATTCCATTCTGTCGGCTATGGCGCTGTCCGATGTTTTTATCATCATGGCCACAGCCATTATTATTTCTGGCGTGATGATGATCTGGCTTTCTGATTATGTAGCCACCTTTTTGGAAAAAAACCGCATGTATGAAGTGATGGGGCTGTTCATCCTGTTTCTTGTCGGCGTGCTTTTGGTGACCGAGGGCGGACATCTAGCGCATATTCATCTCTTCAATGTCACGGTTGAAGCGATGAGCAAAACCACATTTTATTTTGTCCTGGCGGTGATTATCGTGACCGATGTAATTCAGAATTTGTTTCAAAAAAAGTACTCCGTACAAAACAATGCTGTTGAGACCTCCCCCTAAACAAAACCCCGCGCCCTAAAAGAGCACGGGGTTATAGATCGTTTGTCTTGAGTTTGATTTATTAATACCGATAAGCATCGCTTTTGAACGGGCCTGTGACAGATACGCCGATATATTCGGCCTGTTCGTCACTTAACACCGTCAAGTCGGCGCTCAGCTTGGCCAGATGCAAACGCGCCACCTTTTCATCCAGATGTTTGGGCAGGGTATAAACCTGGTTTTCGTATTTTGAGCCATGTTTCCATAACTCGATCTGCGCCAGGGTCTGGTTGGCGAAGCTGGCCGACATGACAAAGCTGGGGTGGCCAGTGGCATTACCCAAATTCACCAGGCGGCCCTCAGACAACAAGATCATGCGGTTGCCGGACGGCAGGTCAATCATATCAACCTGTGGCTTGATATTGGTCCATTTGTAATTCTTCATGTCGGCAACGGCGATTTCATTGTCGAAATGGCCAATATTGCAAACAATCGCCATGTCTTTCAGGGCGCGCATATGGTCGGCAGTGACAATGTCTTTATTGCCCGTCGTGGTAACGATGATGTCCACATTGGACACCACATCATCCAGACGGCGCACCTCAAAACCATCCATGGCGGCTTGCAAGGCGCAGATGGGGTCAATTTCCGTAACGATTACGCGGGCACCGGAGCCGGCAAGGCTCTGGGCTGAGCCCTTGCCTACATCGCCATAGCCACAAACCACTGCAAGTTTGCCAGCCATCATAACGTCTGTACCACGGCGGATGGCATCGACCAGACTTTCGCGGCAGCCATATTTGTTGTCGAACTTGGATTTTGTAACGCTGTCATTGACGTTAATCGCCGGAATTTTCAGGTCACCCTTTTTCGCCATTTCATAAAGCCGGTGAACACCAGTGGTGGTTTCTTCGGAAACACCAACAATATCGTCCAAAAGCTCAGGGTGGTTTTCGTGCAGCATCAAAGTCAGATCACCACCGTCATCCAGCAATATATTGGGTGCCCAGCCATCCGGGCCCTTTATGGTTTGCTCTATGCACCATTCATATTCCTCTTCGGTTTCACCCTTCCAGGCAAAAACAGGAACGCCCGTTACGGCAATAGCGGCGGCGGCCTGATCCTGCGTTGAAAAAATATTGCACGAAGACCAGCGCACTTCTGCACCTAATGCCGTAAGGGTTTCTATCAGCACAGCGGTTTGAATAGTCATGTGCAGGCAGCCGGTGACGCGGGCACCTTTCAATGGTTGTTCGCCAGCATACTCTTTGCGGATGGACATCAGGCCCGGCATTTCTATTTCTGCAATATCGATTTCCTTGCGGCCCCATTCGGCCAGACTGATGTCTTTGACTTTATAATCATTTTGCGCGGTCATATTCGTGCGTCCTAAATCTTATCGGCATGAAAGCAAAAGCGGTCTGGAAAGCCGTCATCCCGACACGCGCGAGCGATTGCCCGGTTCTAAGCAGGCTATATCAATGGTTATACCTCATGGCAAGGTGATATAAAGATACCTTTATGTCTTACGGTGTTGGTTTTTACCTGCGTACTTGATTTTGTAATTCCCCATAAAAGAGTCCTCCGTTTTCTTGTGAGCAAAAATAACCTAACATTTATCTGGAGAGGTTGTATGAGTGCGCTTTCGCCACATTTAAAGGAACAAAAATTCGGTCGCAGAACCGTTTGTTATTCCTTGCGTGATGCAAAAGTAGTCGCCCCCCCATCAACAACTGAAAACACCTCAATGCTGACATTACGGACCTCCGATGGCTCTGTTGAATATATTAAGACAGAGGGCTGGAACATTTCACTGGCTGAGGGTGATATTATTACGCAGGTTTTGCTCACCCCCCTAAAAGGCAAGAGGTCTGTTCTGGCTTCTGTTATTAATCGTAACCAACGAGAGCGACAACAGGTCGCGCCCCTGGGAACCTTGCTGCATAAAGCGCGCGTTAGTCGGGCTTTTGGTTGGTGGTTAAGTGTGTTTTTCCTTGTTAGTGCCGCCGTGGTTACTGAAACAGGTCTGTTTGCTCAAAAAATTTCTATTTTTCTGAACTCTTTGCGTAGCTATCTTCCCGAAGTTACACTGCCTTATTTTGATTTTGTTTTTCGTGTGTTTGAAGGCGCGCTTGGGTGGTTGTCCGAAAAGGTTGTTCCTGTGTGGTCAAGCCAGACATCTGCCAGCTTTGGTTCTTTACAGGACCACCGTTCGATCTTGCTGCTGGCCATTTTTTTTATGGTCCTGATTTTATGGTCTCGTACTTTGCGCTTTATAAGCGTACCTCTTTTTGCTGTTTGTTTTTTTCTGTTAAAAATACGCGTTTTCGGGTTTGACAGCGCTCATAACGCCGTTTTTTCCTGGTATTTACCTATATTATCTCTGTTGGTTTTGTTCGGTGCAACAAACGCCTTGCGGGATCGGTGGCGCATAACCGCGCGCCTTTTGGCAATTTGTAAAAGCCAGATATCACAACCCTTGCCGCTTGGTATGCGTGATGTTGTGACAAGCCCTGATGCAGAAATAAATCAGGAAAAACCAGATAGCGCGATGGCGTGAAGGCGCCGTGCTCTTGTCAGTTTAAAACTTTATGGAGGATTCTATACGAACCGCTGGTTCGTTTTCGCCAGGCCCTCTGGGAAACGTTCTGTCCCGTGGTGTAGAAATTCTTAGGTCACCCGGGGCGCCAAAGCTAAAACTACCACCCAGGCGAACACGTGGGCTGAGGTCAAAATATGCCCCTGCGCTCACACGGTCCATATTATCAAAAGAAGGGTTCTTTGCATCAAGGTTGACAGTGACACCCCACTTGCTGTTCGCAGGAATGGCAACACCGGATGAGCGTGCCGACACAACAAGGTGACCCTCTTCGCGCGCTTCATCGCGTACCGTAAAGGCGCGGTTCCAGGGTAACGAAGAATCATTGGCGCGCACACTGCTATGCACCTCGTCAGACAGACCTGGCCCGGCGATGGTGGTAATAGCCAAAACGGCTAAAATGTGTCGCATGTACTTCATGCCTTGTCTGATCCCTAACTTAATCTTTCCCCATCAAAACACCTTTTGATCGAGTAGTCTAATTTATTTCCAACAATATTACGTTAATGCCTCACAGTTGCGGCCTGATACAATGTTGTACCAACCACGCTATTTGAATTTACACGGCGATTCGGTCACAGCCCAAGGACCAGCGCTATCGCTGTTTAGTGGCTGTGACCGGCCGCGAGCAGCCCCATCCCCCGGACGCCTGCCTTTTCCATGAACGATGGCATTTGAGGGGTCAAGGTTAAAAGAGCGCTTTCTTTATTGTTATTTTGTATTGTGTCCCAAGGGCAACATTTCTGTTGGGAGCGCCCCTTGTTCAAATGATGTGCAATTCTGTAAAGCTGGTCTGGTCTATGCGGATCAGCGTGATATACACGCTATCAAATTGTGTTTGCAGTAACTCGCTATTCCATATGGAGAATATTTTATGCGCACATATGTTCGCATTGCCATTACCTTCGCAGCCACCACCGCGCTGGTTTCCTGTTCTGCTTTTGGGTCAGGAAAAAGCCGGTCTGATACCGGGGCAAAAAAACAGGGCGGCTTGTTCAAGCGCTCTCAATCAGTTTCAGGTATCGGGGTAAATAGCTTTTTATGGCGCGCCGCACTGGAAACTATTGAGTTCATGCCACTGACCTCTGCCGACCCCTATGGCGGTGTTGTTATTACCGGCTGGCACAGTGATAGCCTTGCGCCCAATGAGCGGTTTAAAGCGATTGTGTATATTCTTGATACGCGTTTGCGTGCAGATGCCATTAAGGTTTCCGTATTCAAACAAGAAATTGATGCCAACGGAAACTGGGTTGATGCTGCCGTAGATCCAAATACTGAGGTTCAAATTGAAAATGCAATTTTAACGCGGGCTCGCGAGTTGAAAATTTCTACCCTGGGGTAAACTATAACGTATTGAAAAGTCTGGCTTATTATGACCTTTTATGACCACTCAGCCAGCGAACAAAAATGGCAGCGCGCCTGGGATGAAAACAAAACCTTTAGCGCTGACCGCCATGCTTCTGGGAAGAAAAAAGCCTACATACTGGAAATGTTTCCCTATCCTTCGGGAAGAATTCATATGGGGCATGTGCGCAATTATGCCATGGGCGACGTTATCGCGCGCTACCGTCTGGCAAACGGGTTTTCTGTTCTGCACCCCATGGGTTGGGATGCTTTTGGAATGCCTGCAGAAAACGCAGCTATGGCACGAAAGGTCCACCCCAAGGCCTGGACCTATGAAAACATCGCGGCCATGCGCGAACAAATGCAACAGCTGGGCTTTGCACTAGACTGGAGCCGCGAATTTGCGACGTGCGACCCGGAATATTACGGCCAACAACAAAAAATCTTTCTGGCCTTCTGGAAGGCCGGTCTGGTTTATCGCAAATCTTCAAAAGTAAACTGGGATCCGGTTGACCAAACCGTTCTTGCTAATGAGCAGGTTATCGATGGGCGTGGTTGGCGCTCTAACGCCCTGGTTGAAAGTCGTAAATTGACTCAGTGGTTTTTTAAAATCACTGATTATGCAGAAAGTTTACTAGATGGCTTGAAAACGCTGGATCGCTGGCCTGAAAAAGTAAAAACGATGCAAGCCAACTGGATCGGGCGATCAGAAGGTTTGCAGTTTCATTTTTCCATCACCGATGAAACGCCCTGCGACGGCTTCAAAACAATAGAGGTTTATACCACGCGTCCCGATACGCTGCACGGGGCCAGTTTTCTGGCTCTGGCGCCAGATCATCCGGTCATACAGGGTATGGCCAAGTCAAACCCCGCCTTAAAGGCTTTTGCTGATAAGTGCGCACAGCTTGGCACCTCTGAAGAGGCGCTAGAGCGCGCAGAAAAGGAAGGGGTGGATACGGGGTTACGGGTTAAACACCCCTTTATAAAAGGTGAAACCCTGCCTGTTTGGGCCGCTAATTTTGTTCTTATGAACTATGGCACGGGGGCTATATTTGCCTGCCCGGCTGGCGATCAACGGGATCTGGATTTTGCCCGCAAATACGAATTGCCGGTCATCCCCGTGGTCTGCCCTGAAGGAACGGAACCAGACGATGTGTTGATTGGTGATGCGGCCTATACGGGTGGCGGCACCATGATAAATTCCGGCTTTCTGAATGGGCTCGGCGTAGATGAGGCTATCGTAAAGGCATCTCAGGCTATTGAAAATAGCGGCGCTGGGAAAACCACGGTTAATTATCGCCTGCGTGATTGGGGCGTTTCCCGCCAACGGTATTGGGGTTGCCCCATTCCCGCTGTGCATTGCCAAAAATGCGGCGTGGTGCCCGTGCGCGAAGGTGATTTGCCAATTATCCTGCCCGATGATGTTAGTTTTGACCAACCGGGAAATCCCTTAAACCGTGCGCAAGCCTGGAAAGAAACCAACTGCCCTGAGTGTGGCTCTGCTGCCATTCGGGAAACAGATACGCTTGATACATTTGTGGATTCGTCCTGGTATTTTGCGCGCTTTTGCTCACCCCATGCCAGCGCACCCGTTGATCCAGAAGCATCAAAATTTTATCTCCCCGTGGATCAATATATTGGTGGCGTCGAACACGCAGTATTACACCTTCTTTATGCCCGGTTTTTTACCCGCGCGATGAAAGATTGTGGTCTTATTGATATTGATGGCGAAGAACCGTTTGCCGGATTGTTCACACAAGGAATGGTTACACACCAAACCTATAAAAACAAACAAAAACAATGGGTTCCTCCTCATGAAGTGGAGAAAAAAGACGGCGCTTGGGTTGAGTATAAAACCGGCGAAGCGGTAACTGTCGGCGCTATTGAAAAAATGTCCAAGTCAAAGCTGAACATTGTGGACCCCAAAGACATTATTGCCCGTTATGGTGCCGATGTTGCACGATGGTTTGTTCTTTCAGACTCGCCTCCAGAGCGTGATGTTGAATGGACGGAAGCTGGCGTAGAGGGGTCTAATCGTTTTATTCAAAGGGTATGGGCGAGCACCTGCGCCGCAATGGACGCCTCTGGGTCAACAAAGCCGGACACAGAGCTGGCGCGCCTGTGCCATAAAACGATAAAGGCTGTGGGCGAAGATATAGAAGGTTTCAGGTTCAACCGTGCCGTTGCCCGGCTTTATGATTTGCTCAACGCCGTTCGCAAGGCTACGGGCCTTAGCGATACCGCACCTACAATGCGTGTTTTTGCACAATTACTGGCCCCTTTTGCTCCACATCTGGCAGAGGCTTGCTGGGAAAAGTTGGGTGGTGTTGGTCTTGTGGCAACCACTGACTGGCCCAATTATGACCCAGCGCTGGTCGAAGATGATACCATTATGATACCCGTTCAGATTAATGGTAAACGCAGGGGCGAGTTTTCCGCGCCTCGTGGGCTTTCACAAGAAGAGGTACAAAGTCTTGCCCTTGCCAATGAGGGGGCTGTTCGGGCATTAACGGGCCTTACCGTACGTAAGGTGGTGGTTGTTCCTGATCGCATCGTCAATATTGTGGCCAATTAAAATGATGAACATGAAATATATTTTTCCTGCCGCCCTCCTGATGGTTTTGGGGGCTTGCGCCGGATTTGAGCCCCTTTATGGAGAAAACACATCTGTGCGGCGTGGGTTTGACAGACTAAGCTTAAGCCCCATTGAGGGGCGGTCCGGGTTTCTTTTTGCACAAGCGCTCATGGATCGTGGCGGTGTTAATACGGGAACGTCTGGCGAATATGTACTGGAAACAACACTAAGAAAAAACCAAACCAATGTTGGCGTCAGGGTTGATGATGTTTCTACGCGCGCACGGCTCATCATGAGCGCCACATATTCACTGCGAGACCGCAACGGAAAAATTGCTTACCAGGGCTCTTCTGAAGGCATCTCGGCTTTTGACGTACCCGATGAACCTTACGGCGCCCTTATTGCTGAACAAGACGCAGAAGAAAGCGCCGCTTTAATATTGGCTGAAAAAGTACTGAATGATTTGGCCGTGTTTTTTGCCAGCGCCCCTGAAAACAAGTGAAGCTCTCTGCGGGGGCCGTCAGCCGGTTTTTAAAAAACCCGGACCCGGATATCAACATTGTTCTTCTTTACGGCCCGGATCATGGTTTGATCAAGGAAAGGGCACGCGCTATTGAACACGTCCTTTTGGGTAAGACGCCCGGCCCCTTTGCACAAACCTCGTTAACCGATGCCGACATTAAAAACGACCCTGCCTCACTTCAGGACGCGCTTTGCGCACAACCCCTTGGTGGCGGGCCAAGCGTTGTGCGCCTTAAGGCCAGCTCTGAGCAATCAGCCAAACCGCTAAAGTTTTTATTGGCCGCACTTTCTGACAAACAAATAATTCCGGCCGCTTTTTTGCTTATCGAAGCCGGGGATTTAAGCCCGCGCTCGGCATTGAGAAAGTGTGTAGAGCAAGAAAACACCCATGCAGCGACAATTGCCTGTTATGCCCCCAGTGTGCGTGACTTGCACGAACTTGCGATGGATATAGCTCGTGTACAGAATCTCACCTTTGCCGATGGCACCATTGATTTTCTGGTTAGTCGTTTACCACAAGATCGGGCGATGGCGCGCTCTGAAATAGAAAAGCTGGCACTATATGCCGCCAAAAACGATGGGGGCCTGGTCGAAACAACAGATGTTCAAGCTGTTATTGCCGACTCTCAAGGCCACAACCTCGATGCCTTTACGTCTGCGGTTGCAGATGGTTCTGCAAAGACCGCAGACCGCCTTTTGGTTCATGCACTTGAAGCCGGACAATCACCGATTGCCTTGCTCCGGGCGCTACAGCGACATTTTTTACGTTTGAGCGAGGCCAGATCTGCCATAAACGCGGGCAAAGACGCCAAATCGGCTATGGCCAGTTTGCGTCCTCCGGTATTTTTTACCAATCAAAATTCCTTTTCACGTCAACTTTCTTCTTGGCGTCAGCCTGCACTGGAGCGCGTTATTGAACATTGTCTGTCTACAGAACGCGCGATGAAAAGAAGCGGTGCCCTGCCAGAGAATTTATTAGCCCGGCTTATCATTAAAATTAGCTCTATCGTAGGCGTCACTAATCCTGTGTAAGACGGCGGCACAAATCATCCAGCTGCTCCAGGGTTTTATAATTTATCTGTAATTGGCCCGAACCATTGACATGGGCGTTTATTGTGACCCCCAAGCCCAATTGTCGCGTCAGGTCTTCTTCAAGAGCACGTATGTCGGGGTCTTTTTCTGGCGCGACCTTTGCTCTGCCCCCTTTGGTTTCAGGCGCGGCCCGTCTGGCCAGGTCTTCCGTTTGGCGAACATTCAGACCCTTGTTTATAACGTATATCGCCATGCCTTCCGGGTCTGGCGCATTGATCATGGCCCGCCCGTGACCCGCGCTGAGCGCGCCGTCGCTAATTTGTTTCTGCACTGATCGTGGTAAGTTCAGTAATCGCAAGGCATTGGCAATGGCAGCCCGGCTTTTGCCGATCACCCCGGCAATATCTTCTTGTGTATGGTTGAACTGCTCAGATAAAACCAGAAACCCTCTTGCCTCTTCTATGGGGTCCAGGTCTGTGCGCTGTATGTTTTCCACAAGCGCTATTTCCAAAACTTCACGATCTGATAAATCGCGTGCAATTACAGGGATCTCGTGCATCCCGGCACGTTGCGCCGCCCGCCAGCGACGCTCGCCCGCAACAATTTGATAACCATCACCACCCGGTATGGGCCGAACAATAATGGGTTGTAAAACACCCTTTTCTTTTATTGAGCGCGTCAGGCTTTCCAGCTCTTCTTCGTCGAAGTTTCTCCGGGGCTGCTCCGGATTGCGGCTAACTGTTTCTATGGGAACGGTGGCCCCACCTTCTACGTTTTGCGTTGAAAGTGCAGACGGCTCTGTCTCCCCCAAAAGGGCCGATAACCCGCGCCCTAGTCGCTGTCCTTTTGGTTTTTCGCTCATAGCGCCCTCACTTTGTTTTCACGGCGAATTACCTCGCTTGCCAGGCGCATATAAGCTTTGCTGCCGGCACATTTATGATCATAAATCAGCGCTGGTTTACCATAAGACGGTGCTTCTGAAACACGCACATTACGCGGGATCATCGTTTTATAAACCTTGTCACCAAAGTGCGCGCGCACATCTTCTGAAACCTGTTTTGACAAGTTGTTGCGTGGATCATACATGGTTAGCACCAATCCTTGTATTTCCAGACCCGGGTTAAGGTTGCCCCGAACCAGGTCTACTGTGCGTAATAGCTGGCTAAGCCCCTCCAGCGCAAAAAACTCGCATTGTAGCGGCACCAACAAGGCATCTGCTGCCGTTAAAGCATTGACCGTCACAACGTTCAAAGAGGGAGGACAATCAATCAACACGTAGTGATATTCACCGCTTTTCCTAAGGTCTCGAAGCGCGTCTTTCAACCGGTGTGACCGCCGGGCCGCATTGGCAAGCTCAAGCTCTGCCCCGGCCAGATCGGCTTCGGCAGGCGCTATATGTAACCCGGGAACGGCGGTGTGAAGTATGGCTTTTTCTATGGGTGTTTGGCGCACCAGCACATCATAGGTCGTTGTGTGACGCATGGCATGGTCAATACCCAGACCCGTAGATGCGTTACCTTGCGGATCTATATCCAGAATAAGCGTCTTTTGCCCAATGGCACAAAGCGCCGTTGCCAGGTTTATCGTCGTCGTCGTCTTGCCAACCCCGCCCTTTTGGTTTGCGATTGCAATAATCCGTGTGTTTGCAGATGGTTCAGACACGGTTAGCTTCCCATATTTCTAACACTGACGCACACTTGTCTGTCAGACTTGGTATAGATTGATAGCACAGAGTCCAGCCTCGTTGCGCTTCATCTATTTCTTTTTGCACGTCTGCCCCCTTGGGAAACAGGCGCACAGTTTTTGGTCCCACAAACGGGGCCGACAATTCCAGTAATTTAGGTAGAGGTGCCAAGGCCCGGGCGGAAACAACGTCGTATGGCTTTGGCGGCATCAATTCTGTGCGCTCACAAACCACCTCAGCTCCTGTGCCTGTTTCCTGTATACAGGTGCGCAAAAATGCCGCTTTTTTGGCGTTGGATTCAACCATGACAACGTGTAATGGCACGTCTTCCATACACATCAGAGCAATAGCAAGGCCCGGAAACCCGGCGCCTGAGCCCAAGTCTATCCAGGTTTTTGTTCCTTTAGGGGCCATTGCGGCTATTTGCGCACTATCCAGCGCATGTCGCAACCAAAAGTCTTGCAGTGTGCCTGGTGAAACAAGGTTGATTTTTTTCGACCATTTTTGCAATAAATCATACCAAAGATCAAACCGTGCTAATGTTTCACGTGAAACATTGAGTGTTTTGGCAAATGTCTGGCGGTCTTCTTGCGCGCTCATGCTGTTTTTTGACGCTTTGTGCGCCTCACATAGTGCGAAAGCAATGCTAGCGCGCCTGGTGATACACCTTCCAGCCGCCCCGCCTGCCCCATTGTTTCAGGCTGCGCCTTGATAAGCTTTTCCCGCGCCTCGTTGGATAACCCCGTTATCTCATTATAATCAAGACCCTCCGGTAAACGGCGGTGCTCTTCTCGACGAAAGCGCTTAACATCGCGCTGCTGGCGCTCAAGATAGCCTGCGTACAGTGCGTCTGTAGTCAGTTGTGTTGCTATTTTTTTGTCGGTGGTGCCCAGTTCTGGCCAAACCCGCACCACATCTGCCCAACCCTTATCTGGATATGCCAAAATATCCAGCGCACTGCGACGAACCCCGTCCTGATTGACCTTTATGCCCGAACGAAGCAGTTCTTGCGGGGTTTTGTTGCTCTTTTTTGCCAGCGCCCGCGCCTTGTTCAAGGCTGCGCATTTTTTATCAAAAACACTTTTCCGCTCCACCCCGACACACCCTAGCGCAATACCAATGGGCGTCAGACGCTGATCGGCATTGTCTGCACGCAAGCTCAGCCGGTATTCTGCGCGGGAGGTGTACATGCGATAGGGCTCACTAACACCGTGGCTGGTCAAATCATCAACCATTACACCCAAATACGCCTCGCTCCGGTCTGGAACAAAGGGCGCTGAGCCACCCGCAAACAGCGCCGCATTCAACCCGGCAAGAAGGCCTTGTGCTGCCGCCTCCTCATATCCGGTTGTGCCATTAATTTGCCCCGCCAGATATAACCCGGATATGTTTTTGACCTGAAGGCTGGCGCGTAACGCCCTGGGGTCAACATAGTCATATTCTATGGCATAGCCGTAGCGATGTACGCGCACGTTTTCCAAGCCCACCATGGTTTTCAGAAACGCGTCTTGCACATTTTCTTGTAGTGATGTGGATATTCCGTTCGGATAGACATGGGGGTTATCAAGGCCCTCTGGCTCTAAAAAAACCTGGTGACTATTTTTGTCGGCAAACCGTGTGATTTTATCTTCTATAGACGGGCAATATCGCGGACCGGGTCCGCTAATATTGCCGCTTCCCATGGCAGAAAGCGCCAAATTCTCAGCGATAATTTTGTGCGTCTTCTGGTTCGTTTCACTTATCGCGCAGGCAATTTGTGGAACCGTGATGTTGCCTGTCAAAAAAGACAGGGGCACAGGGTTGTCATCTGCCGCCTGCGTTACCAGCGCGCTCCAGTTTATACTCTCTTTGATAAGCCGTGCGGGCGTGCCTGTTTTTAACCTCCCCATAGGCAAATTCAGCTTTGCCAGCGTATGGGCCAGGCCAAGAGAAGGCGCTTCTCCAAACCGGCCAGCAGCCTCCTGCTTCCCGCCCCTGTGTATAACGCCATTTAAAAACGTACCTGTGGTTAATACCACAGAAGCACAATCATATCGTGCGCCGCTGGCACAAATAACCGCACGTACCCCTTGGTCTTGAATATCTATATCTTCTACGCGATCTTCACAGATATGCAGCCCGTCCTGCTCTGTAATAAAGTCTGCAATTGCGTCCTTATATAGCTTTCGGTCTGACTGGGTGCGCGGCCCTTGCACCGCCGGCCCCTTGCTGCGATTAAGCAGGCGAAACTGAATACCCGAGGCGTCGGCCGCCTTGCCCATAAGGCCATCAAGCGCATCTACTTCGCGCACCAAATGCCCTTTGCCAATACCGCCTATAGCTGGATTACATGACATTTGTCCAAAATCGTTTGCGCTGGGACTAATCAGTAAAACGGATGCACCAAGACGAGCAGCAGCGGCAGCGGCTTCGCAGCCCGCATGTCCACCGCCAATTACCACGACGTCCCAGGTTTTGTTGGTTTTAAGCATTTTTCCGCCATGCGCTCCAGGGCGCGCTCAATAACCCCATCAAGGCCAAATGTCGACTCTTTGTCTCTCTCTTAAAACCGTATTGTTTCACGTGAAACAATCGCTTATTTTCCAATACAAAATCCGCTAAAAATTTTATCCAGAATTTCTTCTGCTCCTGTCTCGCCCGTTATCTGTCCCAGCGCCGCGCTCGCTTCTCTTAAGCGTTCGCCCGCCAACTCCGGGTGCCTGCCCAGTTGTTGCGTTGCCTGAACCAAAGCAGACCGTGTTTCCTCTATAGCCTGTTGGTGGCGCGCTCTGGTTAGCCCAGGCGCCTCCCTGTTGCCCAGCATTTCTATAATGTGTACTTCCAAAGCAGCGAGCAGTTCGCTCACCCCCTCACCCGTTTTAGCCGAAACATAGTGGGTTTGCACTGGCGTGTTTATGCCAAGGTCCACCGCCTGTGACCCTGCGCCTCTTTGATCCTGTTTGTTCAGGACAACAAAATCTCCATCTCTTATCTGGGTTTTTGTCTTTTCAGACACGGTCATTGGCGGGTTAGAATCTATAACCAATATGCGAGCATCCGCATTTTCTGCCGTCTGTTTTGCGCGCCGAATACCTTCTTTTTCAATGCCTTGCGCACCGTCTCTTGTGCCAGCCGTATCTGCCAGATCAACCAAAAAACCACCCAGGTTCATGCTGACGCGCACAACGTCTCTGGTTGTGCCGGGTTCGTCTGAAACAATGGCCGCATCTTCACCGGCAAGGGCGTTGAGCAAGGTTGATTTTCCGGCATTTACCGCGCCGATAAGCGCAATGCTTACGCCATCACGAATGCGCATGCCGCGTTTGCTGTCTTCCATATGGGCGCTCAACAACGAAACCAGCGCCTCTACTTTCGGTGCCACCGCCTTCATTGCATCGGCTAACACGTCCTCCTCTTCGGGAAAGTCTATGCACGCTTCTATTTGAGCTCGTATAATACCTAGATCGTCACGCCAGCCCTCATACATTGCGCCCAGGTCGCCGCGCAATTGACGTTGTGCCTGCTCCCGTTGGCCACGTGTTTGTGCATCAATAAGGTCAGCAACAGCCTCGGCCTGCACCAAATCCAGCTTGCCGTTTTCAAATGCGCGTCTGGTAAACTCTCCTGCGCCAGCAGGTATTGCGCCCAACGCCAATAACGCAGATGATGCGGCCTCTATAACAGCCGGGCCACCATGTAGGTGCAGCTCAAATACATCTTCACCCGTATAACTGGCCGGGCCTGAAAACCACAAGACCAATGGGTGGTCAAACGGCTCGGCGGCTTTTATAAAATAAACGGGTGCGAGCTTGGCTTTGCGAGCTAAAAAGTCTTTTCTGCGGCACAGGGTGTGTAATATTTCTGTGGCTTTTCCACCACTTACGCGCATAACGGCCAGCCCGGATCTGCCTGGCGGCGTTGTTAATGCAAAGATAGTTGGTCTACAATTACTCACGGTTTTTTGGTGTTGCGCCCCTCACTGCACCAGACATAAGGCCCATAAACTGCTCGCCCATTTTACCACCAAGAGACATCCACTGCCCCATCAATGCGTCAGGCGAAAGCTCTGCCATGTTTTCCTGCATTCGCTTTGTCATTTCTTCTGTCAGAGCTTCATTTAAGCCCTGAACATCAGGCAAACCGAAAAAAGTACGTGCTTCTTGCGGTGTGCAGGAAATATCTATTTTAACCTTCATGGTGTTTCCCTTCGTGCTTGTTTCTATCCGACACCACGCCTTGTCCAAACGGGGGGGCGGGCCGCTTCATGTCTCATAACATAAATACTCGCTATTTTAATGACAGATTCGCAGATTATCCTGCTTTGTCAGAAAACGACGGTGCGTTGCCTTTTGTCATCTTAATGCGGGTATGACCTGCTTGTTAAAAGTATAACCAGCCTTCGCAATAACACCCCATACAGATTTTATACAAACCGTGGCGGCGCTAAATTATCCTGGCTTTTACAATCCGCTAAATCCAGGTGTTTATTTTAGACCTGGTGTTGAGCAGCCGTTGAAAGCGGTCGTTTTTAATAAAGGTTTGCTTGTTGTGCGTGCTTTTGGAAAGGGTGAATTTACGCTGCCAAGCATGCAAAAAAACAAGTTCTTATTCTTTTAATCCAAACTTGAACCAACCAGCCATCCTGTGCCAGTACGGGGTCGTGGTTTTCTCATTTCGGTGGGTCTCATTATTGCAAACTAGCCGCTGGTCTTGCCACAACCCCCTCGCTGTTTTTTCTTAAAAAGGTGGTGGCACCGCCTTATTTTTCTTCTCTGCCACACTCCGCCAGTGCCATCTCAGCACTACCGCAGTATGACCAGATCCCTTTTTACTTACGTGTTCATGCTTTCAAAAAATTCATCATTGTCTTTCGTTTGACGTAGTTTTTCGAGTAAAAACTCTATGGCGTCTGTCGTGCCCATCGGGTTGAGAATGCGGCGGAGTACAAACATTTTTTGCAGAACATCCTTGGGCACCAAAAGCTCTTCCTTGCGTGTGCCCGATTTGGTGACATCTATTGCCGGGAATACGCGCTTATCAGAAACTTTGCGATCCAGTACAATTTCTGAGTTGCCCGTGCCTTTAAATTCTTCAAAAATTACTTCGTCCATGCGCGATCCCGTTTCAACCAGTGCCGTCGAGATAATGCTTAGTGAGCCGCCGTTTTCTATGTTGCGCGCTGCGCCAAAAAATCTCTTTGGGCGCTGCAAGGCGTTTGCATCGACGCCGCCTGTCAGGACCTTACCCGAAGAGGGCACGACGGTATTATAAGCCCGGCCCAGCCGTGTTATGGAATCCAGTAAAATAACCACATCACGGCCATGTTCGACCAGACGCTTAGCTTTTTCTATAACCATTTCAGCAACTTGCACGTGTCGCGTTGCTGGCTCATCAAAGGTAGAAGAAACCACTTCTCCTTTAACCGAGCGCTGCATATCGGTAACCTCTTCAGGCCTTTCATCGATCAGCAAGACGATCAAAAAGCATTCCGGGTGGTTCGCTTCTATGGCGTGCGCAATGTTTTGCAATAGCACCGTTTTACCCGTTCGTGGGGGCGCCACAATCAGGGCGCGCTGCCCCTTTCCTAAAGGTGCAACAATATCAATCACCCGCCCTGAACGATCTTTTATGGTCGGGTCCTGGGTTTCCATTTTCATCTGCTCGTCAGGGTAAAGCGGTGTCAAATTATCAAAAACAACCTTATGTCGTACCTTTTCAGGGTCTTCAAAATTGATTTTGGTTGTTTTGACCAGCGCAAAATAACGCTCGCCATCACGCGGGCTGTGTATTTCGCCCTCTACCGTATCGCCCGTTCTAAGGCCCAGTTGGCGTATTTGTACCGGACTTACATAAATATCGTCAGGTCCGGCCAGGTAGTTCGCTTCTGGTGATCGCAAAAACCCAAACCCGTCCTGCAATGTTTCCAGAACGCCGCCGCCATATATTTCTACATCTCTTTCGGCAAGGTCTTTCAGAATAGCAAACATCATATCCTGCTTGCGCATGGTCGATGCATTTTCAATGTCCAGAGATTCAGCCAGTTTCAAAAGGTCTTTAGGATCTTTTTCTTTAAGCTCCTGCAAGGTCATGCGAGACATGCCTTCCGGGCGAGCTTTTACAATGATCTCTTCAACCGTAGTATCCTCGGCCGTTTCGGTTTCATTTTGATCTTCCACAGACATTTTGGCTGAGACTCCTATGGGGCTTTATGTTTGCCAAAGGCACGCGGATCGTGCGTTACAAACGAAAAAAATATGTTTTGGGTAATAGGCCGCAAACCTGTATCGGTTACCGCCTCAAGAGAGGTTTTCTAAAAGCACGCTGCGCAACAGCCGTCAAGCGTGTTTGTTTTCCGGCAACGCCGTTAGCGTAACCAAACAACAGCAATAACCACTATAAATATGGCCAATACGGCGGGTAGCTCGTTTATGATGCGCCACTTTTTTTCGCTTAATGGTCGTTCACCCTTGGCAAATTGTTTTCGCATCAAGGCAAAGTAATGATGCAAGACCGTCATCACGGTTATCAGCGAAAATTTAAAAACCCACGGCCAGGATAGAAAAACACTCCATCCGCCTGCCCGCCCTGCATTGGCAATAATCAACAATATGCCAAAACCCCATACCAGGACAAAAGCCGGATTCATGATCATTCGTAATAACCTGTGCTCCTGAGCTATCAGGCAGGTTTCCAGTTCCCCATCCGGCTTTGCGCTAAAGTGATAAATAAACAGACGTGGCAAATAGAGAAGGCCAGCCATCCAGGCAATAACCGTCAGAATGTGCCCCGCACGCCAAATGTCATAATTTTCTGCGATAAAATTCATTTTTGCTCGTCTCTCATGGCCCCTATAGCCAGCTTGCCAAGACAGGCAATGTAATCAGGCTCTATCCCCAATGCAGGCACACGCATATAGGTTTTTATACCAAATGTCTTGGCCTGTTTTTTATAATCTATATCCAGCTCTACCAAAGTCTCTATATGTTCGGAAACAAAGGCTATAGGCACCAGCAACACAGGTTTTTGCTCTTTTCCAGCCACCTTCAGCACGTCCAAAGTTGATGGCCCGGTCCATTTTAATCGACCAACCTTGCTTTGATAAGCAATGTGCATGTCGTCTAGCGTTTCAGGAAGGTTTTTGGCAATGGCTGCGCAGGTTTTTTCAATTTGTTGTTGATAGGGGTCGCCGGCAAGGATGATTTTTTCTGGCAACCCGTGTGCTGACATAATAATGCGCGTGTTTTTTGGTGATCCGTGTTTTTCAAAAGCTTTGATGATTTTTTTCACATGGGCCTGAATAAATAAATCATTGTCTGGATACTCAGAAATCGCGGTCGCCTTGGGCAGACCCACGCTTACGCTCCCCCATTTTGTTAAAAAGCTTCCCGTCGTTGTGGTGGAATATTGTGGATATAATGGCAAAAGAACAATTTTTGATGCGCCCCATGTTTTTATTTTTTCTTGTGTTTCCAAAATTTCCGGTGCCCAGTATCGCATGGCAATAAAACATTTTATCTCTTCGTCCGGCAGAAATTTTTCCAGGTAGTTTTGCACGGCTTTCGCCTGTTTTTTACTCTCGGCAAGAATTGGTGATGCACCTCCCATCAGTGCATAATTTTTTTGGGCTTCCCTTTCACGACTACGGCTAATGACCTCTGCCAGTATATATCGAAATGGATTTGGTAGATTGATGATTGCTTTGTCGGCAAACAGATTGCGTAAAAAGGGGCGAACACTTTGAATACTGTCAGGACCACCCATATTAAAAAGCACAATGGCAGTTTTTTCACTCACGTTGTTGCTTTCACCAGCTTAACCAGTTTTTCCATATTCTCTATCGGCGTATCCGGCGTAATCCCGTGCCCCAGATTGAAAATATGTGCCCTGCCCGCAAAACTTTGCTTTACGCGGGCAACCTCGCTTTGCAGTGCGGCGCCGCCGACACGCAACACCGCAGGATCTAGGTTCCCCTGGATAACCATGTCTTTTGGCAGGTTTTGACTAAACCAGCGCCCATCCTGTGCCTGATCCAGCGCCAGTGCCGTAATTCCTGTTTCGCTGGCATAACGGACCGCCAAATTACCACAGCCGCGCGGAAACCCTATAATTGGTAAATTTACGCCGCGCTCTCTTAGGCCCGCGACAATGTTTTTCGCCGGGCGAATAATAAAGCGCTCAAAAAAGGGTTCCGGCAGTCCCTCTGCCCAGGATTCAAATAATTTGAGAACCTCTGCGCCCGCTTTTGCCTGCATGCACAGATAATCAATGCTGGCTTCGGTCAGAATATCCATCAGCTGGTCAAATTCTTCCGGTTCCTGCCAGGCCCATAATCGTGATGCCCATTTGTCCTTGGATCCACCACCTTCAATCATATAGGTAGCAACCGTCCAGGGCGCACCGGCAAAGCCAATTAGCGTAACATTTTTAGGTAGTGCATGACGAACAATCCCTAGCGCCTCTCCAACGGCTTCCAGCTTGGCAAGAGACCATGCCTTTTCCAGTTGCGACAAGGGTTGGCCACGTTCCAGAGGCTGCATTTTAGGCCCTTCTCCAGAAACAAAGTGTACACCGCGCTCCATGGCGAAAGGAATGAGTAAAATATCGGCAAAAATTATTGCCGCATCCAAATCAAACCGACGAAGTGGTTGTAGTGTAGCCTCGCTCGCCATTTTAGGGTTGAGACAAAAATCTATAAAAGAAGGAGCCTCTGTGCGCAGCTGTCTATATTCAGGTAAATATCGTCCGGCTTGTCGCATAACCCAAACCGGAGGCTTACTGTTTGTTTGCCCAGAAAGCGTTTGTAAAAGAGGTTTTACCGGAATACCCATGGCCATACTTTTCCAATAATATATTATTTTAAGATGTGGTTTTTATTACGCTGTGAATAGCAATGACAAAACCGAATTTCACAACTTATTTTGGTTTTTTACACATGATATGAACAGGTAGGCACGAGGTTGGAATAAAGAAAAAAATAAAATAGTAAATATTATCAAAGCGATAGGTGAAAATAGAAAGCTTATCCATAAAACACACAAAAAAGATGCCAACAGTGGAAAAAATGTAAAACTTCAGGCTATATGCGGTATTATCCGGGCAGACCAAGACCAGGACATAAACGCCGGAGTTCTGTTAGCGCTTGTTAACACTTTATTAACGTTTAACCGAAGGAAAGAGCGTTGATCGAACGTGAGATAACACAAGGCTACTATGTTCATTTACATCTGGTTTCCGATGCAACGGGTGAAACCCTGTCTGGAATAACGCGTGCCGCAAGCGCACAATTTAAATCGCTTATCCCGATAGAACACACGCACGTTCTTACCCGCTCAGAAAAACAGCTGGATCTCGTTCAAGAAGAAATTAAAGCTGCGCCTGGCCTGGTGTTGTACACAATGGTCAACGAGGATCAGCGACAGCGCCTGGTCGAATTTTGCAAAAGTAACGCCTTTCCTTGCATAGACGTTCTAGGGCCTGCTTTACACGCACTTAGTCAATATCTGGGAGCGCCTGTTAGTCATGAAACTGGCGCACAGCACACACAAGATGAGGGATACCATCAACGCATAGATGCTTTGAATTTTGCTATGGCGCACGATGATGGGCTTTCACCGGAAAGGATAAGTCAGGCCGAAGTAATTTTGCTGGGGGTTAGCCGCACATCAAAAACGCCAACATGTGTGTATCTTGCTAATCGTGGCATCAAGGCTGCAAACATTCCAATTGTTGGCAAGGCAGAGCTGCCAGAAACGTTGTTAGACGTACAAGATGGGCCGCTCGTGGTCGGGTTGACGATAAGCCCGCGCCGTTTGGTACAAATACGCCGCAACCGCCTGTTAAGCCTGAATGAACACCGACCAAGCGAATATATAAACGAAGCGGCTGTGCGTGAAGAAATTATCTTTGCCAAAAGACTATTCGCCAGGCACCAATGGCCGGTTATTGACGTTACCAGGCGCTCCATAGAAGAAACGTCAGCCAAGGTTATGTCGTTGCTGGTTGCTCGCAAAAACGAGGAGCTGGGTCTTTGAAGTGGTAAACATTCAAACCATAAACCAAAAGGACCCAAAGCTAATTTTAGGCTCTGGGAGCCTAATCCGTAAAACCATTTTACAAAAGTCAGGCTTGAAATTTTCAGCTCAACCACCTGATGTTGATGAAGGTGCGTTAAAATTGACAGCAGACGTGTCCAACGCAGAAGAAATGAGCGCCTACCTAGCCAGAGAAAAGGCGAGAAGTATCCCGGCCAGAGAGTCAGACCTTGTCATAGGTTCTGATCAAATACTGGAATTTAAAGGCCAGCTCTATGACAAGGTCAGTACACAAAAAAAAGCGAAAGAGCGCCTAGACACCCTTTCAGGGCAAACACACTATTTAGTAAGCACAACCGTGTTGATGAAAGAAAAACATGTTGTGTGGGAACATCACGCGCGCTCGCAAATGACCATGCGTGCGCTAAGCAGCTGTTTTATAGATAGTTATTTGCGCGATGCAGGGGAGGGCATTTTAGCGAGCGTCGGTTGTTATGAGGTCGAAGGGCTTGGCATCACACTGTTTGAAAGCATGAAGGGTGACTATTTTTCAATTCTGGGCCTTCCGCTACTGCCATTATTAAAGGCGCTGCGAGATCTAGATGCGATTCCCGCATGATTAAAAACAAAAAGCAATTAAAAAAGGCCTGTGTGGTTGGCGATCCGATTGCGCATTCTTTATCGCCATTATTACATAATACCTGGATAAAAACCCTGGCTATAAACGCAGTCTATGAGAGCAAACACGTCAAATCAGATATGTTCTTTCAAAGCACCAAAGACTTATTTGCAAATTCAGACTTTGTTGGAATGAACATTACACTTCCGCATAAGGGTGCCGCCTTGAAACGGGCTGACATAGCAAGCGAAGAGGCACAATTGGCCGGTGCAGCAAACCTGCTGGTTCGTAAAGGGGGGCAATTATATGCGGACAACACAGATATAGCGGGCTTTTGTTCGCCATTATTGGAAAGCCGCAGGCCAGCAGAATGGAAAAACAAAAAAATTGTCATAATCGGGGCAGGTGGTGCAGCGCGCGCGGCATTAATTGGCGCTTTAAAACTAAACCCAGGCGCTATAATTTTAGTAAACCGAACGGACGAACGGGCGAAAACGCTGGCTGATCAATTTGGCCATCAGGTAAAGGCCGTTTCCTGGTCAAAACGCGAAGATGCGTTGCTGAATGTAGCGCTTTTGGTAAACGCGAGTGCCGCCGGGATGCGCGGCGCGGACCCGCTTGATATTTCGTTACGCAGGCTAGAGACTGATGCACTGGTTTATGACCTGATTTACACACCTTTGAAAACAAACCTGCTTTTGGAGGCAGAGCGTAAGGGCCTTTTGGTGCTGGGCGGCCTTGATATGCTTATCGCTCAGGCGCGGCCCTCATTTGAGGCCTTTTTTGGAAGACCACCCCCCAGAGACAACGCCGTGAAAAGGGTTTTGTTGAAAGCTTTGGGGGAAAACGCATGATTGTTCTGGGGCTGACAGGCTCAATAGGGATGGGAAAAAGCACGACCGCCAGGCTTTTTGCACAAGAGGGCATTCCTGTTTTTGATGCAGACGCAACAGTGCATCAGCTTTACCAAGATAACGAGGCGGTCATAAACGCCATAGAGGCGCGTTTTCCAGGCGTAAAAGCAAGCGGAAAGATAAACCGGCAAGCCCTGATGAAATTAATACAGGGGCAAAAAACAGCCCTAAAGGACCTGGGAAAAATTGTTCACCCTGCGGTAGCAGAAGAGCGGCGGGTGTGGTTGCAAAGAGCTGTAAAGGCAGGTCACAATGTTGTTCTGTTTGACATCCCCCTGCTTTTTGAAACAGGCGGAGAGCAAAGCGTAGACAAGGTAATTGTTGTAAGCGCACCACAAAAAACACAAAAACAACGCGTTTTATCTCGCCCGGGAATGACCGAAAAGCGCTTGGCACACATACTATCCCACCAGACACCCGATAAAGAAAAGCGTAAACGCGCAGATTTTGTTATCAACACATCAAAAGGGCTTGAAGATGCGGCGCAGCAAGTGCAAAGCATACTTCAACAACTAACAGGTGAGGCCTAGACAGATGCTTGGCCTGTTTTGAAAGGTAAAAATGCCCCGCGAGATAGTGTTTGATACAGAAACAACAGGCCTGAAGCCGTTTGATGGTGACCGCATAACCGAAATAGGGTGTGTGGAAATAATCGACCTTTTACCTACGGGTAAAACCTTTCGCCGCTATGTAAATCCACAGAGGGATGTTCCCGAAGAGGTGGTGCGCATTACAGGGCTGACAACAGAGTTTCTGGCCGATAAGCCGCTGTTTTCAGAAATAGTGGAAGACTTTATGGCGTTTATCGAGGACAGCAAGATGGTCGCCCACAACGCCCGGTTTGACAGGGATTTTCTAAACTCAGAACTGGTTAAAATAGACCGCGAGCGCTTTGACGACAGACGTTTTATCGACACGCTTCTTATCGCCCGCAAAAAATTTCCAGGGGCCTATAACTCACTGGATGCCCTGTGCAAGCGTTTTTCAGTAAGCCTTTCAGAAAGGTCCCTGCACGGCGCATTGCTGGACGCCAAACTTCTCGCCGAAGTGTATCTGGAGCTTAATGGTGGGCGCGAACGCAAACTGGATTTGAACCCGCGAAAAAAGCAGGCACAAAGACGCAATGAGCCAACCACACAAGAGATAAAAAGAGAAATTAAGGCTGTCACCGCACCATTAAGCGACGCGCAACGCACAGAGCACCGCAAGTTTTTGAACCAAATCGGCAAAAATGCTGTCTGGAACAAACACCTTTAAAGGCGCCTTAGGCGTTGCCGCTGCCGTTTTCGCTGCCATTGGTTTGTTGGGCTGCCTGCTGTGCAGCTTGTTGTTCGAGACCAGCCCGATAAACAGCAGCAAAATCAATGGGCTCCAAAGGCAAGGCAGGAAATCCACCGTCTTGCGTAAGGTCAGAAACAATTCTTCGCGCATAAGGGAAAAGCAGGCGGGTGCATTCAATATGCAAAATAGGCCCGAGGCTTTCTTCAGGGACGCCCTCTATTGCAAACAGGCCGCAATATACCAACTCCAGCAGAAAAACAGTGGTTTCCTCTCGGGTGGCCTTTACCGAAATCGACAAAGACACTTCGTAAATGTTTTCTTGTGCGTTTTGTGCGCCGACGCCAATTTCAAGCTCAATTGCGGGGGTTGGCCCATTTTGCAGGCTTGTGGGCGCATTGGGGTTTTCAAAAGAAACATCTTTGGAGTATTGGGCAAGCAAGCGCAATTGCGGTTCTTGCGTTGCTGGTTCTTGTGCCGGGGGTGTTGGTGTTTCGTCGCTCATTTTTCAAACTCATTATTATCAGGTGTGCGGGCTGCTAGCACGCTGTGTGATTTGCAGCAAGCTTCGGGCTGACTTCCTTGTATAAAAGTTATTATACTGCGCGTGAACGAATAAGGATGATAACGATGGCCATGATGCAAATCATTGTTTTTGCCGCAATAGCCGGCTTTGTGCTGATAAAGCTTTATAACGTTTTGGGTAAAGATGTTGGTGCGCCGCCGCCTGCGCCAACACAGATTAGCGCCCCTGGGCAAAAGCCCATTAAACAGGCCGCTCCCACACCGCTGCGCCCTGCGTTTACCGGACCAGCCGCTGCAGGCCTTGAGGCCATACATGCTGCTGATAACAACTTCGAACCACATACATTTTTATCCGGGGCCAAAACCGCCTATGAGCGGGTGGTGGAAGCGTACTCCCGGGGCGAGAAAAAAACCCTCAAAGCGCTTTTGAGCCCAGCGGTTTTTACACGCTATGTTGAAGCCATAAAGGCACGTGAAGACAGGGGGGAAGAGCTTGATACTGAGATAATCCGCATTAAAAAAGCCGAGATAAAAGAAGCTTCGTTAACAGGAAAAGAGGCGCGCGTAATTGTGTCTTTTTCAGCTGAAATTTCAACACGCGAGGTTAATAGTAAAGCGCCGGAAGACGTACGCGTAGAAAGCACATCAACAACAGAAGAGTGGACGTTTGTCCGCGAGGTCAACTCTCGCAACCCAAACTGGAAGCTAGACAGTGTAGAAACGCTTGTTTAACAAGGATAAATACTGATGTGGCGCGTATTTTTGGTTGTTTGTCTGGTTCTTGTCGGCTGCGCCACGGGCGCGGATAAAGCCCCCCTTCTACCGGTCGACGTGCCACAAAAAGAAGCAGCGGCTTTACCAGAACCAGAAGAGGCACCGGAGGGCGAGCGGGAACGCCCGTCAGACCAAAAGCCTGATGCCCAAACAGACAAGGAATTGGTTTCACAAGAGACGGTAAAGAGCGACGCTGACAAAGAGTTATCACCTGATGGCACCCGCCCGGATTTTTCCGCCCTTCCAGGCTGGTTGTCAGGGAACCAGGCGGTCGCGTTTATGGCTTTTCAACGCTCATGCGTGGTTTTTTCCAAAGACTGGACAGCGGCAAGCCAGTGGAAAGCGGCATGCGAAGAGGCAAAGGGGAAGGCTCTTGAAAATGATGCTTCGCGTGTGTTTTTTGAAAATCATTTCGTTCCACGCGCACTAATGCTACCCGGGAAAACGGGCGGTTTGCTAACTGCGTATTATGAGCCAGAGCTGGACGTTCGCTCAGAACCAGCGCCCGGATTTACCGAGCCCATTTTTTCCAGGCCGCCAGATCTGGTAACTGTAGATCCTAAAAAATTTAATGCGAACGGCGTTAACGGACGCAAGTTTATGGGTCAGGTAAAAGACGGGATACTGGTGCCATACCTGACGCGAACAGAAATAAAAGAAAGAGGTGGCACAGCTTTGGCCTGGGGCTCAGCTGCAGAAGTTTTTTTCCTGCAGGTACAAGGCTCAGGGCGGCTTCATTATCAAAACGGCCAGGTCATCCGTGCCGCCTTTGCCGGGCACAATGGCCACCCCTATACCTCGATAGGTCGCGTTTTGATTAAAGAAGGGGAGTTGGATCCGGGAAAGGCTTCAAAGGGTGCTATAGAAAAATGGATGAAAAGGTCCGGGCCAGAAAAAACCAGGGCTTTGATGAATCGTAACAAACGATATGTTTTCTTTGCTGCAAAACCCGTGAATGATCCTGCGCTTGGACCGATAGGCACACAAGGCGCAGCATTAACGGCGGGCGCATCTTTGGCGGTAGATCCCGATGTTTATCCTCTGGGCTCACCGATATGGGTTGATACGCGCTTACCGCGTGATGATAAGGACTGGAAAGGCGAGCCGACACAGTTTTTAGCAATTGCACAAGATACGGGCGGCGCAATAAACGGCATGATGCGAGGTGATTTGTTTTTAGGCTCTGGGTTTCAAGCGGGACGTCGTGCTGGCATTGTCAAACACGCAGCACGCTGGTGGGCTTTAATCCCGCGCTCACGGGCCGGGGCAGAGGGGGCCGGTGAGCCAAAATCATGACGCGCCCGCCCAAAGATGAAGGCGCTGAACAAGAGCTATGGGAGCGCGTAAAAGATACGGTTTCCCCGTTAAAAACAAGAAAGGGCGATGCGCAGGCGGAGCTTCCAGAAAAAACAAAAAACCATCACCCCATATCATTTAAAGAGACAGTAAAGAGGCCCGTAAGAAGGCCAGAACGTCAGTCAAAAACAACGCCCGGCACCGCGCCAGAAGACCGATCGTCTCATAAGCATATTCGACGGGGCCGTGTCGAAGCGCAGGCACGCATTGATCTTCATGGGAAAAAGCATGACGAGGCAAAGGCCTATTTATTACAACGCCTGGAGGGGCATTATAGCGAACATTTGCGCTGTGTGCTGGTCATCACCGGGCGCGGGGAACGCGATGAAGGGGTATTGCGAACAAGCTTGTCTGCCTGGCTGGGGGACAGTGAGTTTCGCGCTATCGTTTCAGGCTTGGCCCCGGCCCACACGCGCCACGGCGGCAAGGGTGCCTGGTATGTTTTTTTAAGGCGCGCAGCAAAATTATAAAATAAATTTGGAAAGATCGTTATTGCGTGAAAGCGATTCAAGACGTTCCAAAACGTAGTCTTTATTGATAAAAACCGTTTCACCATCTTGCTCGGAGGCAGTAAAGCTTATTTCCTCAAGCAGTTTTTCCATAACCGTTTGCAAACGACGAGCGCCGATGTTTTCTATACTGGCGTTTACCAGAGCGGAAATATCAGCAATGGCGTCAATAGCTTCATCATTAAAGTCCAGCGTTACACCTTCTGTTGCCATTAACGCAATGTATTGCTGAATTAACGATGCTTCAGGCTCTGTTAAAATGCGCCGAAAATCATCGCGGGTCAGGGCCCGCAGCTCAACGCGGATGGGCAAACGGCCTTGCAGCTCTGGCAACATATCTGACGGACTGGCCACATGAAAGGCGCCAGAGGCAATAAAAAGAATGTGGTCGGTCCGCACGGGGCCATGTTTGGTGCTCACCGTGGTGCCCTCAATAAGTGGCAGAAGGTCACGCTGCACACCTTCACGAGAGACGTCGCCACCCTGACGCTCTGAGCGCGCAGTAATTTTATCAATTTCATCCAAAAAGACGATGCCATCGTTTTCAACAGAAGCAATTGCCTCTGATACAATTTGAGCCTCATCCAAAAGTCTGTCGCTTTCTTCTTCAATCAGGGGTGTGTGGGCATCAATGACACGCAGGCGTCTTGATTTGGTGCGTCCGCCGAGACCCTTGCCCAGCATTTCTCCCAAATCCAGCATTCCCATGCCGCCGCCTTGCATTCCTGGAATGTCGAAAGCCTGAAACGGCGAGGCGTTATCTGACAGATCAAGGTCAACTTCTTTTTCGTCCAGATCGCCCGCGCGCAGGCGTGCCCGAAAAGACTCTCTGGTGGCAGGGCTGGCACCAGCACCTACCAGAGCATCTAAAATGCGCTCTTCAGCGGCGTTTTTTGCGCGACCCTCTACCTCTGTGCGTTTGTTTTCCCGCACCATCAACAAGGCCATTTCAATAAGGTCGCGTATGATCTGTTCAACATCACGGCCAACATAACCAACCTCGGTAAACTTTGTGGCCTCTATTTTAATAAAGGGAGCGCCAGCAAGCTTTGCCAGGCGGCGGGCAATTTCAGTTTTGCCCACGCCGGTTGGTCCAATCATTAAAATGTTTTTAGGTGTGATTTCTGCCTTGAGGCCCTCATCCACACGCCGCCGCCGCCAGCGATTGCGCAGGGCAACAGCAACGGCGCGTTTTGCGTTGCTTTGGGCTACAATGTGACGATCAAGTTCAGCAACAATTTGCCGGGGGGTAAATTCAGTCATTTTTGCTTAAAACTTCTACGGTTAGGTTTCTGTTTGTATAGACGCAGATATCGGCGGCAATATCCATGGCGCGCCGGGCAATAACTTCGGCATCATCTTCATAAGTGTAAAGGGCGTGAGCGGCAGAAAGGGCGTAGTTGCCACCAGAGCCAATGGCCGCAATATCATTTTCCGGCTCCAACACATCTCCGGCCCCGGTCAGCAAATAAAAAGAATGTGCATCAGCAACAATCAACATGGCCTCAAGGCGTCTTAAAAACCGGTCAGTTCGCCAATCCTTGGCCAACTCCACACAGGCGCGGGCAAGTTGTGATGGGTATTGTTCCAGTTTGGTCTCAAGGCGCTCAAACAAAGCCAACGCGTCGGCGGTAGAGCCCGCAAACCCGGCAACGACATTGCTAGAGCTCAGGGGGCGCACCTTTTGTGCGTTTCCTTTTACAATGGTTTGCCCAATCGAAACCTGGCCATCGCCAGCTAAAACGGTCTTGCCGTTTTTACGAACCGCCAAAATAGTGGTGCCGCGCCAGCCCGGAAAATCACTTTTTTCTGCACGGGTGTTCACAAAAAGCTCCTTAATTAGTTGTGAGACTCATGTGGGCGTTTCTGAGACAAGGATCAAGCCCTTTTTTCATGGAAACCTTAAGCAAGCAGGCGTTGTATGTCCTTTTCAGGGGAGGATGGCTCGGTGTGAGTGAGGTTTTCCCTTTCTGATTCCAGCATGCTAACCAGATTGGTTTCTGGCATGGGTTTGGCAAAATAGTACCCCTGAACATAATCACAGCAATGAAGTTGCAAAAATGCAAAATGTTCCCGCGTTTCAACACCCTCAGCGACAGTGCTATAACCCAGGCTTTCTGCCATAGCCAAAACCGTTTGTACGATAACCCGGGCATGTTTGTCTTCGGTCATGGATTGCACGAAAGACTGATCAATTTTGAAAATATCAAACGGCAGGCGCGTTAAGTATGCCAGGCTTGAATGGCCGGTGCCAAAATCATCAATGGCAAACCGAACGCCTCTTTCCCGTAATGGGCCGATTTGTTCCAGCATTCGTTCCGGGTTTGTCATGGCGACGCTTTCCGTCAGCTCCAGCTCCAGCTTGGAGGGCGGCAAGCCAGCTTGTTTTAGGGCCTTAAATACGGTTTTGGTAAAATCATTGCTGGCAAATTGTAATGCTGAAACGTTGACGGCAACACCACAATCATGCCCCAGCTTTTCCCAACGTGCAGCAGCAAGACAGGATTCTTCAAGTACAAAATCACCAATTTCCCGAATAAGACCGGATTCTTCTGCGGCTTCAATAAACTCGCCCGGTCCAACCAGCCTTCCCGAAGGTTGCTGCCAGCGAACCAGCGCCTCGCATCCAGATATTGTGCCCTCGCGCACATCAATTTTGGGTTGATAATGGACGACAAACTCTTTGTCTTGCAGCGCCCGGCGCAACTCGCGTTGTAAGGTCATGCGCCGGATTGCTTTTTGTGACATTGAGGGCTCAAAAAACCTCCAGGTACCCCCCCCATCTTTCTTTGCTTCATCAATGGCAAAATTGACGCTGGTCAAAAGCGTGTGTGCATCTCCGGCATCATGAGGATAAAGCGCAATACCAATGCGGGCAGAAAGGTTGGTGTTATGGCCAGAAAGGTCTATCGGTGCGGCAATGGCCTCAAGTATATCGGCGGCAGTGTTTTGAATTTCTGGCGCAGATCGTGCGCCGGGAACAAGAAGGCCAAATTCATCACCAGAGAGCCGGGCCAACAGGGGTCGGTTTTTACCAGACGTTGCAGCAAACGTGGGTGCGTGAGCATTAACCACAGCCCGAAGCCGTCCCGCGATAATCGTGAGAATGCGGTCTCCTTCCTCTTGCCCGTAAGCATCGTTAAAACGCTTGAAACCATCAATATCAATAAGCAAAAGAGCACCGGGCGGGCGTTCTAGTCTAACCAGTTTTTGTAACTGTTCATTAAATGCGGTTTTGTTGGCAAGGCGGGTCAGGTTGTCGCCGTAAGCCAGCCAGCGTGTTCTGTCAAAATTGGCTTTTAGGCGATCAAGCATGGTGTTAAAGTTTGAAGACAAAACAGCAAGCTCGTCATTACCTTTAATATCAAGGCGAACAGATAAATCTCCAGCCGCCGCTTTGGCAGCGGCCTGATTTAATGCACCCAACGGCGTCAAAAGGCGGATAAAGGTTAAAAGGCCCGCAGGAACGACCACCCCGAACAAAATAGCTCCCCGCCAGATGTTTTTATTAATCAGGCTTAACAGGCTGGTTTTGTTCAAGGTTAAGTTATAGGCGTGCGTCACGACAGCGCGTAAGCGCCCCTCATCATAGATCGGTACAGCGCTATGCAAAACGCCATTTTTTGTATGCGCGCTGGTTTGTCCGGAGGCAATGGTGCGTGAAAAACCGGGATATGCCCCTGTCCCCGGGTTTGTTTGTGTATTTGTAACAGGGACCAGCAACGCTCCATTTGCATCCAAAACACGAATATCAATCACACCTGTTTGACCGCTCAGGCGCACGCGCGTTAGTTCGACAACAGCAACATCACCTTTTAACAGTGCAGGTGCCAGGGCAGAGGCGCTTGCTTTGGCAAGGGTCAGGCCCTGCACCTGCGAAAGGGCATTGCGATCGTGTTGTTCTATTATTGCGCTCAGGATAATCACGCCAAAGGAAGCAACAAGGGCGATCAAGCTATATAACAAGAGGGCCTTGAAGGTCAGACTAGATCGAATGCGCCGGTGGAAATTCACAAAACAACCCTTGGGTAATGACAGCCGCAAAACAGCCTTAACCTTTATGCTGTAACAACAAAGCCGTTTCCGGGGCGTTAACCGTCAGGCCATAACTACATAAAACAGGGTTATGTTGGTGTATTAAATCACGAGGAGACACCAAGGCCAGAAAGAATGCGCAGGTTTGTTTGGGCTCTGGCCCCGTAATGTGAAATCACCTCTGCCGCTGCAACAGAGCCGATGCGGCCACATTCTGCTAATGGCAAGTTACGAGAAAGGCCATATAAAACACCGGCGGCATAAAGGTCACCTGCACCCGTTGTATCAACTACCTTTTCAACAGGCGCGGCATTGATGTTGATCATTTCTTCTTTACTCAACAAAACAGAGCCCTTTTCGCTGCGCGTTACGGCTGCAAAAGCACAATCCTCTCGCACGCGAGCCAGTGCCTTATCAAAATCGACAGTTTCGTAAAGCGCCAGCAGCTCAGCCTCGTTGGCAAAGAGAATATCAATGTGTCCCCGAATAAGGTGTAAAAATGATTGTCGATGCCGATCCACGCAAAAAAGATCAGAAAGGGTCAGCGCCGTTTTGCGCCCTGCTGCTGTAGCAATTTCGGCGGCATGGACAAAAGCTTGTTTGGCCGCGTCCCGATCAAACAAATACCCTTCCATATAAGTGATGGCCGCATCCCGGATCATGTCTTCATCCAGATCATCTACGCAAAAAAGCGAGGATGCACCCAGGTATGTGGACATGGAGCGCTGAGCGTCGGGTGTAACGGCGATAAGACAACGCGCGGTTCCAGGGCCACCAACCAGCGGCGCTGTTTCAAAAGCGGCGCCCGTTGCTCGTAAATCATGAGCAAAGGTTTTGCCCAGTTCATCATCGGCAACTTTGCCACAATACGCCGTGTGAGCACCTAACCCGGCGATACCCGCAATAGTATTGGCCGCAGAGCCGCCGGATGTTTCAGCAGCGGACGGAAAAACACCGTACAGGCCCTGTGCCCGTTCCTCGTCGATAAGCGTCATAGAGGCCTTGGTAATATCGTTCTGGCCTAAAAAAACATCGTCTACGGGTGCAATAACATCAACGATGGCGTTGCCGATGCCAAGAACATCGAATTTGGTCTGGTTGGTCACTGAAACATCCTTTCTTTCATCTATATGTTTTAAGGTTAAGGCGCGGGTTTATCGTTGGTACAAACCAGAACCCGTGGATCAAAAACACCGCCAATTAAAAGGGTGCCGTCTGAATGTGCGCCCACAGAAGCACCGGAGAGGGGGTCTCCGTGGCTAAGGTAAATCTCTTTTATGGTTTTGTTTACCGGGTCGGCACGAATAATTTGCGAGGGGCTGCGATCGGCCTCATTCTTGGCGTGTTTTGAAAACGTCAGAAGTTTGGGGTGGGCGCCTATCCAGAGCACACCCTCTTCATCCACATCAATGTTATCAACGCCAGTACCCAGAACAATTTCATCAACAAGGGTTAGCGCGCCGCTGGCAACGTCGCGTGAAAAAAAGCGCACCGATTGATCAATAATTGCCCCAAGATAAACGCTTGAACCATCGTTGCTAACAGCAACGCCGTTAGCGTAACCGATCTTGTCGGCAACAATGCTGGCCTTGCTACCATCATGATACACCAGATTGCCTTTGACTTGTCGAAACAGAACCTCGAAAAACTCGCCCTGGCTGTCATAACCGGCACCCAGGTCGTTGGTTACATAAAAGGCACTCTGGCTGGCGGCAGCAATGTCATTGGGGCGTTTGATAAGGGGGTTAGCGATGGCGCGTTCAAAAACCAGCGCGTCATCTTCAACACGAAAGATAACCACCCGGTTTAATGACCAGTCACCATGATCAATAACAAACAGGCGACGCACACCATCCGCACCAACCCACAGATCAACACCATGAGGAGAAAACCGCTCTGCATCATAACCCGTTAAAGTCAGAGCATGGGCCTCGCCCGGTGCGTTTGTTGGCAAGACCCAGATAGAGCCTTTTGTTTCCGGATTGCGGCGGTCATGACTGGAAACATAGGCGAGGTTGTTTTCATGGTCGATAACAATGTCTTCAGCGCCATAAATACCCTCAACGCTTTCGCACGTGCCATCATAGTGCGCTGACAAGGTGGTCAGTTCGCCTGTCCAGCTCATGGTGCGCCACCAAAACCAGGACACACCTACAATCAAAGTCAACACAATAAACAAGATAGCTTTTAGTTTACGCCCCATAACGGCCTCCCTTTGATCATGCGGCTAGCGCGAAAGGCACACCTTTGCAAGAGCGCGGTGCCCTTTGTCTTGCTTTGTGTGCCTTGCACGCTAGAACAACAGCATGTTTTTACAAAACCTCTGGTATTTTGGCGCGCTTTCTACGCAGGTGAAAACCGGCGTGCCGCAGGCTGTACAAATTGCGGGTGAGCCTGTGCTTATTGGCCGTGACGGCGCGGGCCAGGTTTTTGCGTTACGTGACATTTGTCCGCATAGGGCAATGCCCCTTTCTGTGGGCCGGCAAGTTGAAAACACGTGCGGGGAAACCATGATAGAGTGCCCTTATCATGGCTGGCGCTTTGGTGTTGATGGGGTGTGTCGTGCCATTCCCTCGCTTACCGAAGAGCAGGCTTCGGGCATGGATATTTCGCGGATACAAACACGCAGGTTTGCGGTGGATGAGGCACAGGGGCTTATCTGGATTTACCTTGGTGCAGAAGAAGGTGCCGAACCAACCATACCGGCACCACGCCTGGACCATGTTGAAAACACCGTGCCTCGCTTGCACGTTTCCATGGTTTTTGACTGCCCAGTGGACCACGCAGTGATCGGACTGATGGATCCGGCACACATCCCTTACATCCATCGCCAATGGTGGTGGCGTACAGAAAAATCCGTACACGAAAAACAAAAAGCCTTTGGCCCGGTGAAGCACGGCTTTACCATGTTGCCGCATGTGCCATCATCAAATTCTTTTTTATACCGGTTGTTGGGATCAAAACCACAAACAGAGATCAGGTTTGAACTACCGGGCTTGCGCACAGAATATATTTTGGTCGGTGGGCGACAAGTGACGATTTTTACCGCCGTAACCCCTGTAGATGAAACGCAAACAATTATCACCATTGCGCTTTACTGGGATCATCCTTTAATGAGTGTCGTTCCAGACTTTTTGTTGCGCAAAGCCATTTTAACCTTTGCAGGCCAGGACCGTGATGCGGTTCAGGCACAGCAGAGGGGGTTGGGGTTTGACCCTAAATTGATGTTGATCCATGATGCAGATGTTCAGGCCATGTGGTATTTCAAACTGAAGCAGGAATGGGTTGATAGCCAGACAGAAGGTCGTGACTTTGTTAACCCGGTAAAACCAGCCACTTTGCGTTGGCGTAGTTAGGGGCGTAGTTAGGAAAGAGCGTAATCATGCTGATTTTTATCAATACCGTTATTGTTGTTGCGGTGCTCATGGTCGTTGTGACGCTTATCTGGGGTGTGACAACCATGGCGCGCGGCGGGGATGAAGCCAAGGCGAAAAGCAATAAAATCATGCGCTGGCGTGTGGGTTTGCAAGCTGTGGCCATTGTTGCACTGCTCATCGGATTTTTTGTCAAAGCACAATTGCGCGGCGGCTGACGCCCAAAATCAGGCGCTTAAATGCTGCGGCAATTTCCTTAAGGTTTTCAGGCACAGATTTAACTGGCTTATCTCCACATACTCATCAGGTTTGTGGGCTTGCTCTATGGAACCAGGGCCGCAAACCACAGCCGGGAAGCCAGCCCGCTGGAAATGCCCGGCTTCGGTCGTATAGGAAACCGTGCGGCTCTGGTTATCGCCAGTAAGAAGCCTGGCGATATGCTCTGCGGCGCTTTGCAGGTCGGCGGCAAGCGGCGGTGCCGAGGTCATGCGCTCAAACTCTATTCTGGCGTCGGGTGCAGTTTTGCGCATTTGGGCTTCAATTTCGTGAACCTTGCGCGTAAAGCGGGCCTCTATGGCTGCGCAATCATCGCTGGGCAGGGGTCGCAAATCCCAGTGAAAGGTGCACTCACGGGCAATAATATTTACCGCCGTGCCACCGCGAACCAAACCGATGGTCAGCGTGCCATAGGGGGGGTCAAACGGATTGTGCGGATCGGCGGAGCGTTGCAAGTCTTTGGCAATACCATCAAGCTCTGCCATCAATAGCCCGGCGGCCATTACCGCCGAAGCGCCTTTATGGGGTAAGCTGGAATGGGCTTCTTTTCCATAGACGCACACGCGATAGGAGTTTTGCCCTTTATGAGCGCCGACAACGCGCATATCTGTTGGTTCTCCCACCAAAACGGCTGCGGGTTTTGGCAGGTTACGCGCAATGGCTTCGATCAGCGATGGGGCACCAAGACAACCCACCTCTTCATCATAGGAAAAGGCAAAATGTACGGGCCGAGCCAGGTCTGCCCTGGCAAAATCTGATGCTGCGGTTAGGGCGCAGGCAATAAACCCCTTCATATCGCATGTGCCGCGCCCATAATACCGTTCATCTTTTTGGGTGAGAGAAAAAGGATCGCTGGTCCAGTTTTGACCATCCACGGGCACGACGTCGGTATGACCGGAAAGCACGAGGCCGCCTGGCACCATCGGGCCAAGACTGGCGTAAAAGTTTGCCTTTTTGCCATCATCATTGACCACGCGGGCGCATACGGCACCAAGCGCACCAAGATAACCCTCTACCCAGTCAATGAGTTGCAGGTTTGAGTTACGTGAAACCGTATCAAAACCAATCAGCGTGGCCAGAATTTCTCGTAATTTGGCTTCGTCAGCACTCATCAGGGCGTAGCAGAACAATCTAGCGCCGGGTTGATGGCATAGGTCTGGCGGTACTCATTAGCGGTCAACTCCATCAGCTTAATAAGGTTGATTTTGAAAACCAGCGTTTCGTTTGGCCCTATGGGACCACCCATTGTGCCGCTGGTGCCATAGGCAAGTTCGGGGGCGACATACAACATCCATTCATCACCGGCACGCATAAGGCCAAGCGCCTCTACCCAGCCTTTAATAAGGCGGTTTGAAGGAAAAACAATAGGCACGTCACGACTATAAGAGCTGTCAAATTCTTTGCCATCAATTGATGTGCCCTGATAATGCACACAAACAAACTGGCCAGCAAAGGGGTGCTCTCCTTCTTCAGGCCCAGATTTGACTATCTTATATTGCAGGCCGGTTGAGGTGGTAATGACGCCGGGTGCGTTTTTGTTTTCATCCAGATATGCCTTGCCAACCATCAGGTTTTTCTGCGCGGGATCAAAATCACCGGAAAACTCTGGTTGATCACCTGTGCTGACAGGTGGGTCTTCTTTTGTTTCTTTTTTGACCGGATTACAGGCGGTAAGAAGCAGGCTCAGGCCAAGGCAGGTCAGCGCAAATAATCTCATGAAAACTCTCCCGTTTACGTGCTCATTGCGATGTAAACGAGGCAAGCGTGTTTGGCGAGTTAATTTTTCAACACAATTTTAGCCCACGACTGAGGTCACGTCGCCGCATTGCCTTGCCGGGCCATGCCGACACAGGCCCAAGAGGCAGAGCCTCAAACACATCACGCATATCATACTCCAGTTTGCGCACACGCGCTGATAGTGCGTTTGTACCCACAAAACCGTCGCATAATGGCCGCGCTGCATTGGCAAGATTAAGTTTGAAGCGGTAATCACCAGCCCCAAGGTCAATTTCTGTAATTCCGGTTTGGCACGCATGCTCGATCATTTCTTCAAATAAAATCAAGCCAGGTGAAAAATGAGAAAATTCCGGGTTGTGAGCAATAAACCAACTATGCAGAACTGTGCCTGAGTACAAGCATAAATTAAGGGCAATCAGTCTATCACCAGCATAAAGCGCAAAAAGGCGAGCGCCCAAATCGTCACTGGGGGTTTCAAACAAACTACGAACCAGTGACAAAGCCCAACCACTATTAAAAACATCGGTTTGCCCGGTGCGTTTGTATTGGTTGCTTTTCCACGTTAGCAGCTGTTCGAAAAGCTCAGGATCTTGACAATTGGGCTGTAAGCGGACGGGGTCAATGTCGCGGGAAAGTTTACGCTTACGCTTACGCGCACGCTTGGTTTCGCTGGACCCGTTATCTCTGCGGTTTTGCAAATAGGCATCGTGACCCTGAGTAAGATCAATGACCCGCGACACATGAATTTCGCGGGCGTGGCGGGCAAAACTAGCCTGTTTGGCGAGCAGGTTGTTATAGTCATACCGGCTTGCCCCGGTGGTTTTCAGCAGGTTTTGTATATCCAGCATTTGTCCAGAAGCGCCAATGGCACCTTGGTAATCACAAAGGGGGCCACCTGCGGGCTGTAAAACAAGCCGGGAGGGGCGCTGCAAGGGTAAAAAAGCGCTTTTGTGGCCCTCTGAATTAAAGAAAACGGCAACGCGTATGTCGTCACGGACCTTTGCCACAGCCTGTGACCAATCAGGTGAAAAATAGGGGCTGGCCATATCAGCATCGGCGCTTCGCCAGCGCGCCCAAAGCGCCAGATCTTCTGTGCTTAGTTCATTGGGTCTGACCAGTTCGACCTTGTTCATTCTTATGCCCTTCATGTCCCAAAAGGCATAATGGCAAAGAACCATTAAGAAACGACTGAGCCAACCACAATAATTTGAATAACTTTTGTCCGGCGGTTTCGCTAAAAAGTACCGCGATCAACATCCTGGATGAACCGGATCAAACCCTCAAAGAAATTTTCTTCATCATCATATTGTGATAAATGAGACCCGTTTGGACATAAATGGAAACGGCCATTTTGTACCTGACCGGCCATCCACGCCATATGTTCGGGGTCCATGGTGTCATGAGACGCCCCAATGATGAGGGTTGGTACATGTATCCGTTTTAGATCGGCACGACGGTCCCACTGACCAAGAACACCGCTGGCACCAAGTTCGCTAGGCCCCTGCATGGGGATGTAAATATCGGTATTAAGGTGACCAAAAGCGCGGTTGATTTCATCGGGCCACTCATCGACGGGCATACGCAATACATGGTAGATATAATGATGCTCGATCAACAGTTCGGTATAGCGCGGGTTAGCGTAGTCTTTTTCTGCTTCATACGCCTTTAGTTGTGCCAGCACGTCTGGGTCCATATCCGCCATCAGCACATTGGCGGCATAGTTGTTATATTCGGGGATACTGGCCATCATGTTGGCAATGACAAGCCCCTTTAGTTTGTCCTGATGGGCGAGGGCGTATTCCATCGCTAAAATACCGCCCCAGGACTGGCCAAAAAGGTAAAAATTGTCTGGCCCCAAGCCCAGAGCTTGACGCACTTGTTCGACCTCATCAACAAACCGCGCAGTTTTCCACAAGTCGGGTTCGTCCGGTTGATCCGAAAAATAAGAACCAAGCTGGTCATAATAATAAAACTCAATGCCGGCGTCCGGAAAATGTTTGCCAAAAATTTCGTAAATTTCATGAGTCATTGCTGGCCCACCGTGAAGAAGCAGAACCTTGATATCCGGATTGTCGCCGACTTTTTTGGTCCATACTTTGAAATCACCCTTTTCGGTGGTGATGGGAATCATTTGCCCTTCACCAACAACGGGTATTTCCTTAACCGGGGCATGTTTTTGGGGTGAAGAAATTTTATTTTGACCACAGCCTGCAATCATTACCATAGCCGCAAAAATAAAAACTGATAAACGCATCATAACACCCTCCAATGTCTGAGGGTGACACATTTGTTAGCGTTCATCCAGTGCCACGGTGACGCTGTTGCAAAACAGCCATCACGTCAGCAACGCTGAGGTCTCGGGCGCGCAGCAGCACCATCAAATGATAGATCAGATCAGCGGCTTCTTCTGATAAGGCGTTCGGGTCATCGCTTACCGCCGCCAGGGCAACTTCGACGCCTTCTTCACCAACCTTTTGCGCTGCACGCGTGACCGGCCCGTTCAGCAACTGTGCTGTATAGCTGCTGGCCGGGTCGGCGGTGGACCTCTCATCAATAATGCGAGACAGCTCGCCTAACCAGGCCGGTCCGGGCGGAAGGCCGCCTGCAAAGCAGGACGTCGTACCCAGATGGCAGGTCGGGCCGACTGGTTCAGCGACAACCAATAACGCATCGTGGTCGCAATCGGTCTCTATGCTGACCAGTTTCAGGGTGTTGCCGCTGGTTTCTCCCTTTTGCCATAGTTTGTTGCGAGAGCGGCTGAAAAACGTGACCAGCCCGGTTTTCAGGCTCGCCGCCAGGGCTTCTTCGTTCATGTACCCCAGCATAAGCACGGTGGTACATTGCGCATCCTGCACGATGACGGGGATCAGGCCGCCGCCTTTTTGCCAGTCCAGATTTTGCAGGTTGTTG
The DNA here is from genome assembly GCA_021776515.1 of Robiginitomaculum sp. Classification (GTDB taxonomy): domain Bacteria; phylum Pseudomonadota; class Alphaproteobacteria; order Caulobacterales; family Maricaulaceae; genus Robiginitomaculum_B. Next base: position 205,989 of record JAJFFS010000011.1, on the reverse strand, counting down.
GGAAGCGTCATGGGCGCACCTCTATATTTTGCGTGCGAAGGTAAGTTTTTAGGGTCGGGATGGTGAGGATGTTTTTGTGAAACACGCTGGCGGCTAGGGCGCCATCGACATTGGCATTAGCAAACACGTCGGCAAAGTCTTCTGCCTTTCCTGCCCCGCCTGAGGCGATTAATGGCACGGCGCATTTTTTTCGCATGATCGAAAGTTGTTGGCAGTCATAGCCTGCCCTTCGGCCATCCTCGTTCATGCAATTAAGCACAATTTCACCGGCGCCGCGCTTTTGCACTTCTGTAAGCCAGTCCATAGTTTTCCACGTCGTGGTTATGGTTTTATCGGGATCGCCGGTCAGGGCCTTGACCAGCCAGTTTTGGCCATCCCAGAAACTGTCTATGCCAACTACCACGCACTGGCGGCCAAAACGAAGGCTGAGATCATTGATAAGCTGAGGGTTTTGCAAGGCTGGTGAGTTGATGGAAACCTTGTCGGCACCGGCGCTTAAAACCTGGGCCGCATCTTCGACGCTACGGATGCCGCCCGCGACGGTAAAGGGAATGTCCAGCTCGCAGGCAATGCGGCCAACCCAGTTGGTATCAACACGGCGGTTTTGCGGGCTGGCTGTGATGTCATAAAAGACCAGCTCGTCCGCGCCCTCATTGCGATAACGTCGCGCCAGATCAACACCGTCGCCAACCACCTCATGGCCCGCAAAGCGTACCCCCTTGACCACCATGCCATCCATAACATCAAGACAGGGAATTATACGTCTGGCCAGCATGACAGCGCCTCCGACAATGAAAAGCGGTTTTCATATAGCGCCTTGCCAATAATCACACCATCTGCACCGGCCTTGCGAACGAAAGAAATATCTTCAAGTGCGCCAATGCCACCAGAGGCGAGCAGGTTGAGCGAAGGGTGTCGCGTTTTGATCTGCGCATAAAGCGCTGCATTGGCACCGCCAAGAACACCATCACGGTCAATGTCGGTCACGAGTATATTGGCGGCCTGATCACCAAAACCATCTAACGCTTCCCACAGGGTAATGGCGCTACGGTCTTGCCACCCTCTTATGGCGGGCATGGGGGTGCCGTTTTCAATGTGAACATCAAGGGCTAAAATAATCCGCTTTGGGCCAAACTCTTTAAGCCATCCCAGAACGGTCTTGGGTGCAGTTATGGCTAACGAGCCAATGATGACCCGCGAAACGCCGCCATCCAGCAAAAGCTTTATACCTTCGCGGGTGCGAATGCCGCCGCCAGCCTGCACGGTTAGTCCTGTTTCAGAAGCAATCTGTGTTATCAGGGCGCTATGCCGGGGGGAAGCCTCCCACGCGCCATCCAAATCCACCACGTGCAGCGCTGTCGCACCGGCGGCGGCGAAGCTTTGTGCGCGGGCCAGGGGGTCGGCGTCGTATTTTGTTTTTTGCGAAAAATCACCCTTGTGCAACCGCACGCACTGTCCACCCATAAGGTCTATTGCGGGCCAAATCATGGTCTTGCTCCCAGAAAGTTTTGCAAAATTCGCGCACCGACGGAACCGGAGCGTTCGGGGTGAAACTGGCAGCCATAAATATTGTCGCGGTGTATGATGGATGAAAAAGCCATGCCGTAATTTGTGACGGCAATGGTATTGGCATCCGGTTTTACCGCATAAGAATGTACAAAATAGGCATAGTCGCCATCGTTAATGCCCTTCAGGAGCGCATTTTTTTTAGCGATACCCAGCGTATTCCACCCCATGTGGGGAACCGGGCCAGCGCGCGGTGGCAAGGCCTCGGCTATACCGTCAAAGCGCCCAAGGCACGGTGTATCCCCTTCTTTGCTCATTTTGAGTAACAATTGCATTCCCAGACAAATACCAAGCAGGGGGCGCTCATAATTTTCAAGCATTTCAGCCAGGCCGTATTTGTTAAGCGCAGCCATGCCAGCGTTTGCCGAGCCGACGCCGGGCAGCACCAGACGGTCTGCCTTTTGCAGCACCTCAGGCTTAGCGCTTGTTACGGTGGTTACGCCCAGGCGAGCAAAAGCAAAACGCACAGAAGCCAGATTGGCGCAGCCGGTATCAGCAATCATAACGGGGGAGGTTAATGTCATCACAAAACCCCCTTGCTTGAAGGAATGGCGCTACCCTGACGCGCCAGCGCAGGGCGCAGTGCGCGGCCAAAGCCTTTGAAAATACCCTCTATAATGTGGTGGGTGTTCCGCCCTTCTGCCTCTATGTGAATGGCAGCGCCCAGGTGTTGGCCAAGGGTTTCAAAAAAATGAGGGACCATCTGACCGCTCAATTCGCCAGCACCTGTTTCAGAAATCTCGGCATCAAAACGAAATGCTGGCCGCCCGGAAAGGTCAATAGCTATACGGGCCTGTGCCTCATCCATAGGCAGGGTAAAGCCATAGCGGCCAATACCGGCGCGGTCTCCCAGGGCCTCGCGCAAGGCCTGCCCCAGTACAATGGCGCAATCCTCAACTGTGTGGTGTTCATCAATATGCAGATCGCCCTTGGCATTAAGGACAAGCGAAAAACCGCCATGGCGGGCGATTTGTTCCAGCATGTGGTCGAAAAACCCAATGCCGGTTTCAATGTGCACAGGCTCAGGGCGATCAAGCGACACCAGTGCGCTGATTTGTGTCTCGCTGGTTTGGCGGGAAATAACAGCACCGCGCTCCGCGATTGTGTTTTCAGGATCAACACCAAAAGCAGCCAACAGGGCATCATTTTCTTCTGGCGCACCAATGCTGATGCGGATCATGCCCTCGCCCAGATTTGAAAAATCACGCACATGAATGGTCTGCTGTTTCAGGCGTGCCGTAATGTCTGTATCGGGTTTTAATTTCACTAGCAGGAAATTGGCAGATGACGGCCAGATTTTATCTACGAAAGTAGAGCAACTGAGCGCGTCAGATATACGTGCCCTTTCTTGTTTAATCCGGATGATGCGTTCTGCAAATATGGCCATATTTACCGGGGCAAGGGCGCGGCTAACTTCGGCAATGACCGGTGCCGCCAACGGGTAAGGCGGCAGAACCTTACGCAATAAATTGATCACCGGCGGACCCGCCAGCACAGCCCCCAAACGCGCCCCGGCAAGGGCATAAGCCTTGGATAGGGTTCGCAAGACGACCAGATTGGGAGTGACACCTATATCGGCAGCCAGACTGGGCGTATCGGCAAATTCGATATAGGCCTCATCAACAACAACAAGCTGGTCCGGGCACGCCTTAGCCATCGACAATACGTCGTCGCGGGTAATCATATTGCCGGTAGGGTTGTTGGGGCTGCACAGAAAAACAAGCTTGACCGGGTTGTCTTGTATGGCGGCAATAATGCCATCAATCTTCAGGCCAAAATTTTCGTCCAGAGGCACAGAGACAAGTTTCGCTCCTTGAACCTGTGCAGCGACAGCATAAAGCCCAAAGGTCGGCGGCGTTATCAGGGCCGCATCTTGCTCCGCCTGGCAGGTTGCCCGAAACAAGAGGTCAATACCCTCATCAGCGCCTCTGGTGAGTAACAACTGATCGTGCTCAACGCCGTATAGCGCCGCCAAACGTGAGACTAATGCAGCGGGTTGTTGCTCTGGATAGCGGTTCCACGGCCCACTTGCACCGGGTGGCGCCCAGGGGTTTTCATTAGCATCCAGTTGTAACGCTTCTGCCCGCGCACCGCCGCGCGCGGCATACGGGGTAAGGCTGGCAATTTCTGGCCGGGCAATTTTGTCGATCAGGGTGCTCATAAGGCGTTACCCAGGCGCAGGGTGATGGCATTGGCATGGGCCTCCAGTCCCTCCAGTTGTGCCAGCGTTTGTACGGTTGGCCCCAGGGCGACAAGCGCGTCTTGCGTTGCGCGTTGCACGGTAATGAATTTCATAAAACTTTGGGTGCCAAGGCCGCTATAAGCGCGTGCTGCACCGGCAGTGGGCAAAACATGGTTGGTGCCACTGGCATAATCCCCCAACGCCTCAGGGGTGTAAGCACCGATAAAGACAGAGCCGGCATTGCGTACCTCAGGCACAAACTCGTCGGCCCCTTCGATCTGGATAATCAGGTGCTCTGGTGCATAAGTGTTGGCAATATCCAGCATTTGAACCACGCTTTTAACCACGATCAGGCGGGCATTACCAAGCGCGGCACGGGCAATATCTGCGCGGGATAGCGTGTTCAGTTGTTGCAACACTTCATGCTCTATTGTTTTTGCGGTGTTTGTACTCAAACAGAGTAATATTAAGTGCGCCTGTGGATCGTGTTCGGCCTGGCTGAGCAGGTCGGCGGCAACCCATGCCGGGTTTGCGCGCTCATCCGCCAGCACCATGACCTCACTGGGCCCTGCGGGTAAATCAATGGCAGGGCCACCCGTTATTTGCGTAACCTGTGTCTTGGCTTCGCTTACCCATTGATTTCCGGGACCAAAAACTTTATCGACGCGGGGAATGCTTTTTGTACCAAACGCCATGGCGGCAACAGCTTGCGCGCCGCCAACACAATAAACCTCATCAATGCCGCACAATTTTGCTGCGGCCAGAATAATGGGTGCCACTTTTCCATCACGTCCCGGCGGGCTTGCTGCAATAATGCGGCCCACATTTGCCAGCTTTGCCGGAATAGCCGCCATCAATAACGAAGAAAATAATGGCGCACTGCCGCCCGGCACATAAATGCCAACACAATCCAGCGGACGTGCCAAACGTTTGCATACAAGACCGGGCTCAACCTCAATTTCCAGATCTTTCGGCAATTGGGCGCGGTGAAAGCGGGCTATATTATCATGGGCACGACGCATGGCGCTTTGGTGCTCGTCGTCTAGCTCAGCCCAGGCCGTTTCAATCTCATTTTGTCCGGTTTGTAATTGTGCTGGCACAACACCATCAAAGCGATTGGAAAACTCACGAATGGCTTCGTCACCGTTTTCCCTGATCGCTGTAATGATTTGCCCTACAGCTTTGCGGCATTCTCGACCTTGCATGGCAGGGCGTTGTAAGGCCTTTTCCTGTTCAGCCTTGCTTAACTGGTTCCAGTTCAGAATATCCATGACCACACACCTAGCCCATCATTTTTTCAATGGGCAGAACCAGAATGGCATGGGCACCGCGTGCTTCAAGCTGCTCCAGTGTATCCCAGAAAATGGTTTCCCGGCAGACCGCATGCACGGCCATCTGGTCGTCACGTCCGGCCAGCGGCATAATGGTTGGGGCATCAGCCCCCGGCAGCAATGCGGTAATGTCCTCTATGGCATCTTTGGGTGCATTGAGCATGATGTATTTGGTGGCCCGACTGGCCAGAACGCCGTCAATGCGCCTCAATAACCGGGCCAAAAGGGCTTCCTTGTCATCATTCCAGCGTGCGGGTGAGCGCACCAGAAGCGCCTCGCTTTGCATAACGGTGGCAAAATCAACGAGGCCGTTGGCTGCCAGCGTGGCTCCGGAGGAAACCAGATCACAAATGACATCTGCAAGGCCTAGTGCCGGGGCAATTTCAACGGCGCCTTTTAAGGTGACGCACTCAGCCGTTATATCCTGATCGCACAAAAACTCTTTTAGGATTTCCGGATAGGAAGTAGCAATTTTCATGCCCGCAAGGTCTGTTATTGCCTTAATGCCTCCGTCTCGCGGCGCGGCCAGTTTCAAGGTGCAGCGTGAAAACCCTAGCGCCCGGACGGTTTGCAGGTTTGTTTCTGCAAGCGCTTCCAGCGCCTCTTCGCGCAAAACATTTTCGCCAGCAATACCAAGATCACAAACGCCCTTGGCAACCAGTGAAGGAATATCATCATCACGAACGAACAGTAACTCTACGGGCAGTCCTTGCGCCCGGCAGGTCAGCGCCCCCGGGTTGCGAAATATGCCAAGCCCGGCTTGTTTCAAAAGCCGGATGCTGTCATCTGCCAGGCGGCCTTTTTTTTGAACGGCAATACGTAATATGTTGTTCATGATTTACCCCTGCACACGATCAAGTGCCAACCGGTAACCCTGGTGGGGCTCCTCGTTTAAAAACCGTGCGACCCGTCCCACAGTGGTTGTGCTGGCACCGGTTTGTTCGCTAATGTCACGGTAAGAAATGTTGCCCTCATCCAGCAATTGCGCAACCTGCCACCGTGAGGCCAGTGCCCGCAATTCTGCCGGCGTGCAAAGGTCTGTAAGAAAAAGCTCCAGCTCTTGCGGTGTTTTGAACGCCGAAAACGCCTCTAACAAGGTGCTTTCTTGCGCACGTTTGTTGTCGCCTCCTGATGTATCTGAATCGTTGATTGTCACAGTGTACCTCTTGCATATTTGTATTAGCGTGCTAATACAATAAAACAACAAGGGCAAGGTTTTTTTGCAGAACAAAACGCCTGAATGTAAAGTTGGTGCTGGACATTAGCCGTCTGGCTGCCCAAGAAGGCCCGCTTAAATTTGCCTTAATCGGCGCTGGAGTTTGAAATGAAGTCCGAAACGGATGCGCGTCCCTGGGTGGTGGCAAAATTTGGTGGCACAAGTGTGTCCTCATTAGCCCGCTGGGAAACAATAGAAGGTATTCTTCGTGCGCATATAAATGCCGATGAGCGGCCCTTGATTGTGCATTCTGCGTTATCGCAAGTTTCCAATATGCTGGAGGCTGCCATTGAAAATGCTTTGTCTGAAGACGGGGCAGAAGAGTTAAGCGCGATCGCCCAATGCCACATCGATCTGGCCAATGATCTGGGTGTAGATGGTGAAGCGCTGATCGCACCATCTCTTGACCGCCTTAAGCGGTGGTTGGGCGGCATTACACTGGTTGGTGAAGCAAGCCCGCGTGTCCGCGCCCGTATTCTGGCTGAAGGTGAAGTTATGGCTACTGCGCTGGGCTTTGCGCGGCTAAATGCACAAGGTCTGGCGGTTTCACTGTTTGATGCCCGCGATGGGCTGGTTTGTGTACAACAGGATCGAGCAGGGCATGCGCATCAACACCTTGGTGCAATATGCGAAGATGGAGCTGATCCAGCCTTGCAGGAAATACTGGGTGCCTTGTCTGGTGATGTGGTGCTGACCCAGGGGTTTATTGCGCGTAATGCCAAAGATGAAACGGTGTTGCTTGGCCGTGGCGGGTCAGACGTTTCAGCGGCGCTTTTTGCCGCGAAACTACAGGCACAACGGTTGGACATCTGGACCGATGTGCCGGGCATGTTTAGCGCAGATCCGCGCCTGACATCTTCGGCGCGTCTTCTTAAAGACCTTAGTTATGACGAGGCCCATGAGATTGCTCTGATGGGTGCCAAGGTTGTGCACCCACGGGCACTGCCTCCGGTGCGCCGCGCACAAATTCCGGTGCAGATAAAATGCACCATGCAGCCTGAGGCTGAAGGCACGTACATCAGCGCCAGGCCCGCTGATACCAATGCTCGCGTCAAGGCAATAACGATCAAGCGCGGCATTATTCTGGTTTCCATGACCTCATCCGCCATGTGGGGTGAGGCGGGGTTTCTGGCCAAGGCCTTTGCCGCGTTTGAGCACAACAATTTGTCTGTTGATTTAGTCTCCACATCTGAAGCCAGCGTTACTGTTTCGCTGGATGCGGGCCAAAATCTGGATGAAGCGGCGCTGGAACAGTTGCAAACCGATCTGGCATCATTATGCCGGGTTAGTATTTTACGCAATTGTGCTTCTGTCAGCCTTGTTGGGCGGGGCATTCGCACAATTTTGCACAAGCTGACGCCCGCATTGGCACTGTTTCGTGAACACCCGGTTCGTCTGGTCAGTCAGGCGGCCAATGATTTGAATTTTACCGTGGTGGTAGACGAAGACCAGGCCCAGAAGCTGGCGCGGCGTTTGCATGATGAAATGGTCGAGGTCGAGCCTGAAGACAAGGTGTTTGGTCCCCCCTGGGAAGAAAGTGTTACCTTGCCGGCAACAGGTTCAGCCACCCCGCCCTGGTGGGTGACAAAACAGGCCGCCCTGTTGGCTATTAAACCAGAGGGCGCGGCGGCGTTTGTTTATGACATTGAAACGGTACGTCAGCGAGCCAGCGCGCTGATGAAGTTGAACAATGTTGATCGTGCGTTCTATGCCATGAAGGCAAACGCCCACCCGGAGGTTCTGAGAACCGTAGCCGGTGAGGGATTGGGCATAGAATGCGTATCGCTTGCAGAAATTAAGCATGTTTTTGCCCAAATTCCGGACATGGACCCACAGCGTATTTTATTCACCCCAAATTTTGCACCCCGCCAGGAATATGAGGCTGCATTGGCGCACGGTGTGCGCCTGACACTGGATAACCTGCACCCGTTAGAACACTGGCCGTCAGTTTTCGCCGGGGCAAATATTATATTGCGTATAGACCCGATACGCAGTCGCGGCCATCATCGTCATGTGCAAACAGCCGGGGTACGTGCCAAATTTGGTATTCCCATCGCCGATTTGCCGCACATGCGCACATTGGCCAAAGCCGCTGGCGCAACAATTATAGGTCTGCACTCTCATGCTGGCAGCGGTATACTTGACCCTGGACATTGGCGTGATATTGCCGAATTGCAGGCATCGCTGGCGGGTGACTTTCCTGACCTGCAAGTGCTCAATCTGGGTGGTGGTCTGGGTGTACCTGATACCGCTGGCGCCAATGCGCTGGATTTGGCCGCGCTGGACGAAAGCCTGACGCTGGTGCGCACCGCGTGCCCTGGGCTGGAAATATGGCTGGAACCCGGACGTTATATTGTTGCCGAATCCGGGGTTTTATTGGCCTGTGTCACACAGATCAAAACCAAAGGCTCAAGCGTTTATGCCGGACTGGAAACAGGTATGAATTCGCTTATTCGTCCGGCGCTTTATGGTGCCCACCACGATATTGCCAACCTGACCCGTCTGAATGAAGAGGCAGGGCTTACCCCGATCAGTATTGTTGGCCCGATCTGCGAATCCGCTGATATAGTGGGCGTAGACCGGCATTTACCACCCACAAAAGAAGGCGATGTATTGCTGATTGCCAATACAGGTGCTTATGGCGCGGTGATGGGCAGCCGTTATAATTTACGCGCTCCGGCGAAGGAGTTTATACTGGAGAGCCAGGTCGCTCTATAATTCTGTGGCCCCGTTAGGGGGGGCGGTAAAGATCTTGCGGGCCCACCAGTGCCCGATAACAGCCAGTGTTGCGATAGACCCCAGCGCCAGTAACTCGCTGGTGGCAGAGGCGCGAAATACCCAGGCCAATGCACCGCAAACAAGGGTTTGCAGGGCCAGAAAACCCGCGACCGCACCATGACCGGCTCCGCGTCGAAGCATCAGTTGATAGACATGGTCCTTGTGCGCACTTAGTAAATCCATGCGGTGATATGCTCGCCAGGCCATTGTTAATAAAATGTCCGATAGCCAGGGCATGAAGACCAGCACTGCGGCATAGACAGCGCTCTTTGGACCATCATGGATATAAAGCAAGGTGATGCCACCCAGCCAGAACCCGATAAAAAGCGCGCCCGTATCGCCCAGAAATACCCGGGCGGGCGGGATGTTCAGAGGTAAAAACCCTAAAAGCGCAACCACCAGTGCCAAAGCCATTAAGGCGGCAACATGATTGCCCGCATCCAGCGATAAGAGCGCTAATGTCGCCGCGGTTATGACACCACCAATTGCAACCAGACTATCTGACCCATCCATGAAGTTAGCTGCGTTGCCCAGCACAAATACCCACAGCGCTGTTCCCAAAAAAGCAAAAAACAAAGGCAGGGTAATTTGCCCCTGATCCAGCGTAAAGTGACTAACCGGATAGACATATACCGCCACCCCGAAGGCCAGCACGGCCAGGGTAAAAAATTTCAGGCGCGCCGACAGATCACGCAAATCATCGTAAAACCCCAACAAACCTGCTAGTAAACCAAACAGGATAAACGCTATAAGTTGTGCAGAAGGCACACCAAACGCACCTGTGGAAGTGGCAAAGGCAAGTGGCATCATTGCACCAGCCATAACCCCCAGTCCACCGGCTTTGGGGGTTGAAACGGTATGCGAGGAGCGATCATTCGGGTGATCCAGTACGCGCCATTTCATCGCCAGATAGGTGACCAGAAAGGAGACAAGGGTGCCGGACACAAGACTGAGAATGATGGGTGAAGTTAAGAGCATATAGGTTTTGGAGCCGCCGAGAAAAAGTGTTTGTTCGTTGAGGGTGTTCCCACACAGTGTATAGCTGTATTTTGGCATTCCTAACACTAAGATAACGACCAATCTAGGGTTCTCGGGCTTCAAAGCTCAAAGACTCTGAGTGTGGCCTTTTTCCTTGTTAACTGGGCGCTTGTGCCCTGGAGGAAATGCCCAGCGTTACAGGGCGGATCCAGTATTGCGGGTGGTGTAGCCTTAATTCTGCCGCCAGATCTGTGGCCTCTTGTGCCGAAGTCGTCAGCGCCATACACGTGGCGCCGGAGCCGCAAAGGCGGGCCAGGTGTGTCTTTGGGTGTTTTGCCAACTCTCCAAGAAGCTCACCAATGACAGAGACCTCCTCGCACGCGGCAATGGTCAGATCATTGGTCAGGCTTTCAAGTTGTATGAGCGCATCGTTTTTATGACTTGCGGGCACAAAAGCAGCATCGGTTAACGCGGCTCCCAGACCTAATTGATCAAAACGAGCGAACACATCCTTTGTAGCGACAGAAATCCCGGGATTAATCAGCACGGCATCCAGCGCTGGCCAGCCCGAAACATCTTCCAGTATTTCGCCGCGACCGCGCATATACCGGGCTCGACTTTGCACACAGACCGGAATATCCGCACCAATATCGGCGCCAATGTTTTCCAGTTGGCGTGCTTTTAACCCACAATTCCACATTTGGTTTAGACCACGCAAGCTGGCCGCTGCATCGGCTGAACCCCCACCAATGCCTGATGCAACAGGCAGGGTTTTGTGCAGGGTAATGTGTGCGCCGCTGGTTGTACCCGTTGCAGATTGCAAAGCACGGGCGGCACGTAAAACCAGATTATCTGGCCCGGAACCCAGGTTTTCTCCAAACGGCCCGTTGCAACGCAAAACAAGATCAGGTGCAGGATTAAAAGAAAGGCGATCACCGACACTGGCAAACACCACCAAACTGCCCAGCGGGTGATAACCATCTACATCCGGCACGCCAACGCTCAGGCCAAGGTTAATCTTGGCCGGTGCGAATTCGACAAACGCACTCAAGGTTTGATGGCGGCAATTTCGGGGTCATTACCAAGCCCATGCTCCAGCTTTTCCTTGACCTCGACAAAGTCTATATCACCGTCCGGTTCCAGACTAAGGGTGTGGCTCCATTGAAACCTGGCCTCAAGGTGTCGTCCGACTTGCCAATAAGCATCGGCTAAATGGTCAGATATGGTGGGCTCTCCCGCCTCCAGCTCCACGGCACGCTCAAGATAGTGAACCGCCTGCTCATAATGACCCAGCCGGTAATGCGCCCACCCCAGTGAATCAACAATATAGCCAGCCTCAGGTCTCAAACTTAAGGCCTTTTCGATTAAGGCAAACCCCTCATCAAGGTTTTCACCAGCATCAATATAAGTATAGCCCAGATAATTCAGGACGTCCGGCTGATCCGGGTTAAGCGTTAAGGCTTTGCGAAAATCAACAACACCCTCGCGCCATTTTCCCAGGCGTTCCAGCACGGTTCCCCGGGCAAAATATATTTGCCAACCCGCGTTATCAGCAGCTTGGGAAACCAGACGATGGTAAATCGGCAGGGCGGTCTCATAATTTTCAGTTGACCGTAGGGCATCTGCATAGGCACCAACCAGACGCTCGTCGTCAGGGTGGGCCAGGGCCAGTTTTTGAAAAAGCCCCATTGCTTCATCGCGGCGGTTCATCCGAAAAAGGGCATGGGCGCGGTTAAGGTCTGCATCAAGGCGATAGGGTGATTTTTGTCCAATGCTGGCAAACATCGCCAGTGCATCATCAGGACGGTCTTCCACCTCCATCAACCGCGCCAGTAATTGCAATGCTGCATCGTGGTGCGGATTGATAAAGCGGGCCATTTCCAGATATACCAGCGCCTTGTCAAAATGCGCCTGAGCGGCAAGGATTTGTGCCGTGATAAAAAGCGCTTCTGCGGCCCCCTCACGGGCATTACGAATTAAAGGTCTGGGTAATTTTGCTAAAGGTTTTGTATTGAGTCTAAGCATAGCCGCGCCGGACAAGGGGGCATCGGGAAATGCTGACAGGGTTTTTTCATACTGTGTTCGCGCGTCTTTTTCCTTACCCCTGCGCTCTAGAAAAAAGCCGTAGGAAAAAGCTGCGCGATCAGTTAAGCGCGCCGAGTCTGTTACGATTTTATAAGCAGCCTCTGCCTCGTCTACTCGTCCGGCAAGATCAAGAATCAACGCTCTGTTTAGTTGCACAATGTGGAAAAAAACCGGGGATTCACTGGTGCTGTCGATGAACACCAATGCCTGATCAACATCGCCATCACCATAGGCGGCCCAGCCCCGCAAAAGCTGGCGTACTTCGTCATTAAAAGGCCCGTATTCTCCATCCGACAATACCTCTAGCGTATGGTCGAAGCGTTTATTGCCCAAATAAAAGGCTGCAATGCTAAGGCGCATCAGGCGTGCTTCGGCTTTTGCATCAATTGCCTGGCGGGCGTAATCGGCGCTATCGGGGATGTTGCCAGCCAGAAGAGCGCTTAAAAAGGCGTGGCGCCGCAATAGCGGGTTTTCCGGTTCTTTTTTGTGTGCAGCCGCGTAATATTCTGCGGCGGCACGCACATCATTCATGGAGCTGGCATAACGCCCGGCCAGATAATTGCCATAGGCAGATTCGGTGGTACGGGCAGCCCCGTCATTCACCAAATTACCTGTGGTGCAGGAAGAAAGGATGAAAAAAGCGCCTCCAACAAGAGGCAGCACTATCCAGCGATGGATGATAGATTGATGTGTCATGGAATAAAAAATATCCGAAACCGCTATAATTTCAAGTCATTGGCTCATCACATGTTGGGATAATTAGGGCCGCCAGCGCCTTCCGGGCAAGTCCAGGTTATGTTCTGCTCAGGATCTTTGATGTCGCAGGTTTTGCAATGCACACAGTTTTGGGCATTAATCTGGAAGCGTGGGTTTTCTCCTGCATCATCATAAATAAACTCATAAACCCCGGCCGGGCAATAACGCTGTGCTGGTCCGGCAAAGTATGGCAAATTATTTTTCACCGGCAGGTCTGGATCAGCAAGTTGTAAATGCACGGGCTGATCCTCTTCATGGTTGGTGGCCGAAAAAGATACACTGGTCAGCTTGTCAAAGGTGATCACGCCATCCGGTTTGGGGTAATTTATGGGTTTGTGCTTACTGGCCGGTTCCAGTGATTTGGCATCGGTTTTACCATGTTTCAGCGTACCGAAAAACGAAAACCCGCCGGTAATGGTATTCACCCATAAATCCATGCCCGTCAAAGCAATGCCACCAACCCAGGTGCCAAGGCGGCTCCATAACGGCTTGGCGTTGCGCACAAATTTTAACTCGCGGTAAACAGGGCTGTTTTCATAGGCCGTTGCATAATCATCCAGTTTGTCGGCACATCGTCCGCTTTGCACCGCATCAAAAGCGGCCTGCGCTGCCATCATGCCAGTGCGCATGGCGTTATGACTGCCCTTGATGCGTGGTACATTCATAAAACCCGCAGAGCACCCGATGAGGGCACCGCCGGGGAATGTCAGGGTCGGCACAGATTGAAAACCGCCTTCGGTCAGCGCCCGGGCGCCATAGGCGATACGTTTGCCGCCGGTTAAAACATCACGAATAGTCGGGTGATTTTTCAGGCGCTGAAATTCGTCATAAGGTGACAGATACGGGTTTTTATAATTCAGGTGTACAACCATCCCAAGGGCTACGTAGTTGTCCTCGAAATGATAAAGGAATGAGCCACCGCCCGTTGCGTTGCCCAGGGGCCAGCCAAATGTGTGTTGTACCAGGCCCGGCTTGAACACCTCGTCGCGCACCTGCCACAGCTCTTTTATGCCCAGGCCAAATTTTTGTGGTTCAGAGTTTTTGTCCAGGTCAAATTTTGCAATCACTTGCTTGGATAGTGAGCCACGCGCCCCTTCACCAAACAGTACATATTTGCCATTCAACTCCATTCCTGGCTGATAATCGGGCTTGTGCGAACCATCGGCGGCAACGCCAAATACGCCGGCCACAACCCCGCGCACCGCGCCGTCATCATTATAGAGCACTTCGGATGCCGCCATGCCGGGATAAACCTCAACACCCATATTTTCGGCTTGTTCAGCCAGCCAGCGGCACAAACCGGCTAGCGAGACAATATAATTACCATGGTTATGGATCATCGGTGGCATAACAAAATTAGGCAGAGTAAGCGATCCTGCCTCGCCCAACACCATAAACCGGTCTTTTGTGACGGCGGTCTTGACCGGCGCGCCGCGTTCTGCCCAGTCGGGAAACAGTTCATTCAGTCCGCATGGATCCAACACCGCGCCAGAAAGAATATGCGCGCCAACCTCCGAGCCTTTTTCCAAAACGACCACGGACAATTCCTGCCCGGCCTCTTGCGCCAGTTGTTTTAAATGGATGGCGGCACTTAACCCCGCAGGGCCAGCCCCGACAACCACCACATCAAAATCCATGGCCTCGCGTTCTTGTGTCTGGTCGTTCATAAAAGCCCTCTTGTAAGCTGCCTCTTTCTCTTCTCTTAGCGGACACATGACGCAAGGGCTATACCTTTATGGGTTATGCGGCGCGCAACCCGTGCAATTGTTTGCCAGTTGCGCTAAGCTGGGCCGGAAAGGCAAGGCTATGGGTAATACCCCGATTGATATGACAAGCGCCCATGAAGCGCTAAATAGCTGGTGGGAAGCTGCCGGGGTTGATGTGCCCCCAACACAAAAACGGGCTAAAACAGGAAAATCACAAAAAGCAAATTCAAAAATAACGCCAGAGCAAAAAATGCAGACCCGGCCTGCGCCGCAACCAAAGCAGGTTTTAAAATACGCTCATGAAGCTGCCGCTAAAACCGGCACACTGGGAGAATTGAAAACGGCATTGGAAAATTTTGATGCCGGACCGGTGAAGGCGGGGGCAAGGCATACAGTTTTTGCCCGTGGCAATGAAAGTGCGAAACTGATGATCATAGGCGAAGCGCCGGGGCGTGAAGAGGATGCACAAGGTCTGCCCTTTGTCGGCCAGTCGGGTCAATTGCTGGACAGGATGCTGGGTGCCGCCGGGTTTGGTGCAGACGATATTTATATCACCAACGCGTTTAACTGGCGTCCGCCGAAGAACCGCAAACCCACACCGGATGAGCTGGCTATGACCTTACCGTTCCTGGAGCGTCATATCACCCTTATAAACCCCAAGGTCATTATTCTTGCAGGGGCCACCCCCATGCAGACCGTACTGAACCTGACAAGCGGCATTACCCGTGCGCGGGGGCAATGGCATGACTATGTAGTGAAAAACCAGGACGGTACGGACAGTGATAAAACGATCCCAAGCCTGCCCACTTTTCATCCGGCCTTCCTGTTGCGCGCGCCGCTGGCCAAGCGTGATGTCTGGCATGATCTGCAAAGTGCACGGGAGAAGCTGGGGGCGTCATGATCCCTAATGGTAGAGTAAACTTTGTACACACGTAAAAAAATACAGAAAGCCGCACTTGTTTTGAGTAATATTTTGCAACCGTGCGGCCAGTTCCTTTGAGGGTAGGGTCAATATTAAACCGGGTTATTCCGGGGAGGTAGACGATGAAAAACGGACGTGAAATATTCCTTGAAGTGGTAGGGTTTGTTGAAATATGGCTGCGTTCAGAGGCGGCAATGTTGATCTATAGCTGGATGGCGATTGTACTGATTTTTCTTGCAGCAGCCATGATTTCAGCGCGGTTATTGCGGGTTATCAGGGACTTTTCTGGCAAGGATTTACTAAGAACCCAAAGGGGCAGAAAGCCGGTTCGTCAGGCGGCAATCGACAAACGCATTAAAAGATTGAAAATGTCGGCATCGTCTAAATCAAAAACGATTGTTGGTCATGCCTTTGGTCTTTTTATGGTCGGAATTGTTGTGCCGGGGGTATTGCTGGCGCTGATTGCTGCCCGTCAGGATTGGCTTATGCCGGGGATCCCGGCGCTTGTTTTTGATGGTGCGGCTGTGGCGAGCGGGGGCTTTAGTTACTTTGATATAGCCTTGTTTGTGACCGACCAGGCGCTTCGTGGAGGGCTAAGCGATTCATTTGAGGTGTTTGGCTGGGCGCTAACAGAGGTGCAGAACAACCCTAATAATGTGCTTTATTCTTCGCTGACCCTGTTTTATCGTTTTCTCTCCGGCGCGGTTCTTGCGGCCATTCTTTTTGTCTCGATAAGGATCTTTTCAGGGGCGCAGCAGTTGAATGATAAAATTCAGATGCTGGAAGAAAAACAGGCTGCATCGTCATAAGTTCATGCGCGTTAAAGTGCAGCAAACATGGTGGCAAGCGCGGCTAATTGATCCTGGGATCGCTCCATACCCACCGAGAGGCGCAGCAGGGTTTGCGTAATACCTGCTTTGCGCTGCGCCTCTTGGTCCATAGCGCGATGGGTCATGCTGGCCGGATGGCAAATCAGACTTTCTGTGCCGCCCAGACTTTCGGCCAATTGGAAAAGCGAGGTGTTGGCCAGAAAGGCCCGTACGCCTTCACGATCAGCCTTTAAGGTAAAACCAAGCACGGCCCCCGGGCCGGTTTGTTGTTTTTTAGCCAGCGCATAGCCGGGGTCAGAAGAAAGCCCTGGATAATATACTTTTGAAACACAGGGGTGCTGGTTCAGAAACCGGGCAATGTTTTGCGCATTGCTTTCCTGAATATCCATGCGGGCGGGCAGGGTGCGCAAGCCCCGCAGGGTAAGGTAGCTGTCAAACGGAGCGCCAGTGACGCCGGTGCAGTTGGCCCACCAACGTAATTGTTCTGCGTGGTCGTCCTGTTTGGCAACGGCAACACCGCCGACTACGTCGCTATGGCCGTTGAGAAACTTGGTGGTCGAATGGACAACAAAATCAGCACCCAGCGCCAACGGGGTCTGGCGTGCAGGCGAGAGGAATGTGTTATCGCACATGACCAGCGCGCCCATTTTATGTGCTGCCTGACAAAGCCCCTCTATATCAACAACGCGCATTAACGGGTTACTGGGCGTTTCAATAAATAATAAAGCCGGGTTTTGCGCCATGGCCTGTTTAACGGCCCTGGCATCGCCTTGATCGATAAAAAGCACACGCAGCCGACCCTGAGACTGGCGACTGTTCAAAAGCCGATGTGTGCCGCCATAACAATCATGGGGTGCAAGAACCAACTCATCAGGACCAAGGAGATTAAGCACCAAATCTATGGCTGCCATACCAGAAGAAGTGACCACGCCGCCCGCGCCTCCTTCCAGCTTGGCTATGGTGTCTGCCAATGCGTCGCGGTTCGGGTTGCCACTTCGGCCATAGTCATAGGTGCCCATCTCATCCAGGGCGGCAAATGTATAGGTGCTGGAAAGATAAAGCGGTGGTATTACCGCGCCAAAGGCAGGGTCATTACCGATCTGGGCTGTCACACAAAGCGTTGTGTTCTTGTCGGATTCAGGCGGCATGTTGTTTTTCCCTGGTAAAATGACTGAGTATTGCGCCTAAAGCCTTACTCTCTTTAAGAAAGGCATCATGGCCAAATGGCGAGTTTAAGGTAACAAGCCGGGATGGTCCGCCAAGCTGGTTACATAGTTCCTGCATTTGCGCCGGGGGAACAAGTTGGTCGGTGCTTGAGGCAATCAGCAAAGCGGGGGTTGAAATCTGTTCTGGTGCGACCCGGTGTAGATCAATGGATTCGCTAAGGGTTAAAAAGCGTTCCGCCTCCATGACGCCGGCAAACTTCTTGCCGCAAGCGTTCAGATAATCGCAAACATCAAAACCCAACGGCTCTGTTTGTGTCGGCAGGCCGTCAAACCGTTCCGAAAATTCTTGCGCAGAACGATATGTTGTCATGGCCAGTTCGCGGGCAAGAGCAAGCCCTTCTTCGGGGTTGCCTGCCGCCATGGCCATGCGGACAATGCGCCGCTGAATGCCGCGCCAGGCAACGCCAAGCGGGTAAGGCCGGTGTGCGGCGCTAATGATGCAAAGCTCATCCACCTTTTGCGGATACAGGCGAGCAAAAGATAGCGCCACCATACCACCATAACTGGCACCGATAATGGCGGCCACCTTGCCGACACACATATGTTCAAGCAGGGCACGGAGCCGTTTGGCCTGATCATCAGTGGAAATACAGACAGACTGTTCTGCCCGGTGCTCACACGGCGCATAATCAAGCCCAAGAACCTGAAATTTGTTTAGGTCAATTGGGCCGTTTTTGTGCACCAATGGTGACCACCAGCCAGCTTGCCCCTGAGGCCCGTCAGCCACAAAACGTGAAGCAGAAATACCGCCCAGAACAATAATAAGAGGTGTGTCAGGCGCACCATAAAGGCGTCCACGTACGGTATCGTCAATCAGACAATCGCCGGATTGCAGCGTAAAGTTTTTAAGTGACATTTCTGTGTCTTGCGCCATGGCCTTCGTCCTTTGCGGGACTAATTCCATCGATACGACAAAAAAGAAGTGAAGGCGTTGCCTTCTCCTCTCATCTGTCGTCCGCAAGGGGCGGGCGAGGAATTAGCACCTTTCCGGGCAGCACGGGGCTATCCAGAGGTTGCTCCAGCATCACAGGGCCTTTCCCTCAGCTGGTCTTGATGAGTGGTGTCTCAATGATGGTAATTTGGCGCGTCGTCAAGTAGGTTTTTGTAGTGCCCTGTCTTTAACGTCTGCAAAGGACGTCAATAAGGCGCTGTTGACCCGATTTGTTGGCTGTCCGGCGCTCCCCTATAATATAAGGTGCGCGGTAACTGCGGGCTTCATCGAAATACGCCGCATTTCCAAGGCCGGACTGACGGCAAAAGGCATTGGCAGCAGCGATGCCGCATTGGCTGTTGCGGTAGAGGCAACTGGCCACAGGTTCACCGCGTAAAACAGGCTCGGCGAAGAATACGGTCCGTTGGCCCTCAAACCCGCGTGCATCCCTGCCGCCGCCTCTACGGCTACCGCCATCGTCACCACGGACGGGTCGCAAAGAGGTGATCAGGTTGTCCAGGCCGATGGTTTCCAGATTGTTTTCGTTGCGCTCGATCACGCGGCAGGTTTTGGTAAAGTTAGAACCATCGCACAGTTCCCACGCGCCAGCAGTTACGCGTACCGAGCTGGCTCGGTTGGAAAAACCATCAAATAGTAAACTTGATGATTCCACATCAATAGTCATCTTAGACCCGGTAAAATTATAGCCCTCGAAAAGGGTGATCTGAGGATTGCGATCTTCATACCGGCGCCCACCGCCATCATAACCGCCTCTGCCATAGCCGCCGCCAGCCCCATATCCACCGCCAGCATAGCTATCGCCACCATCCAAATGGTTGTTACGCCAGTCGGTGGCGCGGTAGAGGGAAGAAATAGAACCAGCCAGGTTTATTGCGCTTAAATCGGAGATGTTGCGGCGGATGGTTTCGCATTTGCCTTTGCCATCACTGTGTTCGCAAACAACCCAATTGCCGCCGGAAACTTTTGCCGAATGGGCAAAATCGTTGATGGCAAAGTTTTTAATAAAAGGAACATTGCCCGCATAGGTATGCTTGTCACCATCCATGTTGGGGCGCGCAAACAGTGTAATTGTTGGTGTTCCGGAACGAACACGGCGCACGGATTTAATTTTGTTGCCCCAGTTAAAAACACCAAAGTTATGATTGCCGGGACCAAAAACTTCGCATGTGCCGTTATATTGATTGTTTTCGCAGACTTCCCATTGCCCCCCCGACACCTTCATGCTCATGGCATTGGCGGCAAATCCCACCTTTTTAAGCTTTGGGGTGTCGCGGGTAACAATAACGCTACGGCCACTTTGATTGGGAAAAGAATACAGCGTCACCCCTGGTGTGCCAGAATATTCAACATCATCGGCGCTTGTGGAAAGGGCACCAAAAGTGAGGGCTATAACGCCGCCAAGCAGTAAGGATTTGAGTTTCATTTTGGTCCCCTGTGGTTTTATCGAATTTATTATGCTCCTGCGTAGTTGAACCGTACCTGAACGGTCAACCTTTTCCTAATACCCGATCGCTGCGCCATCTTTGCGCATTTCACTGGCCGCAGAATATACACCCGTTTCAGGGTCACGCAAAATCGCCTGATAACCACCAAAACCACCGTCCGACGGTCCTAATACGTGGCCCATGGCCTTCAGGGCACCACGCACGTCTTGTGGAACACCATTTTCCAGATGGACCATGCCCATCCCCTGGCGTGCTGTGCCTGTGGGTTGGGTAGAGCCAGCATGACGCCAGCGTGCAGCATCGCCCGCGGCCTGAACATTCAGACCGTAATCAATCATGTTCAGCACGATCTGCACGTGGCCCTGCGGTTGCATGGCGCCGCCCATCAAACCAAAGGAAAGCCACGGCTTGCCGTCTTTGGTAATAAAGGCCGGAATGATGGTATGAAACGGACGTTTGCCGGGGGCGTATATATTGGCGTGGCCTTCCTCAAGTGAAAAAAGCTGCCCTCTGTCTTGCAGCATAAACCCAAGCCCGTCTGGCACCAGGCCGGAACCCATACCGCGATAATTGGACTGGATGAGCGATACCATCATACCATCCTTATCGGCGACAGTAAGGTATGTGGTGTCGCCATCTTCAATGGCAGCAGGGTCGCCCGGGCCAACGTCCACCATGGCTTTGTTCGGATTTATTAGCGCCCGGCGTTGATCCGCATAGTCATCAGAAAGAAGCGCCTTTACCGGCGCGGCGGCAAAGTCAGGATCGGCATAAAATTTGGCCCGGTCCTCAAAAGCCAGACGTTTGGCTTCAATCTGTAAATGCAGGCTTTTGGCACTCATAAACCCTGCGCCCTTCATATCGAAGCCTTCTAAAAGGTTCAGCATTTGCAGGGCGGCAATACCCTGGCCATTGGGCGGTAACTCCCAAACATCATAGCCGCGATAATTGACCGATTGTGGCTCAACCCACTCGCTGGTGTGGCTGGCAAAATCATCATGGCGTAACGGCCCGCCAATGCGTTTCATATAGGCATCAATGGTTTTGGCGATTTTGCCTTTATAAAAACCGTCACGACCCTTTTCCGCTAACAGAGAATACGTGTTGGCCAGATCCGGGTTTTTGAAAACTTCACCTTCACGCGGTGCACGGCCATTCACCAAATACGTAGCGCGGGCATTATCAAACTCTTCAATCATGCCGACGCTGAGCGCTTCATCAAAACGCTGCATGTTTATGTCCCAGTAATACCCGATAACCTCGGTGACGGGAAACCCGTCTTCGGCATAGCTGATTGCCGGTGCTAAAATAGCGCTCATGGGCAATTGACCAAAGCGTTTGTGCATTTCAAACCAGCCATCGGCAGCACCGGGTACAGAGACCGGCAACACTCCGGCGGGCGGTATTTCATCGGCACCGTTCAGGCGTTTCTTCAGATCAGCCAAATCCATGCCTTTGGGCGAGCGCCCGGACGCATTCAGGCCATGAAGTTTTTGGGTTTTCGGATCCCAGATCAAGGCAAAGAGATCACCGCCAAGTCCGTTGGCTACCGGTTCCATCAGCCCTAATGCCGCATTGGCGGCAATGGCTGCATCAACGGCGTTGCCACCATTTTTAAGTATCTCAATAGCGATTTGGGAAGCCAAGGGGTGTGCTGTGGCGGCCATCCCATGCTGGGCTACTACCGGGCTGCGGGTCTCAAAAAATTGTCCGCTTATGCGATCTCCGGCTATGGGGTCGGCGGGTGGTTCAGCGGCAGTTTCCAGAGCGAATGACATAGCAGAAATTAGCGTGACAACGGCAAAAATGCGCATGACGCCTCTCCTTTTTGATGTGACGGTGCACTGTGCCTTTTGCGCCGGTTTGGCGCAAGGGTGTCGGTTGTTAAGGATAGCAAACCATTAAGCCATATAGGCAAGTTTGATCTCTCATTTTTAATGCGCTTTAGCACATTTGCAGCACAATGATTATGAAAGTCGGGGGTAAGAGAAGGTTTCAGGAGTTGCCGATGCGAAAAATACTAGACCGGTTCTGTAAAAATGACCGTGGTAATGCCGCCATCTTTTTCACTTTGGTGCTGGTCCCCTTTACCTTGACTCTTGGTGTTGGGTTTGACCTCCACCGGGCTTCCAATGTGCGCTCAAACTTGCAAAGCGCAGTAGACTCAGCGGCATTGGCCGGTGCGATAAATATTGATTCACCGTCGATTGAACGGGAGCAACTGGTCAGTGATATGCTAACGGCAAACTGGCGTGCCGGCAGTTATGGTGCCGATTTGGTTGGGCAGGCCAACACCGTTTTTTCTGGCGATACGGTTAGTGTTTCCATGACCGCCGCCGTTCCCGCTACTTTTGCCCTGATGGAAAATTTTCACAGCATCCCGGTGACAACCACAGCGAGCGCGGAAAACCTGCCGGGACAAATTTTTTGCATGTTAGCCCTTAATTCAACAAAAAAGGATGCGATTTTACTCTCTGGCTCATCTTCGCTACTGGCTGAGGGATGTGCTGTGCATTCCAATTCCAGCCATGCACAGGCCCTGACCACAAAGGGGACAGCTGATGCCGAAGCCTCTGATTTTTGCGCGGTTGGCGGTTATTCAGGCAATGGGTTCTCGCCTGAACCATCGGGCAATTGTGCGCCAGTTGAAGACCCTTATGCCAACTTGCCAGTGCCGGATGTGGCGGGATGTGATTATACCAATATCCAGTTTAAAAATGGCATATTCACCGCTGACCCGGGTATTTATTGTGGGGGGTTAAGCCTGCAGGCCGATGCCGATGTGAGCTTTAACCCTGGATTATATGTTATTAAGGGCGGTGAGCTTTCCCTGCTTGCCCAGTCAACGGCCATTGGCAATGATGTGACGTTCTATTTTTATGGTGCTGATACGGGATTGAATATTCAGGCACAATCTGGTGTTAATTTCAGCGCACCTGGTGAAGGGGTTTATTCCGGGCTTGTTTTCGTTCAGCACCCGGACTCTAATCCACAGCACAGCAATACAATTATTGGTGGTGGCGATGTGCAAATCACCGGCACCTTGTATTTTCCTACACAAATTCTGGACATTACCGGCGGTGGTGGATTTGGGGCTGTTTCGCCGGTTATGGCATTGATTGCGGATAGTATTATTTTTAGTGGCAATGGTGAAATGAAGTTAAGCGTAGACCACGAAGCGGCAGGCTTTCCCGAAGTGTTGCCGCGCACGCCTGGCTCTGTTCGTCTGACCCATTAGCGCCCCCCATTTTGCCTTGCCCGCCTAAATCAATTGCCGTTCGCAATGTGCTCATGCATAATGGTGAAAATTCTAGGAACATAAAATGGCCATTAATTTTGCTCGTATAGCCGTCGTGACAGCAGGGGCCGTTGCCTTGAGCGCTTGCGTCACAACGCAAACAGAAGCTCCTGCAGCCACTTCAGAAGAGAAACCATCCATGATGATGGAGCAGGAAAAACATAAGGCTATGTCTGAGAAAATGAAAAGCATGCCGCAAAAGTGCAAGGGCATGATGGCCAAGATGCACAAAAAAATGGAAAATGGCGGGATGGATATGGCTGCCATGAAAGAAAAAATGAAATCTGGCGAAGGCATGAGTGAAAGGCATAAAAAATGCCATGACATGATGCATACAAAAATGAAGCACGGCGGGCCAGACAAAGCCCAGGGAGAAGCCGAACATCAATAGTAAAACTGTTCATAGGCTACCTTTTTTAATGGTGAACGGCCTTGATCCCTTCCCGCGCCTGTTTGCAGCTATTTCTATTAGAAACAGCCATGGCACATAAAAGCCACGATCATTCTTCTTCTGAACAGGTGGAAAATGGCTCTGGCCATGGTGAAACACCATCTCATGCCTGTCACCATAATCATGACGCCGCCAAAACACCTACCCACCCTATAGATGAAAATGCCATTTACACTTGCCCCATGCATCCGCAGATTGAGCAGGTTGGCCCGGGCAATTGCCCTATTTGCGGCATGGCGCTGGAACCCAAAGACGTTCACCTCGCCGAAAGCGGCCCCAATCCTGAGCTGATTGACTTTACCCACCGGTTTTGGCTGGGACTTGTTCTTGCCACTCCCCTGATGGTGCTTTCCATGGGGCCAATGGTGGGCTTGCCGGTGGAGAACTGGTTGCCGCCGCGTTTATCCAAATTTGTTGAACTGATCATGGCAACGCCAGTGGTGCTGTGGTGCGGCTGGCCATTTTTTGTTCGGGGCTGGCAGTCAATACTCAGCAGAAATCCCAACATGTTCACACTCATCGCCATGGGTACCGGTGCCGCCTATGTCTATAGCGCCATGGCGACGATTACGCCGGGTACTTTCCCGGAGGCTTTTCGTACCGAGGACGGAAGTGTTGCGGTTTATTTCGAGGCTGCGGCGACCATTATTGTGCTGGTGTTATTGGGCCAGGTTCTTGAGTTGCGCGCCCGCGAGCGCACGGGCGGCGCTATCCGGGCGCTTCTGGATCTGGCACCAAAAATGGCGCGCATTGTTCATGAGGATGGTACGGAGGAGGATGTTCCGCTGTCGCAAGTTCACGGCGGCGACCTTTTACGCATACGCCCCGGGGATAAAATCCCCGTCGATGGGGAGGTTGTTGAGGGAGCTTCGCAAGTTGACGAATCCCTGTTGACCGGCGAGCCGTTGCCAGCAGAAAAGAAACCGGGTGATCCCGTTACCGGCGGTACCATCAACGGCACGGGCAGTTTTGTTTTTCGCGCTACCCGGGTAGGGGCCAAGACTATGTTGGCGCAGATCGTTGCTATGGTGGCCGATGCCCAGCGCTCTCGTGCGCCCATTCAAAAACTTGCTGATGCTGTGTCGGGTGTTTTTGTACCTGCCGTGGTGGCCAGTGCAGCGGTTGCTTTTATAATCTGGTCGGTCTGGGGGCCAAACCCGCCTATGGCCTATGGTCTGATCGCGGCGGTTTCAGTGCTGATTATCGGACTTATGTAGCAGAAGCACCAAGCCCCCTTATTCATCAAAGGGGTTTTGAGCGTGTTCAATAGCTTTCCCTTGATAATTGTTTGTTATATGCAGCTTTTCGCCATAGACGGTGTCTTTGAAAGCACCTCCCAGAGCACCGTTAAGTTTGACGCGAGTGCTGCCAAATACCTGCGTGTCGATATTCCCAAAAACATCTTCGGATTTGATCCAGATATAAACAAGAATTTCAGCCTCTTTGGCCGCAATTTTATGCAACCAAGTTTTGTCAAAGACCTCATCACTCCAATCAAACAGGAGAGGCGTTGTCCCTTTAGGCTCAATGGTGCCAAATCCGGCGGTAGCCCAAGGGCTTTCATAAGTGGCCTTGTTTTTCGGGGAATTTCTGACCGGTATGAAACATACCATTTGCATTTTAGCTTGCCCGTGAATGCATGGAGATTGCCCATTGTTTTTCAAATGAATTTGAGCAAACACGTTTCTCATTGTGCATACCCACTCCCCATTTTCGGGGGCGAGATAGGACTTCACCTGTTTTTGACCAATTTCTCTAGTGACATCAACAGCCGCCCAAGCCGCCTTAGTAGCGTTCTTGGCTTCGTTCAGAGTTTTGTTGGTGGCAATGGCAGCATCACGGGTATATTTGAGAGTAAACCCAAGCAGCAGGACGCCAAAAATGGTGAGAACAATTCCGAATTTGGCGGCACTCGCCATATCAAGTTGAGCGAGGTGGTCCCGTTCTTGCAAAGTTATTTTGCCATGTTTATAGGCGCTGCTCTTATCGCCGGTGGCGGTGTTCTTTTGGGGTCTGCCTTCTATAATTTTGACAACTCTAGGAGCGCCAATATCAGAAAGCTGTTGGATTGCACTGTTGGCTTGATCTGCATTTTGATTGGCGGCGCAATCGGCCTCGCCTTCGCCATACCCATACAAATATTGAATGTGGCCAAATAAAATTGCGACCATAATTATTATTATAACAACAGGCGGGTAGTTTAGTTTCATCCATTCCATCCAAAACCTTCGCAAGCCAGCGCGTCAGAGTCCAGCGTTTCCGTTGACTCCCCGCCACATCTCCATTAGTCCAGCAAGGCAATCTCAAACATAGGGTGTCCCGTTATGTCGGGTTACCTGCTAAATATGATAGCCGATTAAGGTAGGGACTAATTACCCCGACCCGGTGAATAGGCAGGGTTTCGCACCCTATGTGAGATTGCAATGGCCCGATGCCAACGTCGGGCAAAATGTGATCGAAATATAGGGGAAGCGCAATGAGAATTATTGCCACAACTTTAGCCGTAACCGCAATGCTGGTAATTACAGGGTGCGCAACAGATGTTTCGACACCGGAAACCGTTCGGCAAGTCGAAAAAATCACACCAACAAAAGCCAATAAAACCAGAAAATCAAAAGGCACAGATTTTGATGTTGTAAAAAGCAACGTTGAATTTCTGCATCATCCCCACATTGGAGGCAGATCAGCCAAAGGGCCGCAAATCAAATACCGTGATCCAGAAAGAAACAAATGGTTGGATGGGTATAATATATACAATCTCATTGGAGTTGATGCAGGGCGTTCTGGTGCCAACATAGTCAATTTTTCTGATGTTCAATTGCGGATTGAGCAAACTTCAATGGGAGATTGGCCGTTCTACAACGCCGCGTATAGTGCCGGTGAAAGGTTGAGGTTTAAGAAAATTGACAGTGACGTGAGTTGCCTTGGTTATGGTGGCGGATGCTACAAAAAAGAAATCGTCGGCATTGATATGACAATGGACCAACTTAGAGAAATATCAGAAAGGCAGATTTTTGCAGTCAAGGTAGTCGGTAAGGGAAACAGTATGATTGTTGAAATACCGCAATCATACATCAAGGGGTTCCTCGCTGCTATTGATGAAAAAGAAACCACGGGCTACTAGCTGCCTATGGCAGATCAATCAGAACTTGAGATAAAAGGTGCCCTTTTGACGAATGCGGCGGCGACGCTTTCCCTTGAGGAAGTCGAGGTCATTAAGCTCTTTGTCAATATGATGATTGCCCGCTTGAGTGTGGATGGCTTCCATAACAGTCTTGAATTTTCCTTCACCCCCACAGGACGGGCAGATAATTGTACTATCGGTGTGAGGATCAAGGACTCCTTCCGCTTGCGTATCACAGAAACTACAAAAGAGCTTGTGCGTTTGTTGACGGTTACCCATTGAACTGGCCTTTCGTAATGAAACGTCCAACCAACTTGATTGTGAGGCGGTATAGTGGCACTTAGAGCCTGCGTATATCGCTTATCCACATAGGTTGAACTATGGTGTGGATACCGGCCCCCAGGAACTAGAATTCCTGGGGGCCAATTTTATCAATACATTGCATGTGATATAGAATGGGCGCTGAGTCGAGTCCTGAATCCGGGTAAATGGCCTTAATTCTCTAAAGCCTTAAATCCCTTAACCCGATGGCCTCAAGGCATTGCATCATGAAGGCGGCGCTGAACTTTCCGCGTCCTATTTTGTTGCGTACATTCACCTCTTTTTCGTCTATCCCCATTTGGTTTAATTTCTCCGTAAGGGACGCATAGGTCAGCCCTGCGCGTTTAATCTCGCCCTTTAGTATCTGGGCGATGCGGGTTTCGTAGCTTTGTTCGTTTGACATTTTGCAACCTTTATAGTGTTTTTTCTATCATAGTCGTTGCAATTACCCTTGTAAAGAATGAAATAATGCACTATGTTTGTTGCACAATGCAACGGAGGTAGTGCAATGGCACAACATTTTCTATTAAGCGCAAAGGCCCGGACGCTTTCCCTGAAAGCAATTTACAAGATGGGTGAGGAAGCGGCCTATGACATGTTTCGCAAAATCAGGTGGAGCGATACGGATGGCGAAGCCGTGTGTCCGAAATGCGGTTGCTATGAAAGCTATGACATAAGCACACGTCAGAAATTCAAATGCCGGGCTTGCTTGCACCAGTACAGCGTCACCAGTGGCACAATCCTGCATAGCCGTAAGCTGGACTTCACGGACTTGCTGGCCGCCATCTGCATCTTTGTGACCGGCTCCAAGGGTATGAGCGCGGTTCAGTTTAGCCGCACCCTTGATGTGCAGTACAAGACCGCATGGGTGCTTTGTCACAAGATGCGTGAATGTCTGGCCGATGAAACAGATACGCACAAACTTGACGGTGAAGTGGAAATAGACGGTGCTTACTTTGGCGGACATATCCGGCCTTCAAACTATAAGTCAGACCGCATTGACCGCCGCTTGAAGCATCACCAGACCGGCACACGCCGCGTTGTGATCGCGATGCGTGAACGTATGGGCCGCACATTACCTTTTGTGCGCAAGAGCGAAGCAGAGGGCGTTGCCTTGGCGCACGGCATTGTGCAGGACGGCACCACAATCTTTGCCGACGAAGCCTCTCACTGGGACGCTCTGGCTTGGGGTTACGATACCAAGCGGGTTAATCACAGCACCGAATACTCCCTTGGCAACGGCGTTCACACAAATTGGGTTGAAAGTTATTTCTCACGCCTTCGTAAGATGGTTGCGGGTCAGCACCATTGGGTTAGTCCTAAATACCTGCACCAGTATGCCGAACATGCCGCATGGCTGGAAGATCACCGCAAAGAAGGCACGGGCGGACTTGCCAAGCGGATTGTCAGGGCTGCGCTTGCAGCGCCTAAAAGCAACAAGTTTGGCGGGTATTGGCAGAGGGCGGCGGCTTGAAATTGAATCGCTAAAACGGGCTGGACTCTTGAGAACTTCTATTCCACATGAAAAGAGCCGGGTCGTTATAGCGACCCGGCCCAAAACGTAACTGCTGGAATAGAGCAGCGTATGTCCGTCTGAATCCTATGGCATAGGAATTTAGACAACGCAACTCATTCCAGCCTTTTTGAAAGGCTCGTCTAATGAGTTCTGATACCGATAAAATCTTTTGCAGCCTGTGCAACACTCGCAGCAAAGCCTTCGTTAATGGTGACGGTAAGGTCACAATCATCTGCACGCTCTGTGGGAATGAATACACAATCAAAGATTTTGACTCTGTTCTCCAAGAGTGCGTCTCGAAAGTATTTACGAACGAAATGGATGAATTTGTTAAATTCGATCTCATTGGCAAAAAAAGGCCTATATCCAGCACTCAGTCTGTCAGGATAGGAAAGAGCGGTTTTTATATCGATCTTGAGGTGGAATTTTGAGTTTGGCACTTTCAATTTCCTTTGATTGAACATCGTCTCTTTGTCACGTCCTTCACCTTGTTGCGGATTTGGTTATAGAGGTCGCGGTCTTGGGTATCCCAGCCTTTGCGGGCGATGATTTCACGCGCCAGTGCGGGGTTATCGGCTAATTCTGGTTTATCGCGCCGTATTTGGATAATGAGGCGGGACAGTTCCTTATGGGCAAAGATACGCTTGGGTGTCCTGATTGGCCCTATGGCATTGGGATCATCCTGATACCCAAACAGCACCAGCGCCCTGTCCACACTCTCAAGGTCGCGCTTGGCCGCTTGTAATGCCATTTCCCGGCCCATAACCGCATAGGCTAACTCACCCCGCTTTCTCACAAGCCCCGATATAACGTAAATATTTCCCATATCTTGTTGTAGCACACCCCGGTGTTATTGTGTTGGTGCGGATGCTACATAAGTCCGCTGATTATTGCCTGTCCCTGCGCCCTTGGTTTGGCCACGCCAATTTCCATCATGGTGGCCACCGGGCGTGGTGCCCAGGCGGGCGTTCTGATTAAAAATGCCGAGGCACTGGAGCTTTTTGCCAAAGTTGACACGCTGGTGGTGGATAAAACCGGTACGCTAACCGAAGGCAAACCGAAACTGACCGGCATCATCACGGTGGGTGCCATCGCTGAAGATGACATTTTATCTCTTGCCGCTGCACTGGAACACGGCAGTGCGCATCCGCTGGCCGAGGCCATTGTGGGGGCAGCGGCCCATCGCGGTTTAAAATTGTCAAAGGCAGAAAATTTCCGCTCGCATACAGGCAAGGGGGTGAGCGGCGTAGTTGATGGTCGTCTGTTGGCGCTGGGTAATATAAAAATGATGGAAGAGGCTGGCGCAAACGAAGCTGCATCCCTGCAAGAAGCAGACACCTTACGGGCGCAGGGTTCAACAGTTATGTACGTGGCGGTGGACGGCGAACTGGCGGGCCTTTTGGTAGTGGCCGACCCTATTAAAGAAAGCACGCAAGGAGCTATCCGTGCGCTGCACAAAGAGGGTTTGAGAATTATTATGGCTACCGGCGATCATGCGCGTACCGCACAAGCCGTTGCCGATAAACTGGGCATTGATGAGGTTCGCGCCGGCGTCATGCCCGAGGACAAGGCCGATCTGGTTAAACGCTTGCAAGCACAAGGGCACAGGGTGGCGATGGCCGGGGACGGGGTGAATGATTCCCCCGCATTGGCTCAGGCCGATGTTGGTATTGCCATGGGAACGGGGGCTGATGTCGCGGTGCAAAGCGCTGGCATAACCCTTCTTAGCGGTGATTTGCGCGGCATTCATCGCGCACGCCGTCTTGCCGAGGCTACCATGAAAAATATCAGGCAAAACCTGTTTTTCGCCTTCGTTTATAATGCCCTGGGTGTACCCATTGCCGCTGGCGTTCTATATCCGGTGTTTGGGTTATTGCTATCGCCCATGATCGCCGCCGCCGCCATGAGTCTCAGCTCGGTTTCGGTCATCACAAATGCCTTGCGCTTGCGCCGGGTAAGGTTGGTGGTTGAGTGAGTAGGGGTATCTGGAATGAAATACAGACATGAAGCCAAACAAAATTTGGAAAATGCAAAGGCGTCTCTTTCAAACCCTGGTTTAGTGAATGCAAAATACGGTGCTCTTTCTTTAAGAATGAGTGTTGAAGCGCTAACGTATGATCTCGCAGACAAATATCAAGATGACATGCCTTTATCAATAATTGACACTTGGCAGCCTCGTAAGATTATGGCCGAAATTCTTGAGATTGATCCTTATGCTGGGAGACCATCAACGCTATCATATGGAAGAGAGCCAGCATTAGGGAAAACCCCGGAAGTGTTCCGTGAAATTGGAACTGAAACGCCAATATCCCTTGAAGTCATAAAAAAGCACTATCACGCACTCGGCTCGTTTCTCCATTTGCCGACGCTCAGGCAAATAAAATCAGACAGGCAGCAAGACGAGGAAAAAATTCGCCGGAGATGTAATGAATTGATTGGCGGTATTGAAAAAATTCTTTCGTCCACGGCATGGAATATCAACATGGGAAATACTTCTACAATGAAATGTGAGTGTGGGGAATCTTTAACCCGGCGATTGAAAAAAGATGGAAAACCTAGAGATACGCAATGTCCACATTGCCATCAATCGTATCGTCTAACAGACATTGGTGATGGTAAATGTGAATGGGAGCCACATACGCAGAAAATAACCTGTCCAAATGAAGATTGTAAAACTGTGGAGTACGTCGGCAATCACTTAATAACACCCGGAAACGAATTTATTTGCGATACATGTAATAAAAAATATAAGATCGCATTGGGAGTTTCTCCCATAACATAGAATTTGCTATTTTCCCCATTATCCGTATAATAGAACGATTAGATAATATGGAAATATGATGATGAAAACCATACCCGCCGCGAAAGCCAGCAAGGAATTTGGACGTTTTCTTGATACGGTTCAAAGAGAGCCGGTGCTTGTCACCAAGAAAAATCGCCCCGTAGCGGTGACTATGTCAATTCAAGATGCAGAAGCCTTGCTGCAAATGCAAACCGAGGTCGGGGTCAGTAAGGGGTTAGCCGATATTGGCGCGGGCCGGTTCAGTGAATTTACACCAAAATATGCGGATCAATTGGCGGCCCGTTTCAAGAGGCAATTACAAAATAGCTGATGAAAATCCATATCACTGAAAATGCTGAAGAAAATCTTTGGCAGATATATAGATATCATGCCGATTACAGCCATGATTATGCTGACGAGTTCCAGCATAAGATAGCAGTCTTTATTTTTGACAGTCTTGCCCAATACCCAGAAATTGGAACTCTCTTTAACGAAGAAAAAGGTCTGTACCGGTTGGTCTATGAGGGTCGCTACAATATTTATTATATGGGGCAAAATGACGCCCTTTACATCGTCTATATCCTTGATGGACGATTGCAACTGAACACCGATATTGCAGAACCCGATATGCCTATACCGTCATTGGATTAGAATTTTAAGCACTCATTCATCCGCAGGTCTTTTCTTTTTCTTCTTTTTGAACAGACCTTTAAAGGCATCCACCGCCAGTTCCTCATCGGTTTTTTCCCGGGGTGTTTCCTCACCGGCGGAGTCAGTGTCTTCGGGGGGGGTATCGGGTACGCCAAAGAGGGATTTGAGCGCAGAGCCGCTATCGCCACCAAGGTTTTTATCAATGAGTTTGCCGACACCTTTCTTGATTTTCTTTTTGGCTTTTTTCTTCAGAAGTTTGGTATCAAGGCCTGCCTTTATAGCGCTCCATGGCCCATGAATACGAAAAGGTGCCTTGATGCCAACAAGGTCAGCCACGCCGCCCTGACCTTCCAGAGAGGCAACGGCGCGCGGGGTGAGGCGAAAGTCGACCATCTGTTCGCCTATATCAAGCGTACCTTCGCCCGGAACGCGCAGTACCGGAGCCAACATGAGAAAGTCATCGGTCTGGGCTATACCATCCGCAACGGTAAAGCTTGCCATCAGGTCAGAAAAATCAGTGACCTCGGGTTCATTAGCATTGGCGGGCAGGGCACCACTGAGGATAAAGCTCTGTGCGCTGCGCAATACCGAAGCGAGGTTAATACCAATAATCTGACCGTCTTTGAGGTGCAAATTGCCCGTGCCGGAAAGGGAGTGCATAACCTCGTCCGCAGAATGGCCAGCACCTAACAATGCAAATTGTGTCGCCCCTTTGCCCGCCAGGCGCTTGAATTTGATGCCATCGGTCAGCAATGGCAGAAACTCGACCCCGGTAATATTGGATGCCAGTGAAAAAGATGGTGTGGCACCACTGGCATTAACCACCACTTTGCCCGTACCGGACCCGCCATAGAGCGCCATTTCAGTTAAGTCTGCTTGCAAACGACCGTTAACCAATGCGGTTTTTAATACGCTTTTGCCAATTTTAATTTCACGGGCTTGCAAGGCACCCAGAGCAAGGGTGAAGTGCGAATCTACGGCTTTGAGCATGTCAAGATTGAAAGTGGCTGTACTCCAGGGCGCAATACCCTGTCCACGCGGGGCAGGTGGCGGCAGGTAGGGCGTCAGGTCCAGACGGTCAATGGTGAGATCGCCGGTCAGTTTTGGTCGTGTACTGGTAAGGGCGGCCTCGAAACTGCCTTTTCCCGTGAGGTCATCCAGACTTAATTCTGCATTTTTGAATGACAGCCGTTTTGCATCAGCCCTTGCTGTTCCTGATACGTTAAAGGCACCAAATGTGCCTGGAGCTTCCGCCAATACTGTTCCTGCAGAAATGGCCAAAGCCCGCACAGAAGGAACACGCAGTTGCAAATCCCCGGTAGCCGCGATTTTTGCACTTTTGTCAAAGGCACCATCAAACGTGATGCTAAACAATGTGTTTTCCAGACTTAGTACTAAGGCCGTTTTTCTGCCTTCCAGAAACTGCTTTAATCCACCAAGTGTCGCCTTGATTTTATAATCCGTACCGTTCAGTTTCAGCGTACCACCGGCTTTCATTGGCGCGTCCAGCGCTGGCATGTTCAGATCTATATTGACGTTTGCCAGATGGTGCTTGTTGCCTTTGGTATGGTCGATGATTTGAATATCACCATCGATCAGACGAATTTCGCCTAATGAAGCCTCCAGCGGCAAAGCCCCGGGTTCCCGGGCAAAACCCGTATTGGCTCCGGCGCGGGCCTTGGCCTGGGACGAGCTGCCGATAGCCCAGTTAACAGCACCATCGCGTCGTCTTTCCAGCACAATTCTGGGCTCAACCAGAACAAACTCCTTGATTTCCACCTGACGAGAGAAAAGCGGTATTATGGCAATGCTGGTGCGCATGGCCTTCATGCTGGCGAAATCGGATTTGGAAAAACCTGGCGGGTTAGCCAATGTCACCGTTTCTGCTTGTGCCTGTAATGTGGGCCAGAGCCGTAGAGATACCGGCCCTTCAATACGCAATTGTCGCCCCAGCATGGCGCTGGCCTGTTCTTCGATTTTTTGTTTGTAAAAGTCTGGTGGAATTAAAAAGGCTGCCGCCGCCATGGCCCCGCCAAGCAGAAGCACCATAAGGGTGAAAAACAGACTGAGTTTGCGCATGACGATCTCCGCAGCGTCCGAATCTTTGTCCCGACACTTCTATATTTGACTTTTCGGGTATAGGCTATGTTTAAATCAATGGCTGTTTTAAGGCAGCGAGGAAAAGGAGTTGAGCAATGGACGTTACAATGTCGCGCCGCGCGCTTATTCGAGGACTTGCCGCTGGTACTGTGGTGCCTATGGCGGCCAGTGGTTGCGCCACAAACCCTGAAACCGGGCGCTCGCAATTTATGCTGGTTTCCCAGGGGCAATTGGCCAAGCTTTCTGCCAGCGCCTGGTCTGATGTAAAGGAAGAAACCCCGGTATCTATCGACCCGGCACTGAACAGTCAGCTGCGCCGCGTGGGTGGTCGAATTTCGAAAGGGGCCAATCGCAGTAATGAAAACTGGGAATATGCCGTTTTTGATACGGACGAGAAAAATGCCTTTGTTATGCCCGGCGGCAAGGTTGGATTTTATCGCGGCATAATGGAGTTTAGCGAAAACGACGACCAGATTGCCGCCATTATGGGCCATGAAACCGGCCATGTTACGGCGCGCCATGCCGCTGAGCGCTATAGCCAGCAAATAGCTGCTGGCGTTGGGTTGCAAGTGGCTAATGTGGCCCTTTCGCAAAAGGACAGCCGTTATAAAGGTGAAATTGCCGCCATATTGGGTGTTGGTGTTCAGTTTGGCATTATTTTGCCGTTTTCACGCAAGCATGAGTTGGAGGCTGACAAACTGGGCGTCGATTATATGCACCGGGCCGGTTATGATGTGCACCAATCGGTACGGTTGTGGGAACGCATGGGTGCTGAAAGTGGTGGCGGTGGCCGTAGACAACCAGAGCTTCTCTCCACACACCCGTCGCCGGAAACCCGGGTGCGTGAACTGGATGCCTATATTCGCCAGCGCGGTTACGCATAACTGCACAGACCATCTTGCTCTTGCGCGGCGGGCGCATTAGGTTCCGCGCCCGCACGAAGATGAATATGTGCCGCCTTAGCTCAGTAGGTTAGAGCGCCGGTTTGTGGAACCGGAGGTCCTTGGTTCGAGACCAAGAGGCGGTACCATTTTTCTTGTACTATCGCTTCGCTATATGAGCACGGTTTAGCGCGGTGCAGCGACACCAACAAACAGGGTTGAGGCCTCGTTAATTCTGTAGTGTCCGCTTTCATCACGTCGCAAGGTAATGGGCCGGGATGATGGTTGACCCGAGGTGTAAACCTTGACCCGGTATTCATTATTGCCCAGATCAAACCTGCTATCGCGGGTGAAGCGTATGGACCAGGGTGCTGCGGGCAGGGTATAGCCGTTTTCTGGAACGGCACCTTGCACATAGGACCTTGCAATTTCAGTATGGCGGGCGATGCCAACGTCTATCAGATATTCAAAATCATGGCTGAGTTTACCGTTACTGAGATACCGCTCATCAACGATGCGGGACATACAGTTCCGGGCAACGGCTTCGTCAAACTGGTAAGTAATGAGGGCGGCAACAAAAACCACGGCGGCGGATTCTGGTGATTGTGCACCTGCCCAGGCTGTTTCGCAGGCATCCCCGCTGGGTATTGACCCTGGCAAGGAAATGGTTTGATCAGCATGTGCGGTGTTGGCTAAGCCAAGTACGCTCAATGCCATAATGATATTTTGAATTTTCATGATGTTCCCCGGTTTGCAAGTGCAAATTATACGCATCATCATTGCCAGCAAACAAGGCCATTTCCAAAAGCGCGATGGTATAAAGGGAAACCTGTCTTTCTTTTCACTTTACCAGCAGCGCTGTCAGTCTATGATGATTGATACATGTACCATCAAAGAATACTGACCTTAGGAAAATAACATGAAAATACGTGCGCTCATCGGTGTTATTGCGGCCCTTTCACTGGCGGCCTGCAAAGACGACAAGTCAAGCTCAGCTCCAGATACAGCCATTGCCCTGCCTGCGGGCGTTACCCTCTTGGAAACGGTGGCCAGGCGCGATGGTGAAATATCTATCCCCTATTCCAAATACAGGCTGGATAATGGTTTGAGTGTGGTTTTGCACGAAGACCATTCTGATCCGCTGGTTCATGTTGATGTAACCTATCATGTTGGTTCTGGCCGTGAAGAGGTTGGTAAATCCGGGTTTGCGCATTTCTTTGAGCACATGATGTTTCAGGGTTCTGAAAATGTTGGTGATGAGCAACATTTCAAAATCATTTCCGAATCCGGTGGCACGCTGAACGGCACCACCAATACCGACCGTACCAATTATTTTGAAACTGTCCCCAATAATCAACTTGAGAAAATTCTCTGGCTGGAGGCAGACCGGATGGGTTTTCTGCTGGGTGCGGTCACTCAGGAAAAATTTGAAGTGCAACGCGAGACAGTGAAAAACGAGCGCGGCCAGAATTATGACAACCGGCCCTATGGTCTGTTGCGAGAGCGCGTGAATGAGGCCTTGTTTCCCGAAGGACACCCATATTCCTGGTTAACTATTGGCTATCTGGAAGATCTGGATCGGGTTGATGTTAATGATCTGAAGAAGTTTTTCCTGCGTTGGTATGGGCCCAATAATGCAACGCTGACCATTGGTGGTGATCTTGATCAGGCGCAAGCGCTGGAATGGGTAGTCAAATATTATGGTTCCATTCCCCGTGGCCCGGACGTTGCCATGCCGGAAAAACCACAGTTTACGTTAGACGCAGACCGTTATATTTCCATGGAAGATAATGTGGCGCTATCGCTGCTTTATATGTCCTGGCCAACGGTTTCTGCTCGCCATGCTGACGAGGCACCACTGGATGTGTTGATGTCCATTCTGGGCGGCGGGAAAACCTCGCTTTTGTACAAAAACATGGTCAAAAATGGTTTTGCCGTGCAAGCCAGTGCTGGTCATGGTTGCGCGGAGCTATCATGTCAGTTCACCATTTTGGCTTTGCCTAACCCGGCCCGTGGCAAGTCATTGGCTGATCTGGAAACCATTGCCCGCGATTCCTTAAATGAATTTGAGGCAAGAGGCGTGGAAGATGATGACCTGACCCGGGTCAAGGCCGGTATTGTATCGGGCATGATTTATGGGCTGGAAAGTGTGCGCGGCAAGGTTAGTCAGCTTGCGGCCTACCAGACTTATACCGCCAACCCTAATTATATTGGTGCTGATATAGCGCGTTATGAGGGCGTCACCAAAGACGACGTGATGCGTGTGTATAATCAGTATATCAAAGGTAAGTCAGCCGTCATTATGAGCATTGTGCCAAGAGGCAAAGGCGATACGATTGCTCGTGCTGATACATGGCAACGCAAAGACCGTGTTTTTGCCGAAACTGAAAAAACGGATGCGGCCAGTTTGGCCGTTCGCATCGCCAGTGACGATTTTGACCGTAGTGTACAACCAGCTGCCGGGGCCAATCCGGCGCTGACACTACCCCCTATATGGCGCGATAAGCTGGCCAATAATGTCACCATTCTGGGTGCGGTAAATGATGAAATACCAACCACGACCATCAGTTTACGCATTCCTGCAGGGCACAAGCTGGACCCTGTTGCCAAGGTGGGGCTGGCCAGCATGACCGCCGCCATGATGGGCGAGGCAACACAAAAATCCACCAATGAGGAACTGAGCAATCGATTGCAGAAACTGGGCTCTTCGGTGAGTTTCTCAGCCGGTGATAACTTCACCAGTGTAAGCATTCGCACGTTAACTGATAATCTGGATGCTACCTTGCAAATTGCCGCAGAGAAGTTGCTTGAACCAAAATTTGACCAGGCCGATTTTGATCGGGTCAAGGCGCAAACCATTCAGGGTATTGAGGCGGGTAAAAAGAACGCTTCCCAAACGGCAACCAGTATTTTCCGCAAATTGCTTTATGGCGGTGATAATGCCTTTGCCTGGCCCGGGTCTGGTGTAACAGATTCTGTGGTGGCCATTACACTGGATGATGTTAAGGCGTTTTATGCGGCACACTACTCACCGCAAGGTGCCGCTTTTATTGCTGTGGGTGATTTGCCCAAAGCGGATCTGGTGCAAAAACTGGGTGTCTTTGCCAGTTGGTCTGGTGAAGCGGCGGCTGTGCCGGTCATTCAGTCCTTTCCTGAACTTGCAAAGGGGACGCTCTATCTGATTGACAAGCCAGGTGCTGCCCAATCGGAAATTCGCATTGGCAAGCGTTCGCTTACCTATGATGCTACGGGTGAATATTATCGCGCTGGCTTGATGAATTATAATCTGGGCGGTGCGTTTAACAGCCGCATCAACATAAATCTGCGTGAGGACAAGGGCTATACCTATGGTGCCCGATCAGGCTTTGGGGCGGACAAGGATGCGGGCCGCTATACGGCGCAGGCCGGTGTACGGGCCAATGTGACCGATAAGTCTATTATTGAGTTTGAAACGGAAATTGCCAGTTTTGCAGATGACGGTATGACCGATGCGGAACTGACCTTCCTGAAAAGCGCTTTGGGTCAGCGCGATGCGCGGGCCTATGAAACACCGCGCCAAAAATCTGGTTTTCTGGGTCGAATATTGACCTATGACTTGCCCGATGATTTTGTTGATCAGCAAAATGCAATTCTGGCTGATATTGGCCGGGACGAGCTTAATGCACTGGCGGCCAAACACCTTACACTGGATGACATGATCCTGGTGGTGGTTGGTGACAAGGCCTCTATTCTGCCAGGTTTGCAAGCTCTTGGTCATCCCATTATTGAGCTGGATGCGGATGGTAATCCGCTTTAAGCCATAGCTTGGCTTAGGGTCTCAAGCGCCGCTTTTATATTCGGTGTATTTCTTTGATCGCGCAGATGCAGGGCAAAAATTTCCAGTGGCGGTACGGCGAAATCTGAAACGCAGCGAACCAGAAGCCCTGCCGCCAGATCGTCAATGATGAGGTAATCAGGCAAAAGACTGATGCCATGATCGGCACGGACCAGTTCATATATGGCCGTTATATCGCTGGCGGATATGGCGGGACGCAGATTGTGTGCAATGTTCAGTCGCTTCCCGCCTATGCTCAGCGTGCCGTCTTCATCTTGTGCGTTTCGTCCGATAATCGCGTGATTTTTCAGCTCTGATAGTTTGCCAGGTCGTGTTCTGGTTTTGAAATAAGACGGCGTGCCGACAAAGCGCATATTACTTTCGCCTAATTTGATTTGATCGACCCCGGTTTGCGCTGTTGGTTTGATGCGTACAACCAGATCAAATGCCCGCTCCCTCAGGTCTATATAGTGTTCTGAAAGATCAATTCGTATGCGGAGTTTTGGGTAGGCACGGTTTAGATTTGCCAGTGGGTGTAATAGCTTTGCCCGGCCCAATGATGGTGGGATTGATACCCGTAATATCCCGGTGGGTTCTCTGTCCTGTTGATGAATTTTAGCATCGGCGGCATCAAGGCGCGCCAATACATCCTGTATGTCTTTTATGTAAGATCTAACATTTTCAGAAGGGTTTATTGTCCGTGTTCCGCGATGGAACAGAGGCTTGCCGCCCAATTTTACTTCCAGTGCAGCAATCCGGCGACTTACTGTTGACTGGCTAATGCCCAATTTCTCGGCAGCCAGGGTGAAACTCCCGGTTTCCAGAACCATAATCAGCGTTTCAGCCAACAAAAGACGATCTGCATACATGCGTGTAGTGCATAAAGAATATCCCTGGTAATATCAATCAATTCGTTTCATGAATGTGAAAGTACAATTTTTCTGGAGTACAGAACCATGGGCAGTGTTTCAAATTGCATTCAGTCACGCCGATCAACTCGTGCCTTTCTTGATAAACCGGTCTCTAAAAAAACAATCCTCAATATTCTTGAAGTGGCGCGCCGGTCACCCTCTGGCAGTAATGTCCAGCCCTGGTTTGTTTATGCGCTCACAGGTGATGATCTGGCTAATTTGCGCCAGAAGATACAACAGTCGATTGCTGCCAACCCCATGGGAGAAGGAAGTGAATACCCGGTTTATCCCAAAGTCATGGTGGAGCCATACCGGAGCCGACGGTACAAATGCGGTGAGGATATGTATGCGACCATTGGCATAGAGCGCGAAAACAAAATGGGCCGCCTCATGCAGTTTGCCCATAATTTTGAATTATTTGGTGCGCCTGTCGGCTTGTTCTTCTGCATTGACCGGTCATTTGACAAAGCCCAATGGGCGCATCTGGGCATGTTTATCCAGACGGTTATGTTGCTGGCGCATGAAAACGGGCTGGCTACATGTGCACAAGAGGCGTGGTCAGGCATGTATAAAACTACCAGCGCACACTTGAATTTACCAGAGGAACAAATGCTGTATTGCGGCATGGCGCTTGGCTATGCTGATCCAGATGCCCCGATCAACACCCTTGTGACGGAGCGGGCCGAAGTGGCTGACTTTGCGGTGCTTCGCGGCTTTTAGGCGGGTTTATTGAGCCCCTTTCTCATAGGCTTTGATTTGTGTGGTCATAGCGTCCGCCAGATCATTGGGGATAGGGAAGGTCAAATGGTATTGACTAATTTTCCAGCCGTCTTTGGTGCGTACAAGTACGCCTGTGCCTCGGCTGGTGCCATAGCTTTCGCTGTCCAGTATTTCGTCAAACCAGGCCATATTACTCATCGGCGATAAGACAACATGGCGCTCCCGCGGGGTATAGCGCCAACCCTTTCCCTGACTGAAACTCGGCTCAGCATAGATTTGAAATTGCGCCTTTGTCCAACGCTCAGACACGTCTGTACCTATAAATATGGCATCTTCATCATAAAGAGCAAAGTATGCGACACCATCGGCATTGGCGGCATGTTTGTGCACGTTATCCAGAACCGCGTTTATTTTTCCGGTCTCAACATCCTTGCCCAGCGTGGTGGCTTGCATGCCTTGCAGAACCGGGGGGTAGAGCAGGTTGGGAATGGGAATGCCCATGACGATCTGGATAATTTTCCATGCCCCATCTTGTTTTTCCATCACGCCGGTCGGGCGCAACAGATAGTCAGTATTGTTAAAATGGGCCAGCTCGGAAAACCAGACAACATCACCGCTTTGGGACAGGGTAAGGCGGCGGTCAATAAGGTCAAAATCCCAACCGACACCTGTGCTGAAGCTTTCCTTTATGCTGGGCGCAAACTCTTCAAAGGCCCAAATCTCGGTTGCATCGGTGCCATAAAATACGGCATTTTTTGAAAACTGGGCGATAAAGCCATCAAAATCTGCCTTACCGACGGCCTCATAATACTGATCCAGAACCGCCTCGGCATTGTGTTTGTCTGTAGCTGTACGGGTGTTTGCCGGTGCTTTACCGGTGCAGCCGGACAAGAACAGGGCCGTGACAATAGAAAAAACAAAAAAAAGGCGCATGACAAACCTCCTGAGAATAAATACATTTGATCGGCAGCTTACGCCTTATATATTTACAGGTCGATGCGCCTTTTGGTCGGAGGTGGCGTCCTTTGGGACTGCGCGTAATAGACGCATGGGCCGATCTACGCTTGCTGTCGGTTCACAGCGATAATATCACCAAAAGGCGATTCAGCGCAGAGCAATGTAACCGAAGCCTTATGAACACAAAAAACCGCAAATTTGCTCACCCCCGGGTGCTTGTCATAGGTGGTGGGTTTATGGGTCTGTGGCCAGCGGCTCTATTGGCACAGCGTGGATGCGCGGTCACCGTACTGGAAGCTGACAAGAGCTGCACGGGCGCAAGCTGGGCCGCGGCGGGGATGCTGTCACCGGCAAGTGAGGCTGGTGAGGGGCAAAGTGCCGCCAGTGTGCCGGACACCTTTGGTGCCCATAGTTTAGCCTTATGGCAAGACTGGGCTGCCCGTTTTGGCAATGCCGGACAGGGTGTGTGTTGGCGACCCTTTGGCGGCCTTCTATGTGCCTTTGATGATGCGGGCCTGGAAAGGCTGGAGCGGACAAAAAGAGCCGCCCTGGCGCTTGATCTGAATCCTATAAACCTAACGCCCGACGAAGCCCTTGGGTTAGAGCCATCACTATCACATAATATTCTTGCCGGGCTTCAAATTGCCAACGAGGCAAGTGTTGATCCGCGTCTTGTTTTGAAGGCGCTGGAGGCATTTTTACAAAGCGCTGGCGGCGCGGTGCATTACCAGTGTCGGGCGCTCAGGATTGAACCTCATAATGATGCGTTGCGCATTATTTGCGCCGAGGGGCAGGTGTTTGAGGCCGACCGTATTATTCTTGCTGCCGGGTTTCAGGCTGGCCAAATTGATGGTGTGGGTGAATTGGATAAATACCTGCACCCGGTCAAAGGGCAAATGCTGGCGCTTGAAACCCCTGATGATCCGGTGCGTTCCGTGATCCGGGATGAGCGCGCGTACATCGTACCTCGTGGTAATGGGCAGACCATTATTGGTGCAACATCAGAACCGGGGCAGGATGATGACAAGGTTCATGCTGCCGATATTGTGCGCCTTCATCAGGGCGCTGCAGCGGTTATACCGGCTTTGGCTGATGCCCGCCGCCTGGTCAGTTGGGCTGGTGTGCGCCCGCAAAGCATTGACGGTTTACCCATTATCGGACCGTTGGCGCTGTGCGGCGTGTTTGCCAATTGCGGCCATTATCGCAATGGTATTGTGCAAGCCCCGGCCAGTGCTGCCATGCTGTGCGCCATGATACTGGGTGATGACCCGGGGCTTTTTGCCGATGCGTTTCGGCCTTCCCGGTTTTCTTTATGTTAACCACAAGTTAGGGCCTGCTAGCGCAAGTTTTGTCATGTTCACTGATCTGGATCCAATATGACAACTCCTGTATCCACACTTCCTGTTGCGCTATCGAATGCACTGCAAAGCGCGTCTGCCCGCGCCGGGGTATCATTTGACTTCATGGTGCGCACGGCGGCACGCGAAAGCGGTATGGACAGCTCTGCCAAAGCAACAACATCTTCGGCTGCCGGTCTTTTCCAGTTTGTCGAACAAACCTGGCTAAACATGGTGTCGCGCCATGGGGCAGGTCACGGACTTACCAAAGAAGCCAATGCTGTTGTTGAAAATGTAAATGGGCGTCTGACCGTTGAGGATAAGGCCGAACGTCAACGCATATTGAACTTGCGTTTTGATCCTGAGGTTTCAGCGCAAATGGCCGGTGAACTAACCCGGGAAAATGCACACGTTCTGGAACGGCATATCGGGCGCAAACCGGCAGAAGCCGAGCTGTATATTGCCCACTTTATGGGTGCAGGACAGGCGGCTGCCTTGATAAACGCTGCCGATGTTACGCCAGGCGCACGGGCTGCTACACTGTTTCCAAGGGAAGCCAAGGCCAACCAGCCCATCTTTTTTGCCAAAAATGGCAATGCCCGCTCGGTTCATGATGTTCTTGTTGCCCTTAAAAGCGCCCATGAACCACAAGACAGGGCGTTGGGAGAGGTTGTGACGCAAAGCGTGAAAAATACAGCGCCACTCACCAGAGCTTTATTGCCGCACACCCCATTTTTAAAAGCCTTTGGCGCGCCAATGTTACACCTGACACCGGCAATTATACAGATATTGTCAGAGCTTTCCGCGCCGCAAAGAGGTGAAACGGTTGAGCAGAAGGCGGAACGTGAAGAAAAACAAATACAGTCACATGAATTTTGAAGCCATTTAGCAAGACTTCATTAAGCATAACGGGCGACACTGTGTTTTGATCAAAATTGCCAAAAAGGTGCCTTATGTCTGTCACAGCCATGCGCGCAAAGCTTACCGAAGATGATGTCCGCCGTCTTGTCAAAGGCAAGCATGATGAAGAACGGGCAATCGCTGCCCATAAAATATGTCGCTCAATAGACCAGGCCCCCTTGTCTCGAAAAGAACGCCAGAGCGCTGAGGCAATAATGGAAATTATGGTCAATGATGCGGCCGAACTTGTGCGCCGCTCTTTGGCTGTGACCTTGAAAAACTCACCTCATTTACCCCGGCATATTGCCCAAAAGCTAGCTGAAGATATTGATTCCATTGCTTACCCTGTTATTTCATCCTCGCCCTCGCTAACGGATGATGATCTGATCGAAATTGTGCATTCTGGTGCTGCCTTGCGTCAGGTTGCTGTGGCTAAACGTAAGACGCTAGCGGCCAAAGTGGTTGGCACTTTAACCAGCGAAGGCCGTGAAGTTGCGGTTGCTACAGTGGCGCGTAATGACGGTGCCGTATTTGATAAACAAGCCTTTGATACGACTTTGGCCCGGTTTGGTGACCGCACGAAAGTAACCGATGCCTTGATAGAGCGTAAGGCATTACCGGTTCATGTGACTGAAAAACTTGTCTCTCTTATCACTGACGAAGCCATGAGCCGCTTGGTGAAACGCCATGAACTCCCCCCCCAATTGGCGGTG
This sequence comes from Robiginitomaculum sp., assembly GCA_021776515.1. Classification (GTDB taxonomy): domain Bacteria; phylum Pseudomonadota; class Alphaproteobacteria; order Caulobacterales; family Maricaulaceae; genus Robiginitomaculum_B. The sequence goes on along the minus strand of JAJFFS010000011.1, from coordinate 161,540 downwards.
GAGCTTGCCGAAGGCACGCGGGAACGGGCAACCATCGACCTTGTTGATCAGGCCGCTCAAACTAAAGACATGCAGCGCTTTGTACAGCAACTGCATTTGAATGGACGACTGAGCCCGTCAATAATTTTACGCGGGCTTTGCACAGGGCATATCCGCTTTGTCGAATGGGCTTTGGCCGAGTTGGCCGCCGTCCCGCACCAGCGCGCCTGGTTGATGGTGCATGATGCCGGGGCTTTGGGCCTGCGTGCTGTTTATGAACGTGCGGGACTGCCACAAAGGCTATTTCCTGCGTTTCGCGCCAGCATCGATATTTATCATGAAATGGAATATGATGGTGGTAGCAAAGACCGTGAGCGTTTCAAAAGCCGCATGATACAGCGCGTATTAACCCAATTTCATGCTTTGCCGCGTGAAGAGCTGGACTATTTACTGGATAAACTGGATGCCAGAGAGGCGGCGGCGGATTCACAATCACAAGCCGCTTAAGTTTATCGCGCCTGCAAGGCTTCAGTGGCGGGCTGGAAAAATATTTGAATGCGTTTGGACCCTACTCTTCCAGTGTGCGGGCTTCTTCGACCAGCATAATGGGTACGCCTTCGCGGATAGGAAAAGCCAGCTTGGCTTTTTGGGAAACCAGCTCATCGGCGGTCCGGTCATAAACCAGAGGTCCGTGGGTTAAAGGGCAGACCAGAAGTTCCAGCATTTTGGGATCGGGTTCGCGTTTCGTTGTTTCCGTATTCATGGGAAAACCTTAGCTGAATAAAATTGAAGAAAGCTGTTTGCGACCACTAACGGCCAGCTTTGATGTGGGGCCGGCAGCTTCAAAAAGCTTCAGCAGCAATTGTCGTGCCTTGCCCTCATCCCAGTCCTTGTCCCGTGCAATGCTTTGTAATAATTGTTCTGCCGCCCCTTCCATATCGCCAGAGGCACTTAGGGCTTCCGCCAGGTTAAAGCGGGCATCAAGATCATCAGCATTGCCTTTGACCTTTGCGGCCAAGGCGGTTGTGTCCGTATCTTCAGCTGAACCAAGCAGATCAAGAGCAGCCAAAACGCCAATAACATCAGCATGTTTCTTAGCGGTATCATCAAGATCGGCAAGCAGGCCTTTTGCGCCATCAACATCGCCATTTTGCAGATAGCAACGAGCCATACCGGCCAAAGCACCGGCATTTTGTGGGTCAATTTGCAAGGCACCGGCAAAATCTTGCGCCGCGCCGCCAACATCGCCAAGTTCCAGCGACTGCTTGGCCCGTTCCACCAGTGCATCAGCCTCCGCGCCTGCATCAGTTTCACCGGAAAGGCGGTCAACAAAAGCCTTGATCTGGCTTTCCGGTTGTGCGCCCATAAAGGCATCCACGGGTTGGCCATCCTTGAAAGCATAAACAGCCGGGATAGACTTTACCTGTAACTGTCCGGCAATGGCCGGGTTTTCATCAATGTTAATTTTAACCAGCTTTACCGCACCTTTGGCGGCAGTAACCACACGCTCGATGGCGGGCCCAAGTTGGCGGCAAGGCCCGCACCAGGGCGCCCAGAAATCAACAATGACCGGCATGGTTTTTGAGGCTTCAACTACATCAGCAACAAATGTTGCATCACTGCCATCAATAATGGCGGCGCTATTTGTCGCGCTGTGTGCCTTGTCGTTTTGTCCAAACATGCTCATTGATGTCTCCGTCAATTCTCTCATCAAACATGGGCCGCATGGCGCATGGGCGCAAGGGTATTAAGGCGCTTGATGCGCGGTAAAGTCCACCATTTCAGGCTCATGGCCCGTGGCACAGGCAAAGCGAACAAGGTCGTCGCTGGCAATTGCGGTTGTCGCATCATTTTTTAGCGGGTGGAAATTAACAATGTCGTGCGCCATTAATGCCGTATCCAGAATGAAACGGATCTGCGCTGGCTGGTCATTTATCAGCGCAAACGCGGTAACAGAACCAGGGGTTACGCCCAAAATTTCTTCCATCAGCTCGGCGCGGCCAAAAGAAAGCCGGGCACAGCCTAATGTTTTATGCAACTGGTTGAGGCGAATTTCCGTACTACCCAGGGCACTGATAAGGATAAAAGCACCTTTTTTATCTTTCAAAAACAGGTTTTTTGAATGGCCACCGGGCAATTGTGCCTTGATGTCTTCCCCTTCTTCAACGGTAAAGACAGGTCGGTGGTCCATGGTTGTGTGCTTTATACTCAAACCATCCAGAAAGGCGAAAAGCTCTGCCCGTGTTGCCGTCATGGATACCCCCACTGATAATAACCGCTGGCACTCTCTTGCATTGCTGGCCGCTTTACGCAATAACGCCCGCCTGTTCAGCACTGTTGAACTATCTACCCAATTGGATGCGGGCGTAGCTCAGGGGTAGAGCGAAACCTTGCCAAGGTTTAGGTCGTCAGTTCGAATCTGATCGCCCGCTCCATTTTTAGTGTGCTATCGCGACGGTAAACCTCGCTATTTGAGCACATGGTCTTTCAAAGGCTCAATCCTCGCGCAAAAGCCCGGTCAAGGTTATGACGGTTATGGCAAAAAGAATGGCCCCCATCAGGGCATAAAACAGATCCAGCGTGCGCCAAAGTGGTGCGCCCAACCGGGTTTGCGGATCAAAAGCACAGGCACGACGCTGACCAAACTCAACCACGGGCAAAATTGTGTCCATGGCGTATAGCGGCGCGATCATACCGGGGCAGCCGCGAGCCTTTTTGTGAAACACGCCTGGAATGCTGACGAGTGTTTCCGGAATTGTCTGATGTTGGCCTTCCAATACATCTTCGGCGGGCCCAAAATTGCCTGAAAAAGCATGGGCCCCATACATGCTGGTGCCAATTAAAACCCAGATGACAAGCGCCATAACCGCGCGGGTACCGGAATACCCATAGCGGCAGGTCAGGCCTAAAAACTTTTGAAAAACACGCATGGGCCAACGGTCTACGTGAGAGCGCAAACGCTGTTCTCGCATTTCGATAAGAACCTGGTCGGCATAATCAACCTGTCCTCTGTCACGTAAAATTTTCGAGTATTGAATATAGGGCTGGGGGTCAAATTCGGCGCATGTGGGCTGGTCCGGGTTGCGGTATTGGCGCTTAATCCAGTCAAGGCGGTGGGTAAACGTTTGATCACGATTGTCTTCTGCGTTTCCATGTAAACGGTCATAAGTCAGGCCAGAAAGGCGCAGACACCCGTTTTGATCCGGCCAGCCACTAATGGGGTCATCAAACAAGGTGCCAATATGAGCGCTTCGTGCGTCAAAAACACCGTCCATCTTTATGCCTTTGGAAACCAGATTAGACTCGATCCGTGTTCCGGTTAAATGTACATCGCCTTTTACTGTGAAAGGGGTACCGTTATCTGAAGGTAAGAAAAAAACATTGCCCCGGATGGTGGCCCCATTAAGGCTAAGGGCGACCCCGTTTATGTTTTGCAAAAGCACGCCATTGAGCGCAAGCTGCCCGCCTATTTGTGCAATCCAGCACCGCACTTCACCATTGGTCTCAAAACAGCTGTCGGCCTCTCGAGTGAGAAACACGCTATTGCGGATATCAATACGGGTGAAATTTAATGCGATGCCGTTTGCATTGCGTAATAATGCACCATTGGCATTGAAGGCACCGTGTATTTGCGCCCCTAAAAATGTACACTCGCTTTGCGCACTAAAGCGCGTACCCTTATGGGGGCGCAGCATAACATTGCCGCCGATTTTTGCACCGGCAAAATCAAGCGCATAGTGCTCTTTGGATCGTTTGTCGCCCGCTCCTTTTACCTGCGTTCCATTTAAGCGTACCGAGCCTTCAATGCGGGCGCTTCCCGCAGATAACAAAAGAAGTTGGCACCCTATGAATGACAGGCTGTCGATATGGCTATCATCCAGATATATCGGTTTGCCAAAGGAGCAATTTTCCAACTCAAGTGTTGGTAGCGGGCGGGAAGGGTCATCGGCCCGTCCTGGCCACCCGGAAAGATCTAGTTCGCCTTCAATACAAGCACCCTTGATCCGCACACCACGCGGGGTCACCTGATCCGCAACCTTGTTTCCCGTCTGGGCAAGCCCGGTTATCAGCCGATGCAGAATTTGTGCGCGCAACTTTGGTGGTTTAGCATTGTCGGTAAAGTCAGCCACATCACCAATTATAGCAGCGGCAATGACCGCGCGTTCGGCGGTGTTAAGGGCTGGTTTGGCTTTTGAGGGTGATCTGGCCATGGCCGCAGCCTAGCAAAGACAAATGCTTACGGCCAGATCATTTCCAGGAATGAAAAATGCTTTAGTCTTGTAAATGCGCAAGGGCTTCGATTTTGATCGAAACCTCATCGCCAACCATAGGCGCGGCAATGGTATGGCCAAATTCCGAGCGGTTTATGCTGGTTTTGGCAGAAAACCCGGCCGCTTTTTTCTTCGTTGCCCGATCTACACCGATCTTGTTCAGTGTAACATTTAACGTGGCAGGTTGGGTTTTCCCCCACATGGTCAGATCACCGGTAACCTTGGCGTTCTTCTCGTCATCAAGGGTTACGCTGGTTGAGGTAAAAATGATGGTGGGAAATTCTTCGACGTTCAGCCAGAACGGACCTTTGACGTGTTTTTCACGTTCGGCATGGCCAGACCACAAACTGTCTGTGGCAATTTCGACACTGACGGTGCTGTTGGCCGGGCTTTCCTCGTCCAGTATCAGCGTGCCTTTTACGTCGGTAAACGCGCCAATGGTGTTGTTAAAACCAAAGCGCTCTACGCTAAAAAACACCTGGGTGTGGCTGGCATCAATCGCATAGGTATCTGCGGCAAGAACGGGCGCGGTAAAAACGGCGCTGGCAAAAAATGCGGCACTGGTAAGCAGGCTGGAATGCATAATACTGGTTTTCATGATGAACTTCCTCTTTGTCTAAAACAAACTGCAAGATGGGCTCTGCGTGCACCAGTTAGCTTATGGTAATGCGGATAACATTTGTGTGACCCGGATGTCAGAAAATTAATATTTCAGGCGCATGGCCACTTGCCGCCGGTTTCTCATTCGCTTATCAAGCGCGCATCGGTCCTTGTGCTTATGCACAGGGTAATAGGGAATGCGGTGCGGGGCTCAGGACTAAGAACCTGGCCTCAAAGCCGCAACTGTACCCGCAGCCGTAAACGGCGAGCATCGGCGCTAATGCCACTGGGTGAAAACCCGGGAAGGCAGCTCAGATGCGATCGAGCCGTGAGTCGGAAGACCTGCCGATAATGCTCGTCCGCTTTGGCCCCGGGAGCAGGGCTTTGGCGCGAAACGTTTTCGTTGTGACGACACTTTTACGGACCTGCGCTGTGCGGGTCTGTCGTCCCCCCGTATTTGCGGGTCTGAACAACGGAGAACGATTATGCATACACCCACCAAAACCTTGCTTGCCGTTACGGCACCTCTTTGCGTGCTGGCAACAGGTGTAAGCGCATTGGAAACTACACCAACCGAAAGCGAGATCATTATTATTGGTGCGCGTGCGCCAATTCCCCGTGAAGAAATAACCGCCGCCGTCAGTGTTCTTGATGAAAGCGAGCTGGAGGCATTGGGCAGCGTTTTTGTCGTAGATGCCTTACGTGCCATCCCCGGGGTCGCAGTGAACCGTTCCGGCCCAGCGGGCGCGCTTACCCAGGTGCGCCTTCGCGGGTCCGAGGCCAACCATGTGCTGGTGCTTATTGATGGTGTTGAAGCATCCAACCCCTTTTCTGGCGCGTTTTCATTTAATGCCATGCCGACAAGCGGTGTTTCCCGGGTGGAGGTATTGCGCGGCGAGCAATCGGCATTATGGGGCAGTGATGCCATCGGCGGCGTTATCAATATTGTGACAACACCAACAAAAACCAAAAACGCTGCCGGCGCTTTTGCTGAATATGGATCATTTGAAAGCTTTCGCGCCGGTGCCAACGCGCAAGGACTTTTTGGCAAAGCGCGAATGTTTGGTAATGCCAGCTATGGCTCAAGTGATGGTTATGACGTTTCAAATACAAGTGGTGAAAAGGATAGTTATGACAACTTTACCGCACTAACGGGCTTTGACGCTCCCCTTGGGACGTTTGCAGCCTTAAAAACCCGGGCGCGTTTTACCCGTAATAAAAGCGAATTTGATGCCGATACAGATCTTGATGGGCGTTTAAACGATGCCGCGCTGCAATTACGTCAAAACCAGTTTGATGCGCTGGCGGAAATTACCGCACAGAACATGGGCGGACATCTGCAGCATATACTGAAATCAACATATACCAATACGCAGGATGTAAATGGCGGTACCCGCTCGAACGGGTTTCGCACACAGGTTTCCTATCAGGTAAACGGGGACTGGCAAACGGGCGCAACGGAGCACCATTTCACCCTTTTGGGTGAAGTGACACGAGAAATATATAAAAACAATGCTGGCCCCGGGGCGTTGCAAAACCAGAAGCGCCGCAATACCGGTTATGCGCTGGCGGCGGATTACCGTCTGGTGAATAATAATCTGGTGCTTAACGCTTCGGCGCGGCGCGATACATATTCGCTATTTGCCAACACGAACACCTGGCGCGTTGGTGCAGCCTATGCCTTTGCGCCGCTAAAAGGTCGCCTTCGCGCCTCTGCCGGGCAGGGCATAAAGAACCCCGGGTTTTTTGAACTGTTCGGGTTTTTCCCGGATTTTTTTGTAGGCAATGCGGACCTGAAAACGGAAAAATCCACCGGGTTTGAACTGGGGTGGGAACAAGACCTGGGCCCGGCGCAATTGTCTCTCAGTGGATTTTCTTCGCGGCTGAAAGATGAAATTTTCACCGACTTTGGTGTTTTTCCTTTTACGGCGAACAACAGGCCTGGCAAGAGCCGCCGCCGGGGTTTGGAGATAGAGGGAAGCTGGCCTGTATCCAGCGCCGTAACACTTAACGGCTCTGCAACCATTCTGCACACTAGCCAGGGAAATGTCCGCGAAATCCGGCGGCCAAAATTTCTGGCCTCAGCCAGCGTTCACTGGCAGCCCGCAAGTGAACCTTTCGGGCTTTCGCTGGCCGCCGAACATAATGGCAAAATGACCGATACTGATTTTGGCAGTTTTGCTACCATAAACCTGAAATCCTATACGCTGGTCCATGGCACGGCGCATTATGATATTGGCGAAAATATCCAGGTTTATGTACGCGGCGATAATTTGCTGGACGAAAACTATAGCGAGGTTTTTGGTTTTGCCGGGCAGGGCCGGGGCATTTACGGGGGTATTCGTGCAAAGTTTTAGGGCGATAACAATGACTCTGTTGGCGCTGGGTTTTGCCAGCGCCGCTCTGGCTGCGCCGACGCGGATCGTCTCGACCAGTCTGTGCGGGGATGGTTATGTTCTGGCGTTGGCGGAACCGCAAAATATAGCGGCGCTTTCCTGGCAGGCCGACACAAAACTGTCATCTGCACCAGAGACGTTGCGCAAAAAAAAACGTGGCCGCGCCGATGCAGAACGCCTGGTCGCGCTTGGCCCTGACCTTGTTGTCTTGGGGCCAGGTGATTTGCTGCGTAGCACCACCGCCGTTCAAAAAGCAGGGGCAAATGTCATTGCCCTGAACTGGGTGGAAGACTTCAAGGGCGTTTTTAACAACATTGAAGCCCTTGGGGTTGCGCTGGACCGTCAAACAACGGCACAAAAAAGCATTGCCCGGATCAAGGCACGGCTGGCAATATTGGAGAACCGCCACAGCCAGAACCAGGTGCGCCCCCGGGTGCTGTACCTTATGCCGGGCGGGGCCGGCGCCGGGGAGGGGGTGTTTGTTGATCACGCCATTCGCGCTGCGGGCGGGATTAATCATGGTGCAACATTAGGCATAAAGGGATGGGGCAAAGTACCGTTGGAAAAACTGGCCCTTGACCCACCGGATCTGATCCTCACCAGCTTTTTTAACACGGGTTATCCCAGTGTGGTAGATATGCGCAGCCGCCACCCATTGCTGGTTAAGGCGCTCAAAAGCATACCGACGGCGCATATCCCGGCGCGCCACTGGGTTTGTGCCGGCCCGCATCTGATTGATGCCGCAGAGGCGATCGCCAATGCTCTGGGGAAAGCACATGAGGGGGGCTCATGAAACCCGTAGTTTATGGCCTTTTTTCTGGCTTAGTGGTTTTGGGCGCGGCATCCTTGATGCTGGGGGATTTATCTTACAACCCTGTACAGTTTTTTGATGCTTTGCGTCATCAGGGCGATCCGGCGCGGAGCCTGGTACTTTGGCAAATTCGCCTACCCCGCACCTTATTGGCACTGATTGTCGGGGCGGGACTTGGGGCTTCGGGCGCTGCTCTGCAAGGGTATTTACGTAATCCGCTGGCCGACCCCGGTATTGTTGGCATATCGGCAACGGCGGGTCTGGGTGCGGTATTGGCATTATATTTTGGCTTTGCGGCGGTTTCCTTCTGGGCCTTGCCTGTTGCTGCAATGGCGGGCGCAGGGCTGGCTGCCGCTGTACTGATGTTGCTGGCCCGTGATGAGGCCTCGATCACCAGTGTCATTCTTGGCGGAGTGGCGCTGTCATCTCTCTCGGTGGCATTAACGGCGTTGTTGATGAACCTCTCGCCCAACCCATGGGCGCTATCCGAAATAGCCTATTGGCTTATGGGCTCTGTGGAAAATCGCAGCTTTGCAGACTTAAGCTTTGCCGGCCCACTTGTTGTATCGGGCATTTTGGTTTTATCGCTGAGCGCCCCGGCACTAAATGCCCTAAGCCTTGGTGAGGATACGGCGCGCAGTCTTGGGGTGTCGCCCGCACGAACCGGGCGGCTGGTGGTGCTGGGAACACTTTTGTGCGTTGGTGCCGGTGTTGCTGTCTCGGGTGCCATTGGGTTTATTGGCCTTGCCGCACCACATTTGTTGCGCCCGTTTTTAGGGGCAAAACCTGGCAGGTTAATTGTACCGTCGGCCTTTATGGGCGCCATATTACTACTTGGTGCAGATGTAATGGCGCGGGCGCTAAGCGGACCGGGAACGCCGCTTTATCTGGGCGTAACCACGGCTTTGCTGGGCGCACCATTTTTTCTGTTTCTGGTTATCCGACACAGGGGGGCATTTCCATGACCCTTTTGCATTTGGAAAACCTTTATGGCGGGCCGGGGAAAATATCGGTTCTAAGCGGTATTAATGCCCGGTTTGGTTCAGGTCTTACTGGCCTTGTTGGCCCTAATGGTGCAGGAAAAACCACGTTATTGCGCATGATAATGGGCTTGATTCCGATGCAATCTGGTCAAGTGAGGATCAAAGGCACCCCGCTTCTAGATCTCAGTTTGCGTGAACGGGCACAACGGATTGCCTATTTGGCGCAAAACGGTCCGGTGCATTGGGCCATGCAAGTACATGATCTTGTCCGGCTGGGCCGTTTTGCCAGTGCTTCAAGTGATATAGAGGATGAAGAAGTCATCCAGCACGCTATGGAAGCGTGCTCGGTTGAAAAATTTGCTAGACGGACAATCAACACATTATCGGGCGGTGAGCGCAGTCGGGTTCTTCTGGCCCGCGCTCTATGTTCGCAAACACCCCTATTGCTGGTTGATGAGCCCTGCAATGCACTGGATCCGGCTCAGCAACACCGCATTATGGCTATTTTGCAAGGCCGGGCGCAGGCTGGAACCAGTGTACTGTGTGTCTTGCACGATTTGCCTTTGGCAGCGCGTTATTGTGACCGGCTGGTGTTTTTACATGATGGTAAAATTATTGAAGATGATGTGCCAGAACGTGTGCTGACAGCCAAAACCTTCACCAATGCCTATGGTCTTGCCTTTGATAAACGCGGATACTTGGTGGATGAGCGATGAGAGTAACGATCTTCCCTGGGGCACCTATTCGCCCACTGGCCTAAATGTCAGCCTGATTGCCTGGGCAAGGGCCATGCCGACAAATGGGCCAGGTCGGCTTTGCGCGGGCTTGTTGCGTCGTCTGGTGATGCTCTGGCTGGACACGCCGCTGGATATACGTACTTTTGGTGCGCCGGTGCGTTTTTACCCGCAAGATAACCTTACTGAAAAGCGCGTGGCCTTTATGCCGCAATTTTTTGACCCGGAGGAACGGGCCGCGCTTGCCCGGATTATCAATGCGGAGTTTACCTTTATAGATATAGGGGCCAATGCCGGGTTTTATTCTCTTTTTGTGGCAGGGCTTGCGGGTAAGGCGGCCAGAATCATCGCGGTTGAGCCACAGCCTGAAATGACCCGGCGGTTATTGTTTAATTGTAAGGCGGGCGGGTTTTCGCAAATTATCCATGAAGCCAATGCGCTATCAGATGGCCCCGGTGAAGCCACACTGAATATTGTTCATGAAAACCGTGGGGCTAGCGGCTTTGCCCCGCGTGGACATAATTATGGCGATGAAACCATAATCGTTCCCACAATGGCGCTGTTGGCGCTCATGGATAAACACAAAATCCAGCGTGCGGATGCTATTAAAATAGATATTGAGGGGGCGGAAGATCAGGTGTTGCCGCGTTTTTTTGAAACCTGTCCACCCACGCGCCTGCCCACAATGCTGATCATTGAGCGCAATGATCAGTGGAAAACGGATTGTCTGGCGCTGGCCTACAAGATGGGATACCGGGAGATGACTAAGGGTCGTAAAAATGCAATACTGGTGCTCAGGTCCTCAGCTTAATTTGTAGAACAATAAAGTCCGTGCAAGGCCTCAAGCACTGCGTTTACTTCACCGCTTTCTACACCATAATATACGGTCTGCGCTTCTCGGCGGGTTTTGACAAACCCATCTTCACGAAGGCGTGCCAAATGTTGTGATAATGCTGACTGGCTAAGTTCAACGCGTTCAGCCAACGCCCCGACAGAGCATTCGCCTTCTGCCAATATACATAACACCATCAAGCGTTTAGGATTGCTCATGGCTTGCAACAAGGCCGAAGCCCTGCCAACATTATTTTGCATTTCTACCAGAGACACACTGGTCATATTAGCATTTACTCATATATAATTACAAGCCTTCCATTTACTGTCTAGCGTGTGTCCATCATAAAGCGAAGAAAAATATGAGAATATCATGAATAAAGAACCTGAAATTACTGCATTTTTTGATGAGGCCACTTTTACGATCAGTTATATCATCGCCGACCCGGACACAGGCAAGGCGGCAATACTGGACCCGGTTCTTGATTTTGATGCTGCTTCGGGGCGAACCAGCACACCAAACGCTGACAAGCTCATCACCCACATTAGCGATCATGGCCTTGTTGTTGAATGGATATTGGAAACCCATGCCCATGCGGATCACCTCAGCGCCGCACAATATCTTAAAGGGCATGTTGGCGGAAAGGTCAGTGTCGGTCGGAACATAACAGCTGTGCAGAAGGTCTTTGCCGGTGTCTTCAACCTTGGGGGCGGGTTTGATTGCACCGGGGGGCAGTTTGACCACCTCTTTGAAGATGGCGAGTGCTTTGCAGTCGGTAATTTGGAGGTGCGCGTTTTGGCAACACCTGGGCATACCCCTGGCTGCGTGACGTATTGCGTGGGCGATAACGCTTTTGTTGGCGATACGCTTTTTATGCCGGATTTTGGTACGGCGCGCACAGATTTTCCAGGCGGTGATGCAAAAACGCTTTATCGTTCAATCAAGCGCATTCTGACTTTGCCGAAACATACCACGCTTTTTCTGTGTCATGATTACAAGGCGCCGGGGCGGGATGAATTTATCTGGGAAACCAGCGTTGCAGAACAGTGCGCAAAGAATGTGCATATTCATGACGGCGTGAGCGAGAGTGAATTTGTCACCATGCGTGAAACCAAGGACAAAACCCTTGGCAAGCCGCGTCTGGTTTTACCCGCCATTCAGGTCAATATTCGCGCCGGTGTGTTTCCAGAGGTCGAGGACAACGGTGTTTCTTATCTGAAACTTCCCCTCAATAGGCTATAGGGTTCAGAACATGGGCATGAAAATTAAACCATTGACAGAAATTTACGCCGTCTCGGCGCAATTACGCGTTGTTGATGTCGCAGAGGCAGCGGCGCGAGGTTATAAAACCATCATCAATAATCGCCCTGATGGCGAGGGGTGGGGGCAGCCAAAAAGCGTAGATATAGAAGCTGAAACCCATGCTCATGGTATGGCCTATTATCATGTTCCCATTCACCATCGCGGTCTTCTTCCGGGCCAGATCGAAGAACTGGCGCGGATTCAGGCTGAAATTGATGGACCAATTCTCGCGTATTGTCAGGCCGGTTTGCGTGCCGCCATGGTATGGTCATTGTCACAGGCCGGTAAAATGGAGGCAGAGGTGATTATCCGTACCGCTGCTAATGCCGGCTTTAATGTCAGTAATTTACGGTCCCATCTGGGTTAGCCAGAAAGCCACCCTAAAGAGAGCGGCCTTTGACCGCATCAGCAAGGCGTGCCGCGCCCGCTTTGGCGGTTTTTTCAAACGGGTTGATGGCAAGGGCATCTGAATACGCCTGATGGGCTGCTGCTTTGGCGCCCAAACGCTCCAATACCAGGCCAAGCCCCGCTAAAGCACCAAAATGACGCGGTTGTAATGACAGGGTTTTGTTCAGGTCTTCCAGCGCGGCATCATATTTTTCACGTTTGAACTCCAGCCCGGCCCGGCGATTATAACCTTCGGCAAAATCAGGGGCAAACTCAATCACATCACCAAAAAAATCACTGGCAAGGTCTGTCATGCCCGCTTTTTCTGCGGTGATGCCCCGTTGTAGCAACAAATCTACTGTGGGACTGCCTGAATCATAAAAAAGCGCCCAGATTTCCTCGCTGATTTGTTCAGCTTCGGTCTCGCTGGGTGATTGGGTTAGTTGCGATAATAGCGCATCCAAAGAGGATGTACCCGCTTCATCGGCAGAGGCAGGGCTGGCCAAAAAAACCAGTAATATAAGGGCAAGCCATCGTGTCATGGCTCCAGTTTACGGTTTATCAGGAAGTTTTTCCAGCCCGTTCGGGAAAAAGCGCAGCCAGCGCTTCTGTGGTGGCGGCGGCAATACCTCGCTCGGTGATGAGGCCGCTAACCAGTCTTGCTGGTGTCACATCAAAGGCCGGGTTCGCCAAAGGCGAGCCATCGGGGGTAATTTGCATGGTTTGCACTTTGCCATCCGCTGTGCGGCCCAGCACATGAGAAACCTCGGTGCCGCTGCGTTCTTCAATGGGGATATTGGCGACACCATCATGCAGTGAGAAATCAATGGTTGATGAGGGCAGCGCCACATAAAACGGTATGTTGTTATCCCGCGCCGCCAGTGCCTTTAAGTATGTGCCGATTTTATTGCACACATCGCCATTGGCAGAGGTTCTGTCCGTACCGGTCAGCACCATATCCACCTGCCCGTGCTGCATAAGGTGCCCGCCAGCATTATCAACAATAACGTGGTGGGCAACGCCATGCTGGCCCAGCTCCCACGCGGTAAGCGAATTACCCTGATTGCGCGGGCGGGTTTCATCCACCCACACATGCACGTTTATGCCCATATCATGGGCTTTATAAATAGGAGAGGTCGCTGTGCCCCAATCCACAGTGGCCAGCCAACCGGCATTACAATGGGTGAGGATATTGACCGGCGTGCCGGGTGCTTTGTCTTTGGCAATATCGTTAATGAGTGCCAGGCCATAATCGCCAATAGTGCTGTTAACGGCCACGTCTTCATCGCATAAAAGCGCGGCGTGTTTATAAGCGTTTATCATGCGCTCATCGGCGGGTAGCGGGGTCAAAACAGCTTTAAAACGATCCAGAGCCCATTTCAGGTTAATTGCGGTTGGACGAGTGGCGTGCAGGGTTTCATAGGCGTGGGCAAGAGCAGCATCAGAGCTATCATCGCGCATAGCCAATGCCATGCCATAAGCCGCTGTGGCACCAATAAGCGGTGCGCCGCGCACATACATATCGGCAATGGCCCGTGCGCAGTCTTCAACATTACGCAGGGTCAGGGTTTCAAAAGAAAACGGAAATATGGTCTGGTCAATAATTTCCACCGACCAGCCATCATCATTCAGCCAGATGGTGCGCATAGGCACGCCATTTACGTTCATGACTTAATGTTCCAGATTTTTATAGGTTTGCGGCTCAAAGCGCGGGCGGCATAAAAGATAGAACAAAAGATCCGCCTCGCCCGTATTGGTAATGCGCTGGGCCTGATCAGGGGCAATACATACGCTATCGCCAGGGCCAAGATCCATGCACGAACCATCAATTTCGATCTGGCCGGCGCCGTGCTTTACGGTGTAAATTTCCTCTACACCAATGGCATGCAATTGTGTGGTGACGCCCGGTTCAACACGCCCCAGCGCCAGTGAGACATCGGGGCAGGCATTATTATTAACAACCTCGGAAATGTAACAGCGTTCATCTGTCCAGAATTCCTGATCATTAGTATGAAATGTTTTTGCGGTTTCTATTTTACTCATGACACAGGCTTAGAGGGATTTGCCCACAAAGGTCAAATGTGACAGTTAGGGATATGGTTATGAATACAAAATCAATTTCATTTTTGGACCTTTGTGGTCATACAGCTCTCATCTCCGGTGCCAGTGGCGGCATTGGCAAAAGCATTGCCCTCATGTTGGCAAAGACGGGGGCAAGGACAGTTCTGCACGCCCATAAAAACACGGGCGCAGCACAGGCACTTGCCGAAGAAATTAGCGACAGAGGGGGCAAGGCCCTGGTTTTGTCGTGTGACCTCAGCGCACCAAAGGCGGCGCAAGAACTGGTTGATAAGGCCCGTGCCGCAGACTTTGCCCCGGACATTCTGGTCAACAATGCAGCCCGGCAGGACGTTCTGGCGTTAAATGACCTTTCTCTAACCGACTGGCGCGCCATGTTTGCAGCAACGCTGGATAGTGCTTTTGCACTGACACAGGCGGTCTGCGCCTCGCTTATTGCCGATGAAAAATCCGGCACAATCGTCAATATCGCCTCCATTGAAGGCCTCGCGCCTGCGACGGGTCATGCCCATTATGCCAGCGCCAAGGCGGCGCTTTTGCAGTTTACCCGCGCCGCAGCGCTGGAATATGGCCCCTCTGGTATTCGTGTAAATGCTGTTTCACCGGGCCTGATAGACCGTACGGGCCTTGGTGAAGACTGGCCCGAAGGGGTGGCGCGCTGGAAAGCCTCTGCGCCTCTTGGCCGGTTGGGCCAGCCAGACGACGTGGCCAAAGCGGTGCTTTATCTTGCTTCGCCCATGAGCAATTGGGTAAGCGGCAGCAATCTTGTTGTTGATGGCGGCATGTTAAGCGGTCCAAACTGGTAGAGCATTATGAACGAACACAATCTGCGATCTCACATCATCAAAACCTGCCTTGCCATGAATGCCTCAGGGCTCAATCAAGGCACGGCAGGTAATATCAGCGTGCGCTTTGGTGACGGCTTGCTGATAACACCATCTGCCATGCCATACGGTGAGATGCAGCCCGAAGATATAGTCTATATGGCTATGGATGGCTGTGCGAAGGGTTTGCATAACCCATCCAGCGAATGGCGCTTCCACCGTGATATTCTGGCGGCCCGGCCAGAAATAAACGCCGTGGTTCATACCCATGCCATGCACGCCACGATGCTTGCGCTTTTGGAAAAGCCCATACCGGCAGTGCATTATATGGTGGCGGTCGCGGGGGGGAAGGATATTCGCTGTTGCCCTTATGCGACCTTTGGCACGCAAGCGCTTAGTGAGCATGTGCTTGAGGCACTGGAGGGGCGTTTTGCCTGCCTGATGGCCCATCATGGCATGATTGCGTGTGGTGCCGATTTAGGTAAGGCCTTGTGGCTGGCCACCGAAGTGGAAACTTTAGCGCAGCAATATTGGGGCGCTTTGCAAATAGGCACACCAATTATTTTGCCAGATGCGGAAGTGGACCGGGTGCTGGAAAAAATGAAAAGCTATAAATACGGGCGGGAAAGCTAGAGCTTAATGCCCATACGCCTTAACCCTGGCGGGCCTTGAAGCGAGGGTCGGTCTTGTTGATGACATAGACACGGCCCTTGCGGCGCACAACTTTACAGTCGCGATGGCGGTTTTTCAGAGATTTAAGGGAGCTTCTGACTTTCATCGGACCATACTTTACATAAAAACCCCGCACCAATGCGGGCGGGTTTCACCAAGGCGCGGAACCTATTTCTCCTACGCTTTTGTGTCAACAAAATTATCAGTAAATTGCTTTGCCTGTAAAAGCCCGGCATTCTTGGGACATGAGAATATATATCATTAGTATAATCGTCAGTATCTTTATCGGGTTTGCCGGTCATTCTTATGCCCGCGTGGCCGTTGATCTGGAGCTTATTCTGGCCGTGGATATTTCTTTTTCCGTGGATGAGAGCGAAGCGCGCAAACAGCGCGACGGCTATGTTGCCGCCCTGCAAAGTGAAGAAGTGGTGGATGCCATAAGTTCAGGGCCGCACGGGCGTATCGCTGTCATTTATGTGGAATGGGCCGATAGTTCGGTCCAGCGCATTGTCGCCCCCTGGACAATTATCAGCGGTTCCGAGGATGCAGATGCTTTTGCTGCTAAAGTTCGTGATGCGCCGTTTGTGCAGGGCCATTATACAGCCATTGGCAGCATGGTCGAGAAGGCGATGGTTTTGTTTGAACAGAACAATGCGGATGGCTTGCGCCGGGTCATAGATATATCGGGCGATGGCCCGCAAAACCAGGGTGCGCCACTGGAAACAGCACGTCTTCGGGCTGCGGACAGGGATATTGTGATCAATGGCCTTCCCATTATTTCTGAAAAACAGGACCCCTGGCGGCCTCGTGTTGAGGTGCAAATCGATAATTATTACCGTAATCAGGTGATCGCTGGCCCGGGTGCCTTTGTTGTGCCTGCCCGTGATTTTGATGATTTTAAAAAAGCGGTCTTAAGGAAAATGATACTGGAAATCGCTGATAATACCGGCTTTGGTGTTGTCGGTAATGGAATGCGTCCATGAGAGTTTTTATTGGGTTTTTGTTTTTGGTATTAAGCACGCCGGTTTTTGCCCAAGATGGTGAAGCCAGTTTTGAAAACTGGCGTGTCGATTTTAAAACCCGGGCGATAGCGCGAGGGTTTGATGCCGATTTGGTGGCGCGTACTTTTAATGGCTTAACCTCTGACCCCGCCGTGCTGGAACGTGATGGTAGCCAGCCTGAGTTTACCCGTACTATTGCCGACTATCTCAAAGGTGTGCTGTCCGAAGCGCGCATTAATAACGGGCGGGAAGCCATGAGCGCCAACGACGCATTATTTGATGACATTGTCGCCTATTACCATGTTCCGGCGCAGGTGCTCAGCGCGGTATGGGGGCTGGAAAGCGCTTATGGCCACATACAGGGTAATTTTGATGTGGTGCGGTCCCTGGCCACTTTGGCTCATGATGGGCGGCGGCGGGTTTGGGCCGAGGAAGAGTTGTTTGCAATTTTACAAATTTTAACAGACGGCCATGCCAGCCGCGAAGAGATGAAGGGGGCCTGGGCCGGTGCCATGGGGCAAACACAGTTTATGCCGACCTCTTATCTTGATTACGCGGTGGATTGGGATCGGGACGGGCGCAAGGACATCTGGAGTTCTCGCGCTGATGCACTGGCTTCTACGGCTTATTATCTTGCCAGACACGGGTGGCGTGCGGGCGAGGACTGGGGTGTTGAGGTCGAATTGGCGGATGGGTTTCCCTTTCATCTGGCCGAGGATACGGTTCTGAGCATTGGGTCGTGGAGTGTGCGCGGTGCTGTGCGTGCCGATCATGCGCTCTGGAGTATGGCAGAGCAAAGCCGCCCATCCTGGCTTATATTGCCTGCCGGGTATAAGGGCCCAGCCTTTCTGGTGTCAAAAAACTTCCGTGTGTTCAAACGGTATAACAATTCCACTGCTTATGCGTTGGGGGTTGGTTTGTTGTCTGATGTTTTAGGTGGTGGCACCTCTGTGCGTACACCCTGGCCGCCAAGCACGGGTACGCTGTCACGTACCGAGATCAAAGCCCTGCAAAGTACTCTGGGGCGTGCAGGTTTTGATGCTGGTGTGCCAGACGGCATTTCCGGCCCCAATACGCGCCGTGCCTTGCGTGGCTTTCAGGCGGCCCATAATCTGGTACCGGATGGTTTTCTTGATCAGGCCATATTTGATCAGGTGCAGGCGTTAACCGATCTCGCGAATGCGCCGATTGCTGAAAACAAGAATGGTGAGCAAAGTCATTAAAACGGCCAGTACGCCATAAGCAGCCATGGGGCTGACGAATTGGTAAAGTGCAAGGCCGGTAAAAGGTGCCAGAAAAAACCCGGCGCCTGCAGTTGCTGTCGCCAGACCGGCGGCTGAGCCCTGTTCTTCCGGTTCTACAGTTAGCGATACCCCGCTGATCATACCCGGACGCGCAAGGCCAAAGCCCAAAGAGGTCAGCAAAAAAGAAATCGCAATGGCGATGGCGTTCATGCTCAGCGCCATGGCTATGGCACCCAGGCCGCTTATGATCACGCCCGCCAGCATTAAGGCGCGCGGGCGTAAGTTGAACACCGGGATCAACACAAATTGTGCACCGAAAACCAGTATGGCACCACTGGCAAAAATAGCGCCAGAGACCAGCGCCGCCTGCTCTATGGTCATATGCGCCTTATCAAGCAAATAAAATAGCAGGGTTTGCAAAAGTACGCCTTGTACCGTCCACCCCCCGACGCCGACCAGTAAAAACGGCCACAGGCGCGGGTTCCGGGCCAGTCGTAACAGGTGGCGGGGTCGTTTTGTGTGCGGAACAGGCACACGGTATTCCGGCAACCCAATGGCAATCAAGACGAAAACCACAAACGAAAACCCGGCAAAAGCAAAAACAAAGCTTTCAATACCAAAAAAACTGCCGATCCAGGCGGCTAATGGCGGCCCAAAAGCGGTGCCAAGTCCGGCCCCCGCGGTCAGGGCAGACATTAACCGCGTGCGTTCACTCAATGCGGTGCGATCAGCAATATAGGCTTGTGCCGCTGGCTGAATAGCAGAACCAACCGCTCCATAAATAAGCCGCCCTGCGGCAAAAAACACCATGGCTATTAAGGGGGCTAGCGCGCCCGAGAGAGCCAGTCCGGCAACCATACCAATGGCGGCAAGGGAAAGGGTGTTCCCGGCCAGGCCGATTAGCAATATTGGTCTGCGGCCTCTATGGTCACTTAGACTGCCCCAAAAAGGGCTAAACCCCATATAGAAAACAGACGATCCGGCAAAAATAAGGCCAACATATATCTCGCCCGTTCCCATAGCTCGCGTTACCATTGGCAAGATAACAAACAGCATGGAATTGCTGGCACCCATGACAAACAGCGCCAAAAACAACAGACGAAACGCATGACTGCGGTCAGGGTGATTCACGGTAAGTCCGGCTCATATCCAGTAAACAATGTTTACCTGATGGCAGCACGACACCGGCATGTCAAAGGATCACTGCGCCGGAAAACAGGATTTGGTATAGGTTTTGCCATCAATCTGGGAATCATTAAAGGCCATGCAGGACATGCCCCATTCTTCGGTTGATTGAGCCAGTTGGTCAACGGCCCCTTGATCAGCACAAGCGGCATAATCCAGGGTGCTGGTGGACAAGGAGCCATCAGCCATCACCCGGTTGGTAATGCAGGTTTGATAACGTGCGACATCGGCCTCAAAACGTGCCAGAGATTGTGCATAAACATCCAGCTCTGCCCTGGATGTACGGTTCCAGGCCTCATCATAAGAGGGGAATTTGGGTCGTTCAGGCAGTGCGCCGCAAAAAGGCAGTACTGTTTGCGTGCCTTTGGTAATAGCCTCTATTTTACAAGCCTTGTAATTGCGCTGCGCATCATTTTGTGGGCGATAACCGTCATTGACCGTCTCGGTAATACCTGGTGATGCGATGACAGCAAGAGCGATACTTGCGAATACAATATGATATGGTTTCATGATACTTGTCCCCGTCATGGTCCGTGCCGTTGAGAGTATTTGTAAAATCAGTTTTCGGTTGTTTGCGTGGTAACCAGATGGGCAGCAACCCAGTCATCTGAAAGTTTCTGGTACAAACCCCACACATCTTCAACACTGGGTGCGGCAGAATTATAGGCTTTTAGTGCCGCACGCCATTCATCCCGTGAATACTTATCCGGTGCGGAAATAACGGTGTCCAGACAGCCTTGATACACTCGTGAGGCTTTGGAATAATCAGAAACCTTGTCTGCTGCGACACCAAGTTCATCGGCGCTTAATATAGCGCCGTTTTGTGGCAATGCCGGTTTTACCGGTGCCGTACAATCGGGTGCGGCCAATGCCATGACAGGAAGACACAAAGCGGCCATTAGGCCGACTGTCCATTTTAACATACTCAAACTCCTGGTCCGTAACCTTGAAAAGCGTATATTGTCCCTCGCCTTTATCAGTAGTGGCCCTGCTTCTTTCTTTATCATTGAACGCCCCGTCCCGCAATGAAACGCAAAAACAAACTTCATTGGCAACAGTGCATTAAGCATTCCAAGTCATAATGGTCTCAAATCGGGACAACCGAAATGGCCCTTGTGGGTTGAAAATATAGAACAGGTGGGGTGAGCTGATGTTTCAGATCATTGGTATAATCGTTGTTTTTGTTATGGTTTTCGGCGGATTTCTGCTGGCTGGTGGGCATTTGGAGCCTATATTGCATTCCGCGCCATATGAAATGATGATCATTTGTGGGGCGGCACTTGGTGCGCTTCTCATTGGTAATAATGGCAAGACGGTCAAGGGTGTTGTCTCGGGTTTTGGCAAATTGATGGCTGGGCCGAAGTGGAAAAAGAAAGATTATGCAGACCTTCTGGCTCTGCTTTTCACCTTGACCAAGACCATGAAAACCAAGGGCGTGATCGCTCTGGAAACTCACATAGAAAACCCGGGTGAAAGCACCATTTTCACCTTGTATCCCAAAATTCTCAAGGATCATTTTGCCACAGATTTTATCTGTGACACCTTGCGTATGATGACGATGAATTTGGAAGATCCGCATCAGGTTGAAGATAATATGGAGGCACAACTTGAAAAACATCATCATGATGCCTCTGATCCGGCCCACGCCTTGCAAAACATGGCTGATGGTTTGCCAGCTTTGGGTATTGTAGCGGCGGTTCTGGGCATTATCAAAACTATGGGCGCGATTACCGAGCCGCCGGAATATTTGGGTAAAATGATTGGCTCGGCGCTGGTGGGTACGTTTCTGGGGGTGTTTCTCGCCTATGGTTTTATCGGACCAATGGCGGCACGCCTGCAACAGGTTGTCGATGAAGAGGGCGCGTTTTACAAAATTATTCAGGCGGTTCTCGTGGCCCATTTGCACGGTAATGCAGCGCAAATTTCCATTGAAATGGGTCGCGGTATTGTACCTAGTGCCTCTCAACCCAGCTTTTCAGAACTGGAAGATGCGCTGGAAAATGTTGAGGCAGCATAAAGGTATCGCGCCACATAATTTTCTGACAACTTGACCCAGGCTAAAAGCCGCTCCATTGGGGGGCGGCTTTTATCTTTTCTGGCAGTGTTATGCGCGACATTCACCTAGGCTTGCCGTCTCCCCGCCTGCATTGGTCTGATGCGGGTGCGCCGCGCGATCTTGACTATGAAGATGGTTATTTTTCTGATGTTGACGGGTTGGCAGAATCCCGTGCGGTATTTCTGGGCGGCTGTCATTTACCTAAAGCATGGGAAGCCAGCCGCCTTTTTACTGTTGGGGAACTGGGATTTGGCACGGGGCTAAACTTTTTAAGCACCTGGGATTTATGGCGACGCACGCGTCCCGCTGGTGCACGGCTACATTTTATCTCTGTCGAGGGGGCGCCATTTCTTCGTGATGACCTGAAACGTGCCCATAATGCTTTTCCCTCTCTTAAGGGGCTGGCGCAAAAACTTCGTGCCGGGTGGCCAGCGGCAATCAAGGGCCTTCATCGGCTATTCTTTGATGAGGATGGCGTAACGCTAACGCTGTATTTTATGGATGTTGATGAGGCATTGCCACAAATGGAAATGCAGGCACATGCCTGGTTTCTGGATGGTTTTGCACCATCACGTAATAATGCCATGTGGTCCGGGGCTGTGTTTTCTCACCTTGCCCGGCTTAGTCATTATGGTGCCCGTGCCGCCACATTTAGTGTGGCTGGTGCGGTTCGGCGTGGTTTGCAGGGCGCCGGTTTTGTGGTCAGCAAAGAGCCTGGCTTTGGACGAAAACGTGAGCGCCTGGAGGCTGTATACAAAGGCTCGCCACCTGTGAGCCTCAGGCGGCAAACCCGCCCCTGCGCACCCGCTGAGCCAGCCTTGCAATCTGTTTTGGTGCTAGGTGGCGGTATTGCCGGGGCCAGTGTTGCGCATGCTTTTTTGCGACGCGGTATTGAGGTTACGCAAGTGAGCAAGGCTGGCCTGGGTGATGAAGCCAGTGGCAATCCGGCGGGGCTGGTTTCACCAAGGCTGGATAGGGAAGACGCAGCCCCGGCCCGGTTTTTTCGCACAGCTTTTCATCATGCCACCAAAACCTATGCCGCGCTTGGTCCTGATGCTTGGAACCCTTGCGGCCTCATACGCCTGCCTGCTTATGACGCAGACAACCAAAAATTTACCCGCCTTGTTGACGCTCGTGCCTTGCCAAAGAGCGAGCTATCCCTGGATGGGGATGGCTCCACCTTGCATTTACCGGGTGCCGGTATGGTTTTTCCCGAAAAAGCCATTGCCGCCATGACGAAGGGTGCAACACAAATTATGGCAACGGTTTCTTCACTGGAGCGTCAAGGCAATTTATGGGTGGCCATGGATGCGGATAACAAACCAATAGCCAGCGCACCGATAGCTGTTATGGCGCTGGGGGCTGGGGCATTAGCGCAAACCACAGAACTGAATTTTCGTTATCTGAAAGGGCAAGTGACTATTGCTGGCATTGCCCCGCCCTATAGCGGCCCGGCCCTGATGGCCGATGGTTATGCACTGGGTCTTGAACCTAAGTATTTATTGACCGGGGCAACGTATGAACCCGTTGAGGGAATTGAAGGCACAGATTTACAACCCAAAGCAAAAGATCATGAGCTTAATTTGCAGGCTCTGAACCAGTTTGCTCCAGCCCTGGCGGCAAAAATTGACAAGTCTTCAGTTAAAGGACGGGTTTCTATTCGTGCGGCCACGCCCGATCAAATGCCTTATGTTGGCCCAATGGTGGACGCGGTAGATTTTTGTTCCCGGTTTCACGCGCTAAAGCACGGGTTTATTGACCCAAAGGCCGGGCCTGCTGTTTTGCAGGAAAACCTTTTTGTACTTATGGGGTTAGGCTCACGCGGCTTTACGTTGGCACCCATATTGGGTGAGGCGCTGGCGGCGGAAATACTGGGTGAGCCTTCCCCGCTGGAACGAGGCGTTGCCGAAGCTCTGCACCCCGCCCGGGTGCTGGAACGATGTTGCCAGGATAGTTCTGCAAGTAAATGTGTTTAGTAACCATATTTTATATACTTGTGTAGATAATTCGCGTTGGTTCGATGGGGTTACCAATGCAATATTGGAATAATTTATCGCTTTCAATAAAAATTCTGTTGGGCATTGGTGTGGCATTATTTGTCATGCTGGTTTCGCTTTCCACGTGGGCCGTTTATACAGAAAAGAAAGAAATATTATTTCGCGCAGAATCCCAGGCGAATACGACCCTTGATATGCTTGAGGCGGTGCATGTTAATGCCATGCTGAACCGCCAACAAATTGCGGATAATGATCCGGTAATCAGTACTTTGCACGGCACATTAGAGCAATTTTCTAAAGTCAGTGACGAGGTTAAGGTCTGGGTGGTTATGGACGAAAAGACCATCGCCTATCAGAAGGCCCACAATCATGCTGAACTTGAAGGTCCGCTTGACGAGGTGGACGAGGAAGTATTGCAAAGCGGCCAACCTGTTTTTCGCATAGGCAAAGATAATTCTGTGCGACTGACAAGACCTGTTATTATGGGGCAGGGCAGCGCTGCGAATGAGCGCTGCGCAGAATGTCATATAGCGTTGATGGGGGCAGAAAAGGGTCAGGTTTTTGGTGCTTATAGTACCGCTGTAGACATTTCGAAAGATATTCTAATATGGCAAAGCAATATTATAAAGCGGACCGCATTTAACGCTATAATCGTTTTGTTCACGCTGGCATTAATCCAGTTACTGTTATTCAAGACCCTGATCAAGCCGATCACAAAAATAACTGAAACGACCGAAGCTGTGGCCCGGGGTGATAAGCAAACCCGTATAGCGACCTATAATCGCCAGGATGTTATTGGAAAACTGTCTCACGCTTTGCAAGGTTTCCAAAAAGCCATGGCAACCAGACACAAGTTTGAAGTTGAAAGAGCCCGCACGCAGGAGCTTGCTCATGCCAATAATGAGTTGGAAGAACGCGTTAACGAGCGAACAGAGCAACTGGACAAGGCTTTGCGGGATGCCGAGCAGGCCAATCAGGCCAAATCGGAATTTCTGGCCACGATGAGCCATGAAATGCGCACGCCCATGAACGGCGTGATCGGCATGACAGAGGTGGTGCTGCAAGGCGATCTGGAGCCCGACCAGCAGGAAAAAATAGACATGATCCGCTTTTCGGCGGAATCGTTGATGGTTGTACTGAATGACGTTCTGGATTTTACCAAAATCGAAGCTGGAGAAATGGAAGTCAGTAACCAGCCGTTTAAACTGGATGATCTGATCCGCCAGACGGTAAAACTGTGGAAGAAACCGGCATGTGAAAAGGGACTTGAGTTTAATATCGACTATGAGGGCGATACGGATGTTACCTTGTCGGGCGATAAGGCTCGTTTGGCCCAGATACTGAGCAACCTTATTTCTAATGCGATTAAGTTTACCGATGCAGGGCATGTGCGTTTGAATGTTTTGACCTGCCATGCAGGTGACCATGCGGCGCTGGAATTGCGTGTTGAAGATACCGGCCCCGGTATAGACCGTTCTATGGTCGGAGAAATTTTCAAATTATTTACCCAGGGTGACCAAACCATGGTCCGTAATCATGGCGGCACCGGGATTGGGCTCGCCATCTGCGCCAAGCTGGCAAAATTAATGGGCGGCACTCTTAAATATGATGGCGCTTACGAGGATGGCGCCTGTTTTGTCCTTAAGCTTGCGCTGGATAAGGTTAAGTCCGAGCCAGTTTCAATGTCGCAAAATAGCCCGGCCCGCTCAAAGCGCCGTTTAAAATTGCTCATGGTTGAAGATAACGCTCTCAACCGTAAGGTGTTGTGTGCTATTCTTGAAAAAATGCCCTTTGATCTGAGCTTTGCTCACGATGGTGTTGAAGCCGTCAAAATAGCCAGTGCACAACGATTTGATGTTATCCTTATGGATATTCAAATGCCGAATATGGACGGGGTGGATGCCACCCGGGCCATACGCGATTCTGGTGGGCCCAATGCTGCCACCGCTATTATTGCCACAACGGCCAATGCCATGCGCGAAGATCAGGATCGCTACAAACTGGCAGGCATGGACGACTTTGTTGCCAAACCGATTAATGCAAATTTATTATTTAAAGCCATCAAAAAAGCAGCAAAGCAAAAAAAACAGGTTTTTGCCAAACAAAAAAGTGCGTGAGTTGATAAGCCTGAAATGCTAAAACTCTAATAAATTTGTAATGCCTTTTGCGCTTCGGCCTGGCTGTTTTATATTTATAATGCGTGGATCAAGGATTACGCTGCCATGCTTTTTGTTACCAGTTTTCGTATGTTTTTGACGCGACTTTTCGTGATGCTGGCACTGTTGTGGGAACATGCCGTGCCCATCCTGTTTCCGGCACTTTTATTTCCTGCGCTTTATATAGCGTTGGCCCTTTTTGGCCTGTGGGAGCGTTTTGGTGACCCGTGGCGACTTTTAACCTTGATATCAAGCACTGCGCTCGGGTTTTATTTTTTCTATTCCGGCGTTCGCTCCTTTCGTTGGCCCGCTCGCCATGAGCGAGACAGGCGACTGGAGGAGGATGCAAACCTGCAAGGCAGGCCGCTGGAGGTTTTAACCGATAAACCTGCTGAAGGTGATAATTCGCAGGGCCAGCGTCTCTGGCAGGAGCATCAGGCTAGGGCGCGTGAAGCATTGAAGGACTTGCGTCCACGAAAACCTCGTGCCGCTCTGGCCCGGCTTGATATTTATGGTTTGCGGGCGGCGGCAATGCTGATTGTTTTTGCTGGTATTATTCTGGCCGGACCGCG
The DNA here is from genome assembly GCA_021776515.1 of Robiginitomaculum sp. Classification (GTDB taxonomy): domain Bacteria; phylum Pseudomonadota; class Alphaproteobacteria; order Caulobacterales; family Maricaulaceae; genus Robiginitomaculum_B. The sequence continues at coordinate 135,459 of JAJFFS010000011.1, read as the reverse complement.
TGCGGCGGGTCGCCTTGAAGACGCTTTTGCACCTCGTATATTAAGTCATGCCATAACAACGGCCCGCATTGAAGCCTGGATCACCGGGCCGGACTATGCGCTGCTGGCACCAAAATTTTTAAATGACGGTGATGATACGTCTGTTGAAATACTTGCCGGCTCCCGGTTTCACTTAAAAATCAGTGGCGTTCGCACAGGGCCAGCTTTGCAAATACGGGCTGATGGCAAAAAGCGACGGCTGAAAATGCAAAAAACTGGCCAGCAAAATTTTGACCTTGATATTTCTCTAGATGAAAACAGCACGCTAACGCTTAAGCGGCCTGTTTCCAGGTTTTGGCAAATCAAAACTCGTGGTGACCTTCCGCCCGAAGTTGTTTTTACGAAAAACCCCAAAGGGGATACTGCGGATAATTTAACTTTTTCATACGCGGCAACCGATGATGTTGGCATTACGGCAATGGATTTGGAGCTCATCCTTGCTGATGGCCTATCTGAGCCGCAACTTACGGCGCTGGACCTGCCCTCCAAAAATGCAAAAACTCTGGATGAAAAAATCATACTTGATTTTACCCGTCATCGCTGGGCAGGTTTGCCGGTGTCTGCCAGATTGATTGCCCGCGATGGTGCTGGCCAACAAAGCGTGAGCAATGATGCTTTGCTGACTTTGCCGGACAAGTTGTTTGTGAACCCGATGGCCAAGGCCGTTGCAGAGCAACGCACATTACTGATCCGAACCGATGAACCTTATGCGCCGATGCCGGATCGTCCTGTGCAATACGAAGATACGGTGCGCGCCCGCCCGCCATTTGCTGAGGATAATCCGGCAGAACGGCTGGAACGTGCCCCTGCACCAGTGCAACGCTCGGCAGCATTGATGCGCGCCAGCTTACGTGCGCCAGAAATGTTTTTTGAAGACCCGCTGGTTTATGTGGGGCTGCGTTATGCGGCTGAAAACTTGCGTCTGGCGCGCAGAAAATCTGATTATAAAGGTCTGGATGATGAGCTGTGGGCGTTGGCATTATGGGCAGAAGGCGGGGCATTGGCTGATGCCCGCGCAGCCTTAAAAGCGGCAGAGCGCGCGTTTCGCCGAGCCTTGGCCAGAGGTGTGTCAGCGGATGAGTTGACACGGCTGATGTATAATTACGAACGTGCCGTGAAGCGCTATCTTGAGGCGTTGGCCGAAGAGGCCTTGCGTAGAGGGCAAATGGCTGGCGGCGGCGGTGCGGGTGCCAACATGGATAAAGATGCCCTGCAGGAAATGCTGGATGCGCTTAAGTCGCTTTCCGAGACAGGCGCACGCGGCGATGCCCGTAAACTATTGCAAGCCTTGTCTGACCTTCTGGAAAATATGAAAATGCAATTGAGCGCGGGTGCCGGTGATGGCGCTGGCAATGATGCGGTTAGCGAAGCCATGCGCAAGGCACTGGAAGAACTGGGCGACATTACCGCCGAACAACGTGAACTGCTTGATGAAATGTTTCGTGAACAACAAGGGGCAAAGGGCGCTGGTGCACCGCAAGAGGGAGCACCGCAGGGCGGCAAACCCGGCAACAATTCTGGTGAAGCCCTGGCAGGCGAGCAAGGTGGGTTGGCCAGTCGCCTTCGCGCCCTGGCAGACGGGCAAAGCGAGGAGGGCCACGAGGGGGCTGGCGGCGCTTTGGGTGAAGGGGCCGATGAAATGGAACAGGCTGCGGAGGCCTTGCGCAAGGGCGAGATGGGCGGCGCGCTGGAAGCGGGTAAAGAGGCGTTGTCGGCCTTGCGTGATGGTTCCGAGGCGCTGGCATCGGATCTTTTTGAGTACATTCAAAAACAAAATGGACAGGATGCGGGCGAAGACCGTGACCCCTTCGGGAGGCCAACCCGGGGCGGCGGCTCGCAGTCAGCTGACGGCACCGATGTCCCAGATGTCATCAATGCAGAGCGCGCCCGGGAAATCTTGCAATTATTGCGCGACCGTGCTGCCGAGCAGGGTCGTTCTGCTGATGAGCTGGATTATCTGGATCGATTGCTGGAACGGTTTTAACCTCGCAAATTTACCACTCACCCTGATTTTCCATACTTTTCCACGGCTCAAGTGGGGCTAAAGGTTCGCCCTTTTGCAATAGCTCAACCGAAATACCATCCGGGGAGCGCACAAAGGCCATGCGACCATCCCGGGGCGGGCGGTTTATGGTTACGCCCATTGTTTGTAAATGTGCACAGCGAGCATAAATGTCATCGGTTTGAAAGGCCAGATGGCCAAAGTTACGACCACCCTCATATCCCGCTTCGTCCCAGTTCCATGTCAGTTCCAACAAGGGCAGACCAGCCGTAAAGCCATTACCGTCATGGGGGGCATTGCGGGCAACGTCCTTGGAGGATGCCAGAAAAACAAGAGTAAAACGCCCGGTTTCATTCTCGACGCGATGAAGCTCTGTTAGACCAAGGCCTTGTTCAAAAAAGCGCAAAGAAGCGTCCACGTCACTAACACGCACCATGGTATGCAAGTATTCCATTTATTCCTCTTTTGGTTGATCAGGCAGTTTCAGGCCTTCTTGTGTTTGTATCAGAGGCGACCATTTGGGCCGGGAGCGAGACAAGAGCGCATCGGGGTGATCGGCTTCGCCGCGGGCCACGCGTAATTCGTCTTCCAGAGATCCCGGGCGGGTTTTATGAAATCTGTGGGCAACAATAAAGGCAATCAGCCCCCATGAGGCAATTAATCCAAAAAACAGAAAAAATGAATAAACCAGCGGTCCATCCCGGCGAAACTGGCGTTGTACTTCATTGGTCAGATTGGCGCTGGCCAGACCGGATCCGTTGGTTGGCTCGGCAATGAAAATTCCATAAAGCTCTGTTAGTACCAGCATGATAGGCGGTGTAAGAACTGCCGCGGCAAGGAGTGTGATGATGCCATATAGAGGTCCTCGTGGACCATAGGCACGAATATAAGCGCGTTGAAATTGTTCAGCACCCAGTCCTTTGACAAGCTGTGAGAGGTCTTTTTTATACGCGGGCCATTCTTCGGCAGCATCACGGTGCACGTTCAAATACCCTAGCCCGGTGCGTAAAGCAGCCAGCGCAAAAACAAGTGCGATAAACGCAATGGCGATCAATGGTCCCGTATTCATAGACCTGCTTTACTCCGTAATTGCCTCATAGACCAGCATGGATCGCTTGCGCTCTACACCCCAATGATACCCGGTCAACCGCCCGTCCGCCCCTAATACCCGGTGGCAGGGGATAAGCCAGGATATGGGGTTGCGCCCGACGGCGGCCCCGACGGCCCGTGCGGCTTTTGCCGAACAAACGGTTTTGGCAATATCTGCATATCGTGCACTTTTCCCGGACGGAATGGCCAGCAAGGCCCGCCAGACTTGCCTCTGCCAGGGCGTCCCATAAAGGGCCAGGGGTACGGGTTTGCCCTCTTTGAAAATATCGGCGCATAATGACACCGCTTGTTCGTCATTGCGGGTGAAAATTGCCGCCGGATAACGACTGCGCAGGTCTTCAAAAACATCCATTTCCTCACCCGGGTCAGCAAACCCCAGGGCTGAAAGGCCACGCGGAGAAATGAGCATAACCGCCAGGCCAAAGGGGCAGGACGTAACGCCCCAGATAAATTCCAGACCTTTGCCCCTCGCCTTGGCTTCCCCCGGTGTGGTGGCTTCATGGGCAATAAAAAGATCGTGCAGGCGTCCCGGTGAAGATAATCCGGCCTCATAACTGGCATCCAGCACGCTTAATCCCTCAAGCAAAGAGGTGCGGGCATGGGCATGGGCAAGCGCATCCATAAGGCGTTTGGGGCTGGTACCTGTCCACCGCGAAAACAGGCGGTGAAAATGTGCCGCGCTAAGTCCCACATGGGCCGCAATGGCTTCCAGGTCCGGTCGGTCCAGCCAATGATTGTCCAAAAAGCCAAGGGCTTTGGTGATGCGTTCATAATCATTTCTATATGTGCTCATGGGGTCAATTTAGCCATTATAGATTTATGCGCCACCCGGATATTGCTGTTCAAAAAAAACCTTTTAAGGGCTCCGTTAAGAGCTTTGAGATATAGATGTCGAAAACAAGAAGGTGAAAAACCCATGAGCGCTATTGGTCATACCCCTGTTGCGGGCCCGGACCGCCGCCGAAAACACCGTGGTGATAAAGACAGACGACAGCAAAGTCGCCATTTGTGGTTTTTGAACGCAACCTTTGATCGTGTCGATTTTGCGCAAACAGCGGCGCGCATCAGCGACCGTCCGCCAGGTAGTGCCTTTAAATTTGTGGTGACGCCTAATGTCGACCATTTGGTGCGTTTGCAGACGGAATCTAATTGGGTGCGCCAGCTTTACGCGCAAGCATGGTTGACGGTGTGCGATTCGCGCATACTGGAATTAATTGCCTTCATTAGTGGTGAAAAAGTAGCCGTTACGCCGGGTTCGGATCTGACGCGTTATCTTTTTGAAACATCAATCGATCCGACAGAAACCGTAACCATCATTGGTGCCAATGCAAAAGCCATAGAGACTGTTACGCAAGAATATGGCCTTAAGGATGTGCGCTGGTATGAACCGCCCATGGGTTTGCGACATAACTTGCTGGCGATAGAGCAATGCGCAGAATTTATATTTAAAAACCCGGCAAGGTTTACGTTTATTTGTGTTGGTTCACCACAACAGGAAATGATTGCCCGTTCATGTTTGCGCCGTGGAGACTGTGAAGGCACGGCTCTGTGTGTTGGCGCATCACTTGATTTTCTTGCGGGCAAGGTTCGCCGGGCCCCGCAATGGATGCAAAGGATGCGGCTGGAATGGCTTTACCGGCTTTTGAGCGAGCCAAAAAGAATGTGGCGCCGCTATCTGGTGGATGGACCGAAAATAGCCTTTGTCTGGTGGGAATGGCGCAAAGCCAAGGCGCAACTAAAGCGTCTTGAAAAACTGGTTCAGTCAGGCGTGTTTAACGATGAATAGAGACGGGTATTAATCTCGTGCCGTCCAATAGGAAACACAGGGAATTTTGCTCACATCGCACCGGTCCGCATATTTACGGGCAATGCCAACCACTTCATCCAGAAGCCCTTCTTCTAATGTGATCGGGTTTAGCCCCAGACCCAGCAAGTGCTGGTTTTCTACCATAAGTTCGTTTTCAGCCGCTTCATTTCTGGGGTTGTCGACGAAAGCAATTTCAGCATTTGTACGCTCAGCAACCATTTTAGCCAGGTCACGCACACGGTGGGTTTCGGTCATTTGGTTAAAAATACACACTCGTTCGCCGTGTTGTGGTGGGTTTTCCACCGCCAGTTCGATGCAACGCACCGTGTCCTGAATGTGGATAAAGGCGCGGGTTTGGCCGCCCGTGCCATGCACGCTCAGGGGGTATCCCATCGCAGATTGCATTAAAAACCGGTTCAAAACCGTGCCATAATCACCATCATAGTCGAACCGGTTAATCAGGCGTTCGTCCTTTCGCGTTTCTTTGGTTTGAGTGCCCCAGACTATGCCCTGATGCAGGTCGGTAATGCGAATATTGTCATTTTTGTTGTAAAAAGCGAAAAAAAGCTGGTCCTGGGTTTTGGTCATATGATAGATGGACCCGGGATTGGCCGGGTAGAGTATCTCTGTTTCAACCAGGTCACCGTCGCCGTTTTCAATGCGAACGGTCAGGTAGCCTTCGGGTATTTTGGCACCCGCCGTGCCATAACCATATACGCCCATGGTGCCTAAATGGACCAGATGTGCATCCACACCGGATTCTACAATGGCCGCCAGAACATTATTGGTAGCGTTCAAATTGTTATCCACCGTATAGCGTTTGTGCCATGCAGATTTCATCGAATACGGTGCCGCACGCTGTTCGGCAAAATGAACAATGGCATCAGGGGCAAAGTCTTTTATTAGCGCTAGCAAAGCATCATACTCTTTTGCTACATCAATACGTTTGAATGTGATGTCGCGTCCTGAAACTTCTTTCCAGGCATCCAGACGTTCGTTCATGAAACGAATGGGGGTAAGCGAGCCAACCGCCAGTTCATTGTCGATATTGCGCCGGGATAAATTATCTATGATGGTGACGTCGTGGCCATTTGCAGAAAAATGTAACGCTGTTGGCCAGCCGCAAAACCCGTCACCACCCAATATGAGAACTCGCATGAAAAATTCCTATGATTTATGGGCCAATGCATTTTCAAAAATGGCGCGAGCGCCAACCGCCAATTCCTTGTGACCCAGTGCAAAATGCGCGATTGCCCGCAAATAACCAAGCCGGTCACCACAGTCAAAATCCATGCCTTCATATTCATAGGCATGAAATGGTTGGTTCTGCATTAGCCGGGCCATGGCATCGGTAAGCTGTATCTCGCCGCCAGCGCCGGTTTCCTGATTTTCAAGTAATTCAAGAATTTCAGGTTGTAAAATATAGCGGCCAGTAATTTTCAAATTTGATGGCGCATCCTGGGCGGCAGGTTTTTCGACCATGCCGCGCATTTCGCTTAACCGCCCAGTTTTTGTGCCGGGGTCTATTACGCCATATTTGTGCACGTCGGTATTTGGTACTTCGTCCACAGCAATAATATTGCCACCATGTTCGGCGTAGACTTTGGCCATTTGTGCCAAACATCCGGTTTGCCCCTCAATCAGTACATCAGGCAGAAGCACGGCAAACGGTTCATCACCGATAATGTCGCGGGCGCACCAGATGGCATGGCCAAGGCCCAGCGGAGCTTGCTGGCGTACAAAACTCATTGTACCCGGTTCTGGCAAAATTGTATTCAGGGCTTCAAGAACATCGCTCTTGCCTTTGCCGCGCAGTATAGTTTCCAGCTCGAAAGCACGGTCAAAATAATCTTCAATGGCGCTTTTGGCCCGGCCCGTTACAAAAATAATATGTTCAATACCTGCTTCAATAGCCTCATCCACCACATATTGAACGGCGGGGCGGTCGACCACGGGCAGCATTTCCTTTGGAATAGATTTGGTTGCGGGCAATACACGGGTACCCAGGCCGGCAACGGGTAAAACGGCTTTACGAAGTGGTTTCACAAACATTCCCCAAAAGAAAAAATACTGGTGCCTCTCTAGGCAATTGCCATGATCAAGGCAATACTGAACATGGCGCTATTTAGACAGGAATGAAGCCATGCATACGATCAAATTTGGTACAGATGGCGTGCGCGGTAAAGCCAATAAAGCCCCCATAGATGCCTTGAGTATGTGCCGCATAGGTCAGGCGGCCGCCAGTTTTGTGGGCTCTGGTGCGCTGGTTTTTATTGGCCGAGATACGCGGGCCTCAGGCCCTATGCTGGAGGCGGCGCTCACAGCGGGGCTTGTTTCTGGCGGCGCCAATGTGTTGCTTGCCGGTGTGGTCCCCACGGCGGCGGTCGGTCTGGCAGTACGAGAACGTGGTGCCGCACTGGGCATTATGCTTACGGCTTCGCATAACCCAGCGGAAGACAATGGGGTTAAATTTTTCGGTCGGTCCGGCGACAAGCTTGATGAGGCCGAGCAGGGTATTTTACAGGACATAATTAATACGGGTGCGGCGGATCAGGGCGGCAAAAGCACAGTGATTGGCCGTATTGACCGGACCTCGGCGGTTAGTGAACTTTATGTGCAGGCCGTAAAGGCTTCAGCACCGGGTACCCCCCTAAAGGGCATGCGTCTGGTGGTTGATTGTGCACATGGTGCGGCCTCTGTTCTGGCCCCAAAAATTCTGACTGACCTGGGAGCAAAAACAGACGTTTTATACGCTGACCCTGATGGCGAAAACATAAACCTGGAATGCGGATCAACGGCACCACAAGCCTTGCAAAAAGCAGTTGTTGCTCAAGGAGCAGATGCTGGTATTGCCTTTGATGGTGATGCAGACCGGGTTTTGCTGGTCGACGAAAAGGGCGGGTTGATCGATGGAGATTTATTGTTGGCCAGTATTGCCCGTGACTGGGCGGAACACGGGTTACTTCGCGGCGGCGTTGTGGTGGCGACGCACATGTCTAATCTGGGCTTAGCGCATTATCTGGATGGTCTTGGTTTATCTTTAGAGCGCACGGCGGTGGGTGATCGTTATGTGGCAGCGCGTTTGGCTGAGCTGGGCGCCAATCTTGGCGGTGAGCAATCGGGACATTTGCGGATGCCGGATCTATGCCCTTCTGGCGATGGTCTGATCGCGGCAGTGGCGGTGCTTAAAGTTCTGGCTGCATCGCCGTTGCCCGCAAGCCAGGTCTTGCGACCATTTACGGCTTTGCCGCAATTCATGCAAAATGTTGTACGCCCGGATGGTGAAAACCCTATGGAAAATAAAGACATTATGGATGCTTGCCATCAGGCTGAAGCCATACTGGGGGCAAGCGGGCGCTTGCTGGTTCGCCCCTCTGGCACTGAACCGCTTATTCGGGTTATGGCAGAAAGTGAAAGCCCACATACTGCCCGTCAGGCGATCAAAATTGTTGCTGATGCTCTGGGCGCGCTTTAGCTTTCTTGTGAACGCCCGATGCCTTCATAGGCAAAGCCAAGGTCTGCCATGCCTGCGGGCGAATAAATATTACGCAAATCCACCATAAGGGGTGTTTTCATAACGCCCTTTATGCGCTCCAGATCAAGGGCGCGAAATTGATCCCACTCGGTGATAATGACCAGGGCATCGGCACTTTCCGCCACATCGTATGGCCCTTCACATAATACTACATCATCAATGAGCTCCTGGGCCTCGTTCATGCTTTCGGGGTCATAGGCACGTACATTGGCCCCGCTTTTAATCAGTGCCGGAATAATATCGAGGCTGGGTGCATCGCGCATGTCATCGGTATTGGGTTTAAAAGCCAGACCCAAAACACCAATGGTTTTTCCCTCAACATCACCACCGCACGCAGATATAATTTTGTCGGCCATGGCTTTTTTGCGTTGAGCATTGACCGCAATCACGGCCTCGACAAGTTGCAACGGGGTGCCGGCCTCTTTTGCCGTACGCACCAACGCCAGCGTGTCTTTGGGAAAGCATGAGCCGCCATAACCTGGTCCGGCATGTAAAAATTTGGACCCGATGCGTTTGTCCAGCCCGATGCCTCGGGATACCGCCTGAACATCGGCGCCGGTGCGTTCGCATAAATCCGCCATTTCATTGATGAAAGTGATCTTGGTGGCCAGAAAGGCATTTGCCGCATATTTAATCATTTCTGATGATCGGCGAGACGTAAAGACAATAGGTGTTTCGTTTAAAAACAGAGGCCGGTAAAGCGCCTGCATAATTTCCTGTGCGCGCTCATCTTCGGTGCCGACAACCACCCTGTCCGGGCGTTTAAAGTCACTAATGGCCGCACCTTCGCGTAAAAACTCCGGGTTGGAAACTACTGCAAATTCGGCATCTGGCCGCGCTTTTTTGATGATTTTCTCGACCGCATCACCTGTCCCTACCGGTACGGTTGATTTGGTTACAACTATGGTAAACCCATCCATGGCAGCGGCAATTTCCTCAACCGCAGCATACACATAAGAAAGGTCTGCAAACCCATCCCCCCGGCGCGATGGTGTACCAACAGCGATAAACACTGCATCAGCATTGGCGACGGCTGCTTTCAAATCAGTGGAAAAAGCAAGGCGGCCCTCACGGACATTATTGGCAACCAGATCTTCAAGACCCGGCTCATAAATAGGGACGCCACCCTCTTTCAGCAGCGCTATTTTGTCGGCATCTTTATCAACACAAATAACCTGATGGCCAAAATCAGCAAAACACACACCTGATACCAGGCCGACATAACCGGTTCCTACCATTGCTACGCGCATAAGCGGTTTCCTATGTTTATAAAGCTAAAGCTTCTGGTCAAATGCGCCAACTTCCGGGTGTTTGGCCAGCCGCCGTTCTATATCGGCAAACATGGCACGCAAGTTTTCCTCTGAAGCCGGGCTTTCAACCACCACCACTAAATTAGGAGTGTTGGAAGAGGCTCGCACTAGCCCCCAGGTGCCGTCTTCCAGCGTTACCCGCACACCATTGACGGTGACGACATTGGTAATGGGCTGGCCGATAATGGTTTCCCCGGCGGCAAAGCCTGCTTCATACTCGGCAACAATCTTCGCCACTACATTGTATTTAACCTCGTCGGCACAGGCTGGCGACATGGTGGGGCTACCCCAGGTTTTGGGCAGGGCGTTCTTCAGATCCGCCATGGACTTTTCAGGGTTGCGGTCCAGCATGTGTAAAATGGCAATAGCCGTTACCAGGCCATCATCATAGCCGCGCCCAATGGGAGGGCGGAAAAAATAATGACCTGATTTTTCAAACCCGGCTATGGCACCAAGTTCATTGGTACGCCGTTTAATATAGGAATGTCCGGTTTTATAATAATCTGTGGTGGCGCCATTGGCTTTTAGCACCGGGTCCATGGCGTAAATGCCAGTAGATTTAACGTCGGCAACGAAAACAGCATTTTCAAACTGTGCTGATAAGTCACGCGCCAGCATGACACCTACCTTGTCAGCAAATATTTCCTCGCCCGTATTATCCACCACGCCGCAACGGTCCCCATCGCCATCAAAACCCAGCGCCAGATCTGCGCCATGTTCACGTACTGCATCAGCCATGGCATGCAGCATTTTCATGTCTTCCGGGTTGGGGTTGTAGCGCGGGAAAGTGTAATCGAGTGTACAATCCACCGGCACCACTTCGGCACCAATAGCTTCCAGCGCCTGTACGGCAAATGCTGCCGCTGTACCGTTGCCGCAGGCGGCGATAACCTTGATTTTACGCTTCAGCTTTTCTCCGGATGCCAGATCAGCCAAATAACGGTCGCGCACACCATGTTCATGGATTAATGCCCCACCGGAGCGCTCTATACCCTCATCACCAAGAACAATGTCTTTTAAGCGCTCCATTTCTTCAGGGCCAAAGGTCAAAGGGCGCTCTACCCCCATTTTAACCCCGGTCCAGCCATTTTCATTGTGGCTGGCAGTGACCATGGCCACGCAAGGCACATCCAGGTCAAACTGGGCGAAATAGGCGGTTGGTGATAGTGCCAAACCAATATCATGAACTCGCACACCGGCGCGTATCAAACCCAGTGTTAGCGCCTGTTTGATCGACAGAGAATAAGAACGGTAATCATGGCCGACCACAATGGCAGGTGTTTTGCCCAGTTCATGAATAAGTGTACCCAGACCAAACCCCAGGGCTTGAATGCCTAACAGGTTGATTTGTGGGGGGGTGCTGCTGTCCAATCGGCCAAACCACCAGCGAGCATCATATTCACGAAACCCTGTGGGGGCAATCAGGGCATGTTCTTCAAAATCAAGAGTATTGGCAGCAATATCGTTGCGTGGTTTTGACATTTTTATTTCCCGTATGGTGTACGGTCTTGTGCCTCTGCGCATCGCAAAAATCAATGCGCGACTGTATTTCCTGACAGGTGTTTCACCAAAGGTAAAATAAAGCAAAGATACGTGTATGAAAACCGGGGTTTAAATTTCTAAAAATCTGAAAGCACGGTGCTCCATGCGGTGGTATCGCCAGATTCAAATCCATCAGCAAAAATAACAGCATTGGTCGGTGCAATACGCAGACCATGGGAACCTGTACCAATACGATAATCTATACTGATAATTGGGCTAAGGTCCTCATTGATAAAGAACATACCGGTATGCGGGCCATTATCCACGGGATCCGGACAGTCGGTGTAACTAAGGCTGGCCCGTAAAAACAAGCCTGTCTTGCTCCCGTCATAGCTACCGCTAAGCGTGCACCCCTTGAAAGTTCCCGTGAACGTACTGACACCCAAATCGGCAACAAGGTCACCAATGGAAACATCGGTGCTATCAACAAACGTATGCATTAGATCCAGTTTGGCCGCATCTGCGGCAGCGCTGCCCGTTCTGGAATCTTGTGCCCATGCCATTTTTGCAAATAAAAGACCTCTACCGCTTACAGGGTTAATCAAGGGGATAGATGGTTTATTATCGCTTTTTCCCTGGGGGGCGTCCGGGGTATTACTTCCGTCATAGGTGAAAAACAACGACTTCCCGTTGGAATAGTTCATCACGACATTGGGGCTGGCGGCAGGCACAGTGCCTTTGGCGACAAAATCCATAACGCCGGTAAAGGTTTTGGCGTTCAGATCAAATGTGCCTGTCATACGAATGGGTTGGGCGATCATCTTGCTGGGGAATGTCGAAAAATCCTCCCGCATAATCCAGCCAAATATCGGGTCATTCCCTTCAGGGATCATCAATAAGCCACGCCGTTCAAAATCTGATGCAGGGTCACTGTCATCCCGCACAATCAATTCCCATGCGCCGACAGGTTTATCGCTCGCACTGGCCGTTTCCGGTGAATTGAGTGCGGCACTGGTAGAGCCAAGCAGTTCTCCACCGGGTCCCTTGAAATTAATTTTCAGGCGAAAATGACTGGGGAAAAAGGGTAAGGCCAGAACGGGGTCCTTAACGACAAAGGCAGAAAATGTGGCACCCCCATCACCAATATTTGTTGTAACGCTTGCGGCCAGGGGGCTGAGGCAGTTGCTAAGAGCATCGGTTTCACAAACTTGAACCGTAATCTGATTATCAAGCAGAAAGTCCACGGTTTCTCCAGAAACGGTAATGCTTGCTTCATTAGCAGCGGGCCCGGCTTTGCCGTGTGATGCCCCTGCAATGGCGGCGGCCCCTACATTTATGGCAGAAATGCTCATGGCGCCAAGCAAGTTGTCGGGGTTTACATTAACAATGCCATCACCGCTTATGGTTGCCCCCAGTGCGATAATATCAGGCCCTGGCGCAACGGTAACACGTAGATCAGGTTGGTTAACGGCATTAAAGGAAACAGCAGAACCTTCAGCGCAATTGAAGGTAAGTGGTATTTTGCCATTATACACTGCTGTTGAGGTTATCCGCACGAGGTAATTTTGCGCACCGCCTGCAGCTATATTTGCCGGTGTATCTGTTGTTCCGATAAGATTGTTTGTCGCATCTGTTGTCTGGTAACCGATTGACATGCCAGCAGGAGCCGTAAAGCTCAGTCCAATTTGACAATTGGTTACCTCTGTTGCGTTGGCATTAAGTATAGTTGCAAAAAAAGTCGCCATTTCGTTTGTCGCAACCGCACGTGACGATGGTAAAGTAGCAGCATTCAGTTGTGCATGGGAAATCGCTGGTATGAATAGCCATAGCAGTGCGATTGTACAAACGAAATTTCTAATAGACATAGTGTCATCCCCAACAGATATTAAATACCAAAGAATCTTGTTACGTGTATCATATATTGCCCTTAAAGGCCATTAGGGGGTAACACAATCTATTTCAACGGTATTATGCGACCACGCCTAGTCATCTTTTGTAACCGGGTTATGATAGCTCCATGAGTAAACAGGGCGAACAATTCGATGCGATCATTTGTGGCGGCGGGCTGGTTGGCCTGACCACTGCGCTGGCATTGCAAAGTGCTGGCCTGAACATCTGTGTTGTGGATGCCCTGCCCTTTGATACGCAACTGGCAGATGAATTTGACGGGCGATCATCAGCCATATCTTTTGCCAATATGCGTATGCTGGTGGCCCTGGGTGTTGCCGACAGGTTAGGCAAAAACAAAGGCCCGATTAACGAAATTCTGGTGTCGGATGGGCGACCTCATGATGGTTTGCGAAAAGGTGGCCCGGGGCGGTTTTTTTTACATTTTGATGCGGGTGAATTTACCGGACAAGAAGCCGGTGAGCCATTAGGCTGGATGGTGGAAAATCGCTATATGCGTATGGCGCTTCTGGATGAAGCCCGAAGCCGTGAAGGCATTCATCTGATAGCCCCTGTTCGGGCAGAAAAATTTGATTTTACTGGCTCAAGTGCCAGCGTTCACCTTAGTGATGGGCAGATACTGAGAGCGCCCTTGATTGTTGGGGCGGAAGGGCGTGGCTCCCCGGCCCGTAAGGCGGCAGGCATTCGCCATCATGGTTGGGGCTATGGCCAATGGGGCGTGGTGGCCACAGTCGCTCATGACAAACCCCACAATGGCATAGCCCATGAATACTTTTTGCCTCACGGCCCGTTTGCCATATTGCCCTTGCCGGGTAATCGCTCATCTCTGGTGTGGACAGAAACCCCGGCGGCGGCACGCTATCTGAAAACAGCACCTGATGACTTTTTTCAGGCTGAACTGGAACGCCGGTTTGGTTCGTTTCTGGGTGCGTTGATGCCAGCGGGGCCGCGCTGGGCCTATCCCCTAACGCTGATGGTCGTGGAAGATTATATTGCGCCACGTCTGGCGCTGGTGGGCGATGCTGCCCACGGTATGCACCCTATTGCCGGGCAAGGCTTTAATGCCGGTATCCGCGATGCAGCAGCGCTGGCCGATGTGTTAGCGGAAACGGTCAGGGCCGGGCTGGATATAGCAGACCCGATAGCGCTGGAGCGTTATCAACAATGGCGGCGTTTTGATAACACCGCCTTGCTGGCGGCAACCGAAGGTTTTGTGCGGCTGTTTTCTAACGATCTGGCCCCGGTTCGCCTCTTGCGTGGCCTTGGTATGGCAGCCATAGACAAAATTGGCCCGGCACGGCGGTTCTTTGCCCGCGAGGCGGGCGGCGGCATTGGCGAACTACCCAGACTCTTGCAAGGCGACTTGCCTTAAGCGCGTTTTAACGGGCTGTCATTGTTAGCACCCTATCGCTTACGCTATTTGAGGGCTGTCATTGTTAGCACCCTACCGCTTACGCTATTTGAGGGCTGTCAATCTTCAACGGGTTCCGCTGGTGGGCTGACCTGCCCTTTTGCTGGTGGTACAGCAGGGGTATCACGAAGGCCGCATGCAGCCAGTGCCAGTGTAACGACGGCCAGTGCGGCGAAAAGCTTGATTTTCATGACAGATTTTCCTTCCAGATGTTAATTTGTGTTTTCACGTTTTTAGGTGCTGTTCCGCCATAACTAATGCGGCTGGCAGCGGATGCCTGCGGTGTTAGCACGTCAAATACCGTATTGTTCAACATTGGAGCAATACTTTGCATATCAGGCAATGACAGGGCGGAAAGGGTCTTGTTTTGTGTTTCCGCCAGTTTGACAATTTGCCCGGTCATATGATGGGCCTCGCGAAAGGGAACATCTGCTTCGCGAACCAACCAATCGGCCAGGTCTGTTGCTGTTGAATAAGCCGCCCCGGCAGCCGCGCCCAGGGCTTCACGATTAACGCCAAGATCGCCCATCATGCCGGTCATGGCCGAAAGACTGAGGCAAAGCGCGTCATAAGCGTCAAAGACAGGCTCTTTATCTTCTTGCATGTCTTTGGAATAGGCCAGCGGCAAACCCTTCATCACCATCAGTAATGCGTTCAGGTCGCCGCAAATGCGTCCGGTTTTGGCCCGCACCAGTTCGGCGGCATCCGGGTTTCGTTTTTGCGGCATAATAGATGACCCGGTAGAGAATTGATCGCTGAGGCTGACAAAGGCAAACCCGGCAGAGGTCCAGATCACCAGTTCTTCGGCCAGGCGTGACAAATGCACCGCGCAAATACTGGCAGCGCTTAAAAATTCCAGTGCAAAATCTCGCGCTGATACCGCGTCCAGCGAGTTGGCCATAGGTTTGTCGAAGCCAAGTTTCTTTGCCGTCATTTCCCGATCTATGGGGTAAGCTGTTCCGGCCAGTGCCGCTGCACCCAGCGGGCTTTGGTTGATGCGTTTGCGGGCATCGGAAAACCTGCCCCGGTCTCGCGCCATCATTTCCACATAGGCCAGCATATGATGGCCAAAGCTGACCGGCTGGGCGCTTTGTAAATGGGTAAAGCCCGGCATTATGGTGTCGGCCTCGGCTTCGGCAAGGCCAAGAAGAGCGCGTTGAAAAGCGGCTAGCAGCGTGTCCACATCATCCAGCGCCCCGCGCAGCCAAAGTCGCAGGCCTGTTGCCACCTGATCATTACGCGACCGTGCCGTGTGTAAACGCCCTGCCGGCTCGCCGATTAGCTCGCCAAGGCGGGCCTCTATGTTCATATGAATATCCTCCAGCGCTGTGGAGAACGTAAACTCACCTTTAGCCATTTCATCGGCTATTTGTTTCAGCCCCGCCTGAATGCTCGTTTCATCCTCATGACTGATGATGCCGCACGCGGCCAGCATAGCCGCATGGGCGGACGATCCCGCCAGATCCTCTGCCGCCATGCGCTTATCAACCCCGATAGAGGCATTGATGGCCTCCATAATGGAGGATGGCGCGCTGTCAAAACGACCGCCCCAAAGCGTGTTGGTTCCAGATTTGTTGTCAGATGTATTCGTAGTGTTATTGTCTTTTGTCATTTGGGAACCTTGTGCCTAAAATCCAGTCATGTCCAATTTTAGAAAATATGCACTCTTGATGCTTCTGGTTATGGGTGTTGGCGGGTTTCTATACGTGATTACGCAATCGCTATCGACCCCAAAGGCTGCCCGCAACCCCCTTGCCACTTATTTAGTTGGTGAAATGAAGGAGGTGGTGTTGCTAGGGGCACCACCAGCGCAACCGGATGTTACCTTTGAGGGTCCGGATGGTCAGGCCAGTCTGAAGGATTTTCGCGGGAAAACTGTATTATTAAATCTATGGGCAAGCTGGTGTGCACCCTGCGTTGAAGAACTGCCTTCACTAGATCGTTTGCAGGGCGAGATCGGCAATGATGATTTTATGGTGCTGGCATTAAATATGGACCGCAGCAAGGCTGATGCCGAAGCATTTCTGAATGAAACAAATATCAAGAACATAGCGCTTTATCATGACAATCGTTTTGCCGTAGCAAAAAACCTTACCGTACCAGGCCTGCCATCAGGGCTACCCATTACTGTGCTTTATGACAAGAACGGGGTGGAGCGGGCAAGGCTTTCAGGTGGCGCTAACTGGAACGGTGGAGATGCCCGGGCGCTTATTGCGGCGGTTCAAAGCCCTTCTTTGCCCTGAAGCACGGAAACCAGACCACCAGCACAAAATGCCAGAATAATCCATGCGGCCAGTTCCATTATGCCGTTGCTCCAGTGTGTCAGTGCAAAAGCGGCACCTGCAATGCTGGCCAGTGCCAGACAGGTGAGAAATTTTTTAGGAACAATAGATTTATATTCAGCCATGAGGTGTCCCTTTTTTAGACAGTACTCATGGATTGTCGCAACCTTCATGCCATTTTTGAACGTGTTTACAAATTAAGGGCGCACGCGTCGAATTTCTGTGACAAAACAGCCATGCATGGCATTATACGCATGAATATAGAGCGCTTCAGGGTTGGTAAAAATTGTTTCTATTTTTACGCCCAACTCTTCATTCAGGCCAAATAATGGTTTGAAGGTTTCAATGTCTATGCCGGCTATAGTGTATGCCATGGTCGCTCTCCTGTAAGAAAGCCACCATAATCAGCCCATTTTGCGAAACCACCCGGATATTGCTATCCGGGTGTGCTTGGCTAAAGCGCGTCTTCCAGTTCTGGCAGCGCCTTGAACAAATCTGCCACAAGGCCGTAATCAGCCACCTGAAATATCGGCGCGTCTTCATCCTTGTTAATGGCAACAATCACCTTGGAGTCCTTCATGCCTGCCAGATGCTGAATAGCGCCGGAAATGCCCACAGCGATGTACAGCTCCGGAGCGACAACCTTGCCGGTCTGACCAACCTGATAATCATTAGGCACATAGCCTGCGTCAACGGCAGCACGAGAGGCACCAACCGCAGCGCCCAGTTTATCGGCAATGCGTTCAATCATGACAAAATTTTCGCCTGAACCCATGCCGCGACCACCAGAGATCACAATCTTGGCAGCTGTTAGTTCAGGGCGGTCTGACTTGGTTAGTTCTTCGCCAACAAAGGTGGATTTGAACGGACCGGCCGGGGCGTCAATACTGGTTACAGATGCACCGCCACCCGTTTTCGCAGCCTCAAATGCGGTAGGGCGTACGGTAATAACCTTGATTTTGTCGGTTGAACGCACTGTCTGCATGGCATTGCCAGCATAGATGGGGCGGACAAAGGTATCGGGTGCCTCAACCGAGATAATCTCGGAAATTTGCATAACATCCAGCGCAGCGGCGATGCGGGGCAGATAGTTTTTACCGTTGGTGGTGGCAGGTGCCAGAAGGGCGTCATAATCACCCATCAGGGGCACAATCAAAGCCTGCATGGCTTCGGCCATTTGTTTGGCCAAGCTTGCACCATCGGCGTGCAGAACTTTGCGCACACCCTCAATTTTTGCGGCCTCGGCAGCCACATCACCAGCATTTTCACCAGCGATGAGAATATCAACATCGCCGCCTATTTTTATTGCTGCCGTAACCGTTTTATTAGTGGCATCGCTAAGGTGTGCGTTATCGTGTTCGCCAACAACCAGAATAGCCATCAGATCACTCCTGCCTGATTTTTTAATTTCTCAACCAGTTCAGCAACTGATTCTACAATAATACCGGCTTCGCGCTTTGGTGGTTCGGCAACATTGGTTTGTTCCAGACGGACGTCCAAAGAGACGCCGTAATCATCAGGTGTTTTTATATCTATAGGCTTGCGCTTGGCCTTCATAATATTGGGCAGGCTGGCATAACGTGGCTCATTAAGGCGCAGGTCCGTAGTTATTACGGCGGGCAGTTCCACAGATATGGTTTGCAAACCGCCATCTACTTCGCGCATAACCTCGGCTTTGCCATCGGCAATGTCCAGCTTTGAGGCAAATGTGCCTTGTGGCCAATCCAGTAATGCCGCCAGCATTTGGCCGGTTTGATTGGCATCATCATCAATCGCCTGTTTGCCTAAAATGGCAATTTCAGGATTTTCCTCATTCACAACGGCTTTGAGTAATTTGGCAACCGACAGAGGCTCTACGGTTTCTTCTGTTTGAATTAAAATACCGCGATCAGCTCCCATGGCCAGTGCCGTGCGAATGGTTTCCTGCGCCTGGGATGGGCCTATGGAAACCACTACAATTTCGTTGACCACACCTTTTTCTTTCAGGCGAACCGCTTCTTCCACGGCGATCTCGCCAAAGGGGTTCATGGACATTTTTACATTCGCCAGATCAACGCCTGAGCCATCGGGTTTTACCCGTGCCTTGACGTTATAATCAATCACCCGTTTTACGGGCACGAGAACTTTCATGTTCACGCTCCTAATATTTTGATCTTATCATTTTTCCTTTGGCAATATCACTATTGTCGGGCGGATCGTAAAGTACCCTTAGCGAAGAATCTCACCCTTTATCCGCCCGGCACCCATAAAACATCACCCACATCTTGATGATTAACGTAACGCGCAGCCACAAACAGAAAATCTGAAAGCCGGTTAAGATATACAAGCGCATGTTTGTTAATAGATTCGTTTTGACCAAGAGCAACAGCATTGCGCTCGGCACGGCGGCATATGGCACGGGCAAGGTGCAGACGTGCGCTTGTTTCACTACCACCAGGAAGGACAAAACTTTGTAAGGGAGCAAGATTTGCATTTAAGGCATCTATCTGCGTTTCCAGCCACGTCACCTGCTCTGTAATTATGCGTAAAACCGGGGATTTATCAGGGGCAGCAGGGCCGGGGTTAGCCAGATCAGCGCCCAGATCAAAAAGAGTGTTCTGAATTTTTAACAAGATGGATTTAAGGCTGGCGTCATCAACAGCGCAAATCGCCAGACCAAGGGCGCTATTGGTTTCATCTACATCGCCATAGGCGGCAACGCGCAGATCAGCCTTGCTAACCTGCTTGCCGCCCACAAGGCGGGTTTTGCCAGCATCCCCGGTACGGGTGTATATTTTGGTTAGCCTGACCATTACTGACTGGCCCAGACGATGCGGGCGATCCAGTCCACATGGCGGCGATCTAGCGTTCGATCCGGATAGTCAGTATTGAGTGAGGCCAGTTCAATGCGAGTTTCGGTCATGCGCCGTAATTCCTTGGCCATTACTTCACCATCGCGGGTGCGGACCACCACCCGGTCACCGCGTCGCACGCTTTCTTCCGGGGCCACCACAATGCGGTCGCCTTCACGAAATACCGGCTCCATGGAATCACCGGAAATTTCCAGCGCATAGGCACGGCTGCCATCAAAGCCCGGAAAGCGCACCTCATCCCAGCCCGAACCAACTGGATAGCCCGCATCATCAAAAAACCCGCCAGAGCCAGCTTGCGCCAAGCCGATTAACGGCACCGGCTGCCCTGTGGCCGTACTCCCGCTCGCCATGGCGGCAAATTCTTCAAAACTGACGCCCATTGCCGACAGTACTTTGGCAATGCTTTCCGTGGAGGGCCAGCGCAGGCGTGTGCCACCTGCCACATAGCGCTTGGAAGGATTAAACGCTGTTGCATCCAATCCAGCCTTACGGGCCAGCCCCGACGAACTTAGCCCGGCACGGGTTGCCAGAACATCAAGTCCGCGCCAAATTTGCTTGTGGGTTAACATAATGCCGGTTTCGATATGATTGCAGAATCAAAAGAATACACACCGATGTTAGGAATGTAAACCTATGTTCGTGATGTGAATATCAATACCCTTGGCAGGTCTGGCCGCACAGGGTATTGCCGGATCATGACAGACATCATTTATCGCCTTATCGACCAGCAAAGCTGGCTAGATGCTCAACGGGCCGGTGTATTTACAGGCAATGAAGACGACCACAGGGATGGATTTATTCATTTTTCAACCGCTACCACAGTGCGTGAGACAGCGCGGCGATATTATGCAGATGTTGCTGATCTGATGATGTTGCAGGTGCATGTTCAGGATTTGGGCGAAGCCCTGAAATGGGAACCATCACGGGGCGGTATTTTGTTTCCGCATTTATATATGCCATTAAAAATCTCATTTGTCCGCGAGGCCCAATTGCTAAGGCGTACAAAAAAGGGACACGGTTTTGGGGCGCAATTTCCATGAGCATAACTAACATCGCCAGCATGGCCTTGCGGCATCTGCCCGCAGAAACGGCTCATGAAATAACCATAGCGGCCTTAAAGGCCGGGCTTGGCCCGGTTCAGCGCGCCGGGGATGATCCGGTTTTACGAACACAATTTTGTGGGCTGGACTTGCCCAACCCCATCGGCCTTGCCGCCGGGTTTGATAAAAACAGTGAAGTGGGTGCGGCGATGATCCGCGCCGGTTTTGGCTGGGCCGAGTGCGGTACGGTGACGCCCTTGGCGCAGGACGGTAACCCGCGCCCCCGGCTTTTTCGCCTGAGCGAAGACGGCGCGGTGATCAACCGCATGGGTTTTAATAATGCCGGGCTAGAGGTGTTTGCCCGTAACTTTCATGCGCAGAAAAAGAGTGCCGGTGCTCTGGGAGCTAATATCGGGGCCAATAAAACCTCCAAAGACCGTATTGGCGATTATGTTACCGGCCTGAAAAGGTTATGGGGTTTGCCGGCATGGTTCACGATTAATATTTCTTCACCCAACACACCGGGGTTAAGAGAGCTGCAAGGTGGCGACGCGCTGGAAGAGCTGTTGGGGAGAATCATGGAGACCCGGGCTGCGCTTTGCGGCGATGGACCTAATCCACCATTTTTCCTGAAACTGGCCCCGGATATTCATGAGGCGCAAATTGTCCAGATCAGTGATGCGACGTGCAAATATGGTATTGACGGCCTTATCATCAGTAACACCACCATAGAGCGCCCGGACAGCCTGCAAAGCCATTACCGGGGCGAGACAGGTGGACTTTCCGGCAGGCCGCTTTTTGACCGCTCAACAAAGGTTTTAAGCGATTTTCACAGTGCCACCAAAGGGCGGTTGATACTGATCGGTGCTGGGGGAATAACCACTGGCGATGATGCCTATGACAAGATACGGGCCGGGGCCAGTGCCGTGCAGCTCTATACTGCACTTGCCCTTCATGGGCCGTCACTTATCCGCAAGATCAAGGCCCGGCTGGCAGACAGGTTACGTGCTGATGGTTTTTCCAGTGTTGGCGCCGCGGTCGGGCGTGACTAAACTTTCTGTTGAATACTGCGTTCCAGTGCCGGGTAGACCATGGCCAGAGTAATACCCCGGGCAATATAATACCCCAGAAACGCGGCCCAAACGCCCACATTGCCGCCGGATGGTGCCAAAAGTGCATCAAGGGCCAGGTAAATCAGCAAGGAAACAATCGCCGTATTGCGCATTGCCGTGCTGCGTGTCGCACCGATGAAAATGCCGTCCAGTTGCCAGGCGGCCACGCCCAGTACGGGGGCTGCCGCACACCAGGGTAAAAAGGCTAATGTTGCCTCACGCACCAAAGGATCGGTAATGATAAGACGGATAACCCAACCGCCGCCAATCAGGGTAATTATTGAAAACCCGATAGCGCAGGCAAAGGCAAACTCGCTGGTCAAACGAACAGCCCGGCGCAAATCCGTCAGTGATTTTCGCCCCACCGCCCGCCCGGTTTCTGTTTCAGCGGTTAAGGCAAAGGCGTCCAGCACAAACGCCCACACGACAATGAATTGCAGCAACACCTGATTGGCAGCCAGCAGAACATCACCCTGCCGCGCCCCGGCATTGATAAACCAGCTAAAGCCAATAGTCATGAAAATTGACCGCAGGAACAGAGCAAAGTTAACGGACATCAATCGCTTCACGGCTTTCGGCTCAAGCAAATCACGTAGGGTCAGGTTCTGAAATGAAAATGATCCGTCGGCTTTGAAAATTCTCAAAACCAGTGCCAAGCCAAGTATAAACGCAAACCATTCTGCGATGGCTGTTCCGGTGGCGACACCAGCCGGACCGAGGCCCAGTTTCATGACAAACCATACGTCCAGTACACCATTGAACACGGCCAGAATACCTTGCACCATAAGTGCCGTGCGCGTATGTCCTGCGCCGATTAACCAGCCAGTTACGGCAAACAAACCAAGAGCTGCCGGTGCGCCCCAAAACCGAACTGATACATAAGCTGCGCCCTTATATTCCACCGCCTCACTGCCTTGCAGGATATGAAATGCCAATGCGCTGATCGGGGATTTAAGCACCAAAAAAACGAACCCAAGCACTAATGCAATCAAAAGCGCACGAGCGACAATGCGCTGGCTTTCCACTGCATCACCGGCACCAATGGCCTGGGCGGTAAATCCCGTTACCCCCATGCGTAAAAAATATGTACTCCAGTAAAAAACGGCAAACACCATGCCGCCAAGCGCCACACCACCAATATCGGTGGCATCACCGGCCAGACCAATCACAGCAGTATCAATAACCCCCACCAGCGGAATTAGCGCATTGGCGAAAATCATCGGCCAGGTCAGCGCGATAACGCGCTTGCGGGTTAGCATGGCTCTAGCCTAAAATGCCTATGATGGCTTCCAATGGACGGCCAATAGCCGCACGGTCCCCCTTGATGACAATCGGGCGCTCAATAAGGCGCGGGTGCTCACTCATGGCGACAATCAAAGCGTCCTCATCCTCAACCGCTGCCAAGCCAAGATCAGTATAGGCATCCTCACCTTTACGCATCAGGTCACGCGCAGAACCAAGGCCCAGCATCTTAATGATGCGGGCCAATTCATCTGTATCTGGCGGTGTTTCAAGATAAAGTACGGTTTCATAATCAAGGGCGCGTTCGTCCAGCAATGCTTTGGTCGCCCGGGACTTGGAACAGCGTGGATTATGATAAAATTTCAAGCTCATGAATTTACTTTCGTTATTTGAGGCGCATTTTTTGTGAAGGGGTTTTGGCTCGTTTTGTCAACAGGTTCAAAAACAGGGCAATAAAGGCTGGCGCGGCCTGTACATACAAAATTGATGGGCTAACCGTCAGGGCACCATAAACCCCTGCGACAATAACGCAGAGGAGAAAAAAGAGGATAAATTCCTGATTTCTCCGGACCAAGCCCCAAAGCAATCCAGCGGCAAGAAAACCATTATAAAGCCCCTGATTAGCCGCTAAAACAGCGGTTTGGGATGCTTGTTCGGGTGTCTGGGAAAACGTATCAAGCCCGATGGGGTGTTCCCAAAGAAACATCTCCAGTCCCAAAAACCACACATGCAGTGCCGCAACAATAATAACCAGTATGATAGCCAGAATTTTCAATGTGTTTCTCCTGTTTGCTCCGGTGTTTGTGCAAGACACGTTGGGTCCTGCTCAATCGTGATATAGGAATTGAGAAAGCAGAGCTCAAAACGCCGGGCAGCATCAAGGTTGGGCTTGCGACCATCAGCGCCGACCGTTTGGTTTTCCAGACGGGCAATCGCTGCGTTTAAGGCTTCATGATCAGAAGATAGCCACGCACTAAAGGCATCCAGATAGGCATTCCAGTTCATCTCACCCAGCTTTGCATCGCCTTTATCTTGCGCCTGGCGCAATTGCAGCAAGGCTATTTCCCTGTTTTCTGCGAGGGCAAAATTGCGTGCTGCCTGATAATGCTGGCTGCGTTGTTGGGCAGCGTCCAGTTCATCTTCATGGTCGATCAACCACGAAATAATACTGGCGCCAGCATCATAATAACATTTTTCTGAAGATAATTTACGCCAGCCATTCGGCCCATAATTAAAAGCATCATAGCTCAGCGCCGAAAAGGCGCTCATATCGCTGCCACTGACTGTACATGTTTGCGCCTTTGCTGGCGGGGTCATGAGGGCACCCAAGGCCAAGCTGAGGCATACAATAATATATTTCATATTTTCTTCTTCTCCTTGGGTGTTCTGGGTTTTGCCGTTCGGGAGGGGAGGGAGTCAAGCAAGACTTGCGCTTCTTGCAGGTGTAGCCGTTCTACCATTTCCCCTTCCATATTGATGGCCCCCTTGTCCGCGTTCTTTTTTAACCCAAAGGCCCGGATAATGGCTTTGGCTTGTTTGATCTCTTCATCACCGGGGCCAAAAACAATGTTGGCAGTGTCAATTTGTGCAGGGTGAATAAGGCTTTTGCCATCAAAGCCCAATCGTCGGCCTTGCTTTGCTTCGTGGGTGAACCCGGCCATATCGTCAAAGGCATTATAAACCCCGTCCAGCACATCAAGGCCAAAAGCCCGCGCCGTGAGAACAAGGCGGGAGAGGTGTGCCATGAGAGCTTCGCGGTTTTGTCCACGACCATCACACTTTAGTTCTTTGGCCAAATCATTGGTTCCGGCGATGAACGTGCTCAAACCCAGTTCGGCTGCGTTTGCAGCCATATCTTCCATATTTAAAACACCATTTGGCGTTTCCACCATGGCCCATAATGCAGGGCTAGGCCGACCAGGAACAGTCGCGCTGCGGGCCATCAGCCTGCGGATTTGCCGCAACATGGTCGTGTTTTGGGCTTTGGGAATGACCAACGCATCCAGCCGTGCCGGGGCCAACGCCAATACATCGCTCTCTCCCCACGGACTATCCAGTGCATTAATGCGTACCGCCCGCAGGGGGGCTTTCCACTTCGGTAGCGCCAGAGCGCGCAAAGCTGCGGCGCGGGCGCTCTCTTTTTCTATAGGGGAAACGGCATCCTCAAGATCAATAATAACCGCATCGGCAGCAAGCGTTGGGGCTTTTGCCAGCGCCTTAACATTGGTAGCCGGGACAAACAGGACGGATCTTTTTTTTGTTCTCATTACAATTTCCTTTGCGTAGTGTTCATTTAACACCTTTTCGCTAAGAGTGCTTCTATGAAAACTGTGCTTTTGATCTCTTCGCAAGCGGCGTCCAGTCGCGTTGGTGCATCGGCGTCCGCTTTTGCACTGGAAAGACTGGGTATTGAGGTCATCACATTGCCTACGGTTTTGGTCGGGCGCCATCCCGGCTGGGGTGATCCGGGTCTTGTCGAAATAGATGCAGACGGCCTGTCGCGCATGTTTCTGGCTGTCCAGGCACAAGGTGTGCTGGATAAAGTCGATGCGGTTATTACCGGTTATTTTCGCTCATCGCGTCAGGTAACGGCTGCGGCAGCGATGATCGATTATACACGGGCTGCCAAGAAGGATATGCTGGTTGTTGTTGATCCGGTTATGGGTGATGAACCAGACGGGCTTTATGTACCCGATGCGGTTGCCGAGGCTATTATTCGCGATCTGGTTCCACGGGCAGATATTATTACCCCTAATGCCTGGGAACTTGCCCATATTTCCGACCAACCGGTATTTGATGAAAGTTCAGCGGTTGATGCTGCCCGGGCAACAAAATGTCCGATGGTTGTTGCCAGCTCCACGCCGTCTGCGGCGCTTTGCGCAACGTTGGTCATTGAAAAAGACGAAGCATGGTGTGTCACCACGCCTTGCTATAAAGACGCGCCGCGTGGCACAGGTGATTTGCTGACAGCACTTTTTACTGCCCATTTATTAGGCGGCAAAACAGCGCGGGTTGCTCTTGAAACCTCCGTTTCTTCCATTGATATGGTGCTTGCTGATGCCCAGCGTCTGAACACGCCCGAGCTGCCTTTGATTGCTTCACAAGACCGTCTGGTCAGCCCGCGCACTGGCGTTTCCGCCCGCCCGCCCTTGCAATCACGCCGTCATGCTCGTTGGGTCGCCGGGGTAGACGGGTGCCCGGATGGCTGGATTGCCGTGATGCTTGATGTCACGGGTCAACATGCGCCGGTCATGCGTCCGTTGCGCAGCTTCTGGGATGTTCTTATCACCCCGGAACGCCCTGAAATTGTGGCGGTGGATATGCCCATAGGGTTCATGGACAAGGCGGCACGCGGTGGTCGTGCGTGTGAACGTGCAGCGCGCGAACGGTTGGGGCCGCGTAAAAGTTCGGTTTTCTCTGCGCCGTGTCGGCGCGCATTATACACCACCAGTTATGAAGCGGCCTGTGCTGCCAATGCCAAAAGCGGCGAGCATGCGCCTAAACTTTCGCAGCAAACTTTCGCGCTTTTTGATAAAATGCGTGAGATTGATGCACGTATTACGTCGCAATTGCAGGCCCGCATCGCCGAAGTTCACCCTGAGCTTTGTTTTACTCTGATGCGTGAGAATGAACCTTGTGAGCATGCAAAGAAAATACCCGAAGGTGAGGCTGAGCGTGTGGAGGTGTTACAGAAAGTTGGCTTTGATGTTGATTTTCTGAAAACAGATACGTTTACGCCATTGGCGGCCAAGCGTGATGATTTTCTGGATGCCTGCGCCTGCGCCTGGTCGGCCCAGCGCGTTCTTTTTGGCGCTGCTGAAATTCTGCCTCATGAGCCCGCCCGCGATGCCAATGGCCTGGAAATGGCTATTCGGGGGTAAGGGGGTTAATCCCCATCCATTTTTAGTGCCGCGATAAAGGCAGTTTGGGGAATTTCCACCTTGCCGAACTGGCGCATTTTCTTCTTGCCGGCTTTTTGTTTATCCAGCAATTTGCGTTTGCGGGTGGCATCACCGCCATAACATTTCGCTGTCACATCCTTGCGTAGTGCGGCAATGGTTTCGCGAGCAATGACGCGCCCGCCAATGGCTGCCTGAATAGGAATTTTGAACATGTGGCGCGGGATCAGGTCTTTTAGTTTTTCGCACATCACCCGGCCACGAGATTCGGCACGGGCGCGGTGCACCAGCATGGACAAGGCATCCACCGGTTCCGCATTGACCAGAATCGACATTTTGACGAGGTCGCCTTCCCGGTAGCCGATCATGGAATAATCAAAACTGGCATAGCCCTTGGTCAGTGATTTCAGTCGGTCATAGAAGTCAAACACCACTTCGTTTAGCGGCAGTTCGTACTCAATCATGGCGCGGCTACCCACATAGGTCAGTGCCGTTTGTACGCCGCGCCGGTCCTGACATAATTTTAGCACTGCACCGACATAGTCATCCGGGGTCAGTATGGTTGCCTTGATCCACGGCTCGGCAATGGTTTCGATGCGTACAGCGTCAGGCATATCAGCGGGGTTATGCAACTCCATCTCTTTGCCATCACTCATGGCAATCTGATAAACTACGCTGGGAGCGGTAGCGATAAGCTCAAGGTTAAATTCACGCTCTAATCGCTCCTGAATGATCTCCAGATGTAATAGCCCTAAAAAGCCACAACGAAAACCAAAGCCCAGGGCCGCCGAGGTTTCCATCTCATAGGAAAAGCTGGCATCGTTCAGGCGCAGTTTACCGACCGCGGCACGCAGATCTTCAAAGTCCGCTGCATCAACCGGGAAAATACCACAAAACACTACCGGCTGCACCGGGCGAAAGCCTTTAAGGGCGGTTGCCGTTGGGCGTTTTTCCTCAGTGATGGTATCGCCCACGGCGGCGTCAGCTACCTCCTTGATTGAGGCGGTTAAAAAGCCAATTTCACCTGGCCCCAGCGTAGCCACTTCTTCTGCCTTGGGGCGAAATACGCCCACCCGGTCGATGGTATAGGTTGAACCATTGGACATCATTTTGATGCGCAAGGATTTTTTGGCGGTGCCTTCAAGCACTCGAAATAACACCACTACGCCCAGATAAGGATCATACCAGGCATCAACCAGCAATGCCTTTAGAGATGCACCCGGATCCCCGGATTTGGGCGCGGGCAAATGCCCGACAATGGCTTTCAACACCTCGTGTATCCCTTGCCCGGTTTTGGCAGAGACCTCTATGGCGTCGGTGGCATCCAGGCCGATGACATCTTCAATCTGCTGTCTGATGCGGTCCGGCTCTGCGGCGGGCAAGTCTATCTTGTTTAATACTGAAACGATCTCATGGTCATGATCCAACGCCTGATAAACATTGGCCAGGGTTTGCGCCTCGACCCCCTGGGAGGCATCAACCACCAGTAACGAGCCTTCACAGGCCGAAAGGGAACGCGAAACCTCATAGGCAAAATCCACATGCCCCGGTGTGTCCATCAGGTTCAGCACATAGTCCTGTCCATTATCAGCGGTATATTCCAGCCGCACGGTCTGTGCCTTGATGGTGATACCGCGCTCGCGCTCGATATCCATGCTATCAAGCACCTGCTCCTTCATTTCGCGCGCACTTAGGCCACCGGTCTCCTGTATCAGGCGATCAGCCAGGGTGGATTTGCCATGGTCGATATGGGCAACAATGGCAAAGTTACGAATATGGTTAGGATTAACGGCCATGAGCGGGGACTTAGCACCGCGTTTGCCAAGCGCCAAGCGCCCTTCCCATACGCGGCAAAACACGTCATGTTATGGGCTTGATAGTGGAGGCTTTAATGTTACGCTTTTTTATTATAATGGCAGCGTTTACTGCGGTTTTCGGGTTTAGCGATGCTTATGCACAAGATGCTGAAACAACACCGGAAGAAACCACTTATGATAGTGTTGAGGTTACCCACGCCGTCTCGGACTTTTTTGGTGTGACATCCGAGGCTGCCGGCTCGGCGGTGGAAAGTATTTTCGCCAAACAGGGCCGCCCGGTTGGTTATATTTATGGCGGCGAGGGCGCGGGTGCCGTGGGTGTCGGTCTTCGCTATGGTAAAGGCACAATGGTTCTCAAAGATGGCACCAGTAAAAAGGTCTACTGGCAGGGGCCATCATTGGGTTTTGATATTGGTGGCAATGCCTCCAAGGTGTTTACGCTGATTTATGGCCTGACTGAGCCGGAGCAGATTTACAAGCGCTTCCCGGGTGTGGATGGCTCGGCTTATCTCATCGCCGGTATGGGCATTAATTATCAGGCGGGACACAATATAACGCTGGTGCCCATGCGCTCGGGCGGTGGTTTGCGCCTTGGGGCCAATGTCGGGTACCTCAAATACAGCCGCAAACGCAAAGTGCTGCCGTTTTAGGTCTATGATCTATATTGGAATAGGTTTTGTGGTTTTGTTTTAGCCGAACGGTAGTATCCCAAAAAATGAAGTCCGCTTAAATTGTCATTACCCGGTTTATCCGGGTAATCCAGTCTAGCTTTCACTTAACATCTGGATTGCCGGAACATGCCCGGCAATGACACCTTGTGGTAAGTCTATAGAATTGCCGTTTTAACCAAGTGGCTGCACCATAAGTTCTGGCCAAAGCGCCTTCATGCGTTTGGTTTTTTTTGCATAAGAGCTGGCTGAAATTTCCGACCCGTCGCCGCGCGGGCGGATCAAAAACCCGAACACATCGCCCAGCCCAAAGGGTGCATGAATGTTAAGACTACCATTGGCGTCAGGTTCCACCGCCACTGCATTGCACGGTGACATATAGCGCTCCAGTGATTGGGCTGCGTTTGTCAGCGGTGTGTAAGGCACACCAAAATGGCTTTCAAACCAGAGGTGAACGCGCGCCTGATTGCGCACTTCAACCTCAACACCAAGGTCAACAAAGGCGCGGGCGCATTCCTTGATAACCACATCTTCGGCATCATAAGACAAATCGCTATCATCAAAATAGGCCAGGTCATAATCCCGTATGCCGCGTGTTGGCGCATGGCCCAAAAGGCCGTTCCACACACTTTGGTAGAGACAACCAGACACCAACATGCCTTGCGGCAAGGGCAGGTTTGGTATGCGGGCAAAAATGGCTTCATTCACCGGGTTGGCACGGATTAGCTTTATAAAGGTGCGGTCCTGTTCGGCCTTTGATGCATCGGCAAAACGTAAATGTGCATTAGTCATCGTCGGCTGCAAACAGCCATTGCATCGCCAGCCGGTAGATCCTTGGCGGTGCTGATACATGGGTTTCACCCTCTAATACGACGGTTTTCAAGGCCCAGGGCAGTCTTTTGCGGGCATCCCAATGGGCCATCCACTTAGTTGCCGGTCCGTGATATTGAGACGCTTGTGCTGTGCCGCTGGAGACAAATAGTTTCCCCGGCTTTGTTGCCACGGGCATTTGTTCTGGCAAAAAGAAGGGCAGGTTTCGGTAAATTGCCGGGTTGCTGGCGATACGACCCCAGAAAAGATCTGGCTCTGTTTGCGCGCTATAAAGTACAAACTGGGCACCAAGTGATTGCCCGAATATGATGCGTTTATCGGGATCAGATGCGTAATTTGCCTCGATAAAAGGTATCAGTTCATCGCGCAGGAAGGCCTGAAATTTGGAGGCACCGCCATAATGCGCCCGGCTTGTCGTTGGTACGGTAAAATCGGTGTCACGAAAATTTCCCTCTCGCGGATTATTCGTTCCATAAGAAATACCAACGATCACCATATCGGGCGCTTCATTGGCAAAACGTAGCAAGTCATTATAGGCGGCAAATAAGGGAAAACTTATGCCGCCATCAAGTAAATACAGGGTTGGGTATTTTTGCCCGGGGTTTTCACTGGCCGCCGGTGTTTTAACAAATATGTCAAAGCCGCGGCCCAATTGTTTGGCGTCTATATGATGAAACTGCACATTGCCCAGGGTTTGCAGTTTTGCCAAATCAACAATGGTTTCATCGGATGCAGTGGCAGGTGTTGTTATGGCTAACAGCGCGAACAGGCATGTTGCGAGACACTGTTTCAAACGCGCAAATGATATGATATTTTCTTCAAGCAGCATTTTATAATCCCATCTTGTCCCATTTGGCGGTAACGGCAGCAATGACGTCGGCGTCCATCTCAATCTTGCGGCCCCATTCACGGGTGGTTTCGCCCGGCCATTTATTGGTGGCATCCAGGCCCATTTTAGAGCCGACACCAGAAACCGGCGAAGCAAAGTCGAGATAATCTATTGGCGTGTTCTCAACGGTGACACAATCACGCGCCGGATCCATGCGGGTGGAGATGGCCCACATCACATCTTTCCAGTCGCGGGCATTGATGTCGTCATCAACCACAATCAGCCATTTGGTATAGGTGAACTGGCGCAAATATGACCACGCCCCCATCATCACCCGCCGGGCGTGGCCCGCATAGGCTTTCTTCATCGAGATAACGGCTATGCGGTATGAGCACGCTTCGGGGGGCAGCCAGAAATCGGTAATTTCGGGAAATTGCTGCTGCAATAGCGGGATAAACACCTCGTTCAAGGCCTCACCCAATACACTAGGCTCGTCCGGTGGACGGCCCGTATAGGTGGAGAGATATATCGGGTTTTCGCGCATGGTAATGGCGCTGATCTCAAAAACCGGAAATTCCTCAACAGAATTATAATAACCGGTATGGTCGCCATAGGGGCCTTCAGGCGCGGTCTCGTCGGGCAGGATATGGCCCTCAATAACAATTTCGGCTTCTGCCGGAACATGCAAATCAATGGTTTTGCATTTAACCAGTTCGGCTTTTTTTCCCCGCAACAATCCGGCGAACTGATATTCGCTTAATGTGTCCGGCACCGGCGTGACAGCGGCCAGTATGGTTCCGGGATCGGCCCCGATAACGGCGGCCAATGGCATGGGTTTTCCGGGGTTTTTTGCCTTGAACCTGGCAAATTGTTGCGCCCCGCCGCGATGGGCCAGCCAACGCATAATGGTTTTGTGCGGCCCCAGTTTCTGCATCCGGTAAATGCCGAGGTTTGTATTGTCTTCGGCTGCTTTGCCCGGGCCTTTGGTGACCACTAACGGCCAGGTAATTAATGGTGCCGGTTCGCCAGGCCAGCAGGTTTGAATGGGCAGACGGTCCAGCGAAGCATCTTTGCCTTTGAGGACAATCTCCTGACACGGCGCTTTGCGGACAATTTTGGGGCGCATGGCCATAACGGTTTTAATCAGGGGTGCCAGCTTTAACGCTTCACCGACGCCGCGTGGTGGTTCAGGTTGGCGCATAAAGGCCAGCAGCTCACCCACTTCGCGTAAATCCTGCGCTGTGGTGCGGGTTTTGCCGCCCATGGTTACGCCGCGCGCGACGCGCTCAACGGTGCCAAACAAATTGATCAGCACTGGCATGTTTGTCGCTTGTCCGTGTTCATTAATGACGTTCTCAAATAGTGCTGCCGGGCCACCCTCGCGGATCAGGCGACAGCCAATTTCGGTCAGCTCCAGCTTGGTGGAAACCGGCTCGGCCACGCGCGTGAATAATCCATCAGTTTCCAGCGCGGCCAGATAATCGCGTAAAGAAGAATAGGTCATGGGTCTTGCTAACCCGCGCAACAGGGCCTGTCACTATGGATAACCGGTAATGACAGGCTGGATTATACTCGGATGCAATGCCGTCCCATCCTTCGACAAGCTCAGGACGAGGGAAAAGGCCTTACGCCTTGGTCCAGATGGCCAGTTCATTCCCTGATGGATCAACAAAGCCAAAGCGGCTGCCGCCGGGAAAGCTGATGCGTTCCAGAATTTCACCACCGGCATCACGAACAGCCTGTTCGCTGGTATCCAGATCGTCGGAATAGAGGATAATTATGGCACCGCCGCGTGGTGGTTTGGCTATTGTCGGGTTAAACCCGCCCTCCAGTCCGGCCCCGGAAAAAGAGACATAGTCGCTGCCGTAATCCACAAACGTCCAGCCAAAAGCGGCACCATAAAAAGTTTTCATGGCGGTCAGGTCCATGGCGGGCAGTTCTATATAGTCAATATGGTTATGAGTGCTCATGGCGTTACTCTGCGCATTTGGTAAAGTCCGGTGCCCGTTTTTCAAAGAACGCACTGGCGGCTTCCTTGCATTCGGCGCTTTGCAGGCGTTCGGCAAAGAGAGCGCTTTCGCGGGCCATACGTGCACCCGGGGTTTCCGGTTCGCGTTTCAGCAGGCTTTTAATCAATAACATAGCCGAAGGTGGTTTGGCCGCCAATGCGCGCGCCCGCGTCATGACTTCATCCATAAGGCTTTCCGAGGTGAACACCTCGTTGATGAGGCCCATATCGCGGGCAGTTTCCGCGTCGTGAAAGTCTCCGAACATCAGCATTTCTGCCGCCTTCTTTGGGCCTATGGCAGCAGGCAGCAACAGGGATGAAGCGGCCTCGGGCATCAGGCCAAGATTGATAAACGGCACAGAGAAGCGCGCATTGTCGCTGGCATAGACCAGGTCGCAATGCATAAGCATGGTCGTGCCAATGCCAACAGCAAGGCCGTTGACGGCGGCCAGCATGGGCTTTTTGGCGGTGAGGATAGCCTGCAAGAAACGTTCAACGGGCAGATCGGCATCGCCCATTCGCGCATTGGGGTTTAGAAAATCCATCATATCATTGCCGGCGGAGAACGCATCGCCAGAGCCGGTAAACACAACTACGCGCAGGGCATCATCTTCCTGTGCCGCATTTAAGGCATCGGCCATGGCCGCATACATATCTTGATTAATGGCGTTTTTCTTGTCTGCCCGGTTCAAAATGATGAGGCGAACCCCGGCTTCATCCTTTACGATTACGTTCTCAGTACTCAAGATCATCTCCTAAATTTATCATTTATTTCACATACGAGGTATATCTGCGGTGCGGGTTAAAAATCGATAGACCACATCCATTTCCTCAGGGGTAAAACCCACCTCTATTTCGGCGTTAAAATCACGCAGGGCGCCTTTGACCTGCTCGTGGCTGGTTTGACCTTGTTTGGTAAGGTGTACACGAATAGCACGGCCATCCTCCGGGCAGGTTTTTCGTTCTATCAACCCAGCCTTTTCCATACGGCCAGCCAGGCCGGTAATCGCAGAATTATTCAGATCTAAACCATCTGCCATATCAGAAAGTAAACAGCCATCATGGCGACTTAGATAGAGTAGGGCAGCGCCCTGCGCAACAGTTATATTTGCTATATGTAATAATTCACGATTGGCACGTTTGAACAATCTATTTCTGGCGCGATCCAGCAACAGAAAAAGGCGGCGGTCAATGGGTCTTGCAATCGTCATATATGCTGCTTAGCGCATTTATTTCATATGGACAATATTGCCTTGTGAAATTTTTGAGATTAAGCTGCTTTAATGACTGATTTTCCGACACCTACCCACATTAAAACCAATGGCATCACGCTTTCGGTCCATGAGGCCGGGCCAAAAGATGGCTTGCCGGTTTTGCTTCTTCATGGCTGGCCTGAACTGGCGCGCTCATGGGTCAACCAGATAGGCCCGCTGGCTGATGCAGGCTTTCGTGTGATCGCACCGGATATGCGCGGCTTTGGGGCTTCGGATGCGCCTGCTGAGGTATCTGCCTATGGCATCGATACCATTCTGGCGGATATGACCGGGTTATTGGATGCGCTTGGCATCGAAAAAGCTGTCTGGGCGGGCCATGACTGGGGTGGGCTGATTGTCTGGCCGGCGGCGCTTTTGGTGCCAGAGCGGGTGGCTGGAGTTATCGGGGTCAACACCCCGCATTTGCCGCGTCCGCCGGTCAGTCCGATGGAATTACTGCGCATGCGCTATGGTGATGACCATTATTTCATACGCTTTCAGGAAGCTGATGTGCCAGAGGCGGCGCTGGAAGGCCGGGAGGATGGGTTTTTTGAATTTATTTTTGCCCGCCCACCAAAACGTATACCGAAGGAAATGCCCGCCAGTGCCACGCATTTACTAAGCCGTTTTGCCGCATTTACCGGGCGCGACGAAGAAGACATTGCCGTTCCGGCTGATGAACGCGCCCATTACGCGGCTGCCTATGCCCGTTCAGGGTTTTATGGCGGGATAAATTATTATCGCAACGTCACGGCCAATTGGGAACGTATGGCGGGGGTGGACCTTAACGTGCGACAACCTGCTTTGATGATCGGTGCAGAACTGGATCCGTTCCTGCCGCCAGTTTTTATGGACGGCATGGAAAAACGTGTTCCTGATCTGCGAAAGCACGTCATCGATGGGTGTGGCCACTGGACCCAATGGGAGAAACCGGGTGAGCTAAGTACGCTTATGGTGGGTTGGCTGAAAAAGCGCGAGGCCGATTTGCGTGGTGCATAACCTTACGCCGGGTTAGCAAGGTCCAGCGCCTCGCCAGCATCCGGCATCGGGTATTTCAAACCGGTGGCGCAGTTAAACAGAACGGCGCGCTCGTCTGCGCTCACCTGCCCGTTTTGCCGTGCGGCCATGTAGGCGGCATAGGTGGCCGCGCCTTCGGGGCACAGCAATAACCCTTCCCTTTGGGCGACCGTCTGGCGTGCATGTTCAATGGCTTCATCATCAACGGCAATGGCAAAACCGCCGCTTGCGCGTACGGCATCCAGGATGAGAAAATCGCCTACTGCGGCTGGCACGCGAATACCCGCCGCAAACGTGTGGGCATCCTCCCAGGGTTCGGCAAAGCGTTTCCCGGCATCATAGGCCCGCACAATGGGGGCGCAGCCGCTAGCTTGTACGGCGACCATGCGTGGCAAATCGTTCTTTTCCAGCCAGCCCAGCTCAATCAGTTCAGCAAAGGCTTTCCACATACCAATAAGGCCAGTGCCGCCGCCGGTGGGATAGAAAATCACATCAGGCAGAGCCCAGCCCATTTGTGCGGCCAGCTCCAGCCCCATGGTTTTTTTACCTTCAATGCGATACGGCTCTTTCAGGGTGGAAAGATCAAACCACAAGCCCTTGTCCGCCCCGGCTTTTATCCAGGCACCGCAAGCATTAATCAGGCCATTGGCCTTGTAAACCTTTGCGCCTTGCAGGGCCGTTTCCTCTATGTTGATGGCCGGGGTGTCATCGGGGCAGGCGACGGTGGTTTGCAGGCCGATACGGCTGGCATAAGCCGACAGCGCCGAACCGGCATTGCCATTGGTGGGCATGGCAAGGTGTGTAAGGCCCAGCTCGCTGGCCATGGCAACGGCCAGCGCCAGCCCGCGTGCCTTGAACGACCCGGTGGGCAAACGCCCTTCATCCTTGACGATGACAGTACCGTTTTTATGCAAATTATTCAGCGCGATCAGCGGCGTATCCACTTCACCCAGCGCACAAATATTTTTTGTTTCACGAACAGGCAATAACTCGCGCCATTTCCAGAACCCGTTGGTGCGCGCCAAGATCGCATCGCGGTCAGCGTTGGCCTTTATTGCGCTTAGGTCATAACGCGCCAGCAGCGGTTTTCCGGCTCTTGAAAGGCCATGAACCTCTCCTGCCTGATGATATTCAGATGTGAGACCACATTCCAGATGGGTAAGAAAATTGGCAAATTCATCATCCATAACGGGACCCTTGCAATGACAATCCAGTGCCGCATAATGAGGCCATGCGATAAAAGCGCAAGATTAGGGGCAGCTCTTGACTGATAAAATAAACTTGCCTGGCTCGGCACCTCGCCTTGCCAATATTCAGGCCTTGCGTGCTATTGCGGTAATGTTGGTTGTTGCTGTGCATTTGCAATATAATGAAGCCTTGCATTCTACACAAACTGCATTGTCACCATGGCTTTATCACGGCGTTTCCGGGGTGGATCTGTTTTTCGTTACTTCGGGTTTTATAATGGTCTATATTACCCACCAGCGATTTGGTTCGTTTTCTCAGGCGCGCCATTTTTTACTTGACCGGGCTGCACGAATTTACCCTCCGGCGATGTTATTTACCGGTCTTGCTGTACTGGGCATGATCCTCATGGGAACAACGCAAAAATGGCTACCGGGGAATAATATTCTGTTCTCCTTTTTACTTTTGCCGCAAAAACGCCCTCCTCTGCTGGGGGTTAGCTGGACGCTTATCCATGAGTTATATTTTTATGCCGTATTTGCCATTTTTCTGTTGGGGCGCTTTAGACATCTGCCATACTGGTTAATGGCGTGGGCGTTGTTAATTGCCTTTGCCCAATATATGGAGGTTTGGGGGGTTAACCCCTGGACTCGGATTGCCTTTCACCCCTTGACCTTCGAGTTTATTTTGGGCGCTCTGACTGGCCTGGTGATTGTGCATTTCAAACCAAAATACGGGGCTTTTGTTTTTGCTGCAGGGTTCACGCTCTTTGTTGCTGGCGTTCTGTGGATTGGGTTTCCCTATGAGAAAACCTACCCTACCGGCTGGGGGCGCGTTGTAGCTTTTGGCCCGGCGGCGGCCTTGATGATTTATGGCTTGTTCGCGCTGGAGAAAAACGGTCAGTGGCGCGCACCCAAAATGCTAACGCGGTTGGGAGACTGGTCTTATAGTGCTTATCTTTCGCATATCCTGATTATGTCAACACTGGTCCATATATGGGTCCCATTGGCGCAGCCAGGAATGGCTGATAATATCGTATTTATTGTTGTTACACTGGTCGCTGTTCTGGTTTTTTCGGCATTGGCCTATTATGGATTTGAGCGGCCCGTTTTGCGCCTTGCAAAGGCGGCAATTGATCGCCGCTCACCAAACGAGAAAACGGGATAAAATGAGTTCAGACTCCAAACAGCAACTGCATAATTTGCGCGAAGAGATTGAGACCTTGCGCCGTGCTGCGCATGAGGACCAGAAACCGGTGACGCTGGACCAGCAATCAGTTGGGCGTCTTTCACGCATGGACAGCTTGCAGGTTCAGGCCATGGCGCAGGCAGAAGATGCCCGGCGGGCGCAGGAGTTGCGGCGTATTGATGCGGCGCTTGGACGGATCAAAGCGGATGAATATGGCGATTGCGTGCGCTGCGGCGAGGAAATAGCCCCGGCGCGTCTGGCCTCGGACCCGGCCACGCCGTTTTGCGTTTCCTGCGCTGGCTAGCTTGTTTTTCCTTGTCTTTGGGACTCCATCCTTCGAGACGATTGCTTCGCAATCCCTCAGGATGAGGCAAAAGACCAGGGATGAGGGCATAGTTTTTCTGCCTCATACTGAGGTGGCGCGTAGCGCCCTCGAAGTATGGAGTCCCCCATACAGGAAAAAGCATTCTGTCCGTTGATCAAGGCAAATTAATAATCCGCTCCATCATGACCGTATCATCGGGCAGCAAGCCGGAGGCGGGAAGGCGTTTGGTCAGCTCGCGCCATTTGGGCCATACAGCAAAAGCGCGCTGGAATAACGGCAGGGCTTCATCCACCCGGCCAATGCTGGCCAGTGTTACCGCGTGCCAGTAAAGCGCCTCATGATTGTTCGGTGATCTCTTCTCGGCAGCGGTATAGGATTCCAGTGCTGCCTCCACATCACCATTGGTCATGTGTTCATCACCTTCACTCATCAGTGCATAGGTTCGCGCCACACCAATAAGACGGCGCAGTTCAACAAGTGGCTCAGCACTATCTTCAACGCGCAGATCAATGACCCGGCCTGACCATGGGGGCAGGGAAGCGTCACCCTTGACCACCAGCATGGCGGCTGATTGTTTTCCGCGCATATCGCCGCCTTCGCCCTGCGCCGCGTCCAGCGCCGCCATCATGCGTGCGGCCAGATCGCCCTTGGTGTTTTCGAAAGCCTCTGCCATAGCGGCGCAAACCGTATCGCGTTCCATCAAATTGGCTTGCACCGCATACCCGTCGCCCAGGGCGTCGCAATGGGCGATAATGGCATTACTGCCGGTGTGATTGGCCACACGGCCCTTGGCGTCAACCATGCCGACCTGACGCACGTCTTTATGTTCGTCCATGGCCAAAAGGCCCGTTAGCGCCTCTGATGCCGTTTTACCATTGCGCATAAGCTCTAGCCCCAAAGGGCCATAGCTAGGCTCAATAAAGGATTGCGTAGCCACTGCGCCTATGCCCGGCTCGGCCCAGATGACATCAGCGCCTACAGAAAACCAATGTGACTGTACGGCGGCACCAAGTTCGCCGGTCTGCGCATCGCGGGCAACAATGGAATAGGTGTGTGCCGGGCGCATGGATCTTCCCTCCACGGGTATTTTTGGCGTACCGGTGACAAGAACGGCAAGGCTGGCAAGGGCTAGCATAGTTGGGCTCATGGGTTTTCTCCTGTTATGGTGCACACGATCACACCACTATCACACCAAATATCATCGCACCATTGCCAAGAAGGCTTGCACCGGGTCGGGCCTGTGCCTATAGCTTCGCGCCCACCGTTATAGCTTTTTTGGAGAAAGTCAGTGTCAGACGATATGGGTCAAACGGCCCGCGAAAAACTGAAAAGTGCAATTCAGCGCATTGAGCGCCTTGAAGAAGAAAAAAAGGCGCTGATGGCCGATATTAAAGAGGTCTATGACGAAGCCAAGGCATTTGGCCTTGATGTCAAAATTTTGCGTCAGGTGATCCGTATTCGTAAAATGGACATTCATGATCGCGCCGAACAGGAAGCCATTCTGGATCTGTATCTGGATGCCATTGGCGAAGTCTGATAGTTTTTGCCCGTATGGGAAAAAAGACCGACGATAAAAAAACCAAAAAGGCGCTGGCTCGCGTCCGGCGTGCTTTGCGCAAAAAGGAAACCCTTGAGGGGGATGCAGCGCTTAGCGAGTGGGAGGATGAGTTCATCGGCTCGCTGGAAGAACGGCTGGAAGAATTTGGCTCTGCCTTTGCTGACCTGGAAAAAGGTGACATGGATGAGGCGCTTTCCTGGCGTCAGGCAGCAAAGCTGCGTGAGGTCGAGAAAAAGGCGCGCGGCAAGGTGCGCAAGCCTTTAAAACGCAGCAGTTTCAAGACCAAAAAACCATATTCCAGAAAACCACCAGATCCTGCTGATGATGATATACCGGCAGAGCCAGAGGCTAGCCCACGCTCAAATAGCGAGGTTTACCATCGTGATCGCGCAAAAAAACACGTGCCACCAAAGTTAAGTATAATTTCTGGTGGGAAGTCTGAAAACTAGGCCATGTCAGCCGATCCTGTTTGAAAACAATCCACACCTCATCCTGAGCTTGTCGAAGGATGGATCACCCGGACAAGCCGGGTAATGACAGGCTGATAGTGTTATCAAAGAATAACCTTAGGCTGTGCCGGCCAGTTTTTCGCCGCGTACCTCCAGATCATGTTCGCGCACTTTGCGGTAAAGCGTTGAGCGGCCAATGCCCAATCGCCTTGCAATTTCAGACATATGCCCTGCATAGGTACCAATGGCGAACTCAATAAGGTCGCGTTCGATCTCTTCTAATGCCCGCACATGGCCCTCGCCAGTAACAATACGGATCGGCCCTTCTGCTTCATTGCTGTGTGCAGTGGTGTTTTCATTGTCAGGTGCGGCGATAATCAATGGTGCTTCTTCGGCCTGTTCGATAATATCGTGGCTGATACCGGAAATATGCGGGAAATCCTCAGGGGTTAACTCATTGCCCTCGCAAAGGACCACGGCGCGAAAGATGGTGTTTTCCAGCTGGCGCACATTGCCCGGCCAGTCAAAGGCCTTCAACAGGGCCATGGTTTGCGCCGATGCGCCCATGATTTGGGTGCCTTCCTGGGCGTTAAAGCGTGAAATGAAATGGCTGACCAGTGCCGGTAAATCTTCCATGCGATCGCTCAACGGCGGCAATTCGACGGGAAAAACATTCAGGCGATAGAAAAGATCTTCACGGAAATTACCGGCGCTGACCTCAGCGGCCAGATCGCGATTGGTGGCCGAGATAACGCGCACATCCACTTTGACAGCTTTTTTTGCACCTACCGGGTCAATTTCGCCCTCTTGCAGGGCGCGCAATAATTTCACTTGCATATCGGCAGGCAATTCGCCCACTTCATCAAGGAACAGCGTGCCGCCATCGGCTTCACGAAATTTGCCCAAATGCTTGTCTGTTGCGCCGGTGAACGAGCCTTTTTCATGCCCAAACAGAATGGATTCAACCAGATTTTGCGGCAAGGCCCCGCAATTAACCGTGATCATGGGCTTGCCGGTACGCCCCGATGCGCCGTGGATTGCCCGGGCAATCAGTTCTTTGCCAACACCACTTTGCCCTAAAATAAGAACCGGAATATTGGATTTTGCTGCCCGCTGGCCAAGGCGTACAACCTGGCGCATGGCGGGGGCATCAGCGATCATATCGCCAAAGCTAAGCGCCCCGCTTTTGGTTTTTTGCAGGCGGACCACTTCGCCTTGTAAATCCTGAACTTTCAAGGCATTTTTGATGCAAACCGTAATGCGCTCGGGGCTGGCTGGCTTGACCAGAAAGTCTATGGCACCGGCTTGCATAGCCTTGACCACCGTATCAATACTGCCCGAGGCGGTGAGCACTATGACCGGCAATTGTGGTGACCGGGCACGCATTTCGCCAAGCGCCTTCATGCCGCCCATGCCGGGCATGACCAGATCAAGAAGCACCACATCAATGCGCCCACTGGCGGTGATGGCCTCTATGGCCTCTTCACCACTTTGCGCATGGGCCGCGATCATCCCGCTTTTTTCCACTACCGCCTGCATCAAGCGGCGCTGGGTTGGATCATCATCAACAATAAGGACTGTTTTAGCCATGTTCAATTCACCCTTTTTCGCGCCTTTTTTTATCCCGATCCAGATGGTCAGGAGGCGTCGTTGAGGGGACAATGACATAATCAGGTAAAGGCGAGGTTTAAATGCACCAAATCGGCACAGTAAATGTTTCGTGTGCGCAGCACAGCGATTGACGCTTGGCGCTGACAGAGTTACCGCTCATCCATGAGCAAATCGGAAGATAATAAAAAACCCGAAAAAAAGCCTCGGCGTAAAATCCTGCCCCTCGCGCCCTTTGCAGGCAAGAAACCCGTGGCACCAGCCTGGTTTGATACATGCCTTGAGGAACCTTTTGAAAGCGGCGGCGTTGACGTTTCCGGTGCCAATATTTGCTGGAAAGCATGGGGAGAGCGCGGCAAGCCGGGCCTTATACTGGTCCATGGCGGTGTAGCGCACAAAGGCTGGTGGGACTTTATCGGCCCCTGGTTCGCACGCCATCGGCGGGTTGTGGCCATGGATTTATCCGGTATGGGCGATTCGGACTGGCGGGATGTCTATAACATGCCGCTTTATGCAGACGAGGTTCTGGCCGCTGGTGAGGCTGGCGGTGCGTTTGAGCACGCCCGAAAACCAATACTGGCCGGGCATTCTTTTGGCGGTTTTGTAACCATGGGCTCGGCGGTGCGTCACGGGGCGCGCTATGAACGTGCCATCACCATAGACAGCCCGGTTCGTCCGGCAGATCAGCAGCGCAGAACGGCGCCGCCTAGTCGGGGTGGCCGGACGTATCGCACGCAAGAGGAGATTATGTCTCGGTTTCGCCTATTGCCGGATCAGGAATGTGATAACCTTTTTCTTCTGGATCATATTGCCCGCAATGCTCTTAGAGAAGTGAAACAGGATGATGGCAGTATAGAATGGGCGTGGAAGTTTGATCCAAACTTGTGGGCTAAAATGACATATGACATGCGGGCTGCCGTTGAGACGATCTCAGAGTTTAATTGCCCGGTAGCAATTATCCGGGGGGAAAACTCCTTAATGATGAACGCTGAGATCTGGGACTATATGTGCAAGGAATTTCCAGGGCAAACGCCGCGCTTTTCTATTCCCGAGGCCCGTCATCATGTGATGCTGGACCAACCTCTGGCACTGGTTAGTGCTCTTAGGGCGCTTATCTCTTGTGCCGGTGGCAAATAGGGACATTTGTCACAATCCCGCGCTTGCCTTTTTACGCCTCGCCTGTTACTCGCTGAAGTAGAGATATTGAGGGAGAATACGCCTATGAGCGCCTATGAACACGGATCCCAGGACATTAGCGGCCATAACGATACTTATGCCTCGGTCATGAGGATTATATTTTGGAGTAGCGCATTATTAGGCATTGCCACGCTTTATTTGTCCATGGTGTTTGCCGGTGGCATGAACTGGTTTACCTCTCTGGTGGTCGTTTACGGGTTGAGCATACTTGTCGGGCTGGGGCTGAAACGCAGTAGCACCTGGTATGCCGCCATGACGGGCGTGGCCGCTTTAACCGCAGTTTTAGGCTTTGTGGTAAGCTTGCTTGCCTCGATGATTTAGCCGTAACGCATTAATCTCTTTTCATTTCATTTAATGTTCGCCATGGTGCGCTCATGAGTACACCTGTTTTTGCGCTTAATAATGTCTCGAAGGCTTTTTCTGGAAAGCCCGCTGTGCGTGATCTTAGCTTCGCGGTTAATGCGGGCAGCATTACCGGATTTTTAGGGCCAAACGGCGCGGGGAAATCCACCTCTTTGCGCATGGGCCTTGGTATTCTGGCACCAGATAGCGGCACAGCAGAACTTTTTGGTACACCTCCTGATTTTAGCACGCTGGACCGTGTTGGCTTTTTACCTGAGGAGCGCGGACTTTACCGTAAAATGAATACCCTGGCGGCGATCATTTTTTTTGGACGCTTAAAGGGCATGTCAGCCGGGCAGGCCAAAAAAGACGGCAAAGCATTGCTGGAACAATTTGGGCTGGGTGATGTCGCCAATAAAAAGATAAAAACCTTGTCCAAAGGTATGGCGCAAAAAGTACAAATCATTGCCTCTATTGTGCATAAGCCCGAACTGGTCATTCTGGACGAGCCATTTTCCGGTCTGGACCCGGTTAATCAGCGCGCCCTGGAAGCGTTGATAAAAGAGTTAGCGGGCAGAGGCACAACTATTTTGTTTTCCACCCATGTGATGGAACACGCAGAACGCCTGTGCGACCGTATTGTCTTGCTTGCTGCCGGGCGCAAAATCTTTGATGGCAGTGTATCCGATGCTCTGCAAACCTTGCCCCGGGCCGTTAATATGCAAACCGGCAGCGACGCTGATCCATGCACTGCGCTGAATGGCCTGGTGCAAAGTATTGTGCCGGACGGGGTCATCAAGGATGGTCGTCAGAACTGGCGGGTGGAACTTGCCGCCGGTGCAGATGCACAGGATGTACTGCGTGCCTGCGTGGAAAAGAGTGTTAGTCTCACCGCCTTTGAGCCACAAAAGCGGCATTTGCACGATGTTTTTGTCCATTTGGTGGATGAAGATACGCAAAAAGGAAAGCAGTCATGAGACACACGTACCTTATCGCCAGGCGTGAATATTTGTCTTATGTGGCAACCCCGGGGTTTTGGATTTCTCTGGCCTTTGTTCCCATTTTTTTGCTGTTGGCCATGGCCTTGCCGCTTTTACTGGAAGGGGCCAGCCCGGTTCGCTATTTTGCGGTTATTGATGATACGGGCCATTATAAACAGGCCATAGAGCGCCGTCTTGAGGATAATCGCATAGAAATGGTGCGCACCGTCTTAAAGGGTATGGAGCGTGTGCCGGGACAAGAAGAAAATGCGACCAGGGCGTTGGCTGTGCTTGATGCCGACGGCAGTGTTGGTGAGGCTGAGGCGTTGGCCGGACAACAGGCGCGTACCGCGCTAAACGCCATTAAGGAAAATCATGTGCTGGTTGCTGCCCCTGCCCGAACCGAGGAAGCATTACGGCCATTTTTGGTTGGTGAGCAGCAGGTAGATAGTCCTGCTGGGCCAAAACCGCTTTATGCGGCAGCCTTTATTCGCAGTGATGATAGCGGTTCTGTTTTTATTGATTACTGGAGCGCAGCGATCACCGAGACAAGTTTGAAAAGCCTCATCAACCGCGCAGTGCGCGATGAAATGCGTACCGA
This sequence comes from Robiginitomaculum sp., assembly GCA_021776515.1. GTDB lineage: Bacteria > Pseudomonadota > Alphaproteobacteria > Caulobacterales > Maricaulaceae > Robiginitomaculum_B. The sequence continues at coordinate 90,572 of JAJFFS010000011.1, read as the reverse complement.
GGCCTTTGCCCGTGCGGGTGTGAACAAAGAGCTTGTTCAGTTAATAAATGACATTGAGCCAAAACTATCCTCACTGTCGCCCGAAAAAACTGCGGAGAATGCCGAGGTGACAGCAAGCGACAGGGCGCCATTTTTTGTTGCTGTTTTTCTGGCTTTCATCTTATGGAGCGTCGTGTTCTCCGTTGCCAATATGTTGTTGACCAGCACCATTGAGGAGAAGTCCGGTAAAGTGCTGGATTCCCTGCTTAGTACAGCGCCGGTGCGCGCTTTATTATATGGTAAATTATTGGGGGTTGCGGCGGTGAGCTTTACCTTGCTGGCTGGCTGGACTGTGGCCGGGGGGATTGCGGCAACCATTGCCGGCCAATTTATACCCTCTGAAGGACAAGGGCTTTCTGTTGTTCTAACGACCGTAGCAGACCCTGGTTTGCTGTTACCATTTTTGGCCTATTTTGTGTTTGGGTATTTAATGTTTGGTGCCGTGTTTCTGGCGTTGGGCTCACTTTGCGAAACCCTGCAAGAGGCGCAAACCCTGATGAGCCCTCTTATTTTTATTCTGATGATCCCCATGTTGGCGCTGGCCTTTGTGATGAAGGATCCGGAATCGCCAATTTTAGCCGTATTATCGTGGATACCTTTGTTTACGCCTTACATAATGCTGGCGCGCCTACCTACTGATCCTCCGTTCTATGAGGTTATCGGCACAACATTGATTATGATCCTGACGACTATTATTGTTTTATGGGCTGCCGGGCGCGTTTTTCATGCCGGGGCTATGCACCAGGCAGGCGTGGACTATTTCAAAAAACTGTTGAAATGGCGCAAGGCAAAACCTGCGAAAACCTGATCATCAGGTACACAAAAACCGCCGCGTCAAAACTGACCGGCGGTTTTTTTCAGGTTTTGCAACGGCTTTATTTGCCGGCGATCAAACCTTCGCGGATGGCGCGCTTGCGGGCCAGTTTACGAGCACGGCGCTGTCCCTCGGCTTTTTGCCGAACACGCTTTTCCGATGGTTTTTCATAGTAATTGCGGCGCTTCATTTCACGGAATGTGCCTTCGCGCTGCATTTTTTTCTTGAGTGCTTTCAATGCCTGATCGACATTGTTGTCGCGCACAAATATCTGAACGATGGCTCAGTCCTCCGGTCGGTATGGTCTAAACGGTGTAAAAATGGCAAAACATGCCGCCCACATGGTTCCCTAACCACATGAGGCGCCGCACATACCAAACCCCGTTGGCCCTGTCCAGCGTATCAAATGCGAAAAGTGAAGAGAATATTATGACCGACACACAGGATCAGCCCCATCTGGATAAAATTCGTGCAAAGCTGCTGGATGCCATGCTTTGCAATGCTGCTTTTGAAGGCTGGTCGGCAACAGCATTGAGTGAAGCCGCTTGTGAGGCAGAGGTCGACCCGGGTGCGGTGGAACTGGCTTGCCCACGCGGGGTGATTGACCTTCTGTGTTTTTGGTCGCGTGAGGCAGACCGTGAGATGTTATCCGTGTTGGATGCGGCAGACCTGGAGGCCATGCGTGTTCGGGAGCGAGTTGTTTTTGCAGTGCAAGCCCGTCTGAAGGCCATAGGCGAAGACAACAGAGAGGCCGCAAGCCGTGCCGCCGCCCGGCTTTCCATGCCCGATACCCTTGTCACCGGGAAACGACTGTTATGGCAAAGCGCTGACAAGATATGGCGGGCGCTGGGCGACCCTTCCACCGATTATAACTTTTATACCAAACGGGTTATTTTATCGGGTGTTCTGGGAAGCACGCTGATGGTCTGGTTTGAAGGTGATGAAGAGCGCACCAATGCTTTTTTGGAGCGGCGCATCGAAAACGTAATGCAATTTGAGCGCTTCAAAGGCAAGGCGCGCGCCATGAAGGCCAAATGGCCTGACCCATTGGCTGTGCTGGCAAAATTGCGCTACGGCACGGGCAAGGCACGCCCCCGAAGGATGTAAGTGTAACAAGTGATCTAACTCACCTCATCCTGAGCTTGTCGAAGAGTGAGGTGCCACTGCGATCACATTCTTCGACAAGCTCAGGATGAGGAAGCTGGTTGTTTAATCTACCGGAATATCCTTGGCATTGGCCGCCATGTCATCACGATAGGCCTGCAATCGGGTGCTAAGCGCCGAATCTGTGGTCGCCAGCATGGCAGCGGCCAAAAGGGCTGCATTTTTTGCACCTGCCGCCCCGATACCCATTGTTCCCACGGGAATGCCACCTGGCATTTGCACGATGGAATAAAGGCTATCCAGTCCGCCAAGTGTTTTTCCCGATACTGGCACGCCCAGAACAGGCAATAACGTCATGGATGCGGTAACGCCTGGCAAATGCGCCGCGCCGCCCGCCCCGGCGATAATAATCTTAAAACCGGCATCTTTTGCGCCCATGGCAAAGGTTCGTAGCTTTTCCGGCGTGCGATGGGCCGAGATAATACGTGCCTCATTGCCAATACCCAGTGCATCCAGCATATCAGCGGTGCATTTCATTATCGGCCAGTCTGATTGCGATCCCATAAGGATAGCGACAGTTTTAGCTGAACTGTCCGGGTGTGGTTGTATGGTCACAGGGTGCTCCGTTATTATTATATTACGAAGATAGGATTGGATTACAGCCTGTCAATGGATTATGATTGATCCTTTCTTAACCGCCTGCACACAGTGTGTGCAGGATACGTTCTTTATGCGATGGGTATGCCATGAGAGCTACTGACAAAAGTGATGACAATCAGGAAATACCAACCCCGTCTCCGGGAAGGGGGGGTAAAAACCCGCAAATATTACCGGACGCTGCCAGCGCCAGAGTTGCCCTTCGGGGGCTGGATGAGGCTGACCTGACCCCTGATGTACGTTCAGCGGTGATGCGCCTTATTGGCGAAGTAGACCGGTTGAATAATGAGGCCGGGGATTTGCAAAGCCGCATTGGTGAGCTGGAATCACTGGCCGATACAGATCCGTTATTGCCGGTTTATAATCGCCGTGCTTTTACGCGCGAGCTGCGTCGTGCCATGGCCATGGCAAAGCGGCACAAGCTTGCCGGGGCGCTGGTACTGATTGATCTGGATGACTTCAAGGCCATTAATGACACTTTCGGTCACCCCGCAGGTGATGCGGTATTGCATGCTGTGGCCAAGGCCTTGAACGATCAGGTCCGTGAAACCGATATTGTTGGCCGACTGGGTGGGGATGAATTTGGCGTTATGCTGGCCGCCGCCGATGAGGCGGGTGCTGCCACTAAAGCCGCCTCGCTGGTGGAGATGATCCGCGAACAGGATTTTGTTCTTGATAACCAGCGCATGCGCATCGGGGCTAGCGCCGGGGTGCAACCTTTTGGCGATGAGACGAGTGCCACCGCGCTGATCAAACGCGCCGATGAAGCGCTCTATGCCTGCAAGAAAAATAAAGGCAGAGTGACTTAAAAGAAAGGTTTGGGATAAACTCAATGTGTCACCCCGGGCTTGATCCGGGGCCTATGGTGAATTTGAAATGCACTTGGGTCCCGGATAAAGCTATCGCTTTTCCGCCGATGACACGGATGGGTGTTAGTCCAAAATGCTCTATGCGAATTTGGTTGTCGCCGGAAAGTTAAAACGTGAGACTGAGGCACCTAGACAAAAGTGTTATTTATACCAACTCAAAATTGCTACACGGCTGGAGGTCAGAATATAAAGCCAGATGAGCCAACCGGGTATGGAAAGCCATGCGCCGTCAATTATATCTTGAACAATGCCGATCACCGTAAATAGCCCTAAAACACCATAAAAAATCAGAGTCAACCAACTGACTACTGGATGGTTAGTATGCCAAACCCATAAAGAAATGGGCAACTTTGCCCTAAATAGCTGGATAACACCCAGCACGATTGCCGTGATCGTCAGGGTTATAAACGCGTGAGTGGTATACATCATGGGAATTGCAATGGAATCTGCCCAAATGGGTAATTGACCCCTGGTCAGTGCTGATAGATTTCGCTCAAAAGCTCCCAGAAGGATTAGCGTTGTGCCAACCACGGCAATAAGAATGAACAACCACCGTCTTGACGGGGTAGACCATTTCTTCAAGCTGTAGAGTTTGCGGGACCCCATAAAAAGATAAACGGCAAACAGGGATAGGCCAAACGAAAGAAGCCCCTGGCTGGCATCCAAAACAGGATATTTTTTGGTGCTGACACCCGCCAATCGCTGATGCCAATCTTCCATAAAGACATCATACTCTTCTTTTGGTAAAGCTTCCCAACTATAGTCAGATATAATGGCTCTTGCCAATTCTTCATTATGATACATGGGCATGGTGCTGGAAAAAACAATCAGTATAATTGCTACCAGAACTACGGCGATAACAGACCAGAAGAATACATTTTTAGTAAGCATAATAAGCCCTTTTACAAGGACAAACTTTCCTAAAGCGCCTTGTTGATCTCCTCGACCATCTTTTTGGCGTCCATCAGCAGCATCATGGTGTTGTCGCGGAAGAAAAGCGGGTTTTCGATACCCGCATAACCTGCGCCAAGGGAGCGTTTGATAAACATCACCGTACCGGCATTCCACACGTTCAGCACTGGCATGCCATAAATCGGCGAGGTCGGATCATCCTCGGCGGCCGGGTTGGTCACGTCATTGGCACCAATGACAAAGGCTACATCGGCGGTGCCAAACTCGGTATTGATGTCTTCCAGCTCAAACACATCATCATAGGGTACGTCGGCTTCGGCCAACAATACATTCATGTGCCCTGGCATACGGCCCGCCACCGGGTGAATGGCGTATTTGACCTCGACACCTTCTTCTTTGAGCAGGTTTGCCATTTCTTTTAGCGCGTGCTGGGCCTGCGCCACAGCCATGCCATAGCCCGGCACGATAATGACCTTGCCGGCGTTCTTCATGATAAACGCTGCATCATCGGCGGCGCCGCGTTTTACCGTGCGCTCTATGCCGTCATCGGTAGCAGCAGCAGCGGTTTCGCCAAATCCGCCCATAATAACCGAGATAAAAGAACGGTTCATGCCCTTGCACATAATGTAGGAAAGGATCGCACCTGAAGAGCCAACCAGTGCGCCAGTGATCAGCAGCGCTGTGTTCTCCAGCGTAAAGCCCAAGGCGGCGGCGGCCCAACCCGAATATGAGTTCAGCATGGAAACCACGACCGGCATATCCGCCCCGCCAATAGGGATGATCAGCAGCACGCCAAAGACCAGCGCCACCAGCGTTAAAATCCAGAAAATGGATTGCGCGTTTGCGCCAACGCCATGGGTGCCACCCAGCATGAAGACCAGCACCACAGCACCGCCCACGAGGGCAAGATTGATGATGTGACGCATGGGCAAAAGGATCGGCGCGCCGGACATATTGCCGTTTAGTTTGGCAAAGGCGATGACCGAGCCGGAAAACGTCACCGCGCCAATAAAGACACCCAGTGACAGTTCAACCAAAGATTGCATGTGCAGTGAGCCATCGGCATTATTGATGCCAAAGGCCTCGGGCGCATAAAGCGCGGCGGCGGCGACAAATACGGCGGCCAGGCCAACCAGACTGTGAAAAGCAGCAACCAGTTGCGGCATAGCCGTCATGGCAATACGCCGGGCGATGACGGCCCCTGCAGTACCACCCAGGGCCAGCCCGCCAAGCACCATAGCCATAGTGCCAAAATCAAAGCGGATACTAAGCAGTGTGGTGATAATGGCGATGGCCATACCGACCATACCATAAAGATTGCCTTGCCGCGCACTTGCCGGTGAGGACAAGCCACGCAGGGCCATAATAAAAAGAACACCTGAAACGAGGTAAAGAACGGCGGCGAGATTAGCGCTCATAATGGATTAGCCCTTCTTCTTGTACATGGCCAGCATACGCTGGGTGACGAGGAAACCGCCAAAAATATTTACCGATGCCAATACAATGGCGATAAACCCGAACAGGCGCGTCATGCCGAAGGCGGCTTTGACGCTTTCGTCAGAGCCGATAAAGGCATGGGCCGAAGCGGCGATCAGCGCACCAACAATAATGACCGAAGAAATGGCATTGGTTACCGCCATTAGCGGAGTGTGCAAAGCGGGCGTAACGCTCCAGACGACGAAATAACCAACAAAACAAGCCAGCGTAAATATAGCCAGACGAAAGACAAACGGGTCCACCGAAAGGGCAGAGGCAATTGCAAGCATGTCAGCTCTCCTTTGTTTTGGTTTGTTTTTTTGCCGCAGGCTTTTTGGCGGCGGGTTTTTTCTTCGCCGGTGCCTTGGCGGCCACAGGTTTTTTAGCAGGTTTTTTCTTTGGAACTGCCTTTTTAATCGGGGCTTTCTTCGTCGCCGCTGGTTTGGCCGCCGTCTTTTTCACGGGCGCCTTTTTGGCAGTTGTCTTTTTAGCAGCAGGTTTCTTGGCCGCTGGTTTTTTTGGTGCTGCCTTTTTTACCGCAAAGGCATCATTGGTAACTTTGCCGGCCCGGGTTAAATTGGCCCCAACGACAATTTCATCATCCCAATCGGGGGCATATTCGCCCTTCTCACCAGACAGGAGCGGCAGGAAGTTCAACAGGTTTTTAGCGTAAAGTGCCGTGGTTGCCGCAGCCAGACGTGTTGGCAAATTGGTAAACCCGGCAATAGTTACGCCGTGTTTTTGAATAACTTTTCCCGGTTTGGTCAGTGTGCAATTGCCACCGCGCTCGGCAGCCATATCAATAATCACTGCGCCGGGTGGCATGGCCTTGACCATGGCTTCATCAATCAATTTGGGTGCGGGGCGCCCCGGGATCAGCGCCGTGGTAATAACGATGTCCTGTTTGGCAATGTGCTTGGCGACCAGTGCGGCCTGTTTCTTCTGATAAGCCGCTGACATCTGCTTGGCATAACCACCTGCTGTTTCGGCGGCCTTGAACTCTTCGTCCTCGACGGCAACAAATTTTGCCCCCAGAGATGCCACCTGTTCTTTTGTGGCCGGGCGTACATCCGTGGCAGTAACAATACCGCCAAGACGCCGTGCCGTAGCAATGGCCTGCAAGCCGGCAACACCAACACCCATGATGAAGGTTTTTGCCGGGGCCACGGTTCCGGCGGCGGTCATCATCATCGGCAAGGCGCGGCCATAAAGCACGCCAGCCTCGATAATGGCGCGGTAACCAGCCAGATTGGATTGTGATGAAAGCGCATCCATGGATTGTGCGCGGCTAATGCGCGGTATGAATTCCATGGCGTAAAGGTCAATACCCTTGGCGGCGCAGCTACGGACAAAGGCCGGGTCGTCATAGGGGTCCATAAGGCCAGCCAGCCCCGCCCCTTTTTTCAGACCTGCCAGCGTTGTTGCACCTGGGCGACGCACACACAAAAGCATGTCAGCGCCTTTAAGAGTTGCTGCCGCGGTTTTAACAATACTCGCACCAGCGCCCTTAAACAGGGCATCAGAAATACTGGCGCCAAGTCCGGCACCGGTCTCTATGGTAACGGCGTGACCTGCCGCGATAAATTTTTTAACTGTTTCCGGCGTGATGGCCACGCGGGTTTCATCCAAATAACGTTCTTTGAGAACGGCCAGCTTCATAATGCCCACCCTTTATACGCGATTGCGTCAAATACGGGAGGTAGCTTGCTTCAATTCGCAGCTAAGGCAAAGCCTTAATTTAGGAGGAAATAATAAAAACACATGCGCTATATTATTCAGTGCCAATACGCGGCGGCCCGCCCTTATCAGCTTGCGAGCGACCAAAGGCTGTATCCAGTATTTTTGTGGAATCAAGTGCAAGGTGAATGGCTTCGGTTAAATGCTCTAATATTGTGACATTATTTGATAGCACGGCCATGGCTTCGGGGCGCGAGTCATCAGAAATTTTTGTGCAGCGCCGTAAAATATCGCCACGAATTTCAATCAAAAGTTCTTCAAGTTTATGCCCTTTCGGGTTTTCATCTGATACTAAAAAGCGCGTCATCGGCCTCTCCCATGCAATGTTAGGTGAGATTATTACGCAATGTCGTTAAAATATTGCTGATTTTTCTTGTAGAGAAAACACAGATAGTGTTGGGATGCAGTTACATCAGGAGAAATACGCTATGAGTGGACGAATTGGTGCTGCCGCGGCTGTGGCTTTGCTGAAAGGTTGGCAATCCGCACCGGAGCGTGATGCCATTTGCAAGTCATATAAATTCGTAGATTTTAGTGCCGCTTTTGCGTTTATGGCGCGGGTGGCCCTGAAGGCCGAACAATTGGATCACCATCCCGAATGGTTCAATGTCTATAATCGGGTGGAGGTGACCCTGACCACCCATGATGCCGATGGGGTGACTGACAAGGATGTAACGCTGGCTGCGTTTATGGACGAGATTGCATCGTAAATACGGTCTGGCTTAAAAACTATCAAACCTAATAATTTTAACAAAAAGGACAAATCATGACAGGTCGATTAGAAGGAAAACGCGCAGTTATCACGGGCGGCGCATCGGGGTTGGGTGCGGCAATGGCGCAGATGTTCGCGGCTGAAGGGGCGCAAGTGGCGCTCACAGACCTTAATCTGGAAGGCGCACAGGCCATGGCCGCCAAAATAAATGCTGAATTTCAGGGCGCTGCCTGTGCCTTTGCCCACAATGTGGCCAGCGAAGAAAGCTGGATTGAGGTGGTAAAACAGGCCGATGAAGCCATGGGCGGGTTTAATATACTGGTCAATAATGCCGGCATTGGCTCTATGGGTTCGGTAGAGGATGAAAGTTTTAAAAACTGGAAAAAGGTTATGGCGGTAGACGCCGACTCGGTGTTTTTAGGCTGTAAATATGCGCTAGGGGTTATGAAGCATCACGGGCCAGGTTCGATCATCAACATCTCTTCCATTGCCGGGCTTTATGCTGCGGGCAATATGAGCGCCTATAATGCTGCCAAGGCAGCCGTTTGGTTGCTCTCCAAATCCGTGGCCTTGCATTGCGCATCGCAAAACTATGATATTCGTTCAAATTCTATCCACCCGGTTTTTATCAAAACGCCTATTCTTTTTGACATGGGCAAAGTGTTGGATGCTGGCTCTGATGAAGAGTTGATGAACAAGCTTTCACGCGGCATTCCACTGCGCCGTATTGGCGAGCCGGATGACATAGCCTATGCAGCGGTTTATCTGGCCTCGGACGAGTCCAAATTTGTGACCGGGATTGAACTTAAAATTGATGGGGGTATGAGCGCCCAATAGACATAGCTTAATGGTATTGGCTTCGCGTAGCTTATTTCTCGCGTACCATCAGGTTGGCTACCAGGAATTTGGCTTTGCCCTTGCCAATTATTCTATCGGTAATGCCTTGCATGCGTGTTGTCAGATAATTCATGTCAGGCACTTCGCCCAGAGAATAAATGCTGCCGGCATATTGTGAAAGAATACGGCCATAGGCATCGCGCAATAATGGGGCCATCTTGATGGCCCGTTCACGTATGCGCGGGTCTATTATATCCAGGCCGTATTCAAAGTGCATAAACCCTGCTGGTCGATGCCCATTAAAAATGGTTGCGGCGCTTGGATAAAATTCAACAAAATTTTCTGTGGCCGTAGAAATTGACTTGGTACCAAAGGGTCTGGCTTCACTGGCTTTACTTTCCTTGGGCTTGCCGCCCCCGCTCGCATAAGCAGGTCCAGTGAAAACAAGCGCTGTGCTGGCCAGCAAGAAAGCTATGGTTCTGAAGTTTTTCATGGGCGAAGCCTAACACATCAGTGTAAAGAAAGTCTTGGGGTTTGAATAAAGGACTGAAGATTATGGCTAAAACTTCAAAACCCGGGCCTGTCCCAAGGCCTTTGCCACGGAAAACAACAGAGCAGATTTATGCACGCCTTGCCGCTGCTGATCCGGAACCACAGACAGAGCTAAACTACACCAATGCCTATACTTTACTGGTGGCTGTGGTGTTGTCGGCACAGGCAACAGACAAGGGCGTCAACAAGGCAACGGCGGCGCTGTTTGATAGAGCTGACACGCCTGAGAGAATGCTGGCACTGGGTGAAGATAAAGTCCGTGATTATATCAAAACCATCGGTTTGTTTCGCACCAAGGCCAAAAACGTCATACTATTGTCGGCACGTTTGATTGAACACTTTGACGGCAAGGTGCCGCAATCACGCGAGGCACTGGAAAGTCTGGCTGGCGTTGGGCGTAAAACAGCCAATGTTGTGCTCAATGTCGTTTTTGATATGCCGACCATGGCGGTGGATACACATATTTTTCGTGTTTCAAACCGAACCGGTATGGCGCCAGGCCGCAATCCGCTGGAGGTTGAAAAAGCACTTTTGAAAACCCTGCCCGAGGCTTTTGCCCAACATGCGCATCACTGGCTTATCTTGCATGGACGCTATACTTGCCTGGCTCGAAAACCCCGGTGCTGGTTGTGCCCAATCAGTGATTTATGTCGTTTCAAGGAAAAAACGTCAGCGCCAGAATAGAGCTGGGGTGAGATTGCCCATCTAGGGAGCTTTAGGGCACCAGGATGAAGGGTCGGTTATTGTATGGGCAAGGCCTGCCCGGAGCAGCAATGTCGATAAATCTTCGCCCGCGCCGGTTTCTACCTTGGCAATGACCCGGCCTGCATATTTACCAAGATGAACAGCCTTGAGTGTTATCTGTTCACCAACATAGTGCTTCAGAAAATCCCGGGCCTCACCAGCGCGTTTACGTTCGGTAATACATTTCGGGCGAAATAGTTCCGGAGCATCAATGTCAGCAAGACGAACATTGATGTCGATATGTTGTCCGGGCCAGATCAAGGCGCTCACCGCCAGAGTATCACCATCCACCACGCGGATCAGCCGGGCAGAAATAGGGCCGGAAAGCACATCCCGTGTCATGGCTGTGCTTGTGCTGGTCAATACAAACCCGAATATGGGAATAAAAAACAGTTTCATCCTGAGACCAAGATTCAAAAAATAGGATTTTACTCCTAAATTATGAACGAAACAAGTCCAAAACTCCCGTTTAAGTTGATTAATTGCAGGGCGGTGTTATCCAGAATAGTTCAATCGCCGCCGCCCATGCCCATCATGCCGCCGCCTGAACAACCGCAACCGCCGCCATGATGACCGCCGCCTCTGCGTCCGCGGTGGCGCGAACGAAAGCGTATCAATGGAGCTCTGGAAAGGACGCTGCCACCACCGCCTGTAACAACGACACCCCCGCCACCGCCATAGAAGGTAGAGCCGCCCCCACCGACGCCGCCTGAAAGGGAGCTAAAAAATCCGGCGGAGCTAATGTTGACATTGGCACTTGCGCTGGCGTGTGCCGTTGCCTGTACATGAGAACCATAAGTGGCGGTAGAGTGGGTGTTGGCAATTGGGCACGGTACGGAATGGGTTTGTCCCGATGTATCCTGGGTAAAGCAGCCTTCTATTGGCAGGGAAGGGTTGTCTGTATCACAATAAATTTTTGTTTCATTATGGCGGCCACAGGCTTTTTTCTGTGCATGGTGGGTCGGTACATAAATATCATAGCTGCCGTCATAGGTGTTGGCGTGATTGCCCCGCGTCACGACCACAGGTGCATCCTGATGGTAAGGCTCTGGTGGTGTCCAGACAGGCGCAGGCATACGGGCGTGATGGGTGGAATATGTGCGTGAAGCACCTATGCCTTCATGTCCATGAGACTTTGTTTCTGCGCTTCGCCAGGCGGGATGCGGTGTTCGAGGTGTCTTGTGCGGCAAGATTTGCGGACCAAAACGTGTGCCATCTGCTGAAACCCATCGCCCGGCGCAATCAATACGTTGTTGTTCAGAAGAAACAGTACCGGTCAGGCAAGAATTATTTTGTCCGGCCATAGCATTGCCGCTGAGTGCCAAACCAATGGTTATGAGGGTGCCTGTCAGAAGAAGGGTGGCTCGTTTTGGTAATAATGACATAGGCATCTGTCTCTCCCGGTCCCGTTTCAGAACAGTATGAGACTATAGTACGCAAACCCTGTGCCGTAGCGACTTCGCCTGGCAGGCGATCAGGCAGGTAAGCGATCAGGCAGGCTTAAAAATCCGAGGCGATGCCTTTGCGTTCCCAATCACCATAGCGCGTTGGTTCAGCGCCCTTGGGGCCACCTCGTTCAGTCGGCATTTGCGCTCCGCCATTTTGTTTGCGCCGGGCCTGTGCCTCAGCAAGAGCACGCAAGGCAGCGTCAGGTTTGTTTGATGGTTGATCGGGGTGTTTGGTCATGAGCTTTGTCTATCATGCAAACCTGCTGCAATAAACCTGTCAGTCAGTCTCATTGCATGTTAATGCGCGCCTATGCATACCGAATTATCACCAGCCCGCACATGGGCAGCAAATGCCATTACTGCCATCCTTGATAAGGGCCAGAGCATGGATGAGTTTCTTGCCGGTCCCAGTGGCTTTGCCGCCATGAGCCCGCGTGATCGGGCACTGGCGCGAGCCATTGCTGGTACGGTATTGCGCCGCAAGGGCCAGATAGATGCGGTTCTGGATGGCTATATTAAAAAGCCTTTACCGCCCAAAGCGGGGCTTATGCGGGCCATTTTACGTTGTGCCACGGCTGAAATTCTGTTTTTACGCAGCCCGGCTTTTGCCATCGTTAATGAGGCGGTCTCGCTGGCTGCCAGTCGGGGCAAGACCCGCGCCTTTCGTCATCTGGCCAATGCGGTATTGCGTAAAGTTGCTGCCGAGGGACAGGAGCGCCTTGCCGCCTTTGCGCCAGAAGAAAATCTCCCCTCATGGCTCCGTGAAAGCTGGCAGGGTGCTTATGGTGATGATGCGGTAAAAAATGCAGCACAGGTTCTGGTCCAGGACCAGCCAACAGATTTGACCTTTTTTACTGAAATATCCGGTTATGTCGAAACTTTGAAAGGGAAGGCCCTGGGGCCGCATACGCTGCGTATAGAGGCAAGTCACCGTCCGCAAGGTGACATCACCAAATGGCCCGAATTTACCGAGGGGAAGTGGCAGGTGCAGGATGCGGCAGCAGCATTACCTGCCATAATACTGGCAGCGAAACCGGGTGAGAAAATTGTCGATCTTTGTGCGGCACCTGGCGGGAAAAGTGCGCAACTGGCCGCAACCGGTGCAGACGTATGGGCGCTGGACAGGTCCGCGTCGCGCCTGAAGCGACTTGATGAAAACATGAAAAGACTTGGCCTCACGCTCCACAGCGTCTGTGCTGATGCGCTCAACTGGAAGCCGGAGGCGCTCGTGGATGCAGTTCTGGTTGATGCGCCTTGCACGGCAACAGGCGTGTTTCGCCGCCAGCCTGATGTTCTGGCCCTGAAAACCCCGGAGCAGGTCGAGGCGCTGGCCGACAAACAGTTTGCCATTCTCAAAGCTGCGTGTGAAATGCTGCGTCCCGGCGGTCGGCTGATTTATTGTGTATGTTCGGCACAGCCAGAGGAAGGCGAAAACATTGCCAAACGTGCGCAGGAGAAACTGCCTCTGCAACCTCTTGAGATAGACAAGAAAACCCTCCCTTATGGGCAAGAGTTTGCGCAGGACCATTCTTTACGCATTCCACCAGGGGCGTGGGTTGAACGCGGTGGCCTTGATGCCTTCTACATAGCCGCCTTCTTGCGAACATAAATTAAAGTTAAACCGAAACCGAACCGATCATTCAGCTGGCGTTCAGATACTGTTCAGCTTGACGATGTCAAAGTATATGATTGGGGGCATGGCTCATAATTAACAAGCAAGGATTTTATTATGATTATTTCACGAACTGTAACCCGAACCTTTGGCGCACTGAGTGTTGCCGGTGTTCTCGTGCTTGGTGGTTGCGCTTCCGACCTTGGCGCCAATGATTACCAACGCAGTAGTATTGGCGAGGTCAGCCATGCCGACTCTGGTGTGGTCATAGCCAGTCGCGTTATCAAAATTGAAGGTAGTAATTCCGGCGTTGGCGCTGTTGGTGGTGCTGGTCTTGGTGCGGTTATCGGCAAGGAAGCCGGCAGTCATGGTCGCAATAGCGCCATTGGTGCTATTGGCGGTGCTATATTGGGCGGATTGCTGGGTGCTGCCATTGAAAATGACGCAACCGAGCGTACCGGGTTTGCCTATACGATCAAACTGGACCGTGATGAGGAAATTATCACCATCACCCAGGGTGGCGATGTGGCTATTGCCAATGGAACCCCTGTTTGGGTGGAGTATGGGGAACGGGCACGCGTTCTGCCAAAACAGAACGCCCAGCAACCCGCCTATAATTAGGCCCGGATCCAAAAAGAACCTGCCATTTGGCAGATTTTAATAGCAATATGTGCCCGTGATGGAATTTTCCTTTGCGGGTACATTTGATTTTCACCATTTCCTCGCTCATTAATAGGACGCAGTACGTCCGAACCACAGGTGAGCGATAAAAGTGGCAGAAAACCAGTTTCTGGAAATTTTGAACGCCGCCTGGAAAGCGGGACGCCGCCGCCTTGCCGGTGAGCTTTTCAGTGTACCCTTTTTTCGCTCAATATTTTTACGGACACCTGATACGGCGTCGCCAAACATAAGCTTTCCCCGTCTGACCCTTGCCGACCCGCAAAAAGGTACGGCACTGGCCCAGAACACATTCTCTCTTGCCGGGGTCACCCTGCAATTTGCCAATACACGCGAACCCTGGGCCAAACCTGCGCCCTCGCGCCGTTTTGCGACGCGGTTGCATGAATTTAGCTGGATGCATGACCTGCTGGCTTTGGAGACACCAGAGGCGCGCTCACTGGTCGAAGAACATATGGACCAGTGGATCTCTATTTATGGGGGGTGGAACCCATTTTCATGGTCTCCTGGCCTTGCGGCAAAGCGGTGCCTGAACTGGTTAGCGGCCGGCGAACACCTTCTTGGTTCTGGCGAACAAGAAGAAAGACGGCGGGAAAACCTGATTAGGCAGGTGTCTTATTTGCTTAGTCTGGGAAACATTGCTGTTGACCCTCGTGATCGTTTGCAAATCGCGCAGGTGCTTGTTGCTACGGGTATAATCATCCCGGGTACAGAACGATTTATAGAGCGGGGGTTGGCGTTATTGAGCGTTCAACTGGCCGAGCAAATTTTGCCAGATGGTGGGCATATTTCTCGAAGTCCGGAAGATGCAACATCAACGCTCTGTGACCTCATATCGCTCAAGCTTTTGCTGGAAAGCCAAAACATGCATGTGCCTGAAGATATTGAGCGCGCCCTGGCGCGGCTGGCACCTATGGTTCGTTTTTTGTGTGCGGCCGATGGTTATCTTGCTGTTTTTAACGGCAGTGGTGAAGGGCGCCATCTGGCGGTTGAGAATATTTTGAGTAACCTTTCAATCCCAGAAAGTGACTTTAGTTATGCCCCGCACTCTGGTTACCAGCGGGTCAGAACAGAGGCATCGGTTCTGATAATGGATACCGGCAGAGCGCCGCCTGAACGATTTAGCCAACATGCACACGCTGGTGCACTGGCGCTGGAGCTAAGCACGCCAGGCGGGCGGCTGATTGTCAATTGTGGCTGGTCAGAGGATCAACCGGATCGATGGCATGCTGCGGTTCGTACCAGTGCCGCTCATTCAACCCTGACTATAAACGACACCTCTTCAGCGCAGATTCGTGCCGAGGGGTTGCGGGCGGCCTTATTGGGTCCACGGCTTCGTCAACGCGGACAGGCAAATCCCTCACGGCGCAAGCTGGAACCTGGTGAGGGCACAAGAATTGAGGCCAGCCATGGCGGGTATTTGCACCGTTATGGTTTGATCCATCAACGTCAGGTTCTGGTGCACGAAGGTGGGGCAAAAATCTTTGGTGAAGACCGGGTGTTTCGCCCGATTGATGCCCCCAAGGTAACAGTGCCCCCCACGCTGGATTGTGCCGTACGTTTTCATTTGCATCCAAAGGTCCGGGCCAGTCTGGCTCGTGATGGTTCCCAAATTCTTCTGATCTTGCCCGATGGCACCGGTTGGCGGTTTCATTGTGCTATTGGCAAAATTGAACTGCAGCCATCTGTTTATCTTGCCGCCGGGGCACCGCCAGGACGCACCGTCCAGCTTGTGGTGCACCATAATCTGAATACAAAAGGTGGCATTACTAACGGAAAAAACCTTATAAGCTGGTCGATAGAACGAGTATAATGGAAACGGATCCCAAAACCCCTCGCCTTGATTTTCCCTCTGCCGGGCGTAATGCCGAGCCAATAGTGCAGGTGCTGAGAAAAGAGCTGCCGCCAGAGGCAAGAAACGTATTGGAAATTGCCTCGGGCTCGGGTCAACATGCGGTGCATTTTAGTGCCGCCTTGCCTAAGATAAGCTGGTGGCCCAGCGATCTGGACCCGGCCCACATCAACAGTATTGAGGCATGGCGGGACGGTCATGGGCGTATTCAGAACCCGGTTCTTCTCGATGTTTGCGCACCCAATTGGCATGAAGGGCAAGCTGTCTGGCCACCATTTTTTGATGCACTGGTTAATATCAACATGATCCATATTTCGCCCTGGGAAGCCACGCAGGGGTTGATGTATGGCGCCGGACGGCTTTTACCTCCGGGCGGCATATTATTTCTCTACGGCCCTTACAAAAAAGACGGCAAACACACGGCACCCAGCAATGCAGAGTTTGATGAAAGCTTACGCGGGCGAAATCCCTTATGGGGCGTGCGAGATCTGAATGATGTTACCGCTTGTGCAAATAAAAATGGCCTGCGTCTGTGCAAAACGATAGCCATGCCGGCCAATAATCTGTGTGTTGTTTTTGAGAAGCGTTAGGCGCGACCCCGGGGTCCTGCTGAGAAAGTATTAAGCCAGTTTTCCGGTATCCAGTACCGTGTTGCCGGTTTCGCGCCCTAATGCCCCCAGCGCGGCGGCGGTGATATGAGCCGCGTTCAGGCCAGCCGTATCGTACATATTATCCGGCGTATCCTGATCGATAAAAATGTCCGGCAGGGTCAGGGTACGAATTTTCACCCCCTTATCCAACACGCCTTTTGTCGCCAGCATTTCCAGCACAAAGGCACCAAAGCCGCCCCGTGCGCCTTCTTCAATAGTGATCAGCACCTCATGCTCGCGGGCCAGACGCAAGATCAGGTCTTCGTCCAGCGGTTTGGCAAACCGTGCATCGGCTAATGTGGTGGGCAGCCCCTGAGCATCAAGCATATCGGCGGCCTTTTGTGCTTCGTCCAGCCGCCCGCCAAGCGAGAGCAGGGCAATGCGGGTGCCCTCGCGCACAATACGTCCCTTGCCTATGGCCAAAGGTTTCGGATTTTCCGGGATCACAAGACCGACGCCATTGCCACGCGGATAACGAAAAGCGCTCGGACAATCGTCTATATCTGCTGCCGTGGCCACCATGCGGGCCAGCTCAGCCTCATCAGAAGCGGCCATCAGCACCATGTTCGGCACAGCACCAATATAACCAATATCAAAGGCACCGGCATGGGTTGGCCCATCGGCTCCCACCAGCCCGGCGCGATCGATGGCAAAGCGTACCGGCAGGTTCTGAATGGCGACATCATGGACAAGCTGATCATATCCGCGTTGCAAAAATGTTGAATAAAGCGCGGCAAAAGGTTTGAGGCCATCGGCGGCCATACCGGCGGCAAAGGTAACGGCGTGTTGCTCGGCAATGCCCACATCAAACATGCGTTCAGGGAAAGCTTCACCAAAGAGGTCCAGCCCGGTTCCGCCCGGCATGGCAGCGGTGACGGCTACTATGCGTTCGTCCTTTTTGGCCTCACAGATCAGCGATTGAGCAAAAACCTTTGTATAGCTGGGCGGGCCGGATTTGGCTTTTTGCTGCTCGCCTGTGACCACATTAAAGCGTGAAACGCCGTGGTATTTATCGGCAGCGCTTTCGGCATATTTATAGCCCTTGCCCTTTTGTGTTACCGCATGGATGAGAACCGGGCCATCCTTTAGGTCTCGTACGTTTTGCAGGATTGATACCAGATGATCGAGATTGTGTCCGTCAATCGGCCCGACATAATAAAAACCCAGTTCTTCAAACAATGTGCCACCAGCGGCCATGCCCCGTGCATATTCTTCGGTTTTGCGGGCTGCTTCTTTTAAAGGTCGTGGTAAATGACTGACTACATCCTTGGCCAGCTTGCGCATGGTAGTATAGGCACCGCCGGAAACCAGCCGTGCCAGATGGGCGCTTAACGCCCCCACGGGCGGGGCAATCGACATGTCATTATCGTTCAAAATAACAATCAAGCGTTTGTCCATGGCCCCGGCATTGTTCATGGCTTCATAGGCCATACCCGCACTCATGGAGCCGTCACCAATAACGCAAATGACGTGGTTGTCATCGCCTTTTAAGTCGCGGGCAACGGCCATGCCTACGCCAGCAGAAATGGATGTTGCGGCGTGACCTGCACCAAAAGCGTCATATTCGCTTTCTGCCCGTTTGGTAAAACCGGAAAGGCCATTACCCTGACGCAAGGAACGAATACGGTCTTTTCGCCCTGTGAGTATTTTGTGCGGATAACACTGGTGGCCGACATCCCAGATCAGTCGGTCAGAAGGGGTATCAAAAACGTGATGCAAGGCTACTGTCAGCTCGACCACGCCCAGTCCGGCACCCAAATGACCGCCGGTAACCGATACCGCATCGACAACCTCTTCACGTACCGCATCGGCAAGTTCACGCAATTCACCAATGTTAAAATCTTTGGTGTCTGCGGGGTTTTGTACCCGATCCAGAATGGAAGGTTTTTTTGTCATCATCAATTGCTCGAAGGTATTATCCTGTACGCTCTATCACAAAATCAACAGATTGCCGCAAAATTGAGGCACTTTGCCCAAAAAATTCCAGATGTTTTTTGGCCTGTTCAGCTAGCATTTTGGCCCGTTCGCGGGCTTGATCAGGCCCAAGCGCAAGCACGAAACTGGCCTTACCCTGCTCCCCGTCTTTGCCAACAGCTTTGCCAGTTTCGCTGGCTTCACCTTCGGCATCCAGAAGATCATCTGTGATTTGGTAAGCAAGGCCCAGATCATGGGCAAATCCGCCAAGGGCAGAAAAAGCATCCTGACTTGCCTGTGCCATCACCGCGCCCGCCTCGGCAGAAAACTGAAATAATGCGCCGGTTTTCATCCGTTGCATCCGGGCAATCAGAGGCATTTCCAGCGTGTTGTCTTTGACAGAAATATCAATCGCCTGACCACCCGCCATGCCCCGTACACCTGAGGCAATGGCTAACCGATGAATAAGCTCAGCCCTGACCTTCGGGCCGGAATGAGTGTCTTCATGGCTAAGGATTTCAAAAGCCAGTGATTGCAGAGCGTCGCCCGCCAGAACAGCCAAGGCTTCGCTATAGGCCTTATGAACACTGGCCCGGCCACGGCGCAGGTCGTCATCGTCCATTGCGGGCAAGTCGTCATGAATCAGCGAATAGGCGTGGATACATTCCACCGCCGCTGCCACGCGCAACAACGATCGCTCGTTAATATCAAAAAGTCGTCCGCATTCCAGCACAAAAAATGGGCGGAGGCGTTTGCCATCACCCAATGCGGCATACCGCATTGCCGAAAGCAACTGGCCTTCCGGGCCGGCAACTGGCGGGATTAGTGCATCAAGGGCTACCGTGGCTTTGTCAGCCACGTTTTCAAGACGCTCAGAGAAGGTTTCCTGTCTATTCATCGTTAACCGATTTCTGTTGGTGCAGTACTGACTTTACCTTCTGCGCTAAGAACAATTTTTTCTATTTTCAGTCGTGCGTCTTTCAATTTTTTCTCGCAATGAGCTTTTAAGGCAGACCCACGCTCATATATGGCGATAGATTGTTCCAGCTCTACAGTGCCGCCTTCCAGTTTTTGAACGATTTGTTCCAGCTCGTTCAGCGCGGCCTCAAAACTTAACGTGTCAATTTTTGGGGCAGACGTCATAACAGCTCCGCTTGTTTACGGGTTGCAGCACATTCATAGCGCCGAAAGGACCAATAATCATCCCGTCCGTCATATACGCAATTCCACCCATTGGCCACCAAAGCTGGACGCATCATGCGGTTAAACCAGCCATGGGCGCACACCAGTACATTTTCGCCAGTCCGGGCAATTGGATCTATTTTTTCCACCGCAGCAAAGGCTCGGGTTTCAGCTTCTGCGCGGCTTTCAAAACCGCCTGAACGACCAAGCCACCACAGGCTGCGCGACCACACATCCCACATTGGCGGGCGCATACGGATGAAGGCGGGAAACGGCGGAGGCGGCAAGGCGGCCTCGGTGAACACCGCATCGTTCAGTACGGGCTTACCGTTGGCTACTGCTGCGGCAGTTTCCTGCGAGCGCAGTAAATTACTGGCAAAAATATGGTGAGCACGTGCGGCCTCATCCAGAAGGTTCTGCGGCGGTGTTGAACTGGCAACAAGTCCGCTTTCATCATACCCGCACCACCAGTTATAATAACCGTTTGAGGTAAGCCGCCGGGATTTATCTGTATCGGGACGGCCATGACGCGCCAGCACAATACTACCGGTTTTGCGGAGGTTGGAAGATGCCGCATGCACGGGTTTATCAGATAGCTGCGTCATATTTTCCCTCGGGAGGCCTTTGCCCGCTCAGCGCCTGTACATGCGCTACACTGCACTGGCCAAGTGCGGTCAAATCGTAGCCCCCCTCAAGCACGGAAACAACCCGCCCGTTTGCACTTTTATCGGCGAGGTGGACAAGGGTGGTGGTAATCCAGGAAAAATCTGCAGCGGCAAGTTCAAACCCTGCGAGTGGATCATCATGATGGCCGTCAAACCCGGCAGATATGAGAATAAGTTCCGGGGAAAATGCCTCGATAGCCGGGCTTATCCTTTCCTCAAACGCTTGCCGCCATTGTGCAGACCCGGTGCCGGCAGGCAGAGGTACATTAACAATACGCCCGCGCATCCCGCGCTCATCGGCAAGCCCGGTGCCAGGATATAGGGGTGCCTGATGTATGGAGGCGTACAACATGCCCGGTTCATCCATTAACATTTCCTGGGTGCCATTACCGTGATGGACATCAAAATCAATGATTGCCACGCGGATAAGTCCATGCACCTGCATGGCCCTTTTGGCAGCGATAGCGATACCATTAAAGAGGCAAAACCCCATGGCATTTGCCGGGCGCGCATGATGACCCGGTGGTCGCACAGCGCAAAAGGCACGTCGAAACTGCCCCGTCATCACCCCGTCAACGGCAGCAATGCTGGCCCCGGCGACGCGTAGTGCAGCCTCGGCTGATCCGGGACTTAACGCGGTGTCCGCATCCAGTTGGTGCCATCCCTCTGTTGGTTCGCCTTCAAGAATGAGCCGGGCATAGTCAGGTGTGTGAACACGCAAAATATCGGTTAGTTCTGCGCGGGGCGCATCAAGGCGCACTAGATCAGGAAAACGATCCTCAGCCAGTGCGTCCAGTACGGCGCTCAGACGGGTGCGTTTTTCTGCATGACCGGAGGTTTCCACATGCTCGAAACATGCCTGGTGCGTGATGAGGGCAGTTTTATGCGCCAAGCTGTACATCCAGAACATCAACGCCGGGTGGTGCTGGATACCCTTCAGCGGGAACAAAAAAGTCCGGTAGAAGCGGCTGGGTGGGATCCATGTGATAGGGGGTAAAATCAGTCACACCATTTTCAAAAAGGAAGGTGTCATCAATCAGGAAGTTCCCACTGAATTCGCGTGCATTGCGGGTCAGAATAATGTGGGCAGCATCAGAAAGAATTTCCGGTTTACGGCACATTTTCATGCCTTCTTCGCCGGCAAGAATATTGGCGATGGCCGCCGTGGCGATGGCCGTGCGCGGCCATAGAGCATTAAAGGCAATGCCTTCATCCCTGAACTCGCCTGCCATGCCCAGCACACATAAACTCATGCCAAACTTGGCCATGGAATAAGCTGTGTGCGGGGCAAACCATTTTTCGACTATGTCCAGCGGTGGTGAGAGCATCAACACATGCGGGTTTTGCGATTTCATGAGATGCGGCAGGCATTTTTGTGTGGTCAGATACGTGCCGCGCATATTGACCTGATGCATCAAGTCAAAGCGCTTCATCGGTGTGTCCAGCACCCCGCGCGGGAAAATTGCGGAGGCGTTATTGATCAGAATATCAATGCCGCCAAACTGGCTAACCGCTTGTGCCACGGCATTGTCTACCTGATCTTCAAAACGGATATCGCAAACCAACGGCAAGGCCTCGCCCCCGGCGGCGCGCACCTCATCGGCGGCGGTATATATGGTACCTGGCAGGCTCGGGTGTGGCTCAGCGGATTTGGCGGCAATAACAATATTGGCCCCATCCATTGCGCACCTTTTGGCAATAGCCAGACCGATGCCTCGACTAGCGCCGGTAACAAAAACAGTTTTCCCTGAAAGGCTCATATATGTCCCCTTTTCCTAAAATAAACGCCATAATCGGCCCGATGGACAATCCAGTCCAGGTTCGTGTCGACACCGGGCAAATGTAAAGAGCACGGTTTGTGCTTTGCCAACAAGGTTTTCCAATGGCACCTGCCCCGGACCATGCGGAGAGCGACTATCGTTTGAGTTATCACGATTATCACCCATCATGAAAACATGATCTTCGCGGACCGTGAAAGGCCCGGAGTCATCGGGTGACCAGCCGGGCAAAATCATTTGATCAGAAAATTCGTAAACTGTGTGCGTACTTTGTCTGTCAGCAAAGTTTTCGGCGTAAACCTGTGCCGTGCGTATTTGCCCATAATGGTCACGAAAACGGGTCATACGTAAAAACGTGCGCGGTACCCGATCGCCATTGATATACAGTCGCCCGCCCCGGGTTTCAATAACATCACCGGGCAGGCCAACAACACGCTTGATCATCACCATGTTATTCACAGGATTTACAAAAACGGCGACATCGCCTCTTTGGGGGAGGCGACCAAATACTCTGTTGCTGCGTTCGGGTAAAAACCGGGATACGCCCCAGGGAAGGGAGTGACGTGACCAGCCATAAGCCCATTTGGAAGCGACAAAGCGATCTCCAACCTCTAAATTAGGTCGCATGGAGCCGGACGGGATAAAAAACAGTGCATAAAAAAATGTTGAAAACGCATAAAACCCGATAAGGAAAAATGCAATAAAACGAGCCCAGTCAATAACCTCAGCTTTGATTTTTTCTAATTGTTCAGGGGTCATGTTTTTTTCAAGGTTACGGCTGTGCCATAGGCCAGCATCTCGGCAGTGCCTTCCATGATGGTATTGGAGGTAAAGCGTACATTCACCACGGCATCAGCGCCTAATGAGCGGGCATGAAGGATCATGCGTTCAAGGGATTGTTCACGGGATTCGGCCAGAAGGTTAGTATATTCATTAACTTCGCCACCTACCAGATTACGAAGGCTGGCAATAAAATCGCGTCCAAAAAAACGGGCGCGCACCACGCTGCCCCGGGCAATGCCCAGCGAGGTTTCAATGGTGTATCCTGGTAAATAGTCAGTTGTTGAAATATGCATGTGTTTCCCATCGGTTTTTGCTATGCTAACTGTTGAGGCGCTTGGGGGCTAGAATGTTTTATTCTAAAAGTGAGATGATACTATGATTGATACGGAATCCACGCCAAACCCCGCTGAGGATCTTCGTCAGAAAACCAAACTGATCTATATCCTTTATATTGCCAATATCGTGGTGCCCTTTACCGGCATTATTCGGGGTGATCATTGCTTATAGTACGATCAATCGGGCGTCGCCGGGGCCGCGCAGCCACCTTGTTTATCAAATACGTACATTCTGGATCAGTCTGCTTTATGGCCTGATGGTCGCCTTGTTGTGTTTTGTCCTCATCGGGTTTTTGTTAATCCCGGTGCTGGCCCTCTGGTTTCTGGCACGGGCGATTGTTGGGCTCATGCGTGCCAATGATGGCTTGTCCATAGAGAACCCGCGTTCCTGGGTTGCCTGGTAGTGGCACTCAGGCCAGATGATACTGGCTATCCAGTTCAGGCTCACCCTCGCAAGTGATGGTGCCGTTTTTGACCATATGAATGATGTGTGCCAGCACAGAATGGCAGGCGGCGGGATGAAGGCCTTTATCTACGTTGGCATACATCACCGGCACCATATCTTTTATACGGCTTTTCCCGCTTTTTAGCTGGCTCAGTATTTGCGCATTGCGATCATGGCGGTGGGCAATATAGGCGCGGATGAATGGTGCAGGGTCCGTGATGGCGGCGCCATGGCCTGGCCACAGCGTTGCATAATCGCGATCCAGTACTTTTTGCAATGAGTGTAAATAGTCACCCATATCACCATCTGGCGGGCTAATCACAGAGGTAGACCAGGCCATAATATGATCACCGCATATCAGGCCGTTATCGTCCCCGACCGCATAACACATATGGTTGGAGGTATGTCCCGGTGTATGCACGGCCTCAAGGGTCCAGCCATCACCTTCAAATGTTTGTCCATCGCGGATTTTAATGTCGGGGACAAAGTGTTGATCATCACCGGCTTCAAGGGGTATATCCGTACTGGTCAGATGATAATGCGCCGGGCCAAGCCCGTAAGTTTTACAGCCAAAATGCGCGGCCAGCCGGTTTGCCATGGGGGAATGGTCAAGGTGGTGGTGCGTGACAAATACCCGCGTTACGCGTTCGCCTTTTAAGGCGCATATCAGGGTATCAAAATGATCATCCGTATCAGGGCCGGGGTCGACGACGTTCACGTCACCCTTGCCGATGATATAAACATTGGTTCCCCAACCGGAAAACGGGCTTGGATTATTGGCTGTTAAACGGCGTACGTGGTGCGAAAGGCTGACAAGCTGACCGTAGGCGGGGTCAAAGTCGCGGATATAGGGGATGGAAGCCGTCATCACAATTAATCCCTGTCTAGCGGTTCATGTACGCCCGAAACGCACGGGCCAGAATACGCACAGAGCGAACCTGGTTGACAAGGCTGAGTGCTGTTGGTGGTCCCATATCTGTCTTGTTGACATCAACAACATAGACCCGGCCGCTTTGCCGATCCCGCAATACATCGATACCGCCCCAATCCAGCTTCATAGCTGCGCAAAACTGTTTCAGCTTTTGCCGCTCTGTTAAGGAAAATATTTGTTCGGGCTTTCGCAAGATAACCCGGTCATTAGTGTTGGCAAAACGGTAATTCATGGCGCGCTGTTTTATATAAACCAGTGCGATGTCCCCGCCGATAGTCGGTGTCCTGTAATCTTCGACAAAACGACCATTGTCAGAATTATCAATCAGGTGCTCATAGACTTTATTGGGTTTGCGCTCTGCCGGACAAGTAATGACGCGCCCGTCATGGGCGCCGTTCTGTTCTGATTTTTCTACTGCCAGACCTTCCCAGGTGGTAGGGTCCAGACTGAGTGGATAACCGAAAACATCCTCAAAGGCTGCAGCAACCTTTGATTTGGAAACATCGAGGCAAGCGCAGTTTATCTGGCGCGCGGTGTCAGGGGTGTGAGGATAATCATTTACCGGATTATCCTTACGGGCCGTCGTGTCTTCAAAATAAAAAACGGCATCAGCGTTTTGCGGATCAGTAACAATTTTACCTTTGGCCGCGTGCAGTACAGACCAGATAAGATACCAGGGTCTGGGTTGATGCGGGATGAAGAGAATGCGCATAGGCCGGGACGGATGCAGGCTGGCGGCAAAGCGCTGTACCTGTATCGCCACATAATGAGCCAACCCCCGTACAATCGCTACCAGATTATCAAAATGATAGGGTACCAGCACCCCGGTTTTATGCGTCCGTAAACCACCGCGCTCAAGCGACAGGTCAGACCACCAGGGCTTTGAGGGTTTTGAGAGTTTCACTGACATTTTCCTGTTTTTACGCCCGATCGAACCGGCGTGACCTTTGCGATGTAATGCCTGAGTTCGGGTGTAGGCGTTGCAAAATGAAACATATGATTAAAAAGTTCGGCTTTTCTGTACGGCTGTTTGTGAATGTTGTCATTATAAGTGTGGGTACTCTTACGGCCTCTGTCGCCCTTGCGGCTGCGCCAGACAATGTGGTGCAAAAAGTGCGCTCGCCAGCCTACAGGGGGGTGCCAGTGATGATGCTGGCGCTTCCCGGACGCGGTACTGTGCTGAGTACACCGGGCCAGATTACCACAATCATTATTGAAAATGAGGCCGGACGTTCGTGCAATGCCTATCTGGCACGAACGGATAAAGCTGGCGTGCTTGAAATCCCCGTTGCGCGCACAGCGCATTGTTCGTCTCCGCGTATTGTGGTTCATCGCTAGGTCAGACCAGATTATTCAGCAGGTGATTGTTTTGTAGCAAGCGCATTAAATTGTGTGCGATACCGTTCCAAATTGTAGCCTGCCTGATGCGCGACTATGATGACCGCATCCGGTGGCATTTCCCCTAATGCACTTTGGGCCATGGCCCAAATGGTAATGGCCCGCGTACCTGACCGGCAAAATGACAATGCTTTGCCATCATGTTCAAGAAATGCTGTTTTGGTTTGTGCAAACGCTGTTTCGGTAATATGCCCGGAACGAAAAGGAATATGGAGATACTCTATGCCTGCTTCCTTGGCGGCCAAAGCCAAGGCGGCACTGGTCGGTTGATCCGGGCCAGCTTCACCGTCGGGCCTGTTATTGATAATGAGTGTATAACCTTCTTCGGCGGCTTTTTTTATATCGTGAACATTCATTTGTGGCGCAACGGCAAAATCCGGTGTGACCGTGCGATGGCGTACACCCTCACTTGAACTTTGACTATTTTGTAGCGCAAGCGCACTGGCAATAGTGATGCCAAACGTAAAAAACGCGGTAATCAGTATGAAAAGTCGAAAAAAATGACCAAAGCGTGGCATATTCAGTGTTCCCGATAATATTCCAGCTGACACTCTGCCTTTTCGTTGCAGTGTACGCAACACATTGCCGTTCACGTCTGGTTGAGCGACATTGCAGACGCAACTGAAATTGCTTCTGCAAAGATTTTGGCTGCGCGTTGACAGCCTTATGGACGCATGAAAGGTTTCGCCCCGGTTATTTTCATTTTCGGTGTTTCATGTTTGGATTTCTGCTCCGTCGGCTTTTTGTTGCGATTCCAACCGTATTTCTTATCATTACCCTTGCCTTTTTTTTGATGCGCGCTGCGCCGGGTAGCCCGTTTGATCTGGAACGTCCTATCCCGGAAGCCATCAAGGCACGTCTTGCCGCCAAGTTTCATCTGGATAAGCCTATTACCATCCAATTTGGTTATTATTTGAAAGATTTATCCAAAGGCGACCTTGGTCCATCGATGAAATACAAGGACAAAACGGTTAGCAATATTATTGCTGAAGGCTTTCCTGTCAGTGCCACTCTTGGGCTCTCTGCGATAACACTTGCGGTTATTATTGGCAGCCTTTTAGGTGGTTTTGCGGCGCTCAGGCAAAACCAGTCCGGGGATTATGCTGTTATGGGACTTGCCATGACCGGGATCAGTATTCCGCCCTTTGTAACCGGGCCGGTTATGGCCCTGATTTTTGGCCTGTATCTGGGCTGGTTACCAACCGCAGGGCTGGATCGTGGACAAATAACATTCACGCATTTATTGCTGCCGGTCATTACGCTGGCTTTGCCACAAATTGCTATAATTTCGCGTCTTATGCGTGCCAGTATGATTGAAACATTGCGATCCAATTATATTCGTACCGCCTATGCCAAAGGCTTGCCTAGTTATGCGGTTGTTATCCGTCATGCGTTACGTGCGGCTGTCTTGCCTCTGATCAGTTATCTTGGCCCTGCTACGGCGGCGCTTCTGACCGGCTCTATCGTGGTCGAGCAAATTTTTGCCCTGCCGGGTATCGGCCGCCAGTTCGTTATGGGGGCATTACAGCGTGATTACACCGTGGTTATGGGTGTCGTTATACTATACGCCACATTGATCATAGTTTTGAATTTGGTTGCAGACCTTCTTTATGGCTTCCTTGACCCCAAAGTACGGTACGATTGAGTATGCTTGGCACATCACAAAACGCACATAAAGAAGAACTTATGGAGCAGGCTGCCATACAGGGGCGTTCGCTTTGGGACGATGCCCGGACACGCCTTATGCGTAATCGTGCGGCTGTTACCAGCTTTATTCTGCTGTCCATAATTACTGTGCTGGCCATAGCTGGACCCTGGGTATGGCCGCACGAATATGATCATGTTTATAAGCTTAATGTTGGCAAGGCACCAACGACTGAACAATGGTTTGTGTTTGGCACGGATAGCCAGGGGCGCGATCTTTTTGTGCGCCTTCTTTATGGCCTCAGAGTGTCTTTGGCTGTGGGTGTGGTGGCTACGTTTGTCTCTCTGGTTATCGGTGTTATCTGGGGGGCAACAGCAGGGTATATCGGTGGCAAGGTTGATGAGTTGATGATGCGTATTGTGGATACACTTTATGCCATGCCATTTATCTTTTTTGTTATTATTTTGATGGTTGTGTTCAAGGACTTTACCACGGGAAAACCGGCGCTGAATATTTTGCTTATTTTTGTGGCGATTGGCGCAGTGGAATGGTTGACCATGGCGCGCATTGTGCGCGGGCAGACCATCGCCTTGAAAGGCAAGGAGTTTATTGAGGCGGCCGAAGCCGCCGGAGTGCGTCCCTTTACCATTATTCGCCGCCATATCGTACCTAATGTACTGGGGCCAGTCGTCGTTTATGTAACCCTGACTATCCCTTCGGTTATACTGGCAGAAAGTTTCCTTAGCTTTTTAGGGCTTGGTGTTCAGGAGCCGCTGACCTCGCTTGGCAAGCTGATCGCCAGTGGTGCGCAGGATATGGAGACCATGCCCTGGACGCTTATGTTTCCCGCCATTGCCATGATGGTAACGCTGTTTTGCTTTAACTTTATTGGTGACGGTCTTCGTGATGCTATTGATCCCAAAGACCGTTAATCTGATTGTGGCCATGACTTAACGGTGGCGTACAACCCTTATGGCCCGCCCTTTGCCATTGATTCTTAATAGAAAACTACTCATGGCTGCTTTTCGTATTTGTGCTACGATAGGCTTTTGATGTTTTGAGTAAAAAACATGCTTCCCGTCAATTGATTTCCAAACCTGACCATTGGTCAAATAGAACCAATAAACTTCATGGTCGCGTTTTACAATGCGGTCAATTTCAAATTCTATATTGGCTATATCACCGTCCTTGCTTTGCGCCAGGATATTGCCTGTTTTTTCATCGTTATTCTCAAGCACCCCTTCTCCCTTTTGAGAATTACCTTTATTAAAAAAAGGAAGTCGTAATTTTGGCAGACTGGGTAGATTAAACCCAAAAGCTTCCTTTTCTAAGCTCTTTATATCTTTGCTTGTTACAGCGACAATCTCTCCGGCTGTCTCTGCCTCACGTAATTGACCTGCAACATCATCATAGCAAGTAAGTCGTTTGGCGTTATCCTCAATGGCGGAACAATCGTATATGCTTTGCAGGGGTGAAGATGTGCTTTTATCAACGGCACCCAGTGCTATGGTTGCCCCCAAAAAATAAATTGTGCTTGTCAATAATATAAAATACCGGGTCATAAATTTATCCTATAATTCTCGCTGGTGCTTCCGATGTGGGGTATATTCTAATCAAAGGGCGGGTTATGTCGATTGCTTTATGTCGTTTTATTAACCTCCACCCTTGATGGTGCAACTAAAACTCATTCCGGCAGGAGAAAGCCATGAAAAATATTTCGCGATTAACCCTTGGCATCATTATCGCCAGCGCGCTGATACTAAGTGGTTGCGGCGGCAACAAGGAGGCTGAGGAAATTGGCCTAACTTTGCACCGTGGTAATGCTGCTGAGCCATTTTCACTGGACCCTCATCAGTCAAGCGGCACATGGGAAAACAACATTATTGGCGATATGTTTGTCGGCCTGTTTACGGAAAATGAAGCAGGAGAGCCCGTGCCTGGCATGGCCGAAAACTGGAGCACTTCCGAGGATGGGAAAATCTGGACATTCACGCTACGTGAAGCCAATTGGTCCGATGGTGTGCCCGTTACAGCCCATGATTTTGTGTTTTCCCTGCGCCGTATTCTCAACCCGGACACATTGGCACAATATGCGTCGCTTTTGTTTGCCATAAAAAATGCGCAAGCTATCAATAATGGCGAACTACCTTTGGACGATCTTGGTGTGCGTGCCATTGATGAGCGTACTTTGGAAATTGTACTGGAATACCCGGCACCCTATCTGCCAGGTCTTTTGACGCACTATACGTCCATGCCTGTGCCCGCTCATATTGTTAAAGAAAAAGGTAGTGAGTGGATCAAGCCTGAAAACGTGCAAGTCAATGGCCCGTTCAAACTGGAGGAATGGCGTACAAATGACTATGTGCATTCAGTTAAAAATCCACGGTTTTTTGATGCGGACAATGTTTGTCTGAATGAAATATTCTATTATCCCACGGTGGATAACAACAGCGCTGAACGTCAGGTGCGCGAAGGCCGGTTGGATTTAAATACTGATTTTCCCGGCCAGAAACTTGAATTTTTGAATAAGCAATTACCCGGCTATGTTCGCGTACACCCTTATCTTGGGACGACGTATTTTTCCTTTTATACGCGCACAAAACCTTTTGACGACAAGCGTGTGCGTAACGCTTTGGGGATGGCGCTTGATCGGGATTTTATGACGGCCGAAATATTGAAATCAGGCCAGATCCCCGCTTATTCACTGGTGCCGCCGGGCATGGCAAATTATCCCAAGGGGGCCCGTGTGTTGTGGGCAGGGTTAAGTCTGGATGAACGCCGCACAGAGGCGAAGAAATTACTGGTTGAAGCCGGGTTTGGCCCGGATAACCCGCTTAATTTTGAATATGTTTACCGTAACACCAGAGACAATCCACGTGTGGCCCCGGCGGTTCAGGCCGACTGGAATGACATAGCCCCTTGGGTGAATGTAACGATTACAGGGACAGAAACGCAGATTCTCTACGCCAATTTACGTTCCGGTGAGTTTGAGGTTAGTGATGGTGCCTGGATAGCTGATTATAACGATGCACAAAATTTTCTCTATTTGCTGGAAACCCGCACCGGTCAAATGAACTATGCCAAATACTCAAACCCGGAATACGATGATCTGGTGGATCGTTCAAATAAAGAACTGGATGTAGAAAAACGTGCCGCACTAATGCGAAAAGCCGAACAGATCATGCTGGATGATATGCCCATTATTCCCATGTGGTATGAGGTTAACCGGGCGCTGGTTGACCCCCGGGTAAGCGGCTGGACAGATAACATTGTTGATATTCACCGCTCACGTTATTTGTGCATTGATAGAGCAAAACAGAATTGATGTTTTCTGGTGATTAAGGGCCGGTATGCCAGAGGAGGCACTGGTTGAAACCACGGCGGGGCAACAATAGAAACAGCTGTTGCTGAACGCTTCTGGAAGATGATGTTGCTTCTGACGCCAGGCAACTCGCATTCGGCACTATTTGTTCTAATTGTCATACAAGGCTTCAAGGTCGCCATTGCCATCATTGTGGGCAAAGGGGTTACCGACACTTTCCATTGCCTTGCCTTAGCGTTGTTTTCCGAGATGCTGGGGAAGGCACCTTGGCCTTAATGGCCATCTCTCTGGCGACGGGGCATTTTTATCTATGGCCACATGGTTGTGGCATTACACCTTCATGCCTTTTGGTTTTATTTCTGATCTTGCTCATACCTCTTGGATCATGGGCCGGAACCGGATTAAGCGGTATCTCTATCAGCTAGCCGAGGCGGTATATAAACCAAGGCCCGTGCGGTTTGCTGGTGCATGTGTTTATGCTGAATTTTCTTTATCTGATCCGGTTGTCGTTTGATATTGCCGCCCTGTTGGTATTAGGCATCGTATTTGTTTGAAGGGCACAGGGTTTGAACCCAATGTGATGCGGTGTTCGACGCAAGCAAAATTTGCCTTTATCGCAGCTATCAAACAGCTTCCCGCGGGACGTGTAAGTTTGCGACATTTTTGCAACGATCCAAGGTGTTTTTCTTGCCGTTCATGTGACTTAATTGACGTTTCGTAATGTTTGGCTTATTAAGTCCTTGGGCTTGGATTAACCCGCATAGGTTTGTCTTGATTAGCCTGGGGTATATAGCAAGGGGCACCGCGTTTTTTCACTGCGCGTATCGCTGGAATAATTTCCGGCCAGAAGTGGTGAGTTTGCACGGCCTCCAACATTTTTGGAGATATCAAAGTGAAATCATACACATTGCGCGAAGCGTTACTCGCTTCCACATTTATTGCGGGGGCTTTTGCAGTAGCAACTCCTGCATTCTCACAACAAGCAGAAACGGTTGCAACAACAACGCCATCGGCGGCAGAGGTTGCGGAAAAATCTGAAGAGGCCATTGTTGTTACCGGTTCACGGTTGCGCCAAAACGCTTTTTCCAGCCCATCGCCACTGACTACCTTAAATGTTGACGAAAATCGCCGCCTTGGTGTGACGACAATTACCGAACTTATTTCCCGTTCTACGGTATCCAATGGTGCCAGGGTTGATGCCAGTCTGAATACCAATGCGGGTAATTCAAACGCAACCGAAGCGCCACCTACAGGCGGTACCGGTTCGTCAAATATCAACTTGCGGGGTTTGAGCCCAGAGCGGACGCTGGTTTTGCTTAATGGTCGCCGTCTTGCTGCAACGGGCGTGCGCGGGGCACCGGCCCAGCCTGATATCGGGCTTATCCCGTTTTCCATGGTTGAGCGCGTTGATATCGCCACTGAAGCCGGGTCATCGGTTTATGGTGCGGACGCAGTGGCTGGTACGGTCAACGTTATTTTGCGTAAGGATTTTGAAGGCTTTGAGGTAACCGGTACGGTAACAGCGCCAGAGGCCCCAGGTGGTAAGTCAAAGCTTATTTCTATGGTTACCGGTGCTCATACGGACCGGGCTCGACTCTTGTTTGGTGCGGAGTATTTTAACCGCAGCCGGGTAACGGCCAATACACGGTCTTATTCGCAAACACTGCGCGACATTGAGGTTGATGCTGATGGCAATCTGTTGATTGCGCCCGCCAATGGCTTTTTTGACAACAACCTTTTTGATGCCAGTGATTTCGCTATCATTTGTTACACGCCGGGCCAAACCGGATCTCGGGGTGTTGCGGACTTTACTCGCTGCGGCGACATTGCACCGCCACCGGGTTTTAACAATCTTGGTGATTCCAATTTCATTTATTTTGATGAGTTCAACGATAATTCAGAGCGTGGTCAGTCAGACCTTGTTGGCAACATAGAACGTATTTCGATCATGACGACCGGTGAGTATGATCTAAACTTATGGGGTAATGAGCAGCTTTACTTTGAAGCTTTTTACTTTGATCGCCAGAATTTTGCGATCGGTACTGTAGAGCAAATTTTTCCAACAGTTACTGGCCTGATCAACGAAGTTGACGGCAGTGGCAATGTCATTGGCCAGGTGGATAATCCGTTCAATCCGTTTGCTAACGATGTTATTCCTATACTCACGCTGGATGATATTCCGCAAACCCGTGATGTCGAGCTGCAACAGGTTCGTCTCGTTGGCGGTATGCGCGGCGACTTTAACGGTGGCTGGTTCGGAGAAAATGATTGGAAATGGGATGCCTATGGTTCTTATGACCGCGGTACTGGTTTCCAGTCGCAGCCGATATTGTTTGAAAACAACTTGATTGCTGCATTGCAACCAGTGCTGAACCCAGATGGCAGCGTTACCTGCTCTACGCAAACTGCGCCGGATGTATTCGGGTTTTTGTCTCCGGAAAACTGTGTACCGGTTAACCTCTTTGCGCAATCCATATTTGATGGTGGTGCCAATGGTAACGGCGCATTTGCTACACAGGCTGAACGTGATTTCCTGATTAGCACCAGAACCAACCGCACAGAGATTGAGCAATACGTCTTTAATGCGTTTGTTGATGGCAAGTTGATGGAATCTCCCTGGGGTGGTGATGTTTCCGTCGGGTTTGGTTATGAGTACCGCAAGGACATCATCGATTCCAAGAACTCTCTTGACGGTGTGCGTGGTTTGAACGCTGCTGAAAATGGTCTTCAGGAAGGTGAAACCAGGGGCGGTCGTTCCTTTAACGAGTTCTTTGGTGAAATCAGTGTGCCGCTTATCGTTGACAGGCCTGGTATTAATTTGCTGAGCTTTGATGGTGCTTTGAGACAGACGCACGAATCCAATTTTGGCAATGGTACGACCTATCGCGTTCGCGGTCAGTACAAGCCTGTTGACTGGATGTCGTTCAGTGGTGGCTACGGGACGTCCTTCCGTGCGCCCAACTTGCGCGAAACTTTCCTCGCCAATCAGGGCGGTGGTGTTGGTGGCGGTAATGATCCGTGTATCAACAATAATATCCAGTTGTCCATTGGTAATGCGCCAACGGGAGATGCGGATGAAGATCTGCAATTCCTCATCGCCAACTGTATTGCCTCCGGTGTGATTTTCACTGACACCGACGCTAACGGCAATCTGGATGCAACGCCTCTGGGAACAACGGGTGTGACAACCATCGCGACGACAACTGGTGGTAATTTGGCCCTTGAACCTGAACGGTCACGTACTTTTACCGCAACGTTCTCCGCAACCCAGCCTTGGTTTGAGTCATTCGATTTCAGAGTGGCCACAAGCTATTATGATGTTCGAATTCGTGATTCGGTGGAGGAGCCGGGTATAGGCCAGATTGTTGGCGGTTGTTATTTTGACAGGGATTTTCCAAACCAGACGTCACCGTTCTGTGACCTGTTGACACGTAAATCTGGTTCAAACCCTAATTCCAATCAGTTGAATCTCATCGATATTACCTTCTTTAATATTGGTGAAATTACAGCCAAGGGCTTGGATTTCAATACACAATTGAGATTTGTGCCTTTTGAGTTAGATGGATCACCTGTTGATTTCACCTTCTCAACGGCTATTTCACGCCAGCTTGAGCAAGAAACCCAAGTTTTCTCAGAGGCTGACCGGGATGACAATGTGGGTGAGATAGGTACACCAAAATGGCGTGCAAATTTCGGCACCAATTTTGCGTGGAATAATTTTAGTCTGGATACGGAACACCGGGTTATCGGCAAGCAGCAACAGGATAACACTGAAGCTGACCGGCCAAATCCTTTCTTCATCAGCGGGACACCGTCCCACGATCTGGATTCTGTCGGGACAGTTTGGTATCATGATGCCTCTGTAACGTATAATGCAGACACGTGGGCCATGACGATTGGTGCAAGAAATATTCTGGATAAAGAGCCTCCGCTGATAGATGACGGTGAAGGTCCAAACCGGAATAACGCCGTGACATCATCCGGTTATGACTTTTTTGGGCGGACGTTCTTCGTTACGGCACGAAAAGCATTCTAATCACGACTGAAAATGGAAATGATGGCGCGCATCGCTACGATGTGCGCCATTTTTTTTACAAGACAAATAAATTTTTTATATACTAATAATGTTATGAGGCGCTTTACGTGCTAAACGGCCTCGAGCGGCCGAGAATGATAGGAAGTGTTTATGCGGTTTTTAAGTTTATCTTTGTTCATGTTGTTTTTGTTTATAGGTGATCGTACACTGGCGGCCGATGAAGCAGACAATATGATCATATATTGTGAGAAGAATTCTATAACGTTGGAGCAGCGTATTGGATGTCTTGAAAATGCTTTACGTATTACTTTACCCAAAGCCCGTAAGCAGGGCCGGCAAACTCAACCACCCTCCATTCCACAAGAAAATCAAGAGAACGCCGCGCTGTCTGTGCGGAAAAAAGCTGAAGGGCCCTTAATGCCACAGGGTATGGGAGCGGAGCAGGTCCCCTTGCAGGGAAAGAGGTTGGAAAAAGCAAAGAGGGAATTCCGTACCCGGGAGGGGGCAACGGTTGTGGATTTTGCTTTGAGCAAAAATGGGAAACTGGTTTTGGTGCTGGATAACGGCCAGGTATGGAAACAGCGCTCAGCAGACTGGCAAACGGTTCCGCTTTCAAAGGGAGATAAACCCCAAGTGGAAGTCCACCGTGGTACAATATCCGGCTATAGGATGAAATTTATCAAGCAGAAGCGGACAATTACCGTTAGTCGCGTAAAATAACTCCGGTTAATCCGAATGCTTTAGCCTTTTTACCATACAGCATGCGTCATGCCTACGTCAGACTCTACCAAAAGGATGGGTGAGTTTTTGTCGACATAAGGTAAAATGGCGCCCGTTGAAAATAAAATAGACAAAGGGCTAGAAGCGCACGACGGGTGATGCAAAAACATCACAATGAAATGTTTAAGTGGTAGTTTGTAGCTCAAAACGGTTGTGATCAATTGACATGGCTGTCTGTCACATATTTGTGTATGTTGGACGCAAACTACTGGGTTTTGGTGGTTGGTTCGTCTGGGGTTTGAGAATCATTGGGGCGGCTCGCTATTTAGTGTTTAGCCGTGATCGCAACAGTTTATTCATGTTCCGTCGGTGCTAATCAAACTTCTGTGAAAATTGAAAAAAAGGGGCATCATTGATGGCTAAAGAAACAGAATTGGAACGTCGAACAATAGGTTACCGCCTATTGCTGGCAGCCGGTGCATCTGCACTGGCATTGAGTTTAGGTACAACTGCTTTTGCACAGGATGCTTCTGCGCCGGCAGTTGAAGAAGTCGCAGATGAAGAGGTTAATGAAGAAGAAGATGCAATTATCGTTACCGGCTCTTTAATCAAGCAAAGCACTTTTTCGTCGATATCCCCCCTGCAAGTAATTGGTGCAGAGGTTATTCGTGAAGTTGGTTTGTCTGATGTTCAAAAGATTTTGGCCCGTACAACAGTTGTACAAGGGACACAAATCGACCAAGGCATCTCCCAGGGCGGTTTCGTAACTGACAATGGACCAGGTGCAAGTTCTGTAGGCTTGCGTGGTTTGGGTTCATCCCGGACCTTGTTTATGGTCAATGGCCGACGTCTTGCGCCAGGTGGTGTGGAGGGGCTTCCAACGTCCCCGGATATTTCACAACTTCCTACGACTATGATTAAGCGTGTTGAAATTCTGCTGGATGGTGCATCATCCATTTATGGTTCTGATGCTGTTACGGGCGTTATCAATGTCTTTTTGCGTGATGATTTTGAAGGCCTAGAAATTGACGGCTTTACAACGTTTAACCAAGAAGACGGTGGTAATGTTGACCGGGTCAGCATGATCTTTGGTGACCAGGGTGAGCGCGGTGGCTTTACAATTGCTGCTGAATATTTCCAGCGTAATAATTTGCTGCGTAGCGATGCCAGTTTTGTTGGTGACGGCAATGTGCCTTGTCAACTTGATATCGAGGTCGCAACCGATGGTACACGCACAGAAGTCTGTCAAGGTTTGATAGGTAACGTTGTTTTTAATCCAGCGTTTGGTTTTGTTGGTTTCACACCAGGTCAAACAAATATTGGTGTGGATAACTTCACAGCTGGTGTGGATACTTCTGCCGCTGCGTTCCGTGGCTATGGCCTTGGTTTTCCTCTTGAGGGATCAAACTTAGTCAACCCAAGCAAAAGAACCAATGTATATTTTTCAGGGCATTATGATCTCAATGTCTTGAATCATATGGAGTTTTATAGTGAAGTTGCCTATAATAACCGTAGAAGCACCCAAACAGGGCGCGTTCCACAGCTTTTTCCTACGGTACCTGGATCTAACCCATTCAATCCCTTTGGTCGTGATGTGACACCCGTTGTGTTCCTCAAACAGCGCCAAGGTGGACAATCTGAAGTTGATCAAACGCGTCTTGTTGCGGGTCTTCGTGGTGATTTCGCATTAGGTAACAAATGGGCAGACCGCTGGTCTTATGATTTGAACGCACAATATTCTCGTGGGCGTGGTACATCTGTACGGCCTGTTGCCTTCGAAAGTGCAATTGTTGCTTCTTTGTTGTTTACGGAAGATGATGGCAATGGCGGGGCAACTTGTAATGTGCCAAACTTGGCTAACCAGTTCGGGTTTTTGGACAATTTTGAGTGTGTGCCGCTGAACTTTTTTGCAACATCGCTATACACAGATGGTGTTTTTGAAACACAAGAAGAAAATGATTTTGTGAATCAGGAACGGTTGTTTAATACGACGATCGAACAATCTGTGTTACACGGAACGGTCACGGGCCCACTGTTTAACTTGCCTTGGCAAGGTGGTGGTGAAGTCAATGCTGCTTTTGGTCTTGAATACAGAAAAGACCGTTTGATTTCCGAAGCTTCTACAGTTTCTGAACTTGGTTTGGCTGCAGGTTTGTTTGCTGACCCCGATGGTGGTGGTCAAGTGGATTTATTTGAAGCCTTTGGCGAAATTGATATCCCTGTTATGCGGGATATGCCTGCCATTCAAAACCTTTCCTTAAATTTTCAAGGTCGTTATTTGGACCACGAGTTCTTTGGAAGTGATTACACCTATACTGCCAAGCTTGGCTGGAACCCCATTGAATCCCTATTGTTGCGGGTAACCAATGGTCGCTCCTTCCGCGCACCAAATGCACGCGAATTGTTCTTGCAAGGCCAAACTGGTTTTGCATCAGGTTTGGGTGACCCTTGTGTGGTTCCGGTTGCAGCACGCGACGGAAGTGGCAATTATGATCCATCACTAGATAACCGTAGTCAGACTGTAATTGGTTTGTGCCAGGCAGATGGTGTTGATCCATTCAGTCTTGGTCTAGGTGGTACGCCTTCAATTCAAACGAGTACGGGTGGTAATACAGGCTTGAACCCTGAAACTTCTCAAACCTGGACTGTCGGTGGTGTGTTTAAACAAAACTTCTCGGACGAGTTTGATTTCAGCTTCGGCGTGAACTATTTTAACTACAAAGTTAAAAACACTGTTGCTGAATTGTCTGTTGGTGATGTTCTTGGACAGTGCTTTAATCAGCCACGTCAATTCTGTGACCGCTTTAACCGTGATCCACAAACCGGATTTATCGATATACTGGATAACAGCCCGGTAAATATTGGGATATTCACATCGAAAGGTATCGACTTTAATACCTTCTTCGGTAAGGATTTCACAGTTTCTGGGCAGGCATTCTCGCTTACTGTAGATAGCACTGTTACCTATCAGGAAGAGCAGAAAATTACCATTATTGCGGCATCTGACGATAATGCTGGTGAGTATGGTACACCTAAATGGCGTGCAACTAACAATGTTCGCCTAGCCTTTAATGACTTCTCAGTATTTTGGCAGTCTCGTTACATAAAAGGTACGCAACCAGATATTACTACTGGAACTACATTGCGCGACACTTTTGGTGATGATGTGGTGCGTATTCCAGACCTCTGGTATCACGATATATCGATCAACTACACGTACGATACGTGGTTGTTCCGCTTAGGCGTGAATGATGTGTTCTCTAAGAACCCACCATTGGTGTCTGATGATGCTCCGGCGACCTTGGATGCGCAAAATGTTCCCCTTGGTGCTGGTATCAACACTGTTGGTAGAAGCATCTTCGCCAACTTTACAAAAGCGTTCTAAAGCTTATTTATAGATATAAAGAGAAAGGCGGGTCTTTTGACCCGCCTTTTTTTTATTCTACTATGAAAATCAGAGTGTTAATAAACAACCACGGACCGGATGCTTTTGCCTTCATGCATCAGATCGAAGGCGGTGTTGATATCTTCCAGTTGCAGGGTGTGGGTGATGAGATCATCAATATTGATGCGGCCTTGCATATACATATCAACAATTTTGGGAACGTCTGTGCGCCCTCTGGCCCCGCCAAAGGCAGTGCCGCGCCAAGAGCGACCGGTGACCAATTGAAAGGGCCGGGTTGATATTTCCTGCCCGGCACCGGCCACGCCGATAATGTAGCTTTCGCCCCACCCCTTGTGCGCGCATTCCAGCGCGGCACGCATCACCTGAACATTGCCAATGCACTCAAAGGAATAATCGGCCCCGCCGCCGGTAAGCTCAACAAGGTGGCCAACCAGATCGCCTTTAATGTCATCTGGATTGACAAAATCCGTCATCCCAAACGTTTCGGCAATGCTGCGTTTTGATGGATTAAGGTCAACGCCAACGATCTGGCGTGCTCCGATAAGCTTGGCACCCTGAATCACGTTCAAGCCAATGCCGCCAAGGCCAAACACAACAACGGTGGAACCGGGTTCCACCTTGGCCGAGAACATTACGGCACCAAGCCCGGTGGTAACGCCGCAGCCAATATAACAAATCTTGTCAAAGGGGGCGTCTTTGCGCACTTTAGCCAGGGCAATTTCAGGCATTACCGCATGATTGGCAAAGGTCGAGCAGCCCATATAATGGTAAAGCGGTTTACCATTATAGGAGAGCCGCGACGTGCCATCGGGCATAAGGCCCGCGCCCTGGGTTTCACGGATTGCCTGACAGAGATTTGTCTTAGGGTTGAGGCAATACTCGCATTCGCGGCACTCTGGCGTGTAAAGTGGGATCACATGATCGCCGGGCTGTAATGAGGTAACGCCGGGCCCACATTCCAGCACCACGCCTGCGCCTTCATGGCCCAAAACGGAAGGGAACAGCCCTTCCGGATCACCACCGGAAAGCGTGAAAGCGTCAGTATGACAAATGCCCGTGGCCTTGACCTCAATTAGAACCTCGCCCGCCTTTGGACCGTCCAGATCAATTTCATCAATAATCAGGGGTTTTCCTGCTTCAAGGGCAATAGCCGCGCGTGTTTTCATTTTTCTTCCTTTGATTGTGGCTTTCCAACTACCCGCATGGTCAGATTAATTCGCCCACCCTTGGGTAGCAATGTAGACGTACCGGGGTAAATCCGGTCAACACCGTGATAACAGCGTCGGGCGGTTCCTGCCAAGACAACAACATCACCAGAGGACAGGCGCAAGGACCGCGTTGGATCGCTTCGCATTTGTCCACCAAGGCGATAAAGCGCCTGATCCCCTAACGATACCGATACAATGGGGGCGTTAATGGCGTTTTCATCGGCATCAATATGCAGGCCCAGGCGAGCCTTCTGGTCATAATAATTGATAAGGCAGGCTTCGGGGTTTTCAGCCCAGCCAGAGACATCGTTCCAAAGGTTTTGCAAAATTTGGGGCAGGGCAGGCCACGGATTTCCTGTCACGGGATGGTGGGGAGCATAACGATAACCGGCTTTTTCACTAATCCACCCAAGCGGGCCAAAATTACTCATCCGTACGCTTAATAATTGCCCGGTGCGAGGCATGGCCGGGCGATAGAGGGGGGCAAGGGCGATGCCCTCGCGTACACTTAGCAACAGGCTTTCCTGTTGTGAGCGCGAAAAACACCCTGGCAAAATCCGAAACCCCTCGGGGAGCTGAAAGGCGGCGTTCATTCCAGTTTGTTCATGGCGATTACCACCCTGTCAGCAAAGTCATGGGCGCGGGTTTTGTAAAACGTGGCAAGTTCCTTGTGCAGTGGCGCGTTTGCCCGTAGCGGGGAGCCGCTATCAAATGGTGGTGCCGGGTCATATTCCAGCGCCAATTGCGCTCGTTTTGCCATTTCTTCTCCTGCTATTTCAGCCATTAAAGTCAGGGCAAAATCAATACCCGCTGTTACTCCGCCGCCGGTAAACAGGTTGCCATCGCGTACGACACGCCCCTGGGTGGGTATGGCCTCAGTGAGGGCCAGCCAGTGGTGAAACGCCCAATGGGTGGTGGTCTTTTTTCCTTTCAGCAAACCCGCCGCTCCCAGTATAAACGCGCCGGTACAGACCGACGTAACGTATGTTGCCTGCACCCCCTGATGCTTTACAAATTTGACAAGTGTTTCGTCGGCTATTGCCTCGCTAACGCCAAAACCACCGGGAATGCACAACGCGTCCAGATACGGGCAATCAGCAAAACTGGTGGTAGGGACAAGCCCCAGGCCGCAATCACTCATGACCGGGGCCAGCGATTTGGCGGCAATATGAATGTGGGCGTTTGGTATCCGATTCAGCACTTGCAACGGGCCCGTAAAATCAAGCTGCGTCAGGTTATCGAAAATGACAAAGCCAATATGAAGGGTCATTATTTTTCCTTGTGAGCCCAAAATGTTGCCAATTTGGGTTATTATAGCCCATTTGGTGTAATTATTCGCAGTAAAAGTCATGCACTTGCGGCAGAACAACCTTAAAGCCCTTGCGGAGATACGAATCTTTTCCCATATCCGCCATGAACGGCCATTAAGGCCTTATGAGAAATGAAACCAAGGAGATCACACAGGTGCGGTGCCTATATGGGCTGCCCAATCTGATCTGCCGCAATGGAGAGCAACATGAGTAAAGTTATAGGTATTGACCTGGGTACGACGAATTCGTGCGTATCTGTTATGGACGGCAAAACCCCCAAGGTTATTGAAAATGCCGAAGGCCTGCGCACGACCCCGTCCGTGGTTGCCTTTACCGAAGATGGCGAACGCCTGATTGGCCAGACCGCCCGGCGACAGGCTGTAACCAACCCCGAACAAACCTTCTTTGCCATCAAGCGTCTCATTGGGCGTAAAATGGATGACCCTATGGTCAAAAAAGATGCGGCCATGGTGCCTTACAAAATCGTTCCCGGATCTAATGGCGACGCCTGGGTTCAGGGCCGCGACAAAAAATTCTCTCCCTCGGAAGTTTCGGCCTTCATCTTGCAAAAAATGAAAGAAACCGCCGAGAGTTATCTGGGCATGCCGGTTACGCAGGCGGTCATCACTGTCCCGGCCTATTTTAACGATGCTCAGCGTCAGGCCACCAAGGATGCAGGCAAGGTTGCCGGCCTTGAGGTTCTGCGCATTATTAATGAACCTACGGCGGCGGCACTGGCTTATGGCTTTGACAAGGAAGACGGCAAAACTATCGCTGTTTATGACCTTGGTGGCGGCACCTTTGATGTGTCCATCCTTGAAATCGGTGACGGTGTGTTTGAGGTGAAGTCTACCAATGGGGATACGTTCCTTGGCGGTGAAGATTTCGATATGCGCATTGTTGATCATCTGGCTGATGAGTTCAAAAAAGAGAACGGCGTTGATTTGCGTAAAGACAAGCTGGCAATCCAGCGTTTGCGCGAAGAAGCGGAAAAGGCCAAGAAGG
Source organism: Robiginitomaculum sp. (assembly GCA_021776515.1). Taxonomy (GTDB): domain Bacteria; phylum Pseudomonadota; class Alphaproteobacteria; order Caulobacterales; family Maricaulaceae; genus Robiginitomaculum_B. The sequence continues at coordinate 47,796 of JAJFFS010000011.1, read as the reverse complement.
AGCTGTCTTCGGCCACTCAGTATGAAGTTAATTTGCCCTTCATCACCGCAGATGCCTCAGGGCCGAAACACCTGACCATGAAAATCACCCGCGCTAAACTGGAAACCCTGGTGGGTGACCTGATCAAGCGCACCATTGACCCCTGCAAGAAGGCACTGAAAGACGCTGGCCTTACGGCCAAGGATATTGATGAAGTGATCCTTGTTGGCGGTCAAACGCGTATGCCCAAGGTGCAAGAAGAGGTCAAAAAATTCTTTGAACGTGAACCACACAAGGGCGTTAATCCTGATGAAGTGGTAGCCATGGGCGCGGCCATTCAGGGCGGTGTTTTACAAGGCGACGTCAAGGACGTGCTTTTGCTGGATGTAACACCGTTGTCACTGGGTATTGAAACCCTTGGCGGTGTGTTTACCCGTTTGATTGACCGCAACACCACCATCCCAACCAAGAAAAGCCAAACCTTTTCCACCGCCGAAGATAATCAGTCGGCGGTCACCATCCGGGTGTTCCAGGGTGAGCGCGAAATGGCAGCCGATAACAAGATTTTGGGTCAGTTTGATCTGGTGGGTATCCCGCCTAGCCCGCGAGGCGTGCCACAAATTGAGGTGACGTTTGACATTGATGCCAATGGCATTGTCTCGGTTGCCGCCAAGGACAAAGCGACGGGTAAAGAGCAAACCATCCGCATTGAAGCCTCGGGCGGCCTTACCGATGAAGATATCGAAAAAATGGTACAAGAGGCCGAAAGTCACGCCGAAGAAGATAAAAAGCGGCGCGAAACTGTTGAGGCCAAAAATCAGGCTGAAGCGCTTGTGCACCAGACGACAAGCCAACTTGCCGAACATGGCGACAAAGTTGGTGATGAGGACAAGGCCGCCATTGAAACGGCGCTGGAGGACCTTAAATCTTCGCTTGAGGGCGAGGATGCTGCTGATATTTCAGCCAAGGCACAGGCACTGGCACAGGCGGCAATGAAGCTTGGCGAGGCCATCTATTCTGCTGAACAGGGCGATGCAGAGGCTGATGCCCAAGCCGCTGAGGCTGCGGGTGATGATGATGTTGTTGACGCAGAGTTTGAAGAAGTCGACGACGATCAGAAAAGCGCCTGATCCACAGTGTTAGTGAATTGTTGGGGGCTGTTATGATTAATCATGGCAGTCCCGGCAATCAATGGTAAGACAGTATGAGCACCGCAAAAACCTGTTATTACGAATCCTTGGGCGTCGAGAAAAACATTGACGGCAAAGGCCTGAAAAGCGCCTATCGTAAACTGGCGATGAAATTTCATCCTGATCAAAACCCGGATAACCCGGAAGCGGAGATGAAGTTCAAGGAAATCAGTGAAGCTTATGGTATTTTATCTGACGAGCAAAAACGCTCGGCCTATGACCGCTTTGGTCACCGTGCTTTTGACGGGCAAGGCGGTGGTGGTGCCTCCCAGGCTGATTTTTCAGATATATTTGGTCAGGTTTTTGGTGACGCGTTTGGCGACATTTTTGGTAGCCGTGGTAATGGCCAGTCCGGGCCGGGGCGTGGTTCTGATCTGCGCTACCCCCTTGAGATTGATCTGGAAGATGCATTTTCAGGGCGTGACGTAAACATTACGGTGCCAACCAGTAAAACCTGCGATAATTGTCATGGTAATGGTGCTGAACCGGGAACAGATATTGAAACCTGCCCGTCTTGTCAGGGTGCGGGCCGTATTCGGATGCGTCAGGGTTTGTTCACCATGGAGCAAACGTGCCGTACCTGTGGTGGTCAGGGCCAAACCGTCAAAACCCCCTGCACCTCTTGTGATGGCGTAGGCAATGTTGCCACACGGCGCGAATTATCTGTCAATATACCGGCAGGCGTTGAGGATGGCATGCGTATCCGTCTCGCTGGCGAGGGCGAAGCCGGTGCGCGCGGCGGGCCGCCTGGCGATTTGTATATTTTTGTTTCTGTACGCGCCCATGATTTATTTGAACGTGATGGCGCCGACCTTTATTGTCGTGCGCCTGCGCCCATGTGTGTTGCGGCATTGGGCGGTGAAATTGAAATGCCAACTATAGAGGGTGGCCATAAATCAGTGAATATTACGCCGGGCGCACAGACCGGCAAGCGTTTGCGTCTTCGTGGGTTTGGTATGCCGGCTTTGCGAGGGCGTGGTCGCGGCGATATGATTATTGAACTTTTTGTGGAAACACCGCGTAACCTTAATCCAAGACAAAAAGAACTGCTCAGTGCCTTTCGGGATGAGTGTTGCCCCAAATCCAGCCCCGGTTGTCACCCGGAGCATGAAAACTTTTTTGAAAAGGCACGTGGTTTTTGGGACAAGGTTGCCAAGAGTGATAGTCAACCGGATGCTTAACTCACTATCCTTTATTCCCAGACGCTGAGTGCATTTTGTGCCGTTTCATTACCTGGGCGGATAATCAGTCCGTTTTGGGTGGCGTAGACCTCGAACTCTGCCCCATCCACCATCGGTGCATAAACAGAATTGCCAAAATAAGCATCCAGCGCTTTTAACCTGGCGAAACGTTTGTCCTGTGCCAGTTTCCAGAGGTCCAGTCCCGGGTTTTCGCTTAATCCATAAACTGAACGCGCCTCGTTTATTTCCTGATCAGTATCAGAAAATCGCCCGGTCAAACGGTCAAGCCGATAATGCGAATCCAGTCCGCCAATGTTCGCCATGGGGTGCCATTTGATGAAACGTGCATCAAGGCGCCATTCATCGCCATTAATGCTAAGAGATCGCGGGTCATCCGTGTCCGGGGTCGCCAGCGAGGCGGTAAACTTCTGGTTTGAATCCTGTGTAAAGCTGATGGTGGCGGCAGGGCGCTCTGCGGTAAGACGCTGATAGGTAACAAAATTAAACCCCAAAAGCGCTGATCCGGCACCAAGAGCAGCAATCAAACCACCGCTAAGGGTACGTACACTGCCTGAAACCGCCTTCAACTTAACGAAGCGGCCAAGCCCTGATAGCGTTAGCCATCCGCCTAAAAACCCGAAAACAAGCGTTGGAAGTAAAAAACTCATATCCGGGTTATAGCGCAGCTTGTCCCTGGAAACAATTCCAGAATATAGGTTACTCAGGAACTAACCCTATTGGTCTTGGCGTAGTGCCTTGCGCGGTCTAAGAAGGCGTTCGCAAAACAAAGAGTTTTTCATGAACACGATCACATTAGCTATCCATGGCGGGGCCGGACGATTGGGGCGGCGTATTCTCACATGCGCTCTGAATGATCAGCGTTTTGCACTAAAGGCCGTTGTGGTGCGTGCAGGCAGTGCAGCAGAAGGGCAGGATGCGGGCCAGCTGGCGGGCGGTAATGCCAGCGGGTTTTTGGCACAAAGTGATATGACGGCATTGCTGGATTGTGACGTGGTTATTGATGTTTCCAGCGCGGCAGCGGGTGCTGGCCTGTCTGCTTATCTGGCTAAAAATAAGGGGCCAAAACTTGTCACAGGTACAACCGGGTGGTCTGCAAATGAAGACAAGTTAATCGCGCAGAGTGCCAATGATATTGCCCTTTTGCGCTCGGGTAATTTTTCGCTGGGGATAACGGCGCTGTTGCAATCTGTGAGGGAAACGGCAATGCGCTTAGGCGCTGGCTGGGGTGTGCATATTCATGACAGTCATCATAGCGCTAAAAAAGATGCGCCTTCTGGCACGGCCCTGATGCTGACTAATGCCGTATGCGTGGGATGGGGACAGCAGGTGGAACCACAGGTTTTACCTATTGGTGAAGTCATTAAAGCCGCGCCGCAATCAGGCGAAATTATCATCAGCGTTACCCGTCAGGGTGATGTTATAGGCACTCATTACGTGAATTTTATTGGTCCCGATGAAACGCTGCAACTTTCCCATGAAGCGCAAAATCGAGATATTTTTGCCTTGGGCGCTTTGCAAGCCGCCTATTGGATTTCAGATAAACCGGCAGGGCTTTACAATATGGGTGATGTTTTGCGCTTAAAGCCGTAGCATTTGCGTGATCGGGATATGGTCCGACGGGCGTTCCCATGACCGGCATTCGGTTCGGGCTTCAAAACCCTGTACCCCGTGGTGCAATGCCGCACTTTTAAGAGCCGCGCTGACCCAGATATGGTCCAGTCGTCGCCCGCGATTGTTTTTAGTCCAGTCTTTTGAGCGATAACTCCACCAGGTGAACACCGGTTCTGGTTCGGGGATCAGTTCACGGGCAATATCTGCAAACCCGCCCGCCTCTTGCAGCTTTTTTAAAGCCTCGACCTCAATAGGTGTATGGCTGACCACTTTGAGAAGTTGTTTGTGTGACCACACATCCGATTCCAGTGGGGCTATGTTTAGATCACCCGTCAAAACGAGCTTGTCTTTGGGCGTTGTTTTTTTCCGCGCAGAGAAAAAACGGGTCATGCGATCCAGAAAATCAAGTTTGTGAGCGAATTTTGGATTAATTTCTGGATCAGGTTCATCGCCACCTGCAGGGACATAGACGTTACAAACATTAATCCCCCTGACCTCTGCAAGCGCCACGCGGGCGTCATTTTGCTGACAAAAATCAGGATCTTGTTGTTCGATCAAAGGGTGGCGCGAAACAATGGCAACGCCGTGCAACCCCTTTTGGCCACGCACCATTTGGTGCTCATAGCCAGCATCGGTAAAAACCTGCGCTGGAAACTCGCCATTGCGGCATTTGATTTCCTGTATACACAATACGTCCGGGTTTATGTTTTCAACAAAATCAATAACTTGCGGCGCACGCAACCGTACTGAGTTTACATTCCAGCTGGCAATTTTAAAATCTGTCACAGGCCTCTCCCTTAATTGTTTTGTTTATGGTTGGGTGGGCACCATTGTCAATATAATCTGGAATATCATGAGCTGGATATGCAGACGCCCGGCCGAGAGGGGGTGGCCGGGCGTCAAGTTCTGCGCGATCTGACGCGCAAGGGGCCGAGAGAGGGTGCATCCGGCCATATTGTCATTCGGACCTGTCACGGGGGACGGAACGAAGTCCTGATTGACAACCAGTTTTGACATTAAAGACACAATTCATGAAAAATGCAAATGAATTTTACGTTAATGATTGCTTGTGGCATTTATATCACTGATTTGTTTTGTCGCCGGGCGAAAAACCTGGCCGTAAACGTGACCCTTTAGCGCCGCCGCCCACCACGTCTACGTTCTTCTTCCCGGATCACAAACAGGGCAGAACTTAGTTTGCTGCCCTCTTCCACATCGTTGAGGATAAAGCTGATCTTGCCGTCAAAGGAGTTTTCCCAGGTCCAGCCGAGTAGTTTAAGGTCTGGCTCAGCAAAAATGAGGGTAAAGTCCCCATCCAGATCTCCATCCTTGTCCCGTACCGTTACAAAACTGGCTGTTTCACTACGCTCCACACTCACCAGATCCGCGCCTTTGCGCAGGTCAAATTTTCGCGCGAGTAGAAATTTATAAGGTGTCCAGGAAATCCTGATCTGATCAATGGTCTCCAGTTCCTTGTCTATCTGTGCGATGTTTGAACCATCAGCCACGATCAGCAATGGTGCCGTGTCATATTCAATGCGCAATTTGTCAGGGCGTTTCCAGAAAAAAGTACCGGTTTGCTGATGACCATTGGCAGTGCTTTGCACAAAACGCCCCCGGATTGTGCGGATCGAGCGCACATAGGCGTTAAGGCGCTCCACTTGAGCGATAATATCCGCCTCTTGTTCTGATGGCGCACGGGCAGCATCAGCGACCGTTTCGGTGCGTATATTTTGTGCTAAGGCCGGTGTCAGAGCGACAATATTAACGGCAAGCAGGGCAGGCAGGAATGAAAAGATCTTCATGGCAGAGCGTATCCGTTTTTGTGGTAACCTGAATATAAGAAGACACTCGGGCAATTTAAGGGCAATGATATTCAGCGGGCATTCATATTTTGCCTTCACCCATGGCGATTAATATTCATTATTTTCCGGTAATAGAATTTCGCGCTTGCCGGCGTGGTTGGCCGTGCTGATAATGCCCTCATCTTCCAGTCTCTCAATTAATGTAGCCGCGCGGTTATAACCGATTTGCAAACGTCGTTGCAGATAGCTGGTCGAGGCTTTGCGGTCGCGGGCAATGATGGCTACAGCCTTGTCAAACATGCTGTCTCCGGTCGAGGCAATACCATTTTCGCTATCGGCATTATCTTCATCGACCTCAATGGTGATGTCTTCAACATAAACAGGATTACCCTGTTTTTTCAAAAATGAAGTTATGCTTTCCACATCATCATCAGAGACAAAAGGGCCATGCAAGCGGCGTACCCGGCCCCCACCAGCCATAAACAGCATATCACCCTGACCGAGTAATTGTTCGGCGCCCTGTTCGCCTAATATGGTTCGGCTATCAATTTTTGAAGTCACTTGAAAACTGATCCGCGTGGGGAAATTGGCTTTGATGGTGCCGGTAATGACATCAACAGAGGGGCGTTGTGTGGCCATAATGACATGGATACCCGCAGCGCGAGCCATTTGCGCCAAACGCTGTACGGCCCCTTCAATATCCTTGCCGGCAACCATCATCAGATCGGCCATTTCATCAATCACCACGACAATGAAGGGCAAGGGTTCCAGGTCCATATCCTGACTTTCATAAACCGGTTTTCCGGTTTTCTTGTCATAACCGGTTTGTACGGTACGGGTTAGCGTTTCTCCTTTGGCAATGGCGTCACTGACGCGGGCATTAAATCCGGCAAGATTACGCACACCAAGCTTGGACATTTTCTGATAACGCGATTCCATTTCACGCACGGTCCAGCGCAGGGCCGTGACCGCCTTTTTGGGGTCAGTAACCACCGGAGAGAGCAAATGCGGAATGCCATCATAGATGGAAAGCTCCAGCATTTTGGGATCAATCATGATAAATTTGCACTGATCCGGACCATAGCGATAAAGCAGGGATATGATCATGGAGTTGATGCCCACTGATTTGCCCGCGCCCGTGGTACCAGCAACAAGAAGGTGCGGCATACGTGCCAGATCAGCGATGAATGGGTCGCCGCCAATGGTTTCCCCAAGGGCAAGCGGTAGCTCTGCCTTGGAACGCTCAAACTGGCCTGAAGCCAAAAGGGAGCGTAAAAACACGGTTTCGCGGCGCGCGTTTGGCAATTCAATACCAATAACATTACGTCCGGGGATAACCGCAACACGGCAAGCAATGGCGCTCATGGAGCGGGCAATATCATCAGAAAGACTAACCACACGAGACGATTTCAACCCTGGTGCCGGTTCCAGTTCATAAAGCGCAACGACCGGGCCTGGCTGAACGTGAGTGATTTGACCTTTAATGCCAAAATCGGCCAGTACCGTTTCCAGTAATTCAGCATTTTGACGCAAAGCGGCCTCATCAATACTGGCAACGCGCCCCGTGGACCTTGCCAACAAATCCAGACGCGGCAGCTCAAATTTTTGCGCGCCTCCAAAAGGCATGACAAGTTGTTTTTCCCGGGCTTCTCGGCGACTGCTTAGTGTTTTTTTGGGCTTCTTTACCCGCGTTCTAGTGGTGCGTTTTACCGGGGTTGGCCGCGCCCTTGAGCGTTTTGCGCCTGTACGGGTTGGCGGGGTATTACCCGGTCTAAGGCGGCGGAGCACCATGCCAACACGGTCTAGCCCGACACGAAAAATTGCCCAGGTAAGACCGATAGTATCAATGAGCGCTGTGCCATCACGAAACCGCAAGCCAAACGTAAACCCAAAGGCAAAGAAGCTGAGAATAAAGGCAAAAAATGCGCTCACCCCCCCTACCCATGACGGTACGCCCTGTCCTTGTAAGGGGAGGTAGAGCGTATCTGCCAGAACGCCCCCAAGGCCTGTGGCAAAGGGCCAGTTAGCGGGAATTGGCAAGGCGGCACTGGCAAAACTAAGCATCAACGCCCCCATAATCAGGCTGGTGATTTTGGGCCACGTTAACAATGCACGCCGGTTGGGGCGGCTGAGTAACATCACGCCCCAGATGGTTAACCCCAAGGCCAGCCCATACGCGCCCCAGCCAATGCCTTGCATAAGCAGATCAGAAACATAGGCACCGGCCAGCCCTGTGGCATTGTGCGTCGGGCCGTTACCTGCGCTGTTGAGGCTGGGGTCCAGGGGGGCGTGGGTCAGCACCGAAAGAAACAAAAACACACCTGTTGCCAACAGAACCAGGCCTGTCAGGCGCCCCATACCGGCACGAACAAACCGACTGAAAGGGCCGTATGCTATTTCCTCATTATCAAATGTTTGATCGCTCATTGTTTGACGCCCGCCCTCCACGTGTTTTCACGTAAAATTCAGCGCCATTATGATGGTAAAATGCAAGCAAGAGGTTAACGCGGATTAACTATGTAGACGTGTTTTTGCGTAAACTGTAGATGACCGCGTTTCATGCTCTGCTTTTATTAGATGGTTGCGATATAATGGGTTCGGATAAATTTAATATTTTCTCGGGATGACACGGATTTTATATGATAGTACCCATCGTCAACAAACCCAAGAGAAAGAAAACCTCATGACCCTGCACCGCCTGCCTGCCAGCACTCTGTGCCTGTCACCCCGGAAATTTCACCAGAAATTATCCGGGGTCTATAGTGAATGTGAGCCGCACAATGGATCCCGGATCAAGCCCGGGATGACACCTTGTGAGAATGAACGAGACTTAGGGGAACACTCATGATCTTGCGCCGTGTCACAGAGCACGTCAAAGCCCAGAACTGGTTTGCGGTTTGGCTCGATTTTGTCATCGTTGTCGTCGGTGTATTTATGGGCTTGCAAGTACAGCAGTGGAATGATGATCGCGCGGACCGCGCCGAGACTGACCGCACGCTTGAGCTTGTTGTTTCCAACATTGAAGTGTTCGTGGACATTGCTGAAGGATTCAAATCCTATTACGCCGTAACAAAAGCTTATGGCGAAACGGCCCTTGCCGGGTGGGCGAGTGACACTGCCGTTTCAGATAGCGCCTTTCTTGTCGCCGCCTACCAGGCAAGCCAAATCATGGGGTCGAGTGCTGAGGCTGGAATATTCGCCGAGCTCATTGGCGCGGAGAACATTCGTAATATTCGAGATCCTGAGCTCCAACGACGACTTCAGATATATATCGCCGACCCGTCCAACATCACGCGGACCAAGGATTTCGATACGCCATATCGGCAAAATGTGCGGCGCGCGCTTGCATTTTCTATTCAGGAGAAAATTCGTGCCGAATGCGGCGATCAACGAAAAGATCTTCTGGCTGGTTTTAAGCTCCCCGAAAAATGCGAAATCGACTTCCCCGTAGAAATTGCCCACGCCGCTGCCGCGGACCTTAGAGCGCGCACTGAATTGCGCGATGACCTGCAATGGCACATGGCCAGTGTGCAAAGCGTTCTGTTCGACCTTGACATTGAACTCGGCCGAAATGAGGCGCTCGTTGCTACAATAAAGGCTTATCTTCAATGACCCTGCGCCGTCTGCCTGCCAGCACTCTTTGCGTGTCACCCCGGAAATTTCACCAGAAATTATCCGGGGTCTATAGTGAATGTGAACTGCACAATGGATCCCGGATCACGTCCGGGACGACACCTTGTGAGAACGAACGAGACTTAGGGGAACACTCATGATCCTGCGCCGCGTCATCAAGCATTTTCGCAATCAGGAATGGACCGCCATTTTCCTCGACTTCGTCATCGTCGTGGTGGGTGTGTTTATGGGTTTTCAGGTTCAGCAATGGGCCACCAATGCCGGCCAAAGGGTGAGCGAGACAAACTATCTGGACCGGCTGCACGGCGAAGTTGTGCAATTAACACAAGACAGATTTCGCTTAATTGCCGATGTACAGGAAAATCAATCGGCATTAACGAGCGTCGTTGCGGTTTTGCAAAACCAGACGGATCGTCAGACACTGACTGATACTGAATGTGAAGCGATTGCTGAATCACATATCTATTCAAACCCGACAGCAGACCTGCCGACAATTGCCGAACTTTTGTCAACCGGGCGTTTTGATGCGTTACAGGCAAAGGATGTCCGTTCGGCGATCACCCAGTTCAATCAAAGCGCCCTGAGCGGGGGTGATGTTATTGATGCAGTAAACAGAAACATTCTCACATTGGCGCGCGTATTCCCAAAGCTCATTCAACTTGAAACCATTCGCGATGAAAAAATAGAGGTCGGCATCAGGACGGGCGCACAATGCGATGCGGCTGCGATGAAAACCAACCAAGGGTTCATGAATACGTTTGTCGATAACAGAGATCGATATGCTCATTTTGCCGTGTTCGCAGTGGAACCGGTAACAGAATCGCTGGCCTTGCTACACGACGCGCTGGATACCGAGCTTGGCATTATTCATAATGAAGTGGTGGCGACCCCATGACCCTGCGCCGTCTGCCTGCCAGCACTCTTTGCGTGTCACCCTGGAAATTTCACCAGAAATTATCCGGGGTCTATAGTGAATGTGAACTGCACAATGGATCCCGGATCAAGTTCGGGATGACACCTTGTGAGAATGAACGAGACTTAGGGGAACACTCATGATCTTGCGCCGCGTCACAGAGCACGTAAAGGCCCAGAACTGGTTCGCTGTGGTTCTTGATTTCGTCATTGTTGTGCTTGGCGTCGGCATGGCGTTGGCGGCGGGCGAGTGGTTGAGCGCGCGGGCACAAAAGGCGGACTTAGCCACCGCGAAATTGGCAATCAACGAAGACCTGTCCGAGATATACGGCAATGCCTTGGAACGCCTTGCGCTCAAAGAATGCCGTATCGCTCAAGTGCAGAACATCGCAGACCGATTGAAGAATATGGATGAACCTTGGACAGGCATACCCCCATACGCAAACAATTCAGCAATCATGGGACGTCTTGACGGCGTTATGCGCTCGCCTTTTCGGGCCTGGCCATCAGGGTCATGGGAGGCCGCCAAATCGCGCGGTCTTTTAAAGCATATGGAGCCTGACCAAAGGCAAGCCATAGAGGGTGCGTTCATTTTTGCACCCATCGCGCTCGATCTTCAGAATACGATCTTCAACAAACAATCGCTACTCAAAGCCCTTACCTTAGAGACAGAGCTCACGCCGTCTGAACGGCGGCGGTATTATGATGTGCTAGCGGGGATCGATGCGGCAAGCGCCTTATTGGAAACGGGGTCTGAATTCACCATTACCGTTATGGAGGCCGCCTTTGAGCAGGTCGCCCCCGCAACGCTGACGGCGTTTCACGACAACTTACGCGAAATCAACACCGCAGGCTCTGCCGTTTATGGCGAGTGCTATGAACCCATTACCTTGCCGAATGTGGATTTAACACCCGCAAGCGCGGAGCGTGAACCATGATCCTGCGCCGTATTACAAAACACGTCAAAGATCAGAACTGGTTCGCGGTCGTCCTCGATTTCTTCATCGTCGTCGCGGGTATTCTCATAGCTTTCCAGATCACCAATTGGAGCGAGGCGCAAAAGGAAGATGCCCTCGAACGTCAGTATCTCGAACGCCTTAGAGACGACATCGCATTATCTGCAAAACAGGCACGTGCCAGTATAACGAGCCAGGAAGAAAAACTCGCCAGCCAACGTACTTTACTAGAGGCGTTAAATACCTGCACCCTTAACGACGAAACGCGGCCAGATGTTGTTGATGGTATCTTTCGCATTGGACAATTTGGATCATCATCCCTTGTGCGCGGGGTTATCGATGAGTTGCAGTCAACGGGACGTATGGGCATTATTTCCAATATTGATCTTCGGCGAGAACTGACGGAGTTACTGGGTGAACAACAAAGCCATTCCGATGTCCGTGACTACATTGTTGAACGGTTTTCTCCGCAGATCGCCTACGTCGATGCACGCCAAGTCATAAACCTTCCAGATGGCGAAAACTATTGGCCTGACTTCAATCCCGATTGGATGTCTTTCGATTTTCCAACACTTTGTAAAGACCCACTCTATCTGGGCGCCGTGTCATCCGCCCATTTTGCAACCACCAACACCGTATCCGGTCACAAACAGATGTCTGCCTTATATGAGGCATTTTTACACAATCTGGAGGAAGAGCTTGGCGTTGTCCCTAAGAGCGAACCTGCAATCGAGGTGGCGACCCCATGACCCTCCGCCGTCTGCCTGCCAGCACTCTTTGCGTGTCACCCCGGAAATTTCACCAGAAATTATCCGGGGTCTATAGTGAATGTGAGCCGCACAATGGGTCCCGGATCACGTCCGGGACGACACGTTGTGAGAACGAACAAGAATTAGGGGAACACTCATGATCCTGCGCCGTGTCATGGAATACACAAATTGCTACGGTCGGTTTTGGCAAACACCCCATATTTCTTCTGACTATAATGCCAAGCTCATAAACGTGCTATGCGGGTCATACCTGTAGTTTGCAAATGGCCCGCAATATTCAAAGCCATAGCGTTCGTACAAGGCCCGCGCGGCGGCAAAGCCTTTTTCCGGGCCGGTTTCCAGGCTAAGGCGTTGATACCCCCGCCGTCTGGCCGTTTTTATAATGTGTTCCAATAAAAGAGGCCCCACGCCTTTTCTACGATGATCATCGTGAGTACGCATGGATTTAATTTCACCGTGGGTGGGATCAAGTTCCTTTAAGGCACCGCAACCCAACAAATAACCATTATCGCGAACGGCCCAAAGCGTAACATCGGGGGCTTTCAGGGCGTCCATATCCAGAGCATGAACACTCTCAGGCGGCGCTATTTCCGCCATACCGCGCAAATGCACGGCAATAAGGTCCACCATATCCAGTTGGGAAAGATCATCTTCAATGATGTGAATCACTTTTGTAAACTCCCAAATTCGGCCATCGCGCCCAGCCTCTTGAAAAATTCATGCTTCCAGCTTTGAGGCTTTAACTGATAACTGACCACTTCAAACTCTATGTCATCAGGATCACGAAAATAAAACCGCCTGCCGGGTTCATACTCACCAAAGTTATATATTTCAAACCCGGATTTTATGACTTCTTTTTCAACCTTACCAAGGTCCTCAACCACAACCCCCACATGATTAAGGCCAGCCAGACGCGCGGAACTGGTCTCATTTGGCCGGGTTGGCGATCCCTTTGTATAAACCGCAAGGTATGAGTTTTCGCCCCCCACATGCACGGTGTGGCCACCATTAATGGCACTGCCGGACCAGCGAACCTTCCAGCCAAACAGCGCACACAGCCGGGCCGCCGTTTTGGCCGGGTCGCTAACGGTAATATTGATGTGTTCCAGAACGCCTGCGGTCATGATTTTCTTCCTTTTGTGTTTCATTGTTGCCTTAGCCTACGACCTCAAGTTAACTTGAGGTCAAGAAGTTTTTCAGGAGCTACAAATGGGCACAATCCGCAAAGGTTTTCTCATCGGCAAGGTTGCAGAAAGAACGGGCATATCGGTTTCTGCCATCCGCCATTATGAAATGGAGGGTTTGGTACAGTCATCTCGGAATTCAAGCGGGCGGCGGGTTTTTGAAGCGGCGGACATTCGCCGCATATCTTTTGTTATCATTGCTCAAAAACTGGGGTTTTCACTAAAACAAATCCGTACAGAACTGGACCGGCTACCCAACAGCCGCACACCAACAAAACGCGATTGGGAGCGCATTAGCCGGTCTTTTGGCAAACAAATCGATAACCGTATTGAGGGGTTGCAATTACTAAAAGGAAAGCTGACCGGGTGTATGGGTTGCGGGTGTTTGTCTTTGAAAAAATGCGCCCTTTATAATACCGGTGATGCGGCACAGAAATGGGGGTCCGGACCACGATACCTCATGGGTAACAAGCCAGAGAATTGACGCCCACCCGCTTTGATGGGATACAAGGCGACCTTGAGGAGAAAGATGATGAACAAGCGCTAACGCTAGCATCGTAAAAGGCTGATCCGGGCGAAACCACGCCCAAAATCCCTTTTCTCTTTTTCCAAGGACAATCACAATGAAACGACTGGAAGGCAAGACATGCCTTGTCACTGGTGCTGCGCGCGGCATTGGTGAGGCTATTGCACGCGCTTTTGCAACCGAAGGCGCCCACGTTTATGTAACCGATATTAATGAAGACACCGGCAGAGCCGTCGCCAAAGACATGGGCGCAGAGTTTTTATCTCTGGATGTTGCCAGCGAAGCAGACTGGGTACGTATCGCCCGCGAGGTACCCACACTGGATGTGCTGGTCAACAATGCTGGCATTACCGGGTTTGAGGAGGGTTCTCGCGCTCAAATAGCGGGCGCTAGCACCGCGATAGCGCAAGGAAAAATCAAATCTCACGATCCTGAAAACGCCAGTCTTGCGGACTGGCGCGCCGTGCACCGGGTTAATCTGGATGGCACGTTTATGGGGTGCCGCTATGCCATTGGGGCCATGCGCAAACGCGGGTCTGGCGCGATCATCAATATCTCGTCGCGTTCCGCCATGGTCGGCATTCCGGGCGCGGCGGCCTATGCCTCATCCAAGGCGGCCATTCGTAACCATACCAAAACCGTGGCGCTTTATTGCGCACAAAATGGCCTGAACATCCGTTGTAATTCCATCCACCCGGCGGCCATTCTCACCCCCATGTGGGACCCTATGTTAGGGCATGGGCCAGAGCGCGAAGAACAGATGATGGCCATGGTCGCTGATACCCCGGTGAAACGCTTTGGCATGCCAGAAGAGGTGGCGGCACTGGCCGTGCTGCTGGCCTCGGACGAGGCGGCCTATATCACCGGGTCTGAGCTAACCATTGATGGGGGTATACTGGCCGGATCGGCGGCAACGCCTTAAAAACAAATACCCGTGCCACCTACGGAAGCCGTAAGGCTATTCGGGTTACTCCATGTTTCGAGGGCGCTATGCGCCACCTCAACATGAGGCTGAACAAACATTATCTTCTTCCTCATGCTGAGGGATTGCGGTTACGCAATCGTCTCGAAGCATGGATACCGCATAGATCACGTCTAGTGACATGACCCTGGTGTTTTGCCCGCCAGAATAGACTGTGTTATTCTAACCTAAGGTCAGGAGGACAACATGAAACGGCGTGAACTTCTTAAAAGTGCAATGGCCCTTTCCATCACCGGCGCTGGCGTAACAACGGCGCGGGCCGATATAGAAAAAATCAAGTGCGTTATTGTCGGGGATAGTGCTGTTGGTAAAACCAGCCTGTTGGTCTCCTTTACGACCAATGCTTTTCACGAAGAATACATCCCCACGGCATTTGATAATTATACGGCTAACTTTCCGGTTGATAGCAAGCCTGTCAGCCTTGGCCTTTGGGATACGGCAGGGGCCAGAGATTATGACCGTTTGCGCCCGTTAAGTTATCCGCAGACGGATGTGTTCATACTGGCCTATTCGGTTATGTCTCCTTCCAGTTTTGCTAATGTAACCAGTAAATGGTTGCCAGAGATCAGACACCATGCCCCGCAAACGCCCATACTTCTGGCTGGCCTTAAAACTGATCTGCGCGGCAGTGCGCCCGCCGGGTATACCGGCACCATCAGAAGCGCGGCAAATGGCAAGGCGCTCGCCCGGTCATTAGGGCTGGTTTATCGCGAATGTTCTGCCTTAAGCCAAAACGGGATGAAAGCCGTATTCGAGACAACGGTTCGCCTTGCCAGAGGAACAAACACCAATACGCATAAACTGATCAACAGGCCGTTCACATTGAAACCGCTTCAGCGGTTAAATCCACGGCACCCCAAAACAATACGCCCAAAATCAGGCGGGTAACGCGCCAGAACACCATCACAACTGGACAGTTATTTTCATTGGTGTGACGATGGCGGCTATGAAAGCGCCAACAGATTCGACAATCGATCATCAGATTTACGCCCCCGTTATGGACGTGCTGGAGGATGAGCGCGCCAACATCTATCTCACCGGGCGGGCGGGGACCGGCAAAACAACCCTCTTGAAAGAGTTCGTGAAGCGCAATCGTGAAACCACCGCTGTATTAGCCCCCACGGGCATTGCTGCGGTAAACGCTGGCGGGCAGACGATACACTCATTTTTTCGCCTGCCGCCGCGCCTGATCGAGCCAAGCGATGTAAAACGTCTGCGTCATGCCAGGGCGATGCGCGCCATTGAGACGCTGGTCATTGACGAAGTGTCCATGGTACGCGCCGACATGATGGCCGCCATGGATTTATCGCTGCGTCTGAACCGGGGTGTGGATGCGCCCTTTGGCGGGGTGCAAATGGTGCTGGTGGGCGACCCGTACCAATTGCCGCCGGTGATCGAACAGGGCTTGCAAGGCTATCTGGAGGAAACCCATGGGGGCAGCTATTTCTTCTCGCCGCCGGCCTTCCGCGAGGGTGATTTTCGCCTGATCGAGCTGACAGAAGTGTTTCGCCAGTCCGATCCGGTATTTCTGGATATTCTGGCCGGGGTACGGGGCGGCGAGATGGATCAAAATCAGGCAGAGATATTGGCCGCGCAAGTATCCGCGCTGGACCCGGTCACCGCATCGCAAACCCATGTGGTACTGACCGGCACCAATAACGCCGCCTTTGATATTAACCACCGCCGCCTTGATGCCTTGCCGGGGGCGGCGCAAGCCTATGAGGCCAAGGTGACGGGAGAGTTTGATCCCCGGCTTTTCCCCACCGAAGCGCCGCTTGTCCTTAAACCGGGTGCGCGGGTGATTATGCTAAAAAACGACCCCGGCAAGCGCTGGGTTAATGGCTCACTGGCAAGCGTCACCAAAGTATCCGCAGACAGCCTGCACATTGAAATTAACGGCGATGAACATGAAGTGGAACCAGCCAGCTGGGAGCGTATAAAATACGGTTATGACGGGACCAAAAAACAGCTGACAAAGGATGTCGTTGGCATTTTCAAGCAATACCCCCTGCGCCTGGCCTGGGCGCTGACCATCCATAAATCGCAAGGCCAAACACTGGACAAGATTTATGTGGATCTGCGCCGGGGGCTATTTGCCCACGGGCAGGCCTATGTGGCGCTTAGCCGGTGTCGCACGCTGGAAGGTTTGCAGCTTTCACGCGCCCTTGGGCAACGCGATATGAATATGGACCGGCGCGCTTTGGCGGTTGGTCGCTTAAGCGATGTGCGCGCGTTTGCCGGTTGCCGCATGGCAGTGCTGGAAACGCACTAATCCGCGCTCATATAGCGAGGTTTACCGTCGCGATAGCACACAAAAAACTGGAGCTTGTAAGACTAATACCTTGCTAAACTCTGGTATCAGTTGTGTTGTTCTTGCTTAAGTTGCCTTCAATGCGCTATGGATGCCCGATGTGCGGTAACGCACTAAACGGGACACCATTGATGAACAAGCTACTCACTGAACTGCGCCGCCGTAATATCTTCCGTGTCGCGGGGGTATATGCGGTTGTTGGCTGGCTGTTGGCGCAGGCTGCAGGGGTGCTTGAAAGCTCTATTGGCTTGCCCTTGTGGTTTGACGGATTTGTGGTTGCCACTTTGCTCATCGGTTTTCCTATCGCGCTATTGCTGGCCTGGGCGTTTGAAATGACCCCGGAGGGGGTAAAGCGCAGTGAAACAATACCAGAAGGACAAAGCGTTAGTGCCAGAACGGGCCGCACGCTGGACTATGTGATTGTTGCGGGGCTGGTGCTGGTGGCGGCATTGGTCATCTGGCAGGGGACACGTTCTGCGCCCATCCTTCGACAAGCTCAGGATGAGGTGGGAGGTCAAGCTCAGGATAAGGTGGGAGGTCAAGCTCAGGATAAGGTTGTCGATAACACTAACGCCGCCCCTCATCCTGAGCTTGTCGAAGGATCAGGGGGAACCTCAAAACATGCGAACACAGACACCGCCTCCATTGCCGTTCTTCCCTTTGCCGATTTATCACCCGATGGCGATCAGGAGTATTTCTCCGACGGCATTGCCGAGGAGATATTGAATGTGTTGGTGCGGGTAAAAGGTCTTTCGGTGGCTTCGCGCACATCAAGTTTTCAGTTCAAGGGCCGCGACCTTGGCATTCCCGAAATAGCCAATAAACTGAATGTACAACATGTGCTGGAAGGCTCCGTGCGCAAGGCTGGCAACACTTTACGCATTACCGCGCAATTGATTGATACATCCAATGACCGTCATTTGTGGTCCGATACATTTGACCGCCCCCTAACGACGGAAAATATCTTTGAGATACAAGATGAAATTGCCCAAGCCATTGTTGATGCGCTGAGTGAGAGCATAGCTGTTCTGGCCAAGGCAGACATTGTTGTGGACGTGCCGACCAATAATCTCACCGCCTATGAGCTTTTTTTAGAAGCCCGGCCCTTGTTTCAGGCACGCACTGATCTTGATAAAGTTGACGCGCTGCTGATCCGCGCTTTGGAGCAAGACCCGCAATATGCCGAGGCGTGGGAAATGCGCGCCGCCGTGCAAGGCCTGATGGTGGATTATAGCTATGCTTCAATGCCGCGAGATGACGTTGAGAAAAAAACAATAGAATTTGCCGAGCGCGCCCTGGCCATCAACGCCAACAGTGCTATCGCCATTGCTACCCTTGCCAGATTACAAGCGGGTAATGCGTTTGGTTTACGCAAAAACGGCGATTTTAACGCCATCATCGCGGCCTATGACCGGGCATTGGCGATAAAGCCTCACGATGCCTCGGCGCTGAACTGGCGCGGGATTGCCTATGCGGCCTTGGGGTATTTGGACACTGCACTTGATGATTTTACCCGCTGCGTTGAGTTTGAGCCTTATTATACCGCCTGCCTCGGCAATCAATTTATAACCCTGGGCAGTTTGGGCCGGGACGGCGAGGCCGTTGCCAAATATAAGGCGGCATTACGAAATGGGTCTGCAATGATAGTTTATCCACCAATAGACGCGCTTGTGCGCCAGGACGAGGAGATGGCCTTGCTATCGGCCTTTAACACGCCAAACATGCTGTTTGGCTGGCATAGACAGGGCGAGCTCTATGACGCCTTGCGACAGCCGGGAACACCCCATCTTGAACTGGCAAAAGATATTATCAATTTCGGAAAAGCCCGTGGCGTTCTCGTTGAAGAGCTGAGTGTATTTCTGGCGACGCGGTTGGGAGATCACAGTCATGTATTGGTGGATAGACGATTATGGGATGCCGCGCATAAAGGCTATCGCCAGAGCGATAATTTCAAGGCGGGGATAGAAAAATCCGGTATTCTTGATTATTGGCGCAAACACGGTTTTCCACCGCAATGCCGACCCCTGACAAGTCAAGATGGTGGCACCGACGATTTTGAGTGTGATTGATGAAAGACATTCTGTTTTTGCTGACCCCGGGTTTTTGCCGACAATGACCGCGACATCGCCAAATACTTCTCCCATCGCTATGGCACACCATTTCCGCGTGGCTCTTAACCCGCGCTCATATAGCCGATAGGCGGTAGCGCACTAATCCGCGCTCATATAGCCGATAGGCGGTAGCGCACTAATCCGCGCTCATATAGCCGATAGGCGGTAGCGCACTAATAATGGAGCGGGTGAAGGGAATCGAACCCTCGTATTCAGCTTGGGAAGCTGCTGCTCTACCATTGAGCTACACCCGCGATCCTGGCGGAGTATAGGGGCACGGGGCAATATGCCAAGGCGTCACACCGGTGAAAACCGGTGTCCAGTACAGTGTCAGAACTGGATGCCGATTTTCGCTGGCATGACGAGGAAGAGAATACATAGTCAAGATGAAGGCGCGGGCAAGTCACTTTCAAATTCATCATCAAAAATATCTTCAATACGGCTTTCAAACAACCGGGCAATGGCAAAGGCCAGCGGCAAGGATGGGTCATATTTACCGGTTTCGATAGCATTGATGCTCTGGCGTGAGACATCCAGCTTCTCAGCCAGAACTGCCTGGCTCCAGCGCCGTTCTGCCCGCAAAACCCGAAGGCGGTTTTTCATCTATAAGCCCTCCGGGTAAACGGGTAGGCCATTACACAAAAAGTGAAAAAGACAGGAACGAGTAGAAAAAATGGGAAATCTGGCACCAGTGAAAATATTTCCAGCAAACTCCAAATAACCGATAACAGAAGCGTCAGGACCGTAGCAACCAGAGCGGTTCTGGTCATAACTTTGCTGTGGTATTCATCCTGATGTTCCGTATCAAAGAAGACAATAAGAGCGATACCAACCGGCAGGGTGATGGCGATGGCAATCGCAGTTAAATGCTCAAACGACAGACCAGCCTGAAACAGGCTTATTATAGCAACAAACAGATAAGTAACGAGCGCCAATAGAAATGGCATCATCCAGAGAACAAGAGCTAAGAGCTTGCTAAGGCGCGTTATCTGCTGTTTCTGTAATGTGACACTCATTTGAACCCCCGACGAATAAAAGGCTGCACCAGGCCAAACAGGCCAAAGAAAACCGGCACAAGAAGATAAAGCGGAAAGTCTGGTGCATCGGCAAAATTTTCCAGAAATCCCCAAAGCGCCGCAAAGAAAAGCGTCAGGGCGGTACTCATCAAAAGACTTCTTGTCAGGATCATGCGCTCAAATTCATTCACATCCGGGTCAGCTATAAACCGGGCCATCGCCCAGATCACCCCGCCAATTGGCAGAGCCGTCAGCACGCCCAGCAAGACCTTGATCTGTACTGACAACGCAAATTGGTTAAGCGCAATGATGGAAGCCATGAGAAATACAACATAGAGAAACATGGAGATAGCCAGGCGCATCATATATCGCCGGACGGGCTTCATCCGCCGCGCTGAAGACGGTTTGTCTTTGCTTTGTGCCTGATAAATTATGGCCAAAGGGAAAATACCAAAAAGCGGCAAAGTGGGGAGAATATAGGCCAGTAAGGATAGCACATAGGGCAATTCTGTTCGCGCGACAAAGGTACTGGCAGCCCATTCCAACGCAAAAAAGAGGATAACCAATCCCGCTAATTGAAGATGAAATTTGCGCTTTGCTACGCTCATGGTTTTCTCCGGCATGTCAATATACCTTTACATATCTAAGCGATACATTTTAGTCAAGCACAGTTGACAAAAACTGTCATTGCCCGACTGGTTCGGGCAATCCAGAACGGCCTTAGCATCAGACTGGATTACCCGGATAAACCGGGTAATGACACAGTTGAGATTGTTTTGTACTTTGAAATGGCTAAAGAAAAACCCGCACCGGAATTTCCAGCGCGGGTTTTTCAAATTGGATAGTAAAAAATTACCAGATTCTAACACGCTCCTCTGGCGGCAAATACATGGCATTGTCTTCGGTAACATCAAACGCATCGTACCAGGCATCAATATTGCGCACGACACCATTGGCCCGGTATTGCCCTGGCGAGTGCGGGTCGGTGGTCAGGCGATTGATAAGCGCTTCATCACGCATTTTCCGCCGCCAGATCTGACCCCAGGAAAGGAACAGGCGCTGATCGCCGCTATAACCATCAATGACCGGCGCATCCTTGCCCTTAAGTGACAGTTTATAGGCGGAATGTGCGAAGCTAATACCGCCCAGATCACCAATGTTTTCACCCATGGTCAGATCGCCTTTGACGTGATGGCCTTCAATGGGTTCAAACTGGTCATATTGCGCCCCAAGCTTGGCGGCGCGGGCATCAAATGCCTTGGCATCTTCCTCGGTCCACCAGTCACGTAACATGCCGGTGCCATCAGATTTACGGCCCTGATCATCAAAACCATGGCCCATTTCATGGCCAATAACCGCACCAATACCGCCATAATTCACGGCATCATCAGCATTGGGATCAAAAAATGGTGCCTGCAAAATAGCCGCCGGGAACACAATCTCATTGCGTGTCGGCGAGTAATAGGCGTTGACCGTTTGCGGGCTCATAAACCATTCGGCCTTATCAATAGGCCCACCAAGTTTGGAAATATTGTCGTTATAGGCCCACATATTCCCGGCCCGGACATTGCCAACAAGGTCATCGCGTTTGATGGTCATGGAAGAATAATCTTTCCATACATCAGGATAGCCGATCTTGGGGGTAAAGGCGGCCAGTTTGGCGTGTGCCTCAACTTTGGTATCGGCTGACATCCACTCAAGACCATCAATATGCTGGCCCAAAGCAACACGCAGGTTTTCCACCAGCACCACCATTTTGGTTTTTGATTCTGGCGGGAAATGTTTTTTCACATAAACCTGGCCAACCGCTTCACCCAGTGTACCGCTGACCATCGCCACGCCGCGCTTCCAGCGGTCGCGTTGCTGGGGCTGACCACGCAATGTGGTGCCATAAAAGGCGAAGTTCTCGTCATCAAAGGCTTTGGGCAATTGTGCCGCATAATTGGTAAGGGTCTTGAAAGTCAAAAATGCCTGCCAGTCCTCAATCGATGTCTCGGCAAAGGTTTTGGCAAGCTTGGGAAAGGCGCTTTTCTCGTTTACAATCAATTCGTTAACATCACCAAGAGCAGCCGCTTCTGCGGCATGTTTCCAAGGGTATCCCGGCGCGAAATTTTCCAACTCCACAATGGTCATTTTATTATAGGTCAGGTCGCGATTACGGCGGTCTTTACGTTCCCAATGGTCCGCGGCCAGTTTGGTTTCCAGCGCCATAATCGCATCGGCTTTCTGGGACGCCCCTTCAATGCCCGCCAGATCAAACATGTTGGCCATGAATTTAACGTACGCAACACGGATGTCCTTGAAACGCTGATCATCTTTCAGATAATAATCCCGGTCCGGCAGACCCAGCCCGGCATGGCCCATATAAAAAGCGTAACTGTCGGGCTTCTTGGAATCAATATTAACAAAACCGCCAAACAGGCCACCAGCCTGCATATCCGGTGCCGACATTAGCGCGGCAACATCTTCATGAGTGGCGACAGCATTAATCTTGTCGAGATCGCCCTGAATGGTGGTCAGGCCCTTGGCCTCAATGGTATCAGCATCCATATAGCTGGCAAACAGGTCGCCAATTTTTTGTTCAACAGAACCGGGCGCGCCAGAGCTGGCGGCAGCCTCCTCAATAATGGCTTTCACCTGTTTTTCCGACCGTTCGGCCAGTACGGTGAACGAGCCATAATTTGTGCGGTCTTCAGGAATGACAAACGTATCCATCCAGGTACCGTTGACATAACGAAAAAAATCATCGCCGGGTTTGACGGTCTCGTTCATGGCCGTAGTATCAATGCCAAAACTGCCCAGTTCAGGTGCAATTGCAACACTGGCTTCTGGAGCTTTGCCATTTTGCGTTTCATAGCCAGTGGCACAGGCTGCCAGTAAGGCAATGGCGGCACCGGTTGAGAGTAGGTATTTTTTCATTTGATGAGTTCCCTTATATTTTCCAGATGAATTTAGCGGTAAAGCCTCCGGCTGCAAGGGCCAGAGGCTTTAAGCGCATTACAAATTGTTAAGATGAATTTATTCGGCGGGTAGTACCTCCAAACGGTCTACGTCTTCATTATCCATTTCGTGCAGGCTTTCACCAAATTTCGGTTGCTCAACGCCGGTTATCAACCAGAGTAAGGACCGGCGAATATCGGCACCAATGGCATAAAGCGCCGGTACGAAGAACAGCGTCACAAAAAGTGCGAAGAGAACACCATAGGCCAGACCAACGCCCACCGGGATAAGCCAGGCAGCCTGAATGGACTTCTCCATGAGTAATGGCATAAGGCCAACAAAGGTGGTCAATGAGGTCAGGATGATGGGGCGGAAGCGCTCGGTCCCGGCCTCGACCAATGCACGGGCAGCACCGCTACCCCTGGCCCGCAAGCGGTTCACGTAATCGACCAGAACCAGATTATCATTCACCGCCACACCGGCCGCCGCCATAAAGCCCATTAATGAGAACAAATTCATCGATAGACCCATAACCAGATGACCGATAACTGCGCCCATAAAACAGAACGGTATCGCCGCCAGCAAAATGAGCAAAGGCTGGGCATAAGAACGAAAGGCAATGGCCACTAGAATGTAGGCAATACCAAAGGCAATAAGCGATAACGTCAGAAGTTCTGCCATAAATTCGGCCTGGCCTTGCGCCCGACCTATATCGCCCCGGCGCACCTGGGGGTGGTTCGCATCAAAGTCATCAAAGAAGTTTTCCTTCATGTCTTTTTGAATTTCGCCAATGCGATCTGTAACCACTTCGGCGCTGACGATAATGGCGCGTTGGCGTTCGCGGCGCAGGATCTGACTGATCCCGGGGGCATAATGCATTTCGGCCACTGAATAGAGCGGCACTTCGCGCCCGTCAGCGGTACGAATACGCATGTTTTTTAAAAAATCCAGTGATTCACGATCGGCACGCGGATAGCGCACATAAACCCGCACATCCTTGCCATCACGGGGAAGGCGCTGCACCGCGTCACCAAAAAAGCCCTGACGGATCTGGCGGGCGACATCGGTAATGGTGATACCCAGTGATTCCGCGCCGGGTCTGAGATTAAATTGCACCTCGTCTGTGGCCGATTGGCTGTCATTGACCACATTATAAACGCCTTCATAACCACGCAGGCGCGCCATCAGTTCGTCCGCTGCCCTGGTTAACGCCCCCATATCGGTGGCGTTCAGCACATATTGCAATGGCGGGCCGTCATTGTTTTGAAGATACTCCACCTTGATTTGCTCGGCATCAGGCACCTCACCGATCAGTTCACGCAGACGCTCGGCAGTTTGTTCAGCGCTAAGGGCGCGGGTTTCCGGCGGGGATAGTTTGACCAGCGCCAGCACATTGTTTTCCCGAGAGCGCGTGTACCAGTTCTCGATCAGTTCGCCGCCGCCCTCGTTAATTTCCTTTTCCAGCGTTTTCTCAGCGGTTTGAATTTGCGCCAGCACTTCTAGCGTGCGTGAATATGGCGTACCCTGGGGCAGGGTCACATCAATATTGATCTGGTCAGATTCTGTTTCCGGCATAAAGGTAAATTTCACAATACCCGTGGTCATCAGGCCAACGGATAAAATAGCCACCGCAATAAAACTGGCGGCGGTCAGGTATCGTTGTTTGATGGCAAATTTAATCGCAGGCCGATACACATGGTGGGCAAACCAGATAATACTGTTGGCAATGCGCGCCTGAAAACGGGCCAGACGCGTATGCGGGTTATAGGGTTTCAGGTGGGACAGATGCGATGGCAGGATGAGAAGCGATTCCACCAGCGAAAAGAAAAGCGCCAGTATAACCACCAGCGAAATAGCCCGGGTAAATTCCTTGGTGTTTCCGGAAAGGTACATCCACGGGGCAAAGAAAATCATTGTGGTCAAAACCGCAAAAATAACCGGCTTGATGACCATTTTTGTGCCTTCAACCGAAGCCTCAATACCTTTTATGCCTTCTTCAGTTTTTCGGTGGATGGCTTCGCCGACAATAATGGCATCATCAACAATCACCCCGATAACCAGCAGGAAAGCAAAGGTTGAGATCATATTGAATGACACGCCCATCATGGGTAAAAACGCCATACCACCAGCAAATGCGGTGGCAATCCCGGCGGCAACCCAAAGCGCAATGGCCGGGCGCAGAAACAGCATTAGCGTAACCAGCACCAATAACAGCCCGGAAAAGAAGTTTGAGCCGATGGTGTTGATCCGGCCACTATAGGCTTCTGAGGCATCATCCCATAATGTCAGGCTGACGCCTTCGGGCAGTTCGGTGCGTTTCTCTTCAAGATAAGCTTTCACCCCCTTGGCAATTTTAACAACGTCCATTTTCGGACCAGGCCTGATTTGAACCAGTATGGCGCGCTGCCCATTCATGGTTGCCATCATATTAACTTCGGCAAAACTGTCCTTGACATTGGCCACATCGCCGACCCGGATAGTGGCTCCTTCCTCGGTCTGGCGTATAATAATCTCTTCAAAATCTTCCTGACTATCGGCAAGCTGGCGGGTGCGTAACTGCATATCGCCAAGTTCAGTGCGGATGTTTCCCGATGAAATGTTGACTGACGTACCGCGAATAGCCTGTGAAACATCTGAAAAGCTAAGGCCATAGCGGCGCAGCGATTCCTCTGAAACCTCAATGGAGACCTCTTCATCGCGGACGCCAAAAAGATTGACTTCAGGTACGCCTGGAATGAGGGCGATCTCCCGGCGCACTTCCTCGGCGAGACGCGACAAAACGCGTTCATCCACATCGCCGGAAATGGCGATACGCATCAACTCACCATTCGTACTGAACTGACTGATTTGTGGTTCTTCGGCGGCAGCCGGAAACGTGGCTATTGAATCAACTTCGCGCTTGATGTCCTGTAATAAATCAGCGCTATTCAGATCCTGGTCACCAATAACAAAAAGCATGCCGACATTTTCAGAGGCTACCGACCACAAGCGGTCTACACCCTTAACACGGCTTACCGCTTCTTCCAGGCGCATGACAATCTGGTCTTCAATGTCCGACGGTGAAGCGCCCAGCCACAAAACACTGACCCGGGCACCAGGAAATTCAACATAGGGCTGAAGCTCGCGTTCAATGCGAAGATAGCCAACAACGCCCGCTATCAGGATGGCGATCATGAGAAGATTAGCGGCAACCTTGTTCTGGGCCCACCAGTGTATAATACCGTTCATGCCCGTCTCCCTTAATTGGATCCATCGGTGTCTGCTGGATCAGTGTCCACAGACGCTGTGCGCTCTACCGTTTCAATTTTTAATCCTTCAACTGCCGCCCGAACCGGTGAGGTTATCACCCGATCATCCGGGCTTATGCCGGCAATGAGCACCGCACTTTCACGGTTCGAGGAGGCGACGGTTACGGTGCGCATGCTCAGCGTGCCATCCTCTTTGGCCAGATACACAGTGTTGTCACCGCGAAGAGCTGTGCGCGGCACCACCAGGGCATTGGGAATTTCACGCCCCTCAACATGCGCATCAACAAACAGACCAACGGCCAGAGGCATGCCGTTATCCGCCCCTTCTCCGTAAGGGTCCTCGACTTCAACAAAGGCAAACAAAACTCGTGTACGCGGATCTATGGCGCTGTCGGTTCGTGTGATCCGTCCCGACCAATGGCGTGGCTGGCCAGCAACAATGGCTGACAAATCCACCTTTGGTCCGGGGTGTTCATTACTCTGGGTAAATGCCAGGGGCAGGTTTAGCTGGCTTAGTTCCGTATCTGTTAGCGGCAAGGGTATTTCAACCAGATGGGTTGAGAAAATCCGCCCAAGCCGGGCACCCGGGGTTACGTATTGGCCAAGGTCTGCACCCTTGGAGCGAACACGTCCGGTAAACGGTGCGCGAATAACTGTACGTGATAATTGTAAGTTGGCATCAGCAAGGCTGGCATTGGCGCTATCCAGTTTGGCTTGCGCCTCGGCCATTTGCGGAAGACGCAGGGTCAGGGGCGACGCCTCGCCCTCGCCCAGTTCCGCCCAGTCTTTTTTGGCAATTTCTGATTCGGCTTTTTCCCGGGTCAACACCTGTTCAGCCTGCGCAACCGTTGCTTCGGCCTGAATCACACGCAGCTTATAATCATCTGGCTCAATGCGGATCAGCACATCGCCCTTTTTAAAGAAACCACCTTCAATAAAACTATCGGAAACGCGCAGGATTTTGCCAGAGATTTGCGGCACTACATCAATTTCTGTACGCGGACGCACCTCGCCTTGTGTATTCACCGCAAGGTAAACGGTTTCACGGCGCGGGCTGGCAACCAGTACGGGCGCAGGTTTAAGTTCTTCTGCCTTTTTCTCAGGCTCGGGTTTTAATGCCTTCATCACCATCACCCCGCCAACGCCACCGGCAATAACAACAACCGGCAGGGCAAATACAATCAGACGCCAGAACAGCAGTGCCGGGTTTCTGGTTTTCCTTCTGGGTTTTTCAAATGTTTGATGCGTACTCATGGTGACGTGTCCTCATCGACAAGTGCGGCGGTTAGCGCCTGCGTATTAAAATTTCCGGCAATGGCCAAATGAAGGCGAACACGGTTGGCCACGCGTTCTTTACTGGCTGCAATAAACTGGCTTTGCGCATTAATCCTGCGGCGCTGGGCATCCAGCAACTCAAAGATTGTACCGACACCCCGGCCATATTCACGTACGGCCAGTTTTTCAGCTTCGCGGGCCTCATTTGCCGAAACATCAAGCGAGGCTTCACGACGGGAGAGATAGCTCTCACCATCAAGAGCGTCCTCGGCTTCCCGCCAGGCGCGCAGAACGAGGTTGGCATAGATATGCAGTTGTTCGCGCCGGGCCGCCCGGGTGCGTTTAATGTCTGCTTTTAAAGCACCGCCTCTAAAAATCGGCTGGGTAAGGTTGCCCAAAAGCCGTCCGGCCAGAGTATCAAGATCAAAAATATCCGAGACATCAGCGCCCGCCGTTGAGGCTGATGGAGAAAAAGACAAACGCGGCAACAAGGCCTTGCGCGCCTCTGATGCCCGTAAACCCGCAGCGGTCAGCCGGGCTTCGGCAGCAACAATATCCGGGCGGCGCGATAATACCTCGGCAGGAGTGCCAACACCGGTAACAGGGCCAAGGTCTGGCAGGTCTTGTGCCGCCGTAATGGCCTTGGCAGGGTAGCGCCCTAATAGCAGCTCAAGTCGCCGTGTGGCGTTGGCTTGCTGTTGTTCGCGCAGGGCCAGATTTGCCTTTGAACCGGCCAGCGCCGAACGCGCCAGGCGCAGATCAAGTGAACTGGAAACGCCGCGCGCATAACGCCGTTCTACCAAGCGCGACGAACGATTGCGCGATTGTAAATCATCTTTGGCCAGCGCTACTTGCTGACCACCTTCAATCAAATCAAACCAGGCTTGTGCCGTTTGACCGGCAAGGGACAAGCGCGCTGCCGCATAATCTACTTCGGCAGCACGGGCATTGGCATAACCGGCATTGGCTCTATCCTTGATGCGGCCCCACAGATCAGCCTCCCAGCTTACCGAGAGAGTAGCGCCATAAGCGGATGTATCGGGTATATTCTGTGTAAGGTTACGTGACCCCGATGCGGAGAAATCTATGAGAGGTAAACGCGCAGATGCGCCCGAAACCGCCAGGGCGCGCGCTTGCTCTATCCGTTCAGCGCTGGCCAGAAGGTCGTGATTGTTGGCCAGTGCCTCGCTGACCAGTGCGGTTAAAGTGTCATCAGAGAATGTAGCCAGCCAGTCGGCAGCCAACAAACCGGCGCTCTCTACCTGGTTCTGGCTTTGCCATTGCGCTGGCGTCTGCCCGCGCAATATCTCAGTACTCTCTGGCACCGGGGATATGCTGGCGCAGGCGCTTAGTCCAATCAGAGCGGCTGTCATCAGCCAGTGTCTAGACATGTCTTGTCCCCGGAACTTCATGCTGGTCTCCTCCGTGTTCAATAATACCTATATAGCGAATGTCAATTAAAAATTATTGATAAACAACAAATATTACACGAATTTCACAATTAAACCTGACTGTCATACAAGCAGTGACATTGTTAAGATGCCTAAAAACAGGTTTTGGGTGCATTTTACTCAATAATAAGACGAAATAAGGGTGCTAATGGTTCAACAGAGCATACGCAGATCAGGTTTGTCCACAATTGTGCGGCACGGATTGTTTTTCTGAACACGTCTTTTATAGCAAGGCCTGTTTGTGCCCATTAGGTGTAACATAGCTCAACAAAAAATATTTCCGGCACCATTCTTATCCAGGGCGCAGCCCCGCCCTTGTTGATAGGATAAAATTAATAAGCCCTGAGCTTAATGGTTCTCGGATTATTTTCAGGTTCTGCGTAGGCATATAAAGTGTTGTGGGTGGAAATTGATGGCCCTGCACTTTGCGATGCACCAGTCTGGCTTGTGTCAGGTCTTTCAAGGAAAGTGAAAGCGCACGATCCGTCACCGGCGATAAGCTCTGTCGCAAACCCCCGAATGTTTTGGTGTTATCAAGGGCGGCAACAATTGGTAAAACCCAACGTTTGCGCAACAAGGATAATATGCCCAGCGTTTCACCGTATTTCAGAATTTCACTTGCCTTTGGCCCCATCATTTCGCCCAAAGGGGTCAGCACAAACTCCGGACGTAAGGGGTGGCCATGCCCCGGGTTTGTTTCAGCAAATTTTAATTCAACTAAATGGGCCAGCGCGGCTTCTATGGATATGGGGCTGGTTTTTAATGCCTTTGCCAAAGGATACACGCCAGCAATGCCGCCTTGCGAAAGTGTAGCCAGAACAGGCAACGCCCAACCTTTTTGAGTTAAAACTGTAGATATGTTTGACATAATATTTTATTGTTACTATAAAAAATTATGTTTAACAAGGAGGTTTTTATGTCAAAACTGAATTACACCGATGCACTCGTATTATCATTCCCATCATCAGATCTAAAGCAAACCCGCGACTGGTATGAACGCCATCTCGGGTTTTCCCATTGCTTTACTGCTGATCAAATTGGCTGGATGGAACTGGCATCTCATATGGATGGCGTTAATCTCGGGTTTGGCAAGAACATGCAGCCCAAACCCGGAAATTCTGTACCGGTTTTTGATGTGTCAGATCTGGATGATGCCCGCCAATCCCTCGAAGCCGATGGCGTATCGTTTGATGGTGACACCATCGTCATCGAAGGCATGGTCAAATTGGCCACATTTTATGACCCGGATAATAACGCACTGATGCTATCGCAAAACCTGAGCACCGGGTGAGACCTCAAATTTTCCAGGCAAATCTATGGTGCAAGCCTGACAGTAGTCGAAGAAAAACAATTATGGAGTTTATTATGAGACAACTCGTGATGATCGGTGCCCAATTGGTCGCGTGCCTTGTGGTTGTTGGTATATTGGCAGGCGTAAGCCTGGCAAGAGCGCCAGACATTGAAGCGCTTGTTTTGAGTATGACAGAAGGTCAAGGTTCGCCAGATGCGACCATTGATGACGCGGCATGGTTGGCCGGAAACTGGTCGGGCAAAAGCACTGATGGTCTGGCAGAGGAAAGCTATTTACAGCCAGCTGGTGGTTCAGTTGTTGGCATGTTTCGCCAACTTAAAGATGGCAAGCCGACATTCTACGAGTTTCTTGTTATCTCTGAGCATGAGGGTTCATTGCTGTACAGGATCAAGCATTTCAACCCGGATATGCATGGATGGGAAAAACAAAATGAAAGTATCGATTTTCCATTGGTCAAAGCGACAGAAAATGCCCTGTATTTTGATGGGCTGACCTATATGAAAACAGGGGAAAGCACAATGAGTGCGTATGTCAGGATTGAGTATGGTGATGGTAAAACCAAAGTGGAGGGTTTTCACTTCAGACGTATGGAAGACAATTAATGTGCACTAAAAGAGAATTTGGCCACATTTTACGGCCCGGATAATAATGCGCTGATATTATCGCAGAATTTAAAAAAAATTCAGGGGACTTGGGCAGGACTGTTTAATCGATCAGCCCTGCCACTTTATTATTCCGCCGCCGTAGCATCCGCATCCGTTGAACCAAGGCCGCCCTTGGCGGCAATAGCACTGACATAGGCCTTGCGGGCATCAAAGTCGGCGGCGATGCGTTCATCATCGGCCTGCATGGCATCAATGTCTTGATTGGCATAGTGGATGACTCCCATATCTTCATAGGCGGCGCGAATGCGCGGACCCCACAGGCCAATATCCTTGACCACCGGCACAATGCGCTGGAACAATAATGTGCGGAACAACTGGTTGATTTCGCTCTGTTTGGTGTACTCGACACATTCTTCAACCGGCATATCCAGAGCTTCATAAATCTCCCGACCTTCAAAACGGTCACGCATCAGATAGCAGGCATCAACCAGAAATTCCTCACGCTCATCGCGTTCGGCCTCGGTTAGTGTTGGATAATAATCGCGCAAGGTCAGGCGACCAAACGCTACATGGCGGGCTTCGTCCTCCATCACATAGGCATTGACCATTTGCGCCAGCGGGTTTTGCGAGACATCACGAATGGTGCCAAAGGCCGCCAGTGCCAGCCCCTCGATCACAACCTGCATGGCCAGATAGGTTATATCCCAGCGTGGATCGCGCAGTGCCTGATCGACCAATACCTGCAGGGGTCTGGTCATGGGGTAGGAGACGCCAAATTTTTGTAGCAATTTCTTATAGGCTTCGATATGGCGGGCTTCGTCCATGGTTTGGGTGGAGGCGTAAAACTTGGCGTCCATATCGGGCACCTGACCAACAATTTTGGCCGCACAGATCAGTGCTGCCTGTTCGCCTTGCAAAAACTGGGAGATGTTCCACGACTGACTATGGCGCATGTACAGAGCCCGGTCTTTTTTACTCATACGGTTCCAGATCGGCGTGCCGTATAGCGCATTACCCTCAACAGGAAGCTGCATGGGGTTTTCCTCATCCAGCTCCAGCGTCCAGTCAATGCGCTCCAGGGCATCCCACTGCATGTCCTTGCCCTTCTGGTAAAGGTGCATAAGCTGCGTGCGTCCTTCGTCAAACTCCCAGTCAAAAATGACGTCATATTCCTGGGGAACAGTCCAATGTGAATCGACCTCTGGAACCGCATAGAGTTCGCGTAAAGATGCCATGTTTTTCTCTCCCAATGGTGATCGTTTGCCGATCCTTTCAAACCCTATAGCACAGGGAATTACAAAAGTGAACATCGTTCACTTTGCTATATATGCCAATTCGTTACTGCCCGGTTATTGACCATCCGGTCCCGCCGGATCATTGTTGCTTAATGGTTGAACAAAACCAATTTCCGCTACACGGCGGCTGCGCCTGTGGCCATGTGCATTATGCCCTGCACAGTGCACCCCTTTTCACCCATTGTTGTCATTGTACCTGGTGCCAGCGCGAGACCGGCAGCGCTTTTGCGCTAAACGCCATGGTCGAGACGGACCGGGTGACACTGAGCAAAGGGGCGGTTGAAGTGGGGCTGATCCCGTCGGCTTCTGGCAAGGGCCAGACAATTGCTCGCTGCCCGTCCTGCTGCGTGGCCCTGTGGAGCCATTACCCTGGCGCAGGCAATACTATCGCCTTTGTGCGCGTCGGTACGCTGGATGCGGACCATGGCATAGCGCCGGACATTCATATTTTTACCTCAACCAAACAGCCCTGGGTTGTTTTG
Source organism: Robiginitomaculum sp. (assembly GCA_021776515.1). GTDB lineage: Bacteria > Pseudomonadota > Alphaproteobacteria > Caulobacterales > Maricaulaceae > Robiginitomaculum_B. The sequence goes on along the minus strand of JAJFFS010000011.1, from coordinate 15,000 downwards.
AATGATGACGTGCCTGTCTTTGCGCAATACTATGACCGTACAGAATTATGGCCAGAGGCAAGCCTGGAACGGCTGCGTACGGCTCTGCACTAAAGGAAATAGACTATGGATACAGCGACACGAACGGGCGTTCTTATTCTGGCGACGGCAGCGGTGATCACCGGGCTTTACTGGTTTCGTGATGTTCTGGCCCCTTTTGCCCTGGCTGTGTTCTTATGGCTGGTTATTGATAGTGTTGCTGAAGAGATCGAACATCGCCTGCGTATTATCCCGCGCTGGCTGGCACTAAGCATTGCCCTCAGCGTGGTTGGGTTTTCTGTGGCCATCATAGGCGCCGTCATCGCCAGCACTGCCAGCGATATAACTTCTAACGGTGGCGCCTATGGAATACGGCTGGACCAATTGCTACGCGATGCCTATGGGCTTGTCGGCAGACATGATGCCCCCACTATCAGCCAACTCCTTCACCGGATTAATCCGGGTGTGTTTCTGGCAAACCTTGCTCAATCTGTGCAAAGTCTGGCTTCTGATGCCCTGTTTGTTTCCATTTATGTGGCATTTTTATTTGCTGCCCAAAGTAATTTTTCCAAAAAACTGGATGCGCTTTTTCCGGATCCTGATGCGCGGTCACGCGCCGCCGCCATCAGCGCTTCCATGCGCCATGCCATGGGCAGCTATTTGTGGGTGCAATCATTTACCGGCGCAATCACGGCATTGGGGTGCTATATCACTATGAAACTGGTGGGGATGGACCAGGCACTGTTTTGGGCGTTTGTAATTTTTCTTTTAGGGTATGTACCCACTATTGGACCACTGGTCGGCACCTTGTTTCCCGTACTTTTTGCGCTGGTGCAGTTTCCCAATTACTGGCAACCGGCGGTAATTTTCCTGGGCGTTGGTTTTTGGCAATTTTCCATCGGCACATTTATGGTACCTCGAATGCAAGGTGACAGTATGAACCTGTCAACATTGGTGGTTATCCTTATGTTGTCTCTCTGGGGTGCTATATGGGGTTTGCCAGGCATGTTTCTCTCGGCACCATTGACGGTTATGTTGATGATAATACTGGCACAATTTACATACACCCGACCCGTAGCCGTTCTTCTGTCGCAAGATGGCCATCCGGAAAAGGGCCTGGTCAGTACGCCGCAACCAGGAATGTAAGCCCGGATTAATTCTGCTCACGCTCTTGTGAGGTGACGTGTGGTGCAAATCAGTCATAACCCGTTCTATATTGAAGTGTGCGATGACACACGTCAGATATAGGAGATCATTATGAAAGGCATTAGCGCAGCTACATTTGCTCTAGGCATTCTGGTGGTAACTGGCTGTCTGGCTTTTGGCATGCACGCAACCGGGCTGTTTATCAGCTAAAAATGAATTGTTTTCAGGCCTGCGCGTGCGTCCCCCCAGCCTGCAAAGCGGGGTCTGACACGGGCCGCCGGACATTGTCCCCGTTCGGCGGCCCACTTTATTTTTTTGTATAGAAATATACAGTGAGTTTACTTCTTCATAATTATTCTTGCGTTAGGCAGTTCAGAGGCCTAATACGCGGCCAAATCCGCTTGGTGTTGAGGCACTTGTTTGACCCGGCAGAGCGGCTCAGGGAGGATCGCCATGACCAAGGCGAACGGCTCATCCAAACATGCTTTTGGTGTTGAAGAATTTCTCGCCCTTGCCGAAGGACCGGCAGGGGCGTCATTGCATTATGAGGGTAAATTACCTCGTGTCGTCAGGCGCTATCTAAAGCTGGTTCATGAAGATGCGGTAACCGAGGATATAGATGGCCTCAGCATCGAAGATGTGCTGGCGTGCGCGGTGCGGTTCTGGGAATATGGCAACATACGAAAGCCTGGCGCAACACTGGTGCAAATTCGTGCCGGTGAGGCTGCTGATGGTGAATTACTGGGCCGAGATGTTCTGGAGATCATTACCGGAGACAAACCATTTTTAGTGGATTCGGTTATGGGTGAACTGGGACAATGGGGCGTCAACACGCTGGCCATGTTCCACCCGGTGATTGATCTTGGTCGCACCGAAGATGGTGATCGCGATACCAGTGCACCCGCCATTCGTGAAAGCATGATTCAGGTTCAGTTTGAACCTTTAAATGAAAAGCGCCGCCAGAAGGTACTCGAAGGAGTTCGTGCCACCTTGCACGATGTTGGACTGGCCGTTGATGACTGGATGGGTATGAGGGCGGAAATGAACCGCGCCATAGAGGAATTACACGAGGCTCCCAGTAGTGCGCCAGAAGAAGAAGTCGCAGAATGTATAGAGTTTCTACGTTGGTTGCGTGATGAGCACTTCGCCTTTTTAGGCAGTCGGCGTTACGTATTTCCGGCGGGCAAAAACGGTGAACTGTTACATGCAGAGCCGGAGGTTGTAAAAGGAAGCGGGCTTGGCCTTTTGCGGGACGATGAGGCTAATGTTCTTCGTCGTGGATCTGAACCAAGCATGCTGGCTCCGGCCATTCAGGAATTTTTGAACGAATCGACGCCATTGATCGTGGCAAAATCCAATATGCGCTCTCGTGTGCACCGTCGCATTTATATGGACTATATCGGCGTCAAGCACTGGCGCGAGGATGGTCAGGTCACGGGTGAAACCCGCTTTGTCGGACTATTTACCGCCGAAGCCTATGACCGCATGGCGCGCGATGTACCTTTGATACGGCGCAAAGTGCGCCGCGTCCTGATGCGGGCGCAACGCGGGCCAGGTACGCATAATGCCAAAAAATTGCAAAATATTGTTGAAAACTATCCCCGTGATGAGCTGTTTCAGATCAGTGAAGAAGAACTGCTGGAGATCAGCCGGGGTATATTGCATCTAAATGACCGACCCCGCCCAAAACTGTTTGTGCGCCGGGATCGCTTTGACCGTTTTGTTTCGGTTTTTGTGTTTATTCCCCGTGAACATTACAACACCCAATTGCGTGAAGATGTGGGCGAATTGGTCAGTTCTGCCTATGGGGGACGGCTGTCCGCGTATTACCCGCATTTTGGTGATGGCCCGTTGGCGCGGGTACATATCATCATTGGTCTGGATCCCCATAACCATCTGGACCCGGACCTGGCGGACCTGGAACGCCAAATAGCGCAATTGGCGCGCACCTGGCATGATAGGCTCGAGTCCGCAGCGCGTAACACGGGTGCTTCAACCCGCTTGCTTGGATCACTTGGTGATTATCGCGGTGCATTTTCTGCAGGCTATAAAGAGGCCTATAGTGCTGATGAAGCCTTGGTGGATATTACCAACATTGAAAATCTAAGTGGTGATCCGGGGCTTTCAGCACGATTGTATCGCCTTGAAAGCGACAAGCCTGAGCTTATTCGTATAAAGCTTTACAAAACCGGCGGCTGTCTGCCGTTATCTGATGTTATGCCCATCTTTGAAACTATGGGTTTTGAGGCGCTGACCGAGGCCAGTTTTCCGGTACGCCCCAAAGGCCGTGAGCAGGTCTGGGTCCATGCCTTTGAAATGCGCAGTATTGACGGTGAAACACTGGACCTGGAACGCATTGCCGGGCCGGTTGAAGATGCCCTTGTGGCTATCTGGAGTGGCCGTTCGGAAAATGATGGGTTTAATCGGCTGGTACCGCGCCTTGGGGTGAACTGGCGTAGTGCCGCATTTTTACGCACCTGTGCGCGTTACCGGGCGCAGTCGGGGTTTGATCCAACGCAACGGGTTCAGGAAGAGGCCCTCGCAGAAAACCCGAAAATTGCCCATTTGCTATTGGAACTGGCACGTATTCGTTTCGCGCCGGATGCCCATAAAACCATCAAAGCCCGCCAGGCTGCGCAGGAAAAAGTGTGCACCCGCATGATCCGGCGACTGGATACTGTTCCCAGTTTGGACCATGACCGGGTATTGCGTCGTCTGATGCGGCTGATCTGCGCCATTCAGCGCACCAGTTTTTATCAGCGTGATGCTGAAGGCGAACCGCTTAGCCGTATTTCCATCAAAATCGCCAGCCGTGAGCTGGAAACCCTGCCAGCGCCCAAACCGTATCGTGAAATTTTTGTCTGGGCGCCAAACGTGGAGGGCGTGCACTTACGCTTTGGTCCGGTGGCGCGTGGCGGCTTGCGCTGGTCAGACCGGCGAGATGACTTTCGCACCGAGGTTCTGGGACTGGTCAAAGCCCAGCAGGTCAAGAACAGTGTGATCGTACCTGTAGGTTCCAAGGGCGGTTTTTTCCCCAAACTATTGCCACGCGGTGGTTCGCGCGATGATATTCAGGCCGAAGGGGTTAGCGCCTATAAGAGCTTTATCCGTGGTCTTCTGGATATTACCGACACGCTGGATACCAAAGGCGATGTTGTTCATCCGGATAATCTGGTGATCTGGGACGAGGATGACCCCTATCTGGTTGTTGCCGCTGACAAAGGCACTGCCACTTTTTCCGATATTGCTAATGCTATGGCCGAGGAATACGGCTTTTGGCTAGATGACGCTTTTGCTTCTGGTGGTTCGGTTGGTTATGACCACAAAAAAATGGGCATTACTGCCCGAGGTGCATGGGAAGCGGTGAAACGGCATTTTCGTGAAATGGATAAGGATATTCAATCCGAACCCTTTAGCGCCATAGGTGTTGGCGATATGTCTGGCGATGTGTTTGGCAATGGTATGTTGTTATCAAAACACACCCGCCTTCTGGCGGCCTTTGATCACCGGGATATTTTTATCGATCCGCACCCTGATGATGCGCAGGCTAATTGGGAAGAACGTAAGCGGTTGTTTGATTTGCCTCGCACATCCTGGCAGGATTATGATCAGAAACTTATCTCAAAAGGTGGGGGTATTTTCAGCCGCAGTGCCAAATCGGTTACCCTGTCTGAGGAAATGCAGGCTCTGACCGGCATAAAAGACGACAGCGCCACGCCCAATGTTATCATTAATGCCCTGTTGCAAGCCGATTGTGAACTTTTGTGGTTTGGCGGCATAGGTACATATATCAAGAGCGCCGAAGAACAGGACTGGCAGGTTGGTGACAAGGCCAATGATGCAATCCGCGTTAATGCGGGTCAAATCCGTGCCAAGGTTATTGGTGAAGGGGCCAATCTGGGGATTACCCATGCCGGGCGTATTGAGTTTGCCCGCAATAGTGGACGCGTCAATGCTGACTTTGTCGATAATTCTGCCGGCGTTGATACCTCGGACCATGAAGTTAATTTAAAAATCCTTCTCAACACCGCCATCCGCGCCGGTAAATTATCCATCGACGGGCGTAATGAGGTTTTGGCCTCGATGACCGATGATGTGGCCGAACATGTGTTGGCCCATAATTATGATCAGACGCTGGCGCTTTCCATGGCGCAGCTAACGGCGCCCTATGACATGGAACCCTTTGAGCGTTACATGGAAAGCCTTGAAGCCAAAGGGCAGCTGGACCGGGTGGTGGAGGGTCTTCCCTCGACCGATGAAATGCTGGTCCGGCGCGAGGCCGGTGAGACACTGACACGGCCAGAAATAGCCACCCTCATGGCCTATGCCAAAAACACTTTGGTTGAAGACCTGCTGGAAAGCGATTTGCCTGATGATCCTCACTTTGAACCCGTGCTGACAAACTATTTTCCCAAAGCCGTGCATGATTTCAAAAAAGAGCGCGAGAACCATCGTCTGCGCCGCGAGATCATTTCAACCGTATTGGTCAACGACATTATTAATCAGGGCGGCCCGACATTTATCTATCGGCTGGCCGCTGGCTCAGGTGCCAATATTGCCGATTGCGCCCGCGCCTTTGAAGCCAGCAGGCATTTGTTTGGCTTTGATGACCTGATCGCCCGCATCAATGCGTATGACAACCGCGCCCCGGCATCCGGACTTTACGAGTTGCACCGCGAGGTGATGCGCCTTGTACGCCGCGAAAGCTATTGGCTGGCCCGGCGGTTTGGCTCTGCCACTCATGACCTGGATGCGTTCATCGGCAAATACAAACCTGGCATTGAAGTCCTGTGCAAAGAGGTCGGTGATTTTATCTCTCCCTTTGAGGCGGAACGTATTCGCAACCGGATCGCCAGATTTGAAGAAGGTGGAGCGCCCAAGGATATTGCCCGCGACGTTGCCATGATGCGCCCGCTCATTTCGGCAACCGATGTGCTGGATATTGCTGACAAGGAAAACTGGCCAGCATTATCGGTGGCCGCGCTCTATCATGCCTTTGGTGATACTTTCCGCTTTGACCGTTTGCGCGGCGCCGCCGGACAACTGGATACCGACCAAAGATGGGACCGTCTGGCGGTGCGCCGCCTGATCGAAGATCTTTATAGCGCCCAGCGCGGTCTCACCAGCTCAGCCATTGCCCACGCGGCAGTGATCGGCCAAAAAGCTGGCAAAGAGGGCGATGCCACCGACAGGGCATGGGCGGAAGAACTGGTACAGTCCTGGAAAGCCGCCAATGGTGCCCTGGCCGAAAAAACCATGCTTACATTTGATGAGCTGGATGCCACCGGCGGCTGGACACTGGCCAAACTGGCCATCGCTAACACCCAAATGAGCGAATTGGCCGCACAGATTGTGACGTGAGGGGCCAAGATTACACTACCCAACACAAAAGTGTCACCCCGGACCTGATCCGGGGCCTATAATGCCGCGAAAATACACAATGGGTCCCGGATAAAACAAGGTTTTTCCGGGATGACACTTTTTGTGTGATAGAACTCATCGCCAACGAAACCAACCAGAAAGAAAATCATGATCCTGCGCCGCGTTATAGAGTTTGGTCGAATCCGGTAGCTATTATCACCGATATTGACAATGCGTATAAGTTACGAGCAGAATGTATGCGCATACATTACAGAGAATTTCGTCATGTCCCAGACAAATTATCAAGCCGCTTCCAAGCGCCGTAGCATCAATCTGACGATCCGCGAAGATATTATAGAAACCGCAAAAGCATTGCATCTGAACGCCTCCAAAGCGGCTGAATCCGGTATCCTGCAAGCTGTCCAAAAAGCGCTGGGCGAGCAATGGTTGCAGCAAAACTCTGCCGCGCTTGCGGCGCATAATCAACGAATTGAACAAGACGGCGTTTTGTTGAACCCCGACTGGGCGGCAGAAGAATAAATGGCACGCTTTGACGTTTATCGTTTTGCCAGCAAAACCGTACCGTTGGTAATCGATGTTCAGGCAGACCTGCTAGATGATCTGGCAAGCCGGGTGGTTGTACCGCTGATCCCGCTTTCAAAGGCAGCAAACGAGGTATTGCCGCGCCTCAAACCAACATTATTGATCCAGGAGGATACCTATGTGATGATGACCACCGATATTGCCGCCTTGCCTGCTTACAGACTGGGCAAGGTCGTCACCAATATTGAGGACAAGCATCGCGATGACATCACTGCCGCTCTCGATTTTCTATTTCAGGGGTTTTGATCATGATCCTCCGCCGCCTGCCTGCCAGCACTCTGTGCGTGTCACCCCGGAAATTTTGCCAGAAATCATCCGGGGTCTATAGTGCCGGGATCTATAGTGAATGTGAGCCGCACAATGGATCCCGGATCACGTCCGGGATGACACGTTGTGAGAACGAACAAGAATTAGGGGAACACTCATGATCCTGCGCCGCGTCATCAAGCATTTTCGTAATCAGGAATGGACCGCCATTTTTCTTGATTTTCTCATCGTCGTGGTCGGCGTGTTTGTTGGTTTGCAAGTGCAGAAGTGGAACGAAGCGCGCAATGATGAGCAGCGTGCGCACAGCTATCTTCTGCGCTTACACAACGATGTTTCTGACGACATCGAAATGCTTGAAGAAAGAAAATCGCTATGGATCCGTCAGGTAAAATTAGGAAGCATCGCGCTGGCAGGCAAGGATGCGCCGCCGATCAACCAAGAACAGGCCTGGACAATCGTCAGAGCGTTTCACCATGCCAGCAATTCCGTGCCGATGCACCTTCGAGACGGAACATATACGGAAATGGTGAGTTCCGGGCAATTAGGGCTTATTAAAAATACCGGGCTACGCGATCTCACAACGCAATACTATACTAACTCGTGGGGAATTGAGCTCAGTTCCATAATCCCCACCTATCGTATGACCGTAAGGCGGGTTATTCCGCCTGACCTGCACATGTATCTACTGTCCTGTCATTCTGTCGAAGGCGCACACCGTCATATCCTCACAAACTGCCCGGCGCCAGAGAACGGGGCTGATATTGTTACCATCGCCAATGATTTGATAACGGATAATCAGCTGCGGGGGGATCTCATCTATGCAGTGTCTGTAATGATAACGTCAACAGGGATTGTGGATATTAGCATCCTATCAGGCGCACAAGAGTTACGGACGCAGATCGAAAATGAATTAAAAAAATCTGGCGTTTTCATGAGTCAATAATGCCCCCGTGTCACCCCGGACTTGATCCGGGGTCTATAGTGTAGCGTAACGGCACGATGGCTCCCGGATCGGGCCGGGATGACACTGATTTAATTTTAAACCTCAACAGCCACCTTTTGTGCCTCAAATATCTCGGCGCAGCCCTTGCGGGCATGAGCCAAAAGCGCATCAAAACCTTCAAATTCCAGCGGGCGGTCCTCGGCGGTGGCCTGAATTTCAATAATGCCGCCAGAGCCTGAAAGCACGAAGTTTGCATCCGTTTGCGCCTGGCTGTCCTCAATATATTCCAGATCAAGCACCGCCACACCATTCACAATACCGCAGGAAATCGCTGCGGCCATGTCATAAACCGGATCGGTTTTTAACACGCCTTCCTTGACCAAACCCTGACAGGCCAGTTTTAATGCTACCCAGGCGCCGCAAATAGAGGCGGTACGTGTGCCGCCATCGGCCTGGATCACATCGCAATCAAGCACAATCTGGCGCTCGCCCAATGCCGTTAAGTCTGTTACCGCCCGCAAAGAGCGGCCAATCAGACGCTGGATTTCCTGAGTGCGGCCCGATTGTTTACCGCTGGCTGCCTCGCGGCGCATACGGGTATGGGTGGCCCGGGGCAACATGCCGTATTCCGCCGTTACCCAGCCTTTATTACTGCCCCGCATCCAGGGCGGCACTTTATCGCTAATGCTGGCAGAACACAAAACATGGGTATTGCCAAAGCGTGCCATGCACGAACCTTCGGCATAAGGCATGATGGCGGTCTCAAGGCTGAACGTACGCAATTGATCGTCTTGGCGGCCTGATGGGCGCATGGGGAAACTCCGCTATTTTTTCTGTGAAGGTGTCATAACCAAGTTGGCAAATACTGCAATCCTCTTTTGCTTCTCTCTTGACGAAAGCCTTCAGGCAACATTTCCTCTCCTGATGAATATTACGCCATTATCACCATTAAGCACTCTGGATGAGCGCAGCCGCGAAATTTTTCGTGAATTGGTTGAGGCCTATCTTAGCGATGGTGAACCGGTTGGCTCGCGCACCTTGGCACAACAAGGCAAAACCGGGCTGTCGTCCGCATCCATTCGTAACACGCTGGCTGATCTGGCGAACATGGGCCTCTTGAGCGCCCCCCACGCCAGCGCCGGTCGCCTGCCCACTCAAATCGGTTTGCGTTTGTTTGTCGACGGGTTATTGCAAATTGGTGATCTGGCAAAAACAGAGCAGCGCGATATAGACAGCCGCGTGCGCGCCCATGGTGGCACGCTGGATCAAGCACTGACAGAGGCATCCTCCATGCTTTCAGGGCTGGCAGGCGGTGCGGGGCTGGTGCTGGCCCCGGTACATGAAACTTCGCTAAAGCATGTGGAATTTGTGTCCATATCGCCTGAACAAACGCTGGCGGTGCTGGTGTTTGAAGATGGCAGCGTGGAAAACCGCCTGATGGACCAACCGCCGGGCGCTACACCTGCGGCCCTTTCCGAGGCCGGGAATTATCTTTCCGCGCGCTTAAAAGGGCGAACGCTGGAAGAAGCACGAACAGATGTTCTGCAAGAGATCACCACCCACACCAGCGCTCTGGACGAAGCGGCGGAAAGTCTTATCACCAAGGGTATGGCTGATTGGGCCGGGGGAAACAGCGGCGAGCGGGCCTTGATTGTGCGCGGGCGCTCTAATCTATTACATACTGTAGAGGCTGCTGCAGATCTTGAGCGTATCCGCTTTCTCTTTGATGATCTTGAGCGTAAAAAGGGGATGGTGGAACTGATGGATCAAGCCCGCAAGGCACCGGGGGTGAAAATATTTATCGGTTCAGAGAACGCTTTATTCAGTTTGTCGGGTTCAAGCGTGATCGTGGCACCCTATATGGATAGTGAAAGACGGGTTATTGGCGCCCTTGGTGTTATTGGCCCGACACGGATTAATTATGCACGGGTGATCCCCATGGTGGATTATACTGCCCGTGCCGTCGGGCATGTACTGGATCGCCTGACAGGAAAGTGAGCAGACAAGAGATGAGTGAACAAGAAAACGAGCAGCCTGAGACCGAAACTCTGGAGGCAGACGAAGAAACCCTTGATGCCAGGGCGGAAGATCAGGAACCTGATCTGCGCGAAGAGCTGGGCAAGGTCAGGGAACAAATGTTTCGTGTGGCCGCCGAGGCGGAAAACACCCGCAAACGCGCCGCACGGGAAATTGCTGATGCGCGTAAATATGCTGTGACCGGGCTGGCACGCGACCTTCTGGATGTAGCCGATAATTTATCCCGCGCGCTGGCGGCAATACCGGCAGAGGCCCGCGATCATGCCTCTGAAGCGTTGGGCGGGCTGATTTCAGGGGTTGAACTAACCGATAAGAACTTGCACGCGGCGCTGGACCGCCACGGGGTACGCAAGATTGACCCCAAGGGCGAAAAATTTGACCCCAACCACCATCAGGCTGTGGTTCAACTTCCCTCTACTGCGCCTGCTGGCGAAGTGGTTGAGGTGATCCAGCCAGGATACCTTCTGGGCGAGCGTACCTTGCGTGCCGCCATGGTAGCGGTTTCATCCGGTCAGGCCCCTGTACCCACAGAACAGGAAGCCGCCAGCGAAAGTGATGCCACACCCGGCAGCAATGTGGATACCACGGCCTAAGGTTAGGAAAAAACCTGCTGAGTTTGCAAAGCTTTAACGTGTCATTTTGCAAATTTCAGATACGCTCTGCAGATGATTGTTCTTGTATCCGCTCTTTTGTTAGCCTCGCAGCCCAGTCTGCCGGCAAATATAGCGCCGCTTATCGTCGAAGCGCGCACCATTGCCAAAACGCAAGGCGATACTATCTGGCCCGGATTTGCCAAAACCCCGTACCCCATATTGCTCACCGGCGATGAGCATAGTTTTCTCTTTTGCCCGGCAAGCGCCGCAGAAGGTTTTGAAGCCTTGGGAACCGAGCCAGTTACCGGATGTTCCGTTAAGATTCGAAAACGGGAGTTTGCCCCTAATTTGAAAGCCACATTCCCCGCCGTTGATGGTATTGCAACCGTGGTTATTGGCATACCAGACGTGACCGAAGGCAATAATGCAGCCTGGGTTTCCACATTGCTGCACGAGCATTTTCACCAACTTCAAATGAGTAAGCCAGATTATTATAAACAAGTGAGCGCTCTTGATCTGTCTGGCGGTGATGACAGTGGCATGTGGATGCTGAATTACCCTTTTCCTTATGCACAAACGGATGTGGCAAAAGGGTTTCAGAATATGGCCCACGCGCTTGGCCATGCCTTGCGCGCCGGCGAAGATGCCGCGTTTCAATCGCGGCTTTTGGTTTATCAAAAGGCCCGCCGCGCAGCCTTTGCCCGTATCAGCATTGCCGAAGGCCGTTATGCCGAGTTTCAACTGTGGCAGGAAGGGGTGTCCCGATATAGTGAAATTGCTTTTGCCGAAGCTGCAATAGAGCGTTTTCGCCGGGGTGAAAGCCCTCATGATTATTCTGCGCTGGCCCTGAATTTAAGAGTTCGGGTTCTCAGAAATTTGGACAATTTTGACATGGCCAAACATGGCCGTGTCAGTTTTTATGCCCTTGGTGCAGGCGAAGCCTTGCTGCTGGATCGTTTGCGACCCCATTGGCGTGCGCAGTATTTTCATTCTGGCATGGCCTTGGGATCTTTGGTTTATGGGGAAAGTACCGTTCGGGCAGTGATGAAATAAATCCGCAATAATTGCTCACAAAGCTGTGAAGAAATTTATATTTACCGTTTGTATGTAATCCGCTAGGCTAACCTCAAGCTGGATCTGAATTCCGCGAGGGAAGGAGGATAATATGCGTAAATTTTTAATAGTGGCGGCAGCTTTTGGCGCCAGTCTGATGTTTGTTTCCACGGCATTTGCCGGTGACAGACACCGTTATGACAACAGCCGTCATTACGGGCACTCTTCCCACCGCGGACATGGTGATGATGTTGCCGGTGCCATTATCGGTGGTCTGGCGGGTGGCGTGATCGGCCATGAAGCGGCCGGTTATGACAACCGCGAAGAAGGGGCCATCATTGGTGCCATTGCCGGTGCCGCCCTTGGCCTGGCACTTGCCGATGACGGGTATTACAGCGGCGGTAGAAAGCATTACCGTTCACGGCGGGGTTATTCCCCTTCCTATGGGAACTATGGTGGTCGTAGCCGTTATGGCCATTCCGGTCGGGGCAAACACAACGGTTACAGCAGGCGTCGTGGCGGACGACAAAGCTTTGGTCATTCTGGCCGTGGCGGCCGCGGGTTTAGCCGTGGTGGCAGACGCGGTGGTCGTGGACATGATGGTGGTCGCCGCGGTGGACGCGGTCACTAGGTGTTTAATCTGGGTCTAGCCCACGGATAACAGATAGTCTTCCAGGCGGCGGAGGGCCTTGTTTTTTTCCTCTGCCGCCAGAAAGGCACCTTCAAAGCTGTTGCGTAATAATTGTTCCACATCCGTGCGGGTGAGTGGTAAAGCATCTATCAGTGCGGCGAAATTATCGTTCACATAGCCACCAAAATAAGACGGGTCGTCAGAGTTGATGCAGGGCTTTAACCCGGCATCCAGCATGGCCCTGATGGGGTGCGCTTTCATGTCATCGACCACACAAAGCTTGAGATTGGACAGCGGACAAACGGTCAGGCACATGCCCTCATCGGCCAGTCGCGCGACCAGCTTGCCGTCTTCCAATGCCCGGTTGCCGTGGTCCACTCGTTCCACTTTCAATATGTCCAACGCCTGCCAGATATAGTCCGGCGGACCTTCCTCGCCTGCATGGGCCACTATATGCAAACCCAGCTCCCGGGCTTTGGCAAACACGCGTTCAAATTTGGATGGAGGATGGCCAATTTCGGAACTATCCAGCCCCACACCATCAATAAGCGCCATAAACGGCTGCGCTTCCTCTAGCGTTGCCAAAGCGTCTTCTTCGCTCAAATGGCGTAAAAAACACATGATGAGTTTTGAGGACATGCCCAACTTGTCTTGCGCATCGCCCAACGCGCGGGCAATGCCGCCGATCGCATCGGCAAAGGCAACACCGCGCGCCGTATGCCCCTGTGGGTCGAAGAAAATTTCGGTGTGGATCACATTGTCGGCGGCAGCACGCTTTAGGTATGCCCATGTCAGGTCGTAAAAATCACGCTCACACAGCAGCACGCTCATGCCCTGATAATAAATATCCAGAAATTCCTGCAAATTAGAGAAATTATAGGCGGCGCGAATGTCCTCTACGCTGGCAAAGGGCAGCTTTACACCATTGCGCTGCGCGATGGCAAACATCAGCTCCGGCTCGAACGAGCCTTCGATATGCAAATGCAATTCGGCCTTGGGAGCATTGGCGGCAAGTGAGATGAGATCGGTCATGTTGTTTATTCCCTGCGCATAAAGCCCGTCAGCGTAATGATTGTTATCGCAAACAAGGTAGCGCCAATAATGGCAAAAAGCATATGTAACGCTCGCCATAGAGGTGCCCAATACCCCTGTGGATCAAAAATGCACATCCTGCGCTGACCCAAATCAATAACCGGTATAATAACATCTAGTGTATATAATGGCGCTACATGACCCGGGCACCCGCGTGATATTTCTTTTGCCGGGGACAAAAGAACATAACTAACATTCGCAACAGTCTCATGTTTGCTCCCGGTAACATCATCAGCAGGGCCAAAAAAGCCATTATGAGCAGACATTGCATACATTACCGAACCAACTGTAAAGCAGACAACAAATGTCCAAAACACACGGACACCTGAATAACCAAATCCACATGTATGATATAAAGCCCATTGAAAAAGGCGCCCCAGAAGATAATTTTTCCCACTCTGGAGATGTGTTTTACGCATTTGAATGGCCACCTTGTCTGCCTCTTCGGAATGGCCCTGTGCCCGTAAAACTTTAGTTAACTGCTGATAAGGTTGCGGCCGAAATTCTTCACCCTCAAGCTTATCAGGGTTTTTATATTGGCGTTCTATCCATTCAATATAGTGTTTGTTTTTTCTGGTTTGTTTTTTTGCTGCTTTTTTTTCTTTGTCTTCAGCTATAATTTCTTTTACCCCTTTTAAATGCCTTATACCTCTAGGTTTTTCGCTACTTTCGTCTTCGTTGTTATATTCGCCTTCGTTGTTATCTTTAGTGATTTTCAATGCATCGTATTTAAACCCATCAAGCAAAAGCTTACCCTTATCTTCAGGCCAACCCCCATTACTGATATGATCTGTTAATACGGAAACGTGACAGTTGCGCATATCAACTATACCAGCGAACTTAACATTTTGTACTTCCCAACGCCCACCTATTTTAGCATGGCCGAAGCGTACATTACCTGTTATTTTAGGCTTTTTATCTCTTATTTCTTCATCATACTCATTAAAATCAGGGTCAAATCTCCCAAGGGCAGGCCGTATATACACATTTCCAGCAATACTTGTGTTTTCCAATTGAAGCGCATCCAGGGTGATACAGCTATTTGTTGATGAGTCATCAGAGCTCTTGTTTTCCTGCCTTCCCCTTATTATTTGCATCCCGTTTGCTGAGAACCATCGGTAATACCCCCCTTTATAGAGGGCATCGTAAGTAGAACGGTTATGCGGCTATGGACATGTCCATGGCCGATTTCTGTTTTGGCGTGATACCGCCGATAGCCATATTGGGTCTTTCGTTATTGTAAGTCCAGAGCCAGT
>JAJFFS010000002.1 GCA_021776515.1 Robiginitomaculum sp. | reverse complement strand
CGACTGGCTCTGGACTTACAATAACGAAAGACCCAATATGGCTATCGGCGGTATCACGCCAAAACAGAAATCGGCCATGGACATGTCCATAGCCGCATAACCGTTCTACTTACGATGCCCTCTATAAAGGGGGGTATTACCCTTCATCGCATACAGCGTCCCAATTTTCTACGATGATAGATTTCTGGTGTTCGATGATTGCCTTTGCTTCAACTTTAGAGAGCCTGAAGTGATGAGCTGCTTCAATACAAATCTTGAGCTGGCTGTAGCGATTGTTTCCGACTAACAGCATGGCCTGAGTTGCTTCTCCGCCAGCGCGGCTTTGCGGGCAAATGTCATAGGCAGGGGTGAGAGTGAGTGACTTGCCATCCCAAAAAGCGGCATGGTTTCTGGCGTGGTCATCAGTGTTGCCACATTGGATGTTAAACACCATGCGGGCGTAAAGCTCTTTCAGGGTATCTTTTGGTGCTGTGAAGCGGAGACGAATAATCTCAGCTAGCTTTTCATAGCTGGCGTATCTCGCCATCATTTCGTCAAGTTCCAGGATAGTTAAAGCTGATACTATTGCTTTACGGTGCCAGCCATTTTTTACAGGGGCACGGTCAAAGCGTTCAATCAGCAACACACTTTTATGGGCGGCTTCTACCATTTTTACGGGCGCAACACTCAGCCCTGCAAGATGTGCCAAGCGCATGGCGATAAACTCAGCTTTGACAACGCTGTAGCTGTCATTACTGGCTGAGAATTTGGCGATATATTTTGTGTCGCCGTCCTGAATAAGTGCTTTAGGGCGGGCGCCGCCGATAGAGCTGCCATGGAATAAGGCTTGGTCTAATTCAGGGGAGAGCGGCACGCCCTTTTCTACACGCTCAGCTGAATTCATAAGCTCTTCAAGTGATGCGCCTTGTGATTGCCGTGGCACATATTCGGTGGGAGAGACTTGAAAGTCCAATGCGCCAATACGGTCGGAACCAGACTCTAGAAGATAGGTAAGCTCATTTAAATCATCAACATCAACAGCAGAACCTTTAAGGCCCATCTGACGGTTGATGATCACGCGCCGTCCCCAAGCATCCGGCGCGCCATCGCGAATACAATTTGGCATATTCAGGCCATTTAACGGCGATAAAGTACCTGATTTTAAGGGTAATTCAGGTTCGTAAATTGGGATAGCCTCTTTGCGTTCACGATAGCTTTTACCATAGGCAAAAACTAAATCCTCGCCATCTTGCGCTAACTTTCCCGCGACAACAGGCTCTGTGGCATTCGGCAGCCAAATCCAGACATAAGCTTCTTGGTAATCGTCTTTAGAAGTCATCATTAATTACCTTTTTCTTCTTATGTATGGTTTTTGGCAGAAGGGTCAGCTTGTCTTCAACTTGCTTTATTTGGCTAGCAAGTCTGCTTGGCCCTGCATCAAATAATGAAATGCCTACGATATGGGCAACTTCAAAAACTATACCGACGCCGCATGTCATGTCGCCTTGCTCCACACGCTGAATGACGCTGCGCGAAACACCTGCGCGCTCAGCTAACTCGGCCTCCGACATTTTCTTGGTTTTGCGTTCAGCACGGATAGTTGCGCCTAGCAAATGCATGGCGTCAGAGCTATAAGCAGAATATGCGCGCTTGGCAGAGTTTGTCATTGTTTTGTCTCTTAATTAGTTTCCTAGTGATTAGCATATCAAATTCATCTTAAACAATCAAGTAATGACCGATATATAGGTCATGTCAATATAAAACGACCGCTATTACGGTCATTATATGCATGTCACCATCATCCCAAATGCTTCACTCAAACGCTTCTGCCGATCATTTGCCAGAAGGTAAGGCCGGGCAGCACCGTCTATACAGATTGCTTTCGAGCCTATAACGGCATCTCCAAACAACACTTATTCATCTATTTATTAAAGAGTGCGAATGGGAGTGCGAATGGCGCTTCAATTACCGCCCGGTTGCCAACCTCAACAAAATACTCCACAAATGGTGGTTCAAGTAAAGTTTCAACCCTTAGCTATGTCAGCCCAAAATATTATGAAAAACCAATTTCAAGTATCCGGGGTGGTTATTGTCGCCTTAGCCTTCGTTTTATCCTCGTGCGCATCATTGCCATCACCAGCGCCCAATGGGGATGGCATAGTCAGCATTATCGCTGCAGGCGATGTCGAGTGGAGTGGCCGGGTACGTGACCCGGAATATTATGTGGGCATTGCAGATACAAAGTCATTGATGCGAGAAGATGGTTGGCGTCGATTGTCGTTCGTTGCCAATGACGAAAGCAAGGCGTTTGTTGAGCGTGAATATGGCCGCATTTTGGAAACAGACAGCTCACACCATAATGCGGCAAAGCAATATGGTATGACTTTTGAGGATGATCGTGATGGTAACGATTACCCATTTTCGCAAGTTACCGAGGTTTTACGTTCCGCTGATATTGCCTTTTTGAATCTGGAAACGCCACTTTCGGAAAATGGCCGCCTGAGCGGTTCATTCAGAACGCCGCCCTCTTTTGCAAAGGCCCTGGCAAGGGCTGGTGTGGATATTGTTTCTACCGCCAACAATCATGCCTTTGATGCAGAAGGAGAAGGCATTGCTGATACCATCGATGTCCTGGCTGATGCTGGTATTAAAAAAGTTGGAACGGGATTAAATTTGGCAAAGGCAACGCAGCCGGAAATTATTGTTGTCGATGGCGTTCGTGTTGCTTTTCTAGCTTATACATATGGTGTTAACCCGACAATCACGTCTCTTGGTTTTGCAACACATGAACGCTCCGGGGCCGCACCGCTAGATCCTTTTCTTATTAGAAAAAACATCGAGTCCGTTCGTGACAACGCCGATATTGTTGTTTTGTCGTTGCATTGGGGATTGGAAAATAAATCAGAGGTGCATCCTGCCGCCAGGGAATTTGCCCACAACCTGATAGATGCCGGTGCAGACGTTATTCTTGGTCATCACCCCCATGTACCTCGCGGCGTAGAAGTTTATGGTGATGGACTTATTATTTACTCTATGGGTAATTTTATTTTTAGCCATAATCATGACTATTGGGGTGATAATTTTCTTGTAAATATACGGGCTTCAAAAAAGGGACTTCAATCTGCACAAATCACCGCATTGGCAGGGGCTGGTCCGGATTTGATGCAGCCATTTCCCTTAAAGGGTGAGCGCGCATTTTCATTGCTCAAGGATATTAAACAACGCTCGCAGGAGTTTGGCACACAGCTTACCATTGTGGATAATCAGGGTATTATCAACCTGGAGAATTAGAAACACTAAATTGCCATATATAGCTTGAAGTCAAAGTTGTTATTTAATTTTATCATGTGCGATGAAATTGTCACATATTTTTGTGTTTCTCTCTCCAATTTACCCTCAATATAACCTCAGGTTATACCCTACTATGAAATACGCATTTCCCAAAACCTCAATTCAGCGTGTAGCATTAGACCAATACCGTTTTTTTTTTATGTTTTACTTACATGGATCCTAAGAGGGGAAAAAAATGTTGAAGTCCAAAAGTCGTGGAAAAATAGAATGTATGAGACGTAGTTTGTTCGTCTCCACTGTTATTCCTGTGTTTGCCATAGCCACGGCAGTTTCTGCCCAAGAGGCCAGCAAAACCGAAGAGGCCATTGTGGTGACCGGCACGCACATCAAGGGCGCAAAGGTTACGGCGACATTGCCTGTTTCAATTGTTAGTGTCGAAGACATTGATGCTCTTGGCAGTTTTGACGGGGATGACCTTATTCGCTCGCTACCTGGCCAGGGTGAGGTTGATTTTCGTGACGATAATAACAACACGGTCAACAATGCCCGGGGTGATGTTTCCTCGATTAATTTGCGCTCATTAGGCCCTGGTAACACATTGGTGCTGCTTAACGGTCGCCGGATGGTGAACCACCCAGGTACGCAGGTTAAAAATGCAGTTCCTTCAACAACTGTGAACATGAATGCCCTGCCTGTTGCGGGGATTAGTCGGGTTGAAATATTGAATGACGGTGCCTCTGCCATTTATGGTTCTGATGCTGTTGCCGGTGTGTTCAATACCTTTTTGAAAAATGACTATGAAGGTGCCTCCGCTTCTTTCCGGCATAGCTTTTCAGACGATACCGGTTTTGATGAACAACAACTGACCATCAACCTTGGTAAGGATTTTAATGATGGGCGCACCAATATTTCGATTGCAGGCAGTATTTCGCAACGCAATGGTCTTCAGTCCAGCGAAGTGCCTTTGTCGGCCAATTCTGACCAACGTGGTTTCCTGATCGGGACAACTTTTGAGGGCGATACAAGTTTTGATAATCGTCACACCAGAACTGCCTGGGGCCAGTTTACGCTGAATACGAACAGCAGTACGCGCGTTCGGCAAAATGGTTCAACACTTACAGATGCAGATGGCGGCTTCCACATTCAGCCGGATACATTTAGTGGTTGCCGTGCAGACAGCGCGACCACCCTGACAACGCCGGGTCTTTGTATTGACAATGGTAGTCTGGACCGTGCTTTGCGCCACAACCGGGGCGCAGACCGCTCGCTGATTTCAGACCGGGATCGGGTTAATGTTTTTGCTTTCCTCAACCATGAGCTTAACAACAATGTAGAAATTTATGGCGAGGCCGGTTTTTATCGTGCCGAAACCGATGCAACAATTGAGGCGATCACACCGATCTCCAGCGGTGACATTGTGATACCGGCAAACAATTACTGGAACCCGTTTGGTCCGGTCGTCTTTTCAGACGGGACGGTCAATCCCAATCGTCTGCCTGGATTAACGAATGTGCCGATAGAAGGTCTGCCTGTCTTTGTTGATGGTGCCCGCTACAGGTTCACTGAAATCGGGCGGCGGAACGTCATGGTTGCCAATACGACATTTCGTTCACTCATTGGTGCCCGTGGTGATTTTGGCTCTTCCGGTTGGGACTGGGACAGTGCTGCGCTTTACTCACGCGCCAGAACTACGGACGTAACGGACAATCGTATATCTTCGACATTATTTGCCGAAGCACTGGATAATGAAACACCGGATGCCTTTAACATGTTTAATGGTGCGGACCCGGACAACCCCAATTCTTTGGATAGTACGACCAATCCACAAAGTGTCATTGACAAGTTCCTGATTGATGTAAAGCGTCAAAGCACAACCGAGCTTGCGTTGGCCGATTTCAAACTATCCAACGGCGATCTTTATGAATTGCCTGGCGGATCACTGGGTGTCGCGTTTGGTGCTGAGGTAAGGTACGAATCGTATGTAGAAGATCGTGATGACCGCCTGGATGGCACGGTTACGTTTACCAACCCGGTCACCGGTCAGTTTGTTGGCAGTGATGCAATGGGCTCCAGCCCAACATCAGATTCCAAGGGGTCTCGTGAAGTCTTTTCTGCCTATGGTGAACTTTTTGTTCCAGTGGTAGCTGATCATAACAATATACCCTTTATCCATGATTTGAGCTTGCAACTTGCTGGCCGGATCGAGGAGTTTTCAGATATTGGTTCCAGCGGATTTAAGCCTCGTGTAGCCGGTACCTGGTCAGCCTTTGACTGGATCAAGGGCCGTGCCTCCTGGGCCAAAGGTTTCCGTGCGCCAAACTTGCAACAGGTCAATGATCCTGTTGTGTTCCGCTCGAACACTAATGAAGATGGCATCTTCTGTGAAGCAGGCGTTCGTAACGGTACTTTTGCAACATTCGGAGACTGCGATGGCTTTACGGAATCACGCGAAGAACGACGTACCAGTAACCCTGATCTGAAGCCGGAGAAGGACAAGAACTTTACCTATGGCGTCATCTTTGAGCCACAGTTCTTTCCGGAAACAGTGGATTTCCTCAACGGTTTCACATTTACCGCCGACTGGTGGGACATAAAACAAAAGGATGTCGTTGGCATTTTTGGTGGCGACAACCACGTAGACCTTGATTATGCCTTACGGGTCCAGGGATTGTCTAACCCCGCGATTGTGCGTGCAGCGCCTACGGTTGATCAAGTTGCCTTCTTTGCGGGCACCGGTATTGATGCTGTTGGTGATATCCTTTTCATTGAGGATATATTTCTTAATCTGTTACCTCGCCGCATCAAAGGCGTAGATTACGCAGCTTATTACAAACTTGATGATACCGAGTTTGGTGACTTTAATTTCAAGGTTAACGTCGCACGGATGAAGAAATTTTTCATTGAGCCGTCAGCTCGGGATCTTCAAGTCACCGATGCTAATGAGGCCGGACTCATTGATTCGTCCGTTACAGTTTCAAACTCGGGTAGTATTCTCAGGGAGAATGGTACGCCAAAATGGCGTGCGACAAGCACCTTTGCCTGGCGTCACCCCAGTGGCATAGGCGCTGGCGGATTGGTTCGTTACGTGGGTAGCTTTATTGATACCGGTGCCGGTCCTGATTCAAATGGTGACCCACATAAGGTCAAGGACTGGGCTACGCTGAGCCTTTATGCCCAGTATGAGCACCCGGGTGATGGCATGTTGGCTGATACACGCATTCGTGTCGGGGCCACCAACATCACCGATGAGGCACCAAGGCTTGATGATGAAATTAGAGGTTTTAAATCAAGCATGCATAACGCCCGCGGCAGGGTCATTTATGTTGATTTGAAAAAAGCATTCTGATCAATGGGTTTTAGCCCTAAACACACAAAAAAAAGGAGGGCAGTTTTGCCCTCCTTTTTATTTTTTTGTCTGGTATGAAAATGCCTGAGACACGTTATTCTGCAATAGTGTTGACTTTGGCCCTGATTGTTACCGGGTGCGCATCAACAACGCCCTTGTTAACATCATCTCCCGATGGAGAAGCGCTTTGTTCATGGCAGGATGTACAGCTATATATAAATTTTGATGCTGGCAGAGTTGATCAATGCGATGTCGGTGATGAAGGGTTTCATTTGACGATCTTGCCAGAAGCGACACCCATCAACCCAAGTCCCTGGTACGCTTTTCAGTTGCGCTCAGACAGCCACCAAACCGTCAGGCTTTCACTGTCATATCCGGGTTTCAAGCATCGCTATCCTGCAAATATTAGCCATGACAGGGAACATTGGTCCCGTCTGCCCAGGGAAAATATACACATTAATCAAGACGGTGATGAGGCCGTGCTAACCATTCCTCTGACCAGGGACCCTGTCTATGTCTCTGCGCAGGAACTTGTTACTAAGACAGACTACCAACAATGGATCGAGATGAGCCTTGGTGCATTTCCATTCCTCACAACAACAAGCCTTGGTAATTCTGTGTTGGGTACAGAGATAATAAAGCTGGAATCGCCAGCGACTACGCAAAACCGGCAAGGAACGATAATGCTTGTTGGGCGTCAACACCCCCCGGAGGTATCGGGGGCATTTTCATTTTTTGCCTTTGCCGAAGAATTACTGGGCAGTTCTTTGCTTGCCCGGCGGTTTCGCAAGAGCTTTTCGGTGGTGATGGTTCCGGTACTTAATCCCGATGGTGTACGTGCCGGCAATTGGCGTTTGAATGCCAATGGGAAAGACTTAAATCGTGACTGGGGGCCGTTTACCGAACCGGAAACACAGCTTATGCGTGATGAATTGGTGCGTATTAATGATGGTGGCAGAGACGAACTGGCGCTGTTTCTGGATTTCCATTCAACATTTAAAAACGTCATTTATACGCAAACAGATGATGTGCAAACGCGCCCGCACAATTTTGCTACACGATGGCACAATGCCATGATTAACGCAGGCCCTGATATTGGCCTGTTGCGCCAGGGTAGTCATAATACCGACCG
This sequence comes from Robiginitomaculum sp., assembly GCA_021776515.1. Lineage (GTDB taxonomy): Bacteria > Pseudomonadota > Alphaproteobacteria > Caulobacterales > Maricaulaceae > Robiginitomaculum_B. Next base: position 103,966 of record JAJFFS010000002.1, on the reverse strand, counting down.
GCCAACATCAAAGGCATACGTGTACAAAACCTACGGGACTGCCGCTATTACAGTAGAAATGCATGAAAATGAAAACCGTAAAACGATAAGAGAATTTTCCCGTATGGCGGCGCGGGAGATGATGAAAATATTGCTCGCCGACAATGCGAAAACAACAGAAAATCAAATTGGTGGATAAATAGAAATGTCTGTGAAAACTCGAATGTTGAAAATTTTTACCTTGTGTGTTGCTGTTGTGCTTTGCTCGGCAGTGCCCGGATTTTCTGGTGTTGGTAAGCATAGTGAGCCAGAAATTACAGAAGCTAATTACCTTTCATTCTATTTTTCTGGCGAACATCAATATGATGCCACCATCCCTGCGCCGCATGAAACCCTTGGCTATGCTCCTGGGGATATGCACGTCACTCCTGAAGGGCTTTTTTCCTATATGACAGCTTTGGCGACAGCGTCGGCCAAAGCCCATTTGGAAGTCACGGGCCGCAGTTATGAAAAACGCCCGCTATCTAATATTTATATTTCTTCACCAGACAATATTGAAAACCTGGAAACTATAAGAAAACAGCATATTGATGCCGCATCACCGGATGAAGATATTCTGGTACTAAAGCTGGCTTATTCCATACATGGGGACGAACCAAGTGGCTCCAATGCCGCGATGCTGGTTGCCTATTATCTGGCCGCATCTGATGAGCCTTGGGTAAAAAGCTTTCTTGAACAAACTGTTGTAATTATTGAACCGGCTCAAAACCCTGATGGTCTCGCCAGGTTTGCTCAATGGGCTAATGGGCATCGCACAAACGTAGAAAATTCAGATAAAGCACAAAGAACGCAACACCAACCCTGGCCCGGCGGCCGTACTAACCATTATTGGGCCGATTTAAATCGGGACTGGATTTTTGTTGTGCACCCGGAATCCAAAGCCCGTATCGAGCAATATCAACGCTGGAAACCTCATGTTCTTGGAGATTATCACGAACAGGGCGGCAATAAACCCAGTTTTTTTTTCCAACCAGGACACCCAAAACGAACACACCCTCTAACGCTGGCGGAAAACCAAAAAATCACCAAACGTCTCGCACGGTTCCATGCAGAAGCTTTGGATAAGACAGGGCAAGAGTATTATTCCGAAGAAGTCTTTGATGATTTTTATTATGGGAAAGGTTCTGCCTACCCTGACATTACAGGTGGCATAGGCCTTTTGTTTGAACAAACGGCAAGTCGTGGACAAATCAGGGATTTTGATGGAGAAAAATTGACGTTCAATCAATCAATTTTAAATCAGATCACCACCTCATTTTCACTCATGCGCGGCAGTGATGCTTTACGAGATGAGCTTATTCACTATCGTTTCACTTTCAAAGAACAAGAGGGGAAGCGAGCCGATAAGGCCAAAATCAAGGGCTATGTTTTTTCCGATGACGGGGATTTGGAACGTGCACGGGCAATGATAGAAATGATGTCTGCCCATAATATTACCGTGCACGAATTATCAAAGGACATCACTTTTGATGGCCTGACATTTGTACCCGGCCATGCTTGGGTTGTGCCAACAAATGCAGCGCAGTATGGGCTGGTTACCTCTTTATTCGAGACAAGAACATCATTTGACGACAATGTTTTTTATGATGTTTCCACCTGGAATTTGCCAACAGCGTTTAATCTGCCCTTTGCGCCGATAAAGAATATTTCCGGGCGCCTTGGAAACCCTGTGAGCGGGGTGTCCAAACACACAGAGATAGACATTAACAAGGATGCTGTGGCTTATGCTGTTCCCTGGAACCAGCTTGATGCCCCTGCATTTTTGCAGGCATTGCTTGTCGAGGGTATCATTCCAAGAGTAGCAGCAAAACCGTTTGGTGCAGAACTGGTCGGGGGAAAACGCCAGGTGTTTGCCCAGGGAACCATAGTGGTTGGTGTCCGCAATGAAGCAGTGGCCAAATCTCTGGAACGTATTTTATCCACGATACGCACTGTAGAGACGATAGCCCTTGCAAGTGGCCTGACGTATGAAGGACCGGATCTGGGGTCGCGCGATATGAAGGCCGTGCATAAAGTTAAAGTGGCTCTTCTGGTTGGCTCAGGTGTTAAAAATACAGAAGCCGGAGCCCTTTGGCACTTTTTTGATAGACGCATAGGTGCGCCGTTAACATTGCTGGATATAGGTCGGCTGGGTAACACTGATCTGTCGCAGTACACACACATCCTCATGACAGATGGCAATTATTCCCGTCTTTCACCAAATCTCGATCTGTTAAATGACTGGACCCATAATGGCGGTATTTTGGTTGCTCAAAAAAATGCTGCCAAATGGGTGACGAAAAACATAATCCCGATCAGTGATAAAAACGACGAAGACGGCAAGGACGATCAAGACAAAGAGAATGCCGATGATACGGAACCCAAGTACCGTGCCTATCAGGATTATGAGAGGGATAATGGTGACAGGTTGGTTAGGGGGTCTGTATTTCGCACAATCGCAGATTTAACTCACCCCTACGCATACGGTTTTCAAAGGGGGGAAACATCTCTGTTCAGGACATGGAATGAAACAATAGATCGGGGTAAAATTAGCTATGATACACCGTTTCGATATACAGATGAGCCTTTGTTGTCAGGGTTTGTGAGCAAGGAAAAATTGACAGAACTGGCTGGCACACCGGCGATCGCCGTACACAGATTGGGAAAAGGGATTATCGTTACTATGGCCGATGATCTTGTGTTTCGTGGACTTTGGCGGGGCAGTGAACGCATCTACGCCAACATCATTTATTTTTCTCAAACAATTGAAACACGTAAGGACAAATAAACAGTCTCAATCACTTTTGCGCACCTTGCTGCTGGGCAAAATATTCGTCTAAAACACTTCGAAAACAGTTCAAAAACTTTTGACTATATGCCTGAAGTGGTCGTGCTTGAGCGTAAAGGGCATTGACTTCAAATTTCAAAGGCGGTGCCAGTTTTTTATATTTTAGATTCTCATGTCCACCGGCTGAGCTTGTAAATTCATCAACGATCGCAATGCCAATGCCACTGGCTGCCAAGCTTTTGGCAACAAAACACGATTCCGCAATCGCAACGGGATCAACCCAACCCTCTGTCTTCTGGATTTCTTGCCACAACACCCCACCTAACGGGCCGTTCGCATTCATGGCGATATAATCTTTTCCCGCTACTTCACAAAGTGGTACGCGTGTGGGGCCATTGACCAGCATTTCCCCAACATAAACACAGGTAAATTCAGCTTCTCCAAGCTTGATGCGTTGAAGCCCAGAATGCTCAGGTGCCGAAAATACCAACCCAAGGTCATTTTCATAAGAACGCAGGGATGAGACAAGATCGCCATAGTGCTGCGTTTGAAGTTCAAATGTGGTGTTAGGGTGCGTCTTGCGAAACTTGGCAATAGCCTTGGGTAACAGATCGTAGCTCAATCCAGTAATAGTTGATATTCTGATGTGTCCGGAAAGGGCACTACGAAGGTTTTGTACGGTACGTCGGATATTACTGACGTTTTGATGAACTTTACTGACCTCTTCATAAAGCCGATGTGCCTCCTCTGTGGGAACAAGGCCTTGTCCGGTTCTTTCAAACAATAAAAAACCTAATTGGTCTTCAGTATGACGCAATGCCTTGCTGACAGCGGGTTGAGAAACATTCAACTTACGTGCTGCAGCACTAATTGAGCCATTGGTATATACGGCATAAAAAATATTAATCTGTTGTAGGCGCATGTTCGACCATTTCTTGATTTCATTTTGATGTGCCCCAAATTTGCAGAGGCATTGTCAGATTAAAATAGACATGAGGGGTGTGACGCGCTCTCCCAACTGAGCTATGGCCCCGAAATTTATCTCATGGAGGAAGTTGAGGCTATAGGCAGCGCGTTGATATTCTGTCAAGACTGGTGTTTATCTTGGCTCTTGCGAAGCAAGGTGCGTATAGTTACATCAGAAAAGATCAACAAGGAGATGCCTCGTGGGCTATGATATTTTTAGACTGTTAAGCTCAGTCATAACGCTATATCAGTATGTGATTATTGCCAGTGCCATATTAAGCTGGCTGGTGGCGTTCAACGTGGTCAATCCGCGTAACCAGTTTGTCGCCGGGGTAGGGCGTTTTACCTATGCTGTGACTGAGCCGGCATTGCGCCATATACGCAAGGTGATCCCGGCGCTTGGCGGTGTGGACCTTTCTCCCATTGTTTTACTGCTTGGTCTGGAATTTTTAAAGATCATACTTCGTAGTATTCTGGTATCCTGATTTTGAGTGAAAACGCACTTACCCGGCAAGGCGAAGGCTTTGTGTTGCGTGTTAGGTTACAACCAAAATCCAGCACAGATCGGCTAGAGGGTTTGGCCCGGGACGCCATGGGCCGCACCTATTTAAAGGCTCGTGTTCGAGCTCAGCCGGAAAAAGGCAAGGCCAATGCTGCGCTTGAAAAGCTGCTGGCCAAGGCGGCGGGCGTGTCCCGTTCGACTGTATCCGTGGTCAAAGGCAATACAGAACGGGTGAAAACAGTACATGTTACCAATGTTGATGGAAAAACAGAAAATGCATTGCGGTCGCTGCTGATGGATAATTCTTGATGAGTACAAATTGTAGTGAGGGTAAATCACCGACCCGTACCGGGAAACAGACGGCATTGCTAAACCAGGTTTCCTCTTTTTCAATACACGTTTTTTTTACGGCGCTGGTGATATGGAGTGCTCTTGTCTTGGGCGTGCGTGCGCAGGGAACAGAAAAAACGATTGCGCTCAGCCCCGTTGAACTGGAAAAAATACGTCTTATTGAAGTGGCTCACGCGGCACGTATTTATACAGAAATAGCATTTTCCAAACAAAATCAGCGTGAAATGCATAAAAATTTGCCATTATCAGAAGCCGATTTCGGCGAGGCCATCAAAGGTATTAAAGCGCGCTTTCAGGCCTGTATGGAAAGCGGTTTTGAAGCGCGACTGAAAAACGCCTTTGATGCACAGGTGTTGCGCAAAACCATGCAAAGTGTCCGCAGTGTGGATGTGCCTGAGCCTGAAAAAGCGGAGACTGTGATCCCGGCCTTTACGGCCACAGATGCCTATTGCGCTAGTCGTATCTCTGTGTGGCTGGCCGGTACGATAAAGTAGGCGATTGCTTTACGTTTTGGCCAGCACGCACAAACTACAGGCAAAACGCAAGCGCTTTTAAGTAAACTCAAGTGTGCTTTTGGCGCCTGCCCAGACCTGATTATGAGGCAAGTCATCGTCAAGCCAATAGGCGTCGCTATCGGTTATCACCATAATTTCTTCAAATTTTGTGCCCACGCCATCAATGGCAAAATGCGGCTCTACGGCCCACAGGCCCTCTGATGGCGGGTGGTCAGAGGTGCGGGTATGGTTCCAGTTTGGTGAATCATTCTGCCAGCCTTTTTGTGCCAGAAAACTTTTCCAGAAGAACCAGCTGATTTGCGGCACCGCCATTAATTTATATTCAAGATGGTTCCAGGGTCGCCATGAAATTTTCATAACCCTGTGCCCCATCACCAGGCCAATATGCTTGCGGTGGCAGTTCTCAGCGCCCAGATCGCGTATCATGCTATCTACGCTGCGTTCAATATCGCGAAAGCTGACCTCGGCGCGAACCTGTTCCAGAATATAGCTGCGAAAAGGTTCCAGTTTACGTGTCAGGTCATCCATTAGTGAGTTATCGCCAAAGGCAAACGGCATGGAGGTGTCAACCAGATAGCCTTTATAAATTGGGGCCGCGTCCAGAATAACCGCCATGCCCGGTTCCAGCACCCGGTCAGTTGCCAGTGCCTCGAATTGTCCAAAATCGCCGGGGTAAGCGGTGCGGTCGCCAAACAGGGCAACGGGAACATGAAAATACGAACGCACACCCTGCTCGCGAAATGACTGCCGTAAGGCATAAGCCACCTCGCGTTCGGTCATGCCCGCTTTAAGGGTTTTGCCAACAGCAACCAGCGTGGCAAAACATTGCCGCTGGAGCTTTTTAAACTGCGCCAGTTCGGCATCGCTAAAAGATTTATATTGCATGGCGCGCTCTCTCTAAACCGTTGGTCATGAAGCTCAAATGGGTGTGCGTACCTTCATCCTTCTACAAGCTCAGGATGAGGTGTCAGACGTATCAACATTTCAACCTCATCCTGAGCTTGTCGAAGGATGAAAATGGTGCACTCAAACCGTGGGTAAAACGTAATCCTTAAACTGTTCGCGCAGGTCCAGTTTGGAGATTTTCCCCGTAGGGCCATGGGGAATATCGTCGACAAATACCACATCATCGGGCATCCACCATTTGGCAATTTTGCCCGTTAGAAACTCCTTGAAATCCTCTGGTGTAGCGCTCTCGCCCTCTTTCAACAAAACAATCAGCAAGGGGCGTTCGTCCCATTTGGGGTGCGGCATCCCGATAACCGCGCATTCGGCGGCTTTGGGGTGACCAATGGCGGCATTTTCCAGATCAATCGAGGAAATCCACTCACCGCCGGATTTGATAACGTCTTTGGAACGGTCGGTAATTTGCATATAACCAAGGGGGTCAATGCTGGCCACATCGCCCGTATCAAACCAGCCACCATCATCCAGAATTTGCCCGCCTTCGCCGCCAAAGTAGGCCTTGGAAATTGCCGGGCCACGCACTTTCAAGGTGCCATAGGCTTTGCCATCACGGGGCAGGTCACAACCTTCATCATCGGTGATTTTCATCTCGACAATCAGGGGTGGTTTGCCTTGTTTAAGGCGATAAGAAAGCTGTTCCTCATAAGGCAGATGCGCGATCTCCGGTTCGATATGTGAAACGGTGCCAAGGGGGGAGGTTTCGGTCATCCCCCAGGCGTGGATTACCTGCACGCCATAATCCTTGTCAAAGGTTTCCATAATGGCGCGCGGGCAGGCGGAACCGCCGATGAGTACACGCGACAGATGAGGTAATTTTTTGCCGCTTTCTTCAAGATAGTTCAACAACATCAGCCAAACGGTAGGCACCGCCGCGCTAAATGTACATTTCTCGCTTTCCAATAGCTCGTAAATGGATTTTCCATCCATCATTGGCCCCGGCATGACCAGCTTCATCCCCGCCATCGGGCCGGTGAAGGTCAGCGCCCAGGCATTGGCGTGGAACATGGGGACAACCATCAGGCATACATCTGACCCCGTTGCGTTCAGTGCGCCGCCCATGGCCGCTGTCATGCCGATCAGCATATTGGAACGGTGTGAATACAATACGCCCTTGGGGTTGCCGGTGGTGCCGGATGTATAACACAGCCCGCAGGCGGTGTTTTCATCAAACCGGCCCCAGCTTACATCACCATCGCCCTCGGCCATCAGGTCCTCATAGCAAACGGCATTGCGTAAGGATGTCTCTGGCATGGCGTCACGATCACACATGATGACAAAGCACTCAACGCCGGGCAGGCCGTCCTGATGGGCTTCCAGTATTGGTACAAAGGTCAGGTCAGTGAAAATCATCCGGTCATCGGCATGGCCAACAATATATTTTAACTGTTCAGGAAACAGGCGCGGGTTCAGCGTATGGTAAATTGCACCGATACCGATAAGCCCGTACCAGGTTTCCAGATGGCGGGCATTATTCCACGCCATGGTGCCAATGCGATCGCCCAGCTTGATGCCGCGTTTTTGCAAGGCCGAAGACAATTGCCGCGCACGATCATAGATCTCGCCATAAGTGGTGCGGGTAATGGAGCCATCAACCTGACGCGAAATAATTTCCCGCCCCGGATAATTGATCTTGGCATGCGTAATGATCTTGTCGCACGTTAATGGCCAGTCCTGCATCAAACCTTGCATTCGTTTCTCCTCTTTTTTGAAAGTATGGTCAAAATGACAGTTATTGACCAGACCCACAAAGGGAGGTTTGCAAATTGAAAGCAGCAATTGCGCTGTGGTTTTAAATTGACCTTACGGCACCGTGACAGCTGCACTGGTGACCGAGCGTACCGTGCCGCTGGCGTCAGTGAAGCGTAGGAATACGCGTTTGCCCGCCGGATCAAGCGGGATACCGCCTGAGGCTTGGTCAGACACAAACACAGCAAAGAAAGACACGCCTGCACCGATTGTTGTGTTCATCGGCCCCGTTCCAAGCGGCGTGATACAGGCCGCCGTCGCGTCGGTTTCGCACAACTGCAACAATAATGACAGGTTTGCACCGCCATCATCCACCGATACCGTCATCGCAGCATTCTTTGAGCTACTGGTATCGCCCACACCGATATTTGTGGCGCTGGCAGACATAAAGCTGATGCCGCCCGCCGGTACGGTGATGATGCCGTTGGCATCCGGGGTCGCGCCGATGGAAAGGACATCAGGTACCGCTGCATTGCCAATGGATAGGAACACTGTATTGACGCCGGGAATAGCCGACACACTAGCATTATCACAAACAATATTAGGAAACACATCAACACCGCTACTCGTCGCTACCGGCGTGAATGACAGGATGAAGGATTTCACTACGCCCGGATCAAATGAAAACGTAGCGTTTGAGGGGCCAACCGGTACATTGGCAGCATTAGTGAGTTGGTAATTCAGTGTAACCGGGGGTGTCCCAGTGAGGGTAATGGTGCAGTTCTGCGCCGGGTTAGCCCCGGCATTGACCGCTGAAGCAAAAACCGTAATTGGTGACCCGCCAACAAAGCCAGAACGGGCCGCAGGCAAAACGGAAGAGAAAATTGTTGTTGGACCAGCGCTTACGGCATTGGAGTCTACGCCATAAACAATTGTAGCTAATCCAATCGTCGGAAAATTGATATTATTTGGCGCACCAGAAAAAAAGATATCATCTACGCCATCGCCGTTGACATCACTAGCTTCGCTCACACGAGATCCGAAAGGAGAACCACTACTGCCTCCAATTGCAAATCCATTGGTGCCATCCAGAGATGTCAAATCAAATTGAGCGCTAAAAGCGGAACGACCATATATAACATAATCTGCACCATCAAAGGATTGTCCACTCAACAACCCATTTGGAGCACCAATAATGACGTCACTAAACCCATCCGCATTGATATCACCTGCACCACTAACGGAATTTCCCAATAAGTCGCCTGCAGTGACGCCAAACATTGTAAAACCATTAGTACCGTTAATATCGGCCAATTCTATTTCTGCACCGAAAGCGCCTGTATGCCCAAAAACAACAAATGCCGCGCCAGCAACTGACTTGCCCTGAAAATCAATATTCCGAGCACCAATAATTATATCATCAACGCCGTCGCCATTGACATCTCCCGCACCGCTGACTGAGTGACCAGCAAGATCATGTGACTGTAAACCATTAATGGTAACGCCATTTGCGCCATTTAGCGTAGAAACGTCGAACAATTCAGCTGTAAAAGCCCCAGTATGCCCAAATATTACATGAGCCTTCCCAACACCAACCCCCCTAGACGATCCCACCAACAAATCGTCCACACCATCACCATTAAAATCTCCGGCGGCACTGAGGGCCTCTCCAATTTTGACGAAAACATCGTCCCCTATCAAAGTAAAACCGTTGCTCCCATCCAGTGTGAAAAGATCAAAAACAGCTGGAAAACTACCTGTATGCCCGAACACTACGTAGGCAACACCAGCGCTAGTTCCTGCTTGAGGTGCACCGATAACAACATCATCAATACCATCTCCATTAATATCACCTGCCCTACTGACGGATCGACCAGATTCCTCGCCAAACGTAACACCAATTAGAGAAAAACCTATGATCCCGTCTAACGCAGCTAGATTAATGACTGGATCAAAACTTCCTGCATGACCAAAGATTATATAACTGGAACCTGAGCTTGTAACATTAAGAGGATCGTCCTTAGGCGCGCCGATCAGTAAATCATCAATACCGTCACCATTAAAGTCACCTGCCCCACTCACTGAAGTGCCAGACTGATCTTGTGATCCTCCAATCAAAGCAAAACCATTCGAGCCATCAAGCAAGGGAACACTAACGAGATTTTCAACACCGCCCAATCTTCCAAAAACAATATACGTAATTCCAGCGCCACCGCGCCGCTCAGGACTCTCCATGCCCATGCCAACAGCTACATCATCAAAACCATCCCCATTAATATCCCCGACACTATTTACTGACGTAACCACTCCAGGGGAGATGTCATCAGCGGTCGAAGTAATTGAGGCTCCATTAGCGCCATTAATATTATTCAAATCTAATACCGCTGGAAAGCCCTGCGCATATGCACTTGGGCTAAACATCAGACTTGAAATAAATATAATCGAATATGTCAAAAATAGTGCGCGAACGCCTTTATTTCTTAAGCAACGGTGAAATTTAAATCTAAATATACATTGTGACAACTTCAATAATAAACGTATGCTCATAACAACCCCAGTCTATAATTAAAAGACTTTATATAAACGCGATATGAGATGGTCAATTTTTTTACCGATGCATCACGTGAACGTGAACACATCTATTTATTGGCAGCATTATTGGGTGTTGTGTGACCGTTAAATTAATCAATAGCCATTAAGGATACAGCCTTTGCACCGTCCAGCACTGATCTGCACTATCGCGTAAAAATTGCATACGATCATGCAATCTAAATGGCCGGTCGCGCCAAAACTCTATTTGCGTGGGGGCAAGGCGATAACCGCACCAATGGTCCGGGCGGGGTACTTTGCCAAGCCCGAATTTAGCAGCTTTTGCTGCCACACGTTTTTCCAGGGCAAAGCGGCTTTCCAGTTCCTGTGATTGTTTGCTTGCCCAGGCACCAATGCGGCTGTCCCGTGCGCGGGAGGCAAAATATTCATCCGCTTCTGCTTCGCTGACCGGGCTTATGGTGCCGCGCAGGCGTACCTGTCGGCGGATGCTTTTCCAGTGAAAGACCATTGCGGCTTTGGGGTCGGCGGCAAGCTGTATTCCTTTGGCGCTTTTGGTGTTGGTGTAAAAAACAAAACCGTCCTTATCAAAACCCTTGAGTAACACCATGCGCGCATCAGGCATGCCATCTCCGTCCACCGTAGCCAGGCATACGGCATTGGGGTCATTGGGTTCTTTCTTTTTGGCCATGGTTAGCCAGTCGGCAAACAGCGCAAACGGGTCTTGGTGGGCAAACAGATCGCCAGCTTCATCATCGGCATGGTCATGATAATCCGGGCTGGGCGGTATCAGGGGGGTATGGCTCATGCGTTTGCTTCCCTTTGAGGCAATGTTGTTTACGTCTCAATCATTCATCGGGGTTAGCGTTTTGTCCATGAATGATTCGCTTTTTGATTATCATGCCGTTTTGGGGCTGGCCAAGGGTGCCGGTGCAGAGGATGCGCGAGCCGCCTATCGTCGCCTTGCAAAACAATTCCACCCCGATGCACCGGGTGGTGATGCTGATCGTTTTCACAAAATTTCACAAGCCTATGAGGGGCTATGCCAAAATGCCCATCAGCCTATGGTGCCATCACGGCGTAATCTGGTTTCCAGTTTCTGGAAAGCGGCAAAGAGCGTGGCACCTAAACCACAAGATGGCGCAAACGCCGAAGCGGTATTACGGCTTAGCCTGGAAGACGCACTGTCTGGCGCTGTTCGGCGCGTTACATTGCCAGGGGGCAAGGCACTGGATGTGCAATGCCCGGCTGGTTGTGCCAGCGATGATGTTATCCGCCTTAACGGCGCTGGCAATGCGGGTTTGCACGGTGGCAAAAATGGTGATGCGCTTATTCGTGTTCAACTTTTGCCCCATAAACGCGCAACTCTTAAAGGGCGAGATTTGCATTTGCCGCTGTGGCTGGACTTGCCTCAATTGCGCGCCGGGGGAAAGGTCGAGGTCAACACCCCGCACGGCGCCTTGAAAGTGCATGTTCCCGTGTTATCCAGCTCCGGCCAAAGCTTGCGTTTGAAGGGACTTGGCCTCCCTGCTTATGGTAAAAACCCATCAGGGCACCTGTTTATTACCTTAAAGGCGCGGCGCAGCCCCGGTTTTAGCCATGCCTTAAGCCGGTTTAGCCGCATTTGGGCTAATCCCCTGCGCGGGGTGACTTGAGAGAATGTGCCAAGGGGATAAGGTGTAGCTATGTCGCACAATACATTCGGTCATCTTTTCAGGTTTACCAGCTGGGGCGAAAGTCATGGCCTGGCCATTGGCGTTGTCATTGATGGTTGCCCGCCGGGCTATTTGCTAACCAAGGAGATTATCCAGCCGTTTCTGGATGCCCGCAAACCCGGCACCTCGCGCCATGTGACCCAGCGCCGCGAAACGGATATTGTTAAAATTCTTTCTGGCGTGTTTGAAAACCGCACCACCGGCGCGCCCATCAGTCTGATGATCGAGAATGTGGATGCGCGTTCCAAAGACTATGGCGATATTGCCGATAGCTACCGCCCCGGCCATGCAGACTATGTTTATGACGCCAAATACGGCTTTCGCGATTATCGCGGCGGTGGACGGGCTTCGGCGCGCGAAACCGCTGTGCGGGTGGCCGCTGGTGCCGTGGCGCGGCAAATTTTGGGCGATGAGATTTCTATCGCTGGCGCACTGGTGCAAATTGGTGAACATCCGGTAGAGCGTTCCGACTGGAGCTGGGAAGCAGCAGCCAATAATGCGCTTTGCTGCCCGAGCGCCAGCACCCTTCCAAAATGGGAGACGCTGCTGGATGAAACTCGTAAAAACGGCTCATCCCTTGGTGCTATTGTTGAGGTGATCGCCCACGGCGTGCCAGCCGGGTGGGGTGCACCTGTGTACGGCAAGCTGGATGCGGATCTGGCCGGTGCCATGATGTCCATCCCGGCGGCCAAGGGCGTGGAAATTGGCGCAGGTTTTGGTGCCGCACGGCTAAGCGGCGAGCAAAATGCCGACGAAATGCGCACCGGCCCTAATGGCCCGGTGTTTCTCTCAAATAACAATGGCGGTGTGCTGGGCGGTATTTCATCGGGGCAGGACGTGATTGTGCGTACCGCGTTCAAGCCCACCTCATCCATACTCACCCCACGCCAAAGCGTAAATCGCAAAGGCGAAGAGGTTGAGGTGCGCACCAAAGGCCGCCACGACCCCTGCGTCGGCGTACGTGCCGCACCCATTGCCGAGGCCATGCTGGCTTGCGTGCTGGCTGACCATAAACTGCGCCATCGCGGGCAGTGTGGGTAATCCGGTAATGGCAGGTGCGTGAGTAATCCATCCTTCGACAAGCTCAGGATGAGTGTGTGATTAAGTTTCTCCTCATCCTGAGCTTGTCGAAGGTCCTCATCCTGAGCTTGTCGAAGGATAGTAACAGAATAATTCCACCACCATGCCTTACTCAGGTAATACGGGTACAGAATTTTTCTCCCCCCCCTACAAAACGTGATAGCATATACAAAGTAATGGGGGAGATTATGAAAACACGTTTTTTTGTACTTTGCTTGTACCTGCTTGGCGGCAGTGCTGCGCTAGCCGATCCATTATTGGTCTCTTCTGCGTTGCCTACGGCAAGAACCGCAACAGTCGGCGAAACTGTGACTTTTTTTGCTACGGTTATCAATGCCGGCGATATGGAGGCACAAAACTGCTTTATTGAAAAGTTCAGCCAAAACCTGGCGCAGGCCAATTTTTTCCCGGGTGGGTTTGCCTATCAAACAGTGGATGCAAGCAATATTGCCTCTGGCACCCCGAATACGCCCATAAATATTCCTGTTGGTGGTACACAAAGTTTTGTGTTTGCCCTGACGCCGGATGCGCCGTTTTCAGGTGTCGTGCAATTGCGTTTTCGTTGCGATGGCGGGTTTGAGGTTAACTCTCAACCCGGAATTAATGATGTCTTCCTGACCGCCACGGCGGCAGGTTCGCCCATGCCAGACCCCATTGCTATTCTGGCCACACCCTCTGCTGATGGTGCATTACGCATTGCCGCTGCGGGTGGGATAGAGGCCGCCGGTGGTGCGGTGGTGAATGTGCGCGGCGACAACGCCGTGGTGCGGGCTAGGCCGCGCGTCGCGTTCAATGCCAACGGGGCCACACTTAGTATTTGCGAGACCAACAACCTTGGTATCTGTATAGTTGCGCCCACCCCCTTTGTTGACATCACCATTGGTGCAGTGGGTAAAACCTTTACTGTTTTCGCTAATGCCAGTGACAGAACCGGCATGGCATTTTTGCCGGGTTTGTTGCGTCTATTCGTCGATTTTTCTGAACCAGGCGGGGATTTTTTGTCAGGCACGTCCGTCGCCCTGACGGCCCCCATGCCCGAACTTGCGCAAACACCGCAATTTCCATCGGGCTATTACCGCACCCAATTGCGCTATAGAGACGATACTTTTGCAGGCAGAATTCAAAACGGTTATGTGCTGATTGATGTAGATGGTTCTGTAACCGGTGTAACCGAGTGGACAATTTCAAACTTTCAGGGCCGCCATTCTAATCACGTTTTTGAAGCGATGGGTAATTGGAGCGCGGGCAATGCTGCTACGGCAGATATGCGTTCCAAGCCGCAAGCCAATCCACCGGAGTTTACAAACTTTGCCGCCGGACCAACTTATTTTCCAAACCCTACCAGCGATGGTTATAACTTGGCGTCGCTAATCATATCTGCGGCCATTCAAAGCGCACCAGAAAGCGATTTTTCTACGCTTTCAGGGGTGGTGACTGGCGATCCGACATTTAGAGATGATCCTAATGGCCCAAAGGGCGATACGGCCAATGTTATGCTGGAGGCTATACTGGCGCTGGGGGCCGCTGCAGGAGATTCTCCGATAAAAGCTGCCTCTCGCCCCAAGGCACTCGCTGATGCGACATATACTCTGGTGGATGCAGCCAGGGTGGGGGGAATAGATGTTGCGAACGCTCCAGCCCACAAAATTGGGTTTACCGGCAGCGCAACCATAATTGGCACGGCGCTTACTGCCGATGTCACCTATACCGGCCAGGACACTTGCAATCTTTCTGCCACTATTGGCATGCAGATCAATGACAGTAATATTTATCGTCTGCCTGGCCTGAACCTCGCCGATTGTGCTACCGACCGTATGGTGAATGCCCCTAGTGAGTATGAAGGGTTTTTGATTTTGAATGAAGCCAATGCCGCCGCACCTGGCGATAATGTAAGGCTGATCCTTCTCAAAAAAGACCGTAATTTCAGTTTTGCCCTGCTTGGTACAAAAAACTGAGAGCTGGTCATAGCGACGTCATTCCGATTTACATCGGAATGACGAATGGACCTTACCCCAACAGAACCTGACAAAGGCTTTCAGGTTCCGTTCAGGCAGCATCATCTAGTCTCTCCTCATCGCTGACAAACAGCGCTGGAAACTTAGGAGAGAACATTATGCGTAAAGCACTCATCACCGCCGTGGCGCTTGGCGCGGCACTCACCCTTCCCGCCGCAGCTTTTGCGGATCACAATAATTCACGCGGTAACTCACGCGGCCAATATCGCTGTAACAGCGATAGCGACGATCAGGTTGTTGGTGCGCTTATTGGCGGTGTTCTTGGTGGTCTTCTGGGCAGTGAAATTGCCGGATATGGCGACCGTACCGAAGGTGCCGTTGCTGGTGCCGTTCTGGGCGGTGTTCTTGGCGCAGTTGTCACCGATGGCAAGGACTGTAATCGCGGTCGCAAGGCCAGAAATGGCAAGCGTAAATATCGTAAAAACACCGGCTATAACAATACTGGCTACGGTTACGAGCAGAACGGCTATGGCAATAACGAGCCTTACGCTAACCAGAACCGCCGTTATCGCAAAAACGAGCGCCGCGCTCGCCGTAACGGGCGTCGCTATGACCAACGCGACAATCAACGCAGTAGTTTCTGGAATGAACAGCCTGAAGGCGGCTATCAGAAAGAAAAAATCTATAACGCTGGCTATAATACAGGTTCTTATGCTGGCGAGAAATGCCGCTATCGCAACGTCAAAGTCCGTTACAATGATGGCAGCAAGAAAAAGGTTCGCGTCAAGGAATGTCGGGGCGTAAACGGTAACTGGGCACGTCAGTAGGCGAATTGCATTACCGCGCTTGCAGCCCTTCGGGGGGACGCACGCGGCCAAGGCGGCGGTCAGCAAAAGCTGGCCGCCGTTTTTCATGTCTGGACCAAAAATCATAAGCATGGCAGAGAGGCAGTATCACCTCTTGTTAAGTGTGCTATCCATGCTCTCATCATTTGAACTTTTTAAAATTGGCCTTGGCCCGTCCAGCTCTCACACCACCGGGCCAATGAAGGCGGCACTACGGTTTGTGCAGTTTCTGGAGGTGCAAGGGCAGGGGCGCGAAGTCACTACGCTGGATGTGTGTCTTTATGGCTCGCTGGGGCTCACCGGGGGAGGGCACCACACAGACCGGGCAATTTTACTGGGCTTGTCGGGGCAAAAGCCAGAGGTGCTGGAGCCAGCTAGTGCGGATGTAATCATTACGCAAATCAGTCAAACGGGCACGTTGATGCTGGGCGGCAATACAAAAATCAGTTTTGATTCTAAAACCAATATTCGTTTTGAGGGGCAAACCAGCTTGCCGTTTCATACCAATGCCATGCGCTTTAGTGCTTTTGATGCGAAAGGCGATCTGATCGCCAGCCGGATTTATTACTCGGTCGGGGGCGGTTTTGTGGTGGATGAGGACGAAGCCGGGCGTAATGCACCTGATGCAGCAGACGTTATCCCCGTTCATGCTTTTTCAAATGCACAAGAACTACTTGAGTGTGCGGATGCGGCAGGGCTAACCATCGCGCAAGTAATGCTGGAAAATGAATGTGTACACCGGCCCCGTGCCGAGGTTTTGTCTGGGCTTGATGATATATGGGGGCACATGCACGCTTGTATGGAGCATGGCCTAGCCCGCGAAGGCATGTTGCCGGGTGCCTTGCGCGTGCGTCGCCGCGCACCGGGGCTGTACACCAAATTGCGCGTGCAAAACCCGGACCCCAAACAATCGTGCGAACGCTCAGACTGGGTAAATTTATGGGCTATGGCGGTGAACGAGGAAAATGCCTCTGGCGGGCGTGTGGTCACTGCCCCCACCAACGGAGCCGCCGGGGTGTTGCCGGCCGTTATCAATTATTATCTGTATTTTGTGCCAGGTGCCACAGATGCAGGGGTGCGTACCTTTTTACTAACCGCCGCCGCTATTGGCGGATTATACAAACGCAATGCGTCCATTTCCGGTGCCGAGGTTGGTTGTCAGGGTGAGGTTGGCGTTGCCTGTTCCATGGCGGCGGGGGCTCTGGCAGCAGTGCTGGGTGGCAGTAATGCACAGATTGAGAACGCCGCCGAAATAGGGATGGAGCACAATCTGGGCATGACTTGCGATCCCGTTGGCGGGTTGGTGCAAATCCCCTGTATCGAGCGCAATGCCTTTGGCGCGACAATGGCCATTCAGGCGGCAAGGTTGGCGCTATTGGGAGATGGGACGCACGCGATCAGTCTGGATGAAGTGATTAAAACCATGTTCGAGACCGGGCGCGATATGAGCACTAAATACAAGGAAACCTCGCAAGGTGGCCTGGCGGTCAATATTGTTGAATGTTGAGTTAGCGTTTTACCCCAAAGCGGATTTGGTCAAACACCTGATTGGTAAATTCACCTGAACCCAGATAGCTGACAAAACCGCCGCCCGTGGGCAGGGTTTCCAGGGGGATTTCATAGCGCACTGCGCGCCCGTTCACATAAAGCGAAACATTACCCAGCTCTCCGATAATAGTGCCATTGTCGTCGGACACGGCAAGTCTGCCGTAAGGCGAGGCCCCGCCCTTGCGATAGAGGCTGACAAACAGGCTTTGTGGACCGGCCCAGCTTACATTGGTTATTTCCGCCGTTACCGGCAGGTTTTGTGGTCGGACAAAAACCGGCAGCGTCAGTCCCCAGCGCGGTCCTTTGCCATTCACCCGGTCAGCATTGATGCGCATATGCACGCGCTGTTCCTTGCTGACCTGTGCTTCAGGGTCAAACACTACATAAACGGCGCGGGTCTCATCGGGCTTTAGGGTAAAGTTTTGCGGCCATAAGTGCAGACCCTTTGTTGTGTCAGGCGCTGGTCCTTGTGGCACCGGGTGCAGTACACCGTCTTCACCTTGGGCAATGTCGGTCCAGCCGCTTTCAATACGCAAAGTGTGATGCCCGCTATTATGGACATCAATTTGCCCGGCGCGGGTTTCATTGTTCAGAACAAGGCGTGAAGGATTGGTGGTTACATCTGCAAAACTGGCCATGGCAGTTCCAAAAAGCACTGCAAGGCAGAGTGCAATTTTGGCTAAGTAGCGCATACTTGTGTCCTCGGGCTGATTCGGATTGGTGGTGTTATGCAAACTCCATTGAGTGAAAATATCGTTGAGACCCGCGAACAGTCTGAAATTCAGGCTGGTTGTGAGCCGCATATCATTGTTGTCGGCAATGAGAAGGGCGGGGCGGGTAAGTCAACAGTTGCGGTGCATTTGGCCCTGGCGCTTATGCGTATGGGGCAAAATGTTGGTGTTATTGATCTGGATACACGCCAGCGTACTTTCTCGCGCTATATGGAAAATCGAACCCATTGGGCAGAGGCGCAAAACACAACTTTGCCAACACCTGAAATGGCTGAAATCAAGTTGGGAACGTCGCGTCATCTTGATGAACTTGAGGAAGAAGAACAACAAAACTGGCGTGCCTCTCTTAAAGCACTTCAAAAAAACTGTGGGTTTATTGTTGTTGATGCACCGGGCAGCAATACGCATCTTTCACGACTGGCTCATGGGGCGGCAGATACCATTCTGACACCGATAAATGACAGCTTTGTTGATTTCGACCTTCTGGCCAATAGCGCGGGCGGCGCTTTGGAAAAAGCACGGCCCAGCCTCTATAGCGAGATGGTGTGGGAAGCGCGTAAACATAAAGCCTCATGCGAGCACAAGAGCATTGACTGGGTGGTGATGCGCAATCGTATGAGTATGATAAATGCGCGTAACAAACAAAAAGTGGCTGATGGTCTGGTAACGCTGTCAAACCGGCTTGGCTTCAGGCAGGCACAGGGCTTTGGAGAGCGGGTGATCTATCGAGAACTATTTCCCTCCGGCCTGACCTTGCTGGACCTGACCGAAAAGGGCAGTGCCATACAGTTTTCCATGAGCCATGTGGCCGCTCGTCAGGAACTGCGTGATCTTCTGATTGTGTTGAAATTAAAAGCGCTACAGGGTGCGCCTCTTTCATTTTGATGCGGTTTGGCTTTGTGGTGGTACAGCGAAGCAAGATTGGCCGAAGGCATTAAGCTCGGCACATGTTGAACGCGCCTTTGCTGGTGTGAGACCCAAAAAGCGCACCCGATAGAGCGGGGCACCATTTCTCTTCCCTTGCGCTATATGTCCGGCATTTTCGCTAAGACCGTCTATCGGTATATCGCTAATATGGTGTAGCCGTGCTTTTGCCTGTTCTACCGAAGTGAAGGCACCTACCTGAACGCCCCATCCTCCGGCAGGCATGGTGATTGTTTGTTTTGGCTCTGGTTGAGTTGGTGGGGGGGGCGTGGTCGCAGGCCGAAGCAGGGGACGGGTTTCAATGTTTTCATCAATCACAATCTGAACGCCGCGCCGCTCACCAGCGCCTTGATGTACCTCACTGGGCAGGCCAGCCACCAGAACAGGTTTGCTGTCATCCAGATCGGTCAGGGGGGGGGTGACTGGCAGCGCTTCATCGATACGGCGGCGTTCAAGTTCGCTAAATGCACGTTCCAGTAGTTTGGTTGCATAGGCGTCGCGCTCAGTGTTAGACGCCCCACCGAACACCACAACAATCATGCGTTCTCCTGCGCGCTCTGCGGTAACGGCTATGTTATAGCCAGAGGCGTTGGTAAATCCGGTTTTAAGACCATCGACCCCCTCAACGCGCCCCAGCAAGGTATTATGATTATTGTGGTCATGTTCATTCCACACGAGCTTGCGGAGTGAGAAATAACGATAATAGTTCGGAAAATCATGGTGGATGCGATAGGCCAGTACGGCCATATCACGCGCCGTCATCACCTGACGGGTTGAGGGAAGGCCAGAGGCGTTGACAAAATGGCTACTGCTCATGCCCAGCGCCTTTGCCTTTTTTGTCATGAGAGCAGCAAAACGGGTTTCGCCGCCGCCCAGGCGTTCGGCCAGGACGATGGCAACATCATTGGCGCTTTTGGTGACTAAAGCTCGCACGGCTTCTTCAACGCTGATTGTTGTATTGGCTTTTACGCCCAGCTTGGATGGGCGGGCACGTGCAGCTTTTGCCGAGACACGTAAACGATCATCCCAGCCCAGCTCGCCCGCTTCGATAGCCTCAAACACCAGATACAGGGTCATGATTTTGGTCAGGGATGCCGGATGGCGCAAGTCATTTGAATGGCGGGCATGAAGAACCTCACCACTGGCTTCAACCACAGCAATAGCGGCGAAGCGTTCTGGTGCAGCCTTGGTATGAGCCAGTGATGGGCTAGCCAGTATGACCAGTAAAATGAAAGCTATTGCCCGCATTAAGGTGGGTTTTCCTACGATAAATTATCGTAGAAATTTATCTTGCTGACCTTTCCAAGCGGTAAAGAAATTAGGAATGCTGCGTCGCACAATAAATGTTGACGCAAGTGCGGTGTGGGGATGTTTGCAAAATATATATTGCAAATACTACGCCCAAATAGCCCGGGCAATGCTGTGCCGTGTTTTCGTACCTTCAGGCCAGCGCAACCGTGCCGCCGGGCAGACTGATAACCAACCCTGCCAGTTCCAGCTCCAGTAGTGCCGCCGCGCACACCGCTGTTGGTAGCCCGCTTTGGCGGACAAGTTCATCGCGCTGGATCGGGCTGGGGCTTAACAGCTCCAACAAGGTTGGCCGGGCGTTGTCCACATCTTTATCGTCAGGTGCAGTCTCAGCAGGCAGGTCAAAAAAATCATCCTGATCGTGCATTTGACCGGGGCGTATGCCCTCTAGCGCATCGATAATATCCTGTGACGTTTCCACCAACAAAGCCCCTGATTTAATCAGGCCATTTGTGCCTTTGCAGCGCGGGTCCAATGGTGATCCGGGTGTTGCCATTACCTCACGCCCCTGTTCCAGCGCATACCGGGCAGTTATGAGTGAACCGGAGCGCGCCGCCGCTTCGATGACAAGTACCCCCCTGGCCAGGCCGGAAATAATCCGGTTGCGCCGGGGAAAATCGCGGGCGCTGACCCGATGACCAAGGCGGCGTTCAGAAATGACTGTGCCATAGCGAATAATCTCGCTACGGAGGTCTTCATGTTCGGGTGGATAGATATGATCCACGCCGCCAGCAACCACGGCAATAGTGCCGCTTTGCAATGCGCCCTGATGGGCGGCACCATCAATGCCGCGTGCCAGACCGGAAGCAATAACAAACCCATATTCGCCTAGCTCGCTGGCCGTTTGGCGGGCCATACGCATGCCAATGGCAGAGGCATTTCGGGCCCCGACAATAGCGCAAGAAGATTTGGCCAAAAGGCTTACATCTCCCAAAATGCTAAGTACCGGCGGAGGCGGGTCAAGGGCGGCAAGCGCCTGTGGGAAGTCAGGGTCGCATGAGGGCAGCAGAATACCGTCCAGACGTTCCAGCGCGTTTATTTCATCTTCGGCGGCAGCTCTGGTCGTAATCTTTAACGGGTCAACGCGTCCGCCGCGCCGGGCCAGAGCGGGCAGGGCATCCAGCGCCGTCTCCGGGTCACCAAAACGTGCCAAAAGGCCGCGAAACGCTACCGGACCAACTTGCGGTGTGCGAGCAAGGCATAACCATGCGGTTAGCGCACGGGGGCCTAGTGCCTGTTTTTTACTCACTCTTTCTTATCGCCAAAACGTGGCTCCGTACCTTGCACCATGCGCATAATATTGGGCCAGTGCCGTATGCTGACGACCAGCGCCATCAGACCGCAAAACGCGGCAATATCCGGGCGCCCCAACGCCAGGGCAATAGCGGGGGCACTGTTGACCGACAGCAATGCCGCGACGGAGGAAATGCGGATCAGGGCTGCGGTGATGAGCCAGATGAGGGCGCAGGCAACGCCCAGCGGCCACAGAGCCACGAATACACCGCCAAAGAAAGTGGCAACGCCCTTGCCGCCGCGAAAGCCCAGCCACACCGGATAGCAATGCCCCATCAGGGCTGCCACCGCCGCAACCAGCCCCATATAGGGGTGCAAAAAATGGCTGGCCAGCACGAAAGCCGCCGCTGATTTTCCGCCATCCAGCACCAGTGTCGCCAGCGCCAGATCCTTGCGTCCGGTACGCAGCACATTGGTCGCCCCGATATTGCCAGAGCCTATCTTGCGCACATCACCAAGCCCGAACCATTTTGAAAGTAAAACGCCAAACGGGATGGAGCCGAGTAAATAACCGCCAACCAGCGCGATGGTCAGAAATATGGGTGTCATAAAATGCCTGTTCTCTTTTGTTCAAGCATAATCATAGGGGGAAGTGTCGGGCGACGCTAGGGCGTTCGTTCCAGGCAATGACAATTGAGGAAACGGGGCTGTTTTGGGAACACCTCATAGGTGTCATTGCCGGGCTTGTCCCGGTAATCCAGTTTTTCTTGTTGCCCTATCGCGTACGCTTTTGAGGATGTTCATATCTGGATTGCCCGAACCAGTCGGGCAATGACAGGCTGGAGGAGTTATACGCCACCAGCGCGCCTTTCCCTTAGGTGAACGCTTGTTGCGTATAAAAAAACGTCAGACCAAACAAAAAGCGCAGATTAGAATGATGTGACGTGTGATAGTTTTCATATAACTACCGTATCATATCAGATACTTAAAATACTATATCTGAATAACCCTGTTTACGCCGCAATTGGTCCGGCGACGCGCACATCCGGGTCAACATGGTCATTAAACTTAGCAAAGTTATCAATAAACATGGCCACCAGTTTTGCCGCTTGTGCATCATAGGCACCCTTGTCCGCCCAGGTGCTGCGTGGATCCAGTATAGTGCTGTCCACACCCGTGACTGATACGGGCACTTCAACACCAAAATTATCGTCCACACGAAATTCAGCATTGTTAAGTGAGCCATCCAGCGCCGCCGCCAGCAATGCCCGTGTGGCCTTGATCGGCATACGGTTGCCGGTGCCATAGGCACCGCCGGTCCAGCCGGTATTGACCAGCCAGCATGTGGTGCTGTGTTCAGCAATGAGATTGCGTAGTAAATTACCATATTCCGA
The DNA here is from genome assembly GCA_021776515.1 of Robiginitomaculum sp. Classification (GTDB taxonomy): domain Bacteria; phylum Pseudomonadota; class Alphaproteobacteria; order Caulobacterales; family Maricaulaceae; genus Robiginitomaculum_B. Next base: position 80,894 of record JAJFFS010000002.1, on the reverse strand, counting down.
GGGGTGACGCGGCATGAAGGGGGCGCCAAAACAGGTGGAGAATGTAGCTTGTGGCTCGGTTACGCCTTTTTCTGTTCCGGCGACCTTGGCAGTATAGCCCGAAAGGAAATGGTACATGGCCTGGCTGGGGGTCATACGTGCAATTGGGGGCAGTACGCCAAAGGCGTCGGCGGTCAGCATGATGACGTTTTTGGGTTGGCCACAACGCCCCGTGGCACTGGCATTGGGAATAGAGGTTAGCGGATAGGCGCCCCGGCTGTTTTCAGCAAGGCTGGCATCATCAAGGTCCAGCACCCGGGTATCCGGGTCCATCACTACATTTTCCAGCACAGTCCCCCACATTTTTGTGGTGGCATAAATTTCCGGCTCAGCTTTTTCTGAAAGGCGGATCATTTTGGCGTAACAACCGCCTTCAAAATTAAACAGGCCGTTTTCAGACCAGCCATGTTCATCATCACCGATAAGTGTGCGGTCAGGATTAGCAGAAAGGGTGGTTTTACCAGTGCCGGAAAGTCCGAAAAAGATTGCGGCATCATCAGTTTCACCAATATTGACCGAGCAGTGCATAGGCATGATCGATTTTTTGGGAAGCAAATAATTCAGAATGGAAAAGACGGATTTTTTAATCTCGCCCGCATAGGAGGTGCCACCAATGAGCACCAGACGCTGGGTCATATTAACAGCAATAACTGTTTCAGAGCGCGTACCATGTCGCACTGGGTCTGCGCGAAATCCCGGCAAACTGATGATGGTGAACTCGGCAGCAAAATCACCCAACTCTGTGCTTGCTGGAATGCGTAGCAAATGGCGGATGAACAGCGAGTGCCAGGCAAATTCGGTAATCACATTGACCGGTAGACGGTGATCAAGGTCGGCACCACCAAAAAGCTCTTGCAGGAAAAGCTCATTTTCACCCATATAGTCTTTGAAATCGCCCCATAGAACATCAAATTGAGATGGCTTCATAGAGACATTCTGGTCCCACCAGATCGTGTTCTCGGTTTCGGAATCGCGAACTATGAATTTGTCATTGGCTGAACGACCTGTGTGCTGACCGGTTTGCACAACAAGGGGACCACCTTGCGAAATACAGCCCTCGCCGCGCCTGACGGCCTCTTCATAAAGAGCCGCATTGGGCCAGTTCCAGTTTATTTTTTGCACTTTTTCAATACCAAGGGCGGTTAACGCCGTCTTGTTAATGTGAATGCCAGTGTGCTCCACAATGTGCTCCTCAAAATATGAAAATTTAATGCCGGTTCGGATTCGCGCACCGATACGACTAATCAACCCACAAGTCTACCATTAGAGTGTATGGATAGATGAAAACATAGGGATGTAGTCTGCTGTTTTGGCCTCAGCCTTGCATTGCAGTGCTAAAATACCGCATATTGTATTAAACAGGGGCAAATAACAGATGACTTGGTGCACATTCTCCATTGCTTGTGCTAGACGCCCTTTTGGGCATTTGGCTCTTGATGAGCCTATGGTATTACCCTCCAAACTCAAAGGCATGATGTAAGTATGAGTGATCTCCGACCTACCGCGACAAATAGTGGAATTCCGCGCCGACTGGCAGATTTTGAACTGCTGGGTGACGCACTGGATTATGCTGCAAGAGGGCAAAGTGGGCTTAATTTTTATAGCGCCCGCAATGGCCTTGAAGAAGTGTTGCCATACTCACAATTGCGAGATCGCGCCCAAGATGCTGCTCAACGTATGCTTGGCGCTGGTCTGGTTGCGGGGGATCGTGTTGCTATTATTGCTGAAACCGATGCAGAGTTTGTTGTTACCTTTTTTGGTTGTGAGTATGCCGGGTTGATCCCGGCGCCATTGCCACTGCCTGTCGCCTTCGGGGGCAAGGAAGGTTACATCGCGCATTTGAAGCGGATCATGCAAGTGTGCGGTGCGCAAGCGGCGTTTGGGCCGGCCTCTCTTGTTGAATGGATTGAGACTGCCGCGCAAACTTTGGACCTGGTTTATGCTGGTTCACTTGCCGGGCTTCAGCCGATAAAAGGTAAAGCAGTCCCTTTAACCAGGGCGCAGCCGCAAGACATGAGCTATTTGCAGTTTTCCTCTGGTACGACACGCTTTCCATTGGGCGTAGAAATCACCCATGAAGCCTTTATGGCCAACGCCCGAGCAATTACGCGTGATGGTCTGCAACTTATGGAGAATGACCGGGCCTGTTCCTGGTTACCATTCTATCATGATATGGGGCTGGTTGGGTTTTTGCTGGCACCAATAGCGGCGCAACTCACCGTTGACCTATTGCCGACCCGGGATTTTGCTCGCCGTTCACTGGGCTGGTTGAAAATGATTTCCGATAACCGGGCCACGCTCGCCTATAGCCCCTCTTTTGGGTATGAACTTTGCGCCCGGCGTGCGCGGACAGCCAAACTTGATGATCTTGATCTTTCCTGCTGGCGGGCGGCTGGTATTGGTGGGGATATGATCCGCATGCCTGTTCTTGAACGTTTTACCGAATGTTTTTCCAAAGTCGGCTTTGACGGTAAAGCCTTTGTGGCCAGTTATGGTATGGCCGAGGCAACACTGGCGATCAGTTTTGCCCCGCAAGGGCAGGGGCTTGTTGCTGATACACTGGATCTGAATGCCCTTGACCGGGATAGCCTTGCCGTTCCGACAAAACCGGGTAGTGGTGTTCCACAACGTGCTTTTGCGCTCTGTGGTGCCGCGCTGCCAGGTCATGAAATTGAGGTTCGTGACGCCAGAGGGGCTGCGTTGGGTGAAGGGCATGTGGGGCGTATTTTTGTTACTGGTCCCAGCCTGATGAAGGAATATTATGGTAATGCCGGGGAAACGGCCTGTGTTTTAACACCGGATGGTTGGCTGGATACTGGTGATCTTGGTTATTTCCGCAATGGCCAGATCGTTATAACCGGGCGGGTAAAGGATTTGATTTTGGTCAATGGCCGCAATGTTTGGCCACAGGATCTGGAATGGGCCGCTGAAAGCGGCAACGATGTTTTGCGTGCTGGTGATGTGGCGGCATTTTCCATCGATGATGGTGAGGGCGAGCAGGTGATCCTGTTGGTCCAGACACGCATTTCTGACCCTGAGCGGCGCAGTTCCCTGTTGAGCGGCATTGAGGGCCTGGTCAGTTCTGAATATGGCCTGTTGGCCAAAGTGGTTAGTGTACCGCCGCATAGTTTGCCGCAAACCTCATCGGGCAAGTTAAGCCGGATCAAGGCGCGCAAGATGTATCTGGAAGGGGCATTTGAACGTGCCCGCAAATCCAGCCCTCATGCGGCAGGAACCGCGTGAATTCAAAATCAGAACGACCCATAATTGCCCTGACAGGTGCCACCGGGTTTTTGGGGCGTTATCTGGTTGGAGCTTTATGCGCTAAAGGTTGGCGCGTACGTACACTGGTGCGCTCTCTGCCTATCCACGAGCAGCTCGCCCCGCACAGGCTGGAACTGGTGTCGGGCGATCTGCGCGACACCAGTGCGCTAAAGCGTCTGACCAGGGGCGCTGATGCCATTGTCCATATGGCAGGGGCGATCAAGGGAAACCGCGATACCTTGATGCAAATCAACAGCGAAGGCACAAGACAGATGAGCGTTGCCTGGCAGGAAAACGCCCCTGATGCCCGTTTTGTTTGCGTTTCCTCTTTTACCGCGCGTGAACCGCAACTGTCTGCCTACGGCACCAGTAAAAAAATGGCTGAAGATGAGGTCATGGGCACGAACGGCAATTGGGTGATTGTACGTCCACCGGCAATTTATGGTCCCTGGGACACGGAAACCTTGAGCCTTTTCAAAGCGGCCCGCTATCCCGTTCACCCCATGTTAGGAAGCAGCAATTCCCGGCTTAGTCTTGTTCATGTTCGTGATGCTGCTGATGCCTTATGCGCACTTTGTACGACAGGGGCCGAGCAGCAAATTATTGAGCTTTCAGACGCAACAGTGCAAGGATACTCATGGCCAGAAATTGTTACTGCTGTGTGTCAGGCATCATCGACCACATCCCGACCATTTTGGTTACCGCCCTCATTGGTCGCACTGGCGGCAACACTTAACGGCAGATATGCCCGTTTTCAGGGCAAAGTCAGCATTTTTGATGAAGGTAAGGCGCGGGAAATTTTGCATCCAGACTGGACGGCGCGGGTGCAACACCTGGTCCCGCATGATGTCTGGAAACCGCAAATAACGCTTGGCGATGGTTTTGCAGAAACAGCTTCCTGGTACCAACAAGCAGGTTGGTTATAAGCTTTTTTCGTAGACGCGGTAGGTCTTGTAGGCTTCGCCCCCAAGGGTTTCGATCATACGACGAACTGGTGCATTGTTTTCCAGTATCCAGGACATTTCCACCCGCTTGATCGGGGATTTGTATAAATCAGACTCCAGCGCATAAATCAGCCGGAAAGGCAGTATTTGACCTAACAGGCCTTCGGTAAATTTTCTGCGGACACCCATGAGTAACACGCGTGCAGTAGCCGGACGGGTGACTTTGAGACGCCAGAGCAATTTAAGCCAACCAAACGGAAACAGGCGACCGTTCAAGCCATGAATAGCACCGTTGACATCTGGCAGGCAGACAATGAAGGCGGCTGGCTCGCCATCCACATCAGCAAACCAAGCCAGTTCTTTACGGATGAGCGGGCGCAATTCCTTGGCCATATGTGCCGCTTCTTTTTCGGTCATGGGAACAAAATTCCAATTGGTATGCCAGGCTTCATTAAAAATACTGACTATATTTTTAATCTCCTGATCATATTTTTTCATGTCGAACATACGCATACTGACATGGCTGCTGCGTCGTTCAGCCATACGTCTCCATTTTTCCGGGAATAGAAAATCTGTGCCACGAATATAGGCAAGCAGGTCTTTGGCTTTGCTAAAGCCGGCCGCTTCGATATGACGGCCCATATAAACAGGGTCGTGGGACATCAACATCATGGGTGGTGTGTCAAAACCATCAACCAACAAACCGACTTCCTGGTTTATGGAGAGATTAAACGGTCCCTGAATGGTGTCCATGCCCTGATCACGCAGCCAGTCCTCAGCCGTTTCAAGAAGCAGTTTTGTTACAGCCGGGTCATCAATGGCGACAATCATACCAAACTGTCCGGTTTTGTTACTCAGGGTTTTAAGGGCCAGTTGATCAATCTGGGCGCTGATACGCCCGACGGCCTCGCCGTTTTTGCGGGCGATCCAGTACCCGGCTTCGGCGTGCTCAAAATAGGGGCTTTGTTTTGGGTCAAGAATGCCCAGGCGTTCGACCTCTAATGGTGTTATCCAGTGTGGGGCATCTGCATAGAGTATGGAGGGCAGGCGAATAAATTCCTGCAACCCAGCCTTATCCGTCACCTGTTCAATGCGTAAGCTGGCAACCATCCTAGTTTTCAAGCCTTAAAAGGGCCCAGCTACCACCCGCTGCAAATAGAATTGCGGTTGACCATGCAGCGGCAAATATGGGGACAATATGCGCCTGCCCAAGGGACAGCAAAATGCCGTCTGCCAGCAAAAAGGAAAATCCGGCGATCACGGCAAAACCAAGATTGCGCGATGTGGTTCCTGAACGGCGCTGGCCCGCGGCCACTGGTGCCGCTAACAATAGCATGATCAGCGGTGAAAACAGTGTCAGGTACGCTTTTTGCAATTGTAGTTGGTAATAATCACCGGAGCGCGAACCGGCGGCACTGCCCTTGATGACTTTACGCGAGCCAGAGGTGGAAATGCTGACCTCCGGATTAGCCAGTTCAAGGATAGTGGAGGGGCTGAGCGCGGTACGCCAGGTCATCGCTGACATGGAATACGTGCTCGATCCGCCATCATCGCCGCCAATATAGCGGTCAACACTGTTGAGTATCCAGGCTCCGTCACCTTGCCATTCAGCATTATTGGCTTTGATGCGTTCCGAGATTTGCTGATTTTGATCGAGCGAGTAAATGGTGATGCCCTCAAGGTTTCGCCCACCATTAGTATGAGATTTAATGCGGATTACACTGTAGGTAGTCCGTGCCCAGACTTCATCGCCAGGTTCAATGTTTTCAGCAGATGAAGCGGCTGCATCAGGGTCCGTGCGTTCCCACCATGACACAAATACCTTATCGGCACGGGGCACTATTTGGTCCGATAGAAAAAAATAGGCAATCCCTATAAACAGGGTCAACGGAACCAACATAAAAACTGCGCGATAAGGTGTTTGCCCGGAACTGCGTAGCGCGATCATTTCGCTGTTTTGGGCCAGTGCAAAAAACGTGAGGGCAGCCCCCAAAAGGGTTGAGATAGGCACCAGGCCCTGCATGGTTGCTGGCATACGCAAGGCTAAATATTTCAAAAACCCGAAAAACCCCTCACCACGCTCAATAATATCAGTAGAGGCACCCAGCAGATCAATCAGCTGCATTAAGGCGGTAAACGAGAGCAGAACCCAAAACATTTTAATCGCCATTTGGCGCGAAAGGTAGCGTGACAAAATCATGGGTTTTGTGCCTGGCTATTCGTACGAAACCGTTTAGGCAAAAGTCGTTTAACGTGATGAGTAATAAATTCAAAACCTTTAAAAATGTGGCGCAACGGCATACCCTGCCCTTGCCCTTTAGTAACAAAAAACAACCAAGAGCAAAAAGCACCAAAGGCGGCACCAAGTGCCCAAATGGCAGGTCCGGGTGTGATGATTTGCAAATCACCAAAGCCTTCCAGTAATTGTATTGACTGGTGGTAGGCAATAATAATAACCCCGGTCAGGGCGATGCTTTCCCAGCGCGGTGTCCGTTTTGCCGAAAGCCCCATGGGGACGGCCAATAAGGGTAGGAAAATAAGTGAAAGCCCACGCACTAATCGCGCATGAAATTCAGATAGCAAGCGCGCCCGACGGTCATCAGGACCGGGCATTGCAGCTTCACTCCATAATTCATTTAAGGTCATTTCACGTTCGCTGAGGCCACGGGGCCTAAAAAGCGGAGCATTGGCAGAATATTCACGACTGATGTCCAGAGAACCAAAGTCCAGTGCCGTGGTGCTGCCATCTTCGCTAGTTGGCATTGTAGTGCCATCGTTCAGGCTAAGAACTAACCGGCCTGCATCCTTGTGGGCAACCATCTCACCTGTTTTGGCAGTAATGGCCGTTTCTATAGTGCCTTCACCATTTTCATCGGGGGTAATTTGAAACACAAAGACGCTATCCAGTTTACGCCCTTCTGGGCCAACCTCCAGGGCGCTGAGGCGCATGCCATTTCCGGTATCAATAAATGTTCCCGGAATAATCTGGGCTTCCCAGGGGGAATTGATAAGGGCATGTTTAATGGCACTAAAAGCGTAGCGACTATAGGGCTGTATATACCCAAAAAGGGCCACACTAATCAGGGCCAGTGCTATACCAACACCAATAAAAGGCATGGCAATGCGCTGTATGGAAAGTCCGCTACCCTCCAGCGCATCCATCTCGTTTTCCTCGCACATTCGCAAAATGACCGAGAGCATGGAAAAGCAAAATGCCGCCGGCAGCGCCAGACCCAGATAGTGAGGAACCAGATTAGCCGCCATGGCAAATACCATGCCGGTGCCGCCGCCGCGCTCAGCCAATAACTCAAACAGGCGTACAACACGCTCCAACAGCAAAGCCGTCATGACAATGGCCAAAGACACCATTAAGGGCTTGGCTAAAAGGCGCAGCATATAAATATCGAGCCTAAGCACGTGGCCCTGGTTTGGTTTTAAGGCTGTCCTGCGGGCAGAAATAAGATCAGATTGACTATTCACAAATACAACTTTGCGTAATGGCAGGGAGGCTTTTTAGAGTAGTATAAACGAGTTTACACATTAGAAAAACTTGCCCCCCTTGGCAAGGTCTGGCACCATCATGCACTGTTCAAGAGCATTTGTGCGGCAAGTATTGTGGGTGCATTGATACCGGCATAACGATGAATAATGAGTGAAATCACCCATTTATCTTCATGCCAGTGCACTTCGTATTCATGCCAGCACCCTTCAGGGTACCCTTTGCCAGGTTGGACGGAGAGGGAGGCAACACCAAGCACAGGAACCGGGCCTTCTGGCCCTGGCAAGGTGTGCAGGGAGGGGTGGTGCGTATGGCCGTGCAGTATTAGTTCGGCACCATATTCAGCGATTATTTTGGCGAAGGCATCAAGGTCTTCTAGGCCACCACGTTTCTTTTGTGGCCCTGCTGGTGGATGATGCAAGGCCACAATGCGGCATAGATTTTCTCGTCCGGCCTCATCCAGTATGTGACGCAATCGGTCCCTTTGCATCTCACCCAATCGCCCGCTGCACCAGCCTATAGGCGTTTCAATGGATGTTGAAAGGCCAATAAAAACTACATTTTTTCTACGTTTGCAAAAAGGAAATGTCAGGGCCGTATTGGCTTTCCCAGCCTTATCTGTACTCATATAAGCGGCGTTTTGTAAAAGGCCGTTTTGCGCTCCGGTGGCGTCAAGCAACAGGTCATGATTGCCAGGAATTGCTGTGACGGTATCCGGTGTTCCCAGGCTTTGCAGCCATTCCAGCGCACGATCATATTCGCATGGTAATGAAAGGTTGGTCAGGTCGCCGGTTACTAGAATATGGTCGGGTGTACTGGATAAAAAGTCCTTGACCATATAGTCTGTCACGGCCTTGTTATGGATGAAGCGGCGTTTGCCAAACCAAGAGAGCGCCGAGAAAAAACGCTTGTTCAGAAAGTCAGCGGGGCGCACGCAATCCTCTTTGAAAGTGGGAAGGTGGATGTCTGAGATGTGCACGAAGCGAAAAGAATTTGTCATATTTTTTTGAATATAACCTCTGATGCGCTGGTGACAAACATTGCCACAGGCAAGATATGGCGTTAATCAGCCCAAACACGTTCAATAAACGTAAATATGTCAATGGGCTAGAGCATAAATTGTGAAGTCGAACCTATCATCACCACTTGTCCGTATTGGCGTTATGCAAAATCCGTTCAGCACTTTGAACCGCAAGCGCTACGGTGTTGGACATGCTGCCGAGCATGATCAGGAAATTTTTGTAGAACAGGCCCAGCAAACCAGTGATATTATCCAGATATTACAGCGTTTTTGCGATTTGGACGTTCGCATAATTGTTATTGATGGTGGTGATGGGACCGTCCGTGAAGTGTTAAGTCAATGCCCCGAGGTGTTTGGTAATGACATGCCAGCGTTTTGCATTTTGCCCTCAGGCAAAACCAATGTTTGCGCCCATGATACCGGCACAGCGAAGTATAAACGTGATGCTTTTAATCGTTTTCTGGCTTTGCGCAAATTGGGCATTGGCCAGGAACATTTGCGTCGCCGTTCTGTACTGAGAGTGGAGTGGGAAGACGGATTTCATAAGCCGGTGCACGGAATGCTCATCGGATTTGGCGGCTTTCGTGAAGCGACTAATCTTGCGCAAAGCCACGTGCATTCCAAAGGTTTAAATCATAACGCTGCTGTGGCCATGACCATTTTCAGCTTTTTTTATAATGCTGTTTTTGGGAATGATGACCAGGGTGTTCGCGCTGGCGAAGACATGGCCATCGGATATGATGACGAGGCCGTCAATAACGGCCCGCGTTTTGGCGCGATCCTCACCAGTCTGAATTCTTTTTTGTTGGGCGTATGGCCCTTTTGGGGGGATGATTCGCGGGCCATAACATGGCTGGATGTTGCAGCGCCGCCGCCGCATCTTTTACGGGCCGTTTTTGCTGTTTTTAGCAAGCGAACAAAGCCCTGGATGGAAAAGGCCGGCTATCGGAGCGGCAGTGCCAATGAGATCCTGATAGAAACCGGCAAGCCATTTATTATTGATGGGGAGACGTTTGAAGCCGGTCCAGGCGGGCGACTGCGTATCAATAGTGACTTACAGGTTGATTTTATTGCCCCATGACCAGAAACCCGGACGCATTAGATCAGTTTATTGATGTTGAGTTGAATCAATCCGTTATGGAAGAGGCCCGTTTTCTGGCCGGAAAAATTACAGATGAAATGAACGGCCATGCGCTGGCTGTACTGTTTTACGGATCGTGCCTGCGCACAGGCGATGGCGCTGGTCTGATGGATTTTTATATCTTGACCGATGGGCTTGAAGGGTATGGCGAAGGGGTGATTTCGCGCTTTACCCACAACCTCGTTCCACCGTTTGTACGTTATTTCAAAAGTGAATTTAACGGCAAGCAGGTCCATGCGAAAGTTGCTGTTATGACCCTTGATCGCTTTGAGGTTTTGGCGAAACCCAAGGCACTTGATATTTCAATCTGGGCGCGCTTTGCACAGCCTGTCGCCCTTGTTTTTTCTTCTGATAGTTCAGCGCAGACCAGAGTTCACAGCGTCATCCGTAACGCTATCATGACTGCTATGAACTGGGCTGTTCACTTTGGACCCACTGAAGGGGAGGCAGGGGCATACTGGCGGGCGCTTTTTCGGGCAACTTATGCTGCTGAATTACGGATTGAAGACCCAAGCCGCGCCGATCAGATTATAGCACTGTCACCTGCGCGTTATAATACTCTCTTTTTGCCTGCACTGGACGCTATCGGGATAACGCCTGCTCCTTCGGGAGAGGGGGGTATGCAGGTGGTCATACCTGGTCGGCAAAGGCACGGCTTAAAAGGCAAATGGCTAAGGCGTCAAATCGCCAGCAAAACCATTAATCTTGTCCGTATTCTCAAAGGAGCGGTCACTTTTGAAGGGCGTGCAGACTATGTTATCTGGAAAATAGAGCGGCAAACCGGCGTGAAGGTTACTCTTACACCCTGGCAGCGGGATCATCCCCTGTTGGCGTCACCAAAGATTCTGTTTCAGATGTGGCGTCAGGGTGCGTTTCAGAAGCGCCATTAAGCTGCGCGCTGCCATTGTCCGGATGCTTGCTAACACCGGCTTTTTGGCTGTTGGAGAGGGTGATTATCCCTAATTCCCGACCAATTTTTGTACAAACCTCAACCGCCAGGGCAATTTGTTCTGGCGTGTGTGCGGCGCTGATGGACGAGCGTAGCAAATACCAGCCAAAAGGTGTGGCCGGTGGCAAGGCAAGGTTCGTATATACGCCAGCATCAATAAGGCCGTTCCATAATGCAATTGCCTTTTCTGGATCAGACAGGCGGATAGCCACAATCGGGCTCAGTGTAGGGCCAAGTTCAAACCCTGCGGCCTTAAGTCCGTTATACAGCTGTGTTGCATTGTCCCATAACTGTTTGCGTTTATCAGTAGCACCAGCAATTTTTGCTAGAGTCTGACGCGCTGATGCAACCACCGAAGGGGGCGGGCTGGCGGTAAACATGTACGGGCGACTGACAAAACGAATAATATCCATCCCGGGCAGGTTGGAAACCAGAAACCCGCCTACCGTTCCAATACTTTTTGAAAATGTGCCGGTGATAAAATCAATATCTTTTTCTACGCCGTCATGTTCGCATAGGCCCCGGCCCTTTTCGCCAAGAACACCAAGTGAATGGGCTTCATCTATGAGCAAATAGGCCCCATATTTCTTCTTGATCTCAACAAATGCTTTCAGTGGAACCATGTCACCAAGCATGGAGTATATGCTTTCAACGATGATCAATTTGCTACCCGATGTCCCTTCAAGGCGCTTTAGCTTGCGCTCGAGATTGTCGGGGTCATTATGGCGAAACCGGATAACCTGTGCATCGCTGAGGCGACAGGCGTCATAAATACTGGCATGGCTGTCTGCATCAATGAGCAGATAGTCATCCCGTCCGGCCAGAGCGCTGATAGCGCCAAGATTGGCCTGATAGCCGGTTGAGAAAAGAATGGCCGAACGCATATCATAAAAAGCAGCCAGTTCCTCTTCCAGCGCCTTGTGGCCTTCATAGCTACCATTGGCAATGCGGGATCCCGTAGTGCCCGTACCTTCTGTTTTAAGCGCCTCTATGGCGGCATTAACAGAGGTGTCATCAAAGGTCATACCCAGATAATTATTGGTACCCATCAAAATTGTGCGTTTGCCATTCAGCACGGCTTCTGTAGGGGAGATAATATCTTCAAACTGCAACTGGTCCGGGCTTCTGCCCAAGGCGGTCAGAGCAGCATGCTGCTCCTTTAAAGGTGCGAATTTGTCGAAAATACTGCTCATATCAAGAGGCTTCCTTTTGAAGGATTTCTATAGCTTTGGTCAGATCGGCCAGTGTCTGAACTTCGGCGATGCGCTCCATCGGTATTGAAATATCGAAACTGTCTTCCAGATCAAAAATGAAATCCATGATCGCTAGTGAGTCGAGACCCAGATCACGAGTGATATTGGTATCTGGCCCAATGACCGAGTTCTCAGCTGCCCGAGAGCGCAATTGGCTCTGGATTTCCAGCATGATGGCCTCGGCACCTTTATTGTTTAATGGTGTATTTGATGATGTCATACCAAACTGTCCCGCTAAATCCTCTCAGAAAATACAGAACCATCCTCACTAATCTAATGGTGGTAAATTACAAGAATTTGCCTGTATTACCACATACAGAATTTCACCCCCCTAAAGGGAAATCCAGGAATGTCAAATCCTGGGTACTATGTACCATTATGGAAGATGGGGTAAGGGAAAGTCCAGTCAATTCAGGTTTCTTGCTGCGCCAGGGTATAAGTAGCCTAAATATGTTCATAAAACACTTAAAAATAAAGGGTGCCACAACTTTGCCTTTTTTTTTAGGATTTACGTCGTGATTTAGCCTTTTTTTGAGCCTTTAAATAGGATTGTAACACCCCGTTCCCTTGTCGCATTAAAAGTTATAATGAAGCGAGGTTATCAGTTTGGAGGCAAACCTTAATGCTCAAATACGGCGCATCGCTATTTATTTTCTTTGCAGCAGCTATCGCGCTCTTTGCAGTGCCGGCATTGGCCTCACCAACATTGCCCGCTCCATTGGAGGCTGCGCTTGTTGATGCCGAGGCACGTTATGCTAGGGCTGGGGATGTGAGGTTTTATTTTCAACGCAAAATTATCAGGTTTGGTGAAAAATTTCTGGAAAAATCATATAACCCTGCCGGTCCAGAAGGGCAACAATGGGATATTCTCTTTCCAGATGCGGTAGAAAATCATGATCGTTATCGTAAACAGGTGCGCAAACATGCCAAGAAAAAAGATGGTGCAGACCGTAAGCTGCTATTGGTTTCCATGCGCGAGCGCCTGGGCAAGGGCGTTATAGCACTACGTGAAGATGAAGAAGAGCTGGTTTATGGTTTTGAAATTGCAGATGAATATTACATTAGTGGTGAAGGAAAAGGCGCTGATATTGCCAAATATATGGGTGGTGAAATTGCTGTTGGCAAGGAAGATGGCATGATTCATTGGGTGCATTATGTTGCCCATAGAAAATTTCGCCCCATTCCCATTGCCAAAATCAAACAATTTGACATCTACCAGCAATTTGCGCCTGCATGGCATGATGGGCCTATGGTCAGGGTGCTGGAAAGAAACAAAGTTGCCGGAACAGCGATTATCCGCAAAATCAAATTTGATGATGTGGTGACAAATTTTGATTTTAGACCTTTACCAGAATAATCCAGCCGCCTTTATGCAATCTGGCACATGCCCCTTGCCAAATTGCTCTTCACTGCAAATTTGATCCATATCAATTGCAGGTTTGGTATTTCAGCGATAGATTAGCACCATCGTATCCGAAGCCATCGCTCCTAAGCTCTGCTGAGTAGGGCGTGCTGGCCGCAGTGAATGTCTCGCTGCCGGGTTAAAGTGGAAACACTTTGATCTCCCGTGCTTGGAAAGGATGACGCGATGTTACACGACTCACACGGTCGTACGTTTGAGTATTTGCGCCTCTCGATAACCGAGATATGCAACTTCTCGTGCACCTATTGCTTACCCGATGGTTATCGCAAGAAACCTGGCCCCGGGTTTTTGCAGCTTGACGAGATTGCCCGTCTGGCCCGTGCTTTTGCTGATCTTGGCACTTGGAAAATTCGCATTACTGGCGGTGAGCCAAGTGTGCGCCGTGATTTTACGAAAATTATTGAAACGCTGAGCCAGACACCCGGGGTGCGGCGTCTGGCCACGACCACCAATGGTTATCGTTTGAAGGAACATGCGCAAAGCTGGCGCACTGCCGGTTTGCAGGCGATCAATGTCTCCGTTGATAGTTTCCGTCCTGATATATTTCACGCTGTCACCGGCCATGACCGGCTGGACGAGGTGAAAGCCGGTATAGAGGCCTGCCTTGAGGCGGACTATGAGGCGGTTAAAGTCAATGCAGTTTTGCTAAAAGGCATAAACGACAATGATTTAGGTGCTTTTCTGGATTTTGTGCGTCACCGCCCGGTTAGTATGCGTTTTATTGAACTTATGCGTACGGGCGATAATGCTGAATATTTCACCCGCTACCATGTACCCGCTAGTGTCGTTTCAGATGCGCTGGAGCGTGATGGCTGGGTGCGTAAAACACGCACGCCCGGTGCCGGACCGGCGGTGGAGTATATCCATGGTGATTATGTTGGCTCCATAGGTCTTATCGCGCCATACGCCAAGGATTTTTGCAAAAGCTGCAATCGTCTGCGTGTCTCTGCGTTGGGCAAATTACACCTGTGCCTGTTTGCCGAGCTTGGCATGGATTTACGCCCGCTTTTACAGTCCGATGACCAATTGGACGAGCTGAAATTCTTTCTTGGCCGCTCAATGCACTCCAAGGTCGTCAGTCATTTTCTTGATGATGGCGTTACCGGCGGCAACCATCGTTTTGCCGACATCGGGGGCTGACTTTATGCGGTTATTGCACCCTATATCCTTCGACAAGCTCAGGATGAGGTTGGTATCCTTCGACAAGCTCAGGATGAGGTTGGTATCCTTCGACAAGCTCAGGATGAGGTTAGCGTTTGTTGCCCCTTATCCTGAGCTTGTCGAAGGATGGGGTGTTTTAACCAACCATGTTGGTGCAACTTTAACTGTGGATCGCTTCCCATGACTAATCCTCTGCCCTCCGCTTTTCACATGGCCGATGTGGGGGGGAAAAGCCCCAGTTATCGCCGTGCCCTTGCCATGGGCCGCATTCATGTGGCCGCGAACGCCTTTACTCACATAAAAGAGGGTACCTTGCCCAAGGGCGATGTACTGAAAATTGCTGAAATCGCCGGGATAACCGGGGCCAAGGCGACGGCCAGCATTATTCCGCTATGCCATCCTTTACCGCTGGATCATGTCGCGGTTTATCTCGACCTGGAGCCAGAAGTACACAGCGTTGCGGTTTATTGCCTTGCTGCGGCCTATGCCAAGACCGGAGTGGAGATGGAGGCCTTGGCCGGGGTGAACGGGGCGCTGTTGACACTTTATGATCTCACCAAACCGGTGGAGCCAGCGCTGACCATCTCGGATGTGCGGCTGCTTGTTAAAGAGGGCGGCAAGAAAGGGCGCTGGGTATGTCCCGAAGGCGTACCGGCGCGCGTAGCCGGTATCATGCCAGAAGATAATGATCGCCCACTGGACGGTGTCACGGCAGCGGTGGTGACGCTTTCAGACCGGGCTTCATCGGGTGAATATAAGGATAAATCCGGGCCGAAACTAAAGGCGGCTCTGGAATTTCTGGGCGCTCATGTCTCGTCGGCTGAAATTCTACCCGATGATGAAGAGGCAATCGCGGCGCATATAAGCGCACTGGCTGATAGCGGCCAGTATGATCTGATCATTACAACCGGCGGCACGGGCCTGACACCGCGTGATGTTGCGCCAGAGGCCATAGAGCGTATTTGCGTTAAAACCGCATCTGGTATTGGTGAGGCTTTGCGTGCCGCAGGTGCCCGGCATTTGCCCACCGCATGGTTGTCGCGATCTATTGCCGGGGTGCGGGCCAAAACACTTATTATTGCGCTGCCGGGCTCCCCTAAAGCCATTGATGAAAGCATGGATGTGATGAAGCCATTTTTGCGCCATGCGGTTCGTCTGGCCAAGGGCGGCAAAGGTCATCACAAATGATCACTTATCAAAAAGCCCTGGCGCTCATCGCCAAAGAGGCCGGGCCGGTGCGATGCGAAGATGTTATTCCCACCAAAGCTCTGGGCCGGGTGTTGGCGCAAGATATTGTCGCAGGTCGTTCTCTGCCACCGTTTGATAATACCGCCATGGACGGGTTTGCCTTACGCGCTGCCGATAGCCAAGGTGCGCCCCTCACTTTGCCGGTGGTGGGCAGTGTCGCCGCTGGTGATGTTCCTGTTGCGCAAGAACAGGCCGGTGTTGTCGAGATTATGACCGGTGCGCCCATGCCGAACTGGTGCGATTGCGTGGTGCCAGTGGAAAATGTTGACGTGGAACGTGATGAAAATGGTGTGCCATTAACTGTGCAGGTCAAGGAACCGATTGAGCGGGGCAAACATATTCGTCGCGCTGGCGAAGATGTGACGGCGGGACAAAAGCTTTTGGATGCCGGAATATCCGTTACACCCGAAATAATCGCCATTTTAACGTCGTTGGGTATGGCCAACGTGAAAGTTACCGTACGGCCATCCATAGCCCTTATTGGCACAGGGCAGGAGGTCATACGCGATCCGGGGCAGGCGCTAAAACCGGGCCAGATTTATGATAGCAACACGCCTTATCTGCGTGCCGCGCTTTCTCGTGCCGGTTTTGATGCGCAGGTCATGGATGGCTCGCCTGACGACAGCCAAGATTTCCTTGCGGCGATAAAAGCAGCCGGGGATGCGCAAATTATCATCTCGACCGGGGCGGTGAGTATGGGGCGGCGCGACTTTGTACCCGAAGCCTTAGCGCAATTGGGCGCCCGTACCGTGTTTCATAAAACCGCCATTCGCCCGGGCAAGCCCATATTATTCGCCCGGCTGCCGAACGGTGCATACTTTTTTGGCCTGCCGGGCAACCCGGTTTCAGCGGCGGTGGGGCTGGAGTTTTTCGTAATTCCCCTGTTGAACCAGCTAACAGGAAGGGCGGATAAGCCGACTATGAGTGGGCCATTGGTGAGAGGCTTTAACAAGAAAAAAGGTCTCACCATGTTTGCCAAGGCGCGGCAGAGCGGCGCTGAAATTGAGATTTTATCAGGGCAACAATCCTTTCGACTGGAACCACTTTTACACGCTAATGGCTGGGCGGTTTTACCCGCCGAGGTAGAGAGTCTGTGCGCCGGTGATACCGTCCAATTCGTTCCGTTTGCAGGAGGTGCCTGATGGGTAAGATAACGGTGCAGCTTTTTGGTGCGTTTCGTCCTCTGGGCGAGGAAATGGTGCTTGATCTGCCAGACGGGGCCAGCATCGGGGATTTACGGATAACCTTTCAAGAGAAGCTGCCAAGTGATTTGCACGAGCTTTTAGAGGTGAGCAGATTTGCAGACGAGCGTGTTGTTCTGGCTGAAACTGCAACATTTTCTTCTGACGCACGACTTGCAATTTTACCACCTGTATCAGGAGGTTAACAATGAACATTCATGTAGAAGTTCGTGATGTGACCCAACAAAACCTTGATCCTGTTGAGGCCTTGCATTTTGTTGAGGCACCGGGGCATGGCGCGGGGGCTTTGTTTTTAGGTGCCGTACGCAATCGCAATCAGGGCCGGGATGTTGATGGGGTCAGTTATGACGTTTTTGCACCGCTGGCTGAACAAAGTTTTCGTGAAATTTGCGCCGAGGCCCAGGACAAGTGGGGCGACGGTCTGCGTCTCTTTGTCATCCACGGCAAAGGGCGGCTGGATGTTGGTGGACTTAGCATTGTTATTGCGGCTGGATCGCCGCACCGCGATGAGGCCTTCAAGGCGTGCCGTTATGTAATTGAGGAAATTAAAGAACGCTCGCCAGTATGGAAACAGGAACACTATACCGATGGCGACAGTGAATGGGTGCAGGGCCATGCGCTGTGCCAGCATGGTGACCATGCCCACCATGACTGATCTGGCGGGGCTGGTGCTGGCCGGTGGGGCCTCTCGGCGCATGGGGCGCAATAAGGCGCAGCTATCGGTCAGGGGGAAAACACTGGTCGAAACCATGACGGAAGTTTTGCAGGCTGCAGGTTGCGCACCGGTTTTATTAAGCGGCAATGGAGGCATCCCCGATGCTTATCCCGGCAAGGGGCCATTGGCGGGTATGCAGGCTGCTTTTGGCCATGCGGGTGAGGCTAATTTTCTGTTGGTTGTGCCGGTTGATATGCCTGATTTAAGCGCCGATAGCCTGAAGCAACTGGCGGCAACGCCTGGCGAAGTGGTGTTTTATAAAAACCAGTCTCTACCGCTTAAACTCACCCTGAGTGACAGAGTTAAGGCGCGTCTTGAGCAGATATTACAAACGCCGGATGCGGATCTTTCCATCCGCAACTTCGTGAGCGAACTTGATGTGCGTACACTGGCGATAAGTGAAATCAATACGCGCGAGCTAACCAATATCAATACACAGGCGGATTTGAAAACCTGGGAGGAAAGCCATGAAACTCAAACTTGAAATGGGGGCCGTGCGGTGCCGTATTACCCGCGAAGAGGCGCAAAACCTGGTTAAAGATGGTACCATAAATGACACCATAGCACTACCGGGCGGCGCGAATTATGTATTGGCCATTGGCACTATGGAGGGTTTGCCAGTACCGCAATTTTCCTTTGATCCTGCGGGGCCGAACTTTATGTTTTATATCTCAACAGATGACGCCCAAAAACTGGCTGATGAGCCTTCAAAAAAAGGCATAGAGGGCGTTTTTGAAGAAGGTGTTTTTACTATTGAGGTGAATGTCAAAGACTTTGCCAAACCTGGAAAGCCGGCATGAGTGCTCCATGAAAAAACTGGCCGTTATTATTCTGGTTCTGGCAACGCTGATTTTTACTTTTGTCGGCGTTAAACCCAAGACCACACCGGATTTACAAGTCGCGGCAGCCAGTAACTTTGCGCCATTTTTAAACACCATCACCGAAGATGTTCAAAAACATTGCCAATTCAAAATGCAGGTAAGTTCAGGTTCGACGGGTATGTTGACCACACAAATTCTTAACGGTGCCCCATTTGATATTTTTTTCTCAGCCGATGAAGCGCGACCGGCCATGTTAGCTCAACAAGGCAAAGCCATGTTTCGGCAAACTTATGCCATCGGGCGTCTTGTCTATTGGCAGCCATCGTTAAAAAACCCAAACCCCGATGACCCGCGCCCCCTGGCTATGGCTGATCCGAAACTGGCCCCTTTTGGGCAAGCGGCCATGCAAAGCCTTACCCGGTTACGACAACAATACGACCTGCCCAATGATACTGTATGGGGCAGGAATGCGGGGCAGGTTTTCCAGTTTGTTGCCACCGGGGCGGCGCAGGCGGGGCTGGTGCCTTTATCGTTGGTGCGTTTGGGTTCTGTCAGCGAGGGTGAGTATTTCATTATTCCTCAAAATTGGCATAAACCTGTCCGGCAGGACGTTGCTGTTTTACGCCAATCCAGTGCTGTGAATTGCCTTATAGAGTTTTTACAAATACCGCGCATTAAAACCATGATGCTGGGTGCAGGCTATGAGGCTGAATCATGATGGAACCTATTCTGTTAAGCCTGCGTCTTGCCAGCGTCACCACGGTGATATTGCTGATGCTGTGTATTCCGCTTGGCTGGCTACTGGCGCGAGGTCGTGGGGCATGGCGGCCCTTTGCCGAGGCATTTTTGACTTTGCCACTGGTTTTGCCGCCAACGGTGCTCGGGTTTTATCTGCTTCTGCTGCTTGGCCCGGATGGGCCATTGGCACCCTTGCATCTGGTGTTTTCATTTTGGGGGCTTGTGGTTGGCTCGGTGGTATTTTCACTCCCCTTTGTCTTGCGCCCCATACAAAGCGCATTTGAGGGTATTTCTGATAATTTGTTAGAGAGTGCCGCCAGCCTTGGTGCCGGGCCGTGGCATCGCATAACCCGTCTGGCCATCCCTATGGCGCGCCGGGGTATTATCAGCGCGGCTATATTAGGCTTTGCCCACACGCTGGGTGAATTTGGTGTGGTGCTGATGATTGGCGGAAATATTGCCGGTAAAACCCGGGTATTGTCTGTGGCTATTTTTGATGCGGTTGAACGGCTTGATTACGCTATGGCACATTTCCTTTCCTTTGGTTTGTTGGGTTTTTCCTTTGCCATTCTTCTGGTGCTTTCATGGCTGAATGGCCGGAGTTCTGCGCCATGAAAGTGGATATAAAACTCAACAAAGGCGGTTTTACCCTTCACGCCAAGGCTGAGTGGCCAGATGTCGGCATGACGGTCATTGCCGGGCCATCCGGGGCGGGCAAGAGCAGTTTGTTGCGTGCGGTGGTGGGTTTGGAGCACGGGCAAGGGCAAATGGAATTTGCCGGCGAAACTTTGCAAAACGCCAGTACGCTTACCCCTGCGCACAAAAGGCGCATGGCCTGGGTCAGCCAGCATGACGATGTGTTTGCGCATCTCAGCGTGCGTGAGAACCTTGAATTTGCCGTGCGCCATGCTGCGCCGGGCGGCGTAGATCTGGCAGGCGTGGCTGAGCAATTTTCACTAACCCGGCGGTTAGGGCAAAATGCAGGGGCGCTTTCGGGCGGTCAAAAGCAACGCCTTGTTCTGGCCCGTGCGCTTCTTTCAAACCCGCGCCTGTTGGCACTGGACGAGCCGTTTGGCGCACTGGATATTGAGGCACGCCACGCCTTGCTTGGCTTGCTGCATCAGGTTTGCGAGGTGCAAAACCTGCCAGTTTTATTTGTCAGTCATGAGCTGGATACGCTATCCAGATTGGCTGATTTCATGATCTATCTGGACGATGGCAAGGTGGTTGCGCAGGGCGCGCTCAATACGTGTCTGCTGGATAATCGTTTGCCCTATCGTTATCGTGATGACGCTTGCGTGGTGCTTCATGCCAAAGCCAAAGGGTATGAGGCTGGCGATGGGCTAAACATACTGGAATTTGGTGGCATCAACATATTCACACCGGGGGTTGCCCTAACCAAAGGACAGCCCGTACGCCTTCGCATTCGCGCTGGAGACATAAGTCTTAGTCGCGCGCATCATCAGGATAGCAGTGTCCTGAATATCTTGCCGGTTACCGTTTTGCAGGTTGAACATGCCGATAGGCAGGGTTTATTGCCGCCCGGGTTGGTTAATATCACACTGGAGCTTGGGGGCGAGATGATTTTGGCCCGCATTACCAAAAAATCCGCCGGTAATCTTGGGCTTGTTGTTGGTGGTGAGGTCTTTGCGCAGATCAAGGCCAGTGCGCTCAGCGGCAGGTGAGCGCGTAAATTTTATTCCTCATTCAACATGTCAGAAGAATCAGGGCAGAGTGTGACCTCAGGTCATTTGGTGGGCATTATGCTTGATACAGAAACCATGCAGGCGGGCGAGGATATGCACGCCCTTGCCACGCGCCTTTTCCCAATATGTCGTAGTCTTACAGGGAATGGTGTGCGCGATACGTTAGCCGCACTAAAAATACATATTGCAAATTTACAAATACATGAAGTTAACTCAGGAACAAATTGTTTTGACTGGGTTATACCACAGGAATGGAATGTAAGGGAAGCATGGATTGAGGATCCGGATGGCAAACGGGTAATCGACTTTACAACCAATAATCTACATGTTGTTGGTTATTCCACGCCGGTTGATCGATTGATAGATCTGGAAGAATTACAAGGCCATTTGCACTCTTTGCCGGGTACGCCGGACGCTATCCCTTATATCACTTCATATTATCAGGAACGCTGGGGTTTTTGTCTATGTGATGCACAGCGTAGCGCGCTGAAACCTGGAAAATACAGAGTTAAAATCGATGCAGACCATAACCCAAATGGCAATCTGACCTATGCCGATGTTTTGATCCCGGGTGAGAGTGCAGATGAAGTTTTACTTTCGACTTATATATGCCATCCCAGCATGGCCAATAACGAACTTTCCGGGCCGATGGTGGCTGTCTGGCTGGCGAAGTGGGTGCAACAGGCACCGCGCAGATTCAGCTATCGGTTTGTGTTCATTCCTGAAACCATTGGCTCTATTTGTTATTTGTCAAAAAACCTGACGCATTTACAAAACCATGTCCGGGCGGGTTTTAATTTGACCTGTATGGGGGACGAGCGCAGCTATTCATATTTGCCCAGCCGCATGGGCAATACACTTTCTGATCGTGCGGCGGTACATGTATTGGACCATATGGCACCGGACTTTATTCGTTATGACTGGCTGGACCGTGGAAGTGACGAACGCCAGTATTGTGCGCCTGGTATAGATTTGCCGATTGCCAGTATGATGCGTTCAAAATACCATACCTACCCTGAATACCATACCTCGCTGGACGATCTTGATTTTGTTACGCCCAAGGGACTTGCGGGTGGTTATTTTGCGGTTCGCCGGGCGCTTGAGGTATTGGAAGCCAACAGGGTATGGCGGGCGACAATGCAATGCGAGCCACAAATGGGTCGGCGTGGCCTCTACTCAACCCTTGGCACACGAGCGCCAGAGGTGGCAACGCGGCTCCGTATGCATATTTTGTCGTATGCTGACGGGAATCATGACCTTTTGGCGTTAGCGGATAAATTGCGTACGCCTGTCTGGGAGTTGGTGCCTTTTATTGAGGAGTTGGCCGCATACGGCTTGTTGGAGGAAGTGGGATGAGTAAAAATAAAACAGTGGCGGTAGCGGATCACTATAATTCTGTGGTTGATGATTATCACCTCAATTATGATGATGATGCCTACAAAACCTTGCCGCACTATCCTGCGAACTATTTTCGCCTGCAAATGCTTAAAAGAGAGGTGGCCAGGCTAGGGGCAACATCCATTTATGAAGCTGGCTTGGGTGAAGGCACACCTTTGGCGCATATGGCGCACATGGGTTTGCGTGTTGCGGGCAACGATATTGCACAAAACATGGTGACCGCCGCGAAAACAAATTTTACCAGACGTGGCCTTGATCCGGATGTGATTCAGATGGGCAGTATTGATGAGCCAGATAGTTTTGCCAATCAGCTTGAAAGCGGGCCTTTTGACGCCATGATGGCCTCAGGTGTATTGCCACATGTAGTTGATGATGAAAAAGCCTTGCTAAACATGCGCTCTATTGTGCGTCCAGGTGGAACTGTATTTGTCGAGTTTCGCAACAAACTCTTTTCGCTTTTTACGATGAACCGGTTCACCAGAGAATTTTTCCTTGAGGATTTGTTAGGGGATGCGCCCTCTCATATTCGCGATGTAGTGGCAGGTGAACTTGATAAACGACTGGCAACCAATATGCCGCCTTTGCGGACCCAAAACGAAGATGGTGATGGACCAGGCTATGACCTCATTCAGGCGAATTATCACAATCCGCTAGAGTTGATGGAACAATTTGAAAAGCTCGGGTTTTCAAATGCTAAAATCCATTGGTATCATTATCACCCCGCCCCTCCTATGTTAGAGAACACAATAGGGCAGAGCTTTCGCGATACGGCGATGAAAATGGAATTTGAAGGTTCATGGCGCGGTATGTTCCTGTGCTCCGCCGGAGTTGTTCAGGCAGTGCGGAGCTAGGCCTCATTGATGCCCCAGTCCTTTAACACATCATCCGTATCTGCGCCGGGTTTTGGTGGTGGGCCAGCGATGGCACCCGGGGTTTTGGAAAAACGCGGCGCAGGGGCGGGCTGAAGCACGCCATCAATATCTATCAGGTTTTTCCGGGCCTTGTTATGGGGGTGCTCTGCTGCCTCGACCATATCCATAACCCCGGCAGCGCACGCATCTGTGCCTTCCAGCAAATCCTGCCAGTACTGACGGGGGTGCTGGATGAAAATTGCAGCCAGTTTTTCACGTAAAACCGGCCAGCGTTCTGCATCATAAGGGTTGTCCCACTCCTTACCAGCCAGGTTCAGTTTTTCGCGTAAGATGGCATAGAATTGCGGTTCAATAGCGCCGATAGAGAAAAACGTGCCATCAGCACAGGCGTAACTGGCATAAAAGAAGGCACCGCCGTCCAGTAAGTTGGCTTGACGGGCCTGTGCATTCCAGTTTCCGCTTTGGCGCAGCCAGTGAATGGGGGCCATCATACTCATCACCCCGTCAACTATGGCGCAATCCACCACCTGCCCCTCGCCGGTTTTTTGCGCATGGTGCAAGGCCGCCATAATGCCAAAGGCCAGATAAAGAGCGCCACCACCATAATCGCCCACCAGATTAAGCGGCGGGGCAGGGGGCTGGTCTGCCTTGCCCATGGCCCCAAGTGCGCCGGTAATGGCGATATAGTTCAGGTCATGGCCAGCGGCTTGCGCCAGCGGCCCGTCCTGTCCCCATCCCGTCATGCGTCCGTAAACAAGACGCGGGTTAGCCGCCAGGAGTGTATCAGGACCAAGGCCCAGTTTTTCCATGACGTCCGGGCGAAACCCCTCCAGCAAGGCATCGGCTTTGCCGGACAGGGCGAGGGCGGTTTTCTGATCTTGTGCTGATTTCAGGTCAAGGGTGATGGATCGACGCCCTCGGGAAGTAATATCGTTTGGTCCACCATCGGGGGTGCCGGGGCGATCAATTCGTACAACATCTGCGCCAAGATCGTTTAGTAACATGGCGCAAAAGGGTGCCGGGCCAAGGCCGGCAAACTCAAGAATTCTCAGCCCGGTAAGGGGCCCAGATGATCTTGTGTTATTTCTCATACCTTTTCCCTTTCTTCTGGTTCGTTTATGCCGGTATGTTCATTCAGCGAATCGCAGGGGATTGTAGCTTAACGAATGGATTTTACGGCACGAATTCTTATTGTCTCTAATGGAGAGGGTGTTGTCGCTGAAACAGCGGCCCGGCTGGATAATGCAGGATTAAAAACTATTTTTGCCAAAACGGATGATGAAGCTGTTGTCGCCGCCGCAGACTTTACAGTGGAAGGTGTGTTGATCGATGCTGTGGGGCGAAACTTTGATGAAACAGCAGAGCTGGCACGTCGTCTTAAAGAAACAGCCACACCTCGGCCCTTGCCTGTCTTGGCCGTGGCCAAGCAAAAAGAAAATGCCAGCGGCGAGGAGTTGTTTGCCAGCCTTTTGCGACCTCCGGTTCACCCTGCGCAGTTAGAGGCGCGTTTGCAATCTGCATTACGTGTAGCCTTGATGGAAGAAGAGGCTGTGCAACGTCGCAAGACATTAATGGCGCTAAGCAAGTCAGTTAAAAGCTTTGGTCTTGGTGCAAAAAAAGAAGAAAATTTATCCATTCTTTTTGTTGGCGCTGCTGCTCCGCAATTCATTGCCTTGAAAAACGCATTGGAACAAACCGGGGCTGAGGTGACAGCGGCCATGACATCTTTCACAGCCTTTGATTATCTTCATGATAGTCGCTTTGACGCCATTATTTTAAACGCGTTGGTAGAAAATGAACCGGCATTTACCATTGTAGCAGCCATGCGTCGCAATACGCGTTTATTCCATGTACCTGCAATATTATTGGTAAATTCAAAGACCTTTGCCGATATTGACGAAGCTTTTGCCCGTGGTGCCAGTGATCTTCTGGACGCCAGTGTGGATGAGGGTGATGCTCGACAAAGAGTGCTGGGGCTGGCCCGCGA
Source organism: Robiginitomaculum sp. (assembly GCA_021776515.1). Taxonomy (GTDB): domain Bacteria; phylum Pseudomonadota; class Alphaproteobacteria; order Caulobacterales; family Maricaulaceae; genus Robiginitomaculum_B. The sequence goes on along the minus strand of JAJFFS010000002.1, from coordinate 55,513 downwards.
GCGGCAACGCCACGAGCACACCAAGGTGCTTTTTGAAGGAGTACGTACCGATAGTGTCGTAGAGAAAGATACTGGACTGTTTAACCCCGCTTTTTTTGCCAGCCACCTTGCCCGGATGACCCGCCGTGCCCGCGAAATAAATCGCCCGCTTTCACTTGCCGTTCTGCGGGCAGGTTCACCGCCAGATATTGAGGCAATTTATCGCCAGTCGGCCCGGCGGCAGCTTGGCGGTATGTTGCGCCATCTTGTGCGGGCGGAAGATATGGCTTCGCGCTTTGGTTCCGGTGCATTTGTGATTGTCATGCCGGGTACCGCTGAGGTGGAGGCGAAAACTGCCATAAACCGGATTGAAGGTGTTGTTGATTGCACGGCTTTTGAAAGTGGTAATGAGGACCGCCCGTTTCAACTGGAAATGGAAACGCGGGTTGTTGAATTACGTGCGCGCGAATCGAGCGAAGGCTTGTTGGAACGGGCGTTGAAAGACAAATAAAGCCCTGCCCCTAATCTGGTTTGATTGATCCGATAGCCCGTCCCTTTTGTACTGCATCCACGCCAAAACGGGCACGGGCATTATCCATGGCTCGCTCGGCACGGGCGCGCCGCGGTGCCTCACTATCCAATAAATCGCGCCATTCATCACCTTCCAAATTCGGGACAAGATTGGTAAATCCGGCACCGATCAGTCGAAAAAAGCGACCCGTGGTTTCTTTGGCCAGACTGGGCTGTAACGTGCGAAACAGCACATCAGCAAGATTACTTGGTGGATCAAGAGGCTTTTGACGGGAAATGGTCTGATGGTGCTCATCTTTAAGTTTTAGAACCGCTGTACCACCAGCCAAATCTTTGGCTTTTGCCTGACGTGATGCCTTTTCACATTGTTGCCAGAGTTGCTTTTCCAGTGCGGCAAGGTTTGATATGTTATCAGAAAATGTAGTTTCCGAAGAAATGGATTTGCGGTTTTGCTCAGGTGATACTTTGCGTGTGTCCAGGCCGCGTGCCAGATGCGCCAGGCGCCACCCCTGTTCACCAAAACGATTTGTCATTGTTTCTATTGGTAAGTTTTGAATTTGTTTGATTTTGGTGATGCCCGCCGCCGCCAGCTTGCGAGTAAAGGCAGGGCCTACCCCGTATATAAATTGCACAGGTCTGTCCGCCAGAAACATTAATGCCTCGTCCTGCGCCAGAATAGAAAAGCCCCGTGGTTTATCCAGATCAGAAGCCGTTTTGGCAAGAAACTTGTTGCAAGACAAACCGATTGATACCGTGATACCTATCTCCTGCTCAACATCATTTTGAAACTGCATCAGGGTTTGCACTGGTGGTCCGCCATGTACACGGGCCGTGCCGGTAAGGTCCATAAAAGCTTCATCAATGGACAGGGGTTCAACCAATGGGGTCAGGTTTCGCATCATGGTGCGCAGCCGCTCTCCTTCATGGCTGTATTTAGACATGCTGGGGGGCAGTATGCGCGCATCAGGGCATAGCTTTTTAGCTCTATACATGGGCATGGCAGAATGTACGCCAAAGGCGCGGGCCATGTAGCACGCCGTTGCCACAACACCGCGTCGGCCATTGCCACCAATGATTAATGGTATGGTTGCCAGCGAAGGGTCATCACGTTTTTCAATAGAGGCATAAAAAGCATCACAATCAATATGGGCTATGTTTAGTTTTGAGGACTCAGGGTGATCAAGCAATCGTGTACCCGAACAATGGGTGCACCGCCCGGGCGCAAAGGAAACCTGCATACAGGATCGGCACCAGATATCAGGCATTGTTTGTTCCACTGAGGTGTAATACGGCCATAAATAATCATACCTAGCATAAAAACCATGGCAATTAGAATGATTGCTGTTCATGGTATGTTCGTTTAAATGCGTTTTTTATCTTCAAATCAAGAGTTGTTTAAGGTTATTGTGGTTTAACACTAATCAAGAATAAAAATTGTGTTGGATGAACGGGTGGTAGGCGTACGCGCCATGCTTGAAACTATGCCAAAAAAAGTCTTAATCGTTGAAGATAACGAGCTGAACATGAAACTGTTTCATGACCTGCTTGAAGCTCATGGGTACGAAACCCTTCAAACCCAGGAAGGGTTGAAAGCACTGGATATTGCGCGCGAGCATCATCCAGATTTGATCCTTATGGACATTCAGTTGCCAGAGGTTTCCGGCCTTGAAGTCACCAAATGGCTGAAAGCCGATGAGGAACTGGCCTCTATTCCTGTTATCGCGGTTACCGCCTTTGCCATGAAGGGCGATGAGGAACGTATCCGCGAGGGGGGGTGCGAAGCCTATATTTCCAAGCCGATTACGGTTAGTTCGTTTTTGGAAACCATCCGCAAGTATCTGGGGTAAGGTAAGTGAGTGGACGCATCCTTGTTGTCGATGATATCGAGCCCAATGTGCGCCTGTTAAAGGCCAAACTTGAGGCCGAGTATTATGATGTTATTACAGCAAATAACGGCATGGATGCCATTGAATCTGCGCGCCAGTTTGTTCCGGATCTGATCCTGCTGGATGTGATGATGCCGCAAATGGATGGTTTTGAAGTTTGTACGCGCCTAAAGAATGACCCACGCACCCGCCATATTCCTGTTGTCATGGTGACGGCACTGGATCATCAGGAAGATAAAGTGAAGGGGCTTGAGGCCGGTGCAGATGATTTTCTATCCAAGCCTATCGATGATGTGGCGCTGTTTGCACGAGTACGCTCATTATTGCGCTTGAAAATGGTTATGGATGAATTACGCCAGCGCGAAGCCAGTGGGCGTGCACTTGGTGCAATCAGTGATACCATGCCGCGTCTGGATGACACCGATACGCCTGCAAACATATTGATCCTTGAGGATGACGAGCGCCAGTGCGCACGTCTGGCTCACAAGTTAGGAGAGGGGTATCATCTGGCCTTGTGTACTGATCCCCGTGAGGCTTCAGAGCGCCTTGATGCGGAAAACTTTGACCTTTTGGTGGTAAATCTAGCCGCTCGTGGTTTTGATGGTTTGCGCTTGTGTGCTCGAATGCGCTCAAACGACAAGGGGCGGGTAATCCCAATTTTGGCACTGGTTAACCCGGATAATCGTGAGCAAATTGTACGCGCATTTGATATTGGTGTTAATGATGTGCTGTTGCGCCCTGTTGATGCCAATGAACTTACAGCCCGGGTAAATACGCAATTGCGTTGCAAGCATTATGCAGACACTTTGCGTCAATCACTTGATTCCAGTTTTGAAATGTCTGTCACCGATCAGCTTACGGGCTTACACAATCGTCGATTTATGCAAACTAGGATAGAGGATGCACTGACACGTCTGGAGCGTGGTGTGGAGTCGGCGTCAATTCTGATTGCAGATGTGGATCACTTTAAGTTGGTCAATGACCGGTGGGGGCATGATGCTGGCGATAAGGTATTGCAGGAAGTTGCCTCGCGCATAAAAGCGAATATGCGTGCCATTGATATTTTATGTCGTTATGGCGGCGAGGAATTTGTAGTGGTAATGCCGGGCTCAGACATTAATGCTGCAATGCAAGCTGCCGAACGACTGCGTGAGGCTGTCGCGCTCGAACCTTTTGAGTTGGGCAGCGAGCATGGCACCATTCCCATTACTATTAGTGCCGGTGTAACAGAGTTGTTTAAGGGGGATACCCACGAAACAGGGCTTATTCGTGCCGACAAGGCGCTTTATCATGCGAAGAGCAAGGGGCGTAACCGCGTCCTAAGCGCAGGCATGAATAAGGGCCAACTGCAAGAGTCTCTAGGGTAATGGCAATGTAATTAAGAGGTCAAGAGCAGCAAAAAGTTACTTGATCTTGCCTTCTTTGAAATCAACATGCTTGCGAACAACCGGGTCATATTTGCGTAGTACCAGCTTTTCAGTCTGGGTACGAGAATTCTTCTTGGTGACATAGAAGAAGCCTGTGTCCGCGGTTGAGTTGAGACGGATTTTAATTGTTGCCGCTTTGGCCATCACCGTGATTCCTTTGTTTTTCGGGACTGCCCCGACACAAGCCGCGCAACATACTGTTCGCGTGTTCTCTGTCAACCACGCTTTGTTATTGAGCGCAGCAATGCAGCCAGTGGGTAAATCAGGCCAATTATGAAAAGTCCCAATAACGCGCCGGCCGGATTGATAATGTCCATGAGTGGCCCTACCAGAATAGGGCTGCTGAGCGAACCAATCCCGTACATGGTCACCAATGCCGCATTGGCACCAGTCAAGTCTTTATTATCAAACTTTTCGCCGATAACAGCCATGGCCAGAACATAAAGAGCTTCTGTCAGGCCGACATAGAAGAAAAACACCAGATAAATTGTGGGCGAGAGAGACTGGCCTGCCAAGAACATCAAAACAGGGCCGATTAAACCGGCAAGTGCACAGGCAAATAACAACTTGTATCGACTAATGTAATCGCCAAACCAGCTAATGGGTAGCTGCAACAGGATAACCCCAAGCGCCCCGGCCGCCACTAATAACTGCGCCTGGGTTTCTCCAAATCCGGTGCGAAAGGCCCAGATCGGGGAAAAATGCATGGCGGATGTCTCAATGGCACCAAAGGCTAAAGCGGCCAGCATCAGGCGGGGGGCTTTGGCAATCTTGTCAACGAAATGGAAAAGTCCGCTGCGGGTTTTTTCCGGGATATGTAATCCAGGGCCGGGTAAAAGCAGAGGGATCGTTGCGACAAGACAAACCGCGCTTCCAGCAATAAACGGTGCCCAGCCGCGCACGCCCAGCACAGCTATCATTAGCCCCCCAAGACCAAAACCGGCCCCTAATGACATGGAATAGAGACCCAGCACGCGCCCGCGTATGCTCTTGGGTGCCATTTGTATAATCCATGTTTCACTGGCGACAAAAAGTATGGAAATAGCAAGCCCGGAGGTAAAGCGCATAAACATCCAGAAGGGCACTGATGGCACCAGTTTGTAAGACACAAAACTGAACGCGGTATAGAGCAGACAAAAAATCATAAAGGGCCGTGTTGGCACGCGGGCCAAAATGGCTGGCGCAAACGGTGCGGCAATAACTGTCGAAAGCGCGGCCACCAGGGCATTTAAGGCAATGATGGTGCCTGACCCGGTCATGAATTCCAGATTAAACGCCAATAAGGGCAAGCCTAACCCGAACGACATGCCGGTAATGCTGATGCACGAAATCGCCGCCGCCGCAGATCTGCGCCAGCCCGGAAGGGGGGTAGCTCCTGATGGTGATATATCGTTCATGTTTTACGCCATAATGGAAGTGTTGTGGAATATAGAGCCAGTTGGATATTGTCACGCTTGTGAGCAAAAAAATGCTTTTGCTGTCGTTACGCTTGCATGTCGTTAACCCTGTGCTGATATTCATGTGAAAATCGAAACACGAATCAGGCATATTCGCGCCGCCCTGTAAGGAAAGAAATATGAGAGACCCACAAGACGTAATGATGAATTTGGTTCCCATGGTGGTCGAGCAGACCAGCCGGGGGGAACGCGCCTTTGACATTTTCTCCCGTCTTCTCAAAGAACGGATTATTTTCCTTACCGGGCCGGTGGAGGATGGCATGGCCAGCTTGATTACTGCCCAGCTTTTGTTCCTCGAATCGGAAAATCCGAAGAAGGAAATTTCGATGTACATTAACTCGCCTGGCGGTGTAGTCACCTCAGGTTTGGCGATTTATGACACCATGCAATACATTAAATCACCTGTTTCCACCGCCTGTATTGGCCAGGCAGCTTCTATGGGGTCCCTGCTTTTGACAGCCGGGGAGAAAGGTATGCGCTTTGCCACACCCAATGCACGGGTCATGGTCCACCAACCTTCTGGCGGGTATCAGGGGCAGGCATCTGACATTGTTCGCCATGCAGAAGATATCGTCAAAGTGAAGCGCCGGCTTAACGAAATTTACGTTAAACATACCGGGCAACCGTATGATGTAATTGAGGAAACTCTGGATCGTGACCACTTCATGTCGGCTGAGGAAACCAAGGAGTTTGGCCTTATTGATCAGGTTTATGAGCGCCGCGAAGCAGATGATGATGCCAAGGATGAGTAACACATAGCGACCAGTTCCCCTGGTGAGCGGTGTTTTCCCTTTGTGTAGTGTGTAGCATTGATGTCACTCTTGTTAAACATATCTTGAAGGCTTGCTCTTATTACTAGCATTTAGGGTTTGAATGTTGCTGGCCTTGGCCTATCATTCAATGCAATGGTCTTCGCGTTGGTTATAGCTAGCCAGTGCGAATTGACAAAACGGTGGAGTAACGTGTGAGTAAATCTGGCGAAGAAAGTGGTGATTCAAAAAGCACACTGTATTGTTCTTTTTGCGGCAAGAGCCAGCACGAAGTTCGAAAGCTGATTGCTGGCCCGACTGTGTTCATCTGTGATGAATGTGTCGAATTGTGTATGGATATTATCCGGGATGAGGCCAAAAGCACGCTGACCAAATCTAGCGATGGTGTACCCACGCCCCGCGAGATTTGCGAAGTACTGAACGATTATGTTATTGGACAGGCCTACGCCAAGCGTGTGCTTTCTGTGGCTGTGCATAACCATTACAAGCGGCTGAACCATGCGGCGCAAAACTCCGAAGTTGAGCTTGCCAAGTCCAACATCCTGCTGATCGGCCCTACTGGTTGTGGCAAGACTTTGTTGGCGCAAACACTGGCGCGCATTCTGGATGTGCCTTTCACTATGGCTGATGCCACAACCTTGACCGAAGCGGGTTATGTTGGCGAAGATGTTGAAAACATCATTCTGAAACTTCTTCAGTCGGCTGACTATAATGTCGAGAAGGCCCAGCGCGGCATCGTTTATATTGATGAAGTTGATAAAATCAGTCGCAAGTCTGATAACCCTTCAATCACCCGTGATGTGTCCGGCGAAGGTGTGCAACAGGCGCTTTTGAAAATCATGGAAGGCACCGTTGCCTCGGTTCCACCGCAGGGCGGGCGTAAACACCCGCAGCAAGAGTTTTTGCAAGTCGACACCACGGATATTCTCTTTATCGTTGGCGGCGCATTTTCCGGGCTTGAGAAAGTCATCAGTCAGCGTGGCAAAGGTTCCTCCATCGGCTTTGGGGCCGATGTGCAAGAGGAAGATGTCCGCGAAGTGGGCGACATCCTGCAAGGCGTGGAGCCAGACGATTTGATGCGCTTCGGCCTGATCCCTGAGTTTATCGGACGTTTGCCGGTTATCGCTACTCTTGAAAATCTCGATGAAGAAGCCCTGGTAACCATTCTTACCCAGCCAAAAAATGCCTTGATTAAACAGTATGAGCGCCTTTTTGATATGGAGGAAGTTAAACTGACCTTCTCCGAAGATGCGTTGATGGCTGTGGCTCGCAAGGCAATTTCTCGCAAAACTGGTGCCCGCGGTTTGCGTTCCATCATGGAAGGCATACTGCTCGACACGATGTTTGATCTGCCGGGGCATGACGGGGTTGAAGAAGTCGTGGTTAATGCCGAGGTGGTTGAGGGCGACGCACAGCCTTTGTTGATCTATTCTGACAAGAAGAAAAAGACACAAACCAAAGTCGCTTCGTAAATTCAGCGGCCCGACTTTGAGGCAATGACATCATCCAAATTGAGCCATTATAACTGGTCTGAGCAGGGCGGGGATAAGTGGTTGTATTGACCGTTAAATCGTCAATTATTTCAGGCTCTCCGGGCTTTTGGACCCGGAGTTTATCTGGCCTTTGAAATTCACTCTGGGTACCGGATAAGGCTATATGCCTTTCCGGCAACCCTGAATTTTTGAGGGACACTATGGGGCAATATGCCTGATTTTAGTGTTGCTACAGGGGCAATTTATCTGATTTTACCTCTCATAAGGGCCGCAAGAGGGGCTGTTAAGGGGCAGCGCATGCCCCTTGAAATGACCCTTGAGGATCAAACGGGGATAAGCGGTTACTTATCTTCATTATAAACCATACCACCGTCACCCCGGTGTAAATCGGGGTCCAGTAGTGAAGCTGTTCTGGATACCGTCTTTCGACGGTATGACACGTGAGTTAGGTGCCGCCCTAACACCCCCTCTTTCCTCGTCCTCTGGCTTGACCAGAGGATCCATTGTGAATGTAAAAATTGGCTGCCAATCTCTATAGACCCTCTGGTCAAGCCGTAGGGCGACGAGGGTAAGTATCCTAACCTTATCCAACCTCGGGCATTGCTATAGTATGATTGTGCTATTGCCATTGTTTGGTTTTGTGGTTTTAGTCAACTAGCTTGGGGGTGCACATGACAAATTCGGATGATGAAACCCTGGCTCCGAGCTTGGAAATCAGACGTTGTCGGCAATGCGAAAACAAGGAAATGACCTCAACAACGCGCAAGCTAAGCGGATTTAATACCGAAAGCATTTTCATCTGCCCCGATTGCGGCCATGAAGTCACGCTGTCATCGGCTGGTTCTGGGGGTGTCTATCTCGCATCTGCCATTATCGTTACCGGCGTTATCGCTTTTATTATGTGGGTGGGCAAAGGCTTTTCCAAAACAGAGCTGATAGTTCTTGCCGTTCTGTTTACCCTCTTCTCTTCGCCGATGTTAATTGATGCCATCAGGCGCTGGCGTTACCCGATAACGGGCGTTCGTGAGCCAAGCGAACAAGAGAAGGCCACGTTCTTTTCAGGCCCATCTGACCCCATCCAAAAAGGCATTAGCTGGATGGACGGCTTTGGCTTTGTCAAAGGGTTCTTTGGTCTGTTTATCTTTATCGCCCTGTGGTTTCTTTTCTGGGGCACTATCGGATTTGTCAAAGATACGTTTTTCTAGAAAATGAATTTATCACCGGATCAGGAGATCATTATGCGATATAAAAACAAATGCTTCAGGGTTGTGGGTGCGGCACCCGCGTCACACCGATGCAAATCGGTGTCCAGTTAAGACGTTGCACTGGATGCCGACTTCTGTCGGCATGACGAAGGTTGATTATTGCGCTAGATAATTACTCTGCAGGACAGGTTATCTCCGGCAACACACTCTTTTCGTCATTGCGGCCTTCGCCGCAATGACGCCCGATAGAACAGGCCAAAGCACCTCAAACTTATCCAGTCACATTCACCGCGAGATAAATGCCGTATTGGCCTTGTACAGCCAATAGAGGTCAGATTTTGAACTGATGGCATAGGGCGTATGGATGGAAAGCACCGGAACACCAAAATCTACTACGTCCATGTTATAGTGTGACAACTCACCACCCAGCGTGCCGCCGCCGCCTTTGCCAACTTTATAGGTGGCGGTTTGCCAGGGTATGCCGGCATCATCCAGCATGGCGCGGATCCAGGCGGTATATTCTGAATTGGCATTATTGCCCTTGCCGTAGATTTTTAAGTTTACGCCGTGGCTGTGGCGCGGCGCATTGCCACCTTCCCATGCTGATGGCCATAGGGGGTTGATGCCGGGGTTTACATCGGTGGAGACAACCTTGCTGGCCTTAAGGGCGCGTTTTAAATGTGGTTCACGGTAGCGATCGCCCATCTGGGCCAACAACAAATCTGCGTACAGATCATTGAAATAGGTCGAATGCGCGCCGGTATTATTGCGGTTGCCCACCTCCTCATTATCGGCCAGCAAAACAAAGGCAGTTTTTTGTGGTGTTTTCGCCGCTAAGATGGCCCGGATAGAGGCATAGGCCGAGAGGCGATCATCCTGCCCATAGGCGGCAATAAGGGAACGATCAAAACCAACATCACGCGGGGCAAAAGCCGGAACCAGTGCCAGTTCAGCTGAAACCAGATCATCAAGGCCAATGTCATAAGTTTCGCGCAAATATGAGGTCACCAGCGCTTTGGCACCATTTGTTTCGTCTTTTTCTCGGTGTCCGGCAATGGGGTCCAACTCTTCGGCGGCAATCACATCACGGTTCTTGCGCCCGCGTAAGTCCACATCCACATGGGGCGATAAACCTGGAATAATAAAAACCGGATCATCGGCGTTCAGGCCAATGGAAATATCAATGCGCTTGCCATCCTTGCGGTCCACATGGCCCAATAATGCCAGCGGGATATTGGTCCATTGATAGTTTTTGATACCGCCGTGATAATTCGTCTGCAACAGCGCAAAGCCGGATTTTCCGTAAAGGGGCCGCCCTTTTAGTTCCAGACGCGGACTGTCTATATGGGAGGCAGAGATACGCGCCCCGGTTTCCAGTGCGTCTTGCCCCATAATAAACAACGTCATGGCGCGGTCACGATTAACGTCGTAATATTTAGTGCCGGGTTTTAGGGACGCGCCCAAATGCCACGGCTTGAAACCGGCGGCACGTGCCAGTTTTACCGTTTGGGTTACCGTGGTGGTCTCGGTTCGGGCTTTGTTGATAAAACGCTTATAATCCTTGGCAAATTTCTCCACCTCTTTTTCCTGCTCCGCGCTCATGCCAACCCAGCTGCTGGGGCAGGGTTTTGCCTCGCACGGTGGGGTGGCTTCAGCGGCGCTGGCGATAAGACCAGTGGACAAGGCCAGCATGGCAACAAGAGAGCGATAATTGCTGTGCGAGAAAGTAAGGGGAAATTTCATGATGGCATCCTCGTTTTTTATAAAGCTATGATGAAGATGAGGCCGGGAACTGGCAAGCGTACTGCGCATTACCAATGTGAAACCTTGAAGCATCAGGTGTTCATCGCCATTTTTCATTCAGGCACTGTTATGTTTTCTCTGTCATACTAGTGTCGAATCGTTATTCGTTCTGATAATCAGGGCGCAGTGAATAGGATGAGTTTGTTTATGAGTGACACCCTTCAGACCCTGCCGGTTTTGCCTTTGCGCGATATCGTGGTGTTCCCGCACATGATTGTGCCGCTTTTTGCGGGTCGTGATAAATCGATCAAAGCACTTGAGCAGGTCATGGACGGGGAGAAAACAATCCTTCTTCTGACCCAGCGCGAGCCATCCATTGATGATCCGGCACCTGCCGATCTTTATGAAGTCGGCTGTATCGCCAAGGTGCTGCAACTTTTGAAATTGCCCGATGGCACCTTGAAAGTTCTGGTTGAAGGGATTGAGCGCGTCAGTCTTGATCAGATCGTGGAAAAGGAAGACTTTCTCGAAGCCGAAGCTCGCCCTTTTGCCAAGGAAGAGGACACCAGTGCCGAGATCGGGGCACTGATGCGCGCGGTCGCTGAAAATTTTGAAAACTACGTCAAGCTTAACAAAAAAATTGCGCCAGATGTGGTGGCGTCATTAAACGAAATTGATGACCCCAGCCGTTTGGCTGATACCATTGCGGCGCATTTGGCGGTTAAATTGCCTGAAAAACAAAAACTGCTGGAAACTGCCGGGGTTTCAGACCGTCTGGAAATGGCATTTGCTGCCATGGAAGGCGAGATTAGCGTACTACAGGTTGAGAAAAAAATTAGGCGCCGGGTAAAACGCCAGATGGAAAAATCCCAGCGCGAATACTATCTCAACGAACAAATGAAAGCGATCCAGCGCGAACTGGGTAGTGGTGATGAAAGCGGCGATGAGCTGGATGAACTTGCCGAGAAGGTCAAAAAAACCAAACTGTCAAAAGAAGCCCGCATCAAGGCCGAGGCGGAGATGAAGAAACTTCGCCAGATGAGCCCCATGTCGGCAGAATCAACCGTCGTGCGCAATTATCTTGAATGGATGACCGCCATTCCGTGGGGCAAGAAGCGCCGTGCCAAAATTGAATTACAAAAGGCCGAAACCATTCTTGATGAAGATCATTATGGGTTGGAGAAGGTCAAGGAACGCATTTTGGAGCACTTGGCCGTGCAGGCGCGGACCAAAAAACTGCGTGGTCCGATCCTGTGTCTTGTCGGCCCACCCGGGGTTGGTAAAACCTCGCTGGGTAAATCTATCGCACGGGCGACGGGGCGTAACTTCGTGCGCGTTTCGCTGGGCGGTGTGCGCGATGAAGCGGAAATTCGTGGCCACAGGCGTACTTATATTGGCTCCATGCCGGGGCGGATAATCCAGTCTATGAAAAAGGCCAAATCCAATAACCCGCTTTTCCTTTTGGATGAGATAGACAAGCTGGGCGCGGATTATCGCGGTGATCCGGCAGCGGCGCTGTTGGAGGTTTTGGACCCGGAACAAAATTCAAATTTTAATGACCATTATCTGGAGGTGGACTATGACCTTTCCAACGTCATGTTTATCACCACAGCCAATACACTGAACATGCCGCGCCCGTTGATGGATCGTATGGAAATTATTCGTATTCCCGGATACACCGAGGATGAGAAGGTGGAAATTGCGACCCGCCATCTCATTCCAAAACAACTTGAAAACCATGCTTTGAAAGATACGGAGTTTAAACTGGATGAAGCTGCCTTGCGTGACCTCATCCGCTATTACACCCGCGAAGCCGGGGTGCGTAATCTGGAACGTGAACTGGCCAATCTTGCCCGCAAAAGTGTGCGTGATCTTGAAAGTGGCAAAGCGACAAATATTCATATTACGGTGGACAATCTTGGCGACTATGCCGGTGTGCGCAAATGCAGCTTTGGCGAAACTGACAAGGAAGATCAGGTGGGTGTTGTGACCGGGCTGGCGTGGACAGAAACCGGCGGCGATCTTCTGACCATCGAGGCAGTGAAAATGCCGGGGCGCGGGCTGATGACCGTAACCGGGAATTTGCGCGATGTGATGAAGGAAAGCATTTCGGCGGCAAACTCTTATGTGCATTCCCGCGCGGCTAATTTTGGCATCAAGGCCAATGAGTTCAGAAAATCTGACATCCATGTACACGTTCCCGAAGGCGCAACGCCCAAGGATGGCCCCTCTGCCGGGGTGGCCATGGCGCTGGCTATTGTATCTGTGCTAAGCGGCATCCCCATTCGCAAGGACATTGCCATGACGGGCGAAATCACCTTGCGCGGTCGCGTGCTGGAAATCGGTGGCTTGAAAGAAAAATTGCTGGCGGCTTTGCGCGGCGGTGTAAAAACCGTGCTCATTCCAGCTGATAATGCCAAGGATTTGGCTGAGATCCCTGATAACGTGAAAAACAATCTGGAGATCATCCCGGTCAAGACGGTGTCCGAGGTGCTTGAAAAAGCGCTTGTCTCTCCATTGGAACCGGTTGAATGGAATGAAGAAGATGAACTTGCTATTGCAGCAGCATCAGGCAAAAGCAATGATGCCGACACCCTGAGTACGCATTAAGTGCAAGCTTAGAGGCGTAGTTCTCGTTTTCTTGCGCTAAATTTACATTTTTGCTTGTAATGTATACTGGCGTTAGTAAACTTCGTGTTTGTTATCGGGGGGGGTGCACAATGCGGTTACATGTTTTCTGGGGATTTGTTTTTTTTGCTTTAGCTTTGCCATGTATGGCGCAAAATGCAGACAAAATCCCTATTGAAGCATTTGCACAGCTTCCCTCTGCCGCTTCAATGCGCTTGTCACCTGATGGTGATTATATTGCGATGACAACGCCCCACAATGGCAAGATGCATTTGATTATTCAGGGTATTGATGGGCAAAATGGCGTTGCCATCCCTCCTGGCACAGACGCAGATATTTCATGGTTCCACTGGGTTAATAATAATCGGCTTGCCATTTCTTTTGCGTTTACGTCAAAGCGAAACCGTGTTCTGGTTCGTGAAACACGATTGATGGGTATTGATAGGGACGGGAATAATTATAGTCCACTCGTTCTTCCTAAAAAGCAGCACTATACGGGTACCCGATTAGCCCAAAATACTGTTATAGCACAAATCCAGGATGATGTGATTGACTGGCTACCTGAGGACCCTGAGCATTTTCTACTTTCTATTGATGCGGATTTGAATGGGAAAAATGAAGTCCGCAAAATAAACGTCAACACCGGTAATTTCCAGGAACTCACAGAAGGGTTTCGGGGCATGCAGAATTATCAGACTGATCAGAACCATAATTTGCGTTTGGGGTGGGGGTATGACCCGGTTACTCGTTCGCAATTCAACTACATGTATTTTGCTCCAGAAACCCAAAAGTGGACAAGCGTTCGCAAAAGTGTTTTGGGGAGTAAGGGGCTATCGCCGATTGCATTTTCAGAGAACCCGCAAATTGCTTATGCAAGTGGTCTCAGTGATAAGGGGACTTATGGAATCTACAAAATAAATCTCTCAAAAGGAACATTACTTGAAACTGTATTTTTGAATGAAACCGTAGATTACGACCACATTATTTATGACCCTGAGAAGGGTTATCCTGTCGGTGTGCAATACACTGTGGACAAACCAGCATTTTATTATTGGGATAAGGCTTTTGAGAAACTTCAGGCCAGCATAGATAAAGCCTTGCCTGGTATGGTTAATCGTATTGTTAGCCGCGTATCGGGACAGAAAAAATATTTGATATTTTCAAGTAGTGATATTGAGCCCGGGGGGTATTATTTTTTGGATATGCAACAGAAAAAAATGCAATACATATCTGAAACCATGCCCGGGCTAAGGCCGGAAAACCTGGCATCCACCACACCCGTTCACTATAAAGCCCGTGATGGTTTGTCTATTCCAGCGTATGTAACTTTGCCACGCACGGGACCCAAAAAAAACCTCCCCTTCGTAATTTTTCCTCATGGGGGACCCGAGGCGCGCGATACGCAGATGTTTGATTATTTTTCTCAGTTTTTTGCCTCACGCGGATACGGTGTATTGCAACCCAATTTTCGTGGGTCAGACGGTTATGGAAAAAAATATGCTGAATTAGGGAAGAAACAATGGGGCGGTGATATGCAGAACGATGTTACCGATGGTGTTCATTATCTGATTGAACAAGGCATTGCTGACCCGGATCGTATTTGTATTGTTGGTGCATCCTATGGTGGTTATGCAGCAATGATGGGGGCGATTAAAACACCGGACTTATTTCAATGTGCTGCCAGCATAAATGGTGTGTTGAATCTGGCAGCATTAATTGATGGTGATAAAGACTATATTGGCGGAAGAGCATGGACAAAATCCATGGGGCTTTCAGGTGAGCGGGCTGTCATGGTATCGCCGCACCATCAGGCGGAGAAAATAAAAATTCCCGTTATGATTATCCACGCTAAAGATGATTTTCGCATTCCATACAATCAAGCAAGGAGCATGGTTAGAAAGCTTGAACGGCAAAAAAAAGATGTCCAGTTTGTTACTCTAGAAAACGGGGACCATACTTTGGATACAGCCGAATCCCGGATGCAAACGCTAAGTTCGCTTGAAAAATTCCTCCACCAGCACCTGAAGAAATGATCAATCTGCCTCCTGAAAGGGCAAGCTTTTTCTCTTTTTTGCTTTTTTTTAATTTTTCAGTGAGGAAAAGGATGCCAAAGCCTTTGCAAAATAAGGCTTTTGGGGCAGTGTCACCTTCATCGTGCCATTGATTCGGCGCTAACCTTAATGGGGAGACACCATGAACAAGAGTGAACTAGCAGAAGCCGTAGCCGCAAAAGCAGGCATGACCAAAGCCCAAGGTGCAGAGGTCGTGAATGCTTTCGTCAGCGTTGTAGAAGAATCCCTCGCCGCTGGCGGTGATGTCCGTATTCCGGGCTTTGGTTCTTTTACCGTTGCCCATCGTGCAGCTGGCAAGGCCCGCAACCCGCGTACTGGCGAATTGGTCGACCGTCCGGCTTCCAAACGCCCCAAATTTAAAGCAGGCAAATCCTTCAAGGATTGCGTAAACTGCTAATCCGGTAATTTATTTTACTGAGGAAAGGGCTGGCATTTGCTGGCCCTTTTTCAGTTTTGCCCTTGCCCATAGCGTAGTTTTAGGCATATTCCCCATTCTCAATTGGGGGCGATTAGCTCAGTTGGGAGAGCGCCACGTTTACACCGTGGATGTCGGGAGTTCGAGCCTCTCATCGCCCACCATTTTTTTACCCTATTGCTTCGCTGCATGAGGGCGTTATTTTTTGCCCTACCGCTTCACTGCATGAGGGCGTTATTCCTTGCTCTATAGCGGTGCTGATGCACAACTTTGAGCGCGGTATTTTAGTGAGTAGATACGGTTGACGTGTTCGCGCTGGCACCGTATCTGACGGCCTCCCTCGCATCCGTGCGTCGGGTAATGAAATGAGCGGGTGTAGCTCAGCTGGTTAGAGTGCCGGCCTGTCACGCCGGAGGTCGCGGGTTCGAGTCCCGTCACTCGCGCCATTTCATGCTAATAAAAAAGGCATGTGCTTCGCGGCACATGCCTTTTTTGTTTGCTTGTTTGAAAGGGATTATAATTTTTTCACTAAAACGTTTAAAGATAATAGGCTTGCACTGTCATTATCGCCAGCAATCTCGATGCGAGCATTTTTCTGATACTCAACCGTAATTGAGGGGGTTGCAATAATTTTTTCATCCCCCCCTTCGCGGTGTTTTATTGTGACCGAAATATAAACATTGCCCTCATCGGTTGGCCTGGACGTAAATTCTAAAATATACGCTGTAGTACCATTTACTGTATGGCTTATTACAACCGGTTTTCCATATTCGGTAATGACCTTGTCGTTCAACTTTATTACGGAAATCCCGTCGGAAATAATACCAACCGTTCCGTTTTGTTTTGTTATTTCTGTTTTGCCATGGCCTTGGGTGATGTGTCCGCCTATGGATAGCTCTACATCATCTGCCTGGCTTGGTGCCATCGTGGCTAGGGCGATAGCGGTGCTGACAGCAAGTGCCGATAAAACGGCAGCGGCTCTCTTGCGCGTGATAATGAAAAGTCTTTTAGTGTTGGAAAATTGTGGCGCTAAGGCATGGGTATTTGCCAAATATTGCTCAATGAGAAGGCGCACAACGTCACTCATAGACTGACCATCGCGTTTTGATCTTGCTGCCAAAGCAGCTTTCGTTTCAAAGGGCAATCGCACTTCGATGGATTCAGATTTTTTGCTTTGCTGCTTGTCTTTATTGTCGGCCATTTTGATCCCACCGTATTGACGTGAATGTGGTTAAAGTTAAGGGGGGAAATACGGTAAAATCAAATATTTTCGTGTCCGGACAATCCTTTTTTTCTTTTGAAGCATCCATCCTTCGAGACGATTGCGAAGACGCAATCCCTCAGGATAAGGGTGAATATATACAATACTCAACCTCATGCTGAGGTGGCGCGTAGCGCCCTCGAAGTATGGAGAAACACAAAGGCACCCTATCTCTTACTTTTGGCCGCCGCCTGTTTGCGGATGGTTTCGCGGACCTGCACATCAAAGGCATCGTCGGGGGATTCTTTGGCGCGTTTTTCGGCGTCTTCCTTCAGAAAGGCGTCTCGTTTTTTAACCAGTTCTTCCATATCCGCGTTCAGCTTCTGACGCTCTGCGACCAGCGTATCAAGGCGCGCCTTTTGCTCTTCCTTGGTCAGGCCTTTAAGTTCTTCGGGAAGTTTGTCTTCCTCCAGGGCGTCCAGCGTTATTTTACCGTCTTCATAATCCTCGATCAGTTCATGGCCGCCGGTTACCACCTTGTTTTTCTTGCCCGCTTTGAAGCGATAGCTGGCCATGTCAGAAGCAACAGGTGCGGCAGCGGCAAGGGCTGTGCTGCGTTTCTTTTGCACCATGGCCTGTTCTGCGTGAGAGCCATAGCTGAGCACCCCTGCGTTCATGGCCCGTTGCATTGTTTCTATCTGCTCATCATAAGGGGTGTGAACCTGCCTCATGCCACCATTTTGAGGGATGGCGAGGTATTCACCATCGCCCAGATCAGCAATTTCGTGCCAGATTTTGGTGGTAGCAGTGTGTCGTCCAGCCTGGACCGTATTGACGATTATATTGGCATCGCGTGCATCGCGCAGGGTCACCGCATAGGGTACGTCATTCTGGTAATCCATGTGCGGCGGGGCATCGCCAACCAGAAAGACAAGGCGCAGGGTATCCCGGTTTCTGTCCCATTGCAGGTCTGTAATGCTTTCGTCCAGCGCCTGATTAACCGATTCGGGGTGGTCACCGCCGCCTTGCGCCCGAAATTCGAGCAAATGGCCGTAAATGCCGCTTAGATCAGTGGTAAGGTCAAATGTTTTGGTAATGTACGCATCACCGCGATCACGATAACCGATAAGGGCAAAACGTATCGTACCTTGTTGACCCTGACGGGTGTCGGCTATGTCGTTGGCGATAGACCAGATTTTCTGTTTGGCACCTTCGATAAGGCCAGACATGGAGCCCGTAGTATCCAGCACAAAAGCTACATCAACGTCATAGGACGGGGCGATGGTTGTAGCGCTGGCGGGCATGCTTGGGATGAAGGCTAAGGCGCAAAGCGATGCGCCGACGAACAGGTGTTTCATTGTTTCAACCTCTTTTGCGCCCCCGCAAGATCAATGCTTCGCGCAACATCTTGCCGGAAATGAGGCATTGGCGTGACGATTTGAGGTGAGGTTAATAATGCATAAGGCTGGCCCCTTTCTGGCAGGGTAACTCAACTTATTGATTAGACCGGTATTATGGGGGTATCGTGTCACTATTATCCAATGAAAAATTATCCAGGTGGATGAAAACCCGGCATTATGAGTTAAAATGGGGGACGGCAATGAAGAGTATTCATGTTCAAATTTTCTTTTTTATGGGCATTTTTTTACTAGCTTGTACACCAGCAGAAAATAATCATTCACAAGATAAGCCTGAAATCGTTGGTGCTTATCGAGATGCCAATGATTGCGTAAGTTCAGCAGGCTATGTTTGGTCTTCACTCATGCAAGACTGCATTCGTACATTTGAAATTGGCAAGACTTTGATCGACGCACAAAATGCCGAGGCAACCTTGGCGGCTTCGATTATTGTTGATGAAAAGCATTCTGCTATTGAGCTTTTTCTGCCCGAAGGGGGGGCGCTCATTTTGCGTAACATAGCGCCAAATGTCTGGCAGGATAAAAACGGGAACTTTACTGCACAGTCTGATTTTGGGTATTCCGTCTATGATGGTGTCGGGACGTTGCTTTTTACCGAAGAGGCTGTGTTTGCAGAGCCAGAAGAGGATGGTCTGGACGATGATGACATTCGTGAGTTTGGGCGTGTCGTAACTGTTGAGGACGGCGTGTACCCGATGTTTGTGGTAACGGTGGAGTTTCCTGAGCGAGGTTTTCAGGAAAGTTTCAACCTGAATGTTGAGGCGGTGACAACCGATGTCGCTGCGCTGTCGGGCATGGCCGGAAAATATGCCACAATTCATTATACCAGTGATTTGGAAACATATCTGATGGAAATGAAATTTGGTGAACAGTTTCTGCTGGGTGGCAGCGCGGGGGATGTGCAAAGTGAGTGGAAAACCATCACCGGGATATTGGGCGACGCCGAATCCGAAAGTATGGGGGATTTGCCAGATAAAGTTAGCGTAAAGGATGCCGAGGGTAATCGGCTCAGCTTTGATGAATATATTCCCCCCGAAATGGTGTTGGCTAATGGTAAAACCGTAACGGCCTATTACACACTGCGTACAAATAACGTCATTACAAAAATTATGCCTGTGGAAGAATGAAACCACAGCAGCAGGCCTCTTCAATCATGAAAATGCGGATGTGCCCAAAAAGTGATATCCGGATTTTCCCGTAACGCAAGATTGATAAAATCTTGGGCATCATAGCTGCCGTAGTATCGTATGGTGCGCACTTTACCTGTAGCATCGCCATGTTTCAGCACCCAGTACCTACTCCCGTTAACTTTAGTGGCGCTGCGTTTAATGCTGAGTATGGCCCTGAACGGGATAAGCGTTTCCTGTTTGCCACGAATGAAATAAAGCCCTTTTTCATCATAATGCAGACGTCTCGCCAGGGTGAGTAAAAAAAAGGCAATGGCAAGAAGCACAATAATTGAGGCTTTGTTCTGCCCGTTAAACTGCCCGGAGAGCATTTGAATTGTAACAAACAGAATAACGGGAACCAGCAAAAAGCGAACCCAACCCAATCCATTTGTTATGATTTTACGTTTTTCCATATTTAGCATCTTATTGCTGTTTTAAATGAGCGTGCAATAGGGCGGCACTAGGAGAAGTTTACGCGCATACTGAAAAAAATGCCCAAGCGCGGCAAATCGCCCCGTAAAGGTGATTGCCATAAGGCGCGCACAGTTCTAGCTTCTCGGGCCAGAGCGGGGGCTCAGACGTAACTGAGTCGCCGCACCATTGTTTTGCCTTGTGCTAAACCATCGGAGCCTTTTATGAGCGGCTATTTGCTCGAATACCTGCCTGTCCTGATTTTTCTGGCCATTGCTGCTGTCATTGCCCTGGTGTTTATGGTGTTGCCGGTGATCCTGGCACCATCTAGTCCCGACAGTGAAAAAGTATCCACCTATGAATGTGGTTTTGAGGCATTTGATGATGCGCGGATGAAATTTGACGTTAAATTTTATCTGGTGGCCATCCTTTTTATTGTGTTTGACCTTGAGGTGGTTTTTCTTTTTCCCTGGGCGGTTAACCTCAAGGCGCTGGGGCCGTATGCCTTTTGGACCATGATGATATTTCTGGGTGAGCTGATGATCGGGTTTGCTTATGCGTGGCGTCGCGGCGCGCTGGAATGGGATTAAGCCAATGAGTGAGAAAAACATTCCTGCCTTTGGTGGCGCTCGTGTGGCAACACCGCTTTATGATCCCCAAAAACATGACCCGTTTCATGACGGTGTTACGGACGCGCTGATGGACAAGGGCTTTGTCATTGCCAGTGCGGACGAGTTGATCACCTGGGCGCGCACCGGCTCGCTCATGTGGATGACATTCGGCCTTGCCTGTTGCGCCGTAGAGATGATGCAGGCGGCCATGCCACGTTATGACGTGGAACGCTTTGGTTTTGCGCCGCGCGCTTCCCCGCGCCAGTCCGATGTGATGATTGTGGCAGGTACGCTGACCAATAAAATGGCTCCGGCTTTGCGTAAAGTGTACGACCAGATGCCCGAGCCGCGTTACGTTATCTCCATGGGCAGTTGTGCCAATGGTGGCGGCTATTATCATTATTCTTATTCTGTTGTGCGCGGGTGCGACCGCATTGTGCCGGTGGATATTTATGTGCCCGGTTGCCCGCCAACAGCCGAAGCGCTGGTTTATGGTATTTTGCAATTGCAAAAGAAAATCCGCCGCGTGGGGGACATCATTCGATGAGTAAACCCTTGGGCGAAATGCAGGAATATCTGAATGCCGCACTGGATACGGCGCTAACCGGTAGTGAGATCAGTTTTGGTGATTTGACGTTTTATGCGCATGCAGAACAAATCGTCAAAATACTCATCTTTTTGCGCGATGATAGCGAATGTCGTTTTGAAACGCTCATCGATATTTGCGGCGTGGATCACCCGGGGCGGCAAAAGCGCTTTGATGTAGTTTATCATTTGCTGTCCATGCGTGAGAACATACGTGTGCGGGTTAAGGTCAAGGTTGACGAAGGCGTGGCCGTTCCCAGTGTTGTGGATGTGCATCCAGCGGCAAACTGGAACGAACGCGAAGCCTTTGACATGTATGGCATTTTGTTCTCAGGTCACCCTGACCTGCGCCGCATCCTCACCGATTATGGCTTTGAAGGACATCCCTTGCGCAAGGATTTTCCGTTATCCGGTCATGTGCAATGCCGCTATGACGAAGAGCAGCGACGCGTGGTTTACGAGCCGGTATCCCTGACACAGGAATTTCGTAATTTCGATAACTTAAGCCCATGGGAAGGTGCGCAATATGTGCTGGAACAGGATGCGGATGCAGAGGGTGAGGGGCAATGAGTTCAGTTCTACTTTTCATGCGTGATCCCGGGGTACCACTTGTTGTCATTACCCGATTTATTCGGGTAATCCAGCTTTTCGCCCAACTGGATTACCGGGACAAGCCCGGTAATGACACCTGTTGTCGTTGGTCAAACTTTCGTGGTGAGGCATAAGTGTGATGGCTGAGGCAGAGACAGAAAAACGCAATTTCACCATCAATTTTGGCCCCCAACACCCGGCAGCGCACGGGGTTTTACGCCTTGTGGTCGAGCTTGACGGCGAAGTGGTCGAGCGTGTGGACCCGCATATCGGGCTTTTGCATCGCGGCACGGAAAAACTGATCGAGCACAAAACATACGTACAGGCCATGCCGTATTTTGACCGACTGGATTATGTGGCACCGATGAACCAGGAACACGCCTTTTGTCTGGCCGTTGAAAAACTGGCTGACATAGAGGTGCCGCGCCGGGCGCAGTTTATTCGCGTGCTTTATAGTGAAATTGGGCGGCTATTGTCGCATCTTCTGAACGTCACCACGCAGGCCATGGATGTGGGTGCGCTAACGCCGCCGCTTTGGGGCTTTGAAGAGCGCGAAAAGCTGATGGTGTTTTACGAGCGCGCCTCTGGCTCGCGTATGCACGCGGCGTATTTTCGCCCGGGCGGAGTGCATCAGGATTTACCGCAAGACTTGCTGGATGACATTGGCAAATTTTGTGAAACATTTCCACAGGTTCTGGACGACATTGAAACCCTGCTGACCGACAATCGTATTTTCAAGCAACGCAATGCCGACATTGGTGTGGTTAGCGAACAGGACGCGCTGGAATGGGGCTTTTCCGGCGTCATGGTGCGCGGCTCTGGCATGGCTTGGGATTTGCGCCGTGCGCAGCCCTATGAAGTTTATTCTGAACTTGATTTTGACATTGCCATTGGCAAACATGGTGATTGCTATGACCGTTATCTGGTGCGCATGGCGGAAATGCGCGAGAGCGTAAAAATCATGCAACAATGTTTGGCAAAAATGCCAAAGGGACCGATTATGGAAGCCTCTGGCAAGGTGGCACCACCAAAACGTGGCGACATGAAGCAAAGCATGGAAGCCATGATCCACCATTTCAAACTTTTCACTGAAGGCTTTCATGTGCCCGAAGGTGAAGTATATGCCGCCGTAGAGGCACCCAAAGGCGAGTTCGGCGTTTATCTGGTATCGGATGGCACCAACAAGCCCTATCGCTGTAAGATCAAGGCACCGGGATTTATGCATTTGCAAGCCATGGATTTTCTCAATAAAGGCCACATGCTGGCCGACATTGCCGCCATTATCGGCTCGCTTGATGTTGTGTTCGGGGAGATTGACCGATGAGTGGCCGTCACCTCGCCAAGGAACAACCAGACAGCTTTACTTTCTCCAAGGATGGCGAAAAGAAAGCCAAATACTGGATTGCTAAATATCCCAAGGGCAAGGAACGCTCTGCGGTTATTCCGCTTCTGTGGATTGCGCAAAAAGACAATGGCGGCTGGTTATCTGAACCGGCCATGCGTGCCGTTGGTGACCGTCTGGGCATGGCGCATATCCGGGTGCTGGAAGTGGCCACGTTTTACACCATGTTCAAGCTGGAACCTGTGGGCGAGCATTTGATACAGGTTTGCGGTACCACGCCGTGCATGTTGCGCGGCTCGGGCGACATCATCAAGGTGTGCAAAAAACGCATTGGCGAGAAAAACACCATCTCTGCGGATGGCAAGTTCACCTGGGAAGAGGTGGAATGTCTGGGCGCCTGCGTCAACGCGCCTATGGTGCAAATCTCCAACACTGCTGGCGATGCTTATTATGAGGATCTGAATGAGGCCAGTATGGAAAAACTGCTGGACGATCTGGCTGCGGGCCGCAAAGTCAAGCACGGGCCGCAAAATGGCCGACACACGTCTGAGCCATTGGGCGGGGCACAGACCCTGACCGCCAAGGCGCTCTATGACGGTTCGCGCGCCAAGCCGTTGAAAAAAATACCTAATGCACCAAAGGCAGCAGCAAAACCCAAAGCAAAAAAGAAACCTGCGGCAAAGCCTGTGGCAAAGAAGGGGGCAGGGAAATGAGCTATGAGAATTTTCATGCTCTCACTCTTCGTGTCACCCCGGCGCAGGCCGGGGTCCACAGGGCGTACCTTCATTTACATTCAGCTTCAAAATGGTTTCCGGCCTTCGCCGGAATGTCGGAGGTGTAGCGATATGGAAACGCCTTCTTCTTCACCCGCAAAAACGCTAAAACCCATGAGCGATAACCAGATTTTGGTGGCGCTGATTACGCTGGCGGAAATGCTGGTTCTTGGCGGCCTGGCTGTGGGATATTTCATCACCAAAGCGGACACATGGATTCACGTGGGCGTCGCTGTTCTGGTCATTGCCGGTTTGGCCGTGGCGTATTTAAGCTGGCAAGACAGCAAAAAGAAGGGTGCAGGCAATGCTTGACGATAAAGACCGCATCTTCACCAATCTTTATGGACTGCATGATCCGGGCCTTGAGGCTGCCAAAAAGCGTGGTGCATGGAATGGCACCGCGGAATTTATGGCGCTGGGCGATGACTGGATTGTTACGCAGATTAAAGAGAGCGGGTTGCGCGGGCGCGGCGGCGCGGGCTTCCCGACGGGACTGAAATGGTCGTTTATGCCCAAGGAAGTTGGCGATCGCCCACACTATCTGGTGGTCAATGCCGATGAGAGCGAACCGGGTACCTGCAAGGACCGCGATCTCATGCGTCACGACCCGCATTTGTTGATCGAAGGCTGCCTGATCGCCTCTTTCGCCATGCGCGCCAACGCTTGCTATATCTATTTGCGCGGCGAATATATTGACGAGCGCATTGCCCTGCAAAAAGCCATTGATGAAGCTTATGCCGCCGGGCATATCGGCAAAAACGCCTGCGGCTCCGGCTATGACTTTGATCTTTACCTGCATCATGGGGCCGGGGCGTATATTTGCGGCGAGGAAACTGCATTACTCGAGAGCCTCGAGGGAAAGAAAGGCCAGCCGCGCTTAAAACCACCATTTCCTGCTAATGCCGGGCTATATGGTTGCCCCACGACAGTGAACAACGTCGAAAGCATCGCGGTAACGCCCACTATTTTGCGCCGGGGTTCCGGGTGGTTTTCTTCCTTTGGGCGTCCGGGCAATGTCGGCACCAAGGTGTTTTGCATTTCCGGCCATGTTAACACGCCGTGCAATGTCGAGGAGGAAATGTCTATCCCTCTGAAAACCCTTATTGAAAAGCACGCGGGCGGGGTTGTTGGTGGCTGGGATAACCTCAAAGCCATCATCCCGGGCGGCTCGTCCGTTCCGTGTCTGCCCAGAGACATTTGCGATACAGTCTTGATGGATTTTGACGCGTTAAAAGAGCATCGCTCCGGCCTGGGTACGGCGGCGGTGATCGTTATGGATCAAAGCACCGATATGGTGCGGGCGATTATGCGGCTTGCGTATTTTTACAAGCATGAAAGCTGCGGCCAATGTACGCCGTGCCGCGAGGGTACGGGCTGGATGTGGCGGGTGCTGACCCGCATGTGCGAAGGTAAGGCGGAAATGGCCGAAATTGATATGCTGTTGGACGTTTCCCAGGAAATTGAGGGCCATACCATTTGCGCCCTGGGCGATGCGGCGGCCTGGCCGGTGCAAGGGCTGATCCGGCATTTCCGGCACGAGATCGAAGACAAAATCACCAGCTATCGCGCGGACAAATCTGTCCACGCCGTGGCGGCGGAGTAGGGGCTATGAGCGAACGAAACATCATGTCTCGTCATTCCGGCGCAAGCCGGAAACTAGTTGTGCTTCTGCTCTGGATTCCGGTTTTCACCGGAATGACGACATCTCTTGCTGTCATTGCCCGATTTATTCGGGCAATCCAGTTTAACGCTGGACTGGATTACCGGAACAAGTCCGGTAATGACACTCTTGGAGTGATTGCCCGATGAGCGACCAATTGCGCAAAGTAAACGTAGACGGCAAGGAAATTGAAGTTCCGGGTCATTACACGCTGATGCAGGCGTGCGAGGAAGCGGGTGCGGAAATTCCGCGGTTTTGCTATCACGAGCGCCTGTCTGTGGCGGGCAATTGCCGCATGTGCCTGGTCGAATGGGTGGGCGCGCCCAAGCCTATGGCGTCCTGCGCCATGTCGGTCAACGATTTGCGCCCCAACCGCGATGGAACGCCAGCCAATATTCGTACCGATAGCGCCACGGTTAAAAAGGCCCGCGAAGGGGTGATGGAATTTTTGCTGATCAATCACCCGCTGGATTGCCCTATTTGCGATCAGGGCGGCGAGTGTGATTTGCAGGATCAAGCCGTGGCTTATGGCCGCTCGCGCACCCGTTATGACGAGGGCAAACGCGCCGTTGACGAAAAAAATATGGGGCCGCTGGTCAAAACCAATATGACCCGCTGTATCCAGTGTACGCGCTGTGTGCGCTTTATTTCCGAAGTTGCGGGCGTTGAAGAACTTGGCCTTGTAAACCGGGGTGAAAGTGCAGAAATTACAACGTACTTGCAGGCAAACTTAACGTCAGAATTGTCCGGTAATGTGATTGATTTATGCCCTGTGGGCGCACTGACCTCACGCCCTTATGCGTTTAATGCGCGGCCCTGGGAATTGCGAAAAACCGAAAGCGTGGATGTGATGGATGCTGTGGGCAGCAACATCCGCGTAGATGCACGTGGTGCAGAGGTTATGCGTATTTTACCGCGTAATCATGATGACGTGAACGAGGAATGGATTTCAGACAAAACCCGTTTTGTCTGGGACGGTCTGAAACGCCAGCGTCTTGATAAGCCCTATGTTCGGGACAATGGAAAACTACGCGAAGCCAGTTGGGGCGAAGCGCTGGATATGGTGGCGACACGCCTGAAGGGCGACCCGGAACGCATCGCCGCTATCGCTGGCGATCTATGTGACATGGAAAGCATGAAGGCGTTAAAGGACCTGATGGGCTCACTGGGTGTTTCCTCGATGGATTGCCGCAATGATGGCGCGACAATAGGGGGGCAGGGCCGTGAAGGCTATCTGTTTAATTCTGGCATTGCCGGGATAGACGAGGCGGACGCGATTTTGCTCGTCGGTTGCAATCCGCGTATGGAAGCGCCGATTATTAATGCACGTATTCGCGGCGCCTGGCTTAATGGCGACGCGCAGATCGCCATGATCGGCGAAGCGGCTGACCTGACCTACCCTTATGAGCATTTGGGTAATGACCCGGCAGCGTTGACGGCGTTAGCCAAAAAACGTGGCGGTTTTGCCAAGACATTACGCGATGCCAAACGGCCCATGGTTATCATCGGCATGGGGGCGCTGGCCCGCCCGGACGGAGCGCAGGTCATGCGTGCCGCTGGTGAACTGGCGGCGAAATTAGGCGTGGTTCGTGAAGACTGGAACGGCTTTAACGTGCTGCACACGGCGGCGGCGCGTGTTGGCGGTCTGGATATTGGTTTTATCCCCCATAATGGTGGCCGCGATCTGGCAGGCATTCTGGATGGCGCAACCAAAGGCGAGGTGGATACGGTTTATCTGCTGGGCGCTGATGAAATAGATATGAACGCGCTGGGCGATGCTTTTGTTATTTATCAGGGCAGCCACGGGGATGCGGGGGCGCACCGCGCCGATGTAATTCTGCCGGGCGCAGCCTACACAGAGAAAAATGCGCTTTACACAAACACAGAAGGGCGGATGCAGGACGGTTTGCGCGCCGTATTCCCCAAGGGCGATGCCCGCGAGGACTGGACCATTATTCGTGCGCTTTCCGATCATGTGGACAGCAGAACCCTGCCCTATGATGATGTGGAAACCTTGCGGAGCACCATAAGGCGGCCTGATGCACAAGCGTTTGATCCGGCCAAGCTTGGCGAAGAGGGGACTATGGCTGATGTGCCATTTGCCTCGCCCATCAGGGATTATTATCTGACCAACCCGATTGCCCGCGCCAGCGCCATTATGGCCGAGTGTGCCGCCAATGTGCTTGGCGTGCGAGAGGCGGCGGAGTGATGAATATGGGAAAACAAAAAGTGCCGTCACCTTACCATGTCATTGCCCGATTTATTCGGGTAATCCAGTATTTCCCTGGTTACTCAGTACTGGATTACCGGGACAAGCCCGGTAATGACACTCCTGGAGTCATTGCCCGATGAGCGAATTTTTCTCCCTGCTTTTTGATACCGCCACACCGCTGGGCTGGAGCGTTGTGACGCTCCTTAAGGTGCTGGGCTTTGTGGTCGTGCTGCTGGTGTCGCTGGCATTTATCCTGCTGGCGGATCGCAAGATCTGGGCGGCGGTACAAATGCGCAAAGGGCCGAATGTGGTGGGGGCTTTTGGCCTGCTGCAATCCTTTGCCGACTTTCTCAAATTCGCTTTCAAGGAAGTCATTATTCCGGCCGGTACGGACAAGTTTATCTTTATAATGGCGCCGTTTTTATCGCTGGTGATGGCCTTTATCGCCTGGTCAGTGGTGCCAGTGGCACCGGGCTGGGTTATTTCTGACCTGAACGTCGGCATATTGTATTTGCTGGCGATTTCATCCTTAGGCGTTTACGGCATTATCCTTGGGGGCTGGGCCTCAAACTCAAAATATTCCTTTTTGGGGGCGTTGCGCTCGACCGCGCAAATGGTGTCCTATGAGGTTTCCATAGGCTTTGTCATCGTTACGGTTTTGCTGCTGGCCGGTTCCATGAACCTTAGCGAAATAGTTGAGGCACAGGCCGGTGGCTTCTGGCACTGGTACGGCCTTGCGTTTTCCCCGATCACGCTGGTGATGCTGCCGATGATGGTGGTGTTCTTTATTTCGGCATTGGCTGAAACCAACCGCCCGCCGTTTGATCTGCCCGAGGCCGAATCTGAACTGGTGGCGGGGTATCAGGTTGAATATTCCTCGACGTTATACCTTCTCTTTATGATCGGTGAGTACCTGAACATCGTGCTGATGTGTTCCATGGTCACCATATTGTTTTTGGGTGGTTGGCACGCGCCATTTGATTTTGCCCCCTTTACCTGGGTGCCGCCGGTATTGTGGTTTTCCATCAAGGCGCTGTTTATCTTCTTTTTGTTTGCCATGGTGAAGGCCATTGTGCCGCGTTATCGCTATGACCAGTTGATGCGTCTTGGCTGGAAGGTGTTTCTACCACTTTCCATGGGGGCGGTTGTGCTGGTTTCCGCCTGGGTTGTTTTTGCGCAAGGGGGTGCCTGAGATGAGCGCCGTTATACGCTTTGTACGCAGTGCATTTTTGCTGGATTTTCTGGGCGCGTTTGCTTTGGCCATGAAGTATTTCTTCCGCCCCAAACCAACGCTGAACTACCCTTTTGAGAAAGGCCCGCTTAGTCCGCGTTTTCGCGGTCAACATGCCTTGCGTCGTTATGACAGCGGCGAAGAACGCTGCATTGCGTGCAAGCTCTGCGAGGCCATTTGCCCGGCACAAGCGATCACCATTGAGGCTGAACCGCGTGAGGATGGCTCGCGCCGTACCACGCGCTATGACATTGACATGACCAAGTGCATTTATTGCGGTTACTGTCAGGAAGCCTGTCCGGTGGATGCCATCGTCGAGGGGCCAAACTTTGAATTTGCCACCGAAACCCGCGAAGAACTTTTCTACGACAAGGCCCGGCTTTTGGATAATGGCGACAGGTGGGAGCGTGAAATTGCGCAAAACCTTAAACTTGATGAGCCGTATCGGTGATGGGGCATAGGAGAGCATAATGGAACTGGCAGTTCTTCTTCCCGCAATAGCGTTTTACGTCTTCGCTGGCGCGGCCATAGCGTTTGCATTCGGGGTGGTTGCCGCGCGCAATCCGGTGCGCTCTGTCCTGTTTCTGATCATGACGTTTTTCTCGGCTGCCGGGCTGTTTGTGCTTCTGGGTGCAGAGTTCCTGGCGATGATTTTGGTCATGGTTTATGTGGGCGCGGTTGCAGTGCTTTTTCTTTTCGTGGTGATGATGCTGGACATTGATTTTGTCGAGATGAAACAAGGCTTTGCCGACTATCTACCGCTTGGAGGGCTTCTGGCCTTTGTCCTGACTGTGGAACTGATTGTACTGGGGGCCAGTTGGAGCATTAGCGGCAAGGCGGAAGAGCTGCGTCAGGCTCCGATAACCGAGGGGCAGGATAATTTGCAGGCATTTTCCGCAGTGCTCTATACCGACTATGCCTTCTTTCTGGAGGCGGCCGGGTTGGTGCTGCTGGTGGCGATGATTGGTGCGATTGTGCTGACAAACTTTCATAAAAAGGGCGTCAAACGGCAGAATATTCCTGCGCAGGTTGCTCGCCGGGCCGAGGACGGCGTGGAACTGGTTGATGTCAAACCGGGGCAGGGGATTTAATATGATGGATATTGGACTAGGGCATTATCTGGCCGTCGCGGCCATCATGTTTTCCATCGGAGTTTTTGGTATTTTCGTGAACCGGAAGAATGTTATTGTCATTCTGATGTCGGTCGAGTTAATCCTGCTTTCGGTCAATATAAATTTTGTCACGTTTTCCACGTATTTGAACGACCTTGGCGGGCAGGTTTTCGCGCTTTTTGTATTGACCGTTGCCGCTGCCGAAGCCGCCGTCGGGCTGGCCATTCTGGTGGTTTATTTTCGCAATCGCGGCAATATTGCCGTGGCTGACATCAATCTGATGAAGGGCTGAGCGGACCATGTATCTTCTCATTGTTTTCGGGCCATTACTGGGCGCACTGATTGCCGGTCTTTTTGGGCGCATTCTGGGTGACAAGTCAGCACAGCTGGTGACAACGGGGTTTTTAATCCTGTCGGCGGTATTATCGCTGTTTGCCTTCAATCAGGTGGCCTATAACGGACACGAACAACTTATCCATGTCATGAACTGGTTTGCTGTTGGGGATTTTCAGGCTGCCTGGGCCTTGCGTGTTGATACGCTAACCGCCGTCATGCTGGTGGTGGTGACCTTTGTTTCCAGCCTCGTGCATGTGTATTCCTGGGGCTATATGGCGGACGATCCGCACAAAGCCCGTTTCTTTGCTTATCTGTCGTTCTTTACCTTCGCCATGTTGATGCTGGTAACGGCCAATAACTTCCTGCAAATGTTTTTTGGCTGGGAAGGGGTGGGACTGGCGTCCTATCTGCTGATCGGGTTCTGGTACAAAAAGCCCGAAGCCAATGCGGCTGCGATCAAGGCGTTTGTCACCAACCGGGTTGGTGATTTTGGCTTTGCCCTTGGTATTTTGACGATTTTTGCCGTTTTTGGCGCGTTGGATTTTGATACCGTATTTGGTGCTGCACATGATAATGCTGCGCTGGTTATTCCATTTTTATGGATGCAGTTTAACGCCATCGAGCTGATTGCATTTTTGCTGTTCATCGGTGCCATGGGCAAATCTGCACAGTTCTTCCTGCATGTCTGGTTGCCGGACGCCATGGAAGGCCCGACGCCGGTTTCCGCCCTGATCCATGCCGCGACCATGGTTACCGCCGGGGTGTTTCTGGTGGCCCGTTGTGCGCCGCTGTTTGAGATGGCACCGCATGCCAGCCTGTTTGTTACGGTTATCGGGGCCATGACCGCATTTTTTGCGGCCACTGTTGGTCTTGTACAAAACGACATCAAGCGGGTTATCGCGTACTCCACCTGCTCGCAGCTTGGCTATATGTTTATGGCCGGTGGTTTGGGCATGTATGACGCGGCGATTTTCCACCTGTTCACTCACGCTTTTTTCAAGGCATTGTTGTTCCTTGGCGCTGGCTCGGTAATTATCGGCCTGCACCACGAACAGGACATGCGCAAAATGGGCGGTATCGCCAAAAAGATGCCGCTGACCTGGATATTCATGATTATTGGTACCATCGCGCTTACCGGTGTGGGCATTCCGGGTACTTCATTTGGCTTTGCCGGGTTCTTCTCCAAAGACGCCATTATCGAGGGTGCGTGGGAAGCCGGTGTTGCCGGTACGGCCTTTGGTTATCAGGCGTTTTGGGTAGGTATTGTTGCTGCGCTGATGACGTCTTTTTACTCCTGGCGAGTGATTTTCATGACCTTTCACGGCACCTATCGCGGAGACCAGCATACGTTTGATCATGCGCACGAATCCCCGCGTTCCATGCTGGTGCCTTTGGCGCTTCTCTCTGCCGGTGCCATATTTGCGGGTGTGTTGTTTGCCGGTGATTTCATTGGCGATAAACAGGCAGGCTTCTGGCGCGGGGCAACGGTGATCGAGGCGGTTGCGGATACCTCTCATGAAGCACCCGACGCCCATGCTGTCCCCGAACAACACGCCGCCGCCAGTGCTGAAGATCATGGTGGTGGCCATCATGTGCCGACATGGGTGGCCTGGTCGCCCTTTGTGGTGACATTGATTGGCTTTGCCATTGCCTGGTTCATGTACATTACCCGCGAAGGCCTTGGCGCCCGTATGGCGGCGCGTAGCCGTTATGTGCATCCGTTTCTTTATAACAAATGGTATTTCGACGAACTCTACGACATTGTTCTGGTCCGGGGCGCGCGCAAACTTGGCGACCTTTTCTGGAAAGGTGGCGATCAGCGTATCATTGACGGTTTTGGCCCTAACGGGTTTGCGGCGGCGACATTGGCCGGGGCAAAACGTATCGCCAAACTGCAAACCGGATTTTTATACCACTATGCCTTTGTCATGTTGATCGGGCTTGTGGGCTTTATCACCTGGATACTCGTATCCGGCGTAAGCGGGGGGCACTGACATGAATACTCTGCCGCATATTTTATCACTGATTACCTTTCTGCCTTTGCTTGGGGCCGTGGTGCTGGTTGTGTTCCGCATGAGCGCCAGAGGCGAAGACGCCGATGTGATTGACCGCAATGCCCCCAGCGTTGCCCTGGCCACCAGCCTCATCACCTTCGGGATGTCACTTTGGGCGCTAATGGATTTCAACATGGCCGATCCCGGCTTTCAGTTTGTTGAAAAGGCAAACTGGTTCGGCGATATGTCCTATCATTTGGGTGTGGATGGTATTTCACTATCCTTGATCGTGTTGACCACCTTCCTTATGCCGCTTTGCTTTATCGCCAGTTGGGGTGTGGTGAAAAAGCGCGTGACCGAATACATGGTGGCATTTCTTGTGCTGGAAACACTGATGATCGGGGTGTTTAGCTCTCTCGACATTGTGCTTTTCTATATTTTCTTCGAAGCGGGCCTGATCCCGATGTTTCTCATCATCGGGGTGTGGGGCGGTGCAGAGCGTGTTTATGCGGCCTTCAAGTTTTTCCTCTACACGCTGCTTGGTTCAGTTTTGATGCTGATTGCGGTGGTGGCGATGATCCTGACCGCAGGCACTACCGACATGGTAGCGCTTCTGGACTATGACTTCCCCCTGGGTATGCAAACCTGGTTGTGGCTGGGTTTCTTTGCCTCGTTCGCGGTTAAAATGCCCATGTGGCCGGTGCATACATGGTTGCCCGATGCGCACGTTCAGGCACCAACAGCGGGTTCGGTTATCCTGGCCGGGGTATTGCTGAAAATGGGCGGGTACGGGTTTATCCGTTTTTCCTTGCCGATGTTCCCTGATGCCTCGCAAACCTTTGCACCACTGGTATTCACGCTTTCGGTTATCGCTATTATCTACACATCTTTGGTGGCGTTCCGCCAAACGGATATGAAAAAGCTGATCGCCTATTCCTCTGTGGCGCATATGGGCTTTGTCACCATTGGTATTTTCTCGATGAACGTTATTGGCGTGCAGGGTGCCATGTTCCAGATGATCAGCCACGGCATCGTCTCTGGCGCATTGTTTCTTATCGTCGGCGTGATCTATGACCGGATGCACACCCGCGAAATTGCTGCCTATGGCGGGTTGGCGCAGCGTATGCCGGTTTATGCGACCATTTTTATGCTCTTTACCATGGCCAATGTCGGCTTGCCTGGCACGTCGGGTTTTATTGGCGAATTTTTGACCATGGTGGGCGGCTATCAGGTGAGCAGCTGGATTGCCTTTGGTGCCGCGTTCGGGGTGATCCTGTCGGCGGTTTATGCACTGACGCTGTATAAAAAAGTTATTTATGGGACAATCACTAATGCCAAGCTTGAGGACATTTCCGATATGGTGAGGCGCGAAGTTATCACATTTTCACCCCTGGTTATCGCCACCATTGTTCTTGGTGTTTGGCCTTCTCTTCTCACAGACATGACCGGGCCGGCTGTGGAGGCGCTTGTCGAGCACATTGCTGCCGCCGTTGAGCCATCAATTCTGGAGGGCATGCAATGACGTCCTTTGTCTCCAACCTTTCGCTTATTGGCCCTGAAGTGGCGCTGACCCTTGCTGCCCTTGCCTTGCTTGTTGGCGGTGCGGTTCGTGGTGAAAAGGCGAACAACCTTATCAATACGATCAGTATCGTAGTGCTGCTCTTCGCCGCAGTTTTAGGACTGAGGTCTGCCGGGGCGGATCCAACGCAAGCCTTTGGTGGTGCGCTTATTCTGGACCGGTTGGCGCTGTTTGCCAAAACTGCCATCCTCTTGTCGGCGGCGCTGGTATTGGTTATTGGTGCCGGGTTTTTGAAGATCGAAAAGATTGTTAAATACGAATATGCCATCCTGATATTGCTGGCCACATTGGGGATGATGGTCATGGTTTCGGCCAATGATTTGTTGTCACTTTATATCGGGCTGGAGCTGCAAAGCCTCTCGCTTTATGTGCTGGCGGCATTTAACCGCTCATCCCTGCGGGCCTCGGAGGCGGGGCTGAAGTATTTTGTGTTGGGCGCATTATCATCCGGGCTTTTGCTTTACGGCATGTCCCTGGTTTATGGTTTTGCCGGGACAACGCGCTTTGAAGGCATTGCCGAGGCGGCGCATATGGATGCCTCTGTCGGCCTCGTGATTGGCGTTGTGTTTGTCCTCAGTGGTCTGGCTTTTAAAATCTCCGCCGTGCCGTTTCACATGTGGACGCCCGATGTTTATCAGGGCGCACCTACGCCGGTTACCGCATTTTTTGCCTCTGCGCCCAAATTTGCCGCCATTGCGCTTATCGCCCGTCTTCTGATGGGGCCGTTTAGCGACATGATGGACCAATGGCAGCAGGTTGTGGTGGCACTTAGTGTCTTGTCCATGACTGTCGGGTATTTCGGCGCAATTATGCAACGCAATATCAAGCGCCTGATGGCTTATTCCTCTATTGCCAATATGGGCTATGCGATGATTGCCCTGGCGGCGGGCAGCCAGCGCGGGCTGGAGGCACTTCTGCTTTATATGGGGCTGTACCTTATTACCACGCTGGGCATGTTTGCCTGTATTCTGGCCATGCGCCAAAGCGAAGGTATGGTTGAAAATATAGATGATCTGGCAGGTCTATCGCAAAACCAGCGTGGCTTAGCCATCAGCTTCAGCGTTCTGCTGTTTTCCATTGCCGGATTGCCGCCTATGGCGGGCTTTTTTGGCAAGCTTTATATTTTTCTGGCAGCGGTTGAGG
The DNA here is from genome assembly GCA_021776515.1 of Robiginitomaculum sp. Taxonomy (GTDB): domain Bacteria; phylum Pseudomonadota; class Alphaproteobacteria; order Caulobacterales; family Maricaulaceae; genus Robiginitomaculum_B. The sequence continues at coordinate 20,539 of JAJFFS010000002.1, read as the reverse complement.
GCGGTCTTTTATGGCTGGCCATTTATGGCGCGGTGCTCAGTGTGGTGGGGGCGTTCTATTATTTGCGTATTGTCAAAATCATGTGGTTTGATGAACCGGCCCCGGCCTTTGTGCCTTCATCCCTTGTCTTGCCACTGACCGCCGGTGCTGCCGCCTTTATGATGGTGCCGGGTGCTGTTTGGTTGCTGCCAGCACTGGAACGCTGGTCGCAAGCTGCTGCCGCCAGCCTGTTTTAGGTGCGCTCAAGCCTGCCAGTAAAACACTATCCCGTTCTGGATAGCACCAATGAAGAGGCCAGGCGGCTGGGCCTTGCTGGCGAGCGGGGGCCACTTTGGGTATTTGCTGATCAGCAAACCGCCGGGCGCGGGCGGCGCGGGCGACACTGGCAAAGCCCGGTGGGAAATCTTGCGTGCAGCGGGCTATACCATTGGCCTGGGCCACTTGCGGGTTCGGCGCAGCTTGGTTTCGCGGCCGCTTTGGCCGTGGCTGAAACGCTTGATATATGGATTTCTGGTGCTGAAACGCTAAGCCTTAAATGGCCCAATGATGTGTTGCTGGGCGGGGCTAAAGTTGCCGGAATATTACTGGAATCCGGTGTTGCACCCGGTGGTGGGCACTGGCTGGCGGTGGGTGTTGGTATTAATCTCCAATACGCCCCCACGGATTTACCATACCCTGCCACATGCCTTGGCGATCATTTGCGCGACGGCAAAGCTATCCCAGCAACCCAAAGCGTTTTAGATGCCCTCATGACAGCTTTTGAGGGCTGGCGCATACGGTTGCGCGATGAGGGATTTGCGCCATTGCGGCTTGCCTGGCTTGCCCGTGCCTATGGTCTGGGCCAACCTCTGCGTACCAGTTCTGACGAGACAGGTGTGTTTGAAGACCTGTCCTCAAACGGCGCTCTGGTCTTGCGTCAAATGTCTGGCCGGTCCATTCAGGTTAGTGCAGGCGAAGTTTTCTTTGCCGATTGAGGAGATTTCACAATGTTGCTGGCCATTGATTGCGGCAATACCAATGCCTTGTTTGCTGTCCACGATGGTAAGACATGGCGGGCGCAATGGCGCACGGCAACCGCAACATCGCGTACGGCGGACGAGTATGCCGTCTGGTTGCACCAGTTGCTGGGCATGGAAAACCTGACCCTGGCCGATATGGATGCGTGCATTATCTCAACAGTGGTGCCGCAATCACTTTTTCATTTTCGCAATCTGTCGCGGCGCTATCTGAAGTGCGAACCTATGGTGGTCGGTGAGGATGATCTGGATATTGGCGTTGTCGCCGTGATTGATAATCCGCGAGAGGTCGGGGCCGACCGGCTGGTTAATGCTGCGGGCGCCAGAAGTTTTATTGAAGGGGCGCTGTTACTGGTAGACTCGGGTACAGCGACCACATTTGATCTTGTGTCTGCCAAGGGCGAGTTTTTGGGTGGTGCGATTGCGCCGGGTATGTATCTGGCCTTGCAAGCCTTGCATGATGCAGCAGCAAAACTGCCGCGTATCGCCATAGAAAAGCCTGAAAAAACCATTGGTACCAATACGGTCAGTGCCATGCAATCGGGTATTTTCTGGGGCTATGTTGGCCTGATTGATGGTCTGGTACGCCGTATTAAAAATGAATATCCGGAGACGTTAACCGTTATTGGGACAGGCGGCATTTCGCCTCTGTTTTCCGGATCATCTGAAACTATAGAGCGTTTTGATTCTGACCTGACCATTCGCGGGCTATTGGATATTTATGAACGCAATCGAGGAAAAATTTGACCTCTTCAAATAACAAAGACCGTCTCGTCTTTGTGCCACTTGGTGGTTCTGGCGAGATTGGCATGAACTTGAATTTATACGGCTTCGGGCCAGAGGGGCGCGAACAATGGATCATTGTTGATCTGGGCGTCACCTTTGGTGATTCCAGTACGCCCGGGGTTGAGGTGATCATGCCCGACCCGGAATTTATCGCTGCGCGTGCCGATGATCTGCTGGGCATTGTGCTGACCCACGCCCATGAAGATCATATGGGGGCGGTGGCGTCGCTATGGCCGCAATTGCGCGCTCCGGTTTATGCAACGCCGTTTACCGCCTATCTTGTGCGTGACCGGTTGGCGGAATCCGGGTTGCTGGATCAGGTGGCCTTGCATGAAGTGCCGCTTGGCGGGCGCATTACCCTTGGCCCGTTCGATATGGAACTGGTGACGCTGACCCATTCCATCCCTGAGCCAAACGGGCTGTTGATCCGCACGCCGGCGGGTATGGTATTACATACCGGGGACTGGAAAATTGATCCCGAGCCTCTGATCGGTGCACCAACAGACGCCGGTGCGCTGATGGCGGCTGGTGAAGAAGGCGTTCTCGCTATGGTATGCGATTCCACCAATGTACTGACCGAGGGCGAGGCCGGTTCCGAAGCCGGGGTGCGCGGGGAGCTTATTAAACTGGTGGGCGAACAGGATGGCCGCGTTGCCGTGGCGGCCTTTGCTTCAAATGTGGCACGCTTGCAAAGCGCGGTGGAAGCTGCCGAGCAGAATGGCCGCACGGTCTGTCTGGTGGGGCGTTCCATGCACCGCATGATGGGCGCAGCGCGCCATGTGGGGCTGTTTGCCAATGCCAAACCCTTTATCGACGAAGAAGATGCGGCAGCGTTGCCCAAAAACAAGGTGCTGTATCTTTGCACCGGCAGTCAGGGCGAGCCGCGCGCAGCCCTGTCGCGTATTGCCAGTGGGTCGCACCGTCATGTCAAACTTGGAAATGGGGATAGCGTATTGTTCTCCTCGCGGGTGATACCGGGCAATGAGAAGTCTATTTTTGCCTTGCAAAATGCACTGGTCAGCATGGGGGTTGCGGTGATCGGTGAAAAGGATCGCCATATTCACGTTTCCGGCCACCCCTGCCGGGACGAGTTGCGCCAGATGTATGCCTGGGCGCGGCCCCGCATTGCCATTCCGGTGCATGGGGAGCGGCGCCATCTGATCGAACACGCCAAGCTGGCGCAGGAATTACAGGTGCCCCACGGCTTTGCCCCCAGAAATGGCGATATGATCATGCTCTCTGATGCGGGTGCTGAACTGGTCGATGAGGTGCCTAACGGGCGCATTTATCGTGATGGTAATGTGCTGACGCCGGCTGATGGCGGGGCATTGCGAGAACGTAAAAAACTGGCCTTTGGTGGTGTCATCAGCATGGCGTTGGCTGTTGATGGGGCAGGGCGTATTCATTCCGGGCCAGAAGCCAATGTTTTTGGTCTGGCAGAACCACAAGACGGCTTTGATGCGGTTATTGATGCGTTATGTGAGGCAGCACAAAAGGCTGTCGATAACATGCCCAAGCGTTCGCGCGGCGATGAACAGGCCACAGAAAATGCGGTATTACAGGCGGTGCGGCGTCTGGCACCAAAAATCTGGGGAAAACGCCCGCATGTGGAAGTCATTGTACTGCCGCTATAAAGGAGAAGCACCATGATTGGCCGGATGAACCATATTGGCATTGCTACACCAGACGTGGAAAAAGCAGCCAAGGTGTGGCTGGAACTTTATGGTGCTACCAAAGCGCATGATGCCTTTGATATGCCGGAACAGGGCGTGCGGGTAAAGTTTATCGATCTTCCCAACAGTCAGATAGAACTGATTGAACCTTTAGGCGATGCTTCACCCTTGCTTGGGTTTCTTGCCAGAAGCCCGGCTGGTGGTCAGCACCATGTCTGTTTTGAAGTTGAGGATATTTTTGCTGCGCGCGATGACATGCGTACCAAGGGCGCGCGGGTGCTGGGCACGGGCGAGCCGCGCATGGGTGCTCATGGCACGCCCGTCATTTTTGTTCACCCCAAGGATAGTGGCGGTGTTCTTGTTGAATTAATGCAAATCCCTGCGGAGGCAATCTCATGAGTATTACAACGGGTATAGTGACCTTTATTATTGTTTGGTGGACGTCTTTGTTTCTGGTCCTGCCCTTTGGTGTGAAAAGCCAATGGGAAGAGGGGAAGGTTAAAGATGGTTCCGAGCCGGGTGCGCCGGTAAAGCCGCAAATTTTGCGAAAGTTCGCGATTACGACGGGGGTTGCGGCGGTTTTCTGGGTGCTGGTTTATCTGATTGTTGTTACCAACGCGATGGAAATGTTTTCTTTTGACTGGCTGTTTGGGCCACAAAGGGCGCCTTGAATGAAATTATTTTTCGTTTATCCGCTTTAAAGCGTAAAAATTTGCACTTTGGCACGATTTTTTCAGGTAAATTAGAATTATTTTTGCATTTAAGGTTGCATCTATAGATGCAGGTGGTCATTATATACGTGTCGGTGGCGATTGCTCGATCATCGATAATGCTTTGATGGCGTTTCCAAACCTTTCGGCCGGTGCTTTTGCTCCGGCCGTTTTTTTTTTATTATTTATTCTTTTATTTTAATATTATTCTAATTCAATATGTATTGAGGGGCTTAATGTAGTACGTATGTACTATATCGACTTGTAATCCGTTGGGTTAGATTTACTTTAGTTTTGTTCTCCTGCCCACTTGAGATTCGAAGGTGGCCAGGGTAGTGTTTTTTTGTTTTATGGGCTTTGTACTTAATTGCTGGCCTGTGTGTTTAGTCAGAGGTAAACATGTTCTCCAAATCCATGACGTCCAATCAACCCTTTTCTTCTGTGCGGTGCCATTCAAGAAAAGTATCAGGTGTGAGCATTTGGCGTCAGGCGCTGATGTTTGTTTGTATGGTTTTGATAGGAACAGGGGCATTAACGGCTAATGCGCTGGCGCAAGGTTTTCCTGCTGATTTCCAGTTGAGCAGCCTTGATGGAACCAATGGTTTTTCAGTAGATCCCGCCCTTGATAATTTTGATGCCATTGCCTCTGCTACTGGTGACATCAATGGTGATGATATTGACGATTTAATTATTGGTGCAGGTTCAGAAAACAATTTTAATGGCATTATTTACGTCATTTTTGGTAGTTCTAGCGGCCTTCCATCGCCGTTTGACCTCTATTTGCCCGATGCCGACCCGAATGATGGTAACCGTAATGGTGCCCTCGCGCTCAATGGCAGCAACGGCTTTATTATTAACGGCGACCCTGGTATTGCTTTTGGTGAGGCGGGCACATCGGTTAGCGTTGGCGATATTAACAATGATGGTGCGGACGATGTTCTCATTGGCGCACCATTCGCTGGTGCAAACGGTGCGGCTTACGTCGTTTTTGGTAGCACCAGCGCATTTCCACCCATGGTTGAGATTGCTGATCTGGACGGCACAGATGGTTTTACCGTCAATGGTATAGCGTCTGGGGACAGAATGGGTGCATCCGTTGGTGCAGGTGATATAAATGGTGATGGCAGAGAAGATTTGATTGTTGGGGCAGCTCAGGCGGATCCGGGCGGTCGCAACGGTGCTGGTACAACATATGTCCTTTTTGGGAAACCAGGCCCATTCAATGCTGCCATTGGCCTGAACCTGTTGGATGGCTCTGACGGGTTTGCAATCCATGGTGAAGCTGCAAGTGATGAAGCCGGGACGTCGGTCAGTTCGGGCGATGTAAACGGCGATACAATTCCTGATGTGGTCATAGGGGCACCATTTGGCCCCAGTGATGCTGCCTATGTTGTGTTTGGCTCCACCAATCCATTTGCAGCTACGCTGGAGTTATCGGCGCTTGATGGCACAAATGGCTTCAAAATTAATGGCCCAACGGCTGGTAACCAGTTTGAATTTAGCCAATTTGGTTTGTCTGTTGCCTCTGGCGGCGATTTGAATGGCGATGGTGCAGATGAGGTTCTCATCGGTGCGCCGTTTCTTAACAAGTCTCCTCCTGACCAGGGTGGTGCCGGTTTTGTCGTTTTCGGGAGTGCCAGTCCTTTTGGTGCCAGCCTGGACGTGGGAACACTTGATGGCAGTAACGGTTTTGTTGCGCATGGATTAACGGAATCCGGTCAGCTGGGAACGGGGACTAGTTTTGGAAACCCGAATGGTGACGGGTTTGCCGATGTCATTATTGGCGGGCCACGCGGTGATGTTGGCGCTCGTGATGGTGTTGGTGTCACACATGTGATCTTTGGCAAGCAAAGCGGGTTTGGTGCGGCTTTTGATTTGGCCACACTGGATGGTGCTAATGGTTTCAACATTAGTGGTGAGAATAATTTTGATCAAACCGGCCTGACGGTTAGCGGTGCCGGGGACATAAATGGCGATGGGACGCCTGATGTCGTTCTATCAGCCCGTTCGCGACAAATAGGGTCAGTTGTTTATGGAATTCCCCAGGTGCTGGACCCGACAACTGTGTTCACCTCTCTGTTACCCGCTGCGCGCGGCGGCTTTATCGGTGGTCCGGTGATTACGGTGTTTTTCTCGGCCAATAATGCCGGGAGTGTTTTGGCCAAAAACTGCCGTATTGTCGTTCCGGGTACAGCCCCTGTAACCTTGAGTTACCAATTGACCGATGCAGCCAATGCACCGGTGGGACCGGCTGATGCGGTATTTAATCTTGACCCTTCTCAGACGCGTTCTTTCATTCTGGCGTTTACCCCCAATGCCACCAGCACAGGCGAAGACATCTTTCCTGATGTGGCGTGTGATAACGCTAATGTTGCAGCTATTCCGGGTGTCAATACGGTGTTTTTATCAATTGATTCGACAGCGATACCGGATGTTCTCTCTATTGGCGCAACAATTGATGGCAATGGCATTATTACGGTGCCGGTGGATGGGGCCAGCTTGATGACCGCTGCGGCGATCAATATTGGGGTGGGCGGTGCACCCGGCTCGAATGATGTGCAGGTGGCGGTTTCGGCTGATACCGGTGCGAACCCCTTAAATGTTACATTGACGGTCTGTGAGTTGAATGCGGCATCGCAATGCCTAAGCCCGCCGACAACACCGGATATTGCAGCAATTATTGGTGACGGGGCCAGTTTCTTTGCCGTCTTTGTCAGTGATAATGGCTCCGGTGGTATTCCGCTTGATCCGGCCAATGCCCGGGTGTTCCTGCGCTTTATAGAGTTTGGCGCACCCGGTGCTCCCACGCGCTCGGTCACCAGCGCGGCGGTAACGGTGCAATAAGCATAAATTTGCAAGAGAAAACTGTGCCATAGCATAAGCATGCTGTGGACAGGGCGATGCGTGTCAGTCTATCACCACAGGTGATATTTACAGACTGGAATTTCTGATGCGCGTATCCCGATATTTTTTGCCAACTCTGAAAGAAACCCCCTCCGAGGCACAGATTGCCTCGCACCGCCTGATGCTACGCGCTGGCATGGTGCACCAGGAAGCCGCCGGGATTTATTCCTGGTTGCCACTGGGGTTCAAGGTCTTGCAAAAAATTGAACAGATTGTGCGCGAGGAACAAAACCGCGCAGGCGCGGTAGAAATGCTGATGCCCACCATTCAACCCGCCGAGCTCTGGCGTGAAAGCGAGCGCTATGACGCCTATGGCAAGGAAATGTTGCGCATCACCGACCGGCACAAGCGTGACATGCTTTATGGGCCTACCAACGAGGAAATGCTGACAGCAATTTTTCGCTCATACTGCAAGTCCTACAAGGAATTGCCCAAGCTTCTTTACCACACCCAGTGGAAGTTTCGTGATGAAGTGCGGCCCCGCTTCGGGGTGATGCGGGGGCGCGAATTTTTGATGAAAGATTGCTATTCTTTTGACATTGATGAGGCGGCATCGCGTCGGTCCTATAACCGTATGTTCATCGCCTATCTGAATACCTTTAGCCGCATGGGGCTGCAGGCGGTGCCGATGCGCGCCGAAACCGGGCCTATTGGTGGCGATCTCTCGCATGAGTTTATCATTCTGGCTGAAACTGGCGAATCTGCCGTTTTTTGCCATAAGGATCTGGTTGATATGCCGTCGCCGGGACTGGATGTGGATTTTGACAGCGACCTTCAGGCGATGGTTGATGAGCGCACAGCGCTTTATGCGGCCACCGAGGATGTTCACGATGAGGACGCCTTTATGGAGGTGCCTGAGGATAAACGCCTTAGCGCACGGGGCATTGAGGTCGGCCAGGTTTTCTATTTTGGCACCAAATATTCTGAGCTGATGCGGGCTAATGTCACGCACCCCGATGGCAGTGATCATCCGGTTCATATGGGCTCTTATGGTGTTGGTGTTTCGCGCCTCGCCGGGGCGATTATCGAGGCCAGCCATGACGAAAATGGGATTGTCTGGCCCCTGGCAGTGGCACCGTTCAAGGTGGGTATCATTAATTTGCGCCAGGGTGATGAGGCCACCGATGCGGCGTGTGATAGCGCCCATCAGACATTGGAAGCCGCCGGGTTGGAGCCGTTATATGATGATAGCGAATCTCGCGCTGGTGCAAAGTTTTCACGTATGGACCTCATTGGTCTTCCCTGGCAGCTCATCATCGGCCCGCGTGGTTTGAAAGATGGTGTTGTCGAGGTGAAAGAACGCGCCAGTGGGGAACGTCAAAGCCTGCCGCTGGAGGCGGCCATAAATCTGCTGCAATCCAGATGTGTGATCACTGAATGAGCGGACAATCATCCCTTTCACGGCGCGGCGCCGCCCCGTTTTCTGCTTTTGAGCGGACAATAGCCTGGCGCTATTTACGCGCCAAAAAGGCCGAAGGCGGCGTGTCGCTGATTACCACAATATCCTTTATCGGCATCATGCTGGCGGTGGCGGTGATGATTATTGTGATGTCGGTAATGAACGGTTATCGTGACAAAATATTCGACATCATGATGGGTGCGCAGGGGCATATTTTTGTCCAAACATCAAATTTTGAACCTGACGAGATTGAACCGTTGCGCCAACGTCTGGCCACGGTATCTCATGTGCGTTCTGCGCGTTCAATGGTCATGGGGCAGGCAGCGGCGCTCTCGAACCGGGGCGGTGATGCCAGTCTTTCGGTTGTGTTCGGTATAAACCCTGAGGACATTGTGCAAACTCCCCTTGTTGCTGAAAAACTGGTGGCGGGCGGCTTTGACACATTTGGTGAAGGGCGTAATGGCGGCAATGAGATTGTCATTGGTGCCCAGATGGCACGCAAGTTTAACATCGGCGTTGGTGATGATTTAAAACTTCTGTCTTTCAGCTCCAGCACCATGACGCCCTTTGGTTCCACACCTCGCAGTAAACTCTATCGTATTGGTGCTGTGTTTGAGATGGGTTTGGCAGATTATGATGGGGCATTTATTTATATGCCGCTAGAACAGGCGCAGGTTTTTTTTAGCCGTGGTGATCGCCCGGACTATATTGAAATTCGGGTGGATGACCCGTTCGATACGATACCAATTCGCCTGGCCCTTGCAGAAGCAGCCGCCGTGCCGATTTACATTGATGACTGGAAAGACAGGAACAAGACCTATGTCACAGCACTAAAGGTAGAGCGTATGATGATGCGCATGATCCTGATGCTGATCATTGCCATCGCCGTGATGAATATTATTTCTGGCCTCGTTATGCTGGTCAAAAATAAAGGTCGGGATATTGCTATTTTACGCACGATGGGTGCCACGCGCGGCGCGGCCATGCGCATATTCATTATGGCGGGTGCGGCTATTGGCGGTTTTGGCACGCTCGCCGGGCTGTTCCTGGGTATTGTCTTTGCTATTTATATTGACCCCATTCAGGATGCTATCCAGTGGGTGTTTGCTATCTTTAATCCGGGCGAGCGTTTGTTTGATGCCGCCGTTTATGAACTGGCGCGCCTTCCCGCCAAAATTGAATGGCTGGAGGTTCTGGTCATCGCCGGGTTTGGTTTTGTGATGTCAATTCTGGTCACCTTGCCACCATCATGGCGCGCATCACGTCTCGATCCGGTAGAGGCGCTTCGCTATGAGTGAGCATAGGGACGGGTTTGGGTACAGTGCAACGTCAGAGCCGGTGTTGCGCCTTGAGGGTATTACCCGGAAATACTCGTCGGGCAGTGGATTTTTGAATGTTCTTTCAGGGGTTGATATTCAAGTTGATGCCGGGGAGTTTGTCGGTCTTATTGGCCCCTCTGGTTCTGGTAAATCCACGCTGCTTCATGCTGCCGGGCTTTTGGAAAAACCGGATGGTGGCAAGGTGTGGATTGATGGTCAGGAATGTCTTTCCCTAAAAGATGGCGGGCGCACGGCTGTGCGCCGCAATGCCATTGGCTTTGTTTATCAATTTCACCATTTGCTCCCTGAATTTTCCGCGCTTGATAATGTTGCCATGCCTTTGCGTATAGCTGGTGAGGGCAAGCACTATGCCCGTCAGGAAGCAGAGCGATTGTTGGTATTAATGGGGCTGGCCGACCGATTAATGCACCAGCCCTCACAGCTTTCCGGTGGGGAGCAGCAACGTGTTGCCATTGCCCGGGCCTTGGTCAACCGCCCGCGTATTTTGCTAGCCGATGAACCCACAGGAAACCTGGATCCCAATACCTCGGCGGCAGTTTTTCAAAGCCTGTTTGATCTGGTTCGTATAGAACGTGTGGCGGCGCTGGTCGCCACCCATAATCATGATCTGCAATCTTATATGGACCGGGTTCTGGTAATGCATGAGGGTAAGGCCATTACGCAAAACAAAAGCGTTTGATGAGAACCCGCTTGTCAATATTGTAACAGATGCTGTTTCTTAAAGGGTTATGTCTTTGAGACTGGATTTGCCGATTTGCGAAACCCGAGGGCAACTACATAAGTCTCTGGGCTGCCTGCGCGGCTGGACTTGGGTTTAACATGGCGCACATCCGTGAAATGGGTTTTTAGCAGGTTCAACAGGCTTTCCGTAGCGCCGCCCTGAAATACCTTGGCAACAAAAGCACCGCCGGGACTAAGCGTTTCAATGGCAAAGTGCGCGGCGGCCTCGGCCAGGGCAACAACGCGTAAATGATCGGTTGCCTTGTGCCCTGTTGTATTGGCGGCCATATCTGAAAGAACCAAATCCGTACGGCCTCCCAACTCATGAAGCACTGCCGCCGGTGCATCTTCATCCATAAAGTCCATTTTCAGGAAAATGGCGTTGTCCAGTGGTTCCATTTCCAGAAGATCAATACCGGCGACATGTTTGGCACCGCGAAAAATGGCGACCTGCGCCCAACCGCCGGGGGCGGCACCAAGATCAACAATGCGCGAGCCCGGTTTAATGAGAGAAAACCGTTCATCCAGTTCAATCAGTTTATAGGCGGCACGCGAGCGCCAGCCTTCGTCTTTTGCGCGTTGCACATAAGGGTCATTGAGTTGCCGTTGCAACCAAAGCGTAGAGGACAGCTTTCGCCCACGGGCCGTTTTTACACGTTTGCTGAGGCCTCGCCTTCGCTCGCCCGTGCCATCTATCTTGTCTTTGGCACCTTTCCAGCGCCGCTTGTCATCACCCTCAGACATTATTGTTTTTCCGTGGTGAATGATTGCTATGTTTACTATGCCGGCGTTTTGCCCGGCGCTGATCAGCGCCTATCATGCCTAGTAAAAGCCCTTCGCGTAATCCTCGGTCTGCGACACGAATTCGCGGTGCCGGCCAAACATCCTGAATGCCGGCAAGGATTGCGCAACCTGCCAACACCAGATCAGCACGCTCATGGCCAATACATGGCTCCTCGGCACGTTCTTCAAGTGATTTTGCCAAAAGGCGTGCTATGGCATTTTCAGTTTCTTTTCGGCTAAGCCATATACCATCTACCTTGGAGCGGATATAGCGCGGCAAATTCAGATGTACTCCACCAAGTGAGGTTACCGCACCGGATGTGCCAACAAAATGGACATTGCCGTTGGCAAACAAGGGTGTGAATTCACGGGCATTGTCAAAGGCAGAAACCTGATCGCGGGCAAAGGTACGCATACGACTAAACCAGGGGCCGCGCTCGCCTTCTTCGGGAAATCGCTCGGCCATATTCACAACACCCATGGGTATTGAAATACTGGCTTTGACCTGGTGCTGTCTATTGTGTTCATTTTCGTCTCGCCGAAAATCAACCCAGCTTAATTCTGTAGAACCACCACCAATATCAATGACTAATGCGGCATCGCATTCGGTGTCCAATAAATCTTCGCAGCCCCGGACAGCCAACTGGGCCTCTTGTCCGGTAGAAATCGTTTGCAGGCGTAAACCTGTTTCTTCATGCACACGATCAAGAAATGCGGCACCGTTACTGGCACTACGACAAGCCTGGGTTGCCACGTTACGAATGCGTCGAACACGATGCCGTTTTATCTTGGTTGCACATACCTTCAGGGCTTCTATTGCCCGATCCATAGCGGCATCACCAAGGGCGCCATTGGCATCCAGGCCTTCGCCCAGGCGTACGATTTGCGAGTAACTGTCTATGACCTTAAAGCCATGCTTCAAAGGACTCGCCACCAAAAGTCGGCAATTGTTTGTACCCAGATCCAGCGCCCCGTAGAGAGGCCCGGTTTTGGATCGCGTTCTCTCTGCCGCGCCGTGGCGTCGTTTTTTGCGGCGACGTTCCTTGCGGACAGGAGACGGCGCAGCGCCGTCTGCCATAATACTCTAACCCTTCGGGTGCGAGACAAGGCTTATGTCCTGCACGCCGTAAAATGCTTGAGGTGATAGCCTCGGCCCACCTGTTCACAGACCAGCATAGAGCTAAACAAGAAAATTCCCAAGCGCGCCGACTGCTATGTATTTCACCTGTGCGCATTCGCGCACCCTCAGACGAGGTAAATACTGTACAATGGCAAAAAGTAGAATCGGAAATACTATGGAGAGATTTTATGGACCCCGCAAATATCTATGCCGACCCACGCACCGATGGCGTGCGCGATGATTTTACCATCGACCAGGGCTGGGATAATTATACAGATGAAGAGCATGGGACCTGGGATATTCTTTACAAGCGCCAGATGGAATGCCTTCCCGGCCGTGCGTATGACGGGTTTCTTGACGGACTAAAGGCGCTTGATCTTGGTAGGGGGGGGGTCCCTGATTATCGCAAAGTCAATGTCGAGTTGATGAAACTCACCGGCTGGCAGGTGGTTGCCGTACCATGCCTGGTTCCTGATGATGTATTTTTTGAACATTTGGCCAATCGACGCTTTCCTGCCGGTAATTTCATCAGAAAGCGTGATCAGCTCGACTATATTCAGGAACCTGATGTGTTTCATGATGTTTTTGGTCATGTACCCTTACTTACCGACCCTGTTTTTGCTGACTATATGGAGGCTTATGGCAAAGGAGGGATGCGTGCCGGTGGTTACGACCGTCTTAAAGCTCTTGCCGCCCTTTACTGGTACACGGTGGAATTTGGCCTGATTAACACCCCAAAAGGTATGCGTATTTATGGTGCAGGGATTATTTCTTCCCATAACGAGTCAATTTTTTCCCTTGAAGCGCGTTCTCCCAATCGTATTCATTTTGATCTGGAACGGGTAATGCGCACCGATTATCTGATTGATGATTTTCAACAAACCTATTTCGTCAATGCTTCATTTGAGGAGCTTTTCCGGTCTACGGTAGACACAGATTTTGCGCCGCTTTATGAGCGGTTGAACCCTTGCTTTGATTATACAGCAACGGCTGCCATAGAATCAGATCGTGTCTATACACGTGGGACACAGGAATATGGCCGGGCAGGGGGGCGAAAACGCGGCATTAAGCCGGTTTAACCTCTTTGGAATGGATAAAAGTTAGAGCCAAGGCCCAGTATTGCGCATAACTTATCCAGGGCAATATGCCCCTCGGCCAGCAAGGCCGGGTCGGCAAGGTCGGCAGGGGGCAGTTCTTCGCGGTAATGTTTTTCAACCCAGCGCGTCAGTGTGGTGTATAATGCTGCATTCATCAGCATATCAGGGTTGCAGGCTGCGCGTTCGGCATCCGTTAATACTACCCGTAAACGCAAGCAAGCCGGGCCGCCGCCATTGCGCATGGACTGGCGCACATCAACAAACTCAATCCGGCCTATGGGGCCGTTGCCGCTAACCAGTTTTTCACAATAGCGCTCTACAGAAGGCGTTTCGCGGCACTCAGCCGGGGCCACCAGCACCAGACGCTCTTCGCCCGGCCATTCTACTAACATGGAATTAAACAGGTAAGAGGTCACTGCATCACGTAAGGGTACGTCTTCGGCGCTAACCTGTACAAATTGCGGCTCAAAGCGGCCATTTGCGGCGCGGCGTATATCTTCAAGCGTTGCCGTGGTGTTCGCAAAGGCATTCTCGTGGAAAAACAGGCAGGTTTTGGCACCTACACATACTACATCATTATGAAAGGCTCCGGCCTCTATGGCCGTATGGGATTGTGCAGCAAAGATAACGTTATTGCTATTCAAGCCGTGGCGCCGTGCCAAAGCCTGATTGGCCTCGCGTGTTTGTCTTGCCGGAAATTTCAGTTCAGGTGTAAAGCCTGCTTCTCGTCCATGGACAAACAGTTCAACCCCTGGCGCACCATGTTCGGCGCACAGGCGCACATGGTTGGCGGCACCTTCATCGGCAAAGCTGTCTTGTGCCGGTAGTGGCTCATGAATTGTGAAATGGTTCGTATCTGGAAAGGCAGCGCGTAAGGCCCGCGCTGTTTGCGGCCCTTCGATAGAGCGATGTAACATGGTTACCAGATTGGCGGCACTGGCGTGCATTCGGCCATCACTGGTATCGGCTGATGGGCTGATAATGGCGGCATTGGCTGCCCACATATTGGCGGAGGATGAGGCGGCTTTTAATAGCGCCGGTGCCTGGGTTGCAGCACTTTCAATGACTTGTGCGTCACTTCCCGTAAATCCAGCATTGCGCAAAAGCGGTAAAAACGGACGCTCATGGGGTGGCAAAACACCCTGCACAAGCCCTGCATCGGCCAGGAATTTCATCTTGGCAAGGCCTTGCAAGGCGGCTTGGCGAGGGTGCGAGACCTGACCGGTGTTGCGTGCGCTGGCTAAATTGCCGGCTGAAAGTCCGCCATAATTATGGGTCAGTCCTACCAGTCCATCGTAATTGGCCTCGATTGTGGCCATGGCTAACCCAGACCCGGGGCGTTAATGGCGGTGGGGATGTCGGCAATTTGGCTGGCCATAGGCCAGGCACAATAATCGGCGGCATACCAGGCACCGGGGCGAAAATTGCCGCTCAGTCCCGGGCCACCAAAGGGCATGGTGCTGGCCGCGCCGGTGGTGGGGCGATTAAAATTGACAATCCCGGCGCGTATATCGCGCACAAAAACATCCCACAAACCCGCGTTGTCGCTAATAAGACCCGCAGAAAGACCGTATTTACTGGCATTGGCGCGGTTGATGGCAGCTTCAAAATTATTCGCCCGATAAACCTGCAAGAGAGGCCCAAACACTTCCTCATCCTCGGCTTCGGTATCGCCCATTTCCAATAATGCCGGGCTCACCGCACTGGCTGACCAACCCAACCCTTGAGCCTGACGCACAGCTTTGGCACCAGCGCGTACATGGCTTGCTTGTGCAGACAAGACCATATTCGCAGAACCTTCAGAAATTAGTGGCCCCATAAAGGGCTCTGGGTCGCTGTCCCACGGGCCGATGCGCACCGTGTCTATCCCTGCGGCGATAGCCTCAACTATGGCATCCCCTTTATCTCCTGCGGGTAAAATCAAACGGCGGGCGCAACTGCACCTCTGCCCTGTGGTGGCAAAGGCGGAATGGATCACCAGATTTGCAACCGCCTCTATATCGGCTGTATCCCAGGCAATCAGCGGGTTATTACCGCCCATTTCCAGTGCCAGTATGATTTCAGGGTGGCCGGCAAATTTGCGGTGAATAAACGTACCCGTTGCCGCAGAGCCAGTAAACAGAACGCCGTTAAGTGTGGGGTTATCCAAAAGCGCTGCCCCGGTGTCGCGTGCACCTTGAACCAGGTTCAACACACCGGCAGGCAATCCCGCTTCGCACCAAAGCCAGGTCATGAAGGCACCAACCGCAGGGGTTAATTCACTGGGTTTGAACACCACACAATCGCCGGCCAGAAGTGCCGGTACAATATGACCGTTGGGCAAATGTCCCGGAAAATTATAAGGCCCGAGTACGGCCATAATGCCGTGGGGACGATGGCGCAGTTGCACCCGGCCAAAGGCGGCATCAGCGGTTTGTTCACCCGTGCGTGCCGCGTAGGCATCAATAGAAATGCCGACCTTGCCGATCATGGCCCCAACTTCGCCGCGTGTTTCCCACAGCACCTTGCCGGTCTCGCGGGCGATGAGGACCGCCAGTTCTTCTTTATGAGTTTCAAGTTGTGCCTTGAATTGCAGGGCAATCCCGGTGCGGTCTTCCAGACTTTGGCGGCTCCACCTCGTAAAGGCAGAACGTGCCGCATCATAGGCTGCATTTACTTGCGCGGTATCAGCACAGGCACCTTGCCACAGAGGGGTGCCATCAGAAGGGTTGATGGAGGTAAGGGCAGGGCCGTTTCCGGCAACCCACTGGCCGTTTATAAGGTTACCTTTTTCCCAACTCATGTGTTATCCACGACCCGAACGGTATCGCCCTCCTTAACTTGTAATGCATCGAGTATATCGGCCTCAGCAATGACGTTATTATCACTGAGCACAACCTTGGCCCCACAGGCGCGAAATCCGGCTATGCGATCATTGGAAAGGCGCATAAATTGTCCCCCATCCGGTGTGCCTGTTTGAATGCGTAAGCGTCGGCTTTCGCGTAATGTACGCAAGCTGTCACGGGGGGCAGAGACCAGAGGGCCACCCTCGAATATGTCTATAATGCGATCAAATGCAAAACCCTCGCGCTCCAGAAGCTTTCGCGCGCCGCCGCCCTCTGTGTGTACCTGACCTATAACGTCGCGGGCTTCGGATGGCAGTAAATCAGTATAAATCGGGTATTTGGGCATCAGGTCAAGAATGAACTGTTTGTCCGTAGTTCCCGACAGAAAATCAGCTTTGGAAAATTCCATATGGAAGAACTTGTTGGTTAAATGCTCCCAGAATGGCGAATAGCCATTTTCATCAATCACACCACGTAATTCGGCCAGGATATTACGGCCAAAGCGGTTTGGTTCTGCCGCCATCAGCAAATAACGTGATTGCGCAATCAGACCGCCCGTGCCACCACCGCGCGCATCGGGATGAACAAACAGCGTGCCAACTTCTGTGCTGCCGTTATGCTCGTTAACGAGGATCATCACCTCCATGTCAAAGCGACGCCCGGCCACCGCAGAAACCTGGGCAATATTGAACAGGCGAAAATTAAAAAACGGCTTGCTCATACCAATGCCGACCTTGACGGCCGAGGTGCCAACAACTTTTCCGGTAGTCATATCTTCGAGAACGAGTAAATAACCTTCTTCTTTGGGGCTGCTTACCGACGCCTTGAAACTTGTTTGCGATAGGCCAACGCGCTCTTTTAGCAACGCAGGCTCATTTGGCAGGCTGGTAAAGCCTGGGCCTGAAAGCTCTGCAAGCTCAACCAGTGCGTCAAAATCTTTCTTTTCTATGGGGCGAACGACATACATGGGCGGATCCGTTGGGTTTATGAAGTTAAGGCTTTAAGTGATTTAGCGTCAAATTCACCAGAGGCAAATTTCAGTAAAAGGACGGCGCTCAGTTGTGCGCGTTCAACCAGGCTGGAAAGAATAGCAAATTCTTGCGCTGAATGAATATTACCGCCGCGCACACCCAGTGTATCAACATTGGGGCAACCCGCCGCCCACAGATTATTGCCTTCGCACACGCCGCCTGTATCGCGCCAGCTAATCTCAAGACCAAGAGCCGCACCGGCGGCCCGCGTCATTTCAAAAAGCCGTTTATTTGGCGGTGCCATAGGCTTGGGTGGTCGGGTAAATCCACCAGTTAATTTAGTGGTAATACCATCAATACTTTCAATATGTTCTGCGATAAGTTTAAACTGTTTTTCTAACCATTGGGCATCTTCAGGCAGCGTCAGGCGCACATTAAAACGCACAATGGCAAGATCAGGTACGATGTTGCTAGGGCCACCGCCCTCAATCTTTGCAGGGTTAATGGTCAATCCGGGGCGCGCATTGGTCAGGGCCGCCAGCGCGTGCACGGCTTGCGCCGCTGCGACCAGCGCATTACGGCCCAGATGGTGTTCGCGCCCGGCATGGGCGGCCTTACCACGGATGATCAATGCAAAATTACCCGAACCTTTGCGCGCACCCGATAACGAACCGTCTGCTAAAGCGGGCTCATAGGTCATGCCAAGATCTGCAATCGCGCCATATTTGGCCAGCAAGGGGGCCGAAGCCGGTGAACCAATTTCCTCGTCCGGGCTCATCAGCACGGTAAACCCAAGTTTGTTTTTTTGAGAACTTTGCTCAAGCGCTATCAGGGCTTCGAGCATGACCAGGAGCCCCCCCTTCATATCGGCTGTGCCGGGGCCATTAATGGTATCATCATCCAGCATTTGCCAATTCTGGAAATCATGATCAGCGGCGAAAACCGTATCATAATGCCCGGTCAGGACTATTTGTATTGGTGCTGTGGGTCTTTTGCGTACCACTAAAGCCGGGGCAAAGGTGCGAATTTCTTCCTCGCCATCGCTGCGAACCTCAGAAACGGCGGGCAGGGCAAGTTCTTCAATATCCCCCCCCAATGCAGAGAATGCCTCTTTCAGGGCTTGGCGTTGCCGATCAAGACCAACGCTGTTTGTGCTGCCGGAATTGATCTCTGACCAGGCCTTAACGCGGCTAACCATAAGGGTTTCACGCGCGCCGATGGCCTGCATGATGGATTGTTCTTCTTTGGTAAGGGCGGTGGCTCCCATGGTCATGGGCTCAGATGGCACCTAACGCCTGTTCAAGATCAACAAGCAGGTCATCAGCACTTTCTATACCTACTGAAAAACGCACCAGTCCCGGCGTATAACCCTGAGCCTCACGAATATCCTCTGGCACACCCGAATGAGTTGTAGAACCCGGATGGCACATCAGGCTTTCTGTACCGCCAAGGCTGACGGCCAGTTTGATCATTTGCAAGACATTAAGCATTTTAAATGCGGCTTCCTGACCACCCTTCAAATCAAATGAGAATGTGGAACCCGGGGATTGACCCATACGTGAAAACCGTTCCTTTTTAACCGGATCATCATCCAGATGACCAAGGTAGCGCACTTTGTCTACTTTGGGGTGATCACGTAGAAAGTCAGCGCAGATTTTGGCATTGTCAGCGGCAGCCACCATGCGCAGTTTTACAGTTTCCAGTGAACGCATGAGAAGCCAACACGTGTGTGGGTCAGGTACAGCGCCAAATACGGTGCGCATGGCCCGTATCTGCGCAATATATTGGGATGAACCAAGAGCAGCGCCGGCAATCAGATCAGAATGCCCACCGATATATTTGGTCAGGGAGTAGAGGAGCAGATCAACGCCATTGGTGATGATGGGGGTTTGACCCAATGGGCCAAGCAGTGTGTTGTCGACCATCACCACTGGTTTTGTGCCTTGGGTTTCCTCTAATTCATTCGCCAGCGTTACACACAGATCAAGATCTACAAGAGCAATGGTCGGGTTGGCTGGAGTTTCGGTATAAACACAGGCCACTTCACCCATTGACGCCGCTTCCTTAAAGACCGCACGCACCTCATCATCACTGGCATCAGCCATGAAAGAAATACTCTTGACGCCGAAACGTGGCAGGAAGTTCTGCAAGAACATCTCACTTGGCCCATATAAAGGGCTGGAATAGATAAACACCTTACCCGGATCGGCAAATGCCATCAGCGCCGTTGTAATAGCGCCCATACCACTGGCAAATGCCAGGGCATCTTCGGCACCATCATAAAGCGTCAATCGGTCTTCAAGCACCTCCAGATTGGGGTTGTTAATGCGGGTATAGGCAAGGCCTGGATCTTCCATATCACCCGGTTCAGCCTTGCCTCGGGAAAGGCGAAAGTAAGCGGCACCATGTTCTGCACTGCGAAAAGCAAATGTGGAGGTTTGAAATATGGGAGGTTTAATGGCCCCTTCAGACAGGTGCGGATCGTGCCCATAACCCATAACCAGTGATTCTGGCTTCAGGGTATGGTTGCCAATCTTGCGCTTGCGATATGGTTTTTCAGATTTGCTCATAAGGTATCTCCACGCTTTAGCTTTCGAGTCATTCGGTAAGCATTACGTTGATTCAATTTTGCACCTGTTTTCTCACAATGGAAAGCCGCATGCACCATGTCTGCCTGTTGTTTTTAAGCATAAAAAAAGCGGCCTGACACAGGGTCAAGCCGCTTTTTCAAACTTGTAAGTGCGAAAGAGTTAGCGCACTTGGATGGATACCGCAGAGCGGCGGTTTAGCGGCTCACGTGCGCCATCAGGCGTTGTTACAGCGGTGTTAGTTTCACCCTTGTAATCAATGGTTATCAGTTCGACATTTACGCCACGATTAACCAATTCACCTTGAACAATTTCTGCCCGGCGTTTTGATAGGCCAACATTATAGCTCTTGGAGCCAGACCTATCCGTGTAACCTGTGACAGTTGCCAGCGTAATGGTGCAACGTTGTGCTCTTGCGGCAGCAGCTGCAATTTGCTGGTAGGCCTCAGGTGTGAGGTCAGATTTATCCCACTCAAAATACACCGTGAATGCCACATTGTTACACACAGGCGCCGGAGGTGGTGGCGGAGGTGGCGGAGGAGGTGGCGGAGGAGGTGGTGGAGGTGGTGGCGGAGGTGGTGGTGGCGGAGGTGGAGGTGGCGCACCA
>JAJFFS010000001.1 GCA_021776515.1 Robiginitomaculum sp. | reverse complement strand
GAGCCAGAGCCAGAGCCAGAGCCAGAGCCAGAGCCAGAGCCAGAGCCAGAGCCAGAGCCAGAGCCAGAGCCAGAGCCAGAGCCAGAGCCAGAGCCAGAGCCAGAGCCAGAGCCAGAGCAAAAACCCTCGCCCAGCCCTGTTGCAGAAAAAGAAAATGAACTGCCGGTTGTTACGCCGGTTGAAGAAAAGGATGTGCAAGCAGAGAAAATCGAGGAGACGCCTAACGAGGACGAGGTCAAAAAACCAAATGTCTTTTCGCGGTTCTCTTCGGGCCTGAAGCGTTCATCCTCACGCCTTGGCGATGGTGTTGCCTCTATCTTCACCAAGCGCAAGCTGGACGCGGAGACATTGGAAGAGTTGGAGGATTTGCTTATCACCTCTGACCTGGGCACATCTCTGGCAGGACGGTTTAGCGCCGCTTTGGCCAAAGACCGCTTTAACAAGGACATTGATGAGCGCGAAATACGCGAAGAGCTGGCCAGTCTTATTGCCGATGACTTGTACCCGTTACAAAAAAAACTGGACCTTGCCGACGGGCCATCACCGCAAGTGGTGTTGTTCATCGGGGTTAATGGCGCAGGCAAAACCACCACACTTGGTAAAATTGCTGCCAAGCTGAAATCTCAGGGCAAGAGCGTATTGCTGGTTGCTGGCGATACTTTTCGCGCTGCTGCCATAGAACAGCTTAAGGTCTGGGGCGAGCGTACATCTGCGCCGGTCATGGCCCGCGATATTGGTGCTGATGCCGCCGGACTGGCATTTGACGCCTTGGAAAAAGCCAAAAAAGATGGTGTTGATGTAGTGCTTATGGATACCGCCGGGCGCTTGCAGAACAAAAAAGAGCTCATGGAAGAGCTACGCAAAATCATCCGCGTTATCAAGAAACAGGACGAAACAGCGCCTCATCACGTGATTTTGGTGCTGGATGCCACGGTGGGGCAAAACGCGCTTTCCCAGGCCGAAGCCTTTTTGGAGGCCGCCGGTGTTACTGGTCTGGTGATGACCAAGCTGGATGGTACGGCCAAGGGCGGGGTTTTGGTTGCTGTATCAGATAAATTCCATCTGCCCATCCATTATATTGGTGTTGGTGAGGGCGTTGATGATTTACAGGATTTTGATGCTGAAAGCTTTGCCGGCGCCATTGCTGGCCTGGCGGTGGATTAGTCAGTGCTGGCGATTGTTTTCATTCTCATCAGCGCGGTTTTTCATGCGAGCGTTAATCTGGTGGTCAAGCAGGCCGGTGACCGGCTGGTCAATCGCGCCCTGATTAACCTGACTTCTGGCATGATTGCGTTGCCGCTTTTATTTTTTGTGGCACCGCTAACGCCACTGGCGGCGAAACATCTGGCCATCGGCATTGCTTTTCACTGGGGCTATCAGATCGCCACCATCCATGCCTTCAAACACGGGGATTTCTCGGCTGTTTTTCCGGTGATGCGCGGCACTTCGGTTTTGCTGACTGCATTAGGTGCAGCTGTGCTGCTGCATGAAAGCTTTCCGCCCATAAAACTGGCTGGTCTTGTTATCGCTTCGCTGGCACTGACCCAGTTTCGTAAAAGCACCAGCCCGGCGCATCGAACAGCGCTCATGTGGGCTTTGCTAACCGCGTTAATGATCGGGGCTTACACGGTCAATGACGGGGCAGGGGCCAAAGCGGCCGCCAGTGGCATCAGCTATGTGGTCTGGTTTTTTACTATTGAAATGTTCCCGGTGACGCTAACCGCCATTGCTGTCAGGCGGCGTGGTTTTCTGGATGCCTGCAAAGGCCAATGGCGCACGGCGATGATCGCCGGGGTGATGAGTTTTGTTGGTTATGGTCTGAGTTTGCAGGCCTTGCGCATGGCAAATGTGAGTGAAATCACAGCTTTACGTGAAACAAGTGTAGTGTTTGCTGCGATTATGGGCGTTTTTATCCTCAAGGAAAATTTTGGCAAAAGGCGTATTTTTGCCGCCATTGCCCTTGCCGCTGGTCTGATATTCATGCAGCTGGGCGGGTAGGAGTAAACGTATATGAAAAATAATCGCCTTTTGCTGGATATGGGACCGCTGGTTGTTTTCTTTGTGGCCTACAAGTTCGCCGGTATTTTCTGGGCTACCGGTGTGTTGATGCTAGGCGTAAGTGCTGCCCTAGTCATTGGCTGGCTTAGTGAAAAACGCCTGCGGATCATGCCGGTCATTACTTTGGTTCTGGTTCTATTTTTTGGCGGGCTAACGCTTTATTTTCAAAATAGTACGTTTATCAAAATGAAACCCACGGCGATCTACTTGCTGTTTGCCATGGCGCTGGGCGGCGGAGCATTTTTTAATCAATATTATCTGAAAGTGGTTTTTGACGGAGCCTTTCAGATGCCCGATGCGGTCTGGCGGGTGCTGAGCTGGCGCTGGACCGGATTTTTTGTGTTTCTGGCAATAGTGAACGAGCTGATCTGGCGTAATTTTAGCGAAAGTGTGTGGGTGAATTTCAAGGTATTTGGGTTATTGCCCCTGACTTTGGGTTTTACTGTGGTCAACATACCGCTAATGCTTAACTATATGGCTGATGACGAAAAGAAAGAAACCTAATTAAACCACGATATTAAGCAAGCTGCCCGGCGGTAAAGGTGCGCCAGGCTGGCTGGTGCGTAAGGGGGCTTCGCGCATTATTGGCGCGCTCTGGTTGGGTCGTTCTGTGGCGCTGGCTTGTGGGGCCATGGGGGTTGACCCCGTCGAAGGGGCTGCCTTTCTCAGTTCAGCAAAAAATGCCGCAGAGGCGGCTTTGGCCTCGGTATTGGTGCGTTGAAGGCCGAGCTGCTGCGCGGCAATCAAAGATGACTGGCCGGTGATTTTCATATCTTTATCGCCGTTCTGGCGCCCACTATAGTTAATCAGTGTTAACCATAAATATGATGCCTTATCGCAAGGTTAATCTGCTGTTGGCGGCGGGCCAAGAAGTGCGGGCAGGATGCGGTTTTCAATAATATTTGGGGTCAGAGGGCTGGCCCAACTTGCCAACACGCGGCCATCCGTGCCGATGACAAAAGTTTCCGGCACCCCGGTAATACCAAAATCAATGCCGGTACGGCCATTGGTGTCCTGGCCTATGGCAACAAAAGGATTGCCAAGTTCAGCGATAAAGGCTTGCGCAGCCTCCGGCTTGTCTTTGTAATTAATGCCGATAATTACCACGCCTTGCGCGGAAAGTTGCATCAATGCCGGGTGCTCCACCCGGCAGGGGGCGCACCATGAAGCAAAAAAGTTCACGATCACAGGCTGTCCCCGGTAACTGGAAAGCAATACCTGTGTGTCTGTATTCAGGGCTTTTAGCTCAAATGCGGGTGCGTCCCGTCCCACAATACGTGAGCCAGCGGGTTCTTTTTCGCCGCGCAAAATCATGAGGGTGAACAGCGCAAAAAGTGTGCTCAGCAATATAATCGGCAGAATAATAAGAAGACGACGCATGATGCGCTCCAGTGCAAAGCCATTTTCGTTTTGGCGTGCCCGGCCCGGTTTGGCAAGTGCGTACCAGCATAGATTACAACAGTGTCAAATCTGCGCGAAAACGCTTCGGATGAATAGACCCCGGGATTTGGCTGTGTAATATGAGTGGTAAGGTTAAGACTCACCAGCCAGGCAGCGTCCTTCCCACTTTACGTTGCGCCGTGGCTGCAAACAAAAAGGATGACCTCATGGCCTCTCTCGATAGTTTCAATTGCCGCCGCACAATGAACGTAGCGGGTAAAACCTACATCTATTATGATTTACGTGTTGCCGAAGAAAACGGCCTGGACGGTATCTCATCCTTGCCGTTTTCATTAAAAGTGTTGCTTGAAAACCTGCTACGTCATGAAGATGGCGGTTCGGTCACCAAGGCTGATATTGAGGCCGTGGCAAAGTGGCTGGACAAGCGTTCTTCCGGTCATGAAATTGCCTTTCGCCCGGCGCGGGTTTTGCTGCAGGACTTTACCGGTGTTCCGGCTGTGGTTGATCTTGCCGCCATGCGTGATGCGGTGGTGGGACTGGGTGCCAGTGCCGAAGTGATTAACCCGCAAGTGCCTGTGGACCTGGTTATCGACCACTCGGTGATGGTTGATAACTTTGGTCATGCAGACAGTTTTGCCAAAAACGTGACACGTGAATTTGAACGCAACCAGGAACGCTATGCGTTTCTGCGCTGGGGCTCCACTGCCTTTACCAATTTTCGTGCGGTGCCGCCGGGTGCGGGCATTTGTCATCAGGTCAATCTGGAATATCTGGCCCAAACCGTCTGGACCAACGAGGACAATGGCGAGCTGGTTGCTTACCCTGATACGCTGGTTGGTACCGATAGCCACACCACCATGGTCAACGGCATTTCTGCGCTGGGCTGGGGCGTTGGCGGCATTGAGGCCGAGGCGGCCATGCTGGGCCAGCCCATTTCCATGTTGATCCCTGATGTTGTTGGGTTCAAGTTAAATGGCGCCATGCCAGAGGGTGCCACGGCAACAGATCTGGTTCTGACCGTGGTGGAAATGCTGCGTGAACTGGGTGTGGTTGGCAAATTTGTTGAATTTTATGGTGACGGGCTGGATCATTTGTCGCTGGAAGATCAGGCAACATTGGCCAATATGGCTCCGGAATATGGCGCAACCTGCGGCTTTTTCCCCATTGATAAAGATACCATCACGTACCTGACCGCCACGGGGCGCGATGCGGATCGTGTTGCGTTGGTCGAAGCCTACGCCAAGACACAAGGTCTATGGCGCGAAACCGGATCAGAGCCTGTTTTCACAAAAACAATTTCGCTGGACCTTGGTGCAGTAAAGCCATCAATTGCTGGCCCGAAACGTCCGCAGGATCGTATCCAGTTGGACAATGCAAGCACTGCCTTTGCTGGTGCCATGGACAAGGTATTTGGGAAAGCTGCTGATGTTGACCGCGCCGTCGCCGTTGATGGTGAGGATTATAGTGTCAGCCACGGTGATATTTTCATTGCTGCGATTACCTCCTGCACCAACACCTCCAATCCTTCGGTGATGTTGGGGGCCGGACTTTTGGCCCGAAACGCAGTTGAAAAAGGCCTGAAAGTAAAACCGTGGGTGAAAACCTCGCTGGCACCGGGCTCGCAAGTGGTCACCGATTATATGGAAAAGGCCGGGTTGCAGGACGATCTGGATGCCCTTGGCTTTAACCTTGTGGGGTATGGCTGCACAACCTGTATTGGTAATTCCGGGCCGCTGCCGGAGAAGTTTTCCAAGGCGATCAAGGATGGTGATCTGGTGTCCTGTTCGGTACTATCGGGCAATCGTAATTTTGAAGGGCGCATTGGCCCGGACATCAAGGCAAATTATCTGGCATCGCCGCCACTGGTGGTGGCCTATGCCATTGCCGGCTCTTTGAATGTAGACATCACCAAAGATGCTTTGGGCGAAGATGGTGACGGTAACCCGGTATATTTGCGCGACATTTGGCCCAGCACACAGGAGGTTGCCCAAACCGTGCGCGATTGCGTAACGCCGGAAATGTTTGCCAAGCGTTATTCCGATGTGTTCAAGGGCGATGAGCATTGGCAGAAAATTGAGGTCACGGGCGGTCAAACCTATGACTGGAATCCGTCTTCGACCTATATCCAGAACCCACCGTTTTTTGAAGGCATGACCATGGATGTTGCCCCGGTCAGGGATATTCAAAACGCCCGTATTCTGGGACTTTTTGGTGATAGTATTACCACTGACCATATTAGCCCTGCTGGTTCCATTACCGCCAACAGCCCCGCCGGGGAGTATCTGCGCGATCACCAGGTGCCACCCAGCGAGTTTAATTCCTATGGTTCACGCCGGGGCAATCATAACGTGATGATGCGCGGCACCTTTGCCAACATCCGCATTAAAAACCTCATGCTGGATGATGTTGAAGGCGGGATGAGCAAGCATTTCCCGGATGGGAATACGACGTCCATTTATGATGCCGCCATGCAATACGCAGATGACGGTGTTCCGCTGGTTGTTATTGGCGGCAAGGAATATGGCACCGGTTCTTCGCGGGACTGGGCGGCCAAGGGTACACGGCTTTTAGGTGTTCGCGCTGTTGTGGTTGAAAGTTATGAGCGTATTCACCGCTCTAACCTCATTGGTATGGGTGTTCTGCCGCTACAGTTTACCGATGGGCTTAACCGTGAAGGCCTGGGCCTGACAGGCGATGAAACCATCTCTATCTCCGGGCTGGACAGTATTGCGCCACAATCAAAGATTGGCGTGCAAATCACATCAGCAGATGGCAGTACCACTTCGTTTGAGGCACTGGTGCGTATCGATACTGATGACGAGATGGCGTATTATCGCAATGGCGGCATTTTGCATTACGTATTGCGCAATCTGGCGCGGGATTAAGGCTCTGTCTCTTTGCTTTACCGCACTTCTTATCCGAAACCCGGGTTCCACTTTTCGGGAAGTGCTTGTGACCTTCACGGGCAATTGATTGGTGTGTGTATAAAATGGTAGCTAGGTTGCCATGATGACAATACGCGCACTTTTCATTCTTATCGGGGTGTTGGGGCTGGCCATGGCCAGCACCGCACAGGAGACTGTGCCTGACACACGTGCCGCGCGCCCTGTGGTGGTTGAGCTCTTTACCTCACAGGGTTGTCCAAATTGCCCCAAGGCTAATGCGTTTCTGGCTGATCTGGCGACGCAAGACAATGTTATCGCTCTTAGTTTTGCCGTTGATTACTGGGATTATCTGGGCTGGCAGGATACCTTTGCCATGCCCGCTTTTACGACACGCCAATATGCCTATGGCAAGGCGCTGGCCAAGCCACGTGTCTATACGCCTCAAGTGGTGCTTAACGGCAATGGCATCTATAAAGGCGTGCATCAGGATCGGATAAGCAAGGCTATTTACCAAGAGAACCAAAGCGCGGATAGCGCTGCACCCATTATGCAGGCACATTTGAATGCTGAAGGTCAGATAGTTCTTGATATTACTGGCGATACCGTTGAAAAAATGGGAATTTGGATGGCCGCTTATGCACCCGGTAGTCAGAGTGTCGAGGTCAAAAATGGCGAAAACAAAGGTAAAAATCTGGTTCAGGTCAATATGGTTTCCAGCATGACCAGGCTTGCTGACTGGACAGGTGGCCATACGCGTATGGTGCTGCCTATGCCCGCTGATGGGGGTTGCGCCATTCTTTTGCAGGCGGACGGGCAAGGCTCAATCCTTGCCGCCGCCAAAGTAGAATCCACGACTTGAAGCTCTCCTCTAAGCTGCTCTGGGTTTACCTCTGCGTTTAGTGTTCTTCCCCTGATTACCCTTTTGACCAGACCCCCCATTGGCAGATTTGGGGGCAGATTTGGGGGCAGACTTGGATTTACCCTGGTTTGCTCCGGGTTTTTTACCGGACCAATGCGGCTTTTTCTTGCCGCCACCGCCGCCGCCGCCACCATTGCGACCACGTCCGCGCCGGCCACCGCCATTGCGCGGATTGGCTGGCAAACCCTCCTGGGTTTCGTCATAAGTGTCGCTATAAGCAGACTCTTCTCTGCCCAAAGGTCGTCCGATCAATTTTTCAATATCACGAAGAAAGCCGCGTTCTGTGCCATCACAGAGCGAGATTGCTACACCGCTCTTACCGGCTCTGGCAGTGCGCCCGATACGGTGGACATAAGCCTCTGGTACGTTGGGTAATTCGTAATTGATGACATGGCTAATATCATCAATATCAATGCCGCGTGCGGCAATATCTGTGGCGACCAGTATATTTAACTCACCAGTGCGAAATGCTGACAGGGTTCGCTCGCGCTGCCTTTGGCTTTTATTGCCATGAATGGCCGCCGCTTCCAGCCCATGTTTTTCAAGATTAACAACAACCTTGTTGGCACCGTGTTTGGTACGCGTAAAGACAATGGCACGCTGAATGTCATCACTTAACAAAAGCTCTTCCAGCAATTGACGCTTGGCTTGTTTGCCAACGAAGAAAACCTTTTGGTCGATAAGTTCTATCGGTCGGGATTGCGGGGCAACGGAAATTTCGGCGGGGTTATCCAGAAAGTCCTTGGCCAGGGAGCGGATTTGTTTGGGCATGGTTGCCGACAACAAGACGGTTTGTCGCTGGCGCGGCAATTTTGCCATAATTCGGCGGATGGCAGGCATAAAGCCCAGATCCATCATCTGGTCCGCTTCATCCAGAATAATGGTTGTTGCGTCATTAATGCGAATGGCCCCGGTGGACATATGGTCCTCCAGCCGACCCGGTGTGGCCACAAGAATATCAACACCGCGCGCCATTGCCCGGATTTGGGCGCGGGGTTTGACCCCGCCAACCACAACTGTGGTGGATACCTGCATAAATTGTGCATAGGTGCGGATGTTATCTGCAATCTGGGCCGCCAACTCGCGTGTTGGGGCCAGAATGAGGGTGCCGCATGACTTTTGTGCAGGGCGTGTGTGATTGGTCACGAGCTGCTGCAATAACGGCAGGACAAAAGCCGCCGTCTTGCCGGTGCCGGTTTGTGCAATACCAACTATATCGCGTCCATCAAGCATGGCAGGGATAACGTCGGCCTGGATAGGTGTAGGGCTGGTGTACCCTTCTGCCGTTACAGCACGAAGGATGGGCTCGGCAAGGCCGAGTTCATTAAACTGTTTCAAGTAAAAACTCTCAGGTTTTGGCGCACGTCACAATGTTCAATGCCGTGCAGCACTATTATAATTATGGGGAGCTTGCGTAGATCAGCCGCCGGGGATGATGTGCCTAATGCACGCTTATCATGGCAATGATCAATACGGACAATTGCTCAGTCAACCTTTGCCGTAGACGGTATAAACGTCATCTACGCTCGGCAAAAGTTGAGGCCATTTCTCACACATCAAGCAGAATTGCAAACAAATTCTGCGGTACGCATAAAACCTGAGTGGAAAAGCGCAGCTAAATTGTGGCGAGAAACTCGGCTGAACGCTGGTTCAATTCTTTTACAAGGCTCTGGCCAACCGGGTTATCAGTCGTTTTGATATTACCACGCACAACGGCGCGAATACTATCAACATGAGCATTGACAAGGCTTATAGGCGCTTTTGCGCGCACATCTTTTTCCAGCGTTATTTTGCAAAGCGAATCTGCTATTGAACTGACAAAGGGATAGCCATAGGTGACACCAAGACCTTTCAGGTCATGAGATACACCAAACAATTTCTGACCGGCATCGCCATCCATACCGTTCTGGCGAACAATATTGCGTGCCTCCTCCAACTTTGTAATTTCATCACTCATCCACTCATCAAAATTCTCTGAAAGACTGGCGAGTGCGGCTTCTGCCTTGGCAATAACATCCTGATTAACCGCACCAAGCTTACCACCAATTTTTCTACGTAATGTGTCTGGCGGCGTAATCAAAGCGCCCATGGCTGGCTTTTTATTCATTATTATCTCCCAAAGGTCAGTAGGCAAAACATTGCCTCAGCAGTGTTATTTACCGCACACTAGCACCTATCTCTTAATGGGCTGTAAAACGATTTACTTTTCGCCACCGGAAAATCCGGGTAGATCTTTTGCTGTTTCTGGCAGCCTGTTGCGCGCTGCCAGCGCCATGGTCAACTCTCCTGCCTTTTGGGGAGGCATGGCAGCCATGATCTTGGCAAGATTGTCTGACTTTATCCGGCTTGCTACCTGGAGCAGCACATTGGTATCCAGCCCAACAAAAATTTGTGCTGCCGATTTGTGCTTCATGGCGTCATAAAGCTTGATGAGGGTTTGTATCTGCTCTTCTTCTTGCTCGTCCAATTGCCCCAATAATGTGCCAATATCAGTTTTCAGGGATTCAAGTTTGGCAATGCGGTCATCGATTTGCTGCTGGCTTACAGCGAGTAAACCTTCACGGGTCGCAATTTCACTTTCCCGATCATTTAAAAGGCGATTGCGTTCTCCCAATGTAAGGTACACATTTAATTCCTGTTCGCTTAGTCCTGCCTGCTCGGCCTGGCTTGGGCCCTCACATACGAGGTCGCCAGAACCGTTTTCATGCTCTGAGGATCCATATTCACCATAAGTTAATTTTGGTCCCGGTGCTGCATTGTGAGTGTCTACTTTTTTATCGTTATTTTTTCCCTTTTTTTCTTTTTTGGCGCTGGAGGATGAGGCCCATGCAGCGGTTGCCGGATCAAAAAGGCTGAGGATGTCAGATGTCAGGCTAAGGGATTTCATGCCTAAAAGGCCAAGTGATGCAATCGCTACGAGCGCTAAAATGCGCATGGAATTAGTCATAACCCTAGCCCACCTCTCTTAAACGATCCATCAGACTTGTGCGGGGGGGCACGATGCTGGCGTTATCTGATGTCGTTGGTGTAGCGTTACGAGATTGGCGTGTCAGTTGTTGTAAATGCGCGGCAAGCTTTCTGCCGCTGGTAATGCGCTCGTCCAGTTCGGTACTGCTTTGCCCGGTTGTTTCGCGCAATGCCAGTATACATGTTTCTGCCTTGGCTGTGGCATTGATGAGATCTTGCACAGCATCGCGCATTCCATCCTGGCCATTACGAAGTGCGTTCAGGCGTCGATCAAGGCGCCAGCAATAAAACACTGTAAGTAACAGGAGTAAGGCGAGAAGGGCTTCAAACCCGAGCGCAAGGGTCATTGCATTCGTTCCTCTAATTGGCGACGCACAGTTTTTGGCAGTCCATCCTGAATTCTAATAGCGACTTTACGACCCAATTTTCCCATGCGGCCATTGGCCAGTGTGATGTCGCCACTGCGCAGCGTAATGTCGCTGTCCGGGGTGCTATTCATCATCACCGTGTCACCAACTTTTAAATCCATCATTTTGCGCAAAGAAACCTCTTGCTCATCAATGACAGCGCTAACCTCCATGGCGGTTGACCATAATTCAGATGCCAAATGGCTTTCCCAAATGTTATCACGCCCAAACTTTTCACCCATGAACTGTTGCAACAGCATTTTTCGGATTGGTTCCAGCGTGGCATAAGGCAACATCAGTTCTATGCGTCCGCCACGATCTTCCATATCAATGCGAAGGCGTACAAGAATAGCGGCATTGGCTGGGCGAGCGATAGCGGCAAAACGAGGGTTGGTTTCAATACGGTCAAGGGTAAAGTCAACCTCGTTCAGTGGTTTGAATGCCAAGTGCGCATCGCGTAAAACCACTTCAATCATACGCTGCACCAATTGACGTTCTATGGTGGTATAGGGGCGGCCTTCAATACGCATGGCAGCGGTACCACGGCGGCCACCCAATAATACATCGACAATGGAATAAATCAGGTTTGAATCAACAGTTAGCAAGCCATAATTATCGAGCTGTTCTGCACGAAACACAGCCAGAATGGCAGGCAGGGGTATTGAGTTTAGATAATCACCAAAGCGTATGGATGAAATGTTATCCAGACTGACTTCAACATTATCAGAGGTGAAATTACGCAATGAGGTGGTCATCAACCGTACAAGGCGGTCAAATACAACCTCCAGCATGGGCAGGCGCTCATAGGAGACAAGGGCGGTATTAATGATGGAGCGGATGCCTGAATTGTTTTCATCATCATCGTCACCTCCTTCAAAACCAAGAAGGTTATCAATCTCATCCTGATTGAGAATTCGTTCTGCACCTGGTCCGTTTTCAGCTTCGGCAACTGTGGTATCTTCATCGCCATCTGCCATTGCCGCCCATTCAGCGGCCATGGCATCCTGATCTTCGTCGTCACCAGCATCACCACCGGCATCGGCTGGTGCACTGTCTTCTTCTGCCATTGCCGCCCACTCGGCGGCCATGGCATCCTGGTCTTCATCCGCCATTCTTAGTTCACCAACAGTGTATCAATGGTCAAATCATTAACGTGAACAGGGGCAACGGCCTGATTAACACGGCGTAGAAGTTCAAGCTTCAGCCGATAATACCCTGCAGACCCTTTCACATCTTCCATGCGTAATTCTCTCAGGAAACCCTGATAACGATCCACGATGCGCGGTAATAACGGCTCGATATTGTGAAGGGTTTCTTCGTCAGCAACCTCCAGGAGGACAACCAGCTTTAAAACAGCAACTTCACCATCTTCATCGGTGATGTTGGCTAAAATAGCCGGTAACTCATAATAAATCGGAATCGGAATGTCATGGTCTGCACCTTTGGCTGCCCCATGTGCATCACCGTCTTCAGTAGACGCATGCTCAGCTTCATCTGTTTTGTCGCCGCCCAACAGCATGAATGCTCCCGCGCTTCCTAAAAGCAAAACCAGTACGATAGGTAGGCCGATGAAAAGCAGCTTTTTCTTCAAACCACCTTTTTTACCGCCTTCTTCATCTTCGTCTTCTGGTTCTTCGCCTTCTGGTTCTTCGCCTTCTTTAGCCATGAAACGCTCCGTGAAAAATAACTCTCTGTTATTAGGGGGGGTTATGGTTAAGGAGAGGTTGCCAGAACGCGATTTTGACTGCTGGTTGTTAACCTTTGTGACGGTGAAGGACAAAGGCATTTCCTGCCGGGTTGTGGGCAGAAGTGTACCATCTTCGACTGAAAGCCCGCACAAAAATTAAACTAACATGCTGAAAATAAACAAGATAACAACTGGCATGACACGTGCATTCTACTTCGTACAGGGTCGCTGAATGCGGCTGGAACAGCAGAAGCAGGTGATATTATGGAAAATGCTCTTATGGTGGGGCTGACACGACAAATGGTCTTGCGTCGCCAAATGGACGTGACCGCTAATAATATTGCCAATATGTCGACGGCCGGTTTCAAGGTTGAAAAACTATTAATGCGGCGTGTTGATGATCTGGCGGCCACACATACAGATGGTCCTTCAAACATAAGTTTTGTGCAAGATTGGGGTGTTGCCCGTAATTTTGCTGACGGACAAATGGAAAATACGGGTCGCCCGCTTGACCTGGCCATAACCGGGTCCGGTTTTTTTGTTGTCGAGACGCCTGATGGTGAGCTTTATACGCGCGATGGGCGGTTTTCTGTTGACGATACGGGGACGCTTAGCACTGCTGACGGTATGGCCGTGTTGAATGTTGATGGTGCGCCTATTGTTTTGGATGCTGGCGGCGAATCTCCGGTTATCAGCAAGGAAGGCTCGATTCGGGTGGCGGGCCTGGAAGTTGCCAGACTTCAAATTGCTAATTTCACATCTCTAGGCGTGTTGGAAAAAAGCGGGGAGGGGCGATTTGCCGCCTCTGCTGACGCCGAAGTTTTGATAATGGACAATCCCGTTATCATGCAAGCGCATTTGGAACGTTCAAATGTTGTCCCGATCGCGGAAATGAGCCGGATGATCGAAACAACGCGGGCGTATCAATCCATCAGTAACATGCTCAATCAGGAAGAAACCCTCTCACGGCGTACTATTGAACGCCTCGGTAGTGTGCGCTGATCAGCGCTAATAATGAAAACAGGAACAGGAGAGTAAAATGCGTGCCTTGAATACTGCAGCAACCGGCATGTTGGCTCAACAGCTCAACGTTGAAGTTATCTCGAATAATATCGCCAATATGAATACCACTGCCTTTAAGCGACAGCGGGCAGAATTTCAGGACCTTCTTTATCAAACCGTAGAGCGACAGGGAGCCAGCTCGTCCGATGCGGGCACAATCGTGCCTACTGGTGTACAAGTTGGTCTGGGGGTCAAGGCCGGTTCAGTTTACCGTATTACAGAACAGGGGAACCTCGCCCAGACCGGGAACAAATTTGACGTTGCTATTAGTGGCAAAGGTTACTTTCAGATAGAGCTTCCCTCTGGAGAAAATGGTTATACCCGGGCCGGGAATTTTGCCGTTAATGGTGATGGGCAGTTGGTAACCGAAGATGGTTATACGGTTTCGCCGGGTATTACGTTGCCACAAGATGCCACTGATGTGATCATCAATCAGCAAGGTCAGGTCCAGGCTCTGACCCCTGGTGCCCCGGCACCGACTGTGGTTGGTCAGCTGGATATTGTGACCTTCTTCAATGAGGGTGGTCTGGATCCGCAAGGGGACAACCTCTTTCTTGAATCTGCGGCTTCAGGCGCAGCGACTTCCGGCACACCGGGATCCCCCGGTTTTGGGTCTGTAGTTCAAGGATTTATAGAAACCTCAAACGTCAATGCCGTGCAGGAAATCACCGCACTGATCGCGGCTCAACGTGCCTATGAAATGAACTCAAAGGTCATTACCGCATCAGATGAAATGCTTTCAACCAGCGCTAACTTGCGTCGTTAATAACGGGATTGGCTGTCTAATGAACATTTTTTTTGAACATATACGATTACGCCGCATAACCACAGTATTGGCGCTAGCTCTGCTTTTGTTTGTTGCTGGTGCTACTATGGTGTTGGGAGATGAAGCCGATCCAACGGAGCCCCTGTTACTACGTTCGCAAATTGAAACCCAGGGCGCATTCTTGCGCTTTGTGGACGTGTTTTCAAATGCCGGTGCGCTTTCGCAAACGGTTTTAACGCGCGCTCCAGACCCAGGCCGCAGGGTATCGCTGGATCCCTCATGGCTGTCTGCCAAGGCTGCTGCGCAGGGACGTATTTGGCAGAACCTTTCTGGACTGAAACGAGTGACAGTGCGCCGCGCTGGCCAACGTATTGGTACAGAGCATTTACGCACACTTATTGGGGAGGAGCTGGGCAGTCGTGCGGATGGCGTACATTATGAAATTACGCTTTCCAATCGGGCGCAGACCCTTTTTATCCCTATGGATGCCAAAGGTGTACCGGAAATTATATCGCTTGATATGATGGCGCAGGGCGGTGTCTTTACAGCCCGTATTGCGCCTTATGAAAGCGCCGTGGCGATAGAAATACGTGGCCGTGCCTGGGCTTTGGTGCAAGTCCCTGCCTTGTCTCGTTCTTACCGGGCGGATGAAGCCATTGCACCCGAAGATGTGAAGTGGATAGATGTGCGTGAGACAAATTTGCGTGCGGGCGTATTGATGGACCCGGATAGTTTTACCGGGAAAGTAGCGCGCCGGGCCTTGCGCGCTGGAAAACCTTTGAAATTTTCGGATCTTAAACGCCTTGCTGCGGTGAAGAAGGGTGAAATCATTACCATTACTTACCAGGTGCCGGGTATTCGCCTTACATCACAAGGCCGCTCGCTGGGTGAGGCCGCACTGGGCGAGCCGCTGCGGGTCGTTAATTTGCAATCAAGTCGTACCATTGATGTGGTGGTTACCGCACCGGGTAAAGCCACTGCCAATATTGGCACAGCCATTGGCGGTTAGGAGAACGTAATGAAAAAAATATCATACATACTTGTTGGTGCAGTACTCTTGTCGGGTTGCGGCACGTTTGACCGCGTCAAACGCATTGGCAAAGCACCTGAAATGACTCCGATTGAAAACCCTGCCAATGTGTATGGGCGCAAAGCCGTCACTATGCCTATGCCGGCGCTGGCGCGTGAGGATGACACAAATAATTCACTATGGCGCACGGGCGCAAGGACGTTTTTTAACGATCAGCGGGCGCAACAAATTGGCGACATTCTGACCGTCTCCATCCAGATCGAGGACAAGGCCAGAATTCAAAACTCAACAGAACGCACGCGCACATCAGGCGAAGATTCAGACCTGACCAATATGTTTGGTCTTGAGAATAAGCTGGGGAGTATTAACCCGGCGTCTCTGGCCAGTTTTGGCTCGTCCAGCAGCAATAAAGGGGAGGGAACGGTAGATCGTTCTGAATCAGTGGATTTGACCGTTGCGGCCGTGGTTACCCAGGTTTTACCCAATGGCAATCTGGTTGTTGCCGGGCGTCAGGAAGTGCGCATCAATCATGAAGTGCGCGAACTTCTGGTTTCCGGCGTTGTGAGGCCAGAAGACATTGCCTCTGACAATGTGATTGAACATACACAGATTGCCGAAGCCCGGATTTCTTACGGTGGACGTGGGACCATCTCTGATGTGCAAAATCCACGCTATGGTCAGGAACTCTTCGACATCTTTTTCCCGTTTTGAGCTATTTGGTGTGAGTTGCGTATTTGCCTAACCGCCAGCCAAGCAGGAGCAGCAATACCCCTGCGTGTATCAAGGGCATGACCTGAAAGCCTTTGGCCATGAAAAAATGGTGCGTAACGGCCAAAATGGCGGCGGGGTAAGTATGTCGATCGCGCCGTGACCTGATTGTCTTTGAGGGTAAGGCGCGGCGGGCAGAAATATTTTTACCCTTGGCAATGAACCAAAACCTGCCAAAGAACGACTATACTCTGTCTCGACCTCATGGGTCGGTTTGGAAACGGTGGGTAAATGCGTAGTGCACGCGACATAGCCAATGAGTTATTGGTGATGAAGGCGCAAGACGGTGATCGTGCCGCGTTTGATGCGCTGGTTCGTCATTGGTCGCCTGTGCTGTTGCGCTATTGCACGCGCCTGACCCAGGACAGTGACGCTGCCACAGATGCTGTGCAGACATGCTGGCTGAAGGTGATCAAGGGATTGAAACGCCTTGATGATCCGGCCCGCTTTCCGGCCTGGATTTTACGCATTGCCAGCCGGGTATGTACGGATGCGCTGCGGCGTAAAATCCGCCGTCGCACCGGTGATGAAATACTGACGCAATTACCCGCTGAAGGCTCTACATCTGTCATTGATGACGAGTATCTTGATCTTCGTGCGGCGCTTGCCTGCCTTGGTGCCGAGGACCGTGTGCTAGTTGGCATGTTTTATGGTCAGGGCCTTGGCGTTATACAAATTGCAACCATGCTGAACGTGCCGCAAGGCACCATAAAGTCGAGACTTCACAAGGTGCGTAAAACCTTGCGCACACAATTAGAAGGAGAAAAACAATGAACACTTTAGATGAGGAAATCCGCAAAGCCCTGTCAGAAGCGGAGGTGCAAAAACTGGACGCCATCGCCGGTGAACCGGGCATGTTTGCTATGCTGGGCGGTATTTTTTCTGGAAAAATGCGCTTCTGGAGCGCCTATGCCATGGTTTTATCATTCGTAGCATTTGGCTTTGCGGTGTGGACGGGTTGGAAATTCATCCATACTAACGACCCACACATGATGGCCTTATGGGGTGTAGGCATGGGTGTCTCTATCTTTTTAGTGGGTATGTTAAAAATGTGGTTCTGGTTGGAAATGCATAAAAATATGG
Organism: Robiginitomaculum sp.; assembly: GCA_021776515.1. Taxonomy (GTDB): domain Bacteria; phylum Pseudomonadota; class Alphaproteobacteria; order Caulobacterales; family Maricaulaceae; genus Robiginitomaculum_B. The sequence continues at coordinate 44,190 of JAJFFS010000001.1, read as the reverse complement.
TAATTCGTGAGATTAAGAGGGTTGAATTACAACTTGCCGTTCTTGCCAATTCATTGCGTGAAAAAGCCTAGGTCAAGGTCTTGGGCCTGAGTTATTTACTCGTGCGCTCTTTTTGTTCGTGGCGTTCTTGCGCCTCGATTGACAAGGTGGCGATGGGGCGGGCGTCCAGGCGGGCGAGTTTGATCGGCTCCCCTGTGTCTTCGCAATACCCAAACGAGCCATCTTCAACCCGGCCCAGAGCGGCATCAATTTTGGCAACCAGTTTGCGCTGTCTATCCCGGGCACGAAGTTCAATTGTTCGGTCGGCCTCGGATGAGGCCCGGTCTGTCAGGTCCGGGTGAGTTTCTGTATCCTGGCGCAAATTGGCAATGGTTTCGCGGCTTACCTCAACGATCTCGCTTTTCCAGTTCAGCAATTTTTGCCGAAAATATTCAAGCTGGCGAGGGCCCATAAACGCCTCGCTTTCGCTGGGCGCGTATCCTTCGGGTAGATCCGTAGCAGTCGTTTGTGCAAGTGCCATTGCGGCCTCCTGTTAAACAATCTGACCAGGGGAATTCCCCTAAGAAAACGCGGCGGAGTATAGCCACACTTACCGCAGCGTCAATCTTGTATAGCGCTTGAAAATGTTAAATAAAATCAACAGATTATAACGTTTTTGTGATTGGTGTTCAGGTGCCAGAATCAAGTTTGGCTTTTTCCACCTCGGCCCGTATCTCTACCTCGTTCAGTATTGCTTCCAAATGAGTATCGCCGGTATTTGCGCGCGTGCGTTCCAGTGTTGTGCTCAGACGTTGCAAAGTGCGCAAGGGGATGCCCCCTTCCAGAAGGCCAAGGCGCATATCGGATAAAACATCCAATAACTCATCCGCACGAGCGGTTGCTGTTTTGCGGGCCTGGTGAAAATCCTCACCCCCCTGAAGGGCAATCAGCGCATCAAGTGATGCAATAGGATTGGTCTGTGTTGTCGCCACAATAGCCGTGCTTTGGCCTGCATCTCCGCTATGAGGGACAAATGTACCGCCCGCCTGTTTGCTTTTGGCTTTGGCCTTGCCTGTGACACGGGTTTGCTCTGTTGTGTTAACTCTCATGACGGCTCTCTGGTGTTCTGAATGACAAGTGTGCCTTGGGGGCATTAACACGCCATTAAGCATAATCGACCGCCCCGGCCAGTTCTGCCGGTACATTCTTGCCGAGGGGCTTTTTGTTTTAGTTTCACTGGCTGTAACTAATTGAAAACACACCGAAAAAAATGCCTTATAAGGTGTAGTAAACTGGCACATATCTCGCATTGACTGGATGAGTATTCCTGTTGGGGTGTCTTTGATGACAAATGTAAAGAGCGTTCTTGGTCGGGTTCTGGCCGTTTTACTGACTGTTATGATGGCGGGTACGGCTGTTGCCGGTTCGCGGATCAAGGATATTGCCAATATCGAAGGGGTTCGTGAAAATCAGCTTGTCGGTTATGGCCTTGTCGTGGGGCTGGATGGCACGGGCGACAGCTTGAACAACTCTCCTTTTACCAAACAAAGCCTCGAATCCATGCTGGAGCGGCTGGGCGTCAATACGCGCGGTGCCAGCCTGAAAACCGATAATGTAGCGGCGGTTATGGTGACGGCAAACTTGCCCGGTTTTGCGACGCAAGGCTCGCGCATTGATGTAACCGTTTCGGCCATGGGTGATGCGGATAGTTTGCAAGGCGGGCAATTATTGGTCACGCCGTTGATGGGTGCTGATGGCGAGGTGTACGCGGTTAGTCAGGGGCAGGTGGCCATTGGCGGATTTCAGGCTGGCGGTGATGCGGCCACAATAACCCAGGGCGTGCCGACGGTCGGACGCATTTCCAATGGTGGTATTGTTGAGCGCGAGATCAGTTTTGATTTGGCCGGAAAAACCTCTTTGCGACTTTCCTTGCGAAACCCGGATCTGACAACGGCGTTGCGTATGGCCGGAGCCATCAATGCTTACGCAGGGATGCCATTGGCGCATGCGCTAAACCCCACAGCGGTTCAATTAACCCGCCCGCCAAACTGGAATGGGGATATGGTGACGCTGCTTGCCGATGTTGAGCAATTACGTATTGAGCCGGACTTGCCCGCCAAAGTGGTGATCGACGAAGTGAGCGGCATTATTGTTATGGGCGAAAATGTGCGGGTTAGCACGGTGGCTATTGCCCAGGGCAGTCTGACCATTTCTGTAGAAGAAACGCCGCAGGTCAGCCAGCCGGCACCTTTCTCGCAAGGTGGCGAAACAGCGGTGGTGCCGCGTACCAGTGTTGCGGTTGAAGAAGAAGAGGGTACGGGCCTGGTTGTAGTGCGTAATGGTGTGGCACTGCGCGATCTTGTTGAGGGGTTAAACGCGCTTGGCCTGACACCTCGGGACATGATTGCCATTTTGCAAGCCATCAAGGCCGCCGGTGCGTTGCAAGCTGAAATAGAGGTGCTGTAAGATTATGGCTGACTCATTTGCAACAAATGCCTTTCTTGCGCAGACACTTGCCGCCAAGCCGACAACGGCACCCAATATTTCCGGTGTGCGTACTGAAGCACAGGCCGAACAAACAGCGAAAGAGTTTGAAAGCTTCTTTTTGGGCCAGATGGTGCAAGGCATGTTTGCCGGACTGGAAAGTGATGGCCCCTTTGGCGGTGGTGCTGGCGAGAAAGCCTTTTCCGGCCTTCTGCATGAGGAATACGCAAAAGTCTTTGCGCAAAATGGCGGTATTGGCCTTTCCGACCAATTGAAAACTGAAATTTTGCGCTTGCAGGGAATTGAAGCGCAAAAGGAGCAGCAATAATGGCACTGCACGCGGATAATGCTGAAGACCATGCCGAACAAATGATTGTGCTTTCACAGCGGTTAAAAGGTCTGGTGGAGCGCGAAACGGCACACTTTGAGGCACGAACTCCCCATGAGGCTACGGTCTATATTGATGAGAAAAACAAGCTGGCCACAACTTATCGGCTGGAAACGGCACGCATTGCTAAAAACCCGTCACTTATGGCAGAGACGCCAACAGAATTACGAACAGCTTTGCGTGATGAAACCCTTGATCTTGATAAGGCTCTGAAGAGAAATAATCTGGCTGCTGCTACGGTGCGAAAACTAACCGAAGGTCTGGTTCATGCGATCGCCGACGAGGCAACAAACACCCGCTCGCGTATGAATGGTTACGGCGCTAACGGGCGTGTTAGCCAGGATGATGCCGCCATAGCGATAACCCTCAATCGCCAGGTGTGAAGCTTTGTAGCTATCCGTTTAGAGCACTCTGTATTTAATCGAATTGCATCACGACAGAATTTTCCTCATCGGCTTTGATTATTACGTCCTTCGTATATTTTTTGTCGCCATATTTGGCCAAAATGCGGTATTTACCGGCGGGCAGAGTGAAACTTGCCGGTACATCATAGGAATAGGCGAGGTATTTGTCTGAAACCTCACCATCCACAAAGGGGTATATATCCCATTCCTTGCCAACAGGTTTTTGACTGTCTTCGCCTGTGCGCCCACTGACCACCAGTGTGCCGGTATTAAAGATGATAACCGCTTTTGTGGTTTCATCGGTTTTAACCTCTACATCCTTGTATATAACCGCTTTGCCATGCAAGGCCTTGATGCGATATTGCCCGGCAGGCAAGGTGAAACTTGCTGGTACATCATAGGAATAGGTGAGGTATTTGTCTGAAACCTCGCCATCCACAAAGGGATAAATATCCCACTCCTTGCCAACGGAGTTTTGTGATGTGGTGCTGTTGCGCCCGCTGACCACCAGTGTGCCGGTATTAAAGATGATAACTGCTTTTGTGGTTTCATCGGTTTTGACCTCTATATCCTTGTATGCAACCGCTTTGCCATGCAAGGCCTTGATGCGGTATTGCCCGGCGGGCAAGGTGAAACTTGCTGGTACATCATAGGAATAGGTGAGGTATTTGTCTGAAGCTTCGCCATCCACAAAGGGATAAATATCCCATTCCTTGCCAACCGGAGCTTGGCTGTTTTCGTCCGCGCGTCCGCTGACAATTAGTGTGCCTGTTCCAAAGAGAACTTCGGCTTCGGTAAGCGCATCATCCTGAACGTCAATGTCCTGATATACAGTCGCTTTGCCATAAACCGCCTTGATGCGGTATTTACCGGGTAGAAGGGTGAAGGGGGCTGGCGCTCTATAGGAATAGGTAAGGTAGTTTTCGGCCAGTTTCCCACCCGTATACGCATAGACTTCCCAGCTAATCCCATTGTTCAGTTCTTCGGCCTGTTTACGAATTTTGCCGTGCAGCAATACGTTATAATCATGAGTGGCTGCTTTTGATGCCACGCTGATGGCATCGCCAAGCTCTGTGGCATTTCCGGCTGAGAAATACTGCCCGCCAGTATTTTCTGCAATGCACTGCACGGCCCGGGATTCATCTTCCGTCAGGTCAAAGCCAACCACATGGGTGGTGAAATCCACGCCGAGTTTTTCAAGCTCACTGGCCATGGCGCACGGATCGGCATTGCAGGTTTCAAGGCCGTCTGTGACTAAAATGATGGTAGCTTTGTCTTCTTCATATTTCAGGATTTGTGCCGCCTGTTTTACCGCCGCAGAAAGCGGGGTTTTTCCTTTCGGGTTCAGGTTATTCAGGGCGGCACTAAAAGCACCGGGGTCTACTGGCCCCGGGGCCATGATCTGCTCGATGTCCAGACAATCACCCTTGCGTCGGTGCCCATAAGCAATCAGGCCCAGTTCATTGCCGGGTTCCCAGTCCTTGAGCATGGTTTCAAACACGGATCTGGCGATGGTAATTTTGGCCTGCCCATCGATTTGCCCCCACATGCTGCCAGAGGCATCAAAAACAAGAATGGTTTTCGATGGTGCTGTGTCGGCAAATGACGACACCCCGCTGAAAAGGCTAATAACAAAAACGAGGATAGCATTGATAATGAGTGTGCGCATTCTGGCCCCCAAAAAATTGTCCCGAGGGCATTATACCAAAAAAAACAGATGTTTCTATCTCGGGTTGAATTTCCTTTTAATTAAAGCTTTGCAACAGGCTGCCAACAACCAGCCGCCATCCATCAACCAGCACAAAGAAAATCAGTTTGAAGGGCAGGGAGATAATCACCGGCGGCAGCATCATCATGCCCATGGACATCAAAATACTGGCGACCACCAGATCGATAACCAGGAACGGGATGAAGTACAAAAACCCGATCTCGAACGCCCGGCGCAGTTCTGAAATCATAAACGCAGGGGCGACAATATGCAGGGCAATCTCCTCGGGCGTGGCCGGTGTTGGCTCATCGCTCAAGCCCAGAAACAGCCCAAGATCGGCCTCTCGGGTTTGTGCCAGCATGAAGGTTTTTACAGGTGCAGCACTTTTGGTGAAGGCGTCGCCGAGTTCAATCTCCTGGTTCATCAGCGGCTCTATGCCGTCGGCATAACTTTTCTCAAACACCGGGGCCATGATGAAGGCGGTGAGAAAAATTGCCAATGAGATAAGTACCATGTTGGGTGGTGCCTGTTGCAGGCCTGATGCGGTGCGCAATAGTGATAACACCACAACAATGCGTACAAAACTGGTGGTCATGATCACGATGGAAGGTGCCAGCGATAAAACTGTCAGCAAGGCGATGAGTTGCAACACCCGGTTGGTCAACGGCCCTTCTTCACCGGCATCAACAGTAAGCGATTGAGCCAGTGCTGGATCTGCTAGCAAGAGCACCAAGCCAATGCTGAAAAGTGCCAGGATGAGGGCTTGGCCCAGCCCCTTCATGATGTCGGGCTTTCTTTGGTCAGCATGGTGTCCACTATTGGTGTGGGGAGGGCGTCGCGGCTTTCAATCAGCAGATCGCCGGTAATGCCCAGCAATAAAACATGCTCGCGCTTACCACTATTGATAACCACAACCCTACGCCTTGGGTCTAGCTGCAAGCTTTCACGCACATGCAAGGTTTTGCCTTCCCCTGCGGGCGCACCTCTAACCATGCCAGGGGCATAGCGGCGCACGAGATACCAGAGACCAAAAATCAGCCCTAACGTGAATAATAGCCCGGCCAGATAGCGACCTGTATCGAAAACTTCCATTGCCATACCTTGCGCCATAATCGTTATTACCTGCCCTTTTGCGCCTGGCGTGTTAAGGTTCCGTTAAGCATAAATTTATGGATTGAAAACAGGCAGGTAAATTGAGTTGTTTTCTGCCACCCCCAGGGGAGAGAGACCTGGGCCAAAAAAACCTAAGCACAGACTGAATAAAAATATTTTCACTCTCCATTAACCATAAACCGGGCATCCTTGGGGCCAAAGAGGCCTCCCATGAGCATGAGCAACATCCAAATTTTTCAGGCATTGCGTGGCACCATGTCCATGCTGGGTGAGCGCCAGAAAGTTCTTGCTCGTAATATTGCCAATGCCGATACGCCCGGGTTTGTCGCCCGGGATGTTGATGAAAGCCATTTTCAGAAATTACTGAATCAATCTGCTGCGGGGAACGGAAGAGGCGTTGGCAGAGTGACTTTACAGGTCACTGATTCGGCGCATATTCGCAGCTCAAGTACGGGTAATGATCCTTCAAGAAGTTATAAAATTGTTTCTCGCCCTGATTCTGAAACAACCATCAACGGTAATTCTGTGGTGCTTGAGGAACAGGTCATGCGCGTCGCCGAAACGCGGATGCGTTATGAAGCAGCCGCAGGGCTTTATGAAAAAAGTATGGGATTACTTCGCCTGGCACTTAGTAGACCAGGGCGGTAAGAGGGGTGAGCGATGACTGATATGTCCACTGCTTTGAAAATTGCCGCTGCGGGCATGCGTGCGCAAAGCTCGCGCATGCGCATCATTGCGGAAAACGTGGCGAACGCCAATTCAACAGCGCAAGGGCCAGACGGGCAACCTTATCGGCGCAAAATACCCGTGTTTACCGAAGAACTGGACAAGACCAGTGGTGCCAACCTTGTTCGTATGAGCAAGGCGGAACCTGACCAGGGTGATTTTCGTAATGTTTATGATCCCGGTCACCCGGCCGCCAATGCGCAAGGGTATGTGAAATATCCAAATGTAAATTCACTGGTTGAACTTATGGATATGCGTCAGGCCCAGCGCAGCTTTGAAGCCAATGTCAGCGTCATTGAAAACAGCCGCGCCATGCTGGCGCGCACACTGGAACTTTTGCGTAGTCGCTAACGCTAAAAGATAAGAGGAAATAGTCATGTCATTTACAGCCTTACAAGCCATGAAAGCCTATGGTCAGGCTGTGAATACCGCCAAAGTTGGGGGTGACAGTGAAGAGGCCGGTGCTGCCAAGGTGGATTTCGGGGCCATGGTCAAGGATGCGATCAGCAGTGTTTCCACCGATACCACACGGGCAGAACAAATGACCATAGCTTCGGCTAGTGGCAAGGTTGATCTCATCGACGTGGTTAGCGCCGTCAATGAAGCCGAAATGACCCTGGAAACCGTAATTGCTGTTCGTGATGAGGTGATCAAGGCCTATCAGGACATTCTGCGTATGCCTATTTAGGCTAACTAAGTTTAGTAAACTGTCGCCGTAATTCACCGGCATGGTGCCGTGTTGAGTAGAGATATAACCACTCTCTATCCTTCGACAAGCTCTGGATGAGGACGCGGGCGTAGTGATATACCGTGTTGTCTTGTGGATATGCTGAAACGCGAAAACACTTTCTTTCTGTCACCCCGGCGAAGGCCGGGGCCCATTTTGATGCTTCACGTTGAACTGCAGCCGTAGCCTGTGCTTGTGAAGGCAGGTATCGCAATGGCGAAAAAGGTTCAGGCTCTCACCCTATATCCTTCGACAAGCTCAGGATGAGGGGAGTGGCATTATCTCTATCCATCAAAGCCAACATCTATACCACCAACGGTAATGTCATTGATCAGGGTTCAGGGTTGCCGGGCTCTCATGCAATTATTCTTGAGTAGTTTGCCCTTCAATCCAGTGATCTATTTTGGCTTCCAGCATTGCCATGGTGATGGAGCCGTCGCGGAGTACCTCATCATGAAAAGCACGTACATCAAACGCCTCACCCAGAACATCTTCGGCGGTTTTGCGCAGGCGAACAATAGTCAACTCACCTATCTTGTAGCCCAGCGCCTGACCTGGCCAGGAAATATAGCGATCCGTCTCGGTTTCTATATTATGAAGCGCCAGTGCCGAATTATCCTGTAAACAGGCCATAGCCTGATCGCGGCCCCAACCAAAAGCGTGAATGCCGGTGTCCATAACCAGACGGCAGGCGCGCCACATTTCATAAGTCAGACGCCCGAAGTTTTCATAAGGGGTGGTATACATGCCCATCTCAAGGCCCAGTTTTTCCGCATATAACCCCCAACCTTCACCAAAGGCGGTGAGGTATAAACCCTTGCGAAAAGCAGGCACGCCTTCCAATTCCTGGGCAATGGCAAACTGGTGATGGTGGCCGGGAACCGCTTCGTGCAAGGTCAAGGCGGGCAGCTCATATAGCGGGCGTTGATCCAGCGCATAAGTGTTGACCATATAACCCCCGGCGCGTTGCGTGCGGGCATCACCCGGCCAGTACCGTGCCGTAGTGTAATGAGGGGCAATCGCGTCGGGAACCGGGCGCACGCCATAGGGAAGGCGCGGCAGACGGCCAAACATTGCGGGCATTTTGTCATCGGCTTTTTTGGCAATCCAGGCCGCATGACGCAAAAGCGCATCCGGCGTTGTGACGTAAAATTGTGGATCGGTGCGCAGGAAGTTCAAAAACTCGGCAAACCCGCCCTCAAAGTCGGTTTGTAAAATTACCTCTTCCATTTCCTTGCGGATACGCGCCACTTCGGCAAGGCCCAGTTCGTGGACCTCAGTTGGTGTCATATCTGTGGTGGTGAAGGATTTGACCAAATGGGCATAATGCGCCGCACCGCCGGGAACCTCTGAAATACCGATGCTGGTGCGCACGGCCGGGCGGTATTCATCCTTTAGGAAGTTAAGTAAAGCCTCATAGGCCGGGCGGACCTGGGTGCTTACCGCTTCGCTCAATTCAGCATCAAGGGCGTTGCGCTCATCTTCTGCCATGGTCTCTGGCAAAGCCTCAAACGGGGCGGCAAAATCGCTGGCAAAACCTTCATCCGCCAGCATTCCTTCCACCGTGGCAATCACCGCATCAACTACGCGCTGTGGCTGGGTAATGCCGGCCTTCAGTCCGGCTTCAAGGTTGGCTTTGTGTTGGTCAAAATAGGCAGGCAGTGCATTCAGGCGGGCAATCCAGGCTTTGGCCCCCGGGACCGTTGTGGCGCGGGTGGAGCGGGCCAGAAAGCCGGGCGATGTGTGGAAACCGGAATCATTGGTGAACGGCATTGCTGCCTCATCAAAGCGGGCACTGGCAATGCGGTCATTAAGTACAAAATCCAAAAGCCCGGCATTGACACGGGCGGTATCGTCAAACGCGCCACGGTTAATATTGGCAAGGCGTTCTGCAAAGCGGGCATTGATCACGGCGCGGCGATTACGGGCTTTTATGCTTTCATCAGGCCAGTGCGAAAGGGCTTCCTTGTCTCCTTCACGGCCCGCCAACACAGGGTCTTCGCGCAAATCAAAGGCACGCACATCCTTGATAAGGTTATCCAGCGCAACTTCTTGTGCAAAGGCGGAGGGGGTAAACAACAAAAAACCTGTCGCAATATATGTGAAAAACCATTTAGTCATGGGTGCCTCCTTTGTTGGTTAGCGCACTTGCACATCATACCTTTTATCGTCACATAGGCCCTATGAACAGTCTTCCTTTATCGGGTGTTTGCGCACAAGGCTTTGAGCCGGTCCGCAACGCCTTCACAGAAATATTCACTCAAGGTGCGGAACGCGGTGCCAGCCTTGCCATACTTGTGGATGGCGAGGTTATGGTGGACCTGGTTGGTGGCTGGGCCGACCGGGCAGAGAATATGCCAATGACGGCGCAGACGCTAATCCCGGTATTTTCCTGTTCCAAGGCGGTATCTTCACTGGTGATCGCCAAAGCGGTCAGCGAAGGCAAGTTAGGTTACGAGCAAACTGTTGCATCAATTTGGCCGGAATTTGGCGTAAAGGGAAAAGACAAAGTGACTGTTGGTGAGGCCCTGTCGCATCAGGCCGGTTTATGCGCCATACCCGATGACTGGGAACCCGAGGACTGGTTTGATTGGGACAAAACCTGCGCTCGTCTGGCAGATATGAAGCCGTTATGGGAACTGGGCGATGGTTCGGGCTATCACCCGGTCAGCTGGGGCTATATCGCCGGTGAAATTATCAAACGCGCCACGGGCCGAACCATTGGCAGCATATTGCGCGATGATTTGTGCGCCCCGGCAGGGATAGATTTCTGGATTGGTTTGCCAGATGCGGAACATGGCCGCGTTGCAGAGACCAGCAAGCCCACACGGATGCCAAATTTTGGTACGCTGAACGAGTTTCAAAAACTGGCTTTCATGAAGCCATGGTCATCGCCAGGACGGCGAGGCGGTGCGGCCTGGCGGCGTATGGAAATTCCCTCGGCCAACGGTCACGGTACGGCTCGTGCCATGGCTGAACTGATCAGTATTTATGCCAGGGGTGGCCAGTTGGGAGAGCAGCAAGTGATAGAGGCTGAGGCTCTGGAAGAGGCCTTGGCTGAACGCGTTGCCGGCCAGGATCGGGTGCTGCCTAACAATCTCAGTTTTGGGGCCGGGCTTATTCGCAACACGTCCGGGCGGCTGGTTTATGGGCCGGGGCTGCGCACAATTGGCCATACCGGCTTTGGTGGCTCCTGCCTGTTTGCTGACCCGGACAGGCGGGTCAGCTTTGGTTACGCCACAGCCAAGCAAGATGCCGAACTGGTCAGCGATGATCGTGCCAAACGCCTGATTGCTGCACTTTATGAGTGCCTTTAATCAGGCGCTTTCATCACCAGAACGCGCCATTCATCCAGCGCATATTCCTGTATAAAATTAATATGTTGTGCCTCATAGGCGCCGCGAACCTGGCTGGCCTGTGTATCCAGAATACCTGACAGGATCAGCGTGCCTGATGGTGCCAGTGCGCCGCTAATTTCAGATGCCAGAGTGATCAACGGGTTAGCCAGAATATTGGCAAAGATTAGCTCAAATTGTTGGCCTTTGAGAGCGTCATGCGAAAATCCATCGGCAACCACAAGGTCAATACGCTCCCCCACCCCGTTGATATTGGCATTGGCCGCAGCAACATTAACGGCAATCGGGTCAATGTCGGTGGCCAGAATTTTTGCACCGGGCAGCACTTTGGCAACGGCAATGGCCAGCATCCCGGTTCCGGTGCCAAGATCAAGCACAGACGTGGGCGCAACAGTCGCAAGACAATCATCAAAAGCCAGCAAACAGCCTTTGGTGGTGCCATGATGGCCCGTGCCAAAAGCTTCGCCAGCCTCTATGAGTATGGGGATCACGCTTGCATCATCAGGCCCATCATGGTGAGCACCATAAAGGTAAAATCGTCCGGCATGCACCACCGGTAGCCCCTCCAGCGACTTGGCAATCCAGTTTTCGCTCTCTAATGGCGTACACTCGACAATAAAATTGTTGCCCAGCGTATGGTTGCGAGTAAATACTCGGGCCGCAGTTTCATCGGTAAACAGAATTTGCAATCGCCCTTCAGGAAGGTTTTCCTCGAACACGGAAAGACAAAGCCAAAGCGGGTCTTCGTGTTGTTCCTGCGCATCTGCCCATGTTTTAAGCTGAGCAAAATTCCCCACTGCATTCACCTGCCAGACAAGGTTTTCAGACGTGTTCATGATACCGGCCTGTGATGGTCGCTTGTGTAAAATTTGTGGTTCATCAATGTTTCAACCACCCGGCAATGGGCGGCATTTGTACCAGAGCAGGTGTTCATGTATTTTCCTCTTGAACCTGTAGTTACAATAGAGATTAGCATACACTGCGCAACAAGGTAAAAAGTTGGCATGAGCGGCACTTGCGGGAATAATGGCCATGATTTTGATGGTGCCAGCACCGCCTATAAACATGCCTTATGGGCAGTGATCGCCATTAACGGGGTTATGTTTGTGGTCGAAATGCTGGCTGGTTTTGCAGCCCATTCTACCGCCTTGCGTGCCGATGCCCTTGATTTTTTTGGTGATACGTTGACCTATTCACTATCCCTGATAGTCATCGGGCAAGAGTTAAAAACCCGTGCCAAAGTCGCCATGCTGAAAGGTATCTCCCTTCTGCTCATGGGCCTGTTTGTGGCTGGCCTTGCCATCTGGCAAATGGTCACGGCAAGTGTTCCCCAAGCCCCATTAATGGGCGGTATTGGTGCACTGGCGCTCTTGGCTAATATTACCAGCGTTCTTATTCTTTTGCGCTTTCGTGATGGTGACGCCAATGTGCGCTCTGTCTGGTTGTGTTCGCGTAATGATGCCATTGGCAACGTCGCAGTGATGGTTGCGGCCCTTATGGTTGCGGTTTTTCATTCGCACTGGCCAGACCTTATTGTCGCCTTGGCGATGAGCGCGCTTTTCCTCAGCTCAGCGGTGCAAATCATTACCCGGGCGCGCTCTGAACTGGCTTAGTTCTGAAATTACAGGGCTTTGCGAGGTAGTGGCATTCCCACCAGGGCGGTAAACTTTTGGGCTGCACCTGCCCACTCCCACAACATACCGGGGCGGGACCTGCCGATACGCCCTCGCTCGCCAGTTTTGCTGATCTGACCTGAGTGCATTAAATCCCGACGAAAGTTTTGGGTATGCAGGGAAAGTCCAATCACGGCCTCCACCGTTTTTTGCAATGCCCCCAGCGTAAACGGCGAAGGCATAAGTGATGACATGGCCGCACTTAATTCTACCTGCATCCGTAATGAGGAAAGCGCCATAGCCAGCGCGTGCCGATCAGCACCTTGCATGATCTGCCCGTAAACGGCTGCATGACGTTGCCTGACAGAAATTGCCGCGCCAGTGCGGTCACGCAAGGCTTCGGGCAGCAACCCTGCCTCATAGAGCATATCAAAGCGCTCGCTGGTCAGGCTTGGCACCCACGCTTTTGTATTGTCTGTAAACAGGGTTTGTAGTTTTGCCAGCCGTAATAGGTTTTGTTTTGCGCCACCTGATTGCGCCCATTCGTCGAGCGCCGGTCGCAAAACCTGTTTCAGGCTGTCTGGCTCACCGGCTTGCCAATCCTCCCACGGGAAAATTTCACCCATAGGGGTCCAGCGTGCACCCCTTGGCATAAAGGCATTGCGGTCACTGACCAGCGCCAGCAAACCAATACGGATGCGCCCACCGGCAAGGCTGGTACCAATTTGGGTAATCCGGGTAATTTGCGCTGTCGTGTGTACGCTGGCCCAGTCGCGCAGACGGCCCTCAAAACTCTGACCACGTGTTGGATCAAACGGGGCGCAGGGGAGGGAAAACATATGCCCCTGCGCACCATGGCGCCTGGCAAGCGTCAGAACATAAGGGCCAGCCCCGTCCGCCGCCGCCAGCACAGCACAAATTTCCACCTCAGTTGCACTCATGTACTCTTGCTTTCACCCAGAGCCGTATTCAAAACTGTAAATCTATCCATAAAGGCTATTTGTGCCTCGGCCACGGACAATGGAGTAAGAGAAATTTTGAGGTCAGCAGGCGGTTTTAGAAAGTGTTTGTCGCTTTCTTCACGTGAAAACCCTGCAATTTGTGTGGCCTCAAAATAAGCGCTCAGGCGATCGGCCTTTTTGATCAAACGGGCAATGCCTACGGGTAGCGAGGCGGGCAGTTTAAAACGCAAATGAATGGCCTGTTCAAGATTGTGCTCAATGGCTTTGTACTCGGGGCCAAGGGCAGCCTTGAACGGGCTAATCATATCGCCGATCACATATTCAGGCGCATCATGAAGAAGCGCCGCAAGGCACCAGCGCACAGGAAATCCAGGTTTCAAACGCCGGGCAATGCTCTCAACCAGTAATGAATGCTCGGCCACAGAAAAAGCATGCAGGCTGGCCGTTTGCCCATTCCATCTGGCAACGCGGGCCAGACCATGGGCAATATCTTCGATCTCTATATCAAGCGGAGACGGGTCAAGAATATCCAGCCGCCGCCCGCTTAACATACGCTGCCAGGCCCGTGCAGGAGCCTTAAATGGTTTTGCTGATTTTCGCGCCGTCATGTCGCGCCCTTTTTTTTCTTGCAAATCCTGATTATCGGTTTGATCTTAACGATCAAGAGCGCAGGGTCCAGCCTCATTCAGATGGCAGGGACCCTAAGCGGGCACAACCGTCAGGGTGACGCCATTAACTGATTTTATCTTGACTTTATGGCCCGCTTTGAGGTTGTCACCGGTATCACTGACGGCCTGCCATTGGGTATCGCCCAGGCGCACCCGACCGGCACCATTGATAAAATCATGGCTAATCTCTGCGCTTTGGCCAATAAGCCGTGCCGCCTTGTCATTCAAATCCGTCTGCCCACCTTTGTTCAGCAAGGGCCGGATATAAGCACTGCCCACCACTGTTAGCACCAGTGTCAGAAAAGCAAACAGGCCCCATTCCACTTGCCAGCCCATAGGCAGGATAAAATGGACAAGGGAAATGGCAAAAGCCGCCGCCGAAGGCCAGAGGACATAGGTTGTCCCCCCGCTCAGTAATTCCAGCACTAATAACGCGGCAGCAATGATTAACCAGTGCCAGGCATCCATCTGCATAAGGAAGTCATACACTTCTGCCATGTGATTTAGCTCCCTTCCTTTTTGGAAAGCCCTGCGGCTTCTATAATGGCACCAACACCGCCAACGGTTGAGGCCAGCGTAGAAAACTCTGCCGGAATAATCACCGTTTTTTGTTGATCGGACTCGGCCAACTTGCCAAAGGCATCAATATATTTCTGGGCGACAAAATAATTGATCGCCTGCACATCGCCTTTGGCAATGGCTTCAGAAACCATTTCAGTGGCCTTGGCCTCTGCCTGTGCCAGTCGCTCGCGGGCCTCGGCATCCTTAAAGGCAGCTTCTTTACGCCCTTCGGCATCCAGAACTGCTGATTGTTTTTCACCCTCAGCGCGCAAAATAGCGGATTGCTTTTCGCCTTGAGCAATTAATACCTCTGCACGTTTTTCACGTTCAGCCTTCATTTGTTTTGCCATGGCTGCGGTAATATCCGCCGGCGGGGTCAGGTCACGAATTTCAATCCGGGTTACTTTCAAACCCCAGGGATTGGTGGCCCGGTCAATAACGCCCAGCAACATACCGTTGATTTCATCGCGGCGCGACAGCACCTCATCAAGGTCCATAGAGCCAACCACGGTCCGGATATTGGTCAGACACAGATTGACCACGGCAAAATCAAGGCTGTCCACCTCATAGGCAGCACGGGCCGCGTCCATAGTTTGCACAAATACCACCGCATCAACACTGACCATGGCGTTGTCCTTGGTGATAACCTCCTGATTAGGCACATCAATGACCCGCTCACGCATGTTCATCTTGTAACCAATGGTATCGATGAACGGGATGATGATGTGGAAGCCGGGTTTTAATGTTTTAGTATAACGGCCAAAGCGCTGCACGGTAAATTCCATGCCCTGGTTCACAGTTTTAAACGCACTAAATCCAAATAAAATGATGAGGAATACAATGACTCCAATGGCTAATCCTGACATAAATTTCTCCTTGGAATGTCGCCCCCCGGCGACGATAAGAACTAGAGCTGTGCAAGTAGATATTCCGCTGAGGAAACGCGATACTCGCCCGGCTCTTCTATATTAATATGGGTAACCTCACCATCTTTTACAAGTAGGGAGAAGCGTTGACCTCGTGTACCCATGCCAAAATCTGAGCCATCAAAGTCAAGACCGAGTGATTTTACAAAATCACCATTGCCATCAGCAAGCATAGTTATACTATTTGCTGTATTTTGGTCTTTTTCCCACGCGTTCATAACAAATATATCATTAACAGCAGTGCAAACTATACTATCCACACCTTTTTTGCTAAACGCTGAGGCGTTATCTTTATAACCTGGCAGGTGTTTGGCGCTACATGTGGGGGTAAAGGCACCGGGCAGAGAAAACAATGCCACGGTTTTTCCCGCAAACACATCATCTGTGCTTTTGGGTTCTGGTCCACCTGCGCCCCAGGTCATGAACTTACCATCGGGAATTTTTTCACCAACTTTGATCGCCATGCGATTCTCCTTATGCTGTGCATAACAGTTTAGCGTGGCGAAGATAAAAGTGCGACAGAAAACACAGCCCCCTTGCGCTTCTGCGCCAAAAGACCAAAATAGATAATATGGAAAGTAATTCACATTCAGGGTATTTAAGCGGTCGTATGCTGATCGCGGCACCTGGGATGAGTGATCCACGGTTTGCCCGATCGCTGATCTATGTGTGCGGCCATTCAGACACCCAGACCATGGGCCTGGTAGTTAATTCCCCGCTGGACGGGTTGCGTCTTCCTGACCTTCTGGAACAACTGGATATCGAAAGTGATATTCAAACACCGGACAGAGCCGTGCTTTATGGTGGCCCGGTGGAGCGTGAGCGCGGTTTTGTCTTGCACAGCATGGATTTCCGCACCGAAGATTCAACCATGCCTATTTCCGAGCAAGTGGGACTTACAGCCTCCAAAGAAATTTTACTGGCGATAAATTCCTCACACCCACCGCGCCAGTCGGCGCTGGCGCTGGGATTTGCCAATTGGGGCGAAGGACAGATCGAGGATGAATTGGCACAAAACGCCTGGCTGGTGTGTGATGCCGATGAAGACCTTATTTTTGATGATGTCCACAGCACCAAATGGGATCGCGCCATGGCCAGCATTGGCGTTGATCCTGCGCGTTATGTAGAAGCTATTGGTCAAGCTTAGGCTAGGTCTTGATATGAGTAATAATGAACAAGCGCTGATCAGCGAAGCGGATCGCCGTGCTAAAAATTATCTTGCTGCGACAACAGAACGCCGCGTTTTTCCCGATACTGAAACCATAGCTGCTCTCGATATTTTTAAAGAGACCCTGCCAGAAAAACCGCAAGATGCACTGGCAACTCTGGATATGCTGGACGAATATGGCTCGCCAGCAACAGTGGTTTCCAATGGATCTCGCTATTTTGGTTTTGTGATCGGGGCCAATTTGCCCATTGCTGCTGCGGCAGACCGATTAGCCCAAAGCTGGGATCAATGTGCATCATCACATGTTAATTCACCCGCCGCTGCCGCCATTGAAAAAGCGGCCACAGGCTTTGTGCTGGAGGCTTTGGACTTGCCTCGTGATGCCGCCATCGGGTTTGGCACCAGCGCCACCGCCTGCGGCCTTTCCTGTTTGGCCATTGCCCGGCGCGAGTTATTGTTGCGTCAAGGTTGGGACTTTGACCGCGATGGTTTAATAGGCGCGCCCGAAATCAAGGTTGTGGTATCCCAACTCACCCATATCACCGTGATCAAAGCCTTGCGCATATTAGGGTTTGGCGTGAGTAAAATTCAGTATGCACCTGTTGACAAACATGGTCGCATAGACCCGGTGCGCCTTCCCAAACTGGATGAGTGCACCATTTTGTGCCTTCAGGCGGGCGAGGTAAACACCGGCGAGTTTGACCCATTTATTCCCTTAATTGATACTGCACACAAAGCGGGTGCCTGGGTTCATGTTGATGGTGCTTTTGGTTTATGGGCGCGGGCCAGCAAAACCTTGCGCCACTTAACCGAGGGTGTGGAAGGTGCCGACAGCTGGACAACAGATGGCCATAAATGGCTAAATACACCCTATGATAGTGCTATGGCTATTTGT
This sequence comes from Robiginitomaculum sp., assembly GCA_021776515.1. Taxonomy (GTDB): domain Bacteria; phylum Pseudomonadota; class Alphaproteobacteria; order Caulobacterales; family Maricaulaceae; genus Robiginitomaculum_B. The sequence goes on along the minus strand of JAJFFS010000001.1, from coordinate 26,512 downwards.
CGCAATGCGGCGGCAATGGCGGCAACCATGAATGCTGATGCTGTTTATTCCAATGCCGAGCCAGATGCGCAGAAAAACCTGACACTTGAATTTTCCAGAAAGCCACGTGGCATTTCCATTTGGGCCGCCCTTCGTACTTTGGGTAAAGAAGGGCTGGATGAGATGATCACCCGCCACCACAATCAGGCGCTACGGTTAGCTGAAGGGTTGCGAGGGGCCGGGATTGAAGTTCTCAACCGTGTTGTGCTCAATCAGGTTTTGGCCCGCCTTGATGATGATGCCCTAACGCTGGAACTGGTAAAAAGAGTGCAGGACAGTGGCAAGATCTGGTTTGGCGGTACGCGGTGGAATGACCGGGCCGGTTTTCGCTTAAGTGTTTCATCATGGCGAACCGAAGACGCTGATATAGAAACGGCAATCGATGAAATTACCACGCACTATGAAGGCTTACGCTAGCCCCTCACTCTGGTTTTTGAGGGGTGTCTGGCGCAATGCGTGCATAGGTGACATGGTCACGCCATTCACCATTGATTTTCAGATAACCACGCGCCACCCCTTCCTCGGTAAACCCGGCATTTTCCAGCAGGCCTCTGGATGGCATGTTATCAGGAATACAGGCGGCCTCAATTCTGTGTAATCGCAATTCGGAAAAGGCAAATTCACAAGCTGCTTTGACAGCGGCGCTGATAAATCCCTGGCGACGATAAGAGTGGCCAACCCAATAGCCAAGGCTGGCCATTTGCGCCACGCCGCGGCGTACATTGGAAAGGTTGCAGCCCCCGACCAGGCGTTCATCATGCTCTCTGAATACCAAAAAGGCATAACCTCGACCCAGATAACGGTCTTCGCCATAGCGCCGCAAGCGTCGCTTGAATGCTGAACGGGTTAGTTCATCACGGGCCCAACTCGGTTCCCACGGCATGAGAAAATCCCGGCTTTGTGCGCGAAGGCGCGCCCAATCGTCATAATCTTCCAATTGGGGATGACGCAATATGACCCCGGCACCGGAAACTTCACCGCCGGGAAGATCAGAAAGGTCAGAACGAAAAAGAGCCATTAATTAGTCCGGAAAATTGCTATGGGCCATTGAAAGCCTATTAGGGGCTGGACTCAATTACCCGGCCCAGAAAAACGCAGTCGTTCGTTACGCACATGCCAGCCAAGGTAAACACCAAAAGCCGCAAGTGCCAGACCAAACCAGGTCAGCGCATAATCCAGATGATTGTTGGCAATGCGTACATGGGCAGGTGCTGGTTCCGGCCAGTCCGAATGCAACCGCCCCCCCTCAAGGCCAAGGACATAGGCTTCCATTGTCTGACTGGCAAAAAACGGGGACAACATAGTGGTAGTATCTGGCCAAAACCAAAGCCCATCCAGCTGATTTTCAAGGGCAAAACGCCCTGGCTTGCGCACCGGTTTAACGATGCCGTGCAATGTGACTGACTGGCCGGTTCGGGGCAGACGATAATCCGGTTTAATGGCTGCATTGATGTAGCCAAAATCAACAACGATGATAACGCCCTCATCAGTAATAAACGGCGCAAGTGCGTGCATGGCCGGCTGGCTATTTCTGATAGCGTGCAGAAAACGAACCGGCTTATCGGCGATGCGTCCACGCACCTCTGCCTTGCGCCAGGCAATCTCGCGCCCCTGCGCTTCTTCATGCAACAGCGCCATCAATGGCGTTGGGGGCAATGATTTGCTGTGCTCTATCTGCGTCAACAGCTCTGTTTTCCAGTGCAGACGTTTGACCTGCCACACACCAAGGGTGAGCAAAATCGCCAACACAGGCACAAGCACCACGCTAAGACCGGGGGCAGGTGAAAAACGGATCATTGATCCTGGCCAGGGTTTTCAAGCTCTTTACGCCCCTGCACCACATTATTGCGAAACATAAGGGCAAACCAGAAGGCCTTGAACGGGCGAAGAAAACCAAGCGTCAGCACGGTGGTGAGTGGCAACCACAAAAGCGCATGAACCCAGATGGGCGGTTTGAATGCGACCTCGACCAGAAGTGCCGGAAATACTACCAAAGTGCCAACCAGCAGGATCATCAAACTGGCAGGGCCATCGCCAACATCTTCATTACGATAATCCAGTCCGCAGCATTCGCACTCGTCGGCAAGTTTCAGATAGCCGTTAAACAGCACACCTTTGCCGCATTGAGGACAAACGCCTTTCAGGCCTGCGATAATGGGCGAAATGCCCGGATTGTTCATCCAAAGATCACATAAATGAAGGTGAAGAGGAACAACCAGACCACATCAACGAAGTGCCAGTACCAGGCCGCTGCTTCGAGACCAAAATGCTTCTTCGGTGTGAATCCGCCCGCCGACAGGCGAAACAGGCAGACGGCCAGAAAAATGGTACCAATAAGCACATGTGCGCCATGAAAACCTGTAGCCATAAAGAAGGTGGCACCATAAAGGTTGCCCGCAAACGAAAACCCGGCATCAGAGTATTCTATCACCTGGAACATGGTAAAACTTGCGCCCAGAAGCACAGTTAGCAACAGGCCAATTTTAGCCCCTCTTCGATCATCATGCTGCAAGGCATGGTGTGCCCAGGTCACAGTAGTACCCGATAGCAAGAGGATCATGGTGTTCACAAGCGGCAAGTGCCATGGATCAAAGGTCTCAATACCTGCAGGTGGCCAAATCTCAAAGCCTTGTACTGCCGCACCGGCAACACGCGCTTCGTGAAACAAGGCACCTTCAAAGAACATCCAGAACCAACCGACAAAAAACATCACTTCGGAGGCAATAAAGAGGATCATGCCATAACGCATGGCCAGTTGCACCACAGGTGTATGATCACCCGCTTTGCCTTCGCGCAATACATCTGCCCACCACACAACCATGGTGAAAATCACACCCAGAAAGCCCGCAGCTGCCACCCAGGGTGAACCGGCAGGAATACCAAAAAGCCCCTTCATCCAGATGACAGTGCCCAAAGTAAGCAAAAGCGCCGACACCGAGCCGACCAAAGGCCAGGGTGACGGGTTGACCAAATGATAATCGTGTTCAACTGCGTGGCTCGACAAGGTTTCCCCCCCTATGGTTGCTTCAAGGAATCAATCCTCAAAATAACGTAATGGCCAGAATATAGCGGCCCCGCACGGCTGCGGCAACTTAGCACAGCCTGCTAATGCAAGGTTTTTTCAGACCCGTCACTAACTCTTGCGCTTTTTTGTAGCTTCTTACTCTCTTTTTCAAAAAAAGTATAAGAAAGTGTGATGGTTTTTATATCGTCCAGACGCGCCTCTTCGGCAATTTCTGGCGCAACGTAATAAATTACGGGCATGTCTACACTTTCGCCCGGCTGCAAAGTTTGTTCAGTAAAACAAAAACATTCCATCTTGACGAAATAGGCACCCGCCTTTTGCGGCGTAATGTTATAACTGGCTACACCGGTGATGGGCTTATCTGAAAGATTGACAGCCCGAAACTGTGCCAGACCATTTTCACCGACACGCAGTTTTTGTTCCAGTTGCAGCGGGCGAAATTTCCAGGCTAACCCACGCGCCGTAGAGGCATCAAAACGAACCGTTACCATACGGTCCAACACTTCATCTGCACCAACAGTGGCGGTTTGTGTTGTGCCGCCATACCCGGTGACTTTACAAAAAATATTATAAAGTGGCACCGACGCATACCCGGCACCGACCATCAACAAGGCAAAGGCAGAAAAGCCTATTAAAAAACGTTTGTTGCGGTGAGATTTATCAGGAGACTGCGGCATTCATATTCTCGTGTATGCGGATAAGCGTCACCAGAAAGGCCAGTGCACAAAACCCGGCAAGTCCCAGTCCAATAGCAATGTTACGCTTTCGCTGCGCTGCTTTTTGCTCTTCTGTCGGGATAATATATTCCAACTTGTCTACACTCATGCACCGCCCCCTATGGATACAGCCGTATATAAACCCAAACCATGTTCAGCCAAAAGCGCTGCAAACAGTGCAAAAAGGTACAGGATGGAAAACCCAAACAAATCCCGGGCCGCCTTGTCACCTTTGCGCACTTCATAAAGATCTGCACCACCGTCGGCGGCCTTTGCGCCGCCTTCGCCAGCCTGACTGCGTAAAACGCGCAATGAAAGCGTGAAGAATGCCAGACTAAGCAGTCCCGCCACAAGACCGTAAAGCACACCACCAAGGCCAGTAAAAACCGGGGCCAGCGCTATGGCGCCCAAAGCCAGTGCATAGATCATGATCTGATGACGCGTAGTTTTCGCGCCCTCGACCACGGGCAACATGGGCACACCCGCTTTCTCATAATCGCCCGCTTTATAAAGCGCCAGCGCCCAAAAATGTGGTGGTGTCCACAGAAAAATAATCCCGAATAAAATTGCCGCGTTTATATCAACCGTACCCGTTGCCGCGACCCAGCCAATCATTGGCGGAAATGCCCCGGCCGCACCACCAATAACAATATTGTGCGGTGTGCGGCGTTTGAGCACCATGGTATAAATAACGGCGTAGAAGAAAATGGTGAAGGCCAGAAATCCAGCCGCAAAATAATTAGCCGCAGCGCCCAGTGTCACCACCGCAATTACTGCCATAACAAGGCCAAAGCCAAGCGCAGCACGACCCTCTATCCGGCCTGCCGGAATAGGGCGCAGGCGTGTACGGCGCATCTGCGCATCAATGTCGGCGTCGAACCACATGTTCAGAACACCCGCAGCGCCGGCACCTAACGCAATGGCAAAAACCGAGACGATGGCAAGGATGGGGTGCATCGCATTTGGCGCGGCAACAAGCCCTACAAATGCTGTAAAGACAACAAGAGACATAACCCGTGGCTTCATCAGCTGAATGAAGTCTCGGGGTTCGGCCAAACCATGGCCAATTGGTGATGTCAAACTTAGGTCACTCAAGGTCCATACTCTAAAATGCGGTCCCGGTGGCGCAAGGCATACCGGGACCATTGGCGCGCAGTGCGCCTATTTTATCACCGGCAGTTTCTCAAACTGGTGGAAAGGCGGCGGTGAGGGAAGCGTCCACTCTAGTGTATCCGCACCTTCGCCCCAGGGATTGTCTTCACCCTTGCGCCGACGGACAAACGCCTCAATCAGCAACACAATAAAGATCAAATACCCAACCATCGTAACCAGATTGCCAATGGATGAAATTTTGTTCCAGAATGCAAAGGCTTCGGGGTAATCAACGATACGGCGGGGCATGCCCTGCAAGCCCAGGAAATGTTGCGGGAAGAAGACAAGGTTTACACCGATAAACATGACGGCGAAATGCAGTTTGCCCAACAGCTCATTATATTTGAAGCCGCTCATTTTCTCGAACCAGTAATAGAACCCGGCGAAAATCCCGAACACAGCCCCAAGCGACAGGGTGTAGTGGAAATGTGCCACAATGTAATAGGTATCATGAATGGCAATATCCATTCCGGCATTCGCCATAACCACACCGGTTACGCCGCCCGTGGTGAACAGAAAAATCAGCCCAAGCGCAAACAACATCGGCGTTGGAAAGCTGATGGAACCGCCCCACATAGTGGCAATCCATGAAAAAATCTTGATGCCCGTCGGGACTGCAATAACCATGGTGGCGGCAGTAAAATAGGCTTTCAGGTCAACAGGCATGCCAACGGTATACATATGGTGCGCCCAGACGATGAAGCCGACAAAACCAATGGCGACCATGGCATAAGCCATGCCCATATAACCAAATATGTGCTTGCGACTGAACGTGGAGATCACATGGGAAATAATGCCAAACGCCGGCAAAATCATAATGTAAACTTCCGGGTGTCCGAAAAACCAGAACAAGTGCTGGAACATGATCGGATCACCACCGCCCGAAGGGTCAAAAAAGGTGGTGCCAAAGTTACGGTCGGTCAGCAACATGGTTATGGCGGCGGCCAGTACCGGCAGCGCCAATAACAGCAAGAATGCCGTAATCAGGATAGACCAGGCAAACAGCGGCATTTTATGAATGGTCATGCCGGGCGCACGCATATTGAAAATGGTGGTGATGAAATTAATCGCCCCCAAAATGGAACTGACCCCGGCCAAATGCAGTGAAAAAATTGCCAAATCCATACTTGGCCCCGGATGACCAACAGAAGATGATAAGGGCGGATAGGCTGTCCAGCCGCCGCCAAATCCATTTTCCCCGCCCGCACCAGGTACGACCACTGATATGACTAACAAAATCAAAGCGGCCGGAAGCAGCCAGAAGGAAATGTTGTTCATACGCGGGAAGGCCATATCCGGCGCCCCGATCATCAAAGGTACAAACCAGTTGCCAAACCCGCCAATGAGAGCGGGCATCACCATAAAGAACACCATGATAAGGCCATGACCGGTGACAAACACGTTATAGGTTTGTGCAGACGTAAATATTTGCAAGCCGGGTTCAGCCAGTTCAAAGCGCATGGCCCAGGAGAAAAATCCCCCAACCAGACCACCGGCAAAGGCGAAAATCAGATACAGCGTACCAATATCTTTGTGATTGGTAGAAAACAGCCAACGAGCAATAAAGCCCGGCTTGTGATCATCATGTGCAGCAGCTTGAACAGTCATTCTTTTCCCCAGACTCTATTTGGCAGATGCCAGTTTAACGCCATCAAGCGCGTGGTAGGTGGCATATTCTGCCTGCGTTTTTGCAAACCAGGCATCATAGTCGGCTTGTGGAAGTACATGTACTTCAATCGGCATATAGGCATGACGAGAGCCACACAGCTCTGAACACTGGCCATAATAAATACCGGGCTCGTCAACCTTGAACCAGATCTCATTCAGTCGCCCGGGTACCGCATCAATTTTGACACCAAAGGCCGGTACAGCAAAAGCATGAAGAACATCAGCCGCGGTAACGATAACCCGTACGATTTTGCCCGCAGGGACAACCATGGGGCTGTCCACGCCCAGCAACCAGGGTTTGCCAGCAGCAATAGCGTCTTCTTTTTCAAGAAGAATAGATGAATACGTTATCGTTTTATCAGGATCGCCCGCCGGATCAGTATATTCATAATCCCAATACCATTGTGCGCCGATGGCCTTTACCGTGAGGTCAGCTTCGGGAATTTCATCCTCCAGGTAGAGCAGACGAAAAGACGGTACCGCAATCACCACAAGAATGAGAACCGGGATCAGCGTCCACACAACCTCGATTAAAGTGTTATGACTGAACTGTGCCGGTTCTGGATTAGCCTTGCGGTTGAACCGTACAAAAATATACAACAACAATCCCGTCACAAATGCTAAAATGACTGAGATGATTGGCAATAGCCAATTATTATGAAAAGCCTGAATTTGCCTGGCCACTTCGGTGGCGGGAGGCTGAAAGCCAAAGGCTTTGTCCTGTGGAACATGTTGCGGCAAGTCCGCAAAAGCTGGCAGCGCTATCAACGCCAATACGAGACCAACAGCAAGTTTTGATCCGAAACGCATCCTACCCTCATATACTTTCGCCCGGAAGCTGTCGGCAAACCGCCAGCGCCCCCCAAGGCGTGTTCGACATGGTGTCCCTTGTCGCAGAGTCGTACCCGACTTTGCAAGACCAATTTCAGCATTACAGCAGCATTAACGTATATTCATTCGCTTTTTATCAAAAATAAGCTATGAAATACCATTATTGCGACTGACTTTGTGTTTTACAGACGCTCATTCAGGGTAGCTCATTAGGTCCGCCCTTCTTAATTCAGGGAGTGATGATATGACTTTTTTTCCGAAAATACTTGCCGGGTTAAGTGTCTTGCCGCTCATGATTGCTGCAGGTGCTGCCAGTGCCGGCACTATGACCATTGGGCAGAGTTATGGTGCAGAATGCTATCACAATGCCAAAAGCAGCAACATTGGCGTTAGCGATATTAATGCCTGCAACCGGGCCATTGATGAAGAAGCGCTAAGCCGCAAGGACCGTGCATCGACGCTCGTTAACCGTGGTATCGTGCGCGCCTATCGTGATGATCTTGAGGGCGCCTTGGCTGATTACAGGGAAGCATTGATTATCAAGCCTGAATTTGCCGAGGCATTTGCCAATCGCGGGAATGTTTATATCCGTATGGGCAGGTACAATGATGCACTGGATGAGCTTAACACCGCATTGACTCTGGATCTGGAACACCCGGAACGTGTCTATTACAATCGTGCTATCGTCTACGAAAAACTTGGACAGACGCGCGAAGCTTATGAAGATTTGAAAAAAGCCACTCAAATGGCCCCTCAGTGGAACCAGGCCAAACATGAATTACTGCGTTACCAGGTTGTTTCGCGTTGATGAGGAAGAGCAAACTCTCTAACTAGAGAGAATGACTCATTCAGTATTTGACGGCACAGATCTGGACCTTGCGCAAGCCGGTTCCATAACCGAAGAGGCGCTAAAAAGCGCGGACGATGGCGAAATGTTTGCCGAGCGCAGTGTCTCGGAAAGCTTTGTCTTTGATGATGGGCGCCTCAAAAACGCTTCCTATGATGCGGTGCGCGGCTTTGGCCTGCGCCGCGTCTGCGGTGAAAAAACCGGCTATGCCCATTCCACGGAACTAAGCCCGGCGGCATTAACGCGCGCCGCCAATGCCGTGCGCGCCGCCGATAGCGGGCATGATGGCACATTTGCCGATGCCCCCCGGCGCACCAATGCGGTGCTTTATGGGGATGCGGACCCCGCCGATGCGCCCGATTTTACCGCCAAAACAGAATTATTGGCTGAAATAGACGCCTATGTACGTGCGCAAGACCCCCGGGTTATTCAGGTCAGCGCCTCACTTGCTGGCGAACAGCGCAACATTACCATTTTGCGCCCCGGTGCAGACCCGGTGTTTGACTGCCGCCCTTTGGTGCGCATTGGCGTTGCCGTTACGGTTGAGGAAAACGGGCGCCGTGAAAGCGGAAATGCCGGGGCGGGTGGCCGCACAACCTATGCCCAATGGATTACCCCGAAAAGCTGGAAAAACCTGGCCGACGAGGCCTTGCGCCAGGCGCTGGTGAACTTGCAGGCTGTGGATTGCCCCGCTGGTGAAATGGATGTGGTGCTTGGCCCCGGCTGGCCCGGTGTCTTGCTGCATGAAGCGGTGGGTCACGGCCTGGAGGGCGATTTTAATCGCAAGGGTGAAAGCGCGTTTTCTGGCCGTATTGGCGAACGTGTGGCCGCCAAAGGGGTCACTGTTGTCGATGATGGCACTATTTCTGAGCGCCGTGGCTCGCTAACCGTCGATGATGAAGGCACACCCACCAGCGCCACCACTTTGATCGATGACGGTATACTGGTTGGTTATATGCAGGATCGGCAAAATGCCCGCCTGATGGGCATGGAGACCACCGGCAATGGGCGGCGCGAAAGCTTTTCCTGCCCGCCTTTGCCGCGCATGACCAACACTTTTATGCGCGCCGGTGAACACGACCCGGCAGAAATTCTGGCGTCACTCACGGATGGCATTTACGCGGTCAATTTTGGCGGCGGACAGGTGGACATCACCTCTGGCAAGTTCGTCTTTCAATGCACCGAAGCGTATCTGGTTAAAAACGGTAAAGTTGGCGCACCAGTGAAGGGCGCAACTCTGATCGGCGATGGTCCCAGCGTGCTGACCCAGGTGCAAATGATCGGCAATGACCTGGAACTGGACCCCGGCATTGGTGTTTGCGGTAAAGCCGGGCAAGGCGTTCCTGTGGGCGTTGGCCAGCCAACCTTAAAAATCGGCGACGTTACTGTCGGCGGCGCGGACGTTGGCTAAGTCAGACACGACCAAAACCGGCGCGGCTATGCGGTTATAAGGCTCAATCAGGATATGTTCAGCCGGAAAACTCAGGCCTTGGCGGGCTCGATTGTCACGCTAATGCCGCAACCACATGCGTCGGTCTCGTTCGGGTTTGAAAAAACAAACTTGGAATGAAGCGCTGTTGTTTCGTAATCAATCTGTGCGCCCAAAAGAAAAAGAACCGCAGAGGCATCGACCAAAATAGTCACCTCCTTGTCCTCAACTATTTCATCAAGTGTTGCCGGAGCATCGGCGTAATCCATGACATATTCCATGCCGGCACACCCTCCATTAGCAACGCCGACGCGCAAATAACCTTTGCCACGCTCGCTCATGATCTCTTTTACCCGTGCCGCGGCGGCATCGGATAGGGAAACAATCTGTGGTCTGGGTCTGGTGCTTGCCATAAGTTATATATGGAAAAGTTTCATGGCTGGATCAAGAGCTGAGCCACAATCACTAACTTTAAACTACAGCAAAGTTCTGGCAACTGTATCGAAATTTACCTATATCACTGCCTACAACATCAATGGCAATATTGTTGCCACAATCCTCTGTAAATCAGGCTAGGACCAGTTGAGTATGAACAGGGAAGATTCCATGCAAACACCTTTGCGCGTTGCCATTTTCGCAGGAAATTATAATTATATTATGGATGGTCCGGCGCGGGCGCTAAACCGGCTTGTGGACTATCTTGAACGGCAAAATATTGCTGTGATGGTTTTTGCACCAACGGCCAAAGAGGCCGCGTTTGAGCATAATGGTACGCTTGTTTCTGTGCCTTCTATTCCTATCCCCATGCGTTCTGAATATCGCCTGGGACTAGGCCTTTCACCGCGCATCAAAGCTAAACTGAAGGCCTTTCAACCGACCATTTTTCACCTGGCCTCACCTGACCCTATGTGTTCCTCGGCTATTCGTCTGGCCAAACGCTGGAAACTGCCTGCTGTTGCCTCGTTTCATACGCGCTTTGATACCTATGGGCGCTATTACGGTATTGGGTTGCTGGAAAAACCTCTGAATAAATACCTTCATCATTTTTACAGTCTGTGTGACCAGGTATATGCACCATCAGATTCCATGGTTGAGGAATTGCGCAAGGAAAATTTTAAAACCGATCTTCGCATCTGGAGCCGCGGAGTGGATTGTGAGCGTTTCAACCCTGCCTGGCGTGATCTTGCCTGGCGACGCAGCATCGGGTTCGCTGATGATGATGTGGTGATCTCGTTCACCGGGCGAGTGGTGCTGGAAAAGGGGCTGGAATTCTTTGCCGAAGTTATCGAAATACTTGAAAAGCAGAATTTTGCCCACAAAGTGATGATTGTAGGGGAGGGGCCCGAACGCGCCAGACTGCAAAAACGACTACCAGGCGCACATTTCACAGGCCACCTGTCGGATGAACCACTGGCTCGCGCCTATGCCTCATCCGATATTTTTTTTAACCCCAGCATCTCGGAAACTTTCGGCAATGTAACACTGGAGGCCATGGCCAGCGGCCTCCCATGTATGTGTGCGGAGGCAACGGGAAGCCGTTCACTGGTTTTACAAAATAAAACCGGGTTTATGGCACCGTTTGGCAATCACAAAGACTTTGCTCTTCATCTGGGCGCGATGATAAAATCGCAAAAATTGCGCACGACCTTAGGTCGTGCAGCAATTCAAGCGGCACATGAATTTGAATGGGATGCAATTTTGGCAGGTCTCGTAGAAAACTACCGTGATGCAATTACCGGATCAAATCGTCCAAAAACAACTATTCAGTGACTTATTCGTCATCACCAGAATGAAGCATCAAGAACACAATGCCCAAAAGCACTACGGCACCACGGATGCCATAATCGGCCATGTCGCCATATTTTGCAATTAAACCATGGGCGTGGTCAAAAACCATCCCGAAATATGGTGCTAAATCCACACCACCATAAACTGCGCCGGCTTTGATACCAATAGCGCCTAACCCGACCAAAATCAGGATAATGCCAATCCCTCGCATTTTTACCCCCTTAGTGCCCGGACTGTTTTTATGTCCAGGCTGTTTCAAATAAATATCCGGGCAATCATAATAAAACACCCAGAATGGTTTCTTATCTCAATAAATCAGGGTTGGCCATGCTTTGCACCAAAAATGGGAACATTATAAAAAAGAACACTCGCGTGGCGTGTAAAATTCCTTTATTAAAGCAATGGTATTTTTATAATTGTTCTATTTCACAGGCAGTTGCTCCGCGTTTTATTAAGTATTCGCACCACCATATTCTATGTTTGTTGTTTTGAAAGCGTAATGATCCAGGCCTATTTATATATATCATGTTAGTTGATACGCCATTTAAACTTGCAAGTGTACTTACCCACCCCGCCATTGATGAAAACTCATTGACATCCGGGAAGGCTTTATAGTGGGTTAAAACGTCACTGTTTTGTAAAAAATCAGATACAACAACAAGCCGGTAAGTTCCTCTTCGAGGCCCATATCCCGTGCTTGCCCGCCCATAAGATTGTACACTTGCTGCCGCAATTGTTTCTAAAATAGGAGATGTTTTACGTGATTTTGCTTGTAAGGCCTTTTCTATGGCGTGCTCCAGCGGCTGCACGAATTGCGTGCGTCTTAATTCCAGCATCCGTTCCGGGTTTTCACTCAATCCTGTTGCCCCTTCAACAGCGGCAGGATTACACTTGCTAAAGAGAGGGCGGGCGAGTTGTCCGGCTTCTGCTGTTGCCATATAGACGTCCACCCTCTCGCCTTTTGCCACAGTTTGAAGGGTGGCATCCAGAATTTGACGAACTTTGATTTGCTGTAAAGCGCTTAAACTATCACTGGAATCAAATAAAAGGGCGGTAATCGCCGCCGGATTTTTGGTTGTGCATAAGGACACAGAATCCCTGTTGGCCAGATCCCCGCGTAACCGCATCAAACCAATTCCCGCAACAACAAGAATAGCTACTGCTACAAAGGCACCGATCCAGCCAAAGAGCAAACCAGCATCAAATGAGCTGCGAGAACGCCTACGTCTGATGGCCATTTATAGTGAACCCTGGCGGGCAACAAATAAATGCTCCATCCGGTTCAAGGTGTCCAAAACCCGTTTACGCATTGTATTTGCTTTATCCAGCGCGTTTTGAATGCGTCCCTCATTCATGATTTCACCCAGTACAGAATCGCCAGCCAGTTTAACAAACCGGGCATTGGGCTCTCCAAAGGCGAACAGTTTACCCGGCAGCACCCATTGATGTTTGAAGTGCTTTTTATTGTTATTTGAAGCCGTGAGTTGTTTGGAGCCATGGTACGAGCCAAGAACTTCATTGCCTACGTTTTCCAAATGGGCCTCAAAGGCGTCAAACCTGGACATCAGCTCACTGATCTCTTTGCCAATTTCCCGGTATGGCGCAATTGAATTGCGCGCCTGTTCCTGAAAGCTCTCAATATCACTCAGCGCCTTGTCGCGTAAACTTCCTAAATGCTCCGCCAAAACGTCGGCTTCACTCTCAAAGCGCTGACGATAATTTTCACGAAACTTGTAAACCCTGTGGTATCCCGGATAAGCATCACCAACCCTTGCGCCCTTGGCGCAGGCAAGGGCACCTAATGTGATGCCGATCAACATCATCGCAAACGAAAATTCATCCAGTATCCCAAAATCAAGGGCCATGATGTGACCAATGGCTGTTTGCAGCAAATTACCATTACCCTCACCGCCTAAAGTGACGAAAGCGGAACGGTAGAAACCAACAACAACATTTAAAACAAGAAGAAAACTTACAAACACCAGTGCCATTAATGAACCCAGCACCCGGCGGAAAAAGGACCGACTGTTAAGCCAGCGAAAAAAGGCATAACCAAAAAGAGCGGCTCCACCGATGTTCAGCACGCTGATGATAACCGAATAGAAAAACCCACCCAGCAAACCAAAATCACTGCCCGGGCTGAAAAAAAACATATTGGCCCCGGCTTCGATGACCATCATCATAATGAATATTGGCAGTGCACCGACGAGGCCCGCAGAAAGGTCCGGCGGGCGTTTCAAGCCATGGGTTTCACGAAATTCCTGATAATGCTGATCTGCATCCTCGTATTCAGTGCGCAAGCGTTCCAATGTTGCACCATGGCGCAGGGTCTCCTGCTCTATCTCATGTATAGTGCCTTCGAGTGCTGTTTCCAAAGGTTCAGTGTCAAATGCCCCGGCATAGCGAGAGACCATACCTTTTAGGTGTTTGATGCGTCCTTTAAACTGGCCCAGCCCCTTTTCATGGATGTCACCTAAATGGTTGGAAAGCTTTCCTTCAATAATCTCTCCGACCTGTGTCTCTGAAGAAGCCTCTCCACTGCGTCGCACATCTTTTGCCAAACGGCCCAACTTAAGCTCACGGCTTAGTTTTTTTTCTGAAATTTCAGGTAAAAATGGTAAATGAGAATTTCTCTTCTCACCCTTTTTACCCTCCAGCCCCAGTTTGTGTTTCCACGGCGTCAGTTCTTTTGAATCCTTCATAACTCACCTGCTTTCATCTACTCAGCATTAGGTGTTTTCTCATATTTTACACCAATAACGCAAGGTAGCGATGTTTTTTTGCCTCGACATCAGCATAAAATCCTGATCGTAAAACCCGTCCAGCGAGTACATGCAAAAAAACTTCTCCTCCCACACTAATTCTCTCGCTTCGTACATTTGAATTGTGTTACGAAAGTGTTCTAAAGGGGGAAGTATCATGCTAATTCGTGGAATTATGAGTTTATTGCTGGCAGGATTAGGCGGGGGGTTGCTTAATTATAGCCTGTCTGCTCCCGCTGAACCTGAAGCCCAAGACGCACCAGAAGTCATTGAAGAACCATCAGAAGCAGTCATCACAGATGACGTGATGGGCGATTATGACGGAGCTGAGGCAGAAGGTGAAAGTGAAGCCGTGGGCGAAGCTGAAGCCGAGGGTGAGGCAGAAACTGAAACTGAAACTGAAACTGAAGCCGAGGGTGAGGCAGAAACTGAAGCCGAAGCCGAGGGTGAGGCAGAAGCAGAAGCAGAAGGTGCTAGCGAAAGCTGAGCGCTAACATTCTGCCCCAAACTGTTCACCCCATTCTGTAACGTCTTCATCCGTGATTTTGGTGAAAAGCACGTCTGGTGGTGTGAACTTGAGACCTATGGGTAATGCGCTTAGCAAGCTTGCATCTGTAGCCTCTGGCCAATTGCGGTTTTCTTCCGGCACGCTCAGAGCATCCAGAATTTTTGCCGCAGCCTGTGGAATTACAGGCTGCGCAATTATGGCGGCGATGGCCACCAGGTTAAGTCCTGTGCGGACAGATAATGCTGCCGCATCCGTATCTGTCTTTAACGTCGTCCATGGGGCAGCTTCAGCCAGGTATTCATTGCCCATGGCCCAGATGGCCCGGGTTTCAGCCATGGCTTTGCGAAATTCCATAGCTTCATAATATCCGGTCAAGGCGATAAGGCGAGTTTGAAGTTGCGCTGATAGCTCATTTTCCAGCGCACCAGGTGTGCCGCCACCGGGTACGGCACCATCCATCTTTGAGGTGGCAAAACGGGTGATCCGGTTGACAAAGTTACCCAGAACATCCGCCAGGTCCTTGTTCACGGTGCTCTGGAAGTGTTCCAGCGTGAAAGCCGCGTCCGCGCTTTCGGGGGCATTGGCCATCAAATGCCAGCGCCAGAGGTCAGATGGTGCAAGTTCCAGCGCCTGATCCATAAAAATACCACGGTTTTGCGAGGTGGAGAACTTGCCGCCATACCAGGTAACCCAGTTAAAAGCCTTTAACTTGTCCACGGTCTTCCATGGTTCACCAGAGCCCAGCAAGGTGATGGGGAAGCTGACCGTATGGAAGGCCACATTGTCTTTGCCCATAAACTGCACATAGGTGACATCATCGGCACCTTTATCAGTGCGCCACCAACTTTCCCAGTTTTCGCCGCATGCCTCTGTATGTTCCTGGGTAGCGCCAATGTATTCAATGGGGGCGTCAAACCAGACATAGAACACCTTGTTTTCGAAACCCGGGCGTGGTTTGCCATGACGCAAAACCGGGATACCCCAGCTTAAATCCCGCGTTATGGCGCGGTCCTGCAAGCCCTCGTCCAGCCATTTGAGCGCAATGGAGCGCGCCAAAGGTGGCCAGTCAGTTGCACTTTCCACCCACGTACGCACGCGGGTTTGCATTTTGGACTGGCGCAAAAACAAATGGCGGGTTTCCCGTACTTCCAGTTTTTTCGAGCCAGAAATGGTTGAATACGGCTCAATCAGGTCCACCGGATCCAGTATCCGGCCACAATCATCACATTGATCACCGCGTGCCTTTTCATAGCTGCAATGCGGGCAGGTGCCCTCAACATAGCGGTCTGGCAAAAACCGTTTGTCATCTAGTGAATAGACCTGTTCGGAAACCCGTTCCTCGATCAGTCCGTTATCTTCCAGTACATCGGCAAAATGCTGTGTCAGTTGCGCATTGGGGGCATTGGAAGAGCGGCCAAAATGATCAAAGGAAAGGTCAAAACCTTCGCATGCCCGACGTTGCACCTCAAACTGTTCATCGCAATAGGCGCGCACGGATTGTCCGGCACTGGCGGCTGCCAGCTCAGCCGGTGTGCCATGTTCATCTGTGGCGCAGATATAGAGCACTTCATTTGCACGCAATCGCTCAAAACGGGCAATGATGTCAGCAGGCAACATTGAACCGGCAAGGTTCCCCAAATGCTTGATCCCGTTAATGTAGGGCAAAGCCGAGGTGATAAGAATCCGATTCATTTTTTTTCCTGACTAGAAAAATGCTACAAAGTAAACTAGTTTACATGCTTGGACGGCAGATAAGACCATCATGAACTAGTGGGGCGATGGCGCGCTGACAAGGGCGACCATCATATAACGGGGGGTAAACCAATGCCTAAAGTCTTTGGATTGAATATGGTTGGCATTCTGGCCACAAGCGTCGCTTTCTTTTTGCTTGGCTTTGTCTGGTACGGCATTTTGTTTATAGACGAGATGATGAGCGCGTTGGGTTATGACGCAAATACGAAATTTAATTTTGAGCAACCGGTACAAATGGCCCTGGGTTTTATTAATGTGGCCGTCGTATCTGTCGGTATTGGCCTGTTGCTGAAATGGTTGGATGTCCGCAAGCTTGTCACCGCCATCAAATACGGTCTCATTGTTGCCGTTTGTTTTGGTCTGACCACGAGCGCTTATGGCTGGATATACGGTGATTACCCGATCCAGATGGGTTTGGTTGACGGTGCCTATACATTGATAGGTTATGCAATGGTTGCCGCTATCTGGTCGTTCTTTGGTTAATCAAATAGCGGGGAGGTGCGCATGGCCTTCCCTGATTTCCTTTATACCGCCCGCAGCAAATGCCCGGGCGTAGCCCCGGTAAGCTGATCATTTTCCAATATAGGAACGCCCGCCACCATAGTGGCGATATAGCCTTGCGCCTCTTGCACCAGTCGCCGTCCGCCGGCGGGAAGATCGTAAATCATGTGTGGGCGACGCACCAGCAAGCGATCCATATCAATAATATTTATATCGGCCATCAGGCCAGGTTGCAGACGGCCACGGTCCTTGATCCCTAAAAAATCAGCCTGGTCGGCGCTTGTCATCTGTACCGCACGTTCAAGGGGTATGTGCTGGCCATCCCCTTGTGTGCGGTCTCGTGTCCAGTGCGCCAGGAAAAAGCTCGACCATGCCGAATCCACTATAGTCCCCACATGTGCGCCACCATCACCCAGCCCCAAATGCGATGCCGGGTGAGTCATCATGCGATACACCGTATCCAGATTGCCATCATTATAGTTGAAAATGGGGAAATAGATGATTGCTTCACCATCATCTTCCAGCATCTGATCGTATAATTCCTCCAGCACACTAACACCACGCGCTTCGGCGCGGGTCTGGATGGAGTGTTCTGCTGCTGGCTCATAATTGGGTGGGTCACCAAGTGGAAACATGCGCGCGGATAGAAAATCCAGATTATCCAGTACCTGATCAATTTGCGGTGGGGCCGCAGGGTCTATTTCTGACACCCTTATTCGCCCTTCGCTCAGGATTTTCTGGCGCATTACAGGGTCTCGTAACGCTGCCAGTTTTTCCTTAAATGGCAAATCCATAATCTTGCGGTAACTGGGCTTGCCTACCAGTGCATTTAACGTTGTGCGCAACCCTTGCAATACACCAACGCCACGCGGGGCCACTTGCATGCGCATATCCAGGCCATTGGCACGGGCATTTTCAATACGCCCGGCGATACGTTCCCATTGTTCAGGGTACAAAAACCGCTGCATGGTGGACAAGGTCATGGGCCGCCCGGCAATGCGGGCCATGGCTTCCAGAATATCAAATTCCGGATCAAAGCGTTCTTCGCCCTCGTGCATGTCAAAATCAGAAACCGCCGATAAAATACGATATGGCAAGCCCCGAAATGCTGATGCTAACCCCTCCAGTTCTTGTCGTTCGGCAATAGAGGCTGGCGTATCGTGGCCATCAGATGTGCGGTGCGTGTCAGTACGCCCTGTTGAAAACCCAAACGCACCGGCTTTCAGTCCTTCATGGACCAGTGCCGTCATGGTGCGAACATCATCTTCGCTTGCTGTTTCGCGGGTTTCTGCCCGATCACCCATCACATAAAGGCGTACAGGGTCATGAGGGATCTGTGTTGCTACATTAATTGCATGGGGAATGGCCGCCAGCCGATCCATATAGTCACCAAAGCTATCCCACTGCCAATCCAGTCCTTCGTGCAGAGCCGTGCCTGGAATTTCCTCTACCCCCTCCATCAAACTGACCAGTCGGTCCTGATCACCCGGACGCAAAGGGGCAAAACCAACACCACAATTACCCATCAACACACTGGTCACGCCGTGCCAGGAGGACGGTGCAAGATCTGCATCCCACACGGCCTGACCATCATAATGTGTGTGCACGTCTATAATGCCGGGCGTAACTATCGCGCCCTGAGCGTTTATCTCCCGCTTTGCCGGGCCTGAAACAGTGCCAATTTGTACAATTTTACCATCCTGGATAGCCATATCGCCATTGAACGGCGCGCCGCCATCTCCGTTAACAATGGTTCCTCCGCAGACTTTCAAGTCAAACATAATTATTCCCACCGCCCATATTACAGTTTTTTCGAATCTGTTGTTTATGAGACTAACCTGACTTGCCTAGATTAACCACTGAGAGGCTTTTCCAGGGTCTTTTGTTCGATGCCTGGATGTTGTGTGCAAAAACTGCTTTTTTTTGCTAAATTTTAAATATGAATGATTTCAAATAATTAAATGAAATTAGGTCAATAAATTTATCGTTTATTACCAATATTTCATTGTTTTACGATAAATAAAACTTGATTGTTTTTCGATATGTGTTTATTGATTATCGACATGGACGGAATAACCCGCCCAGACCCACAAAGAGGTCAATTTCGGTCAACGCCCCAGACACTCCCCCGGGGCAAATGAGGAGAATAAAATTATGGTTCGCTTTGGTAACAACCCGCTTCAATCAATCATTGGTGTCGTCATGTACGCCGCCGTCCTTACAACAATTGGCGTATCAATCGCCACAACCATTTTGGCGTAACCAATACGCCCAAACCTGCCGGTGCTGAACAACAGCACATCAAAGAAGCAGGCTTATATAAAACACCATAAACCCCTGCCCCCCAGCAAAACACTGATCCCGGTACTTTACGTACCGGGATTTTTCTTTATGCAGTGCGCATCACGTGCTAAATCCTAGGTGCGTTACAGGGCCGGCATAGCTCAGTTGGTAGAGCACCTGATTTGTAATCAGGGGGTCGGGAGTTCGAGTCTCTCTGCCGGCACCATCACTTCTTCGGGGGTGATATTCCCCTTAAGACCGTCGCTAAGCCTTTGAATTATTTGAAATGGTAGGCTTGGCGTGCCGGTTCGAAGTCCGGTTTCGTGGTCATAGGCGATTTTGCCTAAAAAGGCGAGTTTGAGCAAAAGTCTCTTTTGTTTGATATTATCTGAACCCCATAGTCTTAAAGGGTTTAACAGGAATTCTATAGCGGTTCGAAGATTGCTCTCAAAGCTGCTTACCGGCTTGGTCATTAGCTTGGCTTTTTCAGCTAAAACTAGCTTGTTCGTCTCTAGTTTGCTGATTTTCTTCTCATAGGCTTTGATTACTGTAGGGCTTTGAACATCAACAATCCTATCAAGCAGAGACTCAATTTCCTTGTCCGATTGTTTAAGCTGGGATTGCATGGCGATGAACTGCAGCTTTAACCCATCTAGCCTATGCGCCCATTGCATTTTGAACATTGCAAAACCTGTTTTGATCAGAAGCTCGCTTGGCATCAAGGTCTTGACCACGTTCTCAAACTCACCTTCCAGCTTGGCACGAGGGATTGATTTACCAAAGCAGGAACAGGCTTTGTTGTGGCAGAGGTAATAAGGGTATTTCTTATACCGACCTTTTGACCAGCACGCAGTCAGGCTTGAGCCACATTCTGCGCAAGTGATAAATCCGCGTAAAACAAAATCATCATCAAAATTCTTGCGATGCGGAACTATTGGGATTGTCTTGGGCTTTAGGCGTTCCAAGTTCTCTAAATGTGTTGCGTAAGTTATAAGTGGCTCATGATGGCCTTTGCGTAATGGCACATCCCAATTGGGCCTCTCAATCATTCCAGCATAGATCGGGTTTTTAAGCATGTTCTTCACACGCTGTGTGCGGATCAGGCCGCGCCCGTCTCTTGGGAAGTGTGGCAGCGTTTCTAGATAGTGCATCACCTCTGATTGGGTTTGAAAGCGACCTGAGGCAAAACCCTCTAAGGCTTCTTGTATGATCGAGGCCATAGGTTCATGGCGCACAAGCAACTTGCCATGTCCTGCTACCCGCTCATAGCGATAACCCAAAGGCGCAGCAAATACCCAATAGCCATTCATTACCCGACCACGCATCCGGTTCTTGGTCTGCTCGCCATTCTTCTGGCGTTGATGTTGGGAAACGACGGCTAGCAAGTTCTCGACAAGTTGGCTGTCTGAATCTTCGCCAAACTCGATAGAGGGAGATTCCAGCACACCGCCAGCATTTGCTATGGCAGAGCGCAAATGTAGATGCGCTTCAATGCCTCTGGCTAAACGGCTAATGTCATCAATGATAACCACAATGTTGTCTTTGCGGTGTTTGGTAAGAAACCCAAGCATGGATTGCATAGCGGGTCGCTCAATCAGACCGCCTGATATGTCGTCCTTAAAGACCTCTACGATCTCATAGCTCTTATATTTAGCGTATTCCTCACATCGGGTGATTTGCGAGTTCAGCCCATCACCCACCACTTTTTGTTTAACCGAAGAGACACGGGCATAAACGACTGCTTTGCCCTTCAGGGCTTTCTCGGACTTAACGTCAAGGTTTTGGTTCGCTTGTAAGGACATTCAGACCTGCTTTCTGCTTAGGATAAGCTATTTTATCATAATGGTGGAATCGGCGCTAGAATCTAACGTGCCTTGCGCACAGTTTTTATCGGGAGACCCTAAATCAAAAATTTCTTGACAAATCGTATCAATATTGGTACGATAATGAATGACTAAAAGCCTTAAGAAACTACCCGCAATATTCTTTCGGCTTAAAAGCGGAAAAGAACCTGTGAGAGAATGGCTAAAAGACGATTTATCTCTCGCTGATCAAAAATTAATAGGCCACGATATTCGCGATTGTGAGTTTTCATGGCCAATTGGAATGCCGCTTTGTAAGTCAATTTCTAACTATTCCGGACTTTGGGAAGTTAGATCAAAACTTGAGAGGGGCAATATCGCAAGGGTGTTTTTTTGTGTTCATGAGAGTAAAATGGTTTTGCTCCATGCCATAAAAAAGAAAACACAAAAAACGCCTGACCGAGATTTAAAACTTGCGGCAAAAAGACAAAAGGAATTGGACAATGGCTAAAAAACATAAAAACAAACATATGGGTTCGTCATTTGAGGATTTCTTACATGATGAGGGGATTTACGAAGACGTTACGCAATCTGCCATTAAGGCCGTGCTTTCACGTCAAATTGCCGAACATATGAAGAATGAGAAGCTCTCTAAAACTGCCATGGCAAACCGTATGCAAACATCAAGGGCCGCTCTTGATCGGTTGCTTGACCCGGAGCACCAAGGCGTAACATTAGGAACATTGGCTAAAGCGGCTAATGCGATTGGGCGTAGCTTACGTTTTGAACTGGTATAAAAACTACAACTCCATCCCGTACAAATCCCTGATTTCATCATCTTGAATGCAGAGATAATCAAGCGTCTGGCCTTGGCTGGTGTGTCCAAAGGCAACCATGAGCAAGGGAATGGGTTGTTTGTTTCTAACCCTTTGATGATACCCCCATGTTTTGCGCATGGAATGCGAGCCGTAATTGCCCTTAAGGCCAATGCTCCGGCACCACTTTTTGACCATATTATTGAGCGTCGAGACGCTTAAAGCCTTAGCTGTGCGCTGAGAGATAAATAATGGCGCATCACTACGCTTATCGGGGTGAACCTGTAGCCAGTTCTGCATCGCGGCAACCACCGTCTTGTTCAGTGTGATGGCGCGGTACTTACCACTCTTTGGCTGTTTGATCTCTAAACGATCACCAGCTTGTAAATGCTCAATCTGGCCTATGGTAAGAGATAAAATTTCACTAGCGCGGTAGGCAGTATTAATCCCAAAGCTAAATAAACAAAGATCACGAGGGTGATCTTTAAGGTGCTTTTTAATTGCTTTTATATCTTTGGAATCACGAATGGGCTCAACCTTGATAGAGGAACCCTTTTTAGGATGATTGGGATTAGCTAAAGGCATTTTTCTAACCACACGACCCCACAATATTATTGATCAATTTCTTGCTTCGCACAGATTACCTTTCTTATTTATTGAACCCTATCAGAGCGAGAGTAATAACCCAACTATTTTATGAAAGTTGGTATAATATGTAAAGGTCTAACTGGTCAAGCGATTTGGCAAGGCGAACACAAAAAAGTGAAAGGCAAAATCAAGCGATAGCCCAGAGCTAGTAGCCTATCCCAACTTTCATAAAGCAATTGGGCAAATCAGGAGCGATCAAATGGGCAGTCAAACCAAAGCGGCATCTTTTGTAAGGCCAAGCAAGAATGTTTATGATTTTAGCTATGCACTAACCGTGATTGTTACTCTGGTTGGCGGCGCAATGGTGCTTGTTGGAACGGCGCTTACATTGTGGGCTTTGTATTCGCTCTCATATGGCTGGGCTTTCATCAACATGCCCAATTGGTTCACCAATATTGGCTTTGATTACCTCACTCAACTTTCCAAAAACCCAAGCCAGATTAGCTCTTTTGAAATACCACCGATCATTCGCCTTACCATAGCTGGTCTTGTCATCATCATGCTGGCGCAATCAGCTAAGGCTATAATTGACATGGCGCGAAATGTTCAAGCACGGCAATGAGGCCAATAACCAACTCACATAATAATTCAGGGAGATATAAAATGAAACAATTGGAGATACCGGGGTATTACTATGTCTAGCATAAAGGGTCGTCTTTTAAATGTTGTAGTAAAAACATTGATGTATTTAACAGTCGGGTCTGTAACACTAGTGTTGCTGGCTACAGGTGATTGGACTTCTGCTCTTTTTTTTATACCAGCAATCCTAGTTATTAATGGCTTATTTGCTCTTATTTCTTATATCGGAACGGGGAGTACTGGTAATTATGAAACAGGCAAAGAAATAACAATTATAATAATACTTATAGTTTTATCCGCTCTTCTTTTTTCATCTTAGAATAGAAGACCCATTGCTCATTACCGAATATCCTAAGGGATTTTTTGAATAAATCGAATTTTGCGTCATGATCCGGGCAAACGGGTCATGACGCTTCATGCTATCCCGTTGAGATAAATAAACGAATCCGGTTCGAAGTTGCGCAACAGTATCAGGCTGCGCGTATTTATGTTGCAGGTATAGCTTCACCTCTGGTAAGTTAAGTTTAGGTGCAAGGTATGCGCGGTGTTACCGCGCCCTTGCCAAGGGAGTGGGCTTTGCCCCTCCCATTGGATCCCTCCCCATATAACGTCAAACAGGCATCGAGCCGTAATTTGACGTTCGACAAAGCACCAAAATGCTTGTCGCGCTGTAGTTCTGCAAAGCGGAACGTAAGCGGATGAGGGTTAAAGCAACCCCCAATCAGGAAAATTGAATATGACCACCAAACCCAAACTTCCGGGTTCTGGCAAGATCACGAATAGTGGTTCAGAAACCCGTCAGCGCAACAGGTCAGTAACCGTGCGCTTAAACGACAGTGAAAAACAAACCATCAGCCATAAAGCCGATGTCAGGCGCACCAGCCTAAGTGCCTATATGCGTGATGCATCACTTGCTGGCGGAGATAATACGGCCTCTCGGCGCAAGCGCGTCTCGTTAAGCGAGGGCAAACAAATTGCTTTGGTCTTGGCTTGTCTTGGACGACTTGCTGATGACCTCAAAGCCTTTGCGACCTTGTTTGCCATTACCGAAGAAACCACACCACAGCGTGAAAAGCTGGACTCGCTTCACAGGCAGATATTAGCCACCCGCGATCAATGCTTTGTGGCTCTAGGCCGTAAGCCATGATCTTGAAAGGATCACAAAGACGTGGTGCGGTTGATTTGGCGTTGCACCTGTCTAACGAAGTAGACAATCAAAAAATAATCGTTCATTCCCTCTCTGGTTCGGCAAGCGATAATATTTATGAAGCTTTCCGCGAGTGGGAAGTTATCGCAGATAACACCAACTGCAAAAAAGGCTTTTATTCTCTTTCTATCAACCCTGATAAATCACAACGAGATTGGACAGAAAAAGAATGGCAATATGCCATTGACCATATTGAAAATAAGCTTGGTTTGTCGGGGCAACCTAGAGCAATAATCTTCCATGAGAAGATTGGTGAAAGTGATGGTGAACTTCGCAAGCATTGTCATGTGGTGTGGAGCAGAATCGATGGGCGAGAATTAAGAGCTATTCACATGTCTAACGACCATTACCATCTTCGTACTTGCACTAAAGAACTAGCAAAAACCTTTGATCTACAAATTTATTACAAGACGGGTAAAGATCGAATAGAAGCCAGAAAACAAGGCTATGACCTTGGCAAGTCACAAGGTAAGAACTGTGATGTTGACAGTGTGGAAGCTCGCAAAAATAGCATTACCAAATTATGGCATGAGCATAGTGATAAAAAAGAGTTTGCTATTGCTATGAGTAATCAAGGCTACATTATTGCCCAAGGGCAACGCCGAGCCTTTGTTGTTGTCGATAGAGACAATCAAATACATTCTTTGGCACGGCAAATTGATGGGGTAAAAACTAGGCAGGTTAAACAGCGTTTAAGTCTACTAGAAAGCTACCCATCAGTAGAAGAAGCCAAAGAACAGCAGCGTATAATTAAGGCGGCTACGAAGAAACAGCCAAAAGTAAAAACCCGTATTGATCTTACACGGGAACAAAAACTTTATCGAAAGCTTAGAGGTATGGCGGCTCGTATTGACCGCCTTGCAGAAAGTAGGAGAAAGACATTAAAACGGAAAATTACATTTGCGAAAATACGACACCGTGATGAAGTTGATTTGCTCTTGAAAAAACAGCGAGCCGAAGAAGCAAAAATCTTACGACAGAGATATAAGAAGAAACCGCAAGGAATAACTAAAAATATTCAAGCTGTTCTTGGCTATGAACTATTTCTACGTTGGAA
This sequence comes from Robiginitomaculum sp., assembly GCA_021776515.1. Classification (GTDB taxonomy): domain Bacteria; phylum Pseudomonadota; class Alphaproteobacteria; order Caulobacterales; family Maricaulaceae; genus Robiginitomaculum_B. Next base: position 1,103 of record JAJFFS010000001.1, on the reverse strand, counting down.
ATATGCTCATCAAGATAGGTGGCGAGTGCAGGAACATACAACTGAAAAACAGCTATTGGCACAAAGTCAGAAGCAAGAGCTTATGCGCTTAAACCGTTATTCGGATTTGATAACCAAGCAGGAAAGGCGCGAGGCAAGGAGTTTTGAAAGGTTATCATCGAGACTAGGGCAAGAAAAAACTCGCGCTCAAATGAGACGGGAGCAGGACAAAAAGCGTAAGCAGCAATATGAATTGTCATTAGGTTGATATTGAAAATCTGCAAATCGCACCCATATATAGTTATATATAAATTTTGACGTTATTGGTTGTTAGTTGCTCATGGGCGGCTGATTTCCATTTATGTCGAAGAAAGTAAAAAGAGACTGGATATGGATTACACCAAGTCCAAAATCACCTGTGACGCTTACGAAACGTCAAAAACAGGTGTTAGGTCTAATTGCGTCTGGTTACAGAACTAAAGAAATTGCGTTTGAGATTGGGTTAAAATCTGAGACTATAAATGCTCATGTCATATCTATACGTAAGAAACTGAATGCTAAATCGAATGCACATGCAATTTTTTTAATCGATAGAACAATTTTAGATGGTTTTATTTTTTACAAAGGTTTTAAATATGGTAAATGAAGTAATGATACTTAATCTTACACGAAGTGAGTGTGATTTGGTCGAACAGCTAGTTGATAGTTTCTATCATAAATATCCACATTCGAATGTACTTGATTTAGCAAAAATGGGTGCTGTTCTTTCACAAAGCCTACCAATTTCTATAAGGTCGTGTTTGACGAAATTTAAAGTTAGAGCGAATTTTCCAGCAGTTGTGATAAGGGGACTTAAAAATAATGATGTTATAGCACGAAGCCCTGTAGCTTTAGCTCAACATGATAATTATAGAAAACCAAGTCGTGATGAAGTAGTACACATTATTATGGCTTCAGTATTAGGCCAAGTTTTTACATGGAAATGGTAATACCCCCGTATTTTAAGGGTGCTCATAAGTAGAATTTTCTCTTAATCAGGATTGAGGAGATTCATCCATGAAGAAGTCACGATATTCGGACAGCCAGATCATCGGCATATTGAAGCAGGCAGAGGCGGGTAGTCC